>NZ_JHZY01000002.1:0-1200000 GCF_000687915.1 Leeuwenhoekiella sp. MAR_2009_132
ACCATTACTATTGCAGATGTAACAGTAGCAGAAGGAGCAGATGCAGTCTTTGTAGTGACTTTAGATAAACCAAGTTATGAGGATATCGTAGTAGACATCACCTTTGCTGATGGTACTGCAACCAATCCTGAGGATTATACAGACGGAACACCACTACAGGTAACAATCCCTGCGGGACAGACTACCAGCGGACCAATCACGTTCCCAACAGTAGACGATACAGCTTTTGAAGATGATGAGACTTTTATTGTTATAGCTACGGTATCATTAGGAACGACAGACAATCTATCAGATACTGCAACTGGAACTATAGAGTCGAATGAAATCCTTGCGATCAACGATATCAACGATACGTTTGTAAATCAGGCAGTAAGTGGTAACGTAGGAACCAATGATGAGAATCCTGACGGTCCTGTTGGAAGTGAGGTATTCACAGTGGTAACACAGCCTACAAACGGTACTTTAGTATTCAATCCTGACGGAAGCTATACCTACACACCAAACGCAGACTTTATAGGTGAAGATACTTTCGCTTACCAGGTATGTGATGCAGGTATTCCACAGGCTTGTGATAGTGCAGATGTAACTATACAGGTATTGCCTTTAACTACTAATGAGAATGATCCACCGGTAGCTAATGACGATACAGCAATTACTGAAGCAGGAACACCTGTAGATGGTAATGTATTGACTAACGACTTTGATCCAGATGGCGGACCACTTACTGTAACCGGTAATACAAATCCAACAAATGGAACAGTAGTAGTTAATCCTGATGGAACATTCACTTATACTCCAAACCCTGATTTTACAGGAGAGGATAGTTTTGAATACACAGTATGTGATAATGGTACACCAGCATTATGTGATACAGCAACGGTAACTATCGAAGTTATTGCAGATACTAGAAACTTTACAGTAGCTAATGACGATGCATTCTTCGGATACCTAGGAGCTGAAATAACCGGAAACGTACTTACTAATGATAGCGATCCAGAAGGAGACCTTCCATTAGCTGTAACCGGAAACACCAATGCAGCAAACGGAACAGTTACTTTAGCAGCAGACGGAAGCTTAAGCTATGTACCTAATGCAGGCTTTAGCGGTTCAGATCAATTTACTTATGATATAGTAGATACAGCTGGTTCAGTAGATACAGCGACTGTATACATTACTGTAGATCCTAGTGCGGCTAACACCATCCTTGCGATCAACGATATCAACGATACGTTTGTAAATCAGGCAGTAAGTGGTAACGTAGGAACCAATGATGAGAATCCTGACGGTCCTGTTGGAAGTGAGGTATTCACAGTGGTAACACAGCCTACAAACGGTACTTTGGTATTCAATCCTGACGGAAGCTATACCTACACACCAAACGCAGACTTTATAGGTGAAGATACTTTCGCTTACCAGGTATGTGATGCAGGTATTCCACAGGCTTGTGACGGTGCAGATGTAACTATACAGGTATTGCCTTTAACTACTAATGAGAATGATCCACCAGTAGCTAATGACGATACAGCAATTACTGAAGCAGGAACACCTGTAGATGGTAATGTATTGACTAACGACTTTGATCCAGATGGCGGACCACTTACTGTAACCGGTAATACAAATCCAACAAACGGAACAGTAGTAGTTAATCCTGACGGAACATTCACCTATACTCCAAACCCTGATTTTACAGGAGAGGATAGTTTTGAATACACAGTATGTGATACTGGTACACCAGCATTATGTGATACAGCAACGGTAACTATCGAAGTTATTGCAGATACTAGAAACTTTACAGTAGCTAATGATGATGCATTCTTCGGATACCTAGGAGCTGAAATAACCGGAAACGTACTTACTAATGATAGCGATCCAGAAGGAGACCTTCCATTAGCTGTAACGGAAACACCAATGCAGCAAACGGAACAGTTACTTTAGCAGCAGACGGAAGCTTAAGCTATGTACCTAATGCAGGCTTTAGCGGTTCAGATCAATTTACTTATGATATAGTAGATACAGCTGGTTCAGTAGATACAGCGACTGTATACATTACTGTAGATCCTAGTGCGGCTAACACCATCCTTGCGATCAACGATATCAACGATACGTTTGTAAATCAAGCGGTAAGTGGTAACGTAGGAACCAATGATGAGAATCCTGACGGTCCTGTTGGAAGTGAGGTATTCACAGTGGTAACACAGCCTACAAACGGTACTTTGGTATTCAATCCTGACGGAAGCTATACCTACACACCAAACGCAGACTTTATAGGTGAAGATACTTTCGCTTACCAGGTATGTGATGCAGGTATTCCACAGGCTTGTGATAGTGCAGATGTAACTATACAGGTATTGCCTTTAACTACTAATGAGAATGATCCACCGGTAGCTAATGACGATACAGCAATTACTGAAGCAGGAACACCTGTAGATGGTAATGTATTGACTAATGACTTTGATCCAGATGGCGGACCACTTACTGTAACCGGTAATACAAATCCAACAAACGGAACAGTATAGTTAATCTGACGGAACATTCACCTATACTCCAAACCCTGATTTTACAGGAGAGGATAGTTTTGAATATACAGTATGTGATACTGGTACACCAGCATTATGTGATACAGCAACAGGTAACTATCGAAGTTATTGCAGATACTAGAAACTTTAACAGTAGGCTAATGAATGATGCATTCTTCGGATACCTAGGAGCTGAAATAACCGGAAACGTACTTACTAATGATAAGCGATCCAGAAGAGACCTTCCATTAGCTGTAACCGGAAACAGCAATGCAGCAAACGGAACAGTTACTTTAGCAGCAACGAAGCTTAAGCTATGTACCTAATGCAGGCTTTAGCGGTTCAGATCAATTTACTTATGATATAGTAGATACAGCTGGTTCAGTAGACACAGCGACTGTATACATTACTGTAGATCCTAGTGCGCTAACACCATCCTTGCGATCAACGATATCAACGATACGTTTGTGAATCAAGCGGTAAGTGGTAACGTAGAACCAACGATGAGAATCCTGACGGTCCTGTTGGAATGAGGTATTCACAGTGGTAACACAGCCTACAAACGGTACTTTGGTTTTCAATCCTGACGGAAGCTATACCTACACACCAAACGCAGACTTTATAGGTGAAGATACTTTCGCTTATCAGTATGTGATGCAGGTATTCCACAGGCTTGTGACGGTGCAGATGTAACTATACAGGTATTGCCTTTAACTACTAATGAAATGATCCACCGGTAGCTAATGACGATACAGCAATTACTGAAGCAGGAACACCTGTAGATGGTAATGTATTGACTAACGACTTTGATCCAGATGGCGGACCACTTACTGTAACCGGTAATACAAATCCAACAAACGGAACAGTAGTAGTTAATCCTGACGGAACATTCACCTATACTCCAAACCCTGATTTTACAGGAGAGGATAGTTTTGAATATACAGTATGTGATACTGGTACACCAGCATTATGTGATACAGCAACGGTAACTATCGAAGTTATTGCAGATACTAGAAACTTTACAGTAGCTAATGACGATGCATTCTTCGGATACCTAGGAGCTGAAATAACCGGAAACGTACTTACTAATGATAGCGATCCAGAAGGAGACCTTCCATTAGCTGTAACCGGAAACACCAATGCAGCAAACGGAACAGTTACTTTAGCAGCAGACGGAAGCTTAAGCTATGTACCTAATGCAGGCTTTAGCGGTTCAGATCAATTTACTTATGATATAGTAGATACAGCTGGTTCAGTAGATACAGCGACTGTATACATTACTGTAGATCCTAGTGCGGCTAACACCATCCTTGCGATCAACGATATCAACGATACGTTTGTGAATCAAGCGGTAAGTGGTAACGTAGGAACCAATGATGAGAATTCTGACGGTCCTGTTGGAAGTGAGGTATTCACAGTGGTAACACAGCCTACAAACGGTACTTTGGTTTTCAATCCTGACGGAAGCTATACCTACACACCAAACGCAGACTTTATAGGTGAAGATACTTTCGCTTATCAGGTATGTGATGCAGGTATTCCACAGGCTTGTGACGGTGCAGATGTAACTATACAGGTATTGCCTGAAGGAACAATTGAAAACAATGCTCCTGTAGCTAATGATGATACGGCAATTACTGAAGCAGGTACACCTGTAGATGGTAATGTATTAGCAAATGACTTTGATCCAGACGGAGATGTTCTTACTGTAACAAGTAATACTACTCCTGTTAATGGTACTTTAGTAATTAATCCTGACGGAACATTCATCTATACTCCAAACCCTGATTTTACAGGAGAGGATAGTTTTGAATACACAGTATGTGATGATAATAACCCATCACTATGTGATACAGCAACTGTAACAATTGATGTTATTGCAAATGCAGGTAATACTATTGTAGCTAATGATGACGCTTATTTTGGTTTGATTGGAGAAGTAATTACAGGGAATGTACTTACTAATGATAGTGATCCAGAAGGAGATGATTTTACTGTAACTTCTAATACACAGCCTTCAAATGGAACAGTGGTTATACTAGCAGACGGTAGTCTTACATATACTCCAAATGGAATTTATAGTGGTACAGACCAGTTTACGTACACAATTACAGATGATAATGGTGCTACTGATACAGCAACGGTTTACATCAGTATTGATCCTAGTCCAAATGGAGGTAATACCATACTAGCAGTTACTGATATCAATGATACGTTTGTTAACCAGCCGGTAAGTGGTAACGTAGGAACTAATGATGAGAATCCTGACGGTCCTGTTGGAAGTGAGGTATTCACAGTGGTAACACAGTCTACAAACGGTACTTTGGTATTCAATCCTGACGGAAGCTATACCTACACACCAAACACAGACTTTATAGGTGATGATACATTTACATATCAAATATGTGACGGTGGAAGTCCTCAAGCTTGTGATACTGCATCGGTATATATTCAAGTTGTTCCTCTTGAAACAACCCAGAATGACCCACCGGTAGCTAATGCAGATACAAATACTACAGAGGTAGGAGTTAGTATTGATGGTAATGTACTAAGTAATGATTTTGATCCAGATGGTGATCCAATTACTGTAACTAGTAATACAAACCCTGCTAACGGAACAGTAGTAGTAAATCCTGACGGAAGCTATACATATACTCCGGGACCTGGTTTTGTTGGAGAGGATAGTTTTGAATATACAGTATGTGATAATGGTAATCCACAGGCTTGTGATTCAGCAATTGTAATAATCAATATTATACCTGATGCAGGTAACATTACAAATGCTAACGATGATGCATACTTTGGGGAGACTAATGAGAGTATAAGTGGTAATGTTCTTGATAATGATACTGATCCAGAAGGGCAAACACAATTAGTAGATGTGGCATTGTCACCTGCTAATGGTCCTGCAAACGGAACAGTAGTTATTAACGCTGACGGTACTTTTATTTACACGCCAAATACAGACTTTGCAGGTAATGATCAATTTACATATCAGATATTTGATGCAGGTTCTCCTGTAGCAACTGATACAGCAACAGTTTATATCTTAGTATCTGAGAAGCCAAATCCTGAAATACAACTTGTGAAAACAGGAGTATTTAATGATGAGAATGCAGATGCATTTGCGCAAGTAGGAGAGACTATTACTTATACCTTCACGGTTACCAATACAGGTAATACAGTTGTAAGTGGTATTGTAATCGACGATGCATTCTTAGGTATTACTGGATTAATTATAGATCCTGCAGATTTATCACCTGGAGATATTGGTGTTGCAACAGCGAGCTATACAATCACTCAAACTGATATTGAGGCAGGATTTGTAACAAACTCTGCTTTAGCGACAGGTAAAGATCCATTTGATGAGGATGTAACCGATACATCAGATAACGGCGATGAGACTGTAGATGATGATGGTGATGGTGATCCTACAAACGATCCTACAATTACAAATACTCCTGGCTTAACAGGTCTTAGTGTATATAAATTTGGAACGTGGAATGACGAGGATGGTGATCAAGTGCCTGAAGTGGGTGAGACTATTACCTATACCTTTACAGTAAGAAATACTGGTGAAACAGCTATATTTGATATAGTGATCGATGATCCACTAGTGACTGTAACAGGAGGGCCTATAGATTTAGCAGCAGGTGCAGTTGATACAGACACATTTAGTGCTGTCTATGTGATCACACAGGATGATATAGAAAATGCAGGTGTTAAAAACCAGGCTATAGGAAGTGGTGTATTAACTAATGGAAATGTTATAGAGGATTTATCAGATAATGGTGATGATACTGTCGAAACTGTAGATAATCCAGATGATGCAGATGGTGATCCAACGAATGATCCTACGTTTACAAGATTAGATGGTGTATTAGATAGAGAAGATATCATTGTATACAATGTAATGACGCCAAACGGTGATGGTCTAAACGATGTGTTTATGATACAGAACATAACTGATTTCCCTAATAATACGGTTCAAATATTTAACCGTTGGGGTGTAGAAGTGTTCAGTACTAAGGGTTATGATCCTAATTCAGATAATGCATTTAGAGGATTCTCTGATGGTCGTGCAACCGTAAGAAGAGGCGAGCGTTTACCTACAGGTACTTACTATTACATCATTACTTATGAAAGAGATAGTGGAGAAATACGTAAGTTGGCTTCATTCTTATACATTAACTAATAAAGCATCACTCAATGAGTAATTATAGTAACAAGCTTATGACGATGAATAAAAACTTAGGTAAGTTAATTGTACTAGTTGTTTTGCTTTTTGCAGGATCTAGTTATGGTCAGCAAGATCCCCAGTATACACAATACATGTATAATCCCTTGGTAATAAACCCTGCTTATGCAGGTAACCGAGGGGTTACCAGTATTGTATTGTTGCATCGCAGTCAATGGGTAGGTTTAGATGGTGCTCCACGTACACAGAATCTTTCAGTGCATAGTCCTGTAGGATTAGGTAAGGTAGGTGTAGGATTTAGCTTAGTAAATGATGTACTAGGACCAGCCAGAGAAACTAATTTTAGTGGAGATTTTAGTTATACTATAGAAACTGGAGCAGAGGGTAAATTCAGTTTTGGTATTAAAGGAACTTTAAATTTATTAGATGTAGACTTTAGTAGAACTAATCCTTTTAATGCTGGTGATCCATTTTTAATTAATATAGACAATAAACTTTCTCCTAATGTGGGAGTAGGGATATTCTATCACAATTCTAAATTTTATGGAGGTTTGTCTGCACCTTACCTACTTCAGACAGATCATTTTGAAAGAAGTGGTACTAGCGGAGCTGAAACTTTTGTAGCTGAGGAACGAATTCATTATTATGGTTTAGCAGGTTATGTTTTTGACATAGGTAGAGATGTAAAATTTAAACCTTCAACGCTTGTCAAAATGGTAGCTGGCGCTCCATTAGCAGTAGATGTAAATGCAAATTTTTTATTCTATGATAAACTTACTTTAGGAGCATCTTACAGATGGAGTGCTGCTTTGAGCGGTCTTGTAGGTTTTCAGGTTTCTGATGGAATGTTAATAGGATTTGCTTACGATAGAGAAAGTACAGACTTGGGTAATGCTACTTACAATGATGGTACTTATGAACTATTTATACGCTTTGAATTATTCAAGGAGTATAACAGAATGCTTACGCCGCGATTCTTTTAATTCCCTAAATTTTCAACCCCATGAATCAAAAAATTATTTTTACACTGGTAATTTTACTATCGCTAGCTTCATTTAGTGTAAATGCTCAGGAGCGAGAAATAGCAAACGGAACCAAGCAATTTAACAGGTATGCTTTTGTAGACTCTCAAAAAATATTTTTGAAAGTTGCTGAAGCAGGTTATGAGTCAGCAGAACTTTTCAGTAAGCTGGGTGATGCATTTTATTATAATGCAGATTATACAGAAGCAGAAATGTGGTATCAGAAATTAGTGGAAAAATATCCTGCTGATGTTACTCCAGACCAGTACTTTAGATACGCCCAAACCTTGAGAGCCATAAAAGAGTATGATAAATCTCTTGAGATGATTAAGCGCTACAAAGAGCTTATGAGCACTGAAGGTACAGACTACTATAATGGTACAACTGCAGAAGTTCGTACAGGTTATGTAAATGGCACCTATGAAATTCAACGACTTAATGTAAATACCGTAGGCTATTCAGATTTTGCACCTTCATTTTACGGTGAGCAATTAATGTTTGCATCGACTAGAGATACGGGTACAATGTCAACACGAATTCACAAATGGAATAACCAACCTTTTTTAGATTTATATACAGGATCTATTGAAGACGATGGACAAGTTAAGTCTGCTAGTAAGTTAAAAGGCCCCGTAAATACAGAGTTTCACGAAAGTACAGCGACTTTCTCTGCAGATGGAACTACTATGTACTTTACAAGAAATAACTTCACTAAAAATCAATATAAAAGTGATTCTAAACGCACTAATAAACTCAAGCTTTATAAATCTGTTAAAGGTAGCAGTGGGCAGTTTGGAGTTGCCACAGAGCTTCCGTTTAACAGTGATTCTTTTTCAACAGCGCATCCTGCCTTGTCTCCAGATGGTAAAACTTTATATTTTGCTTCAGACCGTGATGGTTCTTTTGGAGAATCTGATATTTGGAAAGTTGAGCTAACAGATGCGGGTGGTTACGGTACCCCTGAAAACCTGGGAGCTGCAGTAAATACACCGGGAAGAGAGACATTTCCTTTTGTAGACAAAAATGGTAAACTCTATTTCTCAACAGATGGCCGTGGTGGTTTAGGAGGTTTAGATATTTACAGCTATGATTCTGAAAAGAATGAAATAACAAATATTGGCGAGCCTATAAATAGCCCGAAAGACGATTTTACATTTATATACGATACCGAATCTGAAACCGGTTATTTTGCTTCTAATAGAGCAAATGACCCGTTAGATGATAATATTTACGGTTTTGTACGTACTGCTTGTGATAGTAAAGTGAACATTCTTGTTGTTGATAAAGCTACAGGAAAACCACTAAATAATTCATTGATAGGAGTGCGTAATCTAGAGAATGAACTTATTGTTTCTGGTGAAACTGAAGAGCCCAACGCTTCTTATTTATTTGAAAATCCTAATTGTGATACAGACTATTTTGTAAGAGCAGAAAAAGAAGGATATAGTACAGCAGAAAAATTAATAAACGTACCTAAAGAGAGTAGTGATGTTACCGTTGTAATTGAATTAGAGCAGTCTATTACAACAATACCTCCAGACTTTGACTTAGGTAAGCTAATTAATCCTATCTATTTTGATTTTGACAAATCAAACATACGTCCTGATGCAGCTGTAGAGTTAGCTAAAATCATTGAAGTACTGAAAGAGTATCCAATGTTAAGAATAGACGTTAGATCTCACACAGATAGTAGAGGAGTAGATGCGTATAACTTAGCTTTATCGGAGAGACGTAATAAATCTACAATAAATTACATCATCGAAAAAGGTGGTATAGCTAAAGAGCGTTTAACCGGAAGAGGTTATGGAGAGACACAACTTTTAAATAAATGTAGCAATGGGGTTAAATGTAGTGAAGAAGATCACCAGCTTAACCGTAGAAGTGAATTCATTGTTCAAGACTATTAATGCGCATTTAATATAACAAATACCCAAAAGCCTTCTGAATAAGAAGGCTTTTTCTATTGTAAGCCCTTAGTTGTATTTGTACATTTACAACTAAAAAGAAATATGAATGAAGAACTTGTCATTCTTGTTGATGAAAATGATCAACAAGTAGGATTAATGCCCAAGATGGAAGCTCACGAAAAAGCCTTATTACATAGGGCGTTTTCAGTTTTTGTTTTTAATGAAAACAAAGAGCTTATGTTACAACGAAGAGCTTTACATAAGTATCATTCTCCAGGTTTATGGACGAATACTTGTTGTAGTCATCAGCGCGAAGGCGAATCTAATATTGCCGCCGGTAAGCGCAGACTTATGGAAGAAATGGGTTTTGTTACAGAACTGGAAGAAAGTATTTCCTTTATATACAAAGCTCCATTTGATAACGGTTTGACTGAGCACGAATTTGATCATATACTGTTAGGCAATTATGAAGGTTTACCAAACCTTAATCCCGATGAAGTATCAGAATGGAAGTGGATGTCCCTTGAAGATATAAAACTAGATATGATAAATAATCCTAACGTGTATACAGAATGGTTTAAGATCATTTTTGATAAATTTTACAAACACATTGAGCAATGAGTGTAACAGTTAAGCGTAGAGCGCATTTTAACGCTGCTCACAGACTTTTTAGGTCAGACTGGGATGCTGATAAGAATTTTGAAATATTCGGAAAATGTAGCTATCCTAACTACCACGGGCATAATTATGATCTAATAGTGGCTGTAACGGGAGAGATAGATCCTGAAACCGGTTTTGTAATTGATTTAAAAATTTTAAAAGATTTAATAAAATCTGAAATTGAAGAACCTTTTGATCATAAAAATCTAAATCTGGATGTTCCAGAATTTTCTAATTTAAATCCTACGGCAGAAAACATTTGTGTGGTTATTTATGATAAGCTTCGTAGAAAATTAGAAGATAAATTTAAAATTGAAATTACGTTGTATGAAACTCCGCGTAATTTTGTCACGTATTCAGGAAGTTAAGCTATGCTGCAATTAGGAGATAAATTACCCGTTTTTGAATTAGAAGATCAACGTGCTGAAATATTTAGTTCTGTAAATATTGAGAATAAGGCTGTTGTTATTTATTTCTATCCTAAAGACTTTACGCCCGGGTGCACCGCAGAAGCTTGTGAATTTAGAGATAAATATGAAGACTTCAAGGATGCAGGAGCGGTGGTAATAGGAATCAGTTCTGATGATACCGCATCTCACGCAAAATTTTCAAAAAAATACAAGCTTCCTTTTATAATGCTTTCAGACAGTAATGGTAAAGTTAGAAAGCAGTTTGGAGTAAAGTCATCGCTTATGGGTCTTTTACCGGGTAGGGAGACATTTGTATTTGATAAATCGGGATCGTTGATAATGCGCTATAATAGTATAAAATCTAAAAATCATATTTCAAAAGCGTTAAAAGCGCTTACTAAAGCATAATTTCAGACTATGAGTAATACACTTTATCCTTTTACATTTGAACCCGTATTAAAAGAAAAAATCTGGGGTGGTCAAAAACTGAATCAATTATTTAATAAAGGGAATGACCCTACTGCTAAATTAGGCGAGAGTTGGGAAATTGCAGACCTGGAAGAAGGGCAAAGTATTGTGAAAAATGGTATTTTAAAGGGAGCTACTTTAAAAGAAATTATCAAAAAAGATCCTGCTTCACTTTTAGGAGAACGCGTTTATAAACAATTCGGACTTCAATTTCCTTTATTAATAAAATTTATAGATGCGGCAAGTGATCTTTCTATACAAGTTCACCCTACAGATGAGACTTCACCTACCGGAGTAGGTAAGACCGAGATGTGGTATATTATGCAGGCAGATAAAGGGGCAGAACTTACGGTAGGATTTAGTGAGAAGATTTCTAAAGAAGATTACGATACGCATATTAAAAATTTGAGTATTGAAGACGTTATGAATCAGCATGAGGTTAAAGAAGGTGATGCCTTTTTTATAAATGCCGGTCGTATACACGCTATTGGTGGAGGTGTTTTGCTAGCTGAAATTCAGCAAACTTCAGACGTTACCTATAGAGTTTATGATTACAACCGTAAAGATGATTCTGGGAATCTAAGAGATTTGCACGTAGCAGAATCCCGTGAAGTTCTCGACTTTGAGCTCACTGAAGATTTTAAGTTAGATTACAATCGTACCAGCTTAAATACGGCACAAACTGTTAAGCATCATACATACTTTAAGACAGATTGGGTTCATATAAAGGATAACGATTATAGTATTGCCAGATCTGATTCATTTACAATCATTATAATAGTTTCCGGTGAGTTAACTTACTCTGGAAGCGGAGGTGAGGGCAAACTTTCAGCGGGAGAAACCTTATTAATACCTGCAAAAAATACCGGAGTTGCTTTGAGTGCTGCAACTTGCGAAATTCTTGAAGTCTATTTATAATTAGTGCATAAAATAAACGTACTTTTGCAAAAAATTAAATTATGGCAAATATTAGAGACCTTAAGAAAGATATAAACTTTGTTTTAGGCGATATCATAGACGCAGTATACCTTTGGGAAGCCTTAAATCCGAAAGAAGACCGTACTAAGTCTGAAGCAATTGTTGATGATGCTATTGCAACTTTTGACGAATTAATCGTAAAAGTGAACAACAACAAAGTTGGAAACAGAAGTAAACATCTTAAAGAAGTAAATGCCGAATTAGAAACTAAAGGCAGAGCACTTATTGAGCGTGTGAATACGCTTTAAGCTAATTTCTTCAAGCATAAAAAAAGCCCTAAATGAAAATATTTTTAGGGCTTTTTTTTGTGCTTAAAAATTTTTACTCCTCGACAGTGGTAACTGTTGTGGTTTGCTCTTCGTTATCTAAAGTCTTTCGGTCTTTGATAAAATCTTTCAATACGCTACCATATTTTGACTTTTTTACCTTAGGTTCTAAAGAATTGTAAATGGTGTCTAAATACTTAATATTGGCATCAAAAATTTCAGATATAGCTAAATAAGGAGCAATCTCAAATTGCTTATTATTCATTGCAAAATTAACGGTGTATAAATATTTACGTTTAGTTAAATTCTGCAGCTTTTGATCGTAATAAATAATTGAGTCTTCTGCCTGCTGTTTACGAGCTTCAAAGTTTTTCTTGATCAGATCAAGATTTTCATCATTAAAACGGCGTATTATTTTGTTATACTCCTCTAATTTAATTTGATTTTCAGAACCGGTAATAGCAGCCTGGCTTTCAAAATTCTTCAAAGATGTATTCAAAGTCATTTCACCGGGTTCAGCAAAAAACATAATGCGATCATCGTACTCATAAGCATCTACTTTCTCAAGAGTAAGATATAAAATCTGTGGTTCTTTCAGTTTAGCATAAAATTCAAACTCAGAATCCCCATCTATAATAAGACTGTCTAGATTGACAAGGGTAGTATCTTCTACACGTTGTAAATAAAGTTTTCCTTTTTTTAAACCATTAATTTTTCCGGTTAAGGTAAAATCTGAATCTTTATTGCAAGCTACTAATGTAGTTAAGCAAATGATAATAAGAGTAAATTTAATTCGCATTAGTTTTTGTTTGTTCCGGTACAAATATGCCTAAAATCTTCTTTAAAAACTAGCGTAGACATTGAATCAGGCTATTTATATTTCTAAAAAAAAATAATAGACACCCTATGAAATGATGCACCTTTTCTAAAATATATTTTTAAGAGCGTACAAAATCAACTATTAAATTTATGAGTTCTTCTGCAACAGGACGGTAGGGCTCATTATAAGATTTAGAGTTTTCTAATTCATCACCTTCAATGATTTTCAGTACGTGATTCATGCCATCAATATCTACTGCTTTTGCATTGCTATTTGAATTTTTTAAAAGCTCTCCTTCTTTAGCTGTAACCTGAAGATCTTTTGTCCCGTTTACTAAAAGTATAGGAGCGTTAATTTTTGACAATTCCTTAGCAGGATCATACTTCATCCAACTTTTCATAAAAGGCTGTACAGAGGGCCTAAAAATAGATATTAAGCCTACGCTAAACTTTTCTGATTTATTTTTTTCTCTAAGATCTGTAAATGCTTGTTTTGCATTTTCAACAAGCCCCGGAGCCTGTACTTCTAGTTGATCTACGATAAGCTTATCTATAGACTGGCCTGCACCAGCCAGACCTATTAGATGACTTATATCACGCTGCTCTGCTGCAAGTGTAGCAATTAAGGCACCCTGACTGTGGCCTATGAGCACAATATTAATAAAGCCTGCCTTTTTAAAATAGTCAATGACCGAAACAGCATCAGTTACAAAATCATCAAAACTAATTTTCTCTTCTATAAGGGCATTTTCCTGTATTAAAGTGAAAATTCTTTTATCATATCTATATGTAGAAATACCCTTTTTAGAAAGTTCTTCAGCGAGTTTTTTTAAGCTGTTATTTTGAGCGGTGCGTTGATTGCCATTGCGATCTGTAGGACCAGAACCTCCTATTATTATGGCAAGAGTGTCTTTTGAAGATTTTGCGTGTAGTAATGTTCCGTTAATAAAACTATTTACTTGAATTTCAGACTCTGTATATTCTTGAGCATTGGTTTTGCATATCACTACAAGAAAAAAGGAAAGAATAAAGAATTTCATTTAGGAAGTGGTATTTGCTGGGATGTTATAATAGTTTAAAATTTCTTGTATTTTTTCAGGATATTGAGTGCCTAATAAGAGTTCGTTTCCATCACTAAACATGAGTTGAATACCTTTATTTCCTTTTGTATTTAGAGCCTTTCGCTTTGTGAATGAAATGCGATACCCCCAACCGCCGTATTCTCGTATAGGATTGTATTTACGTACTGAAGCACTTTTAATTTCGCTCCAGGATCTAAAACGCGATTTGATGTGAAAAGGAACAAAACGGTAGGTGATGCCTTTTTCATCAATAACCGTTTCTAATTTAAAGATGTACCAGAAGCCTATAAAAAGTCCGAGAATTACCAGAATACTTAGAATTACTGAGGCAATCTCAAACCGCGATAAAATTAGCGTATCATAATTCATAAACAACGGACTTATAGCAATACATAATATAACGACCAGAAGTAATCTCAACCACCATTGATCAAAACGCTGTATTTCTCTAAAAGTTTTCATATTCAATATGCTTCTTATAAATTAAAATAGTACGGTAAAGTTATCACTAAAATTACGGAACCCTAATTTTTAAAACGTAAGTTAAACTTAAATGTTTTAGTCTTTTAATGTCAAATTGCATGAGGTAACTTGTTTCTTTTCAGTATACTAGATGAAAACAATTATATAAAGGTTATTCAGCCTCTTTTATAGACAAAGATTCTCTTAGATTTGCAAAAAAAAAAATAAAGATGAAACAACTGATTACGGTTCTTTTTGCGGCACTCTTAAGTACAAATTTTTCACAGGCAAATGATTGGGGTAAAACTGGTCATAGAGCAACTGCAGCTGTTGCAGAGCAGTATCTAACCTCAAAAACTAAGAAAGCCATAGCGCAACTTCTAGGTGAAGAAAATTTGGTAACTGTTTCTACTTATGGTGATGATATAAAAAGTTATCAGGAATTTAGAAAATATAGTCCTTGGCATTATGTTAATATAGCTCCGGGTTTAACGTATTATGAAGACACTAAAAATCCTGATGGAGATTTAGTATTTGCAATAAATAAATGTAAAGAAGTTTTAGTCTCAACTACATCAACACAAGAGGAAAAAGCCTTTCATTTAAAATTATTAGTACACTTTGTAGGTGATTTGCATCAACCACTACATCTAGGTAATGCTGAAGATAAAGGAGGAAATGATGTACAGGTGCGCTGGTTTAATGATGGTACAAATTTACACTCATTGTGGGACAGCAAAATGATAGATAGTTATGGAATGTCTTATTCTGAACTTGCAGAAAATTTTGGTAAAGTAAGTAAAAAAGAACAAAAAGCCCTTACCTCAGGAACGTTGTTAGACTGGGTTAATGAAGGACAGGAATTAGCTGCACAAGTATATGCTTCTGCCGAAGTAGGTGAAAAATTAAGTTACAGATATCAGGCAGATAATTTTGATACCTTACAGGAGCAGATAAAAAAAGGAGGAGTAAGACTCGCCTCGGTACTCAATAGCTTATTTGACTAGTTTTTATTCTTTTATATAAGTTTCTTTATATTGTTTAGGAGTCACCTTGCAGTATTTTTTAAATATACGCGTAAGGTGACTTTCGTCTGTGAATCCCAATTGATTTGCTATTTGTGATACGGTAAAATTAGACTGTGTGAGTCTTTCCTGGGCAATGCCTAATTTGTACAATATAATATAATTGTGAAGGGAGTTTCCTGTTTCTTTTTTAAAGTAGTTACTTAGAGTACTACTGGTTATCTGAAAATGTTTAGCAATTGTTGAAATTTTTAGTAAGCTAGAATCGTATATATTATATCGTATGTAGGTATAGATCTCTTCAATACGATCTGATTTAACTGTAGCTTTTACAAGTTTATTTTCTGAATTAGATTCCGTTATATTTCGAGCTATGACGCTTAGTATAGTACTTACCATATTTGCAATTATGTGAAGGTAATACTGCTGTTTATCTGTATTTTCTTTTCTTATGAAAAATACAAGCCTCCACATAAGATCGCGATCTTCTGTAGTATTTATAGCTTCTTGGAATTTTCTTTTAGGATGATTTAATATAAACTCACTGCGTCTCAACCAGTATTGTCTATCGGGTAAACTTATTTTGCTGCTTAGTAATAAGTTTGTAAACTTAAAAATAACAAATGTGGTTGTTTCGTGAATTTTAAAGTCAGGCAACTCATCTTGTTTAAAAACAAAAATATCTCTCGATTTATAGGATATCACTTTACCATTGAGACTTACTCTTCCGCTGCCATCTTCAATAAATATAATTTCAAAGTAGAAACAGGGCTTAGGTTGACTATCCCATCTCGAGGTCGTAAAGCGTTCTATTAAAAATATGTCTTGTATATTCAGTTGAGTCATGACTCGATAGATTTGATTGATAGATCATTATAATAAGGGGTCTTTTGGTTTTGTATTTTACTAATATAAAGTATTTAAAGAAAAGTCTTACAACTTTATATTAAGCAGCTCAAAGGGGGAGCAGCTATTTTAAATATAGTCTAATATTATGATTTATAGCAATTTAATATATTAAGTATGGGTTAAGAATGAATATATTTATTTAAATATAATATTCTTGTCTAACTTTTATGACAATTAAAAATACTAAATGGATTAAGTATCTATGAAATGATAAATTTCAATTCATTACGATAGGTAGAGGGAGTTTTACCTGTAAATTTCTTGAACTGCTTGTTAAAATGGCTGAAGTTATTAAAACCACTTTCAAAACATACATCAGTGATACTTATAGGTTTTTCGTGAAGTAATTTTGCAGCGTGTACGAGTCTATACTCGTTCACAAATTGTGTAAATGTCTTCCCTGTTATTTTTTTGAAATAACGACAAAACGCGGGTACCGTCATACTTACCAGTTCCGCAATTTCTTCTAAAGCAATTTGTCTTTTAAATTGCTCTTTAACAAAATTGAATATGACATTTATGCGATTATTATCTTGCAATTCGGTTTCTAAAATAAAACCCTGAGCATTCAATACGGTATATTTATCTGCTGATTCTAAAAGTTTAAGAATCTCAAGTAAACCCAGCAGACGATCATAATTTGAAGCATTCTTGAGTAATTCGATTTTTGCACCTACAGTTCGTTTTACTTCACCATGAAATACGATACCCATTTTAGCCCTTTCAAATAAGGCCTTTATACTGCGCATCTCAGGGATATCAAAAAAAGATTCACCTAAAAAATCAGGTCTCATTTGTATAACCGTCTCCTGCTCGTAGTTGTTTAATGAATCTGTAAATCCGCAATGGGGTAAATTTGACCCTATGAGTATTAGTTCGCCATTACGGTAGTAAGAAATATGACTACCTACCTGTCTTTTTCCGGTACCACCTTTAACATAAACTAATTCAAGTTCAGGGTGATAGTGCCAGAATGTATGACTGTTATTCTCGTTGTTTTCATCATATGTTCTGCAGGAAAATGAACTTCCAAAACCGGGTTCTATTTTTTCGAATGCAGGTTTTGCAGACTTAATCATATGCTCTGTATTAATTCAATCTAAATTTATATAACCTATTAGAGTTTTTATGATGCAATATTAACCCAAATATATATAATTTTCACAAAATAGATATTTAATCAATATGTAAGGTTAAAATACCACATTAATCTGCACAACTGCTTCTATTTCTAGGTACAAATCACCCGTACATTTGTAATGTGAAATTTATAAATCACAAAAAACCCAAAACTATGAAGACAACAATTAAAACTTTGGTAATGGCATTAGTTTTAGCTTTTAGCTTAAACGCAAATGCCGCAGACGGAATCGCAGTTACTGTAAACGAAAACTTTATGGTTAAAGTTGAGTATACAAATGCAATGGAGGGAGCCCAGATTTATCTGGAAGATGCTAAAGGTGAAAAACTCTACAGGGAGTATGCGGGCAGTTTAGCAAATGATTTTAAGACATTAAGTTTAGAAAACCTTCCAAGTGGTAAGTACTATCTTATTTATGAGGATGATTATGCTAAATCGTACACTACAATAGATAAGAAAGTTAATGGTCTTGACATTGTAAGTGATGAGAGTAAAACTATTTTTAAGCCTAATTACAAGATACAGGATGGTATTGTATTAATTTCTTTTACAAACCCTAAGGAAGTAAAGACAACAACTCGTGTTTATGATGAGAATGGTGAGATTATAGAATCTATATCAGACAAAAGTCTTGTTGTTAAACAAGCTCTAAACCTTTCTGAATTAAGAAAAGGTGCTTATCGTATAGGCATTACTATAGGCAAGGACTATTTCTCTAAAGAAGTAATGATTGACTAAGTGAATAAGCTTATCTCTAATTAAAAAAGCCCTCGTAATGAGGGCTTTTTTAGTTTAAATAGATAGGTAAATATAAGCCCAATACATTAAACCAAATTGTAAAATTATACGCCCCCATAAAATCCATTTTGGAAGATTAAGACCTGCTTTATCTGAAGAAAGCATATAAAAATGAACCAGTAAAAATACCGTGAGCATTAAAATAATACACCAAATGGCAATATTCTTTGTTTCTGGAAAACAGAGTCCAATACCGGTAAGAATCTCAGCTAAACCGCTTAGGCAAACCAGTACTTTTGGTTTTGGCAGGTATCTTGGCATTATCCGTAAATAAGCTTTTGGCTTTATGAAATGCATTATGCCTGCGAAGCAATACATTGCGGCCATTAAAAATAAGTGCCAGGGGTAATTTGTCATATTAGTTTTTTTAAAAAAAATGCTCTAGTGTTAGAACATTTTCTAGGAGTTAAATTTGAGATGTTTTAGATGCTCTTTAAATTTAGAAAATGATTTCTGATCTACTGCTTTTGAAGAAATCCATATTTTCTTTTTACTGCCTACTAGTACAAAATCTCCCGAATTATTACTGTGAAATCCTTTTAATGATGCTATAGGAATTCGCGTTGTTTTTAAAATACAATATTTTACAAAATGACTTTCGGTTAATTTAAGATAGGGGTGAGTTTTTAAATAGTAAAATTTGCAGAAATAATAAATTGCTAATCCCATCATTAAGATATCAAACCAACCTAATGCGTTTGATAGAAATAGTCTGAATAGTATTAAAATAACCCAGACTATAGCAATGCCTAAAGTCAAATATGTCGAGTTTTTCTTATGACCGAGCTCCATTATACTTATATTTTAGAGGTCGAATATACCCGTTAATTAAATAGATAAATTGCCGCAACTGCAGTAAAAAGTGTTTAGATAGTAACATATTTTTTGTAATAAATTTGAATTCATTGGGGTGATTTCAAAACCTACATCTCAATTAAAATTGTGAAATTTAATTGAATTATAGTGATTTAGACTTGCAATATAATGCTACAAACTAATATTTCTTTACAGATTTCCTCATTTTATACGATTAATCTTAATATTTAAGATATTCTACTTTTGCTAAATAGTAGGATTTCAAGCCGAATTATTGATACGAAGACGCTTCAAGCAAGATCTATAATATTGTAAAGTATCTAACGGTATGCACTATAAACAATAGACATAGCCAGTAAAAAACTTTAAAATATAGACCATAAAAAAAGCCTCAGGAGATTGAGGCTTTGCCATTTAGTATTAAATGCTAATTATATGGTAACGCTTACGTGTGGATTATAATAATTCTCTGCGATTGAAGCCATCTCTTTTTTATGTGAAATTATATCTTCTATCGTTTTCCATGTAGAACTAGAAATTAAGTTTTTTAAAGGTTGGTTGACTTTGGTTATTTCTGAAAATACTGCTTTAACCTGTGCATCCCATACATTAGAATACTTTAATAAATCATCTGGAAATACCGTTTTACGTTCTGTGCCCTCATCAATACCTGTAAAAGGTTCTGTGACATTGAGATAGCCATAATCGTCTGTAAGTTGCTCCCCCGGGTGAATATCGCATATGGCTATTTCAAAGTCATATGCTGTGCTTAAACAATTAGATTTAAAACTGTGATTTACAAATCTGCCATTATCCCAGCAGAGCACGAGATTTCCTGATTTATTTCGGTAGGTATAGGTCTCTAAGATGTTTTGATAGAGAATATCTAATTGTTTAAAGTCTGAAGGTGTAAATTCTCGATCGAGTTTGTCTAATGCCCATGTTATTGTTCCTGCGGGTATAAATTGAGTAGCAACTACGCCGTGGCCTACCTGGTCATTTATAAAACGGATCTCAGTATGTGGGTGAATCATAAAAGGTATTTAAATTAGGTTTGTAAAGGTTGCCGTGAATTATAATTCTTTGGTATTAACCCCAAAAAATCAACCTAATTTAATCACTTTTTTAATTGAAAATTCACAAAAATCTGTTAGCGTAGAAATATTTTATGAGTTTTAATAATTGATTTAAAATCAATGTTCAACGCGTATTTTTTAGTAATGTTCAATGCCTATTTAAATTAGAAAAGAGGAAAAACAAATAGCTTTTCCTCTCTTTGAAATTAATTTTTAAGCACCCAAATCTTAAAGTTAAAAAATGATTTAAGCCAGTTCTTCAGCTATTTTTATTCTACCACCTTTGGCAAGAATTTCTTCTTTCATTTTACTAAAAGACTCTTCGCTTATGGCACGGGTAGCATCTTCATAAAGCGTGACTTTAAAACCTTCCTGAAGAGCATCTAAAACCGAATAGGAAACGCAATAATCTGCAGCTAGACCGCAGAAATACAAAGACGTAACTCCTTTGCCTTTTAGGTAACCCGCTAAACCGGTAGATTTTTTATGAGCATTATCATAAAAGCCACTGTAGCTATCAATTTTAGGATCTGTTCCCTTTCTAAAAATAGCTTCAATACGCGATGCATTTAAGTGTGGATGAAAATCTGCACCACCTGTAGTTTGAATACAATGCACCGGCCATAAAACCTGTTCTATACCATTCATATCTATTTTCTCGTATGCTGATTTTCCGGGGTGATTATCAGCAAAGCTCGAGTGATTTTCGGGGTGCCAGTCTTGAGTTGCGATTACTAAATCAAATTTATTTTGAAGGTTGTTTATGAGTGGTATTATCTGATCTCCGCCCGGTACAGCAAGTGGCCCTCCGGGCATAAAATCATTTTGCATATCTATTATAATAAGCGCTTTCATCTTTATTTTTTAGTTGTCTGTGTGTTTAATTTTTTTAACGCAGTAGTAAGTTCATCATTTTTAATTTTCATAAGTACTGCGCCACAACTGGCTTGCGTGCCAAATAATGCAGTGTCTTTTAGAACTATTACAGAATCTATATGTTCTGAGTCGAGCATTTTAATCAAAGCTTTGTATTTTGAATTTTTTTCCAAATCTAGTAGATACATGTCATCTGAATTCAACACGAAAAATATTTTACAAGCAGCAGTTACTTTAGGCAACGAATCTTGAACTGCATTTAAACGTTCTCGAGCTTCTTTAGATAAACCGGTGTATGAAACCCCGGGTCTGGGAGCGATAAATTGAGCGTCATCTACTATTTTTTTCTGAATAGCGTTTAGCTTCGTTTCTAGATCTTGCGATTCTTCTAAATTCATTAGCCAGGTCTCATTTTCTTCACGAGATAAGTAGTTTTCAGATACCTGATTTTGTGCAAAGGAAAGCAGAGAGGTAAATACCAGGATAATACTAAATGTGTATGTTTTCATCAATTATATTTTATGTTCTTCAATAAGATTATCGCGTTCTTGTTTTAAGCGATCGCTAATTCCCACCTTGTAAATATGCGGATTGTCAAAACGCTTATATTCTTCGGGCAAGCCTGCGAGTTGTGTTTTGCTAAATGCTGCAATTTCCTGCACGCTTTGTATTTTGTGTAGGCGTTTGCCGTTTTGCATAACAGGCTTAAGCATCGCCTCTTGCTTAAGCGTGGCAATGTCAAGACTTTTAAACGGCTCAACAGGATGATTCATTCGGTTTACGTGCGATTCGTCAGCTATTGCTATTGCGTCTGCACCTATTAAAATATCTTCTTCATTCTTTATTCTATACACCTGCTTTTTAAAGGGGAGCGTAACCTTGGCTATACTTTCAGAAATTTTAATGCGTGGTTTTCCATTAGCAAATGCCAGTTTGTAAACACCATCTAGTGCCCCGTCTGGTTTACCTATTACCAGATTAGTTCCTACTCCATAAATATCTATAGGTGCTTTTTGATTTTGTAAACTTTGTATTACGTATTCATCAAGTTGATTTGAAGCTGCGATTTTTACATAAGACAATCCTACATCGTCCAGCATTTTACGGGTTTTCTTAGAAAGATAGGCGAGATCCCCGCTGTCTAGTCTAATTGCGAGCAGTTGCTCACCGCGAGCTTCCATTTCTTTTGCTACCGTAATGGCATTAGGAACACCGCTCTTTAACGTGTCGTAAGTATCTACCAGCAAAACACAATTTTTAGGTCTGTTTTCTGCAAAATCTCTAAATGCCGTAAGTTCATCATCATAGCTTTGCACAAAAGCGTGTGCCATAGTTCCACTTATTTTGATCCCAAAATCTCTCCCGGTAATTACGTTACTACTCCCGTCAAAACCACCTATAACTGCCGCACGAGATGCGTAATATCCTCCGGGACCTTGTGCCCGGCGCAACCCAAAATCAAGCAAGGTTTTATCTCCCGCAACCTGGCGAATACGACTTGCTTTAGTAGCTATTAAGGTTTGAAAGTTAAGTGTGTTTAATAATATAGTTTCAATAATCTGCGCTTCAATAAGATTTGCTTCAACCTGTAAAATAGGAGCCGTACCAAACACCAGTTCTCCTTCCGGCATTGAATTGATGGTTCCGCTAAAGCGGAAATTCTTTAAATATGCTAAAAATGTGGGTTCAAAATCTAAAGTTTTGAGATAAGCAATATCCTCTTCAGAAAAACGTAACTCTTCAATAATCGTGAGTAGTTCTTCTAATCCTGCAAAAATTGCATAACCTCCTTTAAACGGAAGCCTTCTAAAGTAATAATCGAACACGGCCTGGTCATTTTGCTTTTTATTAAAATAAACCTGCGCCATACTCAATTGATAGAGGTCTGTGTAGGTTGCTGTGTATTGAAACATAGATTACTGTTTGGTTATGTGAATTTAACAATAAAGAGTTTAGGGCAACCGTATTGTGGGTTAAAGAAACGTTAGAAAATATATATGTATAAAAAAAGCCACCCAAAAAGGATGGCTTCTAATATTTAAGTTAGGATGGTAGATCTAGTGTCTCAAATCTAAGATCTCTAATTTCCTATTTAATCATCTCATAGGAACGTTTGACAAAGTTAGTCAAAGCTTCTCCTTTTAGCAAGCCCTGAGATAAACGCGCAAGATCCATTGATTGTGTTATTAAACGTTCTTGTTTCTTCTTTGTTTTTGTAGATAAAATCTCATTAACTAACTCACTGTTTGTGTTGACAATCACATTATACATATCTGGCATATTACCCATACCAAACATACCGCCACCGCCACCGGTTGCCTGCATCTCTTTCATACGACGCATAAATTCTGGCTGGGTGATCATAAATGGAGCCGCATTGCTATCTATAGCTTCAAGTTTTACAGTATAGGATTTATCTGCAATTGTCTCTTCAAGAAGTTTTTTCAAACTTTCTTTTTCTTCATCAGAAAGCTTTGAAATTTGTTCTTCATCTTTCTTGATTAAACTTTCAACATTATCCCCATCTACACGTACAAAGCTGATGTTTTCTTTAGAAGTTTCCAGTTTCTGTAATAAGTGAGAAACAATAGGAGAGTCTAATAAAAGAACCTCATAACCTTTAGCTTTTGCAGCTTCTATGTATTGATGTTGTGCATCTTTATTTGACGCGTAAAGGACAATAAGTTTACCATCTTTGTCAGTTTGCGAGTCTTTAATTTTCTCCTGTAACTCTGCAAAAGTATAATAGCTGTCGTCTACAGTAGGGTATAATGCAAAACTATCTGCTTTCTCAAAGAATTTATCTTCGCTAAGCATACCGTACTCAATCACCACTTTAATGTCGTTCCATTTTTTCTCGAAGTCTTCACGATCTTCGTTGAATAGTGATTTTAGTTTATCTGCTACTTTACGGGTAATGTAGCTTGATATTTTTTTAACCGCCCCGTCTGCTTGTAAATACGATCGGGAAACGTTTAAAGGAATATCTGGAGAATCTATAACCCCACGTAACATAGTTAAAAATTCAGGAACAATACCTTCAACATTATCAGTTACGTAAACTTGATTTTGATACAGTTGAATTTTGTCTTTCTGAATATTCATGTCCTGACCTAAACGTGGAAAATATAAGATTCCTGTTAGGTTAAAAGGATAATCAACATTTAAATGAATATGAAAAAGCGGCTCTTCAAATTGCATAGGATATAACTCACGATAGAAAGAGTTATAATCTTTTTCTTCAAGTTCTGTAGGTTGCTTGGTCCAGGCCGGGTTGGGGTTGTTAATAATATTATCTACCGTTTTGGTCTCTGCTTCAGCATCTTCTGGAGCATCCTCAGGTAAAGGAAGCGTTTCTTCTGTAGTACCAAATTTAATAGGTACCGGCATAAATTTATTGTACTTAGCTAGTAACTGGCTAATACGGTTTTCTTCTAAAAACTCTTCAGAATCTTCTGCAACGTGTAAAACTATTTCTGTACCACGATCTGTTTTATCAGCGGGTGTAAGTGTAAATTCTGGAGAACCATCACATTCCCAACGTACTGCAGGCTCGTCTTTAAAAGACTTTGTGATTATTTCTACTTTACGAGCAACCATAAAAGCAGAGTAAAAGCCCAGTCCAAAATGCCCAATAATACCGCTATCTTTTGCAGAGTCTTTGTATTTATCTAAAAACTCTTCTGCACCAGAAAAGGCAACTTCATTAATATACTTTTGTACTTCCTCTTCAGTCATACCTAGACCTTGATCGATAATACGAATGGTTTTTTCGTCTTTATCAACCTTAACCTCAATTATAGGATTGCCATACTCTACACTGGCCTCACCTATATTTGTAAGGTGTTTCAATTTTAACGTAGCATCTGTCGCGTTAGAAACTAATTCCCTTAAAAAGATCTCGTGATCACTGTACAAGAACTTCTTGATAAGCGGGAAAATGTTCTCAACAGCAACATTAATTTTACCTGTAGACATAGTGTATTTTGTTTTTTAAAAGCCGACAAATTAGTCGGGTTATTTGATTTTTAATAGTTCGCCTAATACATTGGTTAAGCGCAAAGCACTAAAGTCAAAAAAAGTACCAAAGGAGAGGGTGTGACAAACTGACACAACTTTCAATATAACTGAAAGAACTTTAACGAAAGGTTTTGTTTAAGGGTTTTGAAATATTATTAAACAGATTTATCTTTACAAACGTAAACAGAGATTATGGCAACCACTAAGAAAACTGTAGCAAAAAAAGTTGAACCACAACTTACTAAAGAATTGGTTACAACGATGTATATGGAATATGTATTGGAGCACGGTCAAAGGCCTAATTCAGTATTTAAATTCTGTAAAGAGCATAATATTGAAGAGGGTGCATTTTATAATTTCTTTGGTTCTTTTCAAGGTATTCGAGAATCTATATGGGTTAGTTTTTTTGATAATACAATTAATGTTTTACATAAAAATCCGGCTTATTCGACATATCCTAACAGAGAGAAAATGCTCTCATTTTTCTACACTTTTTTTGAAGTATTGACTGCTAATAGAAGTTATGTTTTATATGCACTTCACGAGCAAAAAGATACTTTAAAGAGCTTAGGGCAATTGCGCGATCTAAGATTAAAAGTTAGAGATTATGCAGGAGAATTAATTGAAGAAGCAAATGATGAGAAGTCATCACGTTTAACTAAAAATCCTGTTTCTATATTTAGTGAGGGAGCCTGGTTGCAAACATTATTTCTTTTAAAATATTGGATGGATGATAATTCAGCACGCTTTGAAAAAACGGATGTAGCCATAGAAAAATCTGTAAATGCAATATTTGATGTGTTTAATACTACACCATTAGAAAGTATTCTTGATTTTGGAAAATTTTTGTTTAAAGAAAACTTTTCAAGATCTAAATAGGAAATTATGAAAACTATAGATTACATCCCAACAAACAAATTACAGCGTGCATCACAGCTGGTTAAGACCGGTGTGAAAGTGGGAGGTAATTATGCAAAATATTATGGTAAGAAAGCATTTAACAGCGATCTTACCAGAGAAGAACTAGACGAGGAAAATGCAGGTGATATTTACGATGGTTTAAAAAGTCTCAAAGGGAGTGCTCTTAAAGTAGCACAGATGTTGAGTATGGAAAAAAATATACTGCCTAAGGCATATGTTGAAAAATTTTCACTATCTCAATTCTCTGTACCGCCTTTGTCAGCTCCATTGGTTAGAAAAACATTTAAAAAATATTTAGATAAATATCCGGAAGAGATATTTGATACGTTTGCGACTCAAAGTATAAACGCTGCCAGTATCGGTCAGGTACATAAGGCAACGTTAGATGGGAAAAATCTTGCTGTGAAAATACAATACCCAGGAGTCGCAGACAGTATTAGTAGTGATCTGGCTCTAGTGAAGCCTATCGCTAGCCGGATGTTTAATCTAAAAGGTAAGGATAAAGAGAAGTATTTTCAGGAAGTTGAAGATAAGTTACTAGAAGAAACAGATTACATTTTAGAAGTACGTCAAAGTTTAGACATTACTTCAAAATGTAGTGTTATTCCAAATTTAAAATTTCCTAAATACTATCCTGAATTGTCTAGTGAACGCATTATTACAATGGACTGGATGACAGGTGAGCATTTGAGTGAATTTACTGCTCATAATACAGATCAGGTAGCAGCAGATAAAATAGGGCAGGCTTTATGGGATTTCTATATGTATCAAATGCATTTCTTGAAAGCGGTGCATGCAGATCCTCATCCCGGAAACTTTCTTGTAGATTCTGATCATAATTTAATAGCTATTGATTTTGGGTGTATTAAAAAAGTTCCTCAAGAATTTTATACTCCTTATTTTGAATTAGCAGAGCCTAAAAATATTAATGACCCAAAGATTTTTAATAATAAAATGTTTGAGTTAGAAATACTACGGGAAGATGATTCAGCAGAAGAGCTTCAATTCTTTTCAGAATTATTTCACGAGATGTTGAGTTTATTTACTAAACCATTTCATCACGAGACGTTTGATTTTAATGATGAATCATTCTTCTCTCATATCGCAGATTTGAGTGATAAGTATTCAAAAGATACGCAACTGCGTAAAATGAATGGTAACAGGGGAAGCAAACATTTCTTATACATAAACAGAACCTTTTTCGGTTTGTATAATTTAATGCACGATTTAGGAGCGAAGATTGTCGTAAATAACTATAAACAGTATATAGATTAAGAATATAAAGATAATAATTGGTTAGTAAGATTATTGGTTAGGTTGTTTTGAGAGGCGCACTTTTTGGTTGGAGGGCGCCTCTCGCTTTTGGTACAAGTTGAAATAATTAAAGCGCTCCATTGGGCGCTTTAATTATTAAGTTTGGGTTGACGATTTAGAGTAAAAATTGTTCAATGGCGCGAGCAACGGCGTGTTCCTTGTTTGTGAACTCGCTGATATAATCTGCAACATCTTTAACCTCTTGAGTAGCATTGGCAACGGCCACTCCTAATCCTACATTTTTAATCATGGTCACATCATTAAAATTGTCACCAAAAGCAATTACATTTTCCATGTTAAGATTATAGTGATCTTTAATAAGTTGTTCCAGAGCTGTGCTCTTGTCAATATTTTTGGCACTTATCTCAAGATAGGTGTCTTTTGATCTGTAAAAATGAGCTTCATTCCCGTGTTTTTTTTCAAGTATAGCGATGAGGTCGTCTAAGGCTTCAGGTGTGCCCATACACATAATTTTATGGGGTTGTTCATCAATAGCTTTAAGAATAGCTATGTGATCTTCTAAAGGTACTAAAACAGGTTCTACACGAGTGCTTCTTATTTCTCTTATGGTCCAGTAATCTTCAGATTCTGTGCGCCACGTATCTGTACAGTAGGTACTAATATTATAGGCATACTTTTTTTGATGCTCAATTACAGTAGCTAGAAAGTCTAAAGAAACTGTATGGCTTTGTAAACACATACCGTTACTATCTAAAACAAGGCCGCCATTATAGCAAATGAGCGGGCTGTTAAGTCTGCCTAATTTTTCTTGCAAATAATACATTGCAGATGGCATCCTGGAAGAAGCTAATATGATGGGAAATTCTCTTGATAATTTTGATACGGCAGCAATGGTTTCTACATCGATATCACGGTCTGCATTCAATAATGTTCCGTCAATATCAGAACAAAGAAGTTTTAGATTTTTATCCATTGCTCAAAGATAGAACAACAACTTTTTATTGTAGAATTTCAGGTTTATTTCCTTCTTATAAATACCGAAACAATACTGGAAATTAGAATGCCGAATACTAAACTTCCAACTACAGCTTGAATTATATAGCTTTTTAGATTGAAAAACTCATTTGCTTCTTCTATAGTTGCTTTTCCGCTGATTACGGCATACTCAATAACATTCTCAAAGTAATGCGGACTAATATAAGTACTTATAATATACTGCGCGGGTATGGCTAATATGGTTATTAAAATAGTTAGGACTAAGCCGGTTATAAATGCTTGTTTGTATGTGATAATGCCACCATAAAAATTATTTCGCTTATCAATGAGTGCTATAAAATATATACCTATTGCCGGTATATAAAATAGTAAGGTATATATATGATGCCGGTCTATCAGTTGATCGTGCCAACCCGCAAAACGCTCAAAACCCATCCATAATAAAAGAAATAGGATGTATATGCTTGCCCATTTGAGTTCAAGACGCGGGTTAATCATAATTTTAAAATTAAAGCAATTATGAAGATACTTAATTTTTTACTTAATTGAAAAATCAAAACCAGGCATCAGTACATCAGATTATTTATATAAACATCGTAGCTGTAAGAATGATTTTAAGTGTAGTGAAATGCCTTAAATGAAATATAAAATCAGAGATTAGAACTTATTTTCTTAGTAAAATTCTTTTTCTCTTTTCTTTGATTTCTCTTTCTTTTTAACATCAAAGCCCAGATTGCGTAGCGAATTCTCCCAATCAAGTTTTGTGTGTTGTACGTTGCTACGCGTACTTTTTATATACTTAATACGTTGTAAAATACTCTGAATAAAAAGACAATCTGCCTTAGTCAAATCTTCACTGTCTTTCATTAAAATGACCAGCAGTTTGTTAGATTGATCCATAGACGGAGCATCATCATAATTGGCTACGGTGAGGGGTGCGATATCTGTGCGCAACCATGCACGTAACTCAACGGCTTTCATATTAGTAGCCTCTTTTAATTCTTGGTGTAAGCGATTTTTAGAAAACAAATTGAAATAAAATTAGGGTATAAAATTAGGAGTATTGTGTATCTCTAAGTGGGCTGCAATATTAAGTTTGTGTAAAGAATATTCAGAAGGTATATGACTAATGTTATTAACAAAAAACACCCGTTATTAACGGGTGTTTTTTTATTTAAATGTATTTAATTTTTATTCTTCTATAAGCACCCAATCTCCTTTATCAAGTAACGGGATTGCTTGTTTAAATTTCATTGATTTGGTTTCACCGTTCATAATGTGCTTAATCGTCACTTTATCATTACGGCCTATTTTAGGGCGTTCACGTGTTATCGTTTCGGTTACTTGTTGACGCTGAGGTTGGGTATTTGCACCTGCAGATCTGCTTTGAGAAGCACGCTCATCAAGATTGGGGATCTCCTCTTTAGTGGTTTGTACCTTTTCAGCTTGCTTAACCTGTCTGGCTTCGCGTATCTGATTTTCTTGTTGTACCGGTAATTCACCTTTAAATAAGAACGAAATCACATCTTTATTTACCTGATCTATCATTTGCTTAAATAATTCAAATGCTTCAAACTTGTAAATTAGTAGTGGATCTTTTTGCTCGTGAACGGCAAGCTGAACACTTTGCTTCAATTCATCCATTTTGCGTAGGTGTGTTTTCCACGCATCATCAATAATTGCAAGTGTAATATTCTTCTCAAAATCTGTAATCAGCTGCTTCCCTTTAGATTCGTAAGCATCTTTTAGATTCGTTACAACTTTTAGTTCTTTGATACCATCAGAAAAAGGAACTACAATACGCTCATAGTTGCTATCTGGATTTTCATATACATTGCTAATAATCGGGAAGGCGACTGCTGCATTACGTTCCATTTTTTCGCGGTAATGTACCAGTGCAGCATCATAAACTTTTAGTGCAAGTTGCTTTGCAGAAGAAGAATCAAATTCTTTCTGATCTACAGGGCTGCTCATTGAAAAGAAACGAATTAATTCAAATTCAAAATTCTTATAATCCTGAGCTGCCTTGTTAGTTTCTGCAATTACTTCTGAAGTATCGTAAATCATATTTGCGATATCTACACGCAGACGTTCTCCAAACAACGCATGGTAACGACGCTTGTAAATTACTTCACGTTGCGCATTCATCACATCATCATATTCTAACAAACGCTTACGTACACCAAAGTTATTTTCTTCTACTTTCTTTTGAGCACGCTCAATAGATTTAGAAATCATCCCGTGTTGAATAACTTCACCTTCTTTAAGACCCATACGGTCCATCATTTTTGCGATACGCTCAGAGCCAAACAGACGCATTAGGTTGTCTTCTAAAGAAACATAGAATTGTGAACTTCCCGGATCTCCCTGACGACCTGCACGACCACGTAACTGGCGGTCAACACGTCTTGAGTCATGACGTTCTGTACCTATAATGGCAAGACCACCTGCCTCTTTTACAGCTTTACTCAATTTAATATCTGTACCACGACCGGCCATGTTCGTAGCGATCGTTACCTGGCCAGAGTTACCTGCATCAGCAACGATATCTGCTTCTTTTTTATGCAGTTTTGCGTTTAATACATTGTGAGGTACTTTTCTTAGGGATAGCATTTTTCCTAATAATTCTGAAATCTCTACCGAAGTTGTACCTATAAGTACAGGTCTACCAGCATCTACAAGATTTTGAACTTCGTCAATTACGGCGTTGTATTTCTCACGTTTTGTTTTGTAAACTTTATCATCGCGGTCATCTCTGGCGATAGGGCGATTTGTAGGTATTTCTACAACATCAAGTTTGTAGATTTCCCAAAGTTCTCCAGCTTCGGTAACGGCTGTACCGGTCATACCACTAAGTTTGCGGTACATTCTAAAATAATTCTGAAGCGTTACTGTTGCAAAAGTTTGGGTAGCATCTTCAATTTTTACGTTTTCCTTAGCTTCAATCGCCTGGTGTAAGCCATCACTGTAACGACGACCATCCATGATACGGCCAGTTTGCTCGTCAACGATTTTTACTTTATTATCCATCACCACATACTCTGTGTCTTTTTCAAATAAGGTGTAGGCTTTAAGAAGTTGATTCATAGTATGAATACGCTCACTCTTGATGCTGAACTCTCTAAAAAGTTCTTCTTTCTTCTCCGCTTCCTCTTCTGCTGAAAGATTTGCATTTTCAATTTTACTAATCTCAACACCCATCTCTGGCATAATGAAGAAATTAGGATCGTCTTTACCAGATAAGTGCTCAATACCTTTGTCGGTAAGTTCTATCTGGTTATTTTTTTCGTCTATTGTAAAATATAAATCAGCATCAATCACGTGCATTTCGCGATTGTTATCCTGCATGTAATTGTTTTCGGTCTTCTGTAAAAGCTGGCGAATACCTTCTTCACTCAGGTATTTAATTAGCGCTTTGTTTTTAGGTAAACCACGGTACACACGTAGTAATAAAATTGCTCCTTCTTTAGTGTCTCCGGAAGCGATAAGTTTTTTTGCTTCAGCTAAAGTACCTGTAAGTTGCTGGCGTTGTAAACTTACTAAACTATCAATTTTAGGTTTTAAGGCATCAAACTCGTGTTGATCTCCTTTTGGTACCGGTCCGGAAATAATCAACGGAGTACGAGCATCATCCACTAAAACTGAGTCAACCTCATCAACAATTGCATAATTAGGTGCGCGCTGAACCAAATCATTAGGCGCGTGTGCCATATTATCTCTTAAGTAATCAAAACCAAATTCATTATTAGTACCGTATGTGATATCTGCGGCGTATGCTTTACGACGCGCTGCAGAGTTAGGTCTGTGAAAATCTATACAGTCTAGAGTAAGACCGTGAAAGTTAAATAAAGGAGCCATCCACGCGCTATCTCGTTTTGCCAGATAGTCGTTAACGGTTACCAGGTGAACTCCATTTCCGGTAAGTGCATTTAGATAAACCGGAAGTGTAGCAACTAAGGTTTTACCTTCACCTGTTTGCATCTCTGCAATTTTGCCTTGATGCATGGCCACACCACCTATTAGCTGTACATCATAATGTATCATATCCCAGGTAATCGCTTTACCTGCAGCATCCCAGCTGTTTGCCCAGATCGCATTATCACCATCTAAAGAAACATAATCTTTATCTGCACTTAATTCACGGTCAAATGAATTTGCAGTAACAACTATTGATGTATTGTGATAAAAACGCTTTGCTGTTTCTTTAACAACGGCAAACGCTTCGGGAAGAATATCATTTAAAACCTGTTCGCTAATCGCATAAGCATCATCTTTTAGCTTATCAATCGCTGCATAAATTTCTTCTTTACGATCTATATCGTCATTTTCATCAGCTTCGTTTTGTAGACGCAATTGCTCTGCATTATTGTCTGCAAGTGCATTAGCGATTTGAGCTTTAAATTGGGTAGTTTTTTGCCTCAGTTCATCGTGGGAAAGCTTTTCTAGCTGTGCTTCGAAGCTTTTTATTTTTTCAACAATAGGTTGAATCGATGCAACGTCCTGTTTAGATTTGTCTCCTACAAAGACTTTTAATACTTTATCTAATAATCCCATAACTTGGTAACTCGTTTATTATCAATAGGTAGCTTACATTAAGCTTGAGGCTCTTCTATTAATACATTAATTTTCCGATAAAATCGTAACTAAAGGTTACGAATAGTTGCTTTTTTAGAGCGGTTCAAATTTAAGCAAAAAAAAAGCCTCAATGCGAGACTTTTTAAGTGTTTACGTGATGTAAAATCTAGTATTCATCCTCATTCCAGAGGTAGTCATCGTCAGACGGGTAGTCTGGCCATATTTCGTCAATAGAATCATAAGAATCGCCTTCATCTTCCATAGATTGTAAATTTTCTACAACCTCTAGTGGCGCTCCCGTTCTAATTGCATAATCAATCAATTCATCTTTGGTAGCCGGCCAAGGTGCATCGCTTAGGTGAGAGGCTAGTTCTAATGTCCAGTACATAGTTAACGTATTTAATTTTTTGCAAAAATAAATTTATTAGCGTAATAACCAAGAAAAATATCAATTAATTCAATATTATTTTTAAGAACGTATGTAATCTCCTTAGATTACGGTACTTATACCCATTTTTAAAAGCTGAATTCTTATTTTTCGGGTATCCACTTAATTTCTTTTGCTTGTAGCTGTTTTGACAAGAAACGTGCCAGTACAAACAGATAGTCAGAAAGACGGTTTAAATACTTTAAAGCATTTTCTTCAAACGGAACTTGTTGATAAAGAGCGGTTGATAATCGCTCTGCTCTGCGACAAACACTGCGTGCTATGTGACAGAATGACACGGTTTGATGACCGCCGGGGAGTATAAAATGCGTCATAGGTGGCAATTGCTCTTCCATAGTATCCATTTCAGTTTCTAAGAGGGCAATGTCTAAGTCACTTATTCTTTTTATGTCTAAGCGTTCTTTACCATTTTTTAAAAGCGCCTTGTCAGGATCTGTTGCTAAAATGGCTCCTATAACAAATAATTTTTCCTGTATTTTAATGAGAACAGCCTGACTGTGTGCATCTATTTCCTGATCACGAATTAATCCTAAATGCGAATTAAGTTCATCAAGGGTACCATAACTTTCTATACGTATGTCATTTTTAGAAACACGAGTACCACCAAACAGGGCAGTAGTACCATTGTCTCCGGTTTTAGTATATATTTTCAAATCTTGTGAATTTAGTTTGTAGGTAAATCGTCTTTTTCTCGCTCTTTTTTACGGTCAAAATATTCTGCTCTAAAATTGCGTTTTTTGCGATCGCGCATTTTACGTTGATTGCGCTTGTTGTTCTTTACTACGCCCAGAAAGAGAATAGCTAAAACAACTACGATGATTATAGTTTGTAAATTTTCCGGTATAAAATCAAGCATACTTTAAAATTACGTTATTAAAACTGCTTTAGCACATTGCAACATCTTGCCTTAGCAGCTTCTAATTATTCCATAGCGTGTTTTGCATAACTGCGCCATTTCTCTATACAATCTACCATATCCTGAGGTACAGGGCTGTCAAAACTCATCCATTCTCCGGTTTTGGGGTGTACAAAACCAAGTGTCTTTGCGTGTAATGCTTGTCGCGGTAATATTTTAAAACAGTTATCTACAAATTGCTTGTATTTAGTAAACGTAGTTCCTTTTAAAATAGCATCACCTCCGTAGCGCTCATCATTAAATAGGGTATGACCTATGTACTTCATATGCACGCGAATCTGATGCGTACGCCCGGTTTCTAGTTTACAGGAAATTTTTGTAACATAACCTAAACGCTCTAAAACTTTGTAATGGGTAACCGCTTCTTTTCCTTGATCTCCTTCAGGGTAAACGGTATTCTGCATGCGGTTCTTAGGGTGTCTACCTATGTGACCTTCTACAGTACCATTTTCTTCTTCAACATTACCCCAAACAATAGCAACATACTCACGCTCGCTACTTTTATCAAAAAACTGCTTTGCTAAGTGAGTCATAGCTTCTTCAGTCTTAGCAACAACAAGAAGTCCGCTGGTATCTTTATCTATACGGTGTACAAGACCGGGTCTGCCGCTGCTGTTTTCAGGTAGGTTTTCAAAATGATAGATAAGCGCGTTTATAAGGGTGCCGCTGTAATTACCGTGACCGGGATGAACAACCATTCCTGCCGGTTTATTTACAACCAGAAGGGTATCATCTTCATAAACAATGTCTAGCGGAATGTTTTCTGGAGTTAATAAAAACTCATACGGTGGGTGTTCAAACATAACACGTACCACATCACCGGCTTTAACTTTATAATTTTGTTTTACAACAGCGCCGTTAACCTGTATGTTCCCGTTTTTTGCTGCAGTTTGAATTTTATTTCGAGTCGCTTTCTCAATAAAATTCATCAAAAATTTATCTACGCGCAGCGGCTCCTGGCCTTTACCTGCGGTAAAACTGTAATGTTCGTAAAGTTCGTCTTCCTGTTCGTCTGGCCCTTCGGCATTAAAATCCTGCATCTTCTAGTTCTTCAGCCTCGTTAATTGAATCATCTATATCTACTGATTCTTCAGTAGTTGTATTGTAATAATTATCTTTTCCGTTACCAACCACGAGGTCGATAACAGACATTTTGCGCAATTTATCACCTTCTCTCAATGTAGCGCCGTTGTGTCTCAACTCCAGTACTTCATCTTCAGAAATATGATCGCGTAAGTCTATTTTTCCTATTTTAAAACCTAAGGCCAGTAGAGTAGGCTCTACCTGACGTTGTGTTCTGCCCACCAGCGATGGTATTGCAATCTCACGATATCCCGAAGGATTGAGCACGAGGTAAATTTTTCGGTTTTCTTTTACAAATTTTCCCGCTGCGGGGTTTTGTTCAATCACAGAGTATGTAGGGTAGTCAGGATTGTAGTTAGATGAGTCTATAACCACATAGTTTAGATCTGCATTGTCAAGTTCCTGCTTAACAAGACTTAGTGTCATTTTGCTCAAATCAGGCACCGCAATGCGCTCGTCGTGATTTGTAGAAGAGCTAAGCCAAAAAATAAACCCAAAACCCAGCACAATCAATACGATTACGGCCAACAGTAACTGCATCAAAAATGCTTTGCTAAATATAAATTTTATGAGTCCCATATACATGCGATTTTGCGGCTACAAACTTAGTTTAAAATTGGCTGACCCTCAATTGCAATCATTTTTTTTGCCTAATTATTCTAAAATTAGCGTTCTTTGAGCCCCTATTTCTTATTACTTAACGCAAAGGATTTCTATTTACTATGTCAAAAAAAAATATAGCAGTTATAATGGGTGGTTTTTCAAGCGAGGTAGCCATATCTATGCTTAGCGGAAACACGGTGTGTAAACATCTGGATACTCATAAATATACGGTTTACCCTATTTCTATTTTAAAAGAGGGCTGGTTTTGTACACATCCAGATCATAAACCTATACCTGTAGATAAAAGTGATTTTTCGTTAACTATTGAAGGCACAAAAATTACTTTTGATTGTGTGTTTAATACCATTCACGGCACTCCTGGAGAAGATGGTACCATACAGGCGTATTTTGATTTAATGCAGATCCCTCAGACGGCTTGCGATTATTATGAGGCTGCGCTTACCTTTAATAAGCGCGATTGTATAAGTGTGTTAAGGGCTTATGGTGTTAAAACAGCAACAAATTATTTTTTAAATAAAGGAGATGCCATTAATCCTGCCGAAATTGTTGCCAGAGTAGGCTTGCCTTGTTTTGTAAAGGCCAATAAGGCGGGGAGCAGTTTTGGCGTTTCTAAGGTATATGCAGAAGAAGAACTGGAAGCTGCAATTGCGGTTTCTTTTAAAGAAGACGATGAGATTATTATTGAATCGTTTCTTTCGGGTACCGAAGTTTCGGTAGGTGTTATTAATTACCACGGAAAAATACAGGCTTTGCCGGTCACCGAAATTGTAAGCGAGAATGATTTCTTTGATTACGAAGCGAAATACGCCGGAAAGTCTCAAGAAATCACTCCTGCCCGAATTTCAGCAGAACAAACCGAAGCTGTGCAACGCGAGGCCGAGAAAGTTTTTAAAGTTTTAAAATTGAAAGGGTTAACTCGTGCAGAGTTTATTTTTCATAACGGGCAACCGCATTTCTTAGAAGTAAATACGACACCGGGATTGAGTCCCGCGAGCATTATTCCGCAGCAGGCACAAGTAGCAGGTATTAGCCTTTCTGATTTGTTTGATAATGTGATTGAGCAAGCCTTGTCAAAATAAGAATTTAAAAACACGAATTAAGAAATACAACGTGTAAGATTTTTAATGAAGTCGCGTGACAGGTATCTGTTGAGTCGTAAACTCAAATCGTCACTTCAATTTTGTATTTTTAATTTTCAATATTGAATACCTTACTATGAAACGCGCAGTCTTCCCCGGTTCTTTTGATCCGCTAACATTAGGTCATTATGATATCATCGAACGTGGTTTAACGCTCTTTGATGAGATTATTTTGGCTATAGGTGTCAATGCAGATAAAAAATATATGTTCACGCTAGAGCAGCGTGAGGCTTTTTTAAAGGAGTCGTTTAAAGACGAACCCAAAATTAAAGTAATGACCTATAAAGGGCTTACGGTAGATTTTTGTAATGCGACAGATTCGGGTTTTATCCTTCGTGGACTTAGAAATCCCGGGGATTTTGAGTTTGAAAAAGCCATTGCACATACAAACCGAAAGCTTTCTCAAATCGAAACTGTATTCTTGCTCACCTCCTCGGGTAAGAGTTATATCTCGTCTTCAATAGTTAGAGATGTAATTCGCAACGGTGGTGATTACACCGGTCTGGTACCTGATACGGTACGGGTTTAAAAAACGTGCAACATTCGGTCTGATTTTTGGTCTTTCAATTTCACAAGCGCATTTCTATGATCAGATTCTTCATCCTTGCTATTCTATTTTTCAATACTGCACTTGGTTTAGCGCAGAATACCTCTGGCAAAGTTTACGCCGGAGAAAAGCGAGTTCCCGGGGTTCTAGTTGAAAACAGAACTCAAAATAAAAGTACCGTTACTACAGATGAAGGGGATTTTAGTTTAGCCGCTCGACTCAAAGATTCTTTGGTATTTAGTGCTCCATTTATGGAAACTCAGGTTTTTATTGTAGAACCTTATCAACTCGAAAAACGCTGGGTAGTTGAACTTAAAGAGAATTTAAACGAACTGGAAGAAGTGCGTCTTACGGAAGCGCCAAAAGTTAGAGAGTTTAACTTAAAAGAATACGACAGTATAGTTAATGCAGCCATACAGGCTGATGTTAAGAAATATCCACATTTGTATAAACCACCAAATTATACAAATGGTATGGATTTTATTGCAATAGGTAAAATGTTTTTGAGCTTATTTAAAAAAGATCCTTCAAAACAGAAAAAGGAATACAATCCTATCACTTATGAGCAGTTGCATGTGCTATTTGCCACTAGCGATTACTTTGATCAAAAATTCTTAAATCGCCAGTTAGAAATAGAATCCTACCATCAAAATCTATTTTTTGAATATCTTGATGCTAAGCAGTTGAAAGGTGAACTTTTGCTTCCGGAACATCAACTTGATCTTTTGGATCGTCTTATGGTTTTAAGCACCAGTTTCAAAACTGAACTTAAAAATTTTGAACAGGAAGGTGTTTCTATTCCTGAGAAAAATTAAAGTTCAGTTTCTAATAACCTTAGTTCAGGTTTACATTTAACCCTACATAAAAGTTTATAGATTCTCCGGGATAAAAAAAGCGCGGTGCAGCACCGCCAAATCCTGTAGCATTGGGTAAAATCTGAGCTGCATAATTGATGTCAAAAACATTATTTACACCACTATAAAGTGTTGCTTTAAAATTTTGTGAAAACTGAAACGCGTAATCTGCTCTTAAATTTACCAGATTATAACTGTCACTGTAAACAGTATTTGCATCATTTAGTGGAATAGCACCTGTATGTCTGTAATTTACATTGAACCGAAGTCCGTTTGCGTGTTGTAAATCTACACCCAGATTAATTATTTTATCGGCAACACCGGTTAAATCATTACCGCCGTAGTTAATATCATTATCGATAAACTCATCAAACGAATAGTCATTCAAGGCTAATGAAGCATAGGGTTTAAACTCCCAGTTTGCAGCAAGCCGCGTTCTATAATTAATCAGTAATTCTATTCCATTATGATCTGTTTTACCGGCATTACGCCCCACGTATTGGTCATTACCAACGCGCTCTGCAACCAATAAATCATTTACCTGTACCGTGTAAAAAGCAAGCTCTATATAGAGTGTTTTATTGAACCATTGTGCTTTTAAACCCAGCTCATAGTTAACACCGGTTTCCGGTTGTATTTCGGGGTTTATGGCGCCTTCGGGCGTGAGTGTTTCGGCAACTGTGGGTAATGAAAAGCCTCTGCTTACGGTCGCATATAAAAATTTATCTGTGACCACTTCGTAGGTCAAACCAGCCTGCGGTAAAAACAAGCGCGGATAGGTATATACTCCAGAATTGTCAATACTGGCTTCGTTGAGGTAATCGTCGAGCACATACCTGCTGTGATTGTAGTTAAGCCCTATGTCTGCCTTTAAACGTTCAGAGAATTGAAGACTTATTTGTGCAAAAAGGTTAAGGTATTTTCGGTCTTGTTCCTGATTACTAAACAGGTTACCTTGTAAACTTCCGTTTCCGGAATTATCCTGATATAAATTTTCAAAGAGTTTTGCCTGGTAATGCTCATCAAAATACTCAACCCCAATGCTGCTTTTTGCAGGAATATTAAAAACGGAAAATGAGGATTGTAAATTACTGCGTATCCCAAAAGCAAAAGAATTTTCATCTAAAATATCAAACGGTCGTGGTTCGTAACCGTCTCTGTAGTTGATAAACACACTGGTCGTCCACGAGTTGTACTCATTAAACTGCCAGTTATACGAAAGCCCAGCAAGACCCTTATCGTACGATTCAAAACCCTGAGCAGCATTCCATGTAAAAGCTGCTTTTTCGGGATTATTTTCTAAATCTTCCGCATTGATAGAACTTGGGATGAAGGCTTTTAAGCGTGTGTAATTTCCAAAAAATGTTAGTGAACTTGTGGCATTGAGTTCTGTTTTCGCGTATGCAGTATAGGTATTCCTGTTGTAATTACTATTATCTCTAAAACCTTCTTTTTCAAGATGATTATAACTGATGAAACCTGCAGTTTTTTTGTTTGCTAAAGATGTCGTTACTCCGCCTTTAAAAAGGCCAAAAGAGCCACCAAGACCATTAAGCTGAACTGAAGCAGATTCTGGTTTTGGTTTAATTACCGAAATATTGATTGCTCCTCCTAATCCGGCTCCATAACTACTGCTTGCGGGACCTTTTATAATTTCGAGACGTTCAATAAGGTTGAGGTCAAGATCTTCTAACGTAGTTTCTCCCTCACCAGTGGTGAGTGGTATGCCTTCTATATACGCTTTCACCCGATTTGTAGCATACTGGCTACGCGCACCCAAACCGCGAATGCTGATTCGGCTGGTGTTTAAAGCACCTTGCTGCATTTGAATACCCGGATTCTTATTGATTTCGTTTGCGATAGAGAGTTGGTCACTACGTTGCAGATCTTCGGCATTAATTACATTTACCGATGCCGGAATGCGCTGTAATTGATCTTGAATAGGGGTAGAAGTAATTATAACTTCCCCCAGAGTATTACGTACAGAAACAGAATCTGCTGTTGTCTTCACTTGCGCCTGAGCAAAAGTAGAAAGCAACAGCAGAGAAAGAATAGCTATTTTGCTCATATTTTATTTTGCAGAAATCTTCCAGATAATACCACTATCATCATCATTAACAAGTAGTGAACCATCTGGAGTAACCGTAGTTGCTACCGGGCGGCCATATACTTCGTCACCATTTGCATCTGGTATAAAACCGGTTAAGAAATCTTCTGCAGGTTGTGGTTTTCCATTTTCAAAAGGAATAAAAACAACTTTATAGCCTGAAAAAGGATCGCGGTTCCAGGACCCATGCTGACCTACAAAAGCTCCGTTTTTATATTTAGCAGGAAATGCATCTGCGGTGTAAAAGGTAAATCCTAAAGAAGCGGTATGGGTTCCTAAAGGTACATCGGGCATAATCGCTTTATCTACTAAATCCTGATGCGGGTCGTCTGCCCAGCGCGGATCTTTAATTTGTCCGTAGTAGCTATATGGCCAGCCGTACCAACCGCCTTTTTGAACGCTTGTCGCGTAATCTGGTACCAGGTTATTTCCTAATTCGTCACGCTCATTTACCGCAGTCCATAAATCACCAGTAACCGGATTCCAGTCCATTCCTACCGGGTTTCTTAGTCCCGAAGCATATACGATCTCGCCACTTCCATCAAGATTTACCTCAAGAATATTAGCGCGACGCTCTTCTTTTTCCATACCCTGATCTCCCACATTACTAGCAGAACCTACAGAGATGTAAATTTTATCTTGAGCAGCGTTTGTGATAATGTTACGCGTCCAGTGATTGTTATAACCACTTGCAGAAAGTTCAACAATTTTTTCGCCTTCACCTTCTAGCTTGGTTTGTCCTTCTTTGTATGGGAAACGGTATAAACCATCTGTATTTGCAATATAGAAGTAGTTGTTTACAACCAGCATCCCAAAATTTTGATTTAAGCCCTCTTTAAAAACAAAACGCTTATCTACTTCGCCATCCTGATCTGTATCTCTCAACAGCGTTATTTGATTTGCACTGTCACGGGTATTTGCTTCAGCCACAAAAATATCACGGTTAGGTGCGATATACGTCCATCGTGGGTGTTTTAATGAATCGGCAAAACGTGTAACGGTAAAACCTTCTGGCGCTACCGGTGTTTTACCTTCTGGCCAACCTATAACCTTACTATTTTTAGATACAGATTCTGAAGAAAAAGGTGCGACAAGGTCTAAAGGACCTACTGTAGTTTGTACGGTAGTAATACCCGTATCTGCGATTTCTTCTTTTTCTGCATCCGGTACTGTTTTTTCATTTTTGCAAGCTGAAAGTAGCAGGAGACCTACTGCTGCGTATAGATATGTTTTCATAAAATCATTTTCAACGAAAATAGTGTTTAAATAATTCCTTAATCCTTTATAACAACGGATTAATAAAAATTTAACGGGTCTCCAAACAATATATCGTTTGAGTTTAATTTAAAGTATCTTGTTGAAAGCCTAAAGAGTTGTATTTTAATAATTTAACCCATTGAATTGCAGGTGTCTTGCGCTTTTAATTAAAAAGATTAATTTTGCGAACTTGTTATGAAAATTACCATTCATTTTATCGCAGTTACTCCGCCTTGATTTACAGCCTTTAAATCAATGTCTAACACTCAATTCTTATACGATTCTAATAATATTGAATGGTATAAAAAATTTGAGATCCAATCCTATTTCTTAATCAGCCAGTATCTCTGCAGTTTACCAATATTATTATGAAAAAAGTATTTAACTTATTTGATCTCACTCAAAAAGTAAATTATAAAACCGAAGTATTAGCAGGTTTGACTGTTGCAATGACGATGATTCCTGAATCCCTATCTTTTGCAATACTTGCGGGTTTTCCACCTTTAATGGGACTCTATGCTTCTTTTATTGCCGGTTTAGTTACTGCAATTTTTGGAGGGAGACCAGGAATGATTTCGGGTGGAGCTGGAGCAACCGTTATTACACTTATTGCATTAATGAATTCTAATGGGCTCGAGTATGTATTAGCTGCTGTAGCGCTTGCCGGTGTTATTCAAATTTTAATCGGTCTTTTTAAACTGGGTAAGTTTATACGACTGGTACCGCACCCGGTAATGTTTGGCTTTGTAAACGGTCTTGCGATTGTAATTTTTATGTCACAGATAAAGCAATTTAAAGTATTAGTGGGCGGCGAGTATGAGTGGCTTACAGGTACCCCGTTATTGATTATGGCCGGTCTGGTAGCTCTTACTATAGGTATTGTTGTGCTTTTACCAAAATTGACTAAAGCCGTGCCTTCTTCTCTAGTAGCAATTATAGTAGTTTTTGTATTGGTTTATTTCTTAGGAATAGATACAAAAACTGTAAAAGATATTGCTTCAATAAGCGGTGGTTTTCCTCCGTTTCATATCCCTAACATTCCTATAAGTTATGAGACTTTAAAAATAATAGCACCCTATTCACTAATAATGGCTGCTGTAGGACTAACGGAAGGTTTATTAACCTTAAACCTTGTTGATGAAATTACCGAAACTAAAGGTAACGGTAACAGAGAGTGTATCGCTCAGGGAGGTGCAAACATGCTAAACGGCTTTTTCTTTGGGATGGGGGGTTGCCCAATGATTGCACAAACTTTAGTGAATTTATCTGCCGGTTCAAGAGCGCGCCTGTCTGGTATTATTGCGGCTCTTACAATCTTATTAATAGTTTTATTTGGAGCTCCTATTATTGAGCAGGTACCTATGGCTGCATTAGTAGGGGTTATGATTATGGTGGCCATAGGAACCTTTGAGTGGGTGAGCTTAAAGATTTTTAATAAAGTGCCTAAGAAAGATATTTTCCTTGTTATTATCGTTGCGGTTATAACCGTAGTGCTACACAATCTGGCATTAGCTGTTTTAGTAGGGGTGATTCTTTCGGCCTTGTTTTTTGCATGGGAAAGTGCAAAACGCATTAGAGCCAGAAAGTTTGTTGACGAAGATGGGATTAAGCATTATGAAATATTTGGTCCCTTGTTTTTTGCGTCAACCACTAATTTTATTGAAAAGTTTGATGTTGCAAATGACCCGGAAGTGGTGATAATCGACTTTAAAGAAAGTCGTGTTTCTGATATGTCTGCAATTGAAGCTCTAAATGTAATTACTCAGCGCTATCATAAAGTAGGAAAGAAGGTGCATTTAAGATATTTAAGTAACGATTGTATTCGTCTATTAAAAAATGCGGAAGCGATAATAGATGTTAATATTATGGAGGATCCTACGTATAGACTTGTAGAAGATAAAAAGAGCTAGTTTATTAGTTTTATAATTTTTTGGGCGTGTCCCTTCGGGTCGGGCTATGCGCTGCAATTCCTCGGCTGCGTTCTCACTTGCCTGCGGGATTTACGCTGCTATCCCTCACGCAAATATCCTGGTCATTCATTTTATAAGTTTTTTGGGCGTGCCCCCATTGGGTCGGGCTATACGCTGCAATTCCTCGGCTGCGTTCTCACGTGCCTGCGGGATTTACGCTGCTATCCCTCACGCAAATATCCTGGTTATTCTTTTTATAATTTTTTAGGCGTGTCCCTTCGGGTCGGGCTATATGCTGCAATTCCTCGGCTGCGTTCTCACGTACCTGCGGGATTTACGCTGCTATTCCTCACGCAAATATCCTAGTCATTATTTTTATAAATTTTTGGGCGTGTCCCTTCGGGTTGGGCTATACGCTGTAATTCCTCGGCTGCGTTATCACTTGCCTGCGGGATTTACGCTGCTATCCCTTACGCGATTAGGTGTTGAGAATGTAGTTGTGTTTTTTTTAAAATTTTAACCGTTATTAGGTTTATAATTTTTTGGGCGTGCCCCTTTGGGTCGGGCTATACACTGCAATTCCTCTTATTATTTTCTGGACGTATCCCTTCGGGTTGGGCTATACGCTGCAATTCCTCGGCTGTTCTCACTTGCCTGCGGGATTTACGCTGCTATCCCTCACGCAAATATTCTGGACATTTTTTTTATTATTTTCTGGGCGTGCCCCTTCGGGTCGGGCTATTCGCTGCAATTCCTCGGCTGCGTTCTCACTTGACTGCGGTATTTACGCTGCGATCCCTCACGCGATATTCCTTTGAAAATTGAATTTCATTTTTAGCTAAAAGTTTTGGAATGGTAATAGAAGCTCTAGTTAGTTTCCTATGATTTTTAAGCGTGTCCCTTTGGGTCGGGCTATACGCTGCAATTCCTTGGCTGTATTCTCACGTTCCTGCGGGATTTACGCTGCTATACCTTAATACAAAAAAAGCCGATCTAATAGATTAGATCGGCTTTTATATGTAGAAGTTTAAATTACTTCTTATTCTGTTGGTCTTTGATGGTTTTCTTATCAAAGTCCACTTTGTTTGTATTTACATTTCTATCTCCCGTTGGATTCGTTGGGTTTTTCTGGTCTACTTTACTATCAAATTTCTTGTCCATAATGCGTCTTGTTTTTTAATTTGATTAAAGTTACAAAGCGATGTTGTTAATTAGTGGTAACAACATCCTAAAACAAGGTTAATATAAAGACAGTAAAGCATTTAGTGTAATAGAATAATGATCTAAGCTCTTATGGTTTTGATGAACTTAGATATTCCGGAAATTCCGTTTTTAGTTAAGTCTGTAATAAATGCCGAACCTATAATCGCTCCTTTTGCTGATTTTGTAGCTGCTTTAAAGGTTTCTTCATCTTTAATCCCAAAACCTACAATTTGCGGGTTGTTGAGTGAAAGCCCAGCGATACGCTCAAAATAATCGGTTTGTACACTGCCAAACCCAGACGTTTTTCCGGTTGTACTTGCGCTACTTACCATATATATAAAGCTATCACTTGCAGCATCAATTTGCTTTATACGCTCGTCTGTAGTTTGAGGAGTAATTAAAAACACCATTTTAAGATCGTATTTCTCGAAAATCGCCTGGTAGTGCTCCTGATATTCCGCGAGCGGAAGATCTGGCATAATAAGGCCGTCAATGCCTATGGCTGCACACTCTTTACAAAACTTCTCAACCCCATATTGCAACATCGGGTTAAAATAGCCCATTACGATAAGCGGAATATCTACGGTTTTCCTGATGTCTTTAATCTGCTCAAAAAGTTTTGCGGTAGTCATTCCGTTTTTCAAGGCAGCTGTAGAGCTTTCCTGTATGGTAGGACCGTCTGCTAAAGGGTCGCTAAACGGAAGTCCGATCTCAATCATATCTACACCGGCTTTTACCAGTTCTTCAATCACAGGCACGGTATCTTCTAATTTAGGGTAACCCGCAGTAAAATATATAGACAGAAGCTCTTTGTCTTCCTGTAGGCGTTTGTTTATTCTGTTCATCGTTTGTATTTTTTTAAGTCATTTCTAAACTTCAGCTTTCGCTCAGGTTAAGCTTTGTTAGAAATCTTTATGTTTAAGGACTTGCGTTAGGGATTGAGGCTTTGTTGGAGCTCTTTTTTATGTGCTTTTTTACCACATAAAAAAAGCGACTGCCAAAAGCCCGACCCAGCTCCTGAGAGCAGGGAACGCCCTTATGCTAAATCAAAATATTCGATATAGGTGTTGAGGTCTTTATCACCACGACCACTCAAATTAATCACAATCACATCATCTTTTTTAAATTTGCGATCGTTAAAAATTGCCAGTGCATGCGAGGTTTCAATTGCCGGGATAATACCTTCTAGTTTACTCAGTTCTAGACCGGCTTCCATCGCATCTGCGTCAGTAACACTTATAAATTCGCCTCTTCCGCTTCTGAATAAATGTGCGTGCATAGGGCCAACTCCGGGATAATCTAGTCCGGCAGAAATAGAGTACGGCTCTGTAATCTGGCCGTCTGCAGTTTGCATCAATAAGGTTTTGCTTCCGTGAATGATACCTTCTTTACCTAATGCTGAGGTTGCAGCGCTTTCCCCACTATGAATACCTTTTCCGGCAGCTTCTACAGCAATAATGCCTACTTCAGGATTGTCTAAATAATGGTAATAAATACCGGCAGCATTACTACCGCCACCTACGCAAGCCACCACATAGTCCGGGTTTTCGCGACCTTCTTTTTCTAATAACTGTTTTTTTACTTCAGCCGAAATCACACTCTGAAAACGAGCAACCATATCGGGATAGGGGTGTGGGCCCACCACGCTACCTATAATATAATGGGTATCTGTAGGATTGTTAATCCAGTCGCGTATGGCCTCATTAGTCGCGTCTTTGAGTGTTTTACTGCCAGACTCTGCAGCCACTACGGTTGCGCCCAGCATTTTCATACGCGCAACGTTAGGAGCTTGCCTTTTAATGTCAACAGCACCCATATATACAATACATTCAAAACCCATAAGCGCACAAACGGTAGCTGTTGCCACACCGTGTTGCCCAGCTCCGGTTTCTGCTATAATACGGGTTTTCCCTAAGCGTTTAGCCATAAGAATCTGCCCAATGGTATTGTTTACTTTATGTGCTCCTGTATGGCATAAATCTTCACGCTTTAAATAGATTTTTGTACCGTATTTTTCTGAAAAACGCTTTGCAAAATAAAGCGGGGTAGGGCGGCCTACATATTCTTTCAGAAGTTCGTTAAACTCTTTTTGAAAATCTGGCTCCTGCATTACTTTTATGTAATTCTGGCGCAACTCTTCTACATTAGGATACAGCATTTCTGGGATGTATGCACCTCCAAAATCGCCGTAATAACCTTTCTCGTTTACGTTGTAATTCATAGCACTATTTTTTTATAACACCTTTCGATTATCGTTTAGGATAAATCAAAGCGGAGTCGTTTATTGTTTAATTATTCTTTTAAAGCTGAAACTAAGTTCTTCAAATCTTCAATATTTTTTAATCCCGGTTCTAGTTCAAATTTGCTGTTTACATCTATCGCATATAGCGGAAGATTTAATTGAAGCAACTCTTTTACCGAGTTGATCTCTGCTAAGCCAATACCACCGCTTAATACAAATGGTTTTTGTGACGGGTAAGCTTTTAAAACATTCCAATCAAATGTATAGCCGTTTCCACCTTTTTCTTTGCCTTTAGTATCAAATAGAAATTTGTCAACTACGGACTCATAATCTTCTAAAATTGAAAAGTCAAACGTATCTTTAATACTGAAAACTTTCCAGAGTTCGATTATATTTCCGGCAGACACCTCGAATGCAGACGGTGGAGCATTTTTTTGCTGATCCTGACTGCGCTCGATCTGACAGCGTTTTCTCAGTTCCTGGCAATATTCTGGTGATTCGCTACCGTGCAGTTGAATGACGTCTAAATCTAATTGTTGTACTTTTTCTAAAATAAAATCAAGTTCTGCATTTACAAAAACGCCCACTTTTTTAATGGCAGCCGGCAATTTTGGTATTTCATTCAAGTCAAAATTCCGTGGACTTTTATCATAAAATATAAAACCTAAATAGTCGGGTTTGAGCGCTCCCACCTCTAGGGTGTTGGCTTTCATTCCGCAGACTTTAAGCCGCAGCGCAGCAGGCTTCATACAAATAGCCGTTTTAGATTTAGGTGCGTTTTTATTTTTCATTTTATAATTCTTCTAGAAGGGAGATTAACCAGCCCTCTTTCAGCATAGCTGAAACTTCCGATCCTTGAAAAGATGGGAAACCTTTTATTTGAGTTGTTTAATAAAAGCCTCCGCGCTATGGCCGGGATTATCGGTTTTCATAAAGTTTTCTCCTATTAAAAAACCTTTATATCCATAGGGTTTCAACTCTTGTATTGCTTCGATGCTGCTAATTCCACTTTCAGAAACTTTTACAAAGTCATCAGGAATCTCAGTAGAAAGCGTTTTACTGATTTCCAGACTTACTTCAAAAGTTTTAAGATTTCGGTTATTAACGCCCAGCATATCAAGAGAGGGCATAATTGATTTTTGCAACTCTTCCAGATTGTGTACTTCTAACAGCACATCAAGGCCTAAGGACTTTGCAAATTCAGAAAGCGATTTAATTTCGCTTTGCGAAAGCACCGCAGCAATTAAGAGAATCACATCTGCACCATAGGCTTTAGCTTCTAAAATCTGATATTCATCAACGATAAATTCTTTTCTCAAAAGCGGAAACGAACTTGCAGCTCGTGCGATTACTAAATCATCAAGCGAGCCGCCAAAATATTTCCCGTCTGTTAAAACACTCATCCCACATACACCTGCCTGCTCATAACCCATCGCGACATCCTGTACATTCAAACTGTTATTGATAGTTGCTTTACTGGGAGAACGTCTTTTATGTTCGGCAATAATACCGGTGTTACTAGCTTTTAAAGCAGTTGCAAGCGACGGGCTTTTACGCTCAAACAATACCGATTGTTCTAATTGTTTTACCGGAATTAATCCCTTTCTTAAGGCTACTTCCCTGTACTTGTCTGCAATTATTTTATCTAGAATATTCATTTGCTATCTGCTCAATTCAATTAGTTTATTCAGTTTTTCTAAACCTTTTCCGCTTAAAAGCGATTCTTTTGCCAGCTCAAAACCTGCTTTTGGTTCGAGGTTTCTAACAGTTGCAATGGCCATTCCTGCATTTGCCGATACCACATTATTTTGTGCTTCGGTGCCTTTACCGCTTATGACTTTCTTAAAAATAGCTGCCGAAGATTCAATACTATCACCTCCGTAGATTTCTTGTTGCGTGATTTGTTTTACTCCAAAATCTTCAGCACTAAGCATACGTTCGCTTGAGTTCCGTATCGCTTTTGTATTGCCCGTAAGTGAAATCTCATCGTAGCCGTCTATACTGTGCAGAATCGTAAAATTCTTAGTGGTTTGCTGGTATAAGTAACCGTACATTCTGGCCAATTCCAGATTGAAAACGCCTACCAGTTGATTGTCTGGAAAAGCAGGATTTACCATAGGACCCAGCATATTGAAAAAGGTTTTAACACCCAGTTCACGACGGATGGGTCCTACGTTTTTCATCGCGGGGTGAAATAGGGGAGCGTGCAATACACAAATACCCGCCTCGTCAAGACAGCGTTTTAAAAAGTCTTTATCACTACTAAATTTAATGCCCAGATGTTCCATCACGTTGCTGCTTCCGCTTACAGAGGAAACTCCGTAATTACCGTGTTTGGTCACATTAATCCCTGCGCCAGCAGCAACAAACGAAGAAAGGGTAGAAATATTAAAGGTGTCTTTACCATCGCCACCCGTACCACATAAATCAATTGCATTGTAGCCTTCAAAAGGTACAGCAATACACAAATCTAAAAGGGCGTCTCTAAAACCGGCAAGCTCCTCTACGGTAATACTACGCATCATATAAACGGTTATGAATGCCGCAATCTGACTGGTATTGTATTTGCCTTCAGATATGTTTACCAGAACCTCACGCGCCTCCTCCTTACTTAACTGATCGTGATTTATAAGTCTGTTTAAAATAGTTTTCATTGTCCTCCTCTAGCTCCCCTAAATGGGGAGTATTAATATTTAAATTTAGGTAAAAGAAACCCCTGTTTCCCCTTTGGGAGTTAGGGAGCTGTTACCCAATTTTTAATCATTTTCTTGCCTTCCGGAGTTAATACAGACTCCGGGTGAAATTGTACCCCACGCACATCATACCTTCTATGACGCAGCGACATAATCTGCCCATTAACATCTACAGAAGTGATCTCTAACTCTTCCGGAAAACCTTGAGGAGCAACCACCCACGAGTGGTATCTGCCTATTTCAAAATTTTCAGAGATATCTTTAAAAAGGGGTTCATCTGCAACCAGTTGTTTTGCTGAAGTGGCTACTCCGTGAAATACCTGATCAAGATTTATAAGGCTTCCGCCAAAAACTTCACCAATAGCTTGTTGCCCCAAACACACACCCAGCATACTTTTGCTAGCAGCATATTCCTTAATAATTGCTTTTAAAAGTCCGGCTTCGTCGGGAATACCGGGACCGGGTGAAAGCAGAATTTTATCGTAGTGTGCAACCTCTTCGATAGTAAGTTGGTCGTTGCGTTTAACAGTAACTTTGCAGTCTAAATCTTCTAAATAATGCACCAGATTGTAAACAAAACTGTCGTAATTATCGATGACTAAAACGTGTATTGGCTTCGCCATTATTTTATGTATTGATACTAATTAATCTTTACTCTTAGGTTTAAATTTCTTCAGCAAGTTTGAGTGCCTTAGTAAGTGCACCCAGCTTATTGTAGACTTCTTCCAGTTCTTTTTCAGGAACACTGTCACTTACGACACCGGCACCAGCCTGATAATGTAATTGGTGATTTTTACTTAAGAAGGAACGTATGATGATTGCGTGATTAAAGTTTCCGTTGAAATCCATAAAACCTATAGCGCCACCGTAAAAGTCGCGGTTTACCGTCTCGTATTTTTCAAGGAGCTTCATCGCATTGTGTTTAGGAGCACCGCTTAAGGTACCTGCCGGAAAGGTATCTGCAACCACACGCATTGTAGAAGTTTCGGGATGTTTAGTGCCTGTTACTTTACTAACCAGGTGAATCACGTGAGAGAAAAATTGAACTTCGCGATAGGTCTCTACCTGCACATTGCTGCCATTACGGCTTAGATCGTTACGCGCCAGATCTACGAGCATTACGTGCTCGCTATTTTCTTTGGCATCTTCAGATAATTTTTTGGCTAAAGCGGCATCCTGCTCATCATTACCGGTGCGTTTAAACGTACCTGCAATGGGATGAATTTCGGCTTTACCGTCCTGCACAATAAGTTGGGCTTCAGGTGAACTGCCAAATATTTTAAAATTACCGTAATCAAAATAGAACAAGTATGGCGAAGGGTTTACGCTGCGCAAGCTTCGGTAGACATTAAATTCGTCTCCACTAAATGCCTGCGAAAAACGCTTTGAAGGTACAATCTGAAAAACATCACCTCGTTGACAATGCTTTTTACACGTACTCACTAAGTCTTTAAATTCTTCATCTGTAGAAAGCGATTTACGCTCGCCCTCAAGTTTAAAACTATATTCAGCGAAACTCTTTATTTTAAGTAATTGAGCGATTTCGTCCAGATTATTCTCTTCGGAATAAGTGTGCGAAAAAATATGCGCTTCATTGTTGAAGTGATTTATGGCAATTATGTTTTGATAAACCGCATAGTAAATATCAGGAACCTGTAATGCGCCTTCTTTTTTAGAAACCTGTACATTTTCAAAATAGCGCACCGCATCATAACTCATATAGCCAAAAAGCCCATTTTGAATAAATTTCTGCTCGTTAGTTTCCGTTTCAAATTTCTTAGCAAAAGCTTCGATAATACCTACCACATCGGTTTCTGATGTGATGGGTGTTTCGTTTGTAGTTCCGTCAGGAAAAACTTCTTTGACCCGTTCATTCTGAATGGTGATAGATGCAATAGGTTTGCAACAGATATAGCTAAACGTATTATCGTTTGCACGGTAATCACTACTCTCCAGCAATAAACTATTGGGAAATTTATCACGCAATCTTAAATACACCGAAACCGGAGTAATGGTGTCTGCGAGTATTTTTTTACTAAAAGTCTTTAACGTGTACTTCATTTTTTAGGATACTATGCTACTAACAAAAAAGGCCTGTCGTGAGACAGGCCTTTTTTTATTTGAATATTAAATACAAGGTTGCTTCACGACGTTACTGTTGCGAGATCCACCACCAGATATTTACTGTTTTGTTTTTCATAATGAGCATCAAAGATAAAAATAGAATACTCAGTTAGCAAACAAATTTTAGAATTACTTTTAAAAAATTACAGTGTTAATTTTATATCTAAGGTAAAATCATCATAAATCGCTTTATCTCCTAGGTTGTCAAAGAAACTACCTGAGCCATAACGCACACCATATTTAGTACGGTCTATAGTTAATACTGTACTTAAGGTGTTACCCACTTTTACTAAATCAAAAGTTACTGGCGCTGTGGTATCTTTAATCGTTAAATCTCCTGTTACCGTATAGGTATTTCCTTTTTTTACTGCCTTAGTAATTACTAATTTAGCTGAAGGAAATTTTTCTACGCCAAAAAAGTCATCACTCTTTAGGTGACCTTCTAATTGACCTTTGCTGTCTCCTTCTAAATCTGTTACGTTGATGCTAGACATATCAATTACAAATTCACCACCGGTTATTGCATCGCCTTCCATTTGAAAAAAGCCGTCTTTTAACTGAATTGTTCCTTCGTGTTTGCCGGTTACTTTTTTACCTTCCCAGGAAATAGAGCTGCTTTTAACGCTTACTTTCTCAATAATTTCAGAAGTAAATGATGCTGCTGAAACGCCAACAGCTAAAATAAGAATTGATTTAATTGTAGTTTTCATAGTGTGTTTTAATTTAAAATTTAAATAGTTGTGAATAGTTCGTCTTGAGGACGTCTAACTTTTTTACCGTGTTGGTATTTATCGTCTTCGCTACGGTAGCCTACAGCCACCACAGCTATAGCGTGTAGCTTATCTTTTTTAAGATCTAAGATTTCATCAAATTTTGAAGCATCAAATCCTTCCATCGGGCAGGCGTCAATTTTGTGTATAGCGGCAGCGCTAAGTAAGTTGCCTATTGCAATATAAGTTTGACGAGCAGTCCAGCCGGCTTTTGCTTCTTGTGGAAGTGGTAAAAGGCTCCCTTTCATCATGTTAGCATAATCTTCCATGCTGCCGGTTTCTAAACCTTGTATGCGCTCTGCGTGTGTGATATAGCTGTCAACAAGTTCAGGACCAAAATCTGTTTGATGTGCAAACACAAAAATTTCTGAGGCATCTGTAAATTGAGACTGATTGTAACCGGCTTCTTTAAATTGTGCCTTTACTTTTTCGTCTTGAACCACAAGAATTTTATACGGCTGCAAACCGTAAGATGATGCAGAAAGTTGAACAGCTTCTTTTAAAATTTCTAAATCTTCAGCGCTTACTTTTTTAGAAGCGTCAAATTTTTTGGTGGCATAGCGCCAGTTTAAATCATCGATATACTTACTCATCTATTTTTAATTTATTTAAAAGGTTATTTAAAGTTTCTAATGCTTCGGTATTAAAATTTTCAAGTGTTAGGGTATTGAAATTTTTCGTAATCGGATCCAGTTCTTTTAACAGGTTTAAACCATCTGGGGTAATTTCGATCTCCACTTTTCTACGATTCTCAGGGCAGGTTTGTCTCTTAACCAGGTTCTTAACAATAAGTTTATCTACCAGTCGAGTTGTGTTGCTGTTTCGGTCTATCATGCGTTCCTGAATGCAAGCCAGACTTGCGGGTTTGCCTTTTTGACCTCTTAAGATGCGTAATACATTAAATTGAGGGTTACTTAGGTCGTGTTCCTTAAGTAGTGCGTTAAGTTTTTCTTCAATTAACCGTGAAGTGTAATGCAGATTGATAAGCGTTTTTGAAGCTAAATCTGTATTACTGGTAATTTTTAAATCTTCTTCAATTCTCATTATGTATGTACAATTGTTGTAGGTACAAATGTAAGACTAAAAGATAATTGATTCTAATTAATTTTAATTTTAACGCATTTTTATCGTTTTAAAAAAATCTATTCACAAAAGTCTGGAGTATTTGTGTTATACAAATCTTAAAATGCGGTTAGGGCTATGGTAAATATTTAAGTTTGCTATGGTTTTATAGAATTCTATTTTGCAGAAGTACCTATTTATTTTTCTTTTATATAGTTTATTTACCAGTTGTTCTTCCACGAATCCAATTGCGACGCAACCCATTCCTTTGGATATCGTAAGGCAGGAAGGTTTGATTTTAGAAGTTTATGATTTTGAGGGATTGAAGCCTTTATTTGCACCTGCTGAAGAGCCTACACTTAAAGTAATCAACTTTTGGGCTACATGGTGTAGTCCGTGTGTTGCAGAACTGCCGGCATTTGAACAACTGAATGAACTGTATAAAGAAGCGGGAGTTGAGGTCATTTTAATCAGCCTTGATTTTCCAGATCAAATAGCTACAAAGCTCATTCCTTTTATAAAGAAGCATAATCTTAAGTCTAAAGTTATCTACTTAGACGATCCTCATGGCAACGAATGGATTCCGCAGGTTTCCAAAGATTGGAGCGGTGCGATTCCGGCAACGGTCATTATTTCTTCTGATATGTATTCCTTTTATGAGCGCTCCTTTTCCTTTGAGCAACTGCAGAACGAAATTTTAAAATTTAAGTAATCTAATAGTCTTATTTTTCAGTATATGAAATCCTTAAAAATACTTAGTGCACTCACCCTTGTTTTAGTTGCCGCAGCGCTTGTTATAACCCGATTGGGAGATTACAAATCAGGTTATGAAGTAGGGGATGTTGCCGCAGATTTTAATCTTAAAAATGTTGATGGCTCTAGGGTATCGTTATCAGATTTTAAGGAAGCACACGGGTTTGTCGTGGTATTTACGTGCAATACCTGTCCTTTTTCAAGAGCTAATGAAGATCGCATCATCGCATTGGATAACAAATACAAAGCGTTGGGATATCCCGTAGTTGCTATAAATCCCAATAATCCTGAAGTAAGTGTGGGTGATGGTTTTGAAGCCATGCAACTTAAAGCTCGTGAACAAGGGTTCACCTTTCCGTATTTAGTTGATGAAGGTCAGCTCGTATACGCTCAATATGGAGCCACAAAAACCCCACATGTTTTTATTTTACAAAAAGAAGCAAGAGAATTAGTTGTAAAATATATAGGGGCGCTAGATGATAGTGTTCGGGATCCTGCAACCGTAACCACGAAGTTTGTAGCCGATGCGTTAGACTTACTGCTAGCTGGGAAAGCGATTACAACCACGAGTACCAAAGCAATAGGCTGTTCTATAAAAGTATAAGGTCTGTTTGCATTCTTTAAAAAGAACATTTCTTATTTTTGACTATCTAATGATCTAAAGTTTAATTACGATGAAAAATGTAACACAGGAAGAATGGGAGCAGTTGTTATCTACTGATGATAACGCATATATTTTAGATGTACGCACTCAAAATGAGGTGGACGAGGGGATACTCCCTAATTCTCATAATATTGATATTTATGAAGGTCAGGGCTTTATAGATAAGGTTAATGAACTAGACAAATCTAAAAGCTATTACATCTATTGCCGTTCTGGTAATCGCAGTGGGCAGGCTGCTCAATTGATGGATCAATTGGGTTTTGAAACCACTTATAATCTTTTAGGAGGTTTTATGGAGTGGGATGGTGAAGTAACGTATCAGGAGTAATCATTTTACTTTCATAAAAACATTTTAAAGAGCCTTACGGGCTCTTTTTTAATTACTTAAAATTCCTATAATTTAAAAGCGATTTTATGTTATACTAACAACGTTTGCGTAGCGTTTTGTAGGTGATGCTATTTTGTGAAAGCCGAAATTTAATGCTAAATTATCCTTGTTTAACGTTTGGTTTTGGTTATTTTCGCGCCTTAATTAATCTTAAATAGTTCTTAATAGAGAGCTAAAATCGAGCCTCAGCTGCATGAGTTGGTACGTACTGTATGTAAAATCAAAGTCAGAGAAAAAAGTAGCAACGGCGCTTCAGAATTTGGGTATCGATGTTTTTTGCCCAACTATCACCGAACTGAAAGTCTGGAGTGACCGCAAAAAGAAGGTAGAAACCCCCCTGTTTAAATCCTATATATTTGTCAATTTAGCCGCCTCAGAACGCAATGCTGTATTTGCCGTGGCCGGAGTGGTGCGTTATTTATTTTGGTTGGGGGAGCCGGCAGTTGTTAGAGATGAAGAGATTGAAGTCATTAAGAATTGGTTAGACCACGATAATTTAGATAGCATAGCGCTTGAGAATTATGTGCCCGGTGCTAACGTTCAACTCACCAAAGGAGTGTTGAAAGGGCGGGAAGCCGAAATTATAGCCGTTAGCGGAAAAAAAATGCGTCTGTATTTAAAGTGTTTGGGGATGATCGTAGAGGCCAAATTTAAAGATGTTTTGGATGAATAGGATGTGATTCTTAGAAACGTCCCCTCTGTATTAGCATTAAATTAGATGAAAATACACTTTTTGTTCTCTTAAAAAAGTGTGAAATTGCGGAGCTTGAGCAGTAGTGTTAAAGCTCAGAAAAATAGATTTTTAGTTCAATAAAGGGAGTCAGTTCTGTGACTCACAACGGCGAAGCCATGTTTAGATGCTGTTGAATTTATAAATATGGTCACTTAAAACATATTCAAAATGAAAGTAAAAAATATCTGTTGTATTGGTGCCGGTTACGTAGGAGGTCCTACGATGGCGATCATCGCTCAAAAAGCACCCGGAATCAACGTAACTGTTGTAGATATCAACGAAAAACGTATCGCAGCCTGGAATGCTGCAGACGTTAATAATATTCCCATTTACGAGCCGGGATTGGCGGAAGTGGTGGCCGAAGCCAGAGGGCGTAATTTGTTTTTTTCTACAGATGTTGACCAGGCCATTGATGAAGCCGACATGATTTTTATTTCGGTTAATACCCCTACTAAGACGTATGGAATTGGTAAAGGGATGGCTGCAGATTTGAAGTTTATTGAGTTGTGTGCCCGTCAAATTGCACGGGTTTCTAAAACCGATAAAATTGTAGTTGAGAAATCAACACTTCCGGTACGCACCGCAGAAGCCTTGAAGAGTATTTTAGATACTACTGGTAATGGGGTGAATTTTCAAATCCTCTCCAATCCCGAGTTTTTAGCGGAAGGAACTGCAGTAGCCGATTTACAAGCTCCGGATCGTGTGTTGATAGGAGGTGATTTAGACACCGATGCGGGTAGAGCAGCCATAAAAGCATTGGTTGACGTCTATGCGCACTGGGTTCCTCAAGAACATATATTAACTACCAATGTTTGGTCTTCCGAACTTTCTAAACTCACGGCTAACGCCTTTTTAGCACAGCGTGTTTCCAGTATCAACGCCTTATCAGAGTTGTGTGAGCAAACAGGTGCAGATATTAAAGAAGTGGCAAAGGCGATAGGTATGGACAGCCGTATAGGACCTAAATTTTTACAGGCATCTGTAGGATTTGGGGGGTCATGCTTTCAAAAAGATATTTTGAACCTGGTGTATATCGCCAAGTCCTTTGGTCTGCATGAAGTTGCCGATTATTGGGAGCAGGTCATCATTATGAACGATCACCAGAAGCGGCGTTTTGCGGCGAAGATGGTCAAAACATTATACAATACCGTTTCGGGTAAGAAAATAGCCATGTTGGGCTGGGCATTTAAAAAAGACACCAACGATACGCGGGAATCTGCAGCCATTTATGTGGCCGATTATTTATTGAATGAGCGCGCCGAAGTCGTGGTATATGATCCTAAAGTAAGCCAAGAACAAATCTTAGCCGATTTAGACTATTTAGGCACCCGCACCGAAGCAGAGAACCGCGCAGCTATTACTGTGGTAAACAGCGCTATTGAAGCAACTCAGGGTGCTCACGCCATTGCCATTATGACCGAGTGGGATGCATTTAAAGATTTAGACTGGAAACACGTTTATGAAGAGATGCTTAAACCGGCGTTTCTGTTTGACGGGCGCAGACTCTTAGACCGTCACGAACTGGAAGCTCTAGGATTTGATTTTTATGCAATAGGTTCCTAACACATTTAAAACATTATTTTTTATACCCATCAATTATGAAAGTAGCATTAATCACCGGCGTTACGGGCCAGGACGGCGCTTATTTAAGTGAATTTTTATTAAAAAAAGGATATCAGGTACACGGCTTAAAGCGCAGGTCATCCCTGTTTAATACCGATCGTATCGATCATTTGTATCAGGACCCTCATGTAGAACACCGTAATTTTATATTGCATTATGGGGATATGACCGATAGTACGAATCTGATTCGTTTGATTCAGGAAATACAACCTGATGAAATCTATAATCTGGCTGCGATGAGTCACGTGCAGGTTTCGTTTGAAGTTCCGGAATATACGGGTAATGCAGATGGTTTAGGTACACTACGTATTCTAGATGCCGTGCGTTTATTAGGCTTAGGCGATAAAACACGAATCTATCAGGCGTCTACTTCCGAGTTATATGGTAAAGTACAGGAAGTTCCACAAACGGAAACGACTCCTTTTTACCCACGTTCTCCATATGCTGTTGCAAAAATGTATGCGTATTGGATTACCGTAAATTACCGCGAAGCCTATGGGATGTATGCCTGTAATGGTATTTTATTCAATCACGAGTCTCCAATACGTGGAGAAACTTTCGTTACCCGTAAAATTACCCGTGCCGCTTCGCGTATTGCTTTAGGACTTCAGGATAAAATTTATTTAGGAAATCTAGATGCGAAACGCGACTGGGGTCATGCCAAAGATTACGTGCGTATGATGTGGATGATTTTACAGGCAGACGAAGCTGAAGACTGGGTGATCGCAACTAATAAAACTACACCGGTACGTGAATTTGTACGTATGGCTTTTGGACATGCCGGTATTGAATTGGAGTTTAAAGGAGAAGGAGTTGATGAGAAAGGCTATGTCAAAGCATGTAACAACCCGGAATACCAACTCGAAATAGGGAAAGAGGTATTGGCTGTTGATCCTAAATATTTTAGACCTACGGAAGTTGACTTATTGATTGGTGACGCTACGAAAGCCAAAGAAAAATTAGGTTGGGTGCCTGAGTATACCCTTCAGGACTTGGTTGAAGATATGATGCAGAGTGATTTGAATCTTATGAAAAAAGATCAGTACCTGAAAGATGGGGGTTATCAAATTTTAAATTACTTCGAATAACTAAGATTCCCTCATCCCCCGAGTCTTTCTCTTCAGGGGGAGCAGGGAGGGGATTGTAACTACGAGACGATTTGTTTTAATAAAGTTTAGGTATCGTAAATGCGTTTGAAAAAGTATGAATAAAGATTCTAAAATATATATTGCAGGGCATCGCGGACTGGTAGGTTCGGCAATTGTGAAAAACCTGAAGTCTAAGGGATATGCTAATCTGGTGTATCGTAGCAGTAGCGAACTTGACCTAAGGGATTCCAATCAGGTTGCTGCTTTTTTTCAGACAGAACAGCCCGAATATGTTTTTTTAGCTGCAGCAAAAGTTGGGGGTATTGTAGCCAACAACACCTACAGGGCCGATTTTATTTATGAAAACCTGATGATTCAAAACCATGTGATTCATCAGGCTTATAAACATGCCGTTAAAAAGCTGTTGTTTTTGGGGAGTACGTGTATATACCCTAAAGTCTGTCCCCAACCTATGAAAGAGGAGTACTTGTTGACGGATGTTTTAGAATATACTAATGAGCCGTATGCCATTGCAAAAATTGCAGGGATCAAGATGTGTGAGAGTTACAACCTGCAATACGGTACCAACTTCATTTCGGTAATGCCTACTAATTTGTATGGTCCTAACGATAATTTTGATTTAGAAAAATCACACGTTCTACCTGCTTTAATTCGTAAAATGCATTTGGGGAAAGCACTGGAGCAAAATAACTGGGACAGCCTAAAGGCTGATTTGAATAAGCTGCCGATTGAAGGGGTAGATGGTAATGCCACCGAGCAAGAAATTCTAGATATTCTAAAAAAATATGGAATTCGTAGTTCCTCACTCCTGGGGGGAGGTCAGGAGGGTGATGTGGTACAGGTAGAAATCTGGGGTACCGGTAAACCCATGCGTGAATTTTTATGGAGTGAAGACATGGCAGATGCCTGTGTCTTTATTATGGAAAACCGGGATTTTCAAGACGTGGTTCCGAACGGAGTGAAGGAATCTCATACTAAACCGGAAATACGCAACACCCACATCAACATCGGTACCGGTGAAGACATCTCCATTTGCGACCTGGCACATCTTGTCAAAAAAACAGTAGGTTTCAATGGGGAACTTTATTTCAACACCGATAAGCCCGATGGTACCATGAAGAAACTGACCGATGTATCTAAATTGAACGATTTGGGATGGGAATATCAGGTTAAACTAGAAGAAGGAATTAAAGAAGCATTTAATTGGTACAGTAAAAATGATTAATAAAATTGTCAATATTTCTCCCGGACTATTTCGACTACTTTTAGCCTTCATCGTAGTAGTTTTTCATTCTGTTGATTTTCTTACGATAGGCCATGCAGCTGTTTATATTTTTTTCGTACTTAGCGGATACTGGATATTTAGAATGTATTCTGAAAAATATGTAAACTTTAAGAATGCGTATTGGGTTTATATAAGGAGCCGTTTATGGAGGATATTTCCTATTTATTGGTTAATTCTAGTTTTTTCTATTGGAATACATTACTTTCTAAGTTCAGTTGGTTTTAAGCCTTTCTTTAGGGATTATGTTATTTCAAATTTTATTTTGTTGGGAGAAGGAATTAATAATGCAAAATATTTTATTGGTTCAGCTTGGTCTTTGGATATTGAATTACAATTCTATTTGATTGCTCCTTTACTGCTGTATTTTTTAATGAAAAGAGGGGGGCTATTTCTGATAATTTCATTTGGCTTTGTACTGGTATCCTATATATATAATTACAGTTTATTTAAATTAGAAACTATTTTACTATATCTACCCTATTTCATTTTAGGGGGGATGATTTATAAACTAAAATTAAAGTCAACTAGTTTTTGGGCGCTAACAAGTTTATTAGTGTCCTTTTCTTTTTTAGGAATACACTATTTGTATCCTGAGCTCAAAGCTTTGCTATTCGATAAAAATCCTTTTCTATATGGTGTAATTTACCAAGAATATGTAAACATAATTTTAACGATTCTTATCCTGCCTTTTCTAATTTATAATATACATCAGGTAATAAAAAGAAGGGAGTTAGATGCTGTTTTATCTTCAATGTCTTATGTGATTTATTTGCTACATTGGCCGCTATTACAGGTTTACGCATATCTAATTGATGGAGTTAGTTTAAGTTTAAAATTCTTATATCTATTGTCATACTACATAATAACAATTCTTTTATCTTATATAATTAGTATCTCTTACGACAACGAATCTGAAAAGCGAAGAAGAGCATGGCTTAAATTGCAAGTTTACAAAACTAATAAGTAGTTTAATGTCAGGAAACAGAAAGATCAGATCGTCTTTGCTTTATCAAAAAATTTTTTCTTGGACAAAATTAGTGAGTTTGGCAGGATCATCCCAGATACTTATTCAAGTATTAGGATTATTAGGAGGTATTTTAATAATTAGACTTTTAACCAAACAAGAATATGCATATTATACCCTTGCAAATACAATGCTAGGAACTATGACGCTACTCGCAGATGGAGGAGTGGCAGCAGGAGTGGTGGCTGAAGGGGGTAAGATTTGGAAAAACAAGGTAAAACTAGGAGTAGTACTTGAAACAGGTCTTAATCTTAGAAAAAAATTTGCTTTTTACAGTTTATTGGTTTCAATTCCTGTTTTACTGTACTTACTTATTAATAATAATGCATCTTGGTATACAGCAATACTTATTACAGCGTGTTTAATACCTGCGTTTTTATCGGCCTTATCTGATACCATTTTACAAGTTCCATTAAAGTTACATCAAGAGGTTAAGGATTTACAAAAAAACCAGATAATCGTTGCCTTAGTGCGACTTTTGTTAATAAGTTCTTCCATGTTTTTTCTCCCATTTACTTTTATTGCTCTTTTAGCAAATGGAATTCCTAGAATATTTGGGAATCGTAGACTTAAAAAGATCGCTGAACGTCATGTAGATTATGAGGTAGAAGCCAGCGAAGAGGTGCAAAAGCGGATTCTTATAATGGTTAAAAGAATTTTGCCCGGTACCATTTATTTCTGTTTATCAGCACAGATAATTATTTGGATTTTGTCCTTCTACGGTTCAACTGAAGAAATTGCTAATGTAGGTGCTTTATACCGTATAGCTACGATATTAATCGTCATGGATGTAATTTTTAATACCTTGATTTTGCCGCGCTTTGCAAGGCTTCAGGCAGATGGGGCTATGCTCTTAACTAGAAGTATTCAAATTTTAGCTTTAGCTTTTTTAACACTTGCATTTATAGCTTCAGCAATTTATATTTTATCAGATTACGCTTTATGGGTTTTAGGAGATGAATATGCAGGTCTTAATTTTGAGTTGTTGCTAATAATTTTAGGTATGGGAATACAAAATATCGCACATTTAACGCTCTCATTAGCGAATAGCAAAGGATGGGTTTTAAATCCCCTACTGTCAATTAGTATAAATATTATCGTACTGGTACTAGGTATATTTATATTCAATCTAAAATCTATTATAGGTATTCTTACTTTTAATATATTTATTGCTGCCGGACAATTTTTGATGAATTCATTATATCTTTTCTACAAAACAAAAATCACACAATAATGGCTGAATTGTCATTTTTATGGAAACATAGGAGTAAATTTTCTCTAACCTCTATTAATTTCTATAAGGCCTGGGCAAAGCGTTTTTTGACATTGCCTGCACTTCTAAAAAGAAATTGGAGAAGTTTTAAACTGCGTCAAAAAGGGGCTTCGATATCTCCCACAGCAGAGATAGGAGTAATTAAAGCTAGCGGTAATAAAAAAAACTTATCAATAGGAGCAAATAGTTCTATTGGTAGGGTTGAGTTTGCCTTGCATACAAAAATAGTTGTTGGCAATAATGTCTGTATAAATGACGGCGTTATTATATTAACTGCATCTCATAATTTGAATGACCCGTTATGGAGACATAAAACGGGTGATATACTTATAAAAGATTATGCCTGGATTGCTACTAACTCAATACTATTGCCCGGGGTTACAATAGGTAAGGGTGCTGTAGTAGGAGCTGGAGCCGTAGTATCTAAAAGTGTAGGTGATTATCATATTGTAACTGGTAATCCTGCTCAGCCTATTTCAAAGTATAGAATTGAAGATTTGAAATATAATCCTTGTGAATTTTTAGCAGCTAATCAAGCCTGGTTAGTTGGTTAATAGAATAAAGTGAAAGTACCTAAAGTTATTTATACCGCACCAAACAGAGCTCACCATTACATTTACGCTGTAGGGCTAGAAGGTCAAGGTCTGCTCTACAAATTTATATCTGGTTTTTCAAGATTAAGTAAGCGATCTAAAATTGATTTGCCTAAGAACAAAGTGGAACGAGTTGATTTTTTACAAAGTATTTATGTTTTATCCCTAAGGTTTAAGCTCCCATATTCAATAAGTCAATTTCTAAGTTTAATGGCTAAAATTGAACAGGATCTCAGGTCAGGATTTTATATAGAAGAAGCAGATATCTTTATATACTATAACGGCTGTGGTTTATATAGTGCAAGAAAGTTTAAAAAAAAAGGGGGTATAACTATCGTAGAAGCTGTTAATAGCCACGTATGGTATCAAGAAAAGCTTTTAGAGGAAGAGCATTTAAAATTGAATTTACCTTTTAAAAAATTTAATAAACTAGAAGTTAAAAGAAGAATTAAAGAATATCAAGAAGCAGATTATATTTTGGTTCCTTCACAATTTGTGAAAGACAGCTTTCTTGAAAATGGCTTTGTTGAAGAGAAAATTATTAAAGTACCTTTTGGATTTAAAGCGCAAGACAATTTAAATCCTGGTAATAAATTAAAAACTTCATTTCCATCCATTAATATTTTATTTGTGGGAAGTGTAAGTGTGAGAAAGGGGCTTCGCTACTTAATTAAGGCACTTGACTCTTTGAATGATTTAAATGTTAATTTAACCGTTGTAGGTCCTAGATCTATTTATACAGGTATAGAGGATTTGAAACTAAATTCGAACATTAGATTTACAGGTGCTTTAAAAGGAGCTGAATTAGAAAGAGAATTTCTAAATGCAGATTTATTTTGTCTTCCTACCATAGAGGAGGGTTTAGCTCTGGTAATAGGAGAGGCGTTGTCATATGGTTTGCCGGTTATAACCACTGTTAATTCTGGCGCTAGTGAAATTATGAGTGAGGGTAGGGAAGGATTTATAGTACCCATAAGAGATGTTAGCTCCCTAGCTTCTAAAATAAAATTGCTGGTATTGGATGAACAATTGAGATCTGATATGAGTGAAAATGCATTTGAATTGGCTAAAACTTTTAAAGGATGGGAGTCAACAATTTTAAATTTAAATGAAAAACTATCAGAAATTAGAAAATATTGATTTGAATTTTGTCAACCACTTAGATAATAAGACTAAATTTTTTCGATTTCTTTTTTATTTACTGTTATTTCTTCTGGTCTTTGAGGGAATTACAAGGAAGTTCTTGCCAGGTTCTTTATCAAATATTTTATTTTTTTTTAAAGATTTTATCTGTGTTTTTATAGTTTTTCAATTTGCAATTAAAAAACTCTCAGTTAATTCTAATTATATACTTAGAAAGTGGAAAATTTTAAGTATTCTTTTTTTTCCTTTGTTTTTTATCCACTCTTTTTATGATCCTATTTTAATACTATGGGGTGGTAAGCTTTATTTACTATACGTCGCACTTGCCATATTAACTATTGAAGCCTTCAATTCGCTAGAAGCTTTTAAAAGATTATATTTTATTGTTTCAATTTTGGTTGTGGCAACTACATGCTTTGCTGTGATACAGCAATCTCTCCCTCATTCGCATTGGATAAATCTTTCTGTTACCGGCGATTCATTAGAACACTTCAGTTCAGCAGGTGAATTACGGTTAAGTTCTACTTTTTCATTTGCTGGTCAATATGCGTATTTTCTTAATTTTTCGGGTTGTTTTGTTATCGGCGGAATGTTTTTGGACATTCAGAGAGGTTTTAAACTCTTTGGAGGCTATAATCTATTACTTAAAATTATTGTGATAATTAGCTTAATTATTGGCGTTTTTATAACTGGTGGGCGTGCTGCAGTGCTAGGTGTGGCTGCTACTGCAGTTATAGGCTTAATGTTATCTTTAATTAAGTATAGGGCCTATGTTATAAAAAAAACTTTTGCCCCTATTCTTTTAGGTATCATTTTAGTAGCTGTAGCGCAAGTCGTAAAACCGGAATATTTTAAAGCCTACAATAAACGGGCTCAAGGGTATAATGGGGTTAGTAATTCACAAGAGATGCAAAATCGAATTTTTGGCGCTTATGAAGATGGATTTAATGAGATAGCTAAAGAAAATTCTTTTGTAGATCTGTTTTTTGGAAAAGGCATAGGTGTGATGACAAATGGTGCAGATAAAGTAAGCAACTATGCAAACAAAATTAGATCTAAAGTAGCCTGGACAGAAACAGATTTTTACACAACAAGTTGGGAGGGGGGATTATACCTAATTATCTTGTGGTATGCTTTTCGAATTGCAATTATATTTAAATGCTTTGGAGTTTGGAGGTCATTAAAATTCAAGAAATTTACTTTAGCAGGTTCATTCCTTTTAGCATATATACTAGTAACCGGTTTAATAGGAAGCTTAAGTATTCAACCACCCTTGAGTATATATTGGTGGATCTCAATAGGTTTAATTTTTGTAATAAAATATTTAGATAATCAATTAATTAAAAAAGAAATAGCATTATGAGAAAATTAGTTTTTATAAATTCTCATCCAATACAATATTTTGTCCCATTGTATAAATTTCTTGTAGAAAAAGGTATTGATTGTAAAGCTTGGTATTGTTCTGACGAGTCGTTAAATACAAGATTAGATAAAGAATTTGGGGTAAAGATGAAATATGATATCCCATTATTAGAGGGTTATGAATCTAAGTTTTTTAAAAACTATTCTTGGAAACCTTCACATTTTAATGGTTTTTTTGGTCTTATTAATTTTGGTGTTATAAAGCAGTTTTTCAAGACTAAAGATACTTTAGTTATAATCCACGGTTGGCATTATTTCACGCATTTTTTTTCTCTTATTATTGGATCTTTTAGTCAAAATAAAATTGCTTTAAGAGTGGAGACACCACTAAATCAAGAGCAGACACAAAGCGGTGTAAAGAACAAAATACGAAGAGCTATTCTCAGGTATTTGATTTTTCCCAGAATTGATTATTTTTTATATATCGGAAAATATAACAACGATTTTTTTATTGATTTAGGTGTTGATAAAAATAGTCTGATTCATTGCCCTTATGCTGTAGATAATGAAAGGTTTCAAAAAAGTTTCAAGGATTTATTGCCTTTTCGAAACGATCTAAGATCCAAAATGGGAATTGGAATTCAGCATAAAGTAATTCTTTATTCAGGTAAATATATAGCTAAAAAAAATCCACTCGACTTGCTAAAAGCCTTTAATAAACTTGATAATTCTAGCTATTGGTTAATTATGGTAGGGGAGGGAGTTTTGAGAAAAGAGTTAGAGGAGTACATAAGAGAAAATAACGTAAAACAGGTTATACTAACGGGATTTATAAATCAATCAAGAATAGCTGAGTACTATACTGTTGCTGATCTTTTTGTAATGTGTTCAGGTAATGCAGAAACCTGGGGTTTATCAACTAATGAAGCAATGAATTTTAATTTGCCTGTAGTTATTTCTGATAGAACAGGATGTTCCGCAGATCTTGTTGAAGAGGGTGTAAATGGCTATACTTATCCATTAAATGATATTGATGCATTATCAGAACGAATAAAAGACGTTTTAGAACATAAAAAATTAAGTTTTACTAGAAGTTCTCAGGAAATCATAAATGACTTTAGCTATAATACTATAAGCGAAAATCTCAAAAGCATACTATAAAAATAGCCTAAAGATTACTATTTATGAAAACAGCATTAATAACAGGTATAACAGGACAAGATGGAGCGTATCTGGCTCAATTCTTGTTAAATAAGGGGTATGAAGTTATTGGCATCGTTAGAAGCGAGAATAGTATCAATGCTAAAGGACTAAAATATCTTAAGATTTTAGAACGCGTACAATTAGTAGAATGCGAACTAACAGATCTCTCTCAGGTTATTACAACGCTCAAAGCGTATGAGCCCAATGAAATATACAATCTGGCCGCTCAAAGCTCGGTTTCTCTGTCTTTTAATCAGCCTATAGGTACTATACAGTTTAATGTTTTATCTGTACTCAATCTATTAGAAGCCATTCGAATACTTGATATTTCAACAAAATTTTATCAGGCATCCAGTAGTGAAATTTTTGGTCAATCTCAATTGCCCATTACAGAGGATCGCGTAATTAATCCGTTAAGTCCCTACAGCATTTCAAAAGCTAGTGCGCACTGGATTACCCGTAATTATCGGGAGGCTTACGGTGTTTTTAGTTGCAGTGGTATACTTTTTAATCATGAATCGTATTTGAGAAGTTCAAACTTTTTCATTAAAAAAGTAATCCGTACGGCGATCGCAATACGTACTGGTGAAGAACAGGAATTGAGAGTTGGTAATATTGACATCAAAAGAGATTTTGGTTGGGCTCCTAAATATGTAGAGGCGATGTACCTGATGATGCAGCAGGAAAAGCCGGATGACTTTGTAATTTGTTCAGGAGTTTCAGTTTCTTTGCGCTCTCTAATAGAATATGTTTTTGAATATCTCAATATCTCAAAAGATCTTATAGTGGTAGATCCTAAATTTTACAGACCCACTGAGATTACTAATATTTATGGCGATAACTCAAAAGCAAAAAAACAATTGGGTTGGGACTATGATCTCTCTTTTTATAAGGTATTAGAAAAATTAATTGAGGAAGAATTAGAAAATGGATAAAGATAAATTACACGTTACCTATTTTCAGCGTAAACCCCGACCGGGTTTCAACTTTAGTATGGAAGCGATATTTGAAGATGTCAGATACCGTATTTCTAATCATATCACTCCAAAGGTTTATATATGCTCAGATTTTAATGATGGCTGGAAATCTAAAATATCTAATATTCTAGAAGCCTATCGTAGGCAAGGAAACGGAGTAAACCATATTACAGGAGAAGTACATTTCTTAAATCTCCTGATGAAAAAGAATCGAGTCGTACTAACGATTCTTGATTGTGGTATGATGAACCGCAAATCGGGATTTTCACGAAAAATCATTCAATGGCTCTACTTAAAGGCCCCTGTCGCAAAAGCTCAACTAGTAACAGCTATTTCTGCGCAGACGAAAGAACAAATAGTAGACTTTACAGGGTGTAATCCTAATAAAATCGTGGTTATTCCGGTTGCTATTGCAACTCGTTTTAAGCCCTCTCCAAAAGATTTTAATGAGGACTGTCCTAAAATTTTACAAATCGGTACAGGAGCAAATAAGAATCTAGAACGTTTAATTGAGGCCTTGGGTGGTATCTCGTGTGAGCTGCAGATTGTAGGTAAGCTGAGTCCAAAACAACTCTCATTACTCGAGCAGTATAGCATTAACTATACAAGTCTTTCTAACTTATCTAATGATGAAATTCTAAAATGTTACCAAGATGCAGACATTGTTTCATTTGTTTCTACGGCAGAAGGTTTTGGAATGCCTATTTTAGAAGCACATGCAGTGGAGCGCGTAGTGGTAACAAGCAATGTTTCTTCTATGCCCGAAGTAGCTGGAGAAGCGGCCTGTCTTGTCAACCCTTTTGAGGTGGAGTCAATTAAACAAGGATTTTTAAAAGTTATAGCAGATAAAGAGTATCGAGATCAGTTAATCGCTAATGGAAGAGTAAATAAGTTAAGGTATGATCCTCAATATATTGCAGAACGTTACTTAGAGGTTTATAAAAGCGTGGTTAATAAAAAACAGTTGGATTAATTGAAGTTTTTAAGAGTAATCGCATCTATGGATCCTGCCTCAGGCGGTCCGTGTCAGGGTATCCGGAACAGCGTCCCTGCTTTGAAAGAATTGGGTGTAAATACTACAGTTGCGACCTTAGATTCTCCTGAAGCTTCTTTTTTAGGACAGGACGACTTCAATATAGAAGCTTTGGGTCCCGGAAAGACGCCTTATGCGTATAGCAAAAAACTGAAAAACTGGCTTAAACAAAATCTGCAAGATTTTGATGTGGTTATTATTCACGGGGTATGGTTATATAACAGTTATGGCACCTTTTCCGAATGGAATACGTTAAAAAAATCAGGTGTAAAAGTTCCTAAGCTATACCTCATGCCTCACGGCATGCTCGATCCTTATTTCCAAATGGCAGAAGGACGTAAATTGAAAGCACTGCGTAATCGGGTATTCTGGCAGCTTTTGGAGAAAAAAGTCGTTAATGGTGTTGATGGTGTTTTGTTTACCTGCGAGCAAGAACTTCTTTTAGCCCGTACTACGTTCCCAGATTACCATCCTCAACACGAACTTAATGTAGGGTATGGGATACAACCCCCTCCAGCAAAAACTGAAGCACAACAACAGGCCTTTGTAACGAAATGTCCCGAAGCTGAGAATCAACCCTATTGGCTTTTTTTAAGTCGTGTTCATGAGAAAAAAGGAGTTGACCTTTTGATAACCGGGTATCGCAAGTTGATAGAAAAAAATCTAGAGGCACCTATTTTAGTAATTGCCGGTCCGGGTATGGAAACCCATTACGGATCTCATTTGAAAAAACTAGCGGAAGGATTACCGGTTTATTTTACAGGAATGCTCAAAGGAGACGAGAAATGGGGTGCCTTATATGGGGCAGACTGGTTTATATTGCCCAGTCATCAGGAAAACTTTGGCATTGCAGTAGTAGAAGCTTTAGCCTGTAAAACTCCGGTCGCAATTAGCGACCAGGTCAATATCTGGAGAGAAATCGATGCGGGTAAAGGGGGCGTGATCTTTAAAGATACTCCCGAAGGCGTTACTCAAGGTCTGGAGCTTATATCTGGTTTTTATGAACCCGATTTAGTTGATTTTAGAGCTCAAGCAATCGCCTTATATACTAAATTATTTACGGTTTCAGAAGCCGCAACGAAGCTTATCAAAAAATTGAAATTAAGTTAATGAGTTCTAAAAATACAGGGAATACGATTGATGCAGATCTCTCGGCCTATACTTCAGATTTTGGTTTAAAAAATAAAGTATACAGGCTCTTGTGGATGCTCAGTTCTTTTTTCTTTTTTAAACCTTTTCCAGGTCAGCCGTTTAAAACATGGAGAAACGTTGTATTGCGTATATTCGGCGCATCTGTTCATTCTACTGCACATATTTATGCGTCTGTGAAGATCTGGTCACCTAAAAATCTCCGTATTGGAGCACATAGTACTTTAGGGCCCAAAGTGGATTGCTACAATCAAGGAAGCATAACAATTGGGGTGAACACCATAGTTTCTCAAAAAACCTATCTCTGTGCCTCTACCCATGATTTTGAAAAATCAAATTTTCCGCTAATTTGTAAACCTATAATTATAGGTGATTCCGTCTGGATTGCAGCAAATGCTTTCGTAGGCCCGGGAGTAGTTATTCAGAATGGTGCAGTGGTTGGTGCCAGAGCTGCTGTATTTAAATATGTAGATTCCTGGACCGTCGTAGGTGGGAACCCTGCTCAATTTATTAAAAAACGCGTACTCAAAGCTTATGAATAAAATACCTGTTACCGTTTTAGTTCCTATTAAAAATGAGGAAATCAATCTAAGAAAATCTCTACCACTATTAACCGATTTTGATCAAATACTGATTCTGGATTCTCAAAGTACTGATGAATCTCTGAGTATAGCTGAATCGTATGGTGCAGAAATTCATCAATTTCACTGGAACGGAAAATTCCCTAAAAAGCGAAACTGGGCGCTTCGAAATCTGGAAATCAAAAACGATTGGGTTTTGTTTTTGGACGCTGATGAATATGTAACTCCAGAGTTTATTGAAGAATTAAAAGTTGCGATAACTAAGCCTGATGTTCAGGGCTATTGGATTGTCTTCCGTAATTACTTTATGGGGCATCAATTAAAACACGGGGATCAATTTAAAAAACTTCCCTTATTTAGAAAAGGCTCAGGCGAGTATGAGCGTATCATTGAAGACAGTTGGAGTCACTTGGATATGGAAGTTCATGAGCACCCCATTTTAGAAGGCGTTGTGGGTGATTTAAAGGCTCCGATACTGCATAATGATTACAAAGGATTAGAACACTATATTGCTCGTCACAATGCGTATAGCAGCTGGGAGGCACGTAGATTTATAAAACTGAAAGAATCGGGATTTGAAGGTCTTAATAGCAGGCAACGCTTAAAATATAAATTGATAGCCTTAGGTATAATGCCGTTTGCCTATTTTTGGGGAAATTATATTTTAAAAGCCGGTTTTCTAGATGGCATGGCGGGTTACTACTTTTCGAAATACAAAGCCAATTACTTTTTCCAAATACAAACTAAAATAAAGGAATTAACATCATGAAAAAAATACTAGTTACCGGGGGAGCCGGTTTTTTAGGGTCACACTTGTGTGAACGTCTTTTAAAGGAAGGCAACGAAGTTATTTGTTTAGATAATTATTTTACAGGATCCAAACAAAACATAGTCGAGTTTTTAGACAACCCGTATTTTGAGATGGTGCGTCATGATGTTACCGAACCCTATTATGCAGAAGTAGATGAGATTTACAATCTGGCCTGTCCTGCAAGCCCGGTGCATTATCAATACAATCCCATCAAAACGATTAAAACCTCGGTCATGGGTGCTATTAATATGCTGGGATTGGCCAAGCGGGTAAAAGCCCGAATTTTACAGGCCAGTACTTCTGAGGTTTATGGAGATCCGGCAGTACATCCCCAACCTGAAAGCTACTGGGGGAATGTAAACCCTATCGGCTTACGCTCCTGTTATGACGAAGGGAAACGTTGCGCAGAAACCCTTTTTATGGACTATTATAATCAAAATGGGGTAGATATTAAAATCGTACGTATTTTTAATACGTACGGTCCTAAAATGAACCCGGAAGATGGGCGCGTGGTTTCTAATTTTATTGTGCAGGCGTTGAAGGGAGAAGATATTACCATTTTTGGAGATGGTCAACAAACTCGTTCGTTTCAATATGTAGATGATTTAATAGAGGGATTTTGCAGAATGATGCAGAGTGAAGCGGGGTTTACCGGTCCTGTGAATCTGGGCAATTCCGGCGAATTCACGATGCTCGAGTTGGCAGAACAAGTATTGGATTTGGTGGGCTCCAAATCAAAACTCAAGTTTATGCCCTTACCTCAGGATGACCCTAAGCAGCGTAAACCCGATTCTTCTTTGGCCTATGCTAAACTAAACGGCTGGGAGTCAAAAGTTAAATTAAGAGATGGTCTGGAGCAAACAATTGCTTATTTTGATAAAATCATTTAATTGCTAACTATTGAAAATTTCTGTAATCACCATAGTCTATAATAATAAGAATACAATTGAATCGTGCCTGCAAGCTGTTCATAATCAAGATTATGCTCATGTTGAACATATTGTAATCGATGGGGGTTCTACAGACGGAACCCAGCAACTTATTGAAGCCTATAAAGACAATTTGGGCTACTATATTTCTGAAGCCGATACAGGTCTGTATAATGCCTTAAATAAGGGGATACGGGCAGCTACCGGAGACATCATTGGTATTTTACATTCTGATGATTTTTATCCTAATTCTTCCACATTAGGCGAAGTGGCGGCCGCTTTTGAAGCCACTGAAGCCGATGTGGTTTATGGGAATGGGATGTTTGTAGCCCGGGAAGACCCTTCCCAAATCAAGCGGGTGTATAAAGGGACTCCCTTTAAAAAAGCCCTGTTGAATTACGGCTGGGTACCTTTACATACGACTATGTATGCTACCGCAGCGGTATTTGACCGGTATGGGTTGTATGAAGAAGGGTATCGTATCGCCGGAGATTATGAGATGAGCTTACGCTGGTTTAAAAATCCTGATATTCGGTTTTATTTTTTAGACCGGTGGTTGGTCAAGATGCGACTGGGCGGTAAAAGCACCACCGCTTCACTTCAGAAAAAGAAATCTAAAGAAGATCTGGACATCATTCGCAGGTATGGGCTGTGGGGACCTTTTACGTTGGCGTTTAAAATAGCCCGCAAAATCCCACAGTATTTATTACCCCGTTTATTACCTGTAAAATCATATAACTAGCTCCATTTGCGTTTTTCAAAATACATAATTCCGATATCTATTGTTATCCATTTAGTTTTTATCAATGGAATTCTTGGATTTTTTGTACCCGAAACGTTCCTGAATTTTTGGGCGATTGTGTACTTTAACTTTTCCTGGATATTGAGCGCCTACTGGCTTAATTTTTATCCTACAGCGCGTAAAGAACGCTTCAGGGATAATTTCAATCGCTTTTTACAGTTGTTATTAGTTTTTGGTTTGGCGTATTTTGCCTGGTTTGGCTTTAGAAGAGCGGGTATCACAGCCTCCGGGAACCCGTCTTTTGCGTTAGGCGTTCTTTACGCGTGCCTTTTGGTCTATCGGATTTCGTTTTTTTGGGCGCGCAGCAGCTATCGGGAGATGGGTGGGAACCAGGTCAATGTTGTGGTCATAGGACGAGACCGGAATTTAAAAAAAATACGAAGCGTTTTTGATGAAGGGGATTTGGGGTATCGTTATAAGGGGTATTTTGACAATCAACATTCGCAAAGTCCTACCTACTTAGGTAAAATAGAAGAGTGTTTTCAATATGTACTAAACTACAATATCGATCAGATCTTTTGTACCGTTTCCCGCTTGTCACAGGCAGAACTGCTCAATTTGATGGCTTTTGCAGATAACAATATGAAAAAGCTCAAAATCATACCCGATAATAAAGAAATATTTACCCGGGCGATGACGATCGAGATGTATAAGTCTGTACCTGTATTGAATATGCGTGAACTGCCTTTAGATACCCTTTGGGCGCACTGGTCTAAGCGTACTTTTGATGTGATATTTTCATTATTAGTAATCGTAGGTATTTTATCGTGGTTGAGTCCTATTATTTTTATCTTGCAGCGTTTTGATTCTAATGAACCTCTATTTTTTAAGCAAAAGCGTCACGGGGTAGATCGTAAGGTATTCTGGTGCTATAAATTTAGATCGATGACCACCACAGCCGATGCAGATAAAACCATGATGACCAAAAACGATAAACGGGTTACCAAGTTGGGTCGTTTCTTGCGCCGAACCAGTATCGACGAGTTGCCCCAGTTTTATAATGTATTGTTGGGTGATATGAGTGTAGTGGGACCCCGGCCGCATATGGAACTGCATACCGAGATGTATCAGAGCTCGGTAGATAAGTATTTGGTTCGGCATTTTGTTAAACCCGGAATAACCGGTTTAGCGCAGGTACGGGGGTATCGCGGAGAAATCGTACAACAGGCCGATATCGTTAACCGTACGCGACTAGATATCTTTTATGTCGAGAAATGGTCGTTGCGGTTGGATATTAAAATTGTTATTAAGACTGTTTTAAACGCCATTCAAGGTGAAGAGAAAGCCTATTAATACTCAAGATCGTTTGTTAAAGTGTTTAAACTATAATCTAAAAGAAACACGAAGCTTCTTAAGAATATAATCATAAATTTGGCTAAATTTTAATTTGATGAATATAATAAAATATAGTGTTGTCTTTTTCTTGCTCATTAGCCTAAGCTCTTGTATTTCGAGAAAAGAAATGGTTTATTTCTATGAGCAGGAGCTCGATAATCCTTCGATACTTGTTGATTTAAATCAACCGGAGCGATCTCTGTTTAAAATTAAAACAAATGATCAACTTACTATTAGTGTTTCTGCACCCGAACAAGAAGCCGCAATACCTTTTAATTTGCCGGTTATAGGTGTTGGTAACGTAAGCAGTGGAGCATTAGAGCCTACAGGTACTCCTAGATTACAGACTTATTTAGTAAGTGATGAAGGTACTATTCAATTTCCGGTATTAGGAGACGTTAAAGTAAGCGGTTTAACACGAAAAGAAATTTCGGAATTATTACAAGAGAAGATTTCTATATATGTTCAAGACCCAATCGTGGTGGTGAGATTGGTTAATTTTCAGATTTCTGTTCTGGGAGAGGTGAATAAGCCGGGAACTTTTGCTATAAATGATGAATACATCAGTTTACCAAAGGCTTTAGGACTTGCAGGGGATATGACGATTTATGGGCGTAGAGATAATATATTAGTTATGCGCGAAGAAAATGGCACGTTAACAAAAGCCTATTTAGATATTACAGACAATGCTATTGTAAATTCTCCCTACTACTACTTAAAACAAAATGACGTTGTTGTCGTAGAGCCCAACGGCCCGGCACGTCAGGCAGCCAGTTACAATAGAAATACATCTTTGTATATTTCTGTAGCTTCCGTTATAATTTCACTAATTGTTGTAATATCTCGTTAATGCCCGATCAATCCTCGTATACTAAAATGGAAGAACAAGAAATCAATATTAGAGAAGAACTTGATAAGTATTTACGCTACTGGCCATGGTTTATTTTAGGGGTGCTCACCGCCTTAATCATCGCCTTTGTTTATTTAAAATTAAGTGTTCCTGTTTACCAAACCGTTGCCAGTGTCATTATTAAAGATGAAGAAAGCAAAGGTGGCGGTTTAGGTGCTGAGGCTGCCGGTTTTGCAGATTTGGGTCTCCTGGGAGGTATGAGCACCAATAGTATAGAAAATGAAATAGGACTTCTAAAATCCCGTCGCTTGATGATAAGTACCATACAGGCGCTTAAAGCGAATGTAGAGTATTATGATTTAGAGGGTGTTAAGGAAGATGAGTTGTATTTGAATACGCCCTTTCTCGTTGAGGTTATCACCTTAGATGAAGCTATACTCAGTAAAGCCGCCAGCGCAGCGTTGAATATTTTTACCATAGAACCCAAAGAACAAGGAACCCTGACCTTGACCTTTGTGGAAACCGGGAACTCCCAACTGGTAAAAATTGGGGAACTGGTCAATTTACCATTTGGGACGTTTATGTTTAAGGATAATCGTTTTAATGGGAATGGAGAAGCGGTCTCTGCAAAAAATCGGGTATTGGTAAAGGTTAAAAAAGTTGCTGATGTAGCCGATAAATACCGACAAACTGTACAAATTAATTTAATAGATGATAATGCCACACTTCTGGAGTTCAGCTTAGGAAGTACGGTTAAAGAAAAGGCTCAAAATATTTTAGATCAATTAATTTTTGAATACAATAAAGAGGCCATTGAAGATAAAAATGAAGTGGCGGTAAGTACCGCGCGTTTTATTGACGAGCGTTTAAAAATTATTAGTGGCGAACTCGATACGGTAGAGGTAGGGCTTGAAGAATTTAAGGAAGACAATAGTCTTACCAACATCGAAGCCGAAGCCTCACTCATTATCGAAAATGCGAGTGAGTATCGAAAGCGCGAACAGGAACTGCAAACCCAACTGTCTATATCCCGATCGATGCTGAGCTATCTTAAAAACGATACCGATAACAGTGGGCTGTTACCTGCTAATGTAGGATTAGAAAGCGAATCTGTAAATACGCAAATTGCCAACTACAACCAATTGGTTTTAGAACGCAACCGTATCTTAGCTGGTGCTACGGAGTTAAACCCGACGGTTACCCGTCTCAATTCACAAATTAATCAGCTTAAAGCTAATATTATTAACGGGCTTGAACAAACTTTATCTAACTTACGAATTGCTGAGAATGATTTAAACAGACAATCTCGTTTAATAGGTTCTGAAATTTCTAAGGTTCCTGCAAAAGAGCGTCAATTTAGAGACATCTCAAGACAGCAAAATATCAAAGAAGCCCTGTATATATTTCTGCTTCAGAAACGCGAAGAAAATTCGTTGTCCTTAGCGGCAACGGCACCTAAAGCAAAAATTGTAGATAGCGCTTATTCTTTAAACATACCCCTATCTCCAAAACCGAAAATTATTTTTGCAGCAGCTTTATTATTGGGTCTGGCAATTCCTTTTCTGGTCATTTATATCAAACGCTTACTCAATAATAAAATAGAGCGTCGAGAAGATATTGAGAAAGTAACCAAATCTATTCCTATTGTAGGGGAATTACCCAGTATTGCTAAAGGAGAATCTGATCTGGTAGTTGAAAACGACCGTTCGGTACTGGCGGAGTCTTTTAGAATTATGACCACTAACTTACAATACTTACTCGTCAATGTTGCGAATGAAGATCGAGGTTACTGTATTTATGTGACCTCTACGGTAAAGGGGGAGGGGAAAACCTTTACTTCGATCAACCTGGCTATGACCCTGGCCAATACCGGTAAAAAGGTGGTTATAGTGGGGGCCGACCTTAGAAATCCGCAGTTACAGCGTTATGATAACTCTTCCAAGAGTTTCTTAGGGGTGAGTGATTATCTGGTTAATAACGATCACAAAATTGATGATTTGGTTCACGATTCTAAATTTCATAACAATCTGAAGTTGTTCCTTTCGGGAAGTATTCCACCTAACCCGTCTGAACTTTTGAGACAGGCGAAGTTTGGGCATATGCTGAAAGACTTACAGACTAAATTTGATTATGTGATTGTAGATACGGCACCTTCAATGCTCGTAACCGATACCTTCTTAATTAGTAAACATGCAGAACTTATACTCTATGTAACCCGGGCCGGATACACCGAAAAGCGCTTGTTAGAATTCGCTGTTGATTCCAATAACGAAGGGAAACTACACGATGTAAGTTTTGTAATTAATGACGTGAAGAACGCTAATTTTGGTTATGGTAATAAATATGGTTATGCTTATGGACAAAGTAAACCTAGTTTGTGGGAGCGTTTTAAAAATAGTTTTTAATTCCTTATAAGTTATATATAAAAAGCCCTGTTGAATATTCAACAGGGCTTTTTATATATTAGAACGTTTTTTCTACTATAATCAAAGCAATGGAATCTCAATCCTTATTTGCGTTCCCTGATGTTTGGTACTTTCAATATGCATGGTACCATTTAAATTTGCAATGAGTTCTTTTACAAATAAGAGTCCCATCCCATAGCCCAACTCTCCTGAAGTTCCTGCTTTATGAATAGACTGGGTGTTTAGAATCGCATCAATTTGATTTTGATTCATTCCTACACCCCAATCTTTAACTTCAATTTTTAAAATGTCGAGCTTCAATTGTTCTTCTATCGCTAAATAAACATGTACCTGTTCTTTAGATCTGGTAAACTTTATGGCATTGGATATGAGATTGCCAATGAGCGGTAGCAAATTGCGTCTTGGGAATGTTAAATCGTGCTCCTTAAAGTCTATCGAAAGCTCAATATTCTTAGATCTAGCCTGTGGGCTGTAGAGATCACTTAATTTTGAAGCCAAGGAAGCTACGGTAAACTGGGCTTCCATTTTGCTTTCAGCAGCTGTAAAATGATCTTTTAAAATATCATTGGTTAATTGCAGAATGCCTGATGAAGCAGCCGAAATTAATTTTACGATATCCTGTAATTCTTCCTTTGTTTGACTTTCAAAATCATTGAGTTCTATAAGTTGGGAGATCCCGCTCAAAGGGCTTCGTACATCGTGTGCCAGGCGTAATTTTAGCAGTTTCTCCTCATGAGCCTGCTGAATGGCTTTTTGCGTTTCAAACTTTAATTGTATATGCTTTACAATTTGTTTTGCGATTATGTGTAGCTGTTCTATTTGAGCGTCTGACAACTCTTCAATTTTCTTACCGCCTACACACAGCGTACCTATTGCAATGTCATCTCCTAACCGTAACGGAATACCATAATAAAATTTATAGCCTTCATTCTTTACATAATCAGAATTTTTAAAACGCGGATCTAAGTCAACCCGGGATTCAAAATGATGCTTTTCTTCTATTGTAAAATTACAAATAGATTCTTCGCGACTTTTTTGTGAGAATTCATCCAGCGTTCCGGCGACGGTCCACTGCGTATAATTATCAATAAAATTTACTTCAGAAAGCTCAGTCCCTGCTATTTTAGCGGCTAATACACTTAAAGGGCCAAACTCACTGCGAAGCGACTCATAATCCAGATCGAGATCTGCTAATTTTTGTACTCTTAAAAAGTCTTTATTAATCAATTGTAGGGTTTAGAGGCCCTAAAAATAAGTCATATTTAAAGCTAAACTTCACATTTTGTTCGCATTAAAAATTGTTTAACATTTTAAAGCTCAATTTTAATGGTTTTTAATTTTTGAACATCAGTAAGGGCGAATTCTAAAATTTCGTTTTCATACGTATAACTTGAAATCTCATTATTATTTATCTTAATAGCTGTGGGTTTTGCTACAAAATGTACCCGTACGTTATACGTGCGCTTAGCTAATTCAAAATTTTTATAATCGGGATTAATGGTAATAGCTAAGGAATTTTCAGTATGCGCTGTAGTAATTTGAGTACGGGTATACATCCCTTTTTTATAGTCTAAGCTTTTACCATCATCATCATACAATTGAAATTCTGAATTTTTACCGGAGTAGATATCTAAGGTAATGACCTCCGGAGTTTTAGACCCAATGGTTTCTAACCGGTCTTGTGTAGGTATAATAGCGCCTTCTTTAATAAATATAGGCATCTCGTCTAAGGGGCATAAGACATTTATAAAACGCTTCCCGGTATATGCTTCCTGTGTCCAGTAATTAATCCAATTTCCTTCGGGCAGATAAACCGTACGGGTTTTAGCTCCTTTTGTAGTAACGGGACAAATCATCATAGCATCTCCTAATAAATATTGATCTGTTATAGCATATACATTGGGATCTTCCTGATAATCGAGCACTAATGCGCGCATGATTGGGCTTCCATCTTTATGGTTTTTATACATAGTACTGTATAAATAGGGGGTGAGGCTATAGCGTAGGTCGTCGTATTTCTTAAAGCTTGCCAGAGCTTCATCACCATATTTCCAGGGTTCTTTATAGTTGGGATGCTCCATACCAAACAAATGTGCTATAGGACTCATCAAACCAAACTGCGTCCATCTGATGTATAACTCGGGGTCTGCAACGTGTTCAAAACCACCCATACAATGCGCCCAGTTGCTCACGCCTGATAAACCAATATTTAACCCCGCTTTAATCACGGGTTCAAAATACTGCCATTCGCTAGGCCAGTCACCCGCAAAAATAAAGGGATAACGTTGAATACCGGCGTAGCCTTCTCGGGTATGATTCATTCCGCGTTGACCGTTATACGTTTCAAACTTCTTATAGGGTGCTTTAGCATAAACGAGCGGAAACAAATTATGCAATCGCTTGATCTCTTCGCCTTGAGGACCGGTTTTATCACTTTCATTGGCTTTTCGCCCAAAGGCACTTCCTTCGTCGGTTTTAAAAAACATAGCACCCGAATCTGCAAGGCGCTTCGCTCCATTTTGCCACCACCAGTTTACAGCTTCTTCGTCAAAAAAGTTTACAAATTCACCGGTATTATTGGGTTCGGGATATACAAAACCCGCTTCACGGGCCTGATCGAGTAAATTGAGTGTGTTACCATTATCAAAACGCGGTCTTACGTGAACGCCCACCATACTTAAGTCCTGCGCATACAGGCTGTCAAACATAGCTTCGGGATTTTCAAAGGTTTCCCGCCATTCAAAAGTTGTAGCACCGCTGCCTCCATTTTTACCGAAAATACGCCAGGTAGAATCCAGATGTAAAATATCTATTGGAATATTAAGTGCTCTAAATTTTTTTACAAGCGCTACGGGATATTGATCTGAAGTTAATTCTTCGTACCCCCAGGTTCCGCCGCTGTACGTCCCTACGTGCAGCCCTAAGGCAGCCTTAGGAAGTAACGGAGATTTACCAGTAATGTCCGTATAGTGATCTAAGATCGCCGGAAAACCGGGCCCGTAGATAAAATAATAGTCGAGTTCCCCACCTTTAGCTTCAAACGTGTAGACATCGTTAGCGGTGTGTCCCATATCCCAGCGTGTTTCAAATGAAGTATGAAAAAATATCCCATATCCACGCGTACTCATAAAAAATGGCACCGGACTGTAATTGGCTTCCAAAACGTTGTAAGCACCGATAATATGGGGCAAACCCTCACCGCGACCCACCGTAAGATTGGTGATTTTACCTCTTCGGTCTAAGAAATCCATACTTTCGCCAAAGCCAAAGAAATGTTCGTCAGGAAATAATTCTTTTTGAGCGCCTACTACTTGATCTTTTGTATAATCTCCGGAGTTGGCATCTTTAGAAAGTATGTTTCCAAATTTATCTTTAATCGTTACCTGAACCGGATTTTTAGTTACTTCTACAAGGAGCTGCGCTGTTTTTAACTGAATTAAATCTGCAGTTTCTTTAAGATCCCATTTGGTTTCTGCCCAGTCATACTGCGTTACCATATAGGGTTCATTAGGTTCAAAATTACCATCCCAGGAGGTTCTAAATCGTATAACAGCTGCGTTGCAGATCTCCATACACATATGACCTTTAGTTGTTTTAATCTGAATGTGTTTTTTATCCTGGCTTGTTATCGATTGAAAACTGCCTAAAGTGGTCTGGGCAGCAAGCGATGCTGTAATTAAAAGACTAAACAGAAAAATAGATAAGCGCATAGTAGTTGAGTTAAAATTATAAACAGGAATAGTCAAACACGCTTTAATGTGTTTGACTATTCTTTAAGTTAACCGGAATAATCACTATTAGAATCCCGGATTTTGCATTGCTTGTTTTTCACTTGGAGACAAAGAAGCTCCATCAATTTTTAAAGCATCAAGGTACGACTGTGGTACCGGACGTAAGGTAAATTTCTCACTCACATTTGCCGCTGCATCAGGGTTAAATGCTTTTGCTCTGCTAATTAAACGTTCAGTTCTGGTAAGATCTACCCATCTGTAGAATTCACCCATAAGTTCGCGTGCACGTTCATTAAGTACAAACTCTATAAATAAATCTGCTTTAGAACCTGATCTTGCAGGGTACAACTGCGCATTTGCTTCTGGTGTGCCGGGTGTAAAAAAGGCTTCGGTGGCCTGCATAGCATCAGCAGTACTTGTAGTAACTCCGTAATTAACCTCAGGTTCTGTAAGGTAATAAACAAAACCACGATCTTCACCTTCTTTATATGCAGCACGCTCTCGTAACTCATTTATATAACCAAGTGCAGTATTGTAATCACCCATTCTGCCATAAGCTTCTGCTGCTATTAAATACGTCTCTCCCAGACGTGCAAGAATACCATCACGAGTTCCTTTAGCATCATTAAAGTTGGTTCTAAACGGGTCTGCATATTTTAGTAGGGAAGGGTAAGTGCTTATGTTATAATCTGTAGTTTGATTACCATTTTCATCAACTGCATATCTTGCAACCACCAGTGGCGCCAACGTTGATTTATAAGCAGGTGTAAAGCGCATATCGTCACGTTCATTCACCACATAGACTGCTGCAGTATCCCCTACATTAAATTTTAATTCACCTACTAGATCTGGAGTGGGCGCTGTAGCTGCTGTCCATCTGGGTACAGAGTTTGTATTCTGAGCGATATATGAAGTCTGAAAACTCTTATAAAATCTGGAGTCATTTACCCGGTCAAAATTATCAAGGCCATAGTCTGTAGGCTTTAAGCGCTGAAATTCCCGTCCATCTGCAAGATTACGCGTCATACCCGGAAAGAAGCGATAGACTGATAAGAAATACAGGTGCGTTTGATTTCCGTATCTCCCTAAAAGTGCCTGTGTATTGTCAAACTGTGCGGCTAGTAGAATTTCAGATAATTGCTCGTTAGCCCCATTTACAGCGGTATAATTAAAAATATCTTTATAATTAGGTGCTAGTGAACGCTCACTGATTACCTGATCTGCAAGAGTAGCCGCCATTTGTAAATCGTTTGGCTGTGTTATTTCGGCATTCAATTCGCTAGCTCGCGTAAGATATGCTTTAGCTAAATAATGACGTGCTGCAGCTTTTGTGAGTCGGCCTTCCTGAGTTTCTTCAGTAGGAAGCATTTCTACCGCTTTTGTCAAATCATCTATTAATAAATTAAAAACATCTGCCTTAGGCTGTCTGGGGAAATCTGCACGATCTGTCGTTATAGGTTCTGTAGATATTGGCACATCACCAAACTGCGTTACGAGATTGTAATAATTAAACCCTCTAAAAAAATAGAGTTCTCCCATACGCGTATCTCGCAAAGCGGGAGTTTCTGCAAGCACTTCTGGAATTTTAGAAATACCAATATTCGCGAGATTTATCTGCGCATACATATTGTTCCAATAAGGCGCAAGATTGTCTCGTTCTGTAGCATCTAATTCACTGCTGTATTGATTCCATTTGATGTGGTTTGTGCCCCCACCATTAGTAAAGGTGTCAGTCCCATAATTGGTTAAAACATACGACCATTCATAATTAAAATGAAAGCGTAAGCCCTCATAAGCACCGTTTACAAGTTCTTCTAATCCTTCTGGCGAGTTGTAGCGCTCCTGCGTAAGTACTGCCACCAGTTCTTCCTGTATGAAATCATCGCTGCAAGAGCTGTAACCCAATGGAAGAGCAGCAAGTGCGCAAAGTGTTATTTTTTTATATAAATTTTTCATCTTGCTTTTTTTTAAAATGTAACATTAAGTCCTACAACAAAACTGTTTGTTGTGATAGACGAGGCGCTGTTGTTAGAACCCCCATTTTGAAAACTACTATCAGGATCTAAGAAATCTGCTTTCGAATATAACCACGGGTTTATTGCCTGAGCATAAATTTTTAAGTTTGACAAGCCTATTTTTTCGATATAGTTTTTTTCAAAATTATACCCGAGTGATACATATCTTAGCTTGATGAATGATCCATCCTGATAATTCATAGAACTAAAGAACAGGGGTTGACCGCCATTGTTGTAATTCGGTCTAGGATATGCATTGGTAGGATTATTTGGTGTCCAGTAATCTACTGCGCGATGCACGTATTGACCTTGTAAATCTACCGCTCCACCACGTATGGTAGCACCCCATTCTGAATATAAGAATGCACTTAAATCCCAATTTTTATAGCTGAAGGTATTGATAAGTCCACCTATCCATTCCGGATTGCCATTACCTATTATCTGACGGTCGTTAGTAGGATCTATAATACCATCGTTATTTACATCCTGTACTCTAATATCTCCCGGCTCATAATCTGCACCGTTGTCATTGTAACGTGCAAGCTCAGCTGCATCTGCAGTTTGCCAAATACCTATTTTTTTGAAATCGTAAATAGCACCTACTGGCTGGCCTATAAAATAGCCGTTATTAATATCATCATCTTTACTTCCGTCAACCAGTGATACAATTTCAGTACGGCTTGAGGTAAAAGTTAAGTCAGATGTCCATCTAAAATCAGGACTTTCAATATTTACCGTAGAAAGCGCCAGTTCAACTCCTGTATTCTTGGTTTTTCCGGCGTTGACTGTAATCGTACCGTAACCCGTAACCGAGTTTGGCGTTTTATTTAAAAGAATATCATCGGTATTTGCTACATAATATTCAATAGAACCTGTAATTCTATTGTTTAGAAAACCATAATCTAATCCCAGGTTAATTTGTTGTGTATGTTCCCAACCTAAATTTCTATTGGGCAAGCTTCCCTGATCTGTACCTTTAGGATCCCCTACGACATAACCGGGTGCTGCAATAGAACCAAATATATACGGAAGCCTAACCAGTCCTCCAGAAGTCGAGTAGGGGCAACAGCCTGATTACCTACTTCACCATAACCCAGTCGTAATTTAAACTGATTGATCCAGTCTATATCTTTCATAAAATCTTCCTGCTCCATTTTCCAACCTAAAGCCAATGATGGAAAGAAATCCCATTTATTACCTTCACTTAATACGGAAGCAGCATCTGCACGACCGGTTACCGTTAAGAGGTATTTGTCTAGAAGGCCGTAATTTAAACGAGCCATATACGAGGTAAGTGTACGTTTAGTATAACTAGACCCCCAGCCATCAAGAGCTCCACGGTTTGTTGAGCCCAGGTTGTACCATAACTGACTATCATACGGTAAATCTGAAGCAGTCATATCATTACTTTCGCCGGTAACACGTGACGAACTTTGTAGCAGGGTAACCCCTACATTGTGTAAATCATTAAAGTTTTTATTGTAGTACAGTAGGTTTTCAAGCGTCCAGGATACACTCTCGCTGGTTGAGTAGCGTGCATAATTTGTAGAAGAAGAACTGCCACCACCTCGTAAACTTGATTCCGCACTTTGAAACTGACCATTTCTAAAATTACGAATATCGGGACCAAAGATGGTCTTAAACCTTAAGCCTTCAGCTAATTTTAATTCCGCAAAAAAGCTGCCAAACATACGTGCAGTTTTACGCTCGTTGATCACTTCACCAATATCGCGTATTGGGTTTATGATATTTGGGTTACCACCGGGATTAAAAATATAATCTCCATTAGCATCATAAGGTTGCGCATAAGGTAACTGTCCTAAAGCCGCTTCATAAAGCGTTCTTGACCCTCTTGATCCTCCGGCTGCATACCCATAATCCTGTACCGAATAACTCGCATTGATCGTTCCTCCTATGGTAAACCAGTCTACCGGAGATAATTCTAAATTCATCAAAGCACTGTAGCGTTTGTATTCCTGACCCGGTACGGTTCCCTGTTGATCTAAATAACCTGTAGAGATATAGGCTTTCATTTTTTCAGTACCCATATTGGCACTCAGGTTGTGTTGCTGTAAAATACCTGTTTGTTCTGCAAAATCGGTCCAGTTTGCAGTAGGTACCTGTGAACCGTCATATACCGGTATTTCACTTACACCATAAAGGGCCTGCTCTTCTGCAGTCGCAGGGCGGGTTTGTACGATGCGTGCATCACGGTCAACCCAGGAGTACCCGTCTAAAATATTATTTAATGCCGTCTCATCACCGCCAAAATACTGTGCATCTAAGATTGGGTCTGCATAGCCCTTACTCTGATAAAGACCGGCACCGCGTAACGCATCTCGTCTGTATTCGGCATAGTCTCCTGCATTCCAATAGTCAGCAAGATTACGTATGTTTTCGACAGTTACATTGGTACTGTAGTTTAATTGAAATCTTCCGTCTTTACCACTTTTGGTAGTTACTAATACCACGCCGTTTGCACCACGTGAACCATAAATAGCAGTTGCCGAAGCATCTTTTAGAATCTCAACAGATTCAATATCATTAGGATTGAATGCTTCTAAGCCACCCGATTGCAGCGGTACACCGTCAACCACATACAGAGGACTGCTATTACCGCTTATAGAGCGTTCACCACGTATACGTATAGAACCTATTTCACCCGGTCTCGCATTAGATGAAATATTTACCCCGGCAGCTTTACCCTGAATACCTTGTAAAGTGTTTTGAACCGGGAAGTCATTGAGTTCATCTGCAGATACCTGCGAGATAGCACCAGTTATATCTGACTTCTTTTGGGTACCATATCCCACTACGATGACGGCGTCTAATTCTGAGCTATCTTCTTGTAACGTAATAGGATATGAATTTGCAGCACCTACAAGTTGCGAAATCGATTTCATTCCTACAAAAGAAAAAAGGAGGGTTTGGCCTTCATTAGCCTGTAAGCTGTAATTACCGTCAAAATCGGTTTGGGTACCTGTTGAGGTTCCCTGTACAATGACATTAACTCCCGGGAGCGGCATTCCCTGAGAATCTGTAACGGTACCCGATACTGTTTTTTCTTGTGCCCAGATGGTTATACTAAGCATTAAAAAACTTAAAAACAGTACGATGTGTTTTTGCGTTTTTTTCATATTCATTAATTTTTAGAGAGATAAACTAGCATTAGTTGTTTGTGCTTTAAAATTAAATAAAGGAAACGGTAGCGCTATCCTGTACTTACTGTGCTGTACTGTCCTGCTTTATGTTAATATAGTCGTGGTAGTTTCTACTATACATTAATTAGTGTGCTCAACAGGACGGCACAGGATAGCATTTGATTTATGAACTTTTATTTTTAGCATAACTTGAATACCTGTAGCATACCCACTTATTTTTAGCAATTAATTACCTTGAATTAATGACCTATACCAACCCTAAATATTTATTGATCCTCTCAGCCTTAATGGTTTTTTTAAGTTGTAAAACGCAAGAGCATCAAGAACCGTTAAAAAATTCGATCTGGCCTGAAGTTACCAATACCACTAAGCCGTGGACACGCTGGTGGTGGATGGGTAGTGCAGTAGATAAACCCAATCTAAAAAAACACCTCATTGCTTTTCAAGAAGCAGGTCTTGGCGGAGTGGAAATTACTCCCATATATGGTGTAAAAGGGGAAGAAGCTAATTTTCTAGATCATCTTTCTCCAAAATGGCTGGAGATGCTAGATTATACCATTTCTACCGCAGACAGTCTTGGTCTGGGAGTCGATATGGTTTTAGGAACCGGCTGGCCTTATGGTGGGCCACAGGTTACAAAAGAGTTTGCCGCAACCAAGCTGGTAGTGTCTACTTATACGGTAAGAAAAGGAGTTGCCTTTACTAGCGCCATTCATCCACCAGCTATCGAAAAGCAACCTGCAGTGTTCTCTGCTTTGTTAGCTTACGACGACGATGGAAACTTAAAAGATTTAACGACACAAGTTAGTGACGGGACAATTTCATGGGAGAATCCTGATGCAGACTATACCGTATATGCCTTATTTACCGGTAAAACAGGTCAGCAGGTAAAACGGTCTGCCCCGGGTGGTGCAGGTTATACTTTAGATCATTATTCTAACGAAGCTTTTGAGGCATACGTAAAACCTTATGATTCTGCATTTGCGAAATTAAATGGAAATCTTCGTGCTATTTTTAATGATAGTTATGAAGTATATGGTACCGATTTTACACCTAAGTTCTTTTCTTTTTTTGAAGAACACAGAGGTTACGATCTTAAACAACATATCAATCTTTTATTGAGTGAAGAAGACGAGGAACTGGGCAATCGGGTAAAAGCAGATTACAGGCTTACCATTTCTGAATTATTATTGACCCAATTTGATGAACCCTGGACTAAATGGGCAAACACCCATAATTTTAAAACCAAATTGCAGGCACATGGTTCGCCGGGCAATTTGATCGACTTATATGCATCGGCAGATATTCCCGAGTGTGAGACTTTTGGCTCTATGCCGTATGATATACAGGGTTTTAGACGCGAAGCCGAAAATATACGTAGCGGTGATGCAGATCCTGTAATGCTGAAGTTTTCGTCTTCCGCAGGGCATATCGCCGGGAAACCTTTAATTTCTTCAGAGACATTTACGTGGTTACGCGAGCATTTTAAAACCGCACTTTCACAAACAAAACCGGAAGCAGAAGAGTTGTTGCTTAATGGGGTAAATCATATCTTTTTACATGGCTCTACCTATTCACCGGAGCGTGCAGGTTGGCCGGGCTGGAAGTTTTATGCTTCTGTAAATTTTAGTCCTAATACTACGATATGGGAGGATGTACCTGCTCTATTTTCGTATTTGACTAATGTGCAATCTGTTTTACAAGAGGGTAAACCCGATAATGAGACTTTATTATACTGGCCTATTCAGGATGAGTGGAACAAATTTCAGCACGGTAAATTGTTCTTTGAGTTTAAAATTCACTCGCTAGAGGAGTGGTTGCTGGGTACACCCTTTTATAATACTACTCAGGAACTGATGCAAAAAGGTTATGGAGTAGATTTTCTTTCAGATGATTTTCTAAAACAAGCAACTGTTGTAGATGGAAAGATCGTTCTACCCGGCGGTAGCTACAAGTCTTTGGTAGTCCCAGATACTGATTTTATGCCATTGGCAACACTTCAAAAATTAATTGAATTGAAAAATCAGGGAGCTTCGGTACTATTTAGAGGCTTACCAGAAAGTGTTCCGGGGTTTTATAAATATGTGCAGCAAACCCAAGAATTAAAATCACTTATCGAAACTAATTCTCTTTCAGCAACTGATTTAGAAACCGGTTTGCAAGCAGCTTCAGTGTATCCCGAGACTTTAGTAAACACAGGGTTAAAATTTATAAGACGGGATGTTGATGGAAGCAAAATTTATTATTTGGTAAATCATACCGCAAATGCTATTGATCACTATATTCCGCTTGCGGGAACAGTTGAGAATGTGCTGATTTTAGATCCGCTTACGCGAAAGGCGGGAGCTGCACGTACCAAAAAAGCAAATGGTGTTACTACTGTAAACGTGCAAATCGCATCTGGTGATGCCTTAATTCTTAAAACAAATACTTCAGTTGCTGCAGATGACTGGGTGTATACTAATCCTATAAATTCAGGAATTGAGTTGACCAATCCCTGGAAAATTTCATTTGAAAAGGGTGGTCCTGTCTTACCCGAAGCTGTAGAAATGAAAAGCCTAAAATCCTGGACGACTTTAGGTAAGGAAGCCGAAGAATTTTCAGGAACAGCCGTATACACAACAATGTTTAATACGCCAGATGTTGAAGCAGATGCGTGGCGCTTAGATTTAGGCGACGTACGGGAAAGTGCAGCAGTTTGGTTAGATGATGTGTATATAGGTACTGCCTGGTCTGTACCCTATGTTCTTGATTTAGGTAAACTAGATTCGGGAAAACATACTTTAAAAATTAAAGTCACCAATCTTGCAGCAAACAGACTTCGTGCTAAAGAACTACGCGGTGAAGAATGGAAAATTTTTTATGAGATCAATATGGTAAATAAAGATTACAAACCTTTTGACGCTACCGTATGGGAACCTACTCCTTCTGGTTTATTAAGTCCCGTAAAATTGATTCCGCTTAAAACAACAACAAACTAATTACTTGATAAATTAAAGAATACTCTGATGAATAAAACAATCGCATTGCTACTTTTTGCTGTGTTTAGTATTAACTGTGCAGCTCAAAAAACAATAGACCGTAACGACATTTTAGCAAAAATGGAATTAGCCAATTCGTATTTTATGCAAAAATGGCCCGATGTAGGCAAAACCATTATTACTAATAAAGAGCGCCCCAGCCACATCTGGACACGCGGGGTTTATTATGAAGGCTTAATGGCACTTCACAAAATTTACCCTAAAGAAGAGTATTATACCTACGCGCTAGACTGGGCTAACTTTCACGAGTGGAGTTTTAGAAGTGGTAACGAGACCCGTAATGCAGATGATTATGATGCAGCACATACCTATATCGATTTGTACAATTTGCAACCCGACCCGAGAAACTAAAAAACACCCGCGCGTGTATGCAGAAGTTTCTAGTTACACCTCAAAATGGGGATTGGGACTGGATTGATGCCATACAAATGGGAATGCCTGTTTTTGCAAAAATGGGCGTGTTGGAACAAGACGACCGTTATTTTGAGAAAATGTACCAGATGTATATGGAAAGTAGAAACGTAATCGGCGGGAAGGGCTTATACAATCCTGAGGACGGACTCTGGTGGCGTGATGCAGATTTTGATTCGCCATATACAGAGCCTAATGGAGAAGATTCGTATTGGAGCCGCGGGAATGGCTGGGTGATTGCAGCATTAGCAAAAACACTTGCTATAATCCCGGCAGATGCTCCACACCGCGAGCAGTATGTAGAAGATTTACAAGCAATGGCAGAAGCTCTAAAAAAGGTACAGCGTCCTGATGGCTTCTGGAATGTGAGTTTACACGATCCCACACATTTTGGAGGTAAAGAAACTTCAGGAACAGCTCTGTTTGTATACGGTATCGCATATGGGATTAACAACGATTTACTAGATAGAGAGACCTATTTACCTGTAATTACTAAAGCCTGGAATGCGATGATTTCAGATAGTTTACACGAAAATGGATTTTTAGGATGGTTACAATCTACGGGTAAAGAACCTAAAGATGGGCAGCCGCTTTCTTATGATAAGCAACCCGATTTTGAAGATTATGGTTTGGGTTGTTTTCTTTTAGCAGGTGCCGAAATGTATCGTTTAGAGTTTTAAAATGTAGTTTTTACAATTAACTTTTCTTTGTTTAACTTTCCGGTATGAAATTAAAAATAATTTTAATGAGCTTATTTTTAAGCAATGCTGCAATAGCCCAACAGGAAGAAGTTAAACTTTGGGATGTAGTGCCGGGAAGTATTACAAATGATTCTTTTAAAGAAGAAAAGCAATACGAAGGTGATCAAATACGAGGATATAGCAAAGTTTCAGAGCCTACATTAACCATTTTCACTCCGGAAGATGGTAAAAGTAACGGCACTGCAGTGGTAATTTGTCCCGGTGGTGGTTACAGCCATTTAGCGATAAATAAAGAAGGCTACAAACTAGGCGCCTGGTTTGCAGAACAGGGTATTACAGGATTTGTGTTAAAAAATAGATTACCTAGTGATGCCATTATGCAGGATAAAACTATTGGTCCGCTACAAGATGTACAACGTGCGATTCGCTATGTTCGGGAAAACGCTTTAAAATTTGGTATCGACACTACAAAAGTGGGGGTAATGGGTTTTTCGGCAGGTGGACATCTTGCTGTTACCGCATCTACTTTGTATGAGGAAGCTGTATATGACAGTAAAGAAGGTGTGTCTGCAAAACCTGATTTTTCAATGCTAATTTATCCAGTAGTTAGTATGAAAAAAGGAGTAACACATCAAGGTTCGCGAGATAATTTATTGGGTAAAAATCCCGATGAAGCGACTGTCACAAAATACTCAGGAGAAGAACAAGTAACAGCAGCTACTCCAAAGACTTTTCTAATTCACGCTACAGATGATAAAGCTGTTCCGGTAGAAAACAGTATTCATTATTACCTGGCTTTAAAAGATGCCGGTGTACCGGTAGAACTGCATATCTATGAAGATGGCGGTCACGGGTTTGGGATGGGACGCTCTGCAACAGCCGATTCTTGGCCTGCAGCATTAAATCTGTGGTTGAAAAAGCATAGCTTAATTTCAGAGTAATTAAATTCAAAATTTCATCCTGAACTTGTTCTAAAACCTCATCACACGTAATTTTTATATTATGATCAAAAAAATTCTATTCGTACTTATAATTGCAACCGCTTTTACTTCCTGTAAAGCTCAAGAGCCCGCTTACTTGTTTACTTATTTTAAAGGTAACGGGGAAGATGGTTTGCATCTGGCTTACAGTACCGATGCGCTAAATTGGAAATCGCTAAACAACGATGAATCTATTTTGACTCCAGAGGTGGGGGAGCAAAAATTAATGCGTGATCCCGCAGTAATTAAAGGTGGAGACGGCTTGTATCATATGGTATGGACCACCGGTTGGACCGAGCGGGGTATCGGTTATGCCTCTTCAGAAGATCTGGTAAACTGGTCTGAGCAGCAATTAATACCGGTTATGCAACACGAAGAAACTGCGCGTAATTGCTGGGCTCCGGAGATTACCTACGATGCTAAAAACGACCAATATATGATTTACTGGGCGACCACCATCCCCGGTTTATTCCCGGAAACCCAATCAAAAGCAGATGATGGATACAACCACCGTATGTATTATATCCTAACCAAGGATTTTAAAGATTTTACTAAAGCCGAAGTACTATACGAACCGGGTTTTAATTCCATAGACGCGACCATACAATGGGATGGCGAGCAGTATGTGATGTTTTTAAAAGATGAAACCCGCGAACCGGCACGTAAAAATTTAAAAGTTGCATTCGCGGAAAATTTAACCGGACCGTATTCTGAAGCTAGCGAACCCATCACCGGTAAATACTGGGCAGAAGGACCTACTGCCATTCAAAAAGATGGGAAATGGATTGTTTATTTTGATAAATATACCGACCATCAATACGGCGCTGTGATGTCTGAAGACTTAAAAAACTGGACCGATATTTCAGATAAAGTTACATTTCCTGATGGTATACGTCACGGGACTGTGATATGTGTTTCTACCGCGGAGTTGAAACAGATTCAAGAGGTATTAGTAATTGATTGAGATGTTGTGATAGAGGTTAAATCTGCAATTAAAGGCTTTATTGATTAGAGCAGGTAAATTTTCTTTACTTTTCTTTGCTTGTCTAAAGAAAAGTAACAAAAGAAAAGACACTTTTTCTTAGGCATTTTTGCCCTATTAGGCAAAACCGCAACAAGTCCCCTAAATTTTCTCCAAGGCTTGGAAAATTTTTAACGTGAACTTGTTACTAAGCTGAAGAAAAAGAACACTTTTTATTGAAATCATTCTTACAGTTGAAAATGTAAATTTATCTATTTGATAATTTCGCATAAAAAATACACGACTTAAAAAAACGGCTCTAGACCTTCCCATTTTACATCCCAGCTTCCATCATTCGGGAAGCCGGGATTTTTTAATTTATTCCCATCCCAACCGGCACACATCATCGCAACGGCAGTCAATAATCCGCCATTTCCAGGCATATACAGCGTTAAACGTTCTTCCTGATAGTTGTGTCCGTTTTTAAGGTAGGTGTTCGTCTGTACGTCCATAAATAAGGCGTCAATTGCTTTATCGGGCATTCCCAGTCGGGCAGCAGTCATTGCAGTCATTGGGAAATCCCATCCCCAGGTATCTTCCCAGATCCACACCTCCCAAACTTTATCAAAGGTATGTTGCATCGTTGGTTTGTCTAATAAACTCGTCTCCGGAAGCATTCCATAAGCCCCAAGAACCGAGGGGTGATCGGTTAAGAACTCAGGATTGGTATACGAATCTGTTGCGCTTTCGGTCGCCAGGTAATAGTCTTCCTGAATCGGCAACGCCGAAAGCTTATCCAATACCTTCTGCCAGTTCTCAGGTACGGTTTCTCCTAAGCGTTTTTTCCAGTTAATGGCTGTTTTTAGCGCCCAGTTCCAATAGGCGAGTTCGTAGGTTGGGTTATAGGTTTCTGTTTTTTCAAAACGTTCCTGTGCAGGGATCACCGGCGGACCTAAAACATAGCGGTCATTTTTTTCATCATAATCGGGAAAGGAAGCCATAAAATCGGCTGTTGCAAAAACACGGTCTTTATAGGTAGTTAATGTCGTTTCAGTAGTGTCTGCACGGTACATCAATTCGGCAAAGGTGATAAAATGCGGTTGTTGCCAAACCAAAAATGCACCTACCGATGAGGGTCCTTCATCCCCATAAGGATCGGTCATTTTTTGCCAGCGCGCCCCGTCAAAACCCTGGCGGGCTGCCAGATCTTTTGCATTTTGAAATGCCGTATTGTACCAGCCTAGACTGTTTTCAAGCAATTGCGGTCTTCCCCAAAGTGGATAATGTACTCCGTGCCACCAGTGCATTTCAAGATGGGGTTTACCATACCAACTGTTATAAGTCAATCCGGTTTCCTGAGGTGGCATATTCGCGCTGGTTTGCGCTTTGGTTAAATATTGCGAAAGCACCACGCGACGCTCCAATTCCGCTGCTCTGGAGTCTGTACTTCCCGAAAAATCTACAATACCGCCACTTTGCCAAAATGCTTCCCAACCCGTACTGCTGCTTGCATATACGGTATTTACAGTGGGTAATTCATCAATTTTTTTATCAGAAAAGGTACAGGTAAACGCGATTTTTTCGCCTTTAGGGGCTAAACTAAAATAGTGCTGTTTCTTTTCTATAACTTTTGCTTCTCCTTCCCATTTTAATCCCACCGTATAGGACAACGAATCTAGCGAGCGATTGATTACCGCAGTGTTATCATAATTTGTGGTAAGTGTACTGGTATAGTGTTTAGGGTTTTTCCATTGGGTTCCATAATCAGACCATCTGGCGGTAGCTGCAGGAAAACGTAAGCGTATTTTGAGTTGGCCGGTGTTGAGTAATGCAGATTCTACGCTAATTCCTATCGCATCCTGCTCCTGACTACTGGAGGTAATTACTTTTACCGGAACGCCCTCTACTTTAAAATTACTGATTAATATTCCCGTCCATAAATCTAGGGTTTGATCTACAGCCTCTATATCTTCTGGTTTTACCGGCGTTCCATCTTTTTTGGTTAAATCAAAACCCAAATTTCCTAAATGCACCCGATGCGGATTGGATCTGTAATATTCAGCGGCATCTTTGGCATGTTGAGGTGATTTTACCTGTATGGCATAAGATACGTTTCGGCCATTTTGATCATAGTCTAACAGGGTTTCCTTAAAATCAAAAGCTTCTGTATTGGGGAACGCATTCCAGCCCCAATTAGATTGTGTTCCTAAGGGAATCCCTTTTTCGTAGAAATCGGGAAAGGTTTGCAAACCGGTAACATCGGTTGTAAAAGCAAAATTACCATTACCCAGTGTCAACGAAGCCAGTGTATCAATCTCGGTGAGATGTACATTGTGACGCGAGACCACAGTTTTACGGTCTATTTTATTTTCTAGAGTAGTTTCTTTTTTAACTTCCTGAGTACAGGCTAATGTACACCCGAGGAAAACCAGAATGAATAGCAGTTTAAGATTCATAATTTTAGTTAGCGTTGTAAGGTGAGACTCATTAATCCTATAATCACATCATTGGTAATACTTTCTATGTGTATATGTTGTAGCGTTTTTTTCACATCCAGCGGAAGATCTAAAAGCGTTCCTGCACCATTATCAATTCCATACTGCGTAAAACCGTGAATATCTGTATAGTCATCAAAGTTTCGGGTTATTTCTCCTGTTTTAAATATGAGGCGTGGAGGTTTTGGGGCATCTGCTGTAAATGCATAGCCGTCTGCATAATAATCCTGCTCGATTGGCCACCAGTTTTCGGGATTTTTTAGACTCAGCTTATCTGAAGTTCCATCAGTATAGGTTACGGTAACTCTGCCATTTTCCATTCGGGTCTGCATGGGGTTTGTAGTACCTGTCATAATTAAGTAAGCGTGGCTTGCTTTACCCGTGAGTGGTATGTTAATCGTGTCTGGATAGGTATCCCATTTTGAGGTGAAAACTACATTCTCCTCATTTGCTTGAGACCCAGTTTTAAATGGGATGTTTTGTTGACTTTTTATGGTTCCTGTACGTGCTGCTGCCTTACGTAAGCCACTATCGTCTATAGTTATTTCTTCGGAAATATTAGGGTAGCACCAGTTGCCGATGCCGGTTGTGGGCAGTTGTAGTGTAGGTGATTCCGGTCGCGGACTCCAATACTGTTGTTTGAAAATTTGATTGACCTCTGCATTAAAATGACTCGATAAATCAATACAATCAAATTTAGGTACCTGGTAAACAGGTATGTCCCAATTGGTAAATGCCAATTCAATTTCGGCTCCCGAAGTTAAACTAAACTTCAACTTATTTGTCCCGGGAACCACTGCCCGTACGGGTAACTTTAGTTGTTTGCTGCCTGATGAAGGAATTTTTATTTTTTGTTGATGGTTGGTATTTATTCCTAAAGTACCTTCTAGGATTTCTGAAGCATTATTTTGAAGATCAATTTTTACAGCTCCTGAAGAATAGTGGTTGTTGACGATTTCTAGTTTTGGAATAACTTCAAAATTTATCGGTTGCCACCAGATCATTTCGTCATGTTTCAGTTTTATAAAAACCGTTTTATGCCCCAAACCGGAATTTATACGTGCATCAATTTTCTTTGAAGAACTATCAATCTCAGAAAGGGCACGTTGAGGATCGTAAACTTCTAGAATTTCTGCGTTTGAAGTGTTGAGGTTTAGTGGTTCTTGAAGTGCATATTTTGTTTTTGTAGTAATAGGATCTATAGCTTGAGTACCCCACTTTACTTCAATTTTATACTGCTTAGCCTTACCCGCATCAATACTTATTTTAGGAGTTCCTACTGCATTCGTATCCATGGTGTAAGTTGCTTTTTTTCCGTTTACAGTTAGCTCTTCAAGCGTAGAACAGGCGGCATTTAATTCTAATTTGAGATTTAAATCGGCGTCGAAATTATTTTTCAGCGTATAGATTTCGGTATTTTCTATTCTTTTAAAAGACAACGAGACATCAGGTAGGTGTAAAGAAGCCTGTTCCCATTCTTGCGGAAAGCCGGGTTGTATAATCAATTCATTATTGATAAAATTTGGCTTTATGCCAAAAAGACCTTCTACTAAAGCTCGTGCAGCAACACCTATAGGATCTGCAAAATCCCGATAGAGTTCGCCGCGCATGGCATCATAAAACGACAATTGCTGAAATCCGCCCGGCGAAGCACCCAGATACATACTTTCTACAAGGGCGCTTTCAAAAAGTTTAAAACCTTTTTCAGGTTGATTGCCCTGCCAGTAGGCAAGTGCCATATTAAGATTTTCAGCCAGCGCAACATTGTTTACAGACCAGGTGTAGGGTTGCCAGTTGGTCGTTGCAACTAAAGAAAGATCATCATAGGGTAAGCCTTCAGCCGCGACAGGAATATGCGGAATTTCATTGCTCACATAATTCAAACTTTGATACGCCTGAAAATTATCTGCAATGTCTTTATCAAGGGCGTGATACACCGTCCAAATTCCGGGAGTTTTGTGTAGCAGTTGATTGCCTAATGCATCTTTATACTCTGCAAAAACACCTTGTTCAGGAAGCCATAGTGTGTTTTGAATGGCGTTTTTAATTTTTTTGGCTTCTAAAAAATAAGGTTGTGGATCTTTTTCTAAAAGCTGAGCTAATTTTGCGGTCAATACATTAGCACGGTAATTATATGCCGAGGTATAGGTCACCGAACCCCCGCTGTATTGCAGGGCGTCACTTGCCCAGATTGTTGCGTAGGCATCATACAATCCATCATCATTTGCATCAAAATTTCGTTTTTCCCATTTTAAATGCCGCTCAATTACGGGAAATATTTCTTTTAGAAATTGAGGATTTTTATTCCATTTAAAATGCGTGAGCAGCTGATCTATAAAAACCAGATTCATATCATAATGATGTGCGCGGTCGTTGCGATTGGGATGTCTGCTTATGTAGCCCTCGCTAAACATAGCCGTACCCAAAACTTCCTTTTGTCGTGCAAAATAACGGCTGCTGTCTAAAACCACAGGGCCGGTCTCGGGTTCTAAAACCTGTGATTTTCCGTAGCTGCTAAAGTGGGTTTTCGCACGGTCGTGCCAGCCTAATAGGTCTGCAGTATATGCACCACGCCAGGCGTTGAGGTGCATCCGCCAGGCTACCGAGCCATGTAAATATGCCGGACTTTCCCAGATGGCATCTGCTGCAGTAGCGAGTGCGCCGCCCAATGTATTCAAATAGGGATCAGGAGTTTTAAGCGTTACGCGGTTTGCCAGCGTTTCTGCTTTATGTAAAGCCTCATTAAATGCTTCTTCGGTAGTACGTGTATCTTGAGTTGTTTTAGAATCGGGGTTTTCAATCGCCCAATAATAGGTTTTTGAAGCGTTTCTTGAAACGGTACCGTACACCACAGGAAGCGTATCTGCAGTGGAGTTGGTTAAACTTTTAGGGTTCTGATTTGCTGTTGCACTGCCTACCTTTACGATGCCGTCGGGGATTGTGCCATGGAGTATTTTGGTGTTTTTATGCGTTTTTTTATCCCAGTTAAAATCAAGAGTAAACTTGTTTTTGGCTAGAGTATAGGTGTTGTGTAAACAATATTCCGGTTGCAGGTAAAACACAGATTCGGGGTCTGCGCCAATATCACCATCTCTATGGAATTTCTTTCCGCTGGCTCCACCGAATAGCCAACTTATATCAACCGTTTCGGGTAGATTGATTTCCGTTACTTTAAGTAAGAAACCTTCGTGTGTCGCCGAAGCAACCACGGTAAGCTGTAAACTTCCGGCACCTAAAATCTCATCCCGCAGGGTGTATTCCATAATACCCGGCGTATAGCGGGTTTCAATACTGTCTGCTTCTGTAATCCATTTGGAGGTTTTTCCATTAGCAATGCCCAGTTTAAAGTTGCCACCCATTCCCGGCATATACAATGCAAACTCGGGTAAGTCGCCGGTTTCTACTCTAAAACCAGAATTGGTACCGTATAAGGCGCGGTTAAATTTTCGGGTACCGTTTACTAAAACAAAACTTTTACCGTCCGGCTTATAGTGTAGTAGCCTTTTTTGATTGTGCCAAAGCGCTTTTTCTTGTGCGATTGCAGGCGTAAATGCTAAACCTGCTAAAATCAGAAGTGAAGAAAAACCAGCTATTAGTTGGATAGAACTTCTCATTCACCCTCATTTTTAGGCTTTAATTCGTCGGGACTGTCGTTTGTATATTTATTAAATTGTTGCTTGGATGGGGTTTTAAATAAATCCTGAATCAGCGCAATATCGAGTTCGTTTTTTGGATTAAATTCTGCCGAAGCCATATACTTCTGCAAGCTGTAATACAATTGGTGGGCTGCCGCATCTTTCTCAGGATCGTTAAGATCAACACTCACAACCATAAGTTTCCCGTTGCCCACTTTGGCTTCAAAAGCCATTGCAAGTCTGCGGTTCATAAACCAGGTGTCTATAGGCTGAATTAGCGGTCTAAAGTTTTCGGGAAAATCTTCCAAATGCATTACCTGCTGGTTGTTTACAATGCTGTACCACTGTAAATCACTGTGATATTCGGTGGGAAATTCGTTAAACAACGGGTGCTCCGGATCGATTAAAATTCCGGTAGTATGCGGTGGGCGCATCTGAAACCACGAGGTGTTCCAAAAAACCGGGATAAAGGTTTGTACTACTTCGGCACCTTTTACGATGCGTCCTGCAGCATTTAATATAACGGTACCGCCAGAGTTTAGGGTTTTTAGCGCTTGTTCGTCAAGCGAGGTACACTCATAAACTTGCGTGGTTACGGCAGGTAATTCCTTAGGATATACCCAAAAGTCCCAGTGATTCTTAAATTCGGTATTTTCAACCGAAATGGTAAATATCAATTTTTGTGGAGTTTCGATTTCGCTAAGCGGAACTGCTACTTCTCCTAAAGTAGATAATCCATAACCAATTTCAGGAGTATCAAAACTACCTGAAGCTACACTAATTCCTGCGCTATTAGTGATCTGCCAGTTTTGATTTTGCTTTAAAGGTGTCTTCCCAAAATGGGAAATGAGCGCAGTAGCGGTAAACGATTCGTCATTAGTATATACAAACTTTGGGATCTCAGCGAGCGGCACCGTACTGTTTGCAAATTCCCGAAATGCAGTCGCATCTGTATAGGATTTTGGGTCCCAAAAGGCATCCAAAACACCTACTAGCGCAGTCCCCTGACCCGAATAATCACTTAGCGAAAGCATTTGATAGCCGGCATAATTGGGAGTACGCAATGCTTTCTCAATATCATATTTATAACACAAAGCCTGTAATTTCCCGGAAGCCATAAAAAAATCATCTGCCTGATCAAGCATATGATGATCTTTAAGATCCTCTTCAAAAAGTTCGAAGTTCTTAGCCTTAAGCGGACCTGTATATTTTTTTGTCTCGTTGAAATTAGGGAAAACACAATATTGCCCCAGTTCGTGCGACACAAACGGGACCTCAAATTGCGCGATATTTTTGGTAAAATTATTAAGCGTTTGCGGCGTTTCATTTTTCCAATCCAGTCCGCGGGCACCACCACGCACCATAAATTCGTTATTGGGTACTACCGGCCAGCTGCCACCTACCGATGCGCCAGTGTATAAGCGACGGGTATCTTTTTGTTTCCAATAATTATTAAAAGCACTCAGGTATTCTACCTGTCGTCCTGTGGGTTCGTTACCATAAGCCAGCATCACATAGGAGGCAAAGTTGCCGTAATGGGTTTCCATACGGTTTGTTTCTTCATAAATATAGGTATCTATAGGTCTGCCTAGTCCTAAAGCACTGCCGTGATTTGCCCAGCTTGGGCCTTCGGGTTGTAAATAAATACCCAATAAATCTGCGGCTTTAAAAGCAGCTTCGGGCGGACACCAGGAATGATACCGTACGTGATTGAGACCGTGATCTTTTATAGCTTTAAACACTTTTTTCCAGGAGTCTATATCCATTGGGGGATGTCCTGTAAGTGGGTAGATCGCATTGTCTAGCGTTCCTCTTAAAAATACAGGTCGGTCATTTATGAGAAAAGAAGTGGCTTGTGTTTTAAAATCCCGAATCCCGAATTGCAAGGTTTTATGATCAACACCTTTAGAAGACGTCAAAGTGACTTTAGCACGGTATAAAGCCGGGTCAAACTCATCCCATAACGCAATAGTTTCTCCTAGCGGAACCGTTGCAACTAGTGTATCCTGAGTTGCGTTTATTTTAAATGAAGTCGAGTAAGGGTTTATTTTTTGAGGAGCAGCCGTATTGAACGTTACCAACTCAAAATTTAAGGTTACTTTTTTAGACTGTTGCTTTAATTGGGCAACAGCAATTTTAAAACGAACTTCTTTTGCAGCTCGATTGGGATAGGCCTGTATATTTTCAATATAAATTTCGGGGGTGGCGACTAATTTTAATTTTCCTATAATTCCATTCCAGTTGCCCTGTGTATGGTCGGTGATACTGTGGGAATCGGGACCTACATTAATTTCTTTAACGCGGTTGTCAACGCGAATGCTTAGCGTATGTGTACCCGGAGTTAAGTAGCTGCTTAAGTCGTATTGATGGGGAGCCACCATAGAATTTTGTATCCCTATTTTTTGACTGTCGAGATATACCAGTGTTTCGGTATGCGGGCGTTCCAGATAGAGGTAAATGTGCTTATTATCCCAATCTTTTGGAATGGTAATTTCCTTTTGATACCAGGCTGCGCCTACGTATTCTTTTTCGGGCGTAAGCCAGAATGGGAATTTGACATCCCCCGGCTGACGGTACTTTTCAAACCGCGGATTGAAATAAAATGAACTGTCGTAAATACTACCCGTCCATTGTGTTTTTATGGTAACCTCGTTGCCTTTGTTATTGGTAAGCATCGACCCCGGAAGTATGATGTTGTCTTTTAATTTTCGGGCAAACCATGCTGCAGTAGTTCCCTGGTCTTTAGCATCTATTTCAAATCGCCAGGTCCCCTCTAGGTGCAGTGTATCACTTTTTTGGGCGTGTATTGGCTGTAATCCTATAAAGCTTACTAGTAAAATAAAAAAAGTATAAAAGTGACGCATATTAGTTAGAATTTAATTGATTAGGAACGAGTTTGATATTGGGTTTGGGGGCTTTTTGCATCCCGTAACCCATATAAAAACCTACATGTGGCGGCTGGTTGTAGCCCACATTTTGCCAGGCAATACTCAAGCGGTACTGCGGATCGTGCATTAAGGTGTATACGCGTGTGGTGGTAGGATTAGGTGTTGTATAAATACGCAGTTCTGTACCATCATCACTGGGGAGCATCAGCTCTTCACGCCAGTCGCCCAGAATATCTGCCGAAAGACTGGGAGTAGATTTTGATCCGTTTACTGAATGTGCGCCATCGGCTTTAAAAATTCGGCCTTTGCCATATTTCTCAATATAATTGCTGTTTAAGAGTTCGCGGGTCGTATCGCCATCCCACCAAATTAAAAAGTTGGCAACCCGTGGCGCTCTACCTATGGGATTGCCTTTGCTGTCGTGAAGATTCCGATTGCCAGACCACCACATTTGTGCACCTACACGAGTGGTATCAATATTTGCGGCTACGCCACGACCCACATCTTCATCAGGTTGTGCTTCAAATAATACATTACCATCTTTTGCGGAAAACAAGACCACTCCCGGTCCTTTGGTACCTTCTTCAATTTCGTGAACACCAAAACGTTCCAGACCCGGTATTTCAGGATCGAGGTCACTTACGTGAATGGCATCACCGTGTCTAAACCCTGTGGTGTATAAACCGCTACCGTCATCATCTACGGTCATCGCACCAAAAATGATTTCATCTTTCCCATCCTCATCAACATCAGCAACAGAAAGGTTGTGGTTGCCCATCCCTGAATAGGGATTTTTTCCGTTTTCAGAATCAAAGGTCCAGCGCGATTGTAGTTGGTTATTTTTAAAATCAAAGGCTGCCAGAACGATGCGCCCATAGTAGCCGCGGCCCATTACGATATTGGGATGAATGCCGTCAAGGTAAGCAACACAGGCGGTAAAGCGATCTACCCGATTGCCGGTGTTATCGTTTTTACCGTTTCCACCGGTTCCGCCCCAGGCGCCAATATTCCCACGTTCGGGAATGTAAGCGGTAGTGGCAACCACTTTACCGGTTTCACCATTAAAAACTGTAAGATATTCGGGGCCTTTTAAGATTTTACCAAAGGTTCGGGAGCGCTCATCGGTATCCCGCCAGTCGGCTTTAGGGTCACCAATAACGGTTCCCAATGCATCTGTGGTGCCGTCTGCGGTTTTGCAAACCATTTCGGCTTTACCATCCCCATCAAAATCATAAACTAAAAACTGCGTATAATGCGCACCTTCGCGAATGTTTTTTCCCAGACTGAGTTGCCAAAGCAGTGTGCCATCTAATTCGTAAGCCTGAAAAATAGGAGGGTCGGTTAACCCGCGATGGGAGTTGTCGTGACTTTTGCCGGTCATATGCACAATAAGCTCATACTGCCCGTCGCCGTCTAAATCTCCCACAGCGGCATCGTTTGCGCTATAGCCTTCAATTTGAGTAAGCGGTAAGGATAAATAAGGTTTTACAGCTGCATTAGCCGGTATCGTGAATTTACCGGGTTCTTCGGTTTCTGTGTTCTGTAAAACCGACTTTACAAACCAGGTATTGTGCAGGGTTAAGTCTGCGGTTTTATCTATAAAAAACGTCCTATTTGAAATAGGATCTGTATTCAATTTAACCGGTTTCTCATCACCAGATTTTCGGTAGATATTAAAACAAAGTTCGTCGGGGTCAGTTCCTAGAAATCGCCAACTAACGATGACTTCTTGATTTTCCTGAGCGAGGGCAACCACACCACGATCCAGATGTTCCATCTGTCGCTGTGCGTTACAGGCAACGCCAATTACGCAGAAAATTAAAATAAGATAATGCTTAATTGGACGGGATAGATTCATCGGTTAGTCGGTTAGGGGTAGGGTGTAGGGAAGTGCTGTGCCATTCTCGGCGAGTATAAAATAATCGGGCAATACTCCGGGATCAAGTCGGTAGATTTTAATCGTATGCGTACCGGCTTTAAGCACACCTAAATTCAGTGATTTTCGGGCTTGATTGCGCAGTACATTTTGTTTCCATTCTTCACTTCTGCCGAAGGTCTCAAAATCTAAAATCTCGACAGTATTATCGTTTAGTTGTATTCCTATTTTTAAGTTTTGGTTACCGGTTGTGGGATGATTGGGTAATGCTGTAAGCGTAAAGTCGGCGTTTTTTAAATCTTCTAACAGCTCAATCTCGTAGCTTAAAACCGGAGTGGTAGCTGCTAGCTCTTTAATTGTTGTGGCGTCTGAAGCGGCTAATTGTAAGATTTGCCCGCTATAACCTAATCCGTTTAATTGCTGCGGAAAACCTGCTTCAAAGTTTGTAGCACGCGTATAATCTGCTGCGTTGTGCACCAGTGCAAGTTTAGGAGCTTCGGTGCTTTTGGACTCGTCGTCCAAAATTTCGGGTAGCTCAAATACCGGAAGTCTGCGCGGTGCAGGATCCATAATACCGTTCCATTTTCCATTTGCGAGGCTGTTGTAGGTGCTGGTTAATTGCGCCATCTCCTCTTGATTTGCGCGTATTGCGTTTTTATATTCCTCAGCTTTTTGACGATTGGTCTTACTATAATGCGTTGCCAAATCCCGATATAAATACTTTTTGTTCATCGCACTTGATCCAAGTACCGGATAAACCACCAACTGATACCAGGCATCGGTACGGTGTTTCGGGATTTCGTTTTGAGTGGTGTACACTTTTTTTGAAAGCGCCTCATAGGCTGCTATACGCTTTGTGTTTTCATCATTTTCGGGACTTAATGAAAATCCCGTAAGGTGCGTAGCGCGTGTAGGTTCGGTTTGACTCCATCCCATAAATTCGGGTTTGCGTAGCCAGGCGAGATCATAATACGTATGGCGTATATCGCTAATTTCAGAAGCCAGATTTTCACCAAAAATGCTTCCGTAGAACTGTTGCATATGGGTTAGATAGTTTTCAGGCTTTCTAAATCTTTCCGGCTCAAAAGCCAAATCCATAAAAAACTGCGTATTGTATTCTGCAGGCTTAATATCTCCCACATTAAGAATCCATATTTTATCTGCTCCCGTATCGTAGGCTTTCAGTAATTCTTCGCGTATTAAAGCGGGATGTGTCGTACTCAACCACAAATAATCGTGCGGTCTGCCCCAGTAGGAAGCGTGGTAATACACACCGCTACCGCCAGTGCGTTTGCGCTCTTCGGCGTTGCTTAATTGTCGAAAATATCCGTAGTTATCATCGGTCCACATCAGGGTGATATCTTCAGGTAAATCGAGGCCGTATTCATACAAGTCAAGCACCTCTTTGTAAACGGTAAACACCTGCGGTACCTGTTTAGGGTCTCCTATATGTTTTTGCAATAAAGCCCGCTGATCTTTAATTACGTCATTTAAAATTGCTGCGGCATCTGCCGTGTTTTTAGCACCTTCCATACCGCTGTCGTGAACGCCACGCATCCCAATGGTGTAAATTCCGTTTACATTTTTAGCTTCAGCAACACGCTCTTCCCAATAATTGAGTACGCCTTTTTTATTGCTGAAGTAATTAAAATCACCCATCGTATCGTGATCCCATTCATCTACATTATTACGTAACATAGGTTCTGCGTGTGACGAACCTAAAACAATCTCATAATCTTCAGCCACTTTAGCATTGCCCGGATAGTGAAAAAACGCTTTAGTACTGGGATGCATTGCCGGCCAGATGGTATTTGCACGCAGGCGCAATAACAATTCAAAAACCTTTGCGTAGGTTTTAGGTCCTATATCACCGGTTTCGGGTTCAAAAGTTTTTGCTGCCCAGGGCTGTAAACCCCAGTCTTCATCATTTATAAAAATGCCGCGGAATTGAACCGCCGGACTTACCGATTGAAAATCATCAATCGCCAATACCAAATTTTCTTGTGGGGTAGGTGTGACATCTGCCCACCAATACCAGGGAGAAACGCCTATTTTTTGAGAGATTGAAAATACACCATAAGCCGTTCCGCGGGGATCTGCTCCCGAAATCACCAGAGCTTTTTGAATACGTTCAGCAGGATTGTGTACCAGTGTATGTGTATAGGTTTCCCAGGCATTTGCTGCCGGAAGTTTATTTTGATCGTTGACTAAGGCTTTAATCAATTGCGAATCGCGGTTACCTATCGCAATTACATTTCCTGAAACCTCTACAATACGCGTAACGACCTGAGGCTTAAAGCCAGTAACCTGCTCGATGTCCTGAGCGAGCAAATATGCCGAAATAGAATCGAGCGCAGGACCGTTTGCATCGTAAATAATCGCAGTCTTTGTGTCTGCGGTTACGAGTTCAAAATTTGAATTATTGAGCGTTTCTTTTTGCGTAGCACTGCCACAGCTTATACAAGCAGCAGATACTAACAAAAGAAATAGAAAAGAGCTTTTCATTTAGTTGATTTTCGGGGAAGAGGTATAAAGCGAATCTGAAATGACAACTCCGGGTGAATTTTCAATTTTTAAGGTCGAACCGTTTTTGATACTCAGGCTTACGTTTTCAATAGTCCAGTTGGTACTGTGGGTGATTTGACCGGCTTCTTCTGCCTGTATGTGTACATCTTTTAAGGTGATGTTTTCAACAAGTGATTGCTCCATACCATTAACATTAATAGCGCGTTGCGCCCCTTTTACATCAATGTTATACAAGGTGATGTCTTTAAACGTAGGGATGCCTTTTTCGGGAGGGTCTACTTCCATCAATAAGGTTTTCCAACGTTGTGGTATGCTTTCTTCATCGTAACCTTCGGGCAACTTAGAGTAAGAGTACGACGGGTTCCAGTTCATCGAAACTTCCATAAATGTACGTACGCTGTCCATCTGAATGTTTTGAATCTGAATGTCTTCTACCGTACCGCCACGATTAGTAGCCGATTTGATGTTGAGTCCGTTTTTAGTTCCCAGACCTTTAATGTTAGAAACAAAAACGTGGCGTATGCTACCACTGGTCTCACTACCTATGGTACACAATCCCGAACCGGCAAGTGCTATACAGTCGCGTATCACTACATATTCGGTAGGGCGATCTACCCGAAGACCGTCCCAATCGCGACCGGCTTTTAAACAAAAATTGTCATCGTTACAGTCGATGTCGCAGTTTTGTACCAGAATATATCTCGAGGAATCAATATCAATCCCGTCTGTGCTGGGGCCGTGACCGCCTATATTGTTTCTAATGGTTAAACCATCTACCGTGATGTGGCTAGAATACAACACCTGTACCGTCCAGAATCCTGCACGTTGTATGTTGAGGTCTTCTATAAATACATTTTCTGAATTTTGCACCAGGAGCGTACGCGGGCGTTTAGCGTCATAATCTACAATCCAGCGCAGGCCTTTGGGTTCGTATTCTTTACGCAGATTCCAGTAATAGTCCCAAAACACTTTTCCCTGCCCGTCAACCAGACCGTCGCCGTTTATGGTCACATTGGTCTCATCTAACACATTGATTAATGCCGCAGGCCATTTCATCTCAATACCGGCAACACGCGTATCAATCTCGGGGTAGTCTTTAATGTCCTCACTCCCTAAAATCACAACCCCTTCAGGAATGGTAAACTGTATGTTTTTTTTGATAAAAATAGAGCCGCTTAAGTAGGTACCCGGTTTAAAGGTTACCGTACCGCCACCATTTGCTGCAGCTGCATCAACGGCTTGTTGTATTGCTGTTGTGGTTAATGCGCTCCCATCCGCAATGGCGTTGTAGTCGTTTACATAAAACACCTCTTTTTTAAAATCTATAGGTTTTGCACCTACTTCGCTTACCCAGGCGGGTTCTGTATCTGCAGGAGATTGGGCTGCGAGATCTGGAGTTGCGGTCTTGTTTTTGCAACTGCTCAGACTGATTAAGGCACTAAATAAAAGAAAAGAAAGCTGTCTCATAATTGTTTATCCAATTGAATAAACAAGTTCCTTTTTTTTAAAGAAACTAGCATCCTGTTCTTACCTGTTGGGGGAAAAAATGCAGCAGTTAGAATTTGTTTAGTAGAGGTTTTATTAGAGTATATGTAGGTTTACTAATCAAATCTTGTAATGAGTTGTTTTTTACCTTAGTTCTTTTTTGTCTTAGTTTTTTTATTATTTTAAATTTTTTATTTCTTCGTATAAATTCATTAAATGAATCATAGACATATCAATTAAAGGCTCAAACATAAATGCATTAATATGAATGTTTTCAGGAGTCATTAAGTTAACTTTATCTATTATGAAACTATTATTACTGTCAGGATATTTTTTGCAATATTCTTTAAACAAAGCCTGAGTTTGGTTTTTCTTTATTGTTTTTAAATCAAGATCAGGTAGCTTGTTTATTAAGTATTTTTCTGTTTCTAATCTAATTGCTACTGCTAGACAAATTTTATTTTCGAGAGCTATTTCATTAGAGTCGTTTAGTTTTATAGAATTGGCTGTTGCGATTATTAATTCTATTAAATTTTCTTCTCCAAAATCAATTGTTCTATCTTTTAAGAATATTAGTTTCTTTTGAAATATTTTAAATACATCTTTTGCTAATAAACTTTCTGACTCTTCTTTTCTATGCAAGCAACTTGTTAGAGTTAAATAATCCTGATTATTCTTACTTTCACTGTATTCTATTAAGTTCCTTACAAAAGCAATCAAGCTAATAAAAAACTTTTCATCCTTAAATTTTTTAATGAAATAACTAAAAACATCATTTACATATTCACCTTTATTGAAAGTTATTTCATTTTCTAAATTTTTTGTAGTCATATAAATTACATCTCTACTTAAATAAAGTCTTGATGCTATAGTTCTATAGAAATCAAAATTATGAGTTAAAATAATTACTTTAAAATCATTCTTTTCGTGAATCTCTTTTATGTATTCAATAATTGCAAATTTATTTTTATAATCAAATGAATCTGCAATATCATCGAATATTAGTAAATCTCTACTTTGCTTTAATTTTCGAGCTTCAATTTCGAATAAGAAATGTAAAATAAAATAAGCTCTTTGTTCTCCTTTGCTTAATATTGAAAGTAAATTTTCTCGATTTTGTTGTATAGGTTCTTTTCCTCTGTCAGAATAATCAAAGTTTAGATTAGCTGTTTCTTGTTTTAAAATTATATCTTCTTGGTTTATAATATTAACCTTAAATGGAACGTGGAACCTAGAATTAAAGGTTGTTACGATATTTTTCCATAAAGCAAATTCCTTTTTAGCTTCGCTTATAATTTTCTCTAATCTAGCTTTTTTGGATTTGTAAAAATCCAATAATTTTACAGACTCTTCCTTTATTTCTGAAAAATAATTAATCCAAATTTCTTGTTTAAATTTATCATAATCCTTTAATTTAATTAGAATTAAGTTGTTTTTTTCTAAGACATTTTTAAATAATCTTAATTCTGCATTAGCACCAATTGCCTTATCCACTTTGTCAAATGATACTTTTAGCTTTTCATCATTTAAAATGTTTTGAATTTCTTCTTGAATTATTGACTTTAAATTTTCTACATTTTCTATTTCTGTTCCATCTTCTAAAACAAATTTATGACCTGCTTCAAAAAAAGAATTATCTTCTATGGATTTGATAATAACGTTTGCTTGATAAGTTCCAAAAGTATTACCAGTAGAATCTTTAAAGAATCTTGATTTAGAAATAATATTTTTGTAATCATTAATGTATTGGTCTAAAATCGTTTTGTTTTTATCAAGAAATCTTTTTACGTTTCCTTTCCTATCAAAAACATCATTATATCTAAAATCAAATTTTTCAAATTTTGTTTTTAGATTATTAATTTGTTGGTTTAAAACCTCAAAAAAATTAGCGTTTTCATCTTCTGAAAATGTATTTATAAATTCTGTCTCACAATCCGTACTTTGTGATATAATTTTTAGTTTTTTTATAAATTCGACTTTATTATCATTCAATTCCTTGTAGATAGAATCATATTCCTGCTTTAATTCTTTACTAGCTAAGAAACTGCTGATTTTACTTGAAGCATCAAAATTATTATCTTCTGCATTTATTACTAATATATCTTCAGGATTAATTTCTTCATTTTCAGTTAGAACTTTGTATTTAGTAATTCTATTCTTATAAATTCTATCGCAAGGTTTTTGTTTGGAATCATTTTTCGCAATCAAATCAAATGTTTTTGCGAAAGAGGTTTTCATAGTTCCATTTGGGGCATAAATTAGATAAGAATTACTTATGCTGAAATCAAACGAGTGGTCTAATTTTCCGATTCCGAAACAATTTTCAAATTGAATATGAAGTTCTTCTTTCATTCTAAGTTTTATGGTGCTATCCAATCAAAATCGATTAAATGAGCTAGATTATCTGTCTTTGTATTGTCAGGATTAGACCTTAAGTATTTTCCATTACTTCCATTTACTACTTCTACATTTTCTCCTATTTTCCAGCCAGCAGTTGAATAATTCCAAACCCAAGTAACAGCGGAATTCCCATTCATTTCTAAAAGTTTAACAGCATCTACTTTTGATTTTTTTGATGCTCTTGTAGTTGATTTTTCTCCAACAGTATGAAAAGCGTAATGTGTTATTACATTACTACTATTTTTCCATACTCCAGAAATTCGATATACTGCCATATTGTTTTTTTTTTCGTTATTTAATTATTTAAATGTTATTAAAACAATTAATTTTAGTCTTCGGATGTATGTTTATGAAGTTTTAACCCTGAATATTTAGGTTTAGTTTCAGGTGTTCCATTTTCCTTCTTTGGTTTTTGGCCAGGCTTAATTGCTCGTATTATTTTCCTATTTTTTTGTTTATCAATATTATTTTGCTAAAGTTTTGACTTAATAATAATTTTAATTACGGAAATGCGTATTAGAAACGAGTTTTTTTATATTAAAGATAACGGTATCGGCTATGCGTAGTTGCGTATGTTAGCGATTAACTTTACAAAGTAGGCGAGAAAGAGCAATTACTTATAGCCATTGATGTGCATAGTGTTTTTATTCCGATTTCCATCTTTTAATATAGTGTTGTAGACCAGTTTTTGCACCACCTTTAAAATAGCCACCAGAGTTTACTTTGTCAATCAATTTTATGATGTCATTTGCATAATCAGACTCCCAATTCAATTCGGTTGTTAGAAATGAAAATATTTGTTTAGAATTCAGTTCATAATTATATTTGTTTAAAGCTCTGATATAAGTTTTGCATTGTTCTTCATCCATAAAGTGATGAATTCCAGTTGACATATTTATAGAATTACTTAAATCAATAAATGCTTTTTGAACAACTTTATCTGGTAATTCGGTTTTTTCTATTTTGGTTTCAGATTTTATGTCTATTGCTCCCCAAGTTCTAGCCCAATCTTTAACACTATCTTCCATCCATTGATGAGCAATAATTCCAGTTATATTTTCGTAATCATCGTATTTATGTAATTCGTTTGAACGTAATCCAAATGCAACAACAATTTTATTTCCTTGATAATCGTCATTGAAAGTTCGAAGAGTTTCAATTTTCATAGGTGGATAACTTTCGTCCATTTTAACTCCACGAAATAAATTCTTTACATTCCTAGTGTTAAAAATTCTTTCTAAATATCCTGTATTTCCTTTTGTGTGAATTAAAAAAACTATTTGAGTTATATCTCCAATTTCATTGCACAACTCCAATGCTTTTTTGAGGGCAAGAATTTCATTTTCTTTATTTGCACCTACATTATCATTATAATACCTTTTTTTCTCCATTTTTCGGTTTTGTTACGTTATACATAACGGTCTCAGCTATGAGTAGTTGCATGGGTTAGCTGTTAATTTTGCAAGTACGCACCAAGCTGAAAATCCGCGAGGGTTTTCAGAAGTAGGCGAGAACAAGCAATTACTTATAGCCATTGTTGCCAGTAGTTTCTTATCTATAATTCTTATCGTGAAATTTGTCAATTGTTAAATTCTCATTCCCATAAATTGAGTTGAATTTCAAAACTTCGGATAAATTAAATTCTTTTTCTACCACTCCGTTTTTAGAAAATACTTTAACAATTAAATTATTTTCTAAAATTTCCTCTGCGGTATAATTTCTTATTAATATTCTGTGTAACTGAACACTTTTTGATTGTTTAGGGAAAATTTTAGGATTATCCTCATATGTAACAATTTTATAATTGTTCTCTATTCTTCCATCAACATCATATTCTGTTGATTTTTGAGGATAATGAATTTCTAAATTGTAATCCTCAAAAATTTCATCAGTTTCATTATTGAGTTCAACACTCAATTCATATTCGATTTTGGTCAATAAATTTGCGAATTGGCTTGAAAAATCGAATCTAGGAATTAAATCAAAAATCTGTACATTTTTTTCTTCGACTTCAAATGGTGGAATGACTTTTTTAGCTATTTGAGGTTTGTTTTTACCAACCTCTGAAAATTCAATTATTTCCTCATCCATCAATTTTGAGAATAATTCGTTCATATTCTCTTTGATTGACAAATCAATAATGTGTCTTCCTTTGAAAAATAAAGGCGTAATATCATCAGATATTTTGTCGAATGAAACTAAAATATACTTATTGTTGGATTGCTCAATATCTTTAATGATTAGATTATATTCATTTCCCACGCCACCTTTAAATGCTGTTGCTTTTTCTTTATAACCTTTTGACAAGACCACAAGAACTTTTTTATAATCTGTCATTGCTTGGTGCATCATTTTATTGAAATCTGTTGCAGACTCTCTTTGAGACATTAGCTTGTCCACTTCTGCTTCAAAACCTTTGTCTCTTAAAAAATTTGTAAATGAAATGACTTTATCATTATGTTGCTCATCGTCCCAACTGTAGGTTACAAATACATCTTTTAATTCCATTTTTTTGTTCTCTATAATGTTTTGCTTTTTTAAATGTTCTATTCCTTTTAAACTTATGCTATACCTCAAATCCATTTTTACTAAATGAGGCATTCCGGGAACGTGTCCGTTAGGTTCTGATTTTTTAGTTACTAACTTATTTTCGTGCAATTCGTCCAATAAATCTCTAAAATTGTCAATTCCACTTGTCGGCATAAGTTCCATAAAGAAATTCCCAAAATCGACTGGATGTACTTTTTTATAGAGTTCTAACAATATAAAATTCACATAATCTTCTTTGTTTTGGACGTCCTCTTTTTTCAATTGTATTTTGTGTTTTGGGTTTGGTTCAAATTACTGGCAACGTAGGGATAACATTACCCTATTATATTTAATCCATTTTTAATTTTGCATAAAAGCAATTAAAAGTGCATTATTCATCTAAGTAGATATAATCTTCATTCCAGTCAAGTTTACTCTTCTTTTAAGCCTTTTAAAAACCGTAGATGAGATTCTGAAATTAATTTAGAATGACGTTATCTACCTGATAACTAATAGATAAATATAACTAATTACTCCATAGCCTTTTTTACAATTCGTTATTCACAACCAATTCTCGGTTATATAACACTCTCGTGTATGTATCTGTAAATAAGAAATGGCCGTCTTTAAAAAAAGACGACCATTTACACACACAATTATTTTGAGCTATACCGCTTTGCGCTGATACAGTTTACTAAAGATTAAAAACAAAATCCCACAGCTAATCCACGCGGGTAGGGTTAAAAAGGATAAGAATACATCATACTGCACCGAGATAAAGTAGAACACCCCAAAGCTTAACGCCCAGGCGCCAAACACCGCCCAGTTGAATTTGATTCCGGTTTTTTCTGCATAAAAAGACTGTATTCCGGCGCGCTTTCCGAAGAAATATTCAAAAACAATGATCGCTCCTATAGGTGCTAAAATAAAACCGTACAGGGCAACAAAACCTAAGAGTTTCATTGCAAACGCGGGGAATAGTCCGGCGATGGTGGCTACTGTACCCGCGATAATGGTTACCCAGAAGGTAGAAAGTTTTGGTATGATGGCTTGAAAGGCAAGACCGGCTCTGTAAATCGTTGGGTTTGCGGTCGTCCATCCTGCAAGCAGTACTGCGATAATCCCAAAAATACCAATAGCGTTATACGCCAGCGGTCCCGGTGCAACGGTAGGCGCTTCCCCACCGGCAAGCATTGCCAGCGCTTCGGGTGATTTAAGATATACGGCATAGAGTAGGGCAGCAGCAATCCACGCGATATAGTGGCCTATATAAATCCCGGCAGCCGTCGTCCAGCCTGCGCTTGCTTTTTTAGCAAAACGAAATACCGATAAATCTGACATCCCAATGTGCATCGCTGCATTTGCAAACCACGACCACAACACCACGTGCCAGAAGGTATATTTTATTTGTCCCGGAAAAGGCTCACTGCCTTCGCCCCAGATATTCCAGAAATCTGAAAAGCTGTTTACATCAAGTTGTATCAAAGCCACAACACCACAAGCTACAAAAGCCAGTACGATAACCGGAGACATCCAGTTAGCAGCCTTGGCAACGGTATTGTATCCGCGGGCAGCAATGAGTGAAATTACAGCTCCTATTGCTAAAACGACAAGGACCCAGGTAAGGCTGTTAGGCGTGGTATCGGTCAATTTGGGCATTTCCATATCAAACGGAATTCCCACTGCGGTGGCAGAAACGGTAATCATCGCCCCGGCAAGAAAACAGAATAAGATTCCGTTTGCCAGATTGTAGGCCGTAACCAGGCGGGTACCACAAATTTTTTCTAAATGAAAATACAGGGTGTATCTAAATTTGGTTCCTATTTCTGCGGTTAAAAACCTCCAACTTAAAACGGCAAGGAGGTTACCTATTAATAAACCTATGATGAGGTCAAAGGCACTTACACCGGTGGTTAAAAATAAGGGACCTATAACAAACTCGGTACCTGCGGCGTGCTCGCCGGCGTACATACCTAAAAAGGCTTTCCAGCTTTGCAATCTCGATTGCGGAACGGGCTGGCGTTCAAATTCGCCACCTGCGATTTCTTCAATAGTATCTTCTTCCTGGTTGTATTGAGACATAGTCTAGGTTGTTATTAAATGTTTTGGTAAATCTTCTACGCGCTCGCAAACCAACTGATCCATCACTTGCTTAAACTGGGTTTTGAGCATCCCAATGGTGTGATCGCCGCCTTTGTTGCCCAAAGCGCCACAGCCGTACATAAACGAGCGACCCATAAAGGTAAATTTGGCTCCACAAGCCATTGCACGGGCAATATCTGGGCCCGAGCGTAAACCGCTGTCCATCATCACTTCAATCTGATCGCCATAAGTCGCGGCGATTTCTTTAAGTGAATTGATCGTAGATTGTGCCGCGTCGAGTTGGCGCCCGCCGTGGTTAGAAACGATAATGCCGTCAAAACCCATACGTATGGCAGCAGCAGTATCTTCTAACGAAGCAACGCCTTTAAGCACGAGTTTGCCCTTCCAGCGATCGCGGATGGGTTTTATTTTTTCTTCGTTGAGTTTTCCTGAAAAGGTACGGTCCATAAAGGCGCCCAGTTGTTTTAGGTTTAAACCTTCGGGGGTATAGGGTTTTAGATTTTCAAAAGTAGGCTGCCCGTATTTAAGGGTATTGTACGCCCAGGTAGGTTTCCCCAGAATTTGCATAATGTTGCGTACCGACATTTTAGGCGGAAGCGCCAATCCGTTTTTAAAATCTCTGGGTCGAAAGCCAAAGGTAGGCACATCGCACAGCAGCACGAGAACGGGGCAACCGGCGGCTTCTGCACGGTCTATAATATCATTGCGTACCGCATCTTCCACAGGGTTGTACAGCTGAAACCAGGCATTGCCTTCGGTAAGTTCGCTGGCTTTCTCGATATCCATCGTGGTTACCGTACTCAGAATAAAAGGCACATTGTGCTGGTGAGCGGCTTTTGCCAAAATAGCAGGCGAGTTGGGCCACATTAAGCCTTGCAGACCTACGGGTGCAATCCCAAAAGGCGCATCAAATTCCATCCCCAAAACTTTGGTTTTGGTAGAACTTTGACCGTAATTGTTTAAATACCGCGGCTGTAATTGTACATCGCGTATCTCTGAAGTGTTGCGTTTGATACTTACATCTTCGTTGCAACCGCCATCAAGATATTCAAAAGCAAATGCCGGGACGCGGCTTTTTGCTTTGGTACGTAAATCGTCAACAGAAGGATAGGCAGTGTTAAAAGCGTTGGCCATAGTATTTATTTAGCGATGAACGGAATGTGTTTTTTCATCGAGTAATTTTTCTTTAAAAATTTTGAATTCAGTTGGGTGTCAGAGATGCAAATTGCCGCTCCTAATGCAGAGCCTAAAGAAGAATCTGTGGTGCGGAGTTCCATCGTTCTAAAATGATGCGAAAGCAGGTGAATGTATAGGTCGTTATCGCTAAAACCACCGTCAACAAAAAGTTTTTCGATCGTCATATCACCTTTTGCCGTCTGTATACTTTTAACCTGTAAGCGTACCAGCTCCATCATTAACTGGTGGTAGGCGTCTTCAAAAGAAGTGAATCTAAGCACTGTTTTTGGCGGCATCTCAGGATCTTCAAGAGACTCCCAATGAAAGATTTTTTCAAACTCTTTTACGAGTTCGTAGTGAATTTCAGGATTAAATTTTACCGTTTTGTGGTAGTCTTTATCTACCCCATAATGTTCGGTTAGTTTTTTAACCTGTATGCTGTATTCATTGCCTAAAAAGAGGCGTGCAGATTTTACGGGTTTACCGTTAATACGCATATAATTGATGCAATCTTTGGCAACATCTGCTTTGCTGAGTTCGTTTTCTACAAACGGATTTAAAGCAATACTCCAGGTTCCCGTAGAAATCAAAATAAATTGTTTTTTAAGACTGCGCACATAGGGCAGCAATGCAGCCGAACTGTCGTGAATACCTACGCCAATCTTAATACGCTTCCCGTTATAGTTCATATTGATACTCGTTTCGGTGGAAACGATAGGAGGTAAGATCTGGTCGAGCTGTTCGGCATATACCCAGTCGTGGTAATCGCGCTTTTCAAAATCCCAAAGCGAAGTATGGCAGCCTATACTGGTGTATTCGCTTAACGGGATTCCTGTAAAAACAAAGCTTAAATACTGCGGAAGGTGCAGCGAATATCGAATTTTTTTAAAGACTTCGGGTTTGGTGTTTTTTAACCAATACAATTGCATCCCGGCATTGAGCATGCCTGAACTTGACGAACCTGTTTTCTGATGAAAAATTTCTTCAGGTCCGTATTTTTCGTAAAACGAATCTATAATTTCGGTAGGAATCGCTTTAGTATAATTATACAGCGGAAAAATCACATCGCGGTTCTCATCGAGATGTACCAAACTGGCGCCGTATGAAGAAAAGTTAATGGCTTTGATATCAAATTTTTCGGTTTTTAGAATGCGGTCAAACACCGTTTTTAACCATTCGCGCAAAGCGGAAAGATCTTCGGTAGGATGCCCATCTTCATCTGAAATTTCGTCAAACTGAATGTACTCGCGGTACACCTCCTGAAATTCAGAATCAAAAAGAAAAAACTTTTTATTTGTTTTACCAATATCAAATACTGCCGTAACTGTTTGCTTCATTAAATGCGTGTTTCCAGATTAAAGTCCTGTAGCGATCGTGTTTTTACCACGTTCTTTGATCAATTGACCACGCACATCCAATTTGCGGTAAGCATCAATAGGATTGATAACTCCGCCTGCCTGTACCCGTGCCTGGCGAACCAGTGGGCGTACATCTGTGCGGTACGCTCCCTGAATGATTTCCTGACAAAGTGTAACATCATTAGCTTCCTGAGCCGCTCTAAGTGCATCCTGATCGATTAAAAGAGCTTTTGCATAGGCTTCCTGAATGGCTTCAAGAGACTGTATTAAATCTTCTAACGGATCTTTTACATTGTGACTCGCATCGATCATCCAACCCAGTTCGGGATTGTTTGGGTTGTTTTGCATCCCGTAAACCAACTCGTTAAAAATAAGGAATAGGGCGTAGGGTTTTATACTTCCCACGGTGATATCATCATCCCCATATTTGCTATCATTAAAGTGGAAACCGCCCAGTTTGCCTTTCAGCATTAAGATGGAAACAATCTGCTCAATATTCGTATTGGGTAAATGATGTCCTAGATCTACTAAGGTATAGGCTCGTTCCCCGCAACCATTGGCAAGCATCAGCGAGGTCCCCCAATCTTGAATCACCGTACTGTAGAAATTAGGTTCGTAGGGTTTATACTCAATAAACAGTTTCCAATCCATCGGCATATCTTCGTAGATGGAAATCAGGCTGTTTTGTGTATGGGTGAGTGCGGTCTGAAAGTTATTTTGTCCCGGAAACGAAGAACCATCTGCCAACCAAACGGTCAAACTTTTTGATCCCAGCTTATTTCCGATTTCAATAACCTCTTTATTGTGGGCAATCGCCTGCTCGCGTACTGCTGCACTGGTGTTGCTCAACGAACCGTATTTGTACGATTCTTTCTGGTTTTTTTGATCCTGAAAGGTGTTGCTGTTTACCGCATCAAATTTAATTTTGTGTATGGCGGCCAGTTCTTTTATCGCATTGTAATCGTTAGGCACATCCCACGGAATATGCAGCGATACCGCACCCGCGGTTTGCGTAAGACTGTGAATTAAGCCAATATCTTCTATTTTTTGCTCTAAAGAAGCCGGTTCGCCAGAAAAGGAAAACCTTCCAAAGCGGGTCCCGCCGGCACCCAAAGCCCAGCTGGGGATAGCTACCTGAAATTCGGCAAGCTTATTTACAATTGCAGTAACATCTACCTTATTTTTCGACAACGATTGAGCCAAAAAATCAAAGTGTGATTTATGATCAGAAAGACCTGTTTTGTTGAGGTCTTCTACGTGTTGGTTATTAATTTTCATAAGAAAAAAATTCTGAAAATGAAGTTAGTTAAAACTCTCGGAATCTTAATGAATCTAAGAGTTTTAACCCACTTCAATAAGTTTTTAATTAACGTACAAAAGCATTGGCCATACCACCATCTACGTTTATGGTATTTCCGGTACTTTTCTGAAGAACGCTTACACAGGCAAAAACACCATCTGCGATATCGTCTGGTAAGATGATCTCGTTAAGTAAATTACGTTTTGCGTAATGTGCCGGTAAATCTTTAACCTCAATCCCGTAGGCTTTGGCGCGGCCTTCGGCCCAGGCACCTTCCCAGATTTTACTACCTACAATAACGCCATCAGGATTTACCGTATTTACACGTATTTTATCACCACCTAATTCGGCAGCAAGAAGACGGGTCATATGTTGTTGTGCAGCTTTTGCTGTTCCGTAGGCCACGTTATTAGGTCCTGAAACCAGTCCGTTTTTACTGGCAATATTTACGATGTCACCGCCTAAGCCTTGCTTACGCATAATCGCAACACCTTCCTGAGCCATTAGAAACTGCCCTTTTACCAGAACGTTTTGTAAAATATCCCAGTCTTTTTGAGTGGTCTCTTCCAACGGTTTAGAAATTGCAAGTCCGGCAGAATGTATAACAATATCTACCCCACCAAATGCGAGGCAAGCTTCTTTATAGGCTTTTTCAATCGCTTCCTGGTTGGTCACATCGCACACGGCACCGGCAACCTGATCTTTTTTGTAAGTCGCCACGGCTTCTTTAAGCGCGTCTTCACTCATATCGGTAAGCACCACATTGGCACCTTCGGCAACCAGCTTATCTGCAATTGCTTTACCTATACCACCGGCGGCACCGGTTACAATCGCTACTTTACGAGAAAGCGGTTGTTCTTTAGGCATACGCTGTAACTTCGCTTCTTCAAGAAGCCAGTATTCAATATCAAAAGCTTCCTGACGGGGTAATGAGGTATAACTTGTAATCGCTTCTGCACCGCGCATCACATTGATCGCGTTGATGTAGAATTCGCTAGCAACCCGCGTTGTCTGTTTATTTTTAGCAAAGCTAAACATCCCCACACCCGGATAAATAATAATCACAGGGTTAGGATCCCGCATTGCCGGGCTGTTGTCGTGCTTGCAGTTTTCGTAATAGTCTTTGTATTCCTGGCGGTATTGTGCAAACGAAGGTTCAAGTTTAGCCAGTACCGCATCGGTATCGTCCAGATTATCATCTTTATCCAGATTCAGAATTAACGGCTGAATTTTAGTACGTAAAAAGTGATCTGGGCACGAGGTACCCATAGGCGCCAGGCGTTCTAGATCGTTACTGTTTATAAATTGTAGAACAGTATCACTATCTGTAAAATGGCCGATCATTCGGTCTTCTGATGATGCAAGACCTCTAAGAAGTGGCATTAATTTAGCGGCTTGTTCGTTACGTTTTGCAGCTGGCAAACTTGCAATTTTTTCACCTCCAAAAACGCTTCCTTTTTCAGCTACTTTTTTCTCAATATATGCAGAAGCTTTTTCGATAACTTCAAGACTGTTTATGTAGCATTCGTAAGAGGTATCTCCCCAGGTAAATAAACCGTGGCTACCTAAAACAATTCCGCGTATTCCGGGGTTGTCATTAAGACATTTCTCTAACTGAAGCCCCAGGTCAAAACCGGGTCGTTGCCACGGCACCCAGCCCATGGTATCTCCCCAGATGTCTTTAGTTACCTGCTCGCTGTCTTCTGCAGCGGCAATGGCGATGAGTGCATCAGGATGCAGGTGATCTATATGTTTAAATGGTAAAAGTCCGTGAAGGGGTGTGTCAATTGATGGCGCTTTAGAATCCAGATCATAAATACAATGGTTGAAAAGCCCTACCATACGGTCTTCATCTTCAAGACCGCCATACACATTTTTTAGATTTCTAAGGCGTTCGGTGTACAAACCTGCTATTCCCTGTCTGGTTAGCGTACCTATATCTCCACCAGAACCTTTAACCCACATCACTTCAACATCTTCGTTTGTAAGCGGATCTTTTTCTATGGTTTTACAGCTGGTGTTACCACCTCCATAATTTGTTATTCTTAAATCTGCACCCAGAATATTTGAGCGGTATAAAAAAAGTGCAACCTGGTCATCGCCTAATTCTGCTGCCTTTTGCTCATCCCAAAGATAATTAACGTGGCTAAAAGTTTTTTCCATTTTCGTTGTGTAAAGTTTAACGCATCTGACTCAAAATTATAGGTATTGAATTAGGTGGGCATCCTGTGCTGTACTGCTATATAAATGTTTTTAATGGCTAATCTTTTGATTAGTTTTACAGATACTTAATAAAATTAGTTATCCCTACTGTATGGCCCGCACTGTTGAAATTAAAATCAATGAAGATTCAAGAATACCTAAATACAAACAAATTGTAGACTCAATCATTGACGATGTCGCAAAAGGAAAATTGAAGGTAGGGCAAAAAATTCCGTCTATAAACGAACTGAGCGAAGCGGCGTATTTAAGCAGAGATACGGTAGAAAAAGCCTATAAAATTTTAAAAGAGCGCAAGGTTATAATTTCCGTAAAAGGAAAGGGATATTACACCGCAAAAACCGAACTAATTTCTAAGATTAATGTGTTCTTTTTAATCAACAAACCCAGCTCGTATAAGATGATTATTTTTAATCATTTTGTAAATACACTCGGTGTAAATGCACACGTGAACTTAAGTATTTACCACTGCGAAGAATCGCTTTTTATCAATGCAATTGAGAAAAATATAGGTGCGTATAACTACTATGTGATTATGCCACATTTTAAAGATACAGACCTCAATCACGTAAGTTTTACGCCAGAAGTTCTTAAGGCTATTGAGATGATTCCTAAAGATCAATTGCTGGTAGTAGATAATACTAAACCTGAGATTAAAGGGAATTATGGTTCAATCTATCAGGATTTTAAAGAAGATATTTATAACGCTCTAATTGAGGGGATGGACCGGCTGAAAAAATACGATCGGCTAATTTTAGTTTACCCGTCAAAAAGTGTTCACCCATACCCAAGACGTATCGTTCACGGCTTTCGGTATTTTTGTCAAAAATTTGATTTTGAATTTGAAATTCTTGATGAGATTTATGAGGATATGGAGTTTGAAAGCAAAGACGTTTACATCACCATAGAAGAGATGGATCTCGTAAACTTGCTTCGTCAGGTGCGCGCCCGTAACCTGGTTTTAGGTAAAGACATTGGTGTAATCTCGTATAACGAGACGCCTTTAAAAGAGCTTTTAGGCATTACCGTTGTTAGTACAGATTTTAAAGCAATGGGGGAGACTGCAGCCTATATGATACTTAAAAACAAAAAAGAGAAAGTTAAAAACGTCTTCAAGTACATAGAGCGTAATTCGGTATAGTCTAATTTCAGAACAGTACAGGATACTCTAACGTATTCCTCTTTGTATTTTTCACATAACTTTTTTCTAACAAAAAAACAGCTATGCGAAAACGCAACTGCCTTTTTATACTATTGGGACTCACGGTTAATCTGCTCTCGTCTCAGGAACAGGACACTTTTCATTTTAATTTTGCTACTGAAAATGAAAGTTTAGGAGAGTCTGTCACCGCTATACAACCCTATTCTGAAGGCTCAGGTTATGGTTTTGATTTGGGTACCGCTTATCGTGTGCAAGCAACTGAGAATGGATTTACAAGCACTGCTCCGGTATATTTTTCGGTACAGGTCCCTGAAGGTACTTACAAAGTAACAGCAACCGTTTCCGGATTAGATACCGAAACTACCTTAAAAGCCGAATCTAAACGACTTTTTATTCCGCAGCATAAAATAACTACAACAGATGAAGTAAGCCTATCTTTCAATGTTAGCGTATTTAAACCTCAAATTACTGCAGACTATAGTGTAGGTTTGAAAGATCGCGAACTTTTAAAACTTGATTGGGATGATAAACTTACGCTGGAGTTCTTAGGAAATAGTACCATAAAAAGCATTCATATCGAGCCTGTAACGGGATTAAAAACACTGTTTCTCGTGGGCGATTCAACAGTTACCAATCAGGATTTAGAGCCCTGGGCATCATGGGGACAATTTATTACAGCTTACCTTGATGAAAATATTGCAGTTGCCAATATGGCTTCTTCAGGTGCATCATTGGCTTCTTTTAAAGGCAGTAGGATAGATAAAGTATTGCATATGCTGAAGAAGGATGATTATGTAGTAATCGAATTTGGGCATAACGACGAAAAAATAAAGGGCGAAGGTAACGGTGCATACGGTTTGTATACCAATCTGCTTACCGATTTTGTTACGCGTATTAAAGAAAAAGGAGGGATTCCTATTTTAATCACTCCTACTCAACGCCGTGCTTTTGAAGGTGAACAACTAAAGCCTACACACGGTGATTTCCCGGACGCAATGCGTAATGTCGCCAAAAACGAAAAGGTTACTCTAATAGATATAACTGCATTTACCACGCAGATGTATGAAGCCTGGGGAGCAGAAGGCTCGCGCAAAGCCTTTGTACAATATCCGGCAAATACATTTCCCGGGCAGTCTAAAGCATTAGAAGATAATACACATTTCAGCAATTTTGGCGCTAACGAAATTGCGCTTGCCGTGTTATCTGGTTTGCGCCAAAGCTCCTCTACACTCAAGCACTATATTACAGTAAATACACCTCCATACAATCCGTCACAACCTCATGAGCCGCAATCGTATAACATACCCTACAGCAGTTTATTTGAAGCTTTAAAACCCGACGGAAACTAAATTATCATGAAAAAAATACACCTAATTTTTGCGCTTTTTCTTTTGAGTGTTATCGCTGCTTTTGGACAGCAAACCGATAAAATCTGGCTTTCAGGGATAGATTTTGAACATCCTAAAACCTGGGAGTTCAAAGTTTCTGCAGGCAATAATAGCGGAGAGTGGTCTACAATAAAGGTGCCTTCTCAATGGGAGTTAGAAGGTTTTGGAGAATATACGTATGGCCGCTGGTATAAAGAATTGGAGCAGGACGAACCCAGCAAAGAAGAGGGGTTTTATAAATTGAATTTTGAGGTTCCCGCTTCCGCGAAAGCGAAACAGGTGACGATTCATTTTGGTGGGGTAATGACCGATACCGAAGTGAAAGTAAACGGTAAAGTGATAGGACCTAAACATCACGGTGGCTTTTATGAGTTTGAATACGACATCACTGAATATTTAAAATTTGGAGAAGAAAATTTACTCGAAGTTCACGTTTGGAAACATTCTGAAATAGGAAGTGTAAACAACGCAGAACGCAAAGCAGACTGGTGGTTGTTTGGTGGAATTTACCGTCCCGTTTGGTTAGAAGTCAATCCTAAAACGCATATTAAGCATGTTGCCGTAGATGCGCAAATGGACGGCAGCCTAAAGGCTGTTTTAGATATTTTAAACCCTTCTGAAAATCTGCAGGTAGTTGCTTCAATCGCATTAGTAGGCGGTGAATCTAATTTGGAATCACAAACCATTAACCTCAATAAAACCGATACCACACAGACTATCACTGCAAAATGGAATAACGTTAAAACCTGGGATCCCGAAAACCCCAATTTATACATATTAACCCTGCAATTACAGAAAAACGGACAAACCTTACATGAAGTAAGCGAGCGCATCGGGTTTAGAACACTCGAGTTTAGAAAGCGAGACGGGATTTATGTAAATGGCACTAAAATAAAAATGAAAGGGATCAACCGTCACAGCTTTTGGCCGGAAGGTGGTCGCAGTACCAGCAAACGCATAAGTGTGATGGATGTAAACTTAATTAAGGACATGAACATGAATGCGGTGCGTTTTCACTATCCGCCAGATGATCATTTTCTTCACGTTGCAGATTCGCTGGGATTGTTTGTTCTTGACGAACTCGCAGGCTGGCAGAATCCGTATGAGACAAAAACGGGTGAAAAATTGATTAAAGAGCTAGTAGATCGTGATGTAAATCATCCATCTATAATCATCTGGGATCAGGGCAATGAGGGCGGCTGGAACTATGAACTGGATGATGATTTTGCCAAACACGATCCGCAAAACCGAATTGTAATTCATCCGTGGTCTGATTTTGACGGTTGGGATACGCACCATTATCCAACATTTTTAACGGGTGTTCACCGTTTTGGAAGTGGTGAAAATGTATTTTTCCCTACCGAATTTATGCACGGTACCTACGATAATGGTATAGGTGCCGGCCTCAAGGATTTCTGGGAGCATTATAGTAAAAGTCCGTTGTTTGCCGGTGGTTTTATGTGGGCATTTAGTGATGAGGCGGTATTGCGCAGCGATTGGACGGGTAATGAGCAATTTGATTCTAAAGGCAATCTGGCAGCAGACGGCGTTTTAGGTCCGCACCGCGAGAAAGAAGGCAGCTTTTTTACCGTAAAAGAAGTTTGGTCTCCCATACAGTTTAAACCCAAAGCGATTACCAAAACTTTTGATGGAAGCTTCTTAGTAACCAACGACTATTTGTTTTCAAATCTCAATACGGTTACGATGCAGTATCGCGTAATGGAAGCTGACGCGAAAACATTTTACGAGCCGGGAACTGCTGCGCGTATTTTAGATTCGGGAACTATAGAATTACCAAATGCAGAACCGGGAGAAACCCGAAAAATCAAGATGCCGGTAGCTGAAGATTTCTTTAAAGGAGACTGGCTAGAAATTACAGCGACAGACCAACACGGGCGTGAGATTTATACCTTTACCTGGGCCATTCATAAAGCCGATTATTTTGCAGATAAATTTGTATTTCAAACCGAAACTAAAAAAGCTGCAAAAGCAACTCAAGACGATGCTATCGTTACTTTAAAAGGCGCTGAGGTTAGGTTGAAGTTGAACACCAAGACTGGTTATATCACCGAAATTAATAGTAAGAAAAGAGCAATTCCGTTTTTAAATGGCCCTAAACCTATAGGGATGAAAGCCGAAGTAGAAGAGGTAACCCTATCGCAGGAAGGTCTAAATGCAGTTTGCCGTATTGATTACAATGGCGGAATCGACCACATCACCTGGACGATGTATGCAGACGGCCGCGTGCATATGGAACTCGTCGCACTTAAAAATGCTGGAAGAAATAGCGGTTTTGACGGGGCTTTTTATGAAGGCGATATCGATAGATTTGGGATTACGTTTGACTTCCCGGAAACCGGTGTAGAGGGCATCACACTCTTTGGCCGTGGACCGTATCACACATGGCGTAACCGCCAGCAGGGGATTGAGTATGGAATTTGGGAAAAAGAATACAACAACACCATAACCGGAGAAAGCTTTGAGAATCTGGTATATCCTGAATTTAAAGGCTATTACGCTAATTTCTTAGCCGGAAACCTGCAAGCCGGGGAAAACAGCTTTAAAGTTTTTAGCGATAGCGATAAATTATTCCTGCGTTTGTTTACACCGGAAGAAGCCAAAAAGGGCTTTAAAGGCAGCCACTTTCAGCCTTCGTTTCCAGATGGGAATATCTCTTTCTTGTATGAAGTTCCCGGGCAGCGTGCGTTTAAACCCTTAGAACAACAAGGACCCAGCAGTCAGCCTTCAAACATTCGTATTAAAAGTGGCGATGAGGGAATCTCGATGAAGTTGTGGTTTGATTTTAGGGATTAGATTTTAGACGAGAGACGTTAGGTTTTAGAGATCAGAAATAGGAAGAGAGAATAGAAAAAAGAATAGAGAGAAAAGAGGAAAAATAATAGAAAGAAGAAGAGGGAAAACCTGTATTTGTTAGATTTTGAAGGCTTAATTGAATTTAAGACATCTGATTTAGAATTTATTAATAAGGAATAACAAACACGAATTTACATACACGACCCGCGCAAGGGATTGCAGTGAAAATCCCGGATTGCGACCTTAGGAGCAAATGGAATTGCAACGAAAAGCCCGACCCTTTTGGGTTGCGCCCAATATATTTAAGTGACTTATGAAAATAGTAAAACTAACTTGCTTGCTTATTGCGACGATTTTTTTTGTGCAATGTGATACGGCTAATGCACAAAAGCCTACGGTATATTGCGTGGGCGATTCTACTGTTAAAAACGGACAGGGAAAAGGGGATGGCGGACTCTGGGGCTGGGGAGATTTTATTGGGCAGTATTTAGACACTACACAAGTGCGTGTAGAAAACCACGCACTAGGCGGAACGAGCAGCCGAACCTTTCAATCTAAAGGATTGTGGCAGCCGGTTTTAGACAGTTTGCAACCGGGAGATTATGTGTTGATTCAGTTTGGGCATAACGATAATGGGGCGCTAAATGACGATTCACGCGCTCGTGGAACTATAAAAGGCATCGGTCAGGAAACCGAAGAAATAGACAATATGCTTACCGGCGAGCACGAAGTGGTGCACAGCTACGGCTGGTACATTCGTAAAGTGGTAACCGAAGCAAAGTCTAAAGGCGCAATCCCGGTAATTATGGCGCCCATACCGCGCAACGATTGGGAAAATGGAAAAGTACCGCGCAATTCAGATTCGTACGGCGGCTGGGCACAACAAATCGCTGAAGAAGAAGGTGTAACCTTTATCAATCTCAATGATAAAATGGCTTCAGAAATGGAAGTCAGAGGAGAAGAGCAGGTTACAGGTCATCTGTTTTACAAACGCGATCATACCCATACTTCGGCAAAAGGAGCGGTGCTTGCCGCTTCGTTAATTGCTGAAGGTTTGGCTGAAAGCGATAATTCGTTAAAAAACTACCTGCTTGAAAATCCTGAGATTAGCCTTCCGCGAAAGCGAAATCTATTTTTAATAGGTGATTCTACAGTAGCAGATAACGGTCAGCCTACAAAAACCGGTTGGGGTGTTTATCTACAGCAACACGTAGATACAACACGAATGACCATTTATAATAAAGCCCGTGGCGGTAGAAGTAGTCGCACCTTTAGATATGAAGGCTTGTGGGATGCCGTTAAAGAACAGTTACAGCCGGGGGATTTTGTGTTGATGCAGTTTGGTCATAACGACGGCGGAAACATTGATAAAGCAAAATACCGTGGTTCTATCAAAGGAATGGGTGATGAAACGCAGGAGGTGCAACGCGATAGCAGCGGCATTGAAACGGTACATTCTTACGGGTGGTATATGAAGCAATATATTAAAGAAACCAAAGAAGCGGGAGCGACACCTATCGTGCTCAGTATGATTCCACGCAACGATTGGTCTGACGGTAAAGTGGATCGTGCAGTAACAAGCTATGGGGGTTGGGCTAAGGAAGCTGCTGCGCAAGCCGGCGGTTACTTTTTAGACCTGAATGAAGCCGTTGCTTTAAAGTATGAAGAACTTGGAAAGGATAGCGTTGATGCATTTTTCCCCGATGATCATACGCATACCAACATAGCAGGTGCACAACTCAATGCGCGTATCGTTGCCCAACTTATAGAAGGATTACGTCAATCTGATTTGCGAGATTATATTTATATTCAGGAAGAAAAGTAAGTGAGTAACACGTATAGATTAGAAAAAAACCAATCTTTAAGATTGTTTTTTTTGTGTCATACTATGCCGGTTTCATGTACTCAAAAATACTCTTGCGAAGTTTTTCAGTACTAATTCTAAAGAATAAAATAATCGTTTTAATTTTTAAATTAAATACGCTAGTTTTAAAAAGTAAAACGTTTTAGTTTACTTTGTTAGTTTTACTTTTATTTTGCTTAGTAAATAACTTGGCATTTACTACAACGATTTTTATTGCAACCAGATTTTAATTTATAGTTAACTAATCTACAAGCTGTGTTCACGCTTTTAACCAATTTTATTTATGAGTAAACCTGTATCTATTCCCGTAGTACCTAAAAAATTAATGCTTCCGTTTATTTTAGTGACTTCACTTTTTGCGCTTTGGGGTTTTGCAAATGCAGTTACAGATCCTATGGTACAGGCCTTTAAAAAAGTTTTAGAATTGTCTAACTCACAGGCGGCCTGGGTACAAATGGCATTTTATGGTGGGTATTTTTGTATGGCGCTTCCTGCCGCATTATTTGTGCGTAGATTTTCATACAAGTCTGGCGTTTTGGTAGGGTTAACACTTTATGCTGTGGGTGCTTTATTATTTTATCCTGCTGCAACAACCGGATTATTCTGGTTTTTTTGTTTGGGACTTTACATTCTCACTTTTGGTCTTGCTTTTCTAGAGACCACAGCAAATCCTTACATATTGGCGATGGGTGATCCGTCAACAGCGACACGTCGTTTAAATCTAGCACAGGCCTTTAATCCCGTAGGGCTTATCGCCGGACTTATGGTCGCAAAATTCTTTGTTTTAGATTTATTGCAGTCTGATGATGTAGCTAATTTTTCGGCGTTGCCTGAAACTCAGAAACTGTTGATTAAATCTGCAGACCTGATGGTCATACGCAATCCGTATGTGATTTTAGGATTAGTAGTTTTAGCCATATTGATTTTAATTGCTGTTAATAAAATGCCTCAGGCAAAAGGAGAAGGAGCATTACCAAGTGTTAAACATACCTTTGCCAATCTTTTTAAAAACAAGAAATATACATTAGGTGTACTTTCTTTAATATTATATATGGGTGCGCAAATAGGGTGCTGGACATACATTTACCAGTATGCAGAATCTAAAGGAATTGCCAGCTCTACAGCAGCAAATTATCAACTTGTCGCCTTTATTTTATTTACCGTAGGTCGTGCCTTAGGGACCTATATGCTTAAGTTTATGAGTTCGGGTAGATTACTTTTTATATTCTCGGCTTTAGGAGGTTTATTCACACTTGGTGTTGTCGTATTAGAAGGAACTTTCGGTTTATACAGTCTGGTAATGGTATCTTTATTTTTATCTATAATGTTCCCCACAATTTATGGTATTGCTTTAGAGGGGCTTAAAGAAGAGGAGTCAAAAATAGGTGCTGCCGGTCTGGTTATGGCTATTGTGGGAGGTGCTTTGTTACCTAAGCTTCAGGGAATGATTATAGACCTGGGTGGAGTAGGAGTTAACGATATTACCGTACTGGGCTTGTCTGAGATGAATTTCTCCTTTTTGCTACCGGTGCTATGTTTTATTCTGGTAGCAATTTACGGAAACTGGATTCATAAATTAGGGTCTAAACGTAGTATTCGTTAACAGTTTCTCTAATAGAATGAATATTTAGAAAATAAAAAACCTCCTAATTTCAGGAGGTTTTTTATGCTTTAAATTGGTGAGATTAAGTGATTAAATTACCATTATCATCCCATTCTGCGATGACCCCGCGTTGTTCCTGATCAACACATTTTGCAATCCAATCAGGATCATAGGCGACCCCGTGTTTTTGCAATACTTCTTCAGGAACGCCATCCCAAATATTAGGTTGATTGCCTTTATAACCTAAATCTTCTAACCCCATTTTAGATGTGTAATATCCCGTCATAGTCAAATTGCGCATCAGTGTAAAAAACTGTACCGGCATAGGTTGTTCATTTCGTGGAATGTCTGCATCAGGATATGCAATCGTATCTAGTATCGCTTTCTGATTTTCTTCTGACGATTCAATAAATTCTGTATTGTGTAGCGTATTTGAGGTGTGATCAAGCCACATTAAACCTCCGCGTATGGGGGTTTGCAATGCCGGAATATCTTTAACCATAAATTCTAGAAACCCCGGAACTCCGGCTTCGGTGGCACTGCCATATTCGTCATTTGCAGGGAGTATTAAAGCGCACAAGATATCTAGTGTTTTTTGCTCGTGTTCATTAAAAAACTGTTCAGAATTTAGTTTTTCTATATACGCAAGTTCTTCGGGCGTACGCCCAAAATAGTCATCTGCAGCTTTAGCAACATCCTCTTCTTTAACCTCTAGATTAGGATCGCAACCGGTTAATAGAAGTCCGGTTCCAAGAGAACCTAAAAACAAGGATTTTAAACTATCTCTTCTATCCATAATTTAGATATTTTGTTGTTTTAACTGTTCAATAATATAATCTGAAGCCCTCCACGAGAGTGCTAAAATAGTCCAAGTTGGGTTTTTGTCTGCTTGAGAAACAAACGGCCCGGCATCTACAATAAAGACATTATCTACATCATGCAATTGCTGAAATTTATTAACTACAGATGTTTTAGGATCATTACCCATTCGGGTTGTGCCTACCTCGTGAATAATACGCCCGGGATTTGCCAGACCGTAATCCTGTTCTTTTGTAGGCGCATCCTGAAGTAATTGTCCACCCATATTGTGTACAATTTCTTCAAAAGTTTCATTCATATGTTTTGCTTGGTTACGTTCATAATCAGACCATTTATAATTAAACCGCAGCACCGGAATCCCAAATTCATCTACTGTAGACGGGTCTATCTCACAGTAATTATCAATCATCGCGATAGATTCGCCACGGCCGGCCATACCTATGGTTGACCCGTAATATTTTTTAATATCAGAACGCAAACTGTTACCGTAACCACCCACTTTCTGATTAAAAAAGTGGTTTAAATCATTAGGATTAAAACCAAAACCATAGCTGGGCATTCCCATACCACCCCAGACTTCAATATGATAACCTCGCGGGAAGTTGAGTTTTTTGTTATCGCCCCACCACGGAGTATATACGTGCATACCGCCTACACCATCTTCATTATAGGTATCGCGATTCATGAGTTCGGGTATAAAAGCAGAGCGGCTCGCACCGGTAGAATCGTGCAGGTATTTACCTACCATATCACTACTGTTTCCTAAACCGTTAGGGTGCTGTTTGCTTTTTGAATTGAGTAAAATACGTGCAGAACTGCAAGCTGAAGCTGCAAGTATAACAATTCGGGCTTTTAGCTTATATTCTTTACGATCTTCTTTATTAATGTAAGATACACCGGTCGCTTTTCCTTCTGCATTAGTGGTGATTTCGCGCACCATAGAATTTACAAAAAGATCTATTTGTCCGCCGCTTTTTTGAGCCGGAAAAATTAAGCAGGTTCCCGAAGAGAAATCTGCATAAACCGAGCAGGCACGGGAGCACTGCCCGCAGTAAAAACAAATTCCGCGATCGTTATTTAGCTTTTTAGTAAGCATAGACATACGGGAAGGAATCACGGGAATGTTTGATTTCTGAGCTCCTTTTATATAGAAAAGTTCGTGTAATCTGGGCTTAGGAGGCGGAAGAAAAAACCCATTCGGTTCATTTTCAAAATTCTCTTTAGAACCAAAAACTCCTATTAATTTATCTACTTTATCATAGTAAGGTTTAACATCTTCATAACCTATAGGCCAGTCGTCACCGTGACCGTCATAACTGTGATGTTTAAAATCACGTTCGCTAAAACGTAACGAAATACGCCCCCAATGATTAGTACGACCACCCAGCATACGTGATCTAAACCAGTCAAATTGAGAATCTCCTTTTTGGGTATATGGCTCTCCTTCTATATCCCAACCCCCATAAGCGCTGTCAAAATCACCAAAAGGCCGTACAGTAGAAGCGCCACGGCGCGGAGATTCATAAGGCCATTTAAGTTGTGTACGTTGCTCTGGAGCAGCAGGATCAAAATAGGGGCCTGCTTCAACCACGGCAACTTTTAAACCGGCATCAGCGAGAATTTTTGTCGCCATACCACCGCCGGCACCAGAACCTACAATGATGACATCGTAAAGTTTTGAGGATTCCTTTAATTGCATAAATTAAGATTGAAAGATTATAGAATTAGAGTTTATAACTGCTTGAATTAAGAATACTTAAATTAACGAGACATAAACTTATTAGATTTTAAAAGATCTTATTTATTTAAATTTAAATAAAAATAGTTCAATACAGGTAAAACGATTTATTCTAATTTGATAAAACGTTTTAGTTAAGCTATTTTTGCGGTATAATTTAAAGTTTAGATTCTGATTGTTAGGGGTTAAAATTTATGAGAAATATTTATAGCGATGATAGAATTGTAATGACCCTTGATGCAGGAGGTACAAATTTTGTATTTACAGCCATACAAGCTGGTGTTGAAATTGTCCAACCTCTTACATTACCGTCTAATTCCTCTAATCTTGAAGTTTGTTTAAAGACTATAATTGACGGATTTAATCAAGTGAAGGCAGCCTTAAAAACGAAGACTCCACAGGCGATAAGTTTTGCATTTCCCGGACCTGCAGATTATAAAAACGGAGTGATAGGTGACCTTGTGAATTTACCTGCGTTTAGAGGAGGTGTAGCTTTAGGTCCTATGCTTAGCGAACTTTTTAAAATACCAACACTTATAAATAACGACGGAGATCTTTTTGCATACGGCGAGGCAGTTGCTGGTATGTTGCCTTTTATAAACCAAGAATTTGCTAATGCAGGATTGTTACGTACTTATAAAAACTTAATCGGAATTACATTAGGAACCGGGTATGGAGGCGGTATTGTGGTAAATAATCAATTATGTCTGGGCGATAATTCTGCTGCAGGTGAAATCTGGCTGACCCGCAATTATTTAAAACAAAAAACTATTGTTGAAGAAAGCGTGAGTATTCGGGCGATTCAGCGGGTATATAAAGAGCAATCTACAGAATCTACAGCATTGACTCCTTTTGATATATATCAAATCGCCAAAGGTCAACAGGTAGGAAATAGGGAAGCAGCTTGTAAGGCTTTTGAGGAAATGGCCCTTGCTGTGGGAGAATCTTTGGCTAATACGCTGGCACTTATAGATGGACCTGTGGTAATAGGTGGCGGGATTGCAGGAGCTTCAGATCTAATTATTCCTAAAATTATTGCGCATTTAGAAGGTTCTATTTATGATTTGAATGAAAATGCTATACCACGAAGTATCGCTTCCATTTATAATATTGATACTGAACATGGGTTACAAACTTTTTTAAAGAATTCTGAAGTTAAAGTGACTATCCCGTTTAGTTCTAAAAAGTCTATTTATTCTAAAGAAAAACGCATTGCACTAGGAGTTTCAAAACTGGGAACGAGCAGATCTATATGTCTTGGAGCCTACGCACTGGCACTTGACTACCTTGATAAAACAAATTTATACGCTTAGTTTTAAAAAATTTGATATAAAAAAAGCCTAATCATTAGACTAGGCCACTAATAGTTCAGGAAATTATCTGCTATTTTAAAGCTTCAGCAATAGCAGCCTTAGCTAAAGGTTCCATCACTTTATAGCCCTCTAACGTAGGATGCACCCCATCATAGGCAAGTCCTTCCTTAATACCATTTTCGGTATTCACCATTGCAGTAAAATAATCGAGGTACACAAAACCTTTGCCTTTTGCGTAATATTTTAGCATCGTATTGATCATGTTTATAGGCTTTACAGATTCTACTTTCGGTTTCCACGGGTATTTTGCCGCGGGTAAAATTGAGGAGATCACAACTTTAATTCTGTTTGCTTCTGCCAGTTCTGCCATAGAAACGATATTTCCAAAAGTCTGCTCAGCGGTCATCGGGCCGGTATTGCCGGCAATATCATTGGTTCCGGCGAGTATTACTACAACTTCAGGCTTTAAATCAATAACATCCTGCCGAAAACGCAGCAACATTTGTGGAGTTGTTTGACCACTTATACCACGACCTATATAATTATTTTCAGTAAAGAAAGCAGCATCGTCTCTTACCCAACCTTCTGTGATAGAGTTTCCCATAAATACAACCCTGTTTTCCGGGGAATTTGTTGAATCTATAGTGGCGTTAGCTTCGGCATACTTTTGAAGGTTAGGCCAATCCTGAGCTTTTAAATGAAATAAACTGCTGAAAATCATTAGAAGTGTAACTAGAGAAAATTTAGCTTTTGTATGCATAACTCAAGGTTGATTAAAACAATAGTGATTTTAAAATTAGCGTTTTTAATCTTCGTTTGAAAGCGAGTAAGGATATGCTGATTTTGTGGTTCCACGAGAGGTATTTGGTATAGTACTCATATCAAAATCAATTTTCATTCCCTTCATCATAGCTTTATGGCTCAGCCAGTTTTTATTATAGGTCTTACCATCAATTTTCATAGTTTCAATATACTTATTTTCCGGGCTATTTTTAGGAGCGTTAATTTCTACTGTATTTCCATTTTCAAGATTTAATGTGATTTTTTGAAATAGGGGAGCACCTAAAATGTACTGATCTGTAGCGGGAGCAACCGGGTAGAAGCCCATTGCAGAAAACATATACCAGGCCGAAGTTTGCCCATTATCTTCATCACCGCAATAACCGTCTGGCGTGGGTAAATACATCTTGTTCATCGTCTCGCGCACCCATTCTTGCGTTTTCCAGGGTTGACCGGCATAATTATATAGGTAAATCATATGTTGTATGGGTTGGTTTCCGTGAGCATATTGCCCCATATCTGCAATTTGCATTTCTCGAATTTCGTGAATCACAAAGCCATAATAGCTATCGTCAAAAACCGGAGGAAGACAAAAAACAGTATCTAACTGTGCCACAAACTTATCTTCACCTCCCATGAGATCTATAAGACCCTGCATATCGTGAAATACAGACCAGCTGTAGTGCCAGCTGTTTCCTTCCGTAAATGCATCACCCCATTTAAACGGATTAAAGGGAGCCATAAATTTGCCATTTTTATTTTTACCACGCATCAAACTGGTTTCAGAATCAAAAAGATGCGTATAGTTCATCGCTCTTTTTTTATAAAGATTAATTTCAATTTTGGGCTTTTTTAAAGCCTTTGCCAGTTGATAAATTGCGAAATCATCGTAGGCATATTCTAGCGTTCGCGCGGCATTCTCATTAATACCAACATCATAAGGTACATAACCCAATTTGTTATAATATTCAGCACCTTTACGACCTACAGCATCTAAAGGGCCTTCATTATTTGCCCCATGAATTAAAGCTTTATACAAATTCTCAATATCATACGTATAAGCATCACCGCTTTTAAGATAGGCTTCTGCAACTACCGAGGCTGAGTTGTTACCCACCATAACATTACGCAAGCCCGGGCTTGCCCACTCTGGTAACCAACCACTCTCATCATAGGCGTTAGAAAGACCTTCCTGCATATGTGCATTAAGTTCTGGGTACATTAAATTTAAAAATGGAAATAAGGCTCTAAACGTGTCCCAAAAACCGGTATCTGTAAACATATAGCCGTCACGTACTTCCCCGTTATAAGGACTGTAATGAACAATTTTACCTGTAGCATCATACTCGTAGAACTTTCGGGGAAATAAGAGAGAGCGGTATAAACTGCTGTAAAAAGTTTTAAACTGGTCCGTAGTTCCTCCTTCAACGTTAATACGTTTTAAATTAGCATTCCAGAGCGTTCTGCCTTTTTCTTTTACCGTATCAAAATCATCAGACCCTATCTCTTTTAAGTTTAATTCGGCTTGCTCGTAACTAATAAACGAAGAGGCCACCTTTGCATTTACCTGTTTATCCTTTTTGGTTTTAAAACCTATTATGGCACCCGCATGGTTTGCAGTACTTTCTAAAGCATCAGATAGTATAGAGTCTTTATAGGTTTTGGTAAGATCAAATTCTTTGTCAAAAACAATGACAAAATAATTTTTAAAATTATCAGGAACTCCGCCGCTGTTGCGCGTGGTATATCCAATTATTTTTCGCTCCTTCGGAATTATTTTAACGTAAGAACCCCGGTCAAAAGCATCAATTACTACTGAAGCACTATCTGTCTGCGGAAATGTAAATCTAAAACGGGCAGCACGTTCGGTAGGAGTAAGTTCAGTCGTAATATCGTGATCTGCGAGATACACGCTATAATAATAGGGTTTTACAAGTTCCGCTTTATGTGAAAACCAACTTTTACGTTCTTCTTCTTTAAATCGCAATTTTCCGGTAACTGGCATGATTGAAAATTGTCCGTAATCATTCATCCATGGAGAAGGCTGATGCGTCTGTTTGAAACCACGTATCGTTCTGGCGTTGTAGGTATATGCCCAACCATTGCCCATCTCACCGGTTTGTGGCGTCCAGAAATTCATTCCCCAGGGTAATGCAATTGCAGGATAAGTATTTCCTGTAGAGAGACTGGGGTCACTATCGCTGCCTATTAAAGGATCTACATAATCTACAGGATTTTCTATAGATTGTATAAGCGCATTTTGGCCATTTGAAACTGTAATGACTAAACATGAGAGAACAACAAAAAGTATTTTTTTCATTCTAAGCGTATTTTATTTAAAAATTGAAATCTACCCACATAAAACGATTTACTAAAATCAATATTATTATATCGGTATCTATTCTATTCCTGTAAACTAAATAAAACGACATTTAATTTAAGAGCTTCTGAAGCTTCTAAATTAAATGTCGTTTTTATAATAATTAAATAGGATTACTCCTTGATTTATAATTTAAAGCGACCATCCTTCTCGGTAACTGCGCTTTACAAATTGATTTGCTTCTTCAAAATTAGTCACGCGCATAGCGTCAGAGTCCCAAAGCATTTCGATATAGCGTCCCGGGTAGTCAAAGCCACCATCTTCTCGTTCTTTACGCACATCAAAACCGCGTATAGCAAGGTTTGCTATTAATAAAGTTTCCGTTAAAGGTCCTGCAACACTAAAGGGTGAACTTACTTCTTTTTTACCATAGCCGGCAAGAGCAGCTTCTACCCACTGGGCGTAGTGTCCTTCGGCTTGCCCGGCAACGCGCTCGTACTTTTGAGGCACGGTGGTTTGTTCTGTTTTTGAAGTAGGCAAAAGCTGTGGATTACGCGAATAGGTACCACACATCATTTTACCTTTTGTGCCTATAAACAATACGCCATTACCGCCGTCACCAAAGACTTCATTAGGACCTAATTCTTCAGGGCGAGCAGGTTGTATACCGCCATCCATCCAATGTAATTTTACATCGCCTTTTGTTTTATCTGTTTGAGCAAAAGTCATTGTAACGTGACTTGACGGAGGACAGGCTTCTGGGAAATAACCACGTTTAAACTCATCTACATAAACACTACCTACACTGCATTGCACATCTTTAGGGTATTTTAGATTGAGTACTCGTACCGGTACTTCTACCAGGTGACACCCCATATCACCCAAAGCGCCGGTACCGTAATCCCACCAGCCACGCCAGTTAAAAGGAACCAAACCACCTACATAGTCTTTATAGGGTGCTGTACCCAACCATAAATCCCAGTCTAATTCACTTGGGATAGGAGCAGCCGTTTTTGGCCACGGAATTCCCTGAGGCCATACAGGGCGGTCTGTCCAACAATAGACTTCTTGAATATCGCCTATTAATCCTGCATCAAACCATTCACTCATTAAGCGCGTGCCATCATTAGACGCACCTTGATTTCCCATTTGTGTAACCACTTTATACTGCTCTGCAGCTTCAGTGAGTTTACGAGCTTCATATATATCGTGTGTTAAAGGTTTTTGAACGTAAACGTGCTTTCCTTTTTTCATGGCAGCAATCGCAGGAGCAGCGTGATTATGATCTGGCGTTGCAATAGAAACCGCATCAAAATGCTTTTCTTCTTTATCTAACATCTCGCGCCAGTCTTTATAGTATTTAGCTTTAGGGAACCGTGCTCTTGAACTTGCTGCTCTTCGGTCATCTACGTCACATAAAAATGCTATATCAGCTTTGCCACTATCTGCAAAACTTTTTATGTCACTTTCTCCTTTTCCGCCTACACCTATACCTGCAACAAGTAGTTTATCACTGGGAGCTGTATAGCCCACGCCACCTAATACGTGTCGTGGTACAATAGAAATACCTAAAGAAGCAATAGATGCTTTTTTAATAAAATCTCTTCTTGGAGAAGAAGAGGAATTTTTGTTTCCGTTCATGGTCTCGAGTTTTAGTTGTTCTGTGAGTTAAAGAGTTTCCTGACGGAATAGTTGCAGGAGCTCCTTCGCAAACGACTTCGTTAATTTGCCTTGAAGTTAATTAGAATTTTCTAAAGTGCTACATAAATCGTTTTACTTTATTTGAAACTACAGTTAATAAAAAGGAAATGTAATACTAGAGCAGGCATATTTTTAGACTTAAAAAGTTTAATCAATTATTGAAGCTTCCCTTTTTTAGTCACATACTGAAACTTCTTATTTTCTAAAAGAAGAATCTCTTACAATAAGTTTAGCATCAAGAACCGTTTGCATAAGTGGGATGTCCTTATCTTTTGTCTTTAAAAGTTTAAACATAATACGCATTAATTCTTCTGCCATTTCCTGCAGCGGTTGTGCTACCGCAGAAATAGACGGATTATTAATTTTAAAGAAGTCATTATCATCAAAAGTAACAATACCCAGATCGTAAATAAGTTGCGGATTTGTCTCTTTAATAATTTCTAGTGCAGTTTGGGTAAGATAGTTTGTTGAGAAAAAAACTGCATCAATATTTTTTTCTAAAAGAAGAGATTGAATAAGATCAGAACTTTCTTTTTGATTAATTTGTTTAAAAGGCAATTCAAGAATAGTGCTGGTAAGCCCGGCATTTTTAATCGCATCTTCATAACCGCGCGCGCGATCAAGCATCTGATTTTGATTGGTATCTGTGGTTATAAAGGCTATATTTTTAAAGTTATTATTTATTAAATGTTGCGTAGCTTCTTTAGAGGCCACATAGTTATTAATCACAACGTGATGCGTGGGTAAGTCTTCAAAATAGCGATCGCCTAATACTACCGGAATTCCGTTTTTTATAAGATTTTCAATTTCGTCTTTAATCCCGGAAGAGGGTATGATTAAAAACCCATCTACCTGACGTTCACTAAAGACACGTATGAGTTCGCGAGAGCGTTTATCATTATTTTCATTGCTGCAAAAAAGTACTTTATAACCCTTATCATAAGCTATATCTTCAATGATCCTGGCGATTTTAGCAAAAAAACTATTGCTGATATCTTCTACCATAAACACCAGAATTTTACTTTTTCCGGTTCGTAAACTTTGTGCAACCTGATTAGGAGTGTAGTTTATTTCTTCAACGTAGTCTTTTATTTTTTTAATGACTTCTTTTGAGATTTTGCGTTCTTCTCCTTTTCCATTTAATACAAATGAGATAGTTGTTATTGATACACCAAGTGCCTTTGATATATCTTTTATTGAGGGTCTTTTTTGTTTCATTTTACTAATCACCCACAACCCGGGATTTATATTTGAGAGTTAAACTCGTCGTGCTATTTAAATTCTTTTAGCAACGCTTTAAAAAAATAGCACAAGCTTATTTAAATAAGGCAGTATTTACATACGGAAGCTAATACATTTTTATTTAACACATAAATTAAGGTACCGAGATAAAGCTTTTTAAACCAATTTAGAGTTAGTGATTATGCTCTTGTATTCTAAACTATGGGTTTTATTTTTATGGAAATCTCACCTATAATAATAACGAAGAGCAGCTCGCTTTCCCTTTTGTAGTATAACTTTACTCGCTTATTTAAATAGCAATTTAGAGAACTTTTCCTTTTAAAGTATTTACTAAGTATGAGGTTAAAACTAGATAGGTTTGTGTTATCCATTATTTTGGTAATTGGCTTGGCCTACTTCATTCCCCAATGGGGGACTGAGGAAAGTGCTATACCTATAAATACAATTAGTGCTATTGGTATCTCTTTGATATTCTTTTTTTATGGAGTTAAATTGAGTCCGTCTAAGTTAAGAGCCGGTCTTGCTAATTATAAATTGCATCTGCTTGTACAAGCCTCAACGTTTTTAATATTTCCGCTACTCGTATTGCTGTTTAGACCTATGATACAAAATGAAGAACAGGAAACTATATGGCTCGCATTTTTCTTTTTGGCCGCTTTACCCTCTACAGTAAGTTCTTCTGTTGTAATGGTTTCATTAGCTAAAGGAAATATTCCATCGGCGATTTTTAATGCCACTATTTCTGGACTAATAGGTATTTTGATTACGCCTTTATGGATGGGTCTTTTTATTGACGCAGCAGAAACCGAATTTAATTTTACAGAGATCTATGTTAAGCTTATTGTGCAAATAATTTTACCGGTCGTACTCGGTATGTTATTACAAAGGTATCTAGGTGACTTTGTACAACGTCATTCTTCTAAACTAACTTTGTTTGATAAGTCTATTATTCTGCTCATCATTTACAAAAGCTTTGCAGAATCGTTTTCTGAAAACCTATTCAGTTCGGTTTCAATACTAGATTTGTTAGCTTTGTTTATGGGAGTTCTACTGCTTTTTATTCTGGTGTTTTTAATTACCGGTATAGCGTCTAAACTCTTAGATTTTTCTATTGAAGATCGCATCACAGCTCAATTTTGTGGTACAAAAAAATCGCTGGTTCACGGTACGGTATTTTCTAAAATACTATTTGGTAATATGGCCGGTTTAGGGTTAATTCTACTGCCGCTTATGCTTTTTCACGCTTCGCAAATTATGATAATAAGTGCAATCGCTTCGCGTTATGCAAGACGACCTAATTCCCTCTAAATCTTAAGAAACCCACCGCTCAAAAATATCCTGAGTAAATGTGTCTTCCTCATTAAGAATTATTTTTTCAATTTTTGGAGTAGTTGTTAGATGCCTGCGAATAATACGATCTGCGTATCCCGAACTTTTTTGAGGAACAAGATATGGCGTGAAGTCTTCGGCTTTATTTACCGGTAGTTGGGCATCTATAAACCCGTAACCTGAGTATTTGCCTTGTTTTAAATAGATAAAAGATTTTTCTCCGGGTATTCTTCCTTCATCTAAAAGGAGACACGAATCGTCATACGTATTGATAAACTCTAAAGCTTCAGCCACCCGCTTATTATAAGTTTTCACTTCTATTTCTCCTTTACAAACACCACTACAGGTCTGTAATTTATAGTGATTACAAGAATCAACTCCTTGCTGTAAACCGCAATATTTTGGACACAAATTAAAGGTCTCGCAAACTAATTCTAAAAAGAAAATAGCTTCCTCATAGGTGTAAAATTGCATTAAACTTACCGGGGCGATTTTATTTTTATGCAGCGCAAATTGTTGTATTCCCTTTTTATTTGGGTAGGAGGTTAGCTTGTAGGGTTTAGAAGGATTTTTCTGTGCTTTATTGTATTTAGGATAATGTTTTAAAATAAGTTCTGCTTCGCGCAAGAGCGCAAGTAATTCACTTCCGGTACGTTCAAAATCTATGCTATGCGTATCTTGCAATAGCGCATATTTACGATTGCTCTTCTCTCTAAAGTGAGACAATACCCGTTTTTGAATATTTATCGCTTTACCTATATATAAAGGAGTTCCCTTTTTGTCTTTAAAGAAATACACGCCCGCATTTGTAGGCAATTCTTCAAAATCTGCAGATTTGAAATGTGGTGGGAGAAATGATTCTTTAGATTTTCGATTAAGAAAGCCTTCAATAACTTCATACTCTGGATCAAGTTCTATACAACGTTGAAATAGTAGCACAGTGGCCTCTGTATCTCCCTGAGCACGGTGTCTGTCGCGATGTGGGATATTTATAGAGGTACATAAATTTCCCAAACTGTAAGAGAATAAGCCGGGAATAAGTTTTTTAGCAAGTCGCACGGTACAAATGCGTTTCCGGTTAAAATCTATGCCCGCAGTGCTAAACTCTGCGCGTACCACATTGTAATCAAAGCCAACATTGTGGGCAACAAAAATACAGTCTTTTGTAAGTGTGTTTATAGCAGGAGCAACAGTATCAAACGTAGGCGCATCCTTAACCATCGCATCGTTTATCCCGGTAAGTTTTTCTATATAAAACGGGATCTCGCGTAGTGGATTTATCAGCGAAACAAAACGATCTATCTCGACACCATTTTGCAAGACAATGATACAGATCTCTGTAATTTTGTTGTCTTTAATTCCACCGCCGGTCGTTTCAACATCTATGATGGCAAACTTCGCTTCTTCCATAGTTCAAAAATAATTTATTCTTGAAAACTAAAGAAGGAAATTATCCATATTAACGGAAATTATCCATTAAGAGTTTTAAAAAAAGTCCGGAATGTAATCCCGGACTATAAATTGCTATTTTAAATGTATTCTAATCATTCTGCTGTAAGAACCACTCTATCTTTTCAACTTCAGTAGTACAACCGCAATAAAACGGAGCACGCTCATGCAACTCATTAGGAATACGTTCCATAATGCGGCCGTAACCGTCTGAGGCTTTTCCTCCGGCTTGCTCGGCCAGAAACGCCATAGGGTTGCATTCATATAGTAATCTTAGTTTTCCTTTAGGAGAGGTTGTTCCCGTAGGATATAGGTAAACGCCACCTAATAACATATTTCTATGAAAATCTGCTACTAAAGAACCAATGTATCTAGACGTAAAAGGTCTGTTTTCTTCTTCATTTAATTCTTGAGTCCAGCGAATAAATTTTTTAATTCCCTGCGGAAAGTGAACATAATTACCTTCATTAATTGAATAGATACGACCAGATTCGGCATGTTTCATATTAGGATGCGATAAGAAAAAGGAGCCTATACCGGGATCAAAGGTAAAGCCGTGTGTACCATTACCTGTGGTGTATACCAGCATTGTTGAGGTACCATAAATTAAATAACCCGCTGCAACTTGATTGATGCCGGGTTGTAAAAAATCTTCTAGCGTAACCGGCGTTCCTACCGGACTGATGCGGCGGTATATACTAAAAATTGTACCTACAGTAATATCTACATCTATGTTTGAAGAGCCGTCAAGCGGATCTATCAAAACAACATAATTTGCGTTTTTATGCTTTTCTTCATTAAAAACTAAAAAATCTTCAAGTTCCTCTGAAGCAAGACCACAAATCTCACCTCGATCTCTAAGTGTGCTTATAAACATATCATTTGCGAGAACATCTAATTTTGCCTGAGATTCACCCTGTACATTTTCCTGTCCGGCTTTTCCTCGTATTTCGGCAAGCCCCGCTTTGTTTATTTCTTGATTAACCATTTTACCCGCCAGGCGTATCGCGCTTAAAAGGGAACTTAATTCTCCTTTAGCGTATGGAAAATCTTTTTGATTTTGAATAATAAATTCGCCTAAGGTCGTGTGTCTTTCCATAGTTTGAGAAGGTTGTCTAAGTAGAATGCGTTATGAATTTAAATTTAACAAATTACGATTAATACAATCGATTGCAAAGACTATTTATTTATCAATTTTGCACCGAATTATTGTGCTAAAATAACCCAAATTTTATGGAAACATTCGGTTTTAGGTATTCAATTATCAATATATACTGTTTGAAAGGTAACAAATTAAAAACACGGTGATAAAGCACTAAATTTGACTTAAAGCACACTCCTTTCTAATATAAAACTTTTAATTTTCAGCCTTAAGAAATAACTGAATGAGCAAGCGTATTGTAATTATAGGTGGAGGTTTTGCAGGAATTAATCTCGTAAAGCATCTTGTAAAATCTGAAGTTTATGAGGTGGTGCTCGTAGATAAGAATAATTATAATTTTTTTCCGCCACTATTGTATCAGGTTTCTACGGGCTTTTTAGATCCTTCGAGTATTACGTTTCCGTTTAGAAATCTTTTTAGAAGTAAAAAGAACTTTAGATATAGAATGGGTGAGTTGCTTGAAATTTTACCCGAGGAAAAGAAAATTGTTCTTGATAACGGCGAGCTTACCTATGACTACCTTGTTTTAGCAACAGGAACAAAAACCAATTTTTTTGGTTTAGATCAATGTCAGCAGCATGCGATACCTATGAAAACGCTTGAAGACGCTTTAGAAATGCGTAATATTTTGCTTCAGCGCTTAGAGCAGGCTACACGTATACATGATAAGTCACAACGCTTACCCTATTTAAATATGGTAATAGCAGGCGGTGGGCCTACAGGAGTCGAAATTTCTGGAGTATTTGCAGAACTACGTAATAATACGATACGTAAAGAATTTCCCGAGCTTATAGGATCTGGATCTAAAATTTATTTGGTAAATGGAGGGAGCGAGCTCTTATCTCCTATGAGTAAGAAAAGTCAGGAATATACCTATAAAAAGCTTTCTGAAATGGGCGTTGAGATTTTACTAAACACGCGGGTAGTTGATTTTGATGGCGAAAAAGTATTGATGAAAGACGGCTCTCATATCTACAGTAAAAATCTTATTTGGGCTACGGGAGTGATAGGTCATAAATTTAGGGGCGTTCCCGAAGATGCATATCAACGTGGAAATCGCATTCAAGTGAATGCCTATAATAAAGTAGCAGGCTGCGATGCTCTTTATGCGATAGGAGATTCTGCTGTGAGTAATGCAGATCCTAACTTCCCCGAAGGACACCCACAACTGGCCCAGGTAGCTATGCAGCAAGGTGTGAGGCTTGCTAAAAATTTTAAGTTAATGCAGGCAGGTAAGGAGCCTAAGCCTTTTACCTATAACGATAGGGGCTCAATGGCAATTATAGGAAGTAATAAGGCAGTTGCAGATGTGCCACAACCCAATCTGCATCTTAACGGATTTATTGCCTGGTGCGCCTGGTTATTTGTACATCTTTTCGCATTAATTGATTACCGCAATCGCGTACGTACTTTTTACAACTGGTCTACAGAATACCTAACAAAAAATCAAGATTTGCGTCTTATTATAAGACCTAAAAAAGGCCGATAAAATTTATAATTCTAATTTTCAAAATTAGCATTGTAGATACTTCGAGGTGTTTACTTCACCTGCTAAATTTTAAATTAAAATTCCTACAAATTTTATTCCTACAAATAATATTCTTCAGAATTGTAGTGTTAACATTTTGAACCAATAAAACGGTTTAGTTTCTATTTATTAAAATCAGGTAATTATTGTAATAATTACGTTTAAATGCATATAAATTGAATGTAAATCATACATTTTATTGGTAAAAATCACTATTTCAATAAGTTTAAACTTGTATAAAACATAGATTAAAACAACTAAATCGTTTAGTTAGTGTGTATTTCATCGTTTTATTTGGTATTTAAAAGATCCTTTTTTAGTTTTAGTTAATAGAAACTAACCAATTCTTTACAACCAATGATTCTCCAAAACGTTCAATCTTATCGTCCCAAAATTTTACCCCTGAGCGTATAAGATTTAGTCCCCTAAGATTTTTACAACTAATGATTGAATGCCTCGTGCATTTTCGATCCCAGATCACTTTTGCCCAATATTTAGATTTTAACTCTCATTCTAATACGCTTATACTATGGTGAACTTTACTTTTAAACAATTAGAAATTAGATTTGTAACTGTTGCGTTACTTTTCTTAATATTCAATGTGGCAGTACAGGCTCAAGACAGAACTTTTGCGACAACTGTCATTGATAATGCAAGCGTGACTAATTTATCGTTTGCAACCGATCAAAATTTATCAACTCAGGCACGCGTACGGGCTAATTCAGGAGTATCTGCCTTAGGAATTGAAATAACCCCTCCAACTGTAGGACATATCGAACTTGGTTATAATACCACGGTACTTGCAAACACAACTACTTACATTCAAATTGAGACTCAAGATCAATTACTAGATGTATTAGTAGGTGGGACTTTAGGAGGTTTAGTAGGAGATGTATTAGATATAGTTTTAGGAGGACAGGAAGTAACAATTGAAGCTAAAAATGGTGGCACAAGTGTTTTAACAGTAAGCACCACAAATCCTTCTGCTTTCAATACAGAAACCGCACGCGTTTTAATAGGACCTGATGGTAACTATTATATAGCCATAACTCCAAATCAAAATTATACGAGTATTCGTGTTACAAACTCCACAGGATCTGCATTGCTTGGTTTAAATAATACCAGAGATTTGTTTATTTCGGGTGTATTTACTGCTTCAGGAAGCAACTTTTGCAATGAACCTGCATTTACTTCATTCAATTCAACAGGAATAACGCTAGACGCCTTGCAGTTGGCCGGCTCGGGTGTTACAAATCCTGAATTTGCGATTGACTCAGACCCATCAACATTCTCTCAAATTAGCTTGGGTATTTTAGCAGTAGCAGGTTCTATAGAACAGGTAATTTATTTTGATACTCCCACTCAGCCTACAGAAGATTTTAAAATAGCCCTTCGGGTAGATCCTTCTTTACTCGCTTTGGGCCTTGCAAATAATGTCGGATTATTGGCTTATAACGGTACTACTTTAGTCAGTTCTTCAAGCCTTTCATCCCTTTTAAATCTTGATTTGTTAGGGCTATTGCAAAGCAATGCAATTGTACAGGTGCCCTTTGATGTTGCCGGTCCCGCAGATCGTATTGTGGTGCGTTATGAATCTTTAGTAAATGCCAGTGTAACGCAGCGTATAGATCTCTTCGATATCGCAGTAACTTCAGGAATACCGGTTCTTGATAGTGCATCTCAAAATGTGGAGATTTGTGCTGGTGAAACTGCAGATTTAATTGCAACAACAGCAACAACCGGAGCTGAATTAAGATGGTATGATAGTGCTACGGGTGGTAATTTACTAGCAACAGTTGCAAGTGGGGATACCTTTACAACACCAGTTTTAACCGGAGATACTACGTTTTATGTAGCCTCATTTTTAGCAGGCTGTGCTGAAGAATCTGGGAGGGTGGCAGTGACGGTTACCGTAAATCCTATTCCACAATCAGGTGATATAACAGTGTTAGGTTTAGACTTACCTATATGTATTCCTGAAATTTTAAATATAGTACCTACAACTGCGCTTAATGGCAGTTTTAAATACTACCTAGATGCAAATGGAGATGTAGAAATCACAAATGGTCTGGTAGACGGTAATTTAACATATACTATAAATCCTGAAGGCGAACTAGAAGTAGAAGGTCTTACGGAAGCTGAAAGTCCGTACCGGGTTTATGTAAGTCTGGTTGATGCGGTAACCGGTTGCGAGAATGCACCGGGAGATTTAAAAGTTGTTGACGTAACTCTTGATGGGGGTCCCCAACCTACTATTGCTCTAAATCCTGTAACAACAGATGGTATTGTTAATACTTCTGAAGCGTTAGCTCCTGTAACAATCACCGGCACAGTAGGTGGCGATGCAGAAGCGGGTGACCCGGTAACTGTTACGGTTAATACATTTGACTATGTTACAACTGTTACTGCAGGATTAACATTCTCTGTAGATGTTGCCGGCGCGCAATTGGTTGCAGATTCAGATTTAACCATTGAAGCTGAGGTTACAGCATCAGGTTTGTTATGTCAGAACACCGTAAGTACGAGCATTAGCTACAGCTTAGATTTAGTACCTCCAACAGTTCCTACGGTAAATACACAAATCACAAATAATACAACTCCTACAATTACAGGTACTGCAGATTCTATAGATAATCTTACAGTCGTGGTAAACGGAGTTACCTACACCGAAGGTGACGGAAATTTAACCGACAATGGTGATGACACCTATACTTTAGTCATTCCTAGCGGAAATGAAATTTCAGAAGGAACTTATGATGTAGTAGCGACTGCTGCTGATGCAGCAGGAAATTCTTCCACAGATACTACTACAAATGAATTAACAATAGATCTTACTAACCCTACAATTCCTACGGTAAATACTCAAACCACCAGCGACACTACACCCACAGTAACAGGAACTGCAGATTCCGTAGATGCCCTTACAGTGGTTGTTAATTCCGTTACTTATATTGAAGGTGATGGAAATTTAGTAGATAATGGTGACAATACTTGGACGCTTGTAATACCAGCTGGAAACGAATTAATAAACGGTGTTTATGAAGTTTTAGTAACCGCTACAGATCTTGCCGGCAACATGGCAACCGACATTACTACAAACGAATTAACAATAGATAATACTATCCCAACAACACCAACGGTTGTCGCGCAGGTTACAAGTAATACAACGCCAACAATTACCGGAACAGCAGATAGTGGAGATGATTTGACAGTAACGGTTGATGGAGTTGATTATAACGAGAGCGGTACAGATTTAACCGATAATGGTAACGATACCTGGACCTTAATAATACCTAGCCCATTAGCTGAAGGTACTTATAATGTTACAGCAGTGGTTGTGGGTACCGGGGGTACAGCTACAGACCCTACAATGAATGAGTTGGTTATTGATACTACAAATCCTGTAAATCCTACTGTAGATGCCTTAACCACTAATGATACCACCCCAACAATCACCGGAACTGCAAATTCAGTTGATGACCTGACAGTTGTTGTAAACGGAGTTACCTACTCGGAGGGCGACGGTAATTTAATCGATAATGGAGATGACACCTTTACATTAGTGATTCCTGGAGGAAATGCGTTAGCTGATGGGACGTATGATGTAGTTGCCACCGCAACGGATGCTGCGGGCAATACATCTTCAGATATCACAACTGATGAGTTGGTAATTGATACGGCAGCGCCAACGGTACCAACAGTTGATGCATTAGTAACCAATAATTCAACTCCAACAATAACGGGTACTGCAGATTCTGTTGATAATCTGACAGTCGTAGTAAATAGTGTAACCTACACGGAGGGCGATGGTAACTTAACCGATAACGGAGATAACACCTTTACCTTGATAATTCCTGCGGGTGATGCTTTACCGGATGGGACGTATGATGTGGTTGCCACCGCAACGGATGCAGCGGGTAATGGTTCTTCAGATATTACAACTGATGAATTGGTGATCGATACAACAGCGCCAACAGTACCAACAGTTGATGCATTAATAACCAATTCAAATACACCGACAATCACCGGTACTGCAGATTCAGTTGATGATTTGACAGTTGTTATAAACGGAGTAACCTATACAGAAGGTGATGGTGATTTAACCGATAATGGTGATGGCACCTGGACTTTGAATATTCCAGCAGGGAATGCTTTACCCGATGGCACTTACGATGTAGTTGCAACCGCAACCGATGCAGCGGGTAATGCGTCTTCAGATATAACAACAGATGAGTTGGTGATTGATACTGCGGCGCCAGCGGTTCCTACTGTAAATGCCCAAATCACAAATAATTCAACCCCAACAATCACAGGTACTGCAGATTCTGTTGATGATTTGACAGTTGTTGTAAACGAAGTTACCTACACAGAAGGCGACGGAAATTTAACCGATAACGGAGATAACACCTTTTCATTAGTGATTCCAGCGGGTGATGCGTTACCGGATGGGACCTATGATGTGGTTGCCACCGCAACCGATGCTGCGGGTAATGCATCTTCAGATATTACAACTGATGAGTTGGTGATTGATACGGCAGCGCCAACGGTTCCAACTGTAAATACACAAATCACCAATAATTCAACTCCGACAATCACGGGTACAGCAGATTCAGTTGATGATCTGACAGTCGTTGTAAACGGAATTACCTACACAGAAGGCGACGGTAATTTAACCGATATCGGAGACAACACCTTTACGTTAATAATTCCTGCAGGTAACGCGTTACCTGATGGGACGTATGATGTAGTTGCCACCGCAACTGATTCAGCGGGCAATGCGTCTTCAGATATCACAACTGATGAATTGGTAATTGATACAGCAGCGCCAACGGTTCCAACTGTAAATACACAAATCACAAATAATTCGACACCAACAATCATGGGTACTGCTGATTCAGTTGATGATTTGACGGTTGTTGTAAACGGAATTACCTACACGGAAGGCGACGGTAATTTAACCGATAACGGAGATGGCACCTTTACATTAGTGATTCCTGGAGGAAATGCGTTACCCGATGGCACCTACGATGTAGTTGCAACCGCAACGGATGCTACGGGCAATGTGTCTTCAGATATCACAACTGATGAGTTGGTGATTGATACGACAGCGCCAACGGTTCCAACTGTAAATACACAAATCACAAATAATTCAACTCCGACAATCACAGGTACTGCTGATTCAGCTGATGCTTTGACAGTCGTTGTAAACGGAGTAACCTACACAGAAGGCGATGGTAATTTAAACGATAATGGTGATGGCACTTGGACTTTGATTATTCCTGCAGGTAACGCGTTACCGGACGGCACCTACGATGTAGTTGCCACCGCTACGGATGCTTCGGGCAATGCTTCTTCAGATATCACAACAGATGAATTGGTAATTGATACAGCAGCGCCAACAGTACCAACAGTTGATGCTTTAGTAACCAATTCAAATACCCCGACAATCACCGGTACTGCAGATTCAGTAGATGACTTGACCCTTACTGTAAACGGAGTAACATATACAGAAGGCGATGGTAATTTAACGGATAATGGTGATGGCACCTTTACATTAGTGATTCCTGGAGGAAATGCGTTACCTGATGGGACGTATGATGTAGTTGCAACCGCAACGGATGCTGCGGGCAATACATCTTCAGATATCACAACTGATGAGTTGGTAATTGATACGGCAGCGCCAACGGTTCCAACTGTAAATATACAAATCACAAATAATCCAACTCCGACAATCACGGGTACTGCAGATTCAGTTGATAACCTGACCGTTGTTGTAAACGGAGTAACCTACACGGAAAGCGACGGAAACTTAACCGATAATGGTGATAACACGTTCACATTGGTTATTCCAGCGGGTGATGCGTTACCGGATGGGACGTATGATGTAGTTGCTACCGCAACGGATGCTGCGGGTAATTCCTCTTCAGATATTACAACGGATGAGTTGGTGATTGATACAGCAGCGCCAACGGTTCCTACTGTATATGCACAAATCACAAATGATACCACCCCAACAATAACAGGTACTGCTGATTCAGTTGATAACCTGACCGTTGCTGTAAACGGAATAACCTACACAGAAGGCGACGGTAATTTAACCGATAATGGTGATAACACCTTTACCTTGATAATTCCTGCAGGTGATGCATTACCGGATGATACTTATGATGTAGTTGCCACCGCAACCGATGCTGCGGGTAATTCCTCTTCAGATATTACAACTGACGAATTGGTGATTGATACAGCAGCGCCAACAGTACCAACAGTTGATACTTTGCTATCCAACAATTCAACACCAACAATCACAGGTACTGCCGATTCAGTTGATAACCTGACAGTCGTGGTAAACGGAGTAACCTACTCGGAGGGCGACGGAAACTTAACCGATAACGGAGACAACACCTTTACCTTAATTATTCCAGCGGGGAATGCGTTACCTGATGGTACTTATGATGTAGTTGCCACCGCAACGGATGCAGCGGGCAATGCGTCTTCAGATATAACAACAGATGAATTGGTAATTGATACAGCAGCGCCAACAGTACCAACAGTTGATGCATTAGTTACCAATAATTCAACTCCGACAATTACGGGTGCTGCAGATTCAGTTAATGACCTGACAGTCGTGGTAAACGGAGTAACCTACATAGAAGGCGACGGTAATTTAACCGATAACGGAGACAACACCTTTACGTTAATAATTCCTGCAGGTGATGCTTTACCTGACGGCACCTATGATGTAGTTGCCACCGCAACGGATGCTGCGGGCAATGCTTCTTCAGATAACACAACTGATGAGTTGGTTATTGATACTACAAATCCTGTAAATCCTACTGTAGATGCCTTAACCACTAATGATACCACCCCAACAATCACAGGTACTGCTGATTCTGTTGATAATCTGACAGTCGTTGTAAACGGAATAACCTATACCGAAGGCGACGGAAACTTAACCGATAATGGTGATAATACCTTTACCTTAATAATTCCTGCAGGTAATGCGTTACCGGATGGTACTTACGATGTAGTTGCCACCGCAACAGATGCAGCGGGCAATGCATCTTCAGATGGTACAAATAATGAGTTGGTGATTGATACAGCAGCGCCAACATTACCAACAGTTGATACTTTGCTATCCAACAATTCAACTCCGACAATCACGGGTACTGCAGATTCTGTTGATGATTTGACGGTCTTTGTAAACGGAATAACCTATACCGAAGGCGACGGTAATTTAATCGATAACGGAGACAACACCTTTACGTTAATAATTCCTGCAGGGAATGCGTTACCGGATGGTACTTACGATGTAGTTGCCACCGCTACGGATGCTGCGGGGAATACATCTTCAGATATCACAACTGATGAGTTGGTGATTGATACGACAGCGCCAACGGTTCCAACTGTAAATTTACAAATCACAAATACTTCGACACCAACAATCACAGGTACTGCAGATTCTATTGATAACCTGACAGTTGTTGTAAACGGAGTAACATACACGGAGGGCGACGGAAACTTAACCGATAACGGAGATAACACCTTTACATTGATTATTCCAGCGGGTGATGCGTTACCTGACGGCACCTACGATGTAGATGCCACTGCAACGGATGCTGCGGGCAATGCATCTTCAGATATTACAACTGATGAGTTGGTAATTGATACAGCAGCGCCAACAGTACCAACAGTTGATGCATTAGTTACCAATTCAAATACCCCGACAATCACGGGAACTGCAGATTCAGTTGATGACCTGACAGTCGTTGTAAACGGAATAACCTATACCGAAGGCGACGGAAACTTAACCGATAATGGTGATAATACCTTTACATTAGTGATTCCTGCGGGTAATGCGTTACCGGATGGTACTTACGATGTAGTTGCCACCGCAACAGATGCAGCGGGCAATGCATCTTCAGATGGTACAATTGATGAGTTGGTGATTGATACAGCAGCGCCAACCGTACCAACAGTTGATGCTTTAGTAACCAATAATTCAACTCCGACAATTACGGGTACTGCAGATTCAGTTGATAACCTGACAGTTGTTGTAAACGGCGTAACCTACACAGAAGGCGATGGTAATTTGACTGATAATGGCGATAACACCTTTACCTTAATAATTCCTGCAGGTGATGCATTACCTGACGGCACCTACGATGTAGTTGCCACCGCAACGGATGCTGCGGGCAATACATCTTCAGATATCACAACTGACGAGTTGGTGATTGATACGGCAGCGCCAACAGTACCAACGGTGAATACTTTACTTACTAATAATTCAACACCGACAATCACAGGTACTGCAGATTCAGTTGATAATCTGACAGTCGTAGTAAATAGTGTAACCTACACGGAAAGCGACGGAAACTTAACCGATAATGGTGATAACACGTTCACATTGATTATTCCAGCGGGTGACACCTTACCGGATGGTATTTACGATGTAGTTGCCAACGCAACGGATGCTGCGGGCAATACGTCTTCAGATATTACAACGGATGAGTTAGTGATTGATACGGCAGCGCCAACGGTTCCTACTGTAAATACACAAATCACAAACAATTCAACTCCGACAATTACGGGTACTGCCGATTCTGTTGATGACCTGACAGTCGTTGTAAACGGAATAACCTATACAGAAGGCGACGGTAATTTAACCGATAACGGAGATAACACCTTTACGTTAATTATTCCTGCAGGGAATGCGTTACCTGACGGTACTTATGATGTTATCGTTACTGTGACCGATGCCCTGGGTAATAGTTCTAATGATACCACAGTAGATGAGTTGACGATTGATACCTCAACTTTAAACCAGCCTACTGTGCCTACTGTTACTTCACAAATTACGAGTGATAGTACTCCTTTAATTACCGGTACTGCAGATTCAGTAGATATGTTAATGGTTTCTGTAAATGGCTTTACCTATGCAGAGGGAGACGGTAATCTGGTAGATAATACCAATGATACTTGGACGTTAACGATCCCCGACGGGAATGAAATTCCGCAAGGGACCTATGATGTGGTAGCTTCTGTTACAAATACATTTGGAAATACCCTGACCGATGTCACTACTAATGAATTGACAATTAATGTGGGAACTCCTGTAGGAGATCCTAATCAAAGCTTTTGTGCAGCAGATATGCCCACTTTAGCAGATATCGTTTTAAACACAAATTCTATTAAATGGTATGGGCAGGCTTCTGGAGGTGTTGCTCTAGATCTTAATACTCCGTTAGTAAATGGTGTAACGTATTATGCGGCACTTACGGTAGGATCATTTGAAAGCTCAGTCCGTTTAGGAGTAACCGTAAGTTTAACAGAACCTGTTGAGGCTAGTTTAGATGCTTCAGTTGATACCGGATGTTTAGGAGCTGAAGTCGTTTATACAACAGAACCCGGTATGATAGATTATTTCTGGTCTGTTAGCACTGGTGGACGTATTGTTTCCGGAGGTACCGATACAGATAACTCCGTTACGGTTATTTGGGATGTTGCTGGTACCCAAAACGTGAGTGTAAATTATTTAGCTAACGATGCTTGTCTTACTGAAACTTCTGCCGAGATAGAACTAGAAGTTTCAGCTTGCTCAGATATGTCTATTTCTAAAACAGTAAACAATTTAAACCCTGCCATAGGTGAAGATATTATCTACACGATTGAAGTAACTAATACAGGTGAAGTAGCCTTACGCGATGTGATCGTAGATGAAAGTCTTCCATCTGGTCTTGAATTTTTAAGCTTTACGGCTTCGGTAGGTGATTATAACAATACGACAGGTACCTGGAGTATCCCCGTGTTAGATGCAAATGCTACAGCGACACTTTCGGTAACGGTAACGGTTTTAGATACCGGAAACTATTTAAATATTGCACGCATTGTTACCTCAAATCCTGTTGATGCTAATCCCGATAATAATTCGGCAGAACTTGAGATAGATCCAGATTGTCTAATGGTGTTCAATGAATTTTCGCCAAATGGTGACGGTATGAATGATGTTTTCACAGTTAGATGTATCGAAAATTATCCTAACAACACGGTGCAGGTATATAATAGAAACGGGCAGCTCGTATTTGATGCCAGTGGTTATTCAAATACGTGGAATGGTGATTCTAATGTGTCGAGTTCTATTCAAAAATCAAGCGGTTTACCAGCGGGAACCTATTATTATGTTCTAGAGATCAACGATGGTTCGAGATCGCTTACCGGATGGGTTTATATAGCCCGATAAATTAAAAATTCTCTCATTAAAAACTTTAATTATGACAACAGTAGTAACCCACGTAATCAGATTTTTGATACTCGTTTTATGTTGTGCAGGTCTTTACGCTCAGCAAGAGCCTAATTATTCTCAGTATATGTACAACACAATGGCGATTAATCCTGCCTATGTAGGATCATCAGATAATTTTAATATTACGGCAAATTATAAAGCTCAGTTTACAGGCATTAATGGAGCTCCGGAAACAGTAAGTTTAGGATTAGAATCACCGGTGACATACAATCTGGGTCTGGGGTTAAATATTACCCGCGATGCTTTAGGACCTTCTGAAGAATTGAATGTAGATGGTAACTTCTCATACTCTCTACAGTTGTCTTCACAGACTTATTTGTCATTTGGTTTAAAAGCTGGTTTTAGAGTGCTTAATGTAGATTTTAGGAAAGGTGTTTTTGATAATCCAAATGACCCGTTATTTATGAATAATATAGATAATCAGTTTTTGGGAGTACTAGGCGCAGGGGCATATTTATTTGGCGATAAATGGTATATAGGATTATCAACGCCTAATTTCTTTTCGCAGGAATATTACAATGATGAAAGCACCATGGTGAATACCGAAAAACTAAACCTTTATCTTATAGGAGGGTACATTTTTGACGTAAGCAGTAACGTAAAATTTAAACCAGCAGTACTTTTTGATTATGTAGAAGGAGCACCTATGCGAGCCAGTCTATCTGCAAACTTTCTATTTCTTGAGAAATTTACAGCGGGGGTATCTTATAATATTGATGCCGCGGTAGGTGCATTAGCCGGTTTTCAAGTATCTGATAATATTTTTATAGGCTACGCCTATGATTACAACACATCAGACTTTAACCGGTATAATGATGGAAGTCACGAAGTGTTAATTAAGTTTTCTCTAGCCCGCAAACGTGGAGCTACATTCTCACCTAGATTCTTCTAATACTTAAAACTATGAAACGTATATATATAGTGTTATTCTGTCTTATAGGTTTTAATCTATTTGCGCAGAGTCAACTGGAAAAGGCTAATAGCTTGCATGATCGATTTATTTATGTAGAGGCGGCAAAAGAATATGAACTGTATTTGCAAACAGCAAAAAAGGTAGATCCTATTGTTTATATGAATATGGGTGATACTTACTATAATCTAAAAGATTTTAATAAGGCTAAAGAGGTGTATGAGAAATGGTACACCATTGTAGGACCTAATAAAAATAACCTTCAGGGATATCAATACTACGATACGCTTCGATTCTTAAAAGAATATGATAAGGCAAATAAAGTGGTAGAAACCTATTTTAGAGAGCGGGGTCTAAATGATAAGCTTAATGCTCATTTTGAAGAGCGTTCCAGATTTAATGAATTGCTGAAGGGAGATACCCTGTATGATGTAAAAAATCTGGATCTCAATTCACAATATGCAGATTTTGGAGGAGCTTTTGACGGGAATACATTCGTTTTTTCATCTTCCAGAAATAAAGACATTAATAAGATATCTGATCGGGATAATACTCCGTATTTAGCACTATATAAAGCTGAATTAGATGCCGGTCAAAACTTTATCAATGTAGATCTTTATAATGAAAAATTAGAGACACCTTTTCATGACGCTACTGTAAGCTTCTCTCCTAATAGTAAATATTTATACTATGCATCAAGTTTTCAAGATGGAAAGCGTAAAGTTTTTAAAGGAGATAAACGTAATTATTTTAAGATCTATAGAGTTGATGTAACTTCAAAACGCTTTAAAAAAGAGTTACTGCCATTTAATGGTGATGAGTATTCTACAGGTCATCCCTTTGTGACAGAAGATGGTAAAAAATTGTACTTCGCTTCAGATATGCCGGGAGGTTACGGTAATGCAGATATATATGTTTGCGACATTTATGAAGACGGTACATATTCAAAACCAATGAATTTAGGCCCGCTCATTAATAGTTTGGTAGATGATGTATTTCCGTACGTAAAAGGCAACACGCTATATTTTTCATCAGAGGGTCACGTAGGCTATGGTGGACTTGATATTTATAAATCGGTTTTTAAAGATGGGGTTTATGGAACGACCATAAATTTGGGTCCGGGTATCAATTCTAACGCAGATGATTTTGCATATTTAGAAGGAAAAGAGCCCAATACAGGATATTTTTCTTCAAACCGGTCAGGAGGTAAGGGTGGTGACGATATCTATAGTTTTAAATACAATTTAAAGGAATGTCTACAAACGATAAATGGAACTGTATTTAATATAGATACTAAAGAGCCGTTGACAAATGCTGTAATTACCGTTTTTGATAGTGATCTTAAAGAGTACGTAAAAGTGACTACGAATGAGAAAGGAGTTTATACGTTAGAATTAAACTGTGGTCAAAAGTATAAAATTGAAGCTTCTAAACTAGGTTTTAGTAGAGACGCTTTAGAATTTAGCACAGATATTTTACCGGGTCATCTAATGAATATGGTAGACTTTAAACTGAAGGATTTATCAGACACATTTGTGACAGATGGGGTAGTAGAGAAGATACGTATAGACCCTATTTACTTTGAGTATTACAGGTATAATATTAATGACATAGCGGCCATACAAATGCGTAAAGTGCTTAATGCAATGGTTGCCTATCCTGATATGATTATTAAAATAGAAGCCCACACAGATCAGCGAGGGACAGATTATTTTAATAAAATATTATCTACAAATAGAGCATTAGCCACACGAGATTGGCTTATTGAAAAAGGAATAAATCCATCACGTATAGAAAGTGCTATAGGCTATGGAGAATCACAACCTATTAATATTTGTGATGAGGAAAGTAAAAACTGTACAGAGGTAGAATATTCTGAAAACAGACGATCTGAATTTATTGTAGTTAGTAGATAATGAGAGGCGCTAGTGCGCCCAATTGATCAAGTGTACTAGCGTAGAAACTCCTTCTTTTGAAGGAGTTTCTTATTTGTATGATACTAAGTAGTTAAATGATTTGTTTTTGACCAATTAAGGCTTGAGATGATATTGATCTCAATATTTAAAGTAATTTAAGGGCGTTTTCTAAATTTAAATGGGAAATGACCCTCAATACTTTTTTGAATGAAGCTTAATAAGATACTCTTTCTAATACTTGGTCCACTATTATTTATTGGTTTGCAGCAATTAGATCCGCCGGAAGCTATGTCAGCATCGGCGTATGCTATTTTATGCGCTACAATCTGGATTGCATTATGGTGGGTTACCGAAGCTGTGCCTATTGCAGTTACCGCGCTATTACCCATTGTTATTTTTCCGCTTACAGGAGCGCTTGATATTTCTACCACCACGGCCTCTTACGGGCATAAATATATATTTCTCTATTTAGGAGGATTTATGCTGGCCATTGCCATCGAAAAATGGAACTTACACAAACGTATTGCCTTGCATTTAATACAAGCTATAGGAACTAATGTTAAACAAATCATACTAGGTTTTATGGTGGCAACTGCATTTTTATCTATGTGGATTTCTAATACAGCCACAGCAGTTATGATGCTACCTATTGGAATGTCTATAATTTCTCAATTAAAGGATAACCCAAATACTATAGAGGATGAAAATAAAATTTTTGGAAAAGCATTAATGTTAGGTATTGCTTACAGTGCATCAATAGGAGGGATGGCTACTCTTATAGGTACACCACCCAATTTAGTTTTTGCAGGATATATACAGGAGGTTTATAAAATTGATATTAGTTTTTTTCAGTGGTTTAAGTTTGGCCTTCCTATTAGTCTGCTATTATTGGCTATTTCGTGGTTTTACTTAACAAATATTGCTTTTAAATTTAAACAGAAAGAATTTCCGGGAGGTAAAAGAGAAGTAGAGCGACTTCTTGCAGAGTTAGGACCTATGTGTCGAGAAGAGAAAATTGTATTATCAATATTTATACTTACTGCATTCTGCTGGATTACAAGAGCCTTTTTGTTAGAGCGTATTTTTCCCCAAATAGATGATACCATCATTGCAGTAGCTGCAGGAATTCTATTATTTGCAATAAATACGAGAGATAAAAATGAGCGTATTATAAATTGGGATGATGCGATTAACATACCCTGGGGAATAATTTTACTTTTTGGTGGAGGTATGGCGCTTGCTTCAGGTTTTGAAGTTACAGGGCTGGCTACCTGGTTTGGTACTCAAATGGTTTTATTAGAGGCTTTACCACTAATCGTACTGTTATTTATAGTCATATTTAGTGTAAATTTTATAACCGAACTTACCTCAAACCTGGCAACCACCGCAATGCTGCTGCCAATATTAGCTCCCATCGCACTTAATTTAAATCTAAACCCCTACTTGCTTTTAGTTTCTACAACAGTGGCAGCTTCCTGTGCATTTATGCTCCCTGTAGCTACGCCACCTAACGCCGTAGTATTTGGATCTGGTTATTTACGTATCCCAGATATGGTACGAGCAGGCATCTGGATGAATATACTATCAATTCTTTTACTAACATTTATGGTTTATTATATATTACCCTTAGTTTGGGATTTTCAAGTATATATTGATTAATCAGAATTACATTATCCATTATACTTGGAAAATATAAAAAGGCGAATCCTGATTTAATGGCAGTATTTTTGTGGTAGTCGCATAGCAATAGAATGTAATTTTTTGTTAAATATTAAGTCAAATGAGGAAATCTGTAAAATGGTTTAATATGTTTTAGTTTTCTTTGACCTAATATAATAAATGTTAAAGAATATCATTTTTAATGATATGAATGGTATTTAAAAATATTGTTTTTAAATTGCCTCAAAATTTTTTCTTAAATAGAAATAGGGTAGAATTGGCCTCTGTTTAGAATAGTAAATCCGTGAGCTGTAGGGGGCGTTACGTATTATGCTGTCTTGCAAGCCCGTTCTGCCTTTTTTTATTTAGTATAGGAATCTAATTAATAGTTCCACTTTTGAATTTCTTAGATTAAGCAATTTTATCATTATCAAATATAAATTACCTCAACTGTTTAAGTATAATAGTCTTATAGATTATTATACTTCTAAGTACTTTAAAAAATATTAAAAACTTTTAGGTGCTATAGAAGGTTCAGATATTCTAAGCATAGAAATACATAGCGAAGTCTATTCGCTAATTTTACATAGAAATAGATATTAATTATTTTAAATAAAAGAGTGTAAATAGTCTTATTTTAAGACATGATCTTTTTTAAGTCTTTAATAATTTCAGTAGGGTTTTCAGCATTAAATACAAAACTCCCTGCGACAAGAATATCGGCTCCGCTTAGTAGCAGTTTTTTAGCATTTTGATCGGTTACACCGCCATCTATTTCAATAAGCGTGTTTGCTTTTGCATTTAAAATGATTTCTTTCAGCTCTCTTACTTTTTTATAGGTATTTTCTATAAAAGATTGACCGCCAAATCCTGGATTTACGCTCATAATTATGACCTGATCTATATCTTGAATAACGTCTTTAAGTAGGTAAACCGGGGTGTGAGGATTTAAAGCAACACCAGCTTTCATCCCTTCAGCCTTAATGGCTTGTAGTGTTCTATGTAAGTGTGTGCAAGCTTCATAGTGTACAGTTAGGTTTGTAGTCCCTAATTGGGCAAATGTTTTAATGTAGCGATCAGGATCTACTATCATTAAATGAACATCTATAGTTTTTGTGGCATGTTTTGTAATCGCTTTTACAACCGGAAAGCCAAAAGATATATTAGGAACAAAAACTCCATCCATAATATCTACATGAAACCAGTCTGCTTCACTTGCATTAATCATCTTTATATCACGTTCAAGATTCGCAAAATCTGCAGCGAGTAATGAGGGTGCAAGGTAGGTAGGTTTCATAAGGGTAATTCTTGATTGGTATGTAAAATTACATATTAGAAAGTATTTTCTCTAATATCGATATGGTAGAATCTAATTTTGGATTTTCTAAAAGTTTTAAATTTAGGAGATGATTTTTTAAAAGTTCTAAAACAATTTTATTTTTAGGAACTAAAAACCCGGATTCATAATCACTAAAAAGTCGATTTGTGGATTGGTTTTCTAGGATTTGGGTAACATTTTTATGCCGCCTGTCTTTTTTGATTTTATTAAACAGCTTTAAAACATTTTCTTTCTCTCCTTCTAATAACTGGAGGTAGTTACCATCTTTGTATACCAGAAATCCAGAGATATCAAGAATAGTATTCCAATTTGCTACATTATTCAAAATATCGTTAACAATCTCAGTATTAGATGAATTTGAAGATTCGCTGACATATATCAAATAGTAAAACATAAAATAAATTGGAGAATAAATAAGATACAATAAAAATCCCCGGTAATCAGCCGGGGATTCATTCATCAATCAAAAAACGAACAGTTATGATAAACTGTTGTTGTCTTAAATATTGTTTTTTGGGGTCTTATTCTGGTAGGCAATTTAATAAAAAAGTATCAGCAAGCCCCATATTTAACGAATTCTTGTAAAAATAACTATCCTAAATAGGTTTTTAAAATTTTACTTCTTGAGGTATGTTTTAATCGTCTGATTGCTTTTTCTTTAATCTGGCGTACACGCTCGCGAGTAAGGTCGAAGGTTTCTCCTATTTCTTCTAATGTCATAGGATGTTGATTACCTAAACCAAAATATAAACGCACTACATCTGCTTCTCTAGGAGTCAATGTGTCTAAGGCTCGCTCTACTTCGGTGCAAAGCGATTCATTTAATAACTCACGATCTGGGTTAGGCGATTCTCCAAAACGAAGAACATCGTATAACGTAGAATCTTCACCAGATATTAATGGCGCATCCATACTTACATGGCGTCCTGCATTTTTTAATGACTCTTTTACGTCATTAATACTCATGTCTAGTTCTTTAGCAATTTCTTCTGGGCTGGGTGGTCGTTCATGTGCTTGCTCTAAATAAGCAAAAGTTTTATTAATCTTATTAATAGAGCCTATTTTGTTTAATGGCAATCTTACAATACGCGACTGTTCTGCTAGTGCTTGTAAAATAGACTGTCTAATCCACCATACCGCATAAGAGATAAATTTAAAACCACGAGTCTCATCAAAACGTTGCGCAGCTTTAATTAACCCTAAATTTCCCTCATTAATTAAATCTGGTAAGGTTAATCCCTGGTTTTGGTATTGTTTAGCAACAGAAACTACAAACCTTAAGTTTGCTTTGGTTAGTTTCTCAAGTGCTCTCTGGTCACCTGCTTTAATACGTTGTGCAAGTTCTACTTCTTCGTCTGCAGTGATAAGGTCTACTTTACCTATTTCCTGTAGATATTTGTCTAAAGAAGCAGTCTCTCTGTTTGTAACCTGTTTTGTAATTTTAAGTTGTCTCATAGGACTATTACGTGTATTAAGTTGTTTAAACTATATCTTATACGTAAGGGCATATAAAAAGGTTACAAAAAAAATGAAATTTATTTAGAAAATTTTAACAATATTATTTTTAAGTACTTGTAAATAACTTTATGTGGCTATGTGTTGATCTTGTTATTCTTGTTTTAGTTTGATTATCAGAATATTAATTTCAATAAGTGCTTTGGTGTATATTTCTTCAAATGCCCGTAAATGTTTTTTAGCTTCCTCCGTTTTTGATGGAACTATTATAGTACTTTCTATTTGCTGTAAATGATGCCCATGTGTAGTCATACCCAAATTCATAAAACTTGATTTCAATTTGTGTGCTAAGGTACTTGCCCTGGGATAATATTCCCGGGCAACACAATTTCTAAGGCTATTTAAATCTTCCGGTGTTTCACTTATAAATACTTCGAGTAAAGAAATAATAAATGCGGTATCATTATCAAATATTTCTAGTAGCTGCGCGATGTTTACATAGTTTGTACTTTCTGTACTTTCGGTATTTTCAATTATTCTGATAGTTTCTTCAGTATTTATGACAGGTTTTTCATCTGAAATAAGCCAGTATAAAACTTCTTTTAAATCTTCTTCTTTTAAAGGTTTTGTGAGGTAAAAATCTATACCTGCTTTAATTGCATTTTTTCTAGATTCTGGAAAAACATCTGCAGAGCAGGCTACGATAGGAACTTTATGTAATGAGTCTTTGTGAGATTGTCGTATTAATGAAATTGCTTCGAGACCATTCATTACCGGCATATGCATATCCATCAAAATAAGATCGTATTGAACTGAATTGTTTTTATAAATAGCAACTGCTTCTTCACCATTTTCTGCAATATCTGCTTCTACACCCAGCCCCTGTAGCAGTTGACGTATATAGAACTGATTCATCTTATTATCTTCGGCTACTAAGATGCGCAAATCACTAAGTCTAGCGCTGTTTGTATGTTTGTGAAGATCTGTATTTTTAATTTTTTTGAGTTTACTACTTTTAAAATCAATAGTGAATGAAAAGGTTGATCCTTTACCCAGTTCACTTTCAGCATTTAACTTACCTTGTTGAAGTGCAATAAGTTCTCGTGTTATTGTAAGCCCTAATCCCGTACCGTTTATTTTAGCATTTTCTTTACCCTCAACCTGATAAAAACTTTCGAATATACTTTCTAATTTATCAGGGACAATGCCTATTCCGGTATCGGTAACTTTAAATTCTATAGTATTTGAATGTTCAGTTTTATTTAAAAGATTTAACTCAATGCATATATAGCCTTTTTTAGTAAATTTTATAGCATTGCCTACAAGATTAGTAAGAATTTGATTCAGCCTAAATTGATCTCCAACCACAATTTTAGGAATGGTATCATCTATTTCAACACTAATTGCAATACCCTTTTCTTTACCTTTAATTTCAAATCCTGAAGTAAGGTTTGTAACTACTTCTCGCAGATTAAAATCTAAGGATTGCAAAGTAAGTTTACCAGCTTCAATTTTAGAAAAGTCAAGAATATCATTAACTATAGAGAGTAAATTTTTTGCTGAAAATGAAATCCCGTCAATATTTTTTCTCAAAAGTTGTTGATCTTGTAAGTCGCTTTTTGAGATTATTTCAGAAAGCCCCAAAATCACATTTAAAGGTGTGCGTATTTCGTGACTCATATTTGAAAGAAAGGTAGTTTTTGCTTCAGCAACCCGCTCTGCGTTAATTTTGGCCTTAAGGGTATCTTTTCGGTTTGAAATATTCTTAATCAGGGCCGTAAAGCTATCTTCTGGGGAAGCAAAATTATTAGAAAACGAAATCTCGTAATACGAAGAAATACCGGCTCTGTTTGCAATATCGGTTTCTATGCGGTGTCCAATTACCTCAGTTTCGGTAACCGAATATAAATTTTGAAGGTCAGTTTTTAATAGCGTTGTTAAATCATCTGGAAAAAGCTTGAATACCGAATTATTTACAAGTTCAGTTTTAGTATATCCAAAGATTTTTAAGGCCAGTGTATTACAATCTCTAATTGTGCCTAATGCATCAAACAGCAAATAACCATCTAGCAGATTTTCTAATATGGAAAAAGTCTCACCATAAACCGGAAAGTTTGCAGGTGGAGTTGATATTTTTTGAATGTCTTTCTTTATAGTATCAAAATCTAAATTGATGATGGGTTTTGTTTCATTGAGAATCGAGGTAAATGAATTAGGTATAACATCTGCAATACACGTAACTGCAGGCAGCAGATTGTAATAGATATAAAACTCGTCTTTAGTAGTGTCAAAGATTGAAGTAACTGTATCTGACCCGAGAAGCTCGTTAAATTCTTTAGTAATTTTAAAAGCATCATCTTTCACTCTTCTAAATGCATTTATCTGCTTAACTAAATCATCTGAGCTTTTAAAATTTATTGAAGCTTTTAAAGCCTCAATCCAGGCAATAGTGCTTGCAAGCTCTGTATTTTTTAGTTTTAATTTTCTAAGAACTGTGAGAAGATAAATACGAGCAATTAGTATTTCTTTGTTTTTACCAGATTCATAAAGTGGCATAAAAGCCATTGAATTTGTTATAACTGGAAACTTTTCCCGAAGTTCTTGTCTTAGGTTTTCTTTGGTATTTATATACGCATTATCATAGGTGATTAAGTAATTCTCAAGATCCAAATATAAATTAACACAGCATAAATCTGCTGTAAAGACATCATCAGGGTATGTAAAGTTTGCTATTTGCGATTTTAATTCTTGTAATCGTTTGCTATAGGTTCCTAAACCTAACAAGTATTGAAAAAATATACTCTTAGGGTCTGTTACTTCTTCTTTGCTGAGTCGGCTGGCTCGTTGGGTAAAAAGACGATCAATAAAAGAGTTCATTTAGCTAGGGTGATATGGTGCGATTAAATAGGAGAACAGTATACTAAATTAATCTTTTACTATTACATGTACTTATTTACGGTCATAAATACAACCATTTCGGTATATGGAATAAAAAAAAGTCTGGCAGTTGCCAGACTTTAAAATAACCTTAAATAGGTTCCATTAATATATTTAAGTATTAGACCCGAATATGCCCATCACCGTATACGTAGTATTTATTAGTTACTAGTTGTTTAAGACCTAAGGGGCCTCTGTGGTGTAATTTATCTGTACTTATGGCAAGTTCTGCACCTACACCCATTTGACCGCCATCAGTGAAGCGGGTAGAGGCATTATGATATACAGCTGCAGTATCTATGTTTTCCATAAATCGGGTTGCAGCATCAGTATTCTGGGTCATAATAGTACTGGAGTGACCACCACTATACGTATTTATTTTTGTCATCGCCTCTTCTAAGCCGGTGACTGCACCCAGTACAATTTTCATGGCCAAAAATTCTTCATACCACGTATCTTCTGTAGGCAGAACTTCATTGTCTTTAAGTACTTTTTTAGAAAGTTCATCAGCAAGTACTTCAACTCCTTTACCAATTAAAATTTCATTCAATTCTCGTAAGCGAGACTCATAATCAGGTAGATTAGTATCTACTAATACTTTATCAAGCGCATTACAACCTGAAATTTTATCGGTTTTGGCATTGATGATTACCTCGATTGTTTTTTTCCAGTCTGCTTCAGGATGCACATATAAGAAATTATTTCCTCTACCACTTATTAAGACAGCACACTTTGCATGCTGCTTAACAAAATCGATTAAGCGCTCGCCACCACGGGGTACAATTAAGTCTAATGGTTGATCAGGATTTCTTAAAAATTCCTGAGTTTCTTCACGGTTCATTTGTAACATTGTAATCCAGGACTCATCAAGGCCATTTTCGCGTAATGCCTGTTTCCAGCAATCAACCAAGACAACATTACTATTGTAGGCTTCTTTACCACCTTTTAAAAGTATTTTATTGTTTGCTTTAAATGCTAAAACAGCTGCCTCAATAGTGACATCAGGACGCGATTCGTAGATAATCATAATCGTACCAAAAGGAGCAGTCTTATTCACTATATTTAAACCACTATCTAATGTAATGTTAGATATTTCCTGGCTTACAGGATCTTCCTGCTCTTTTACTTCTTTAATCGCCTGAATCATTCCTTGTACCTTAGAATCGTTCACCACTAAACGGTCGTAAAGAGCCTGATCATCACGATCAAAAGCTTCTAAATCTTTTTTATTTGCTTCGAGTATTTCAGATTTTCTTGATTGAATGATTTGCATCATAGAATCAAGAACTTTATTTTTTATCTCTTTTGAGAGTAATTTCATATTTGTAATTTTTCGGTTAATAATTCACCCTTGTGGGGTATTTAAAAAACCTGCACTTCTATCAGGTGATAGTTTTAATTCAAAACCATCTTTCATTTAGTTTCTTAAGAAGAAAACTTAGTTCCTATGTTTTTGCCGTCAAGCAAATCTAATATCACATTATGTTTTTTACCATTTGCGATATAACAGGTTATATTTTTTCTGGCAGCATCTTTAGCGATTTTGAGTTTAGATCGCATACCACCTCGTCCTTCTCCTTCGGCTTTATTGTTTTCTTGAACATATTGTTCAACATTTTCTTCAGGATGCACTTCAGTCAATTTGTGAGAATCATCATCGTCGGGATGACCGGTATAAAGCCCGTCTGTATCGGTTAATAATATCAATGCATCGGCATTAATTAGCTCTGCAACCAGACTTGCCAGCTCATCGTTGTCTGTAAACATAGACATCGTAAGTGATACAGCATCATCTTCATTTGCTATAGGGATAATACCTTCCGATAATAAACCTTCATAACAATTTATCATGTTTTCACGATGTTTTCCCGGCGCAAAATCTCGTTTTGTGGCCAAGAGCTGCGCGCAATGCATTCCGAAACTATTAAACATGGTATAATAGTGGCGCATCATACGCGGTTGTCCTACTGAAGAGAAAATTTGTCTTCTTGTAGAAGGATCTGTATAGCTGCAATCACCTAAAACTTCTTTACCTGCTATTGCAGATCCTGAAGAGACGAGAACAGGTTGATATCCCTTTTCATACAATTCTGCTATTTGTCGTACTAATTCTTGAAGAACAGGACCAACGATTCTGTTATTCTTGTTGGTCATAACATTAGTTCCTACTTTAATAACTACACGTTTTGTGCTCATAACATTATTTTTCTTTACCAAGTTCTGTTGCTCGGTTAAATGCAGCATAAGCCGCATCTTTAATTAATTCTTTTACATTATTATCTTCCATAGAGTCAAGTGCGGCACGGGTTGTACCACCTTTTGAAGCTACGCGATCCATCCAAGTTTCTGGTGAAAGATCTGAATCATTAAATAACTTTACAGCTCCTTCAAATGTTTTAGAAACTAATACTTTAGAATCATTTGCAGAGAAACCCATTTTAAGTGCGGCTTCAAGCATAGATTGCATAAAATAAAATATATATGCAGGACCACTACCTGATATTCCTGTAGACGCATCTATAAAATTCTCATTTTCTACGTGAATAGAAGCGCCGGTAGTATCTAATAAATTACGCACGGTTAGAAGTTCTATTCTACTTACAGATTCAGACTCGGTAAATGAGGTAACACCTTTACCTACTTTTGCAGGTAAGTTTGGCATAGTACGTATTACTTTACTAACACCTAAACCATCTTGAATCGTCTTAATTGTTACACCCGCCATTAATGACACAAATATTTGCTGGTCATTTATATAAGGTTTCATAGATTTAAATAGTGACTGACTGTGAAACGGTTTAACCGCTATAAAAATCACATCTGCCTTGGGTACACATTCTTCAATGCTATCGTAAGCATCAAACTGAGCCATGGTTGATAGTGCTTCAGTTTTTTCTGGTGATACATCGAATATCATGAGCTTGCGATTGTTTAAAAATGGTGATTGTGCCATACCTTCTGCGTAGGTCAATCCCATATTTCCTGCACCTAATACTAATACTTTCATTAAGTTTTCTTTATTGGTTCAACCTATTAGCTGCAAGTATCGTACGACAAAATAAAAAATAGGGAATATTGAAGATTTTAGAAAAATAATAGCTTCTTAGCGCAATTATACTAAAGCCTAAGAAGGTTATTAAAAATAAATGTTAAAATTGTTATAACTAAAACAGATTAATAGCATTACGATTTTTGGCAGGAAAACTGCCAAACCCCTGTATTAATGGCAGTTTTAGCGCTTTGGCGACTACAATTAAGAATAGTATAAATTATTTTTAGAAATATTTTTATCACGCAATATGTGTTTATTTAAAAAGTGTTTTCAAAAAAAAAGGAGCCCTAAGGCTCCTTTTATCATTTATAAAATAAAGAGAATTTAATCTCTTTTGCGATCTCTGTTATCACGACTGCGGTTGTCTCTACCACGGTTGTCGCGATCTCTGCTACCACCACGATCATTATTTTCTCGGGGAGCACGTTCTTTGTAACCTTCTGGCTTTTCAAGCAATGCCTTACGAGAAACTTTTTCTTTACGTGTACGTGAATCAAGACCAAAATATTTAACCTCAAATTCATCACCCATATTAACAACGTCACTTACATTTTCAGTACGTTCCCAGGCTAATTCAGATACGTGAAGTAATACTTCGTTTCCTGGAGCGTCAAGATATTCTACTACAGCTCCAAAATCTAACATCTTAATTACTTTAACTCTATAGCTGTCGCCAACTACAGGTTTAAATGTAATAGAATCAATTTTTGCAAGAACAGCATTAATACCTTCCTGGCCAGTACCTAAAATTTCTACAATACCTTCTTCTGTTACAGGATCTTCGTTTATTACGATAGTTGTCCCAGTTGCCTTCTGAAGTTCTTGAATCACCTTTCCGCCAGGTCCTATAAGTGCACCTATAAATGCGTTAGGTATGCGTACAGATACCATTTTAGGAGCGTATTCTTTAACATCCTCACGTGGTGCGCTAATGGTCTCGGTAAGTTTACCTAATATATGTAAACGACCGTCACGTGCTTGTTTAAGTGCGCTTACTAAAATTTCGTAAGAAAGACCTTTAACCTTAATATCCATCTGGCAGGCAGTAATACCATCTGCCGTACCGGTTACTTTAAAGTCCATATCACCTAAATGATCTTCATCACCTAAGATATCTGAAAGAACCGCATATTTACCAGAATCACCGTCTGAGATTAATCCCATAGCAATACCAGAAACCGGTTTTTTTAATTGAACACCAGCATCCATTAATGCCATTGTACCGGCACAAACAGTTGCCATAGAAGAAGAACCATTAGATTCTAATACTTCTGAAACTACTCGTACAGTATATGGGCAGTCTGCAGGAATCATACCTTTTAAAGCACGTTGTGCAAGGTTACCGTGTCCTACCTCACGACGAGAAGTACCACGTATTGGGCGCGCCTCACCAGTTGAGAAAGGAGGGAAGTTGTAGTGTAAATAGAATGTCTCTTCACCTTCGTATGAAGGCATATCTATTTGATTAGCTTCTCTAGAAGTACCTAAAGTTACTGTAGCTAATGCTTGAGTTTCCCCACGAGTAAAAATAGAAGAACCGTGTACAGATGGTAAATAATCGGTTTCACACCAGATAGGGCGTATATCTGTAGTTTTACGACCGTCAAGACGTAAACCTTCATTAAGTGTAAGATCACGTACAGCAGCTTTTTCGGCCTTGTAGTAGTATTTTGTAACCATACCGCCATAGTCTGCTAACTCTTCTTCAGAAAATGTAGCTTTTATTTCTTCTTTTATAGCATCAAATGCAGCACTACGCTCATGCTTGGCAGAACCTGCTTTTGCAATTGCATAGACTTTATCATAAGCCATATCGTGAATTTTCTGTGCAAGATCTGCATCTTCACGCTCTGGCTCATACTCACGAGTTTCTTTCTTACCGAAAGCTTCAGCTAAACGAATCTGAGCAGCACACTGTACTTTAATAGCTTCGTGAGCAGCTTTGATAGCTTCAGTCATTTCTTCCTCAGAAATCTCGTTCATTTCACCTTCAACCATCATTACAGAATCTGCAGATGCACCAATTACCATATCGATATCAGATTCTGCTAATTGAGTTCTTGAAGGGTTGATGATAAATTCACCATTAATACGACCTACGCGTACTTCTGAAATAGCACATTCAAACGGAAAGTCTGAAAGTTGAATTGCAGCAGAAGCGGCAAGACCGGCCATAGCATCAGGCATAACATCATCGTCATGAGACATTAGCTGAATCATAACCTGAGTTTCTGCGTGGTAATCTTTAGGGAATAAAGGGCGAAGTACACGGTCAACCAGACGCATGGTTAAAACTTCACCATCACTTGGGCGTGCTTCTCTCTTGAAGAAACCACCAGGATAACGACCTGCAGCCGCAAATTTTTCACGATAATCTACCGTTAGCGGAAGAAAATCAACGTCACTTTGTTTGTAATTAGATACAACAGTACAAAGTATCATACATTTACCGGATTGTACAACTACAGAACCGTGGGCCTGTTTTGCAAGTTTACCGGTTTCGATAGAGATTTCTCTACCATCACCAAGGTCTATGACCTCTTTGAAAGTTTTTGGAATCATAAAAATGTTTTTCAGTAGCACGACAGCGCGTGCAATTAATCAAATGCCTTAACTAGTTAGGGAAAGGCAAGGTCTGTTGTTGTGTTGTGTGTAGTGTTTGACCTGTGAAAAACCTTTAGGTAGCTTTCTTTGCCCTTTCGGGACTTTTGAGTAATTAATAAAATAAAAGGGGCAAACTGCCCCTTTTAAAAATAAGAATTATTTTCTTAAACCTAATTCTTTAACGATAGCACGATATCTTAAAATATCTTTCTTAATTAAGTAATCAAGCAACGCTCTGCGTTTACCTACCAACATTACTAATGAACGCTCTGTGTTAAAATCCTTACGGTTTGTTTTTAAATGCTCAGTAAGGTGGCTAATGCGGTATGTGAATAACGCAATTTGTCCCTCTGCAGACCCGGTATCGTTTTTACCTTTACCGTATTTGCTAAAAATTTCATCTTTCTTTTCTTGAGTAAGATACATGCCAATATTATTTAAATAGTTTTTATGTATTTAATGAGTCTATCTCATTAAGCCGGCAAAGATACAATTAATTCTTAAAGAAAAACGATATTTTTAATTACGTATAGCTTGATTGAGAATTAAGTCTATATAGAGATTTATATTTTTCTTTAACACTTTACGGTGTGAAATAAAATCTAGGAAACCGTGCTCTTTCAAGAATTCTGCAGTTTGAAAATCTGCCGGAAGTTCCTGACCTGTTGTATCGCGTACTACTCGGGGACCTGCAAAACCTATTAATGCACCGGGTTCAGAAATGTTTATATCTCCTAACATTGCAAAAGAGGCTGTTGTACCGCCTGTTGTAGGATCTGTACATAAAGAGATGTAAGGAATTTTAGCCTCTGCAAGTTGTGCAAGTTTAGCAGATGTTTTTGCTAATTGCATTAAAGATAAGGCAGCTTCCATCATACGCGCGCCACCAGATTTAGATATTATAACTAAAGGCACATTGTTTTTAAGTGAGTAATCTGCTGCGCGGGCAATTTTTTCACCTACAACAGATCCCATAGAACCGCCAATAAATTTAAAATCCATTGCCGCAACAACCAGATCTTTGCCAAAGCTTTTACCTACCGCTGTACGTACCGCATCTTTAAGACCGGTTTTAGCTTCTGCATCTTTAAGACGATCTACGTATTTTTTAGTGTCTTCAAATCCTAAGGGATCTTTAGAACTAAGGTTTTTATCTAATTCTTTATATTTTCCTTCATCAAAAAGAATTGAAAAGTATTCTTCGCTTCCTATTCTTACATGGTAATCATCTTCTGGACTTACATAAAAGTTTTTAGCAAGCTCATCTGCATCAATAATTTTACCGGTAGGTGATTTATACCAAAGACCTTTGGGTACGTCTTTTTTATTTTCGGTAGCGGTTTGTATACCTTTTTCTTTTCGTTTGAACCAAGCCATAAATTTTGCTTTTTAGTTTTTGACTCGTTAATTAAGCTTTAATTTCAAACTTTTATGTAAGAAAACTTAATTGCTTTCAGATTAATTTCAACAGGAAAGTTGATATTAACCTTTAGTAAAGTCAGTATTTTTAAAAGATAATTATTAAGGGTGAAAAACCCCGGAGATTTAATACCCGAGGTTTCAATTTATTTAATTTTTAGGAAAAGCAAAAAATACTAAAGTGTATTTACGTTGTTAAGATCTTCAAACGCTTTTTCTAAACGCGCATTAAAAGCCTCTTCTCCCTTACGGAACCAAACTCTTGGATCGTAATATTTTTTATTAGGGCTGTCTTCGCCGCTAGGATTTCCTATCTGTCCTTGAAGATAATCTGCATTTGCATCAAAATATTTGCGCACACCTTCAGTAAATGCCCATTGTAAATCTGTATCAATATTCATTTTGATTACACCGTAGCTAATACCCTCGCGTATTTCTTCTACTGTAGAACCACTACCTCCGTGAAAAACGAAGTCTATAGAATTAGGTCGTAAATTGTATTTTTCTGAAACAAACTCCTGAGAATTTTTTAGAATTTTTGGAGTAAGTTTTACGTTACCCGGCTTATAAACACCGTGTACATTACCAAAGGCAGCAGCAATTGTAAATTGATCACTTACTTTGCTTAATTCTTCATAAGCGTAAGCAACTTCTTCTGGTTGTGTGTATAATTTTGAGTCGTCAACATCTGTATTGTCAACACCATCTTCTTCACCACCTGTGATACCTAATTCTATCTCTAGAGTCATATCCATTTTACTCATACGCTCAAGATACTGCTTACAAATCTCTATATTTTCTTCTAGAGACTCTTCACTAAGATCTATCATATGAGAGCTGAAAAGCGAATGCCCGTGCTCTTTGTAGTATTCTTCAGAAGCATCAAGAAGACCATCTATCCAGGGCAATAATTTTTTTGCACAATGGTCTGTATGTAATATTACTGTTGCGCCATAACGCTTAGCCATCTCATGTACATGCTTAGCACCGGCAATAGCACCGCCTACTGCAGCTTGTTGATTTTCGTTAGAATATCCTTTTCCTGCATTAAACTGAGCTCCACCATTTGAAAATTGTAAGATAACAGGTGCATTTAATTTTGCAGCAGTTTCTAAAACACCGTTAATAGTGCTAGAACCTATAACATTAACTGCAGGTAATGCATAACCGTTTTCTTTAGCATGTTTGAAAATTGCTTGAACTTCTCTTCCGGTTGCAACTCCCGGTTTGATACTATGACTCATAAGTTTTTATTTACTTAGTTAGAAACGTAAAATTAATAAATATTTGGGGTTTACCCTTTATAAATACTAGAAAGGATAGTTAATACCCACGTTATAAACTGCATTAGTTAGATTGGTATTTTTAAACCAGCGCTCTCCCACAGGCAATGCCGGGTCATAGGTTTTTAGACCAATGTCAAATCTCAACACAAAGAAGCTAAAATCGTATCGAAATCCAAATCCTGTTCCTACCGCGATATCTTCTAAGCTTTTTAGGCCTGTAAAGGTCGATTGGGGGTCAGTAACATTATCTAAAGCATTCCATATGTTGCCTACATCGGTAAAAATAGCGCCTTTTAAATCTCCTAAAAGGGTAAAGCGCTGTTCTAAATTGAATGAAAGCTTCATGTTTGCTTCATTAAAATCATTAGGACTGTCTGTGCTACCGGGTCCTAATCTATAAGCTTGCCAGGCCCTGTTATCGTTAGATCCCCCGCCAAAAAAGCTGCGTATAAAGGGAATGCTTTTAGAATTTCCGTAGGGAATTGCAATACCGCCAAAGGCTCTAAATGCAAGAATATTATCATTTCCAAAATCCCAATGCTTTATGAAGTCTATTTCGGTTTTTACGTATTGCGAAAAGCGTACACCCAGAACCCTGTATGCATTATCTTCATTTTTTTCTAAACCTATAATATTGCCTATAGCACTTAATGTATTACCTGCAATCTCAAGTTTTGTTCTAAAGCTGGTAAACTCATCATCAAATAAGTTTTCTCTGGTGTTTTTGTAATATGTGAAGCTGGTGGCGAGTATGAGGTTGTCTTCGGTTAGACGTTGACGGCGCTCTTCAATATTAAAAATATTAGAAAACTCAGGGTCTGTTACTGCAATCTCATTTGATTGCACGGCGTTGATAAAGCCAAGTGCACCATCTGGAATGGTGAGATTATTTGTATTCTGATCGAGTAGGGGACTGTTAGCGTCAAGATAGACCTGTGCAATCTCATTCAATTGTGTGTACGAATTCTCATAAACTTTAAAATAATTTGCTACGTTCAAATTACGTACATATTGAATATCAAATAGATCAAAGCGGTAATTGAGATTATTTGAGGGCGACCATTTAAAATTTACCCCACCGGTTATATTCTGTTTGTCTAGACCTATATTTTGTTGAACACCTATACCTGTTGTGAAACTGGTAGAAGGAGACATTTCTGGAGTGATAAATCTTTGTGTTTTTAGAGGAAAAAATATGCGGGGTATGGTTAAGCTTAAATCTGTGCCTATTTCAGTAATGTCAAAAAAGCCGGTGCTGTTTTCTGTAGGGGCTTTTGAAGCACCTATGCTACCACGACCCGAAATTTGTAAGGTTTCCATACCTCCTAAAACATTACGTATTTGAAGCGAACCACCTCCTGCAATACCAAATTTCTGGATGTTTGAAGTAGAAACGTCAAAATCTACTCTAAGATTAAACTTAGGAAGCGGTATTAAATAAAAATTTGCAATTAAATCTGTGCCTTTGGGATCTTCAGGATCTTCTGTATATCTTAAATCGGGATATCTAAAAGTATTTAATTGGCTTAAACGTATTAGTGATTTATTACGGGAGTCATCACTATAAATATCTCCTGGTTTTATAAACAGCGCATCGGTTAGGTACTTAGGTTTATACCTAATTTTATCATATGCGTAGAGGTGATAATCATTTAGTGACGCACTATCTTTTAATGTATTGTTACGTATAGAATAACCGTAATCTGTAGTAACATTGACCTTACTGATTTTATGAACATTAAGCGGCACTTCATAAACAGAATCTCGTGCACGTATTTCTCTATTTTTAATATAGAGTTCTAGATTTACTTTATTGCCTGTTTTAACAGAGTCTCCTATAAAACTGATATAATCTCTGTCAAAATAAAATAACCCATTATTACGCATCAGCTCGGTGAGGCGTGCGGTTTCAGAATTGATATCGAGTAATTCATATTGAACTCCTTCTTTAATGAATGAGTTGTTTCTATATTTTTTATAAATAGAATCTGCAGCAGCAGATTTTATAAATGTGGTTACAGAATCTATGATGTAGGGTTTGCCTGTAGCTACGGTGTATTCAACTTTTCCGCGTTTATCAAGACTATCTTTTATAATTTTATAATCTGTGATCGCATTAAACCAGCCTTTGCTATTGTAATATTCTTTGAGACGTGCTGCAGAGCGTTTTGATAGATTTTCAGAAATTATGGTGGGAGCTTCACCAGTATTCTTGAGTGTTTGATTAAAATTACTTCTAAACTCAATGTATTTATCTAATTGTTTGCGAGATAATACTCCTGTCCAGAATTTACGAGCACTCTCATCTTCAATAAAACGTGCTTGCATTATCGAATCTATGTTAGGCCGTGCCCAATTATAGATATATAGACGTAATGGGGAGTTGAGCAATGGCAACCTTGCATTAGGCTGTTGATAGGGTATATTATTTATATTATAAGCGTCATTTACCTCTCCATTTACACGTATCGTGTTTTCGGTGAGAAGTAATTGCCCGTTTGCCACTCGTTTTACCGCGTTGCAAGAAGCAAGGGTAAGCAAGAGTAATATAATAAATCCTATTTTTGCCGGTAGTTGTTGCAAGTGAGCTGTTCTCAAAATAACTTCAAAAATACATAATAAGCGTGGTTAGCAAAAGCCAAATAAAATTAATAACGAGCCTTAATCAAAAAAAGTACCGCCAGCAGCATGGGTTGTTTGTTGTAGAAGGTATTAAGGGAATTGAAGAGTTTTTAAACTCTCATTTTAAACTGCATAGTCTTTTTACTACGGAAGGCTTTTTTGATGGGCAAGCAAATAAAGAGCTCATTTCAGAAAATGAACTTAAAAAAATAAGCTTTCTCAAAACGCCTCAAAAAGCACTTGCAATTTTTGAAATTCCGCAGGCTATCAAAACCGAAATAAAAGGATTACAACTTGTTGTTGATGACTTACGAGATCCCGGTAATTTAGGTACACTCATTAGGTTGTGTGACTGGTTTAATATTGAAAATCTGGTGTGCTCTAATCAAACTGTAGATTGCTACAATCCTAAGGTAGTGCAGGCAACTATGGGATCTATAACCCGTGTAAATGTGGTGTATACAAACTTAGCGGAATATCTAAAGGCAGTAAATCTTCCCGTCTATGGAGCTTTTATGAATGGCGTTTCTGTTTATGAGGCAGACTTGCCTGAAGAAGCTATTTTGATTTTGGGTAATGAAGCAAATGGTATATCTACAGAAATAGCAGACTGCGTTACCCAGAAAATAAGCATTCCACAATTTGGCACATCTACAACTGAAAGTCTTAATGTAGCAATTGCAGGAGCTATTCTAGTAAGTGAGTTTAAGCGTCGCTAAGTTTATTTTATAGCACAAATGCGTAGACGCTTATAGTCTGCATAAAAGTGACCATCTCTGTACAGTTTATCGCGCACTCTATCTTGTACCGTTCTACGTATATCAGTTACTTCATTTTCAGTAATATCTGCAAAATACTTTCCTGCAAACATTGTTAACCAGTCAATTATTCCGGTTTCAGGATCATTTAATTGTGTAGGTCTATCGTATAAATGGGCAAAAGTTACTTTAAAGCCGTTTTTTTCAAGAAAGTAAGAGTAGGTCCCCAGTTTTGGGAAATACCAGTTGACAGTTTTAGATTGTTTAACATAGCCGTTTTCTTCTAAAACATCTTGAAGTGTATCTATAATTATAGCTACGTTACCTTTACCACCCATTTCTAGCAGTAATCTTCCGCCGGGTTTTAGATTGCTATACATAGCAGATATTGCAGCTTCGGGATTTAAAATCCAGTGTAAAGTAGCATTGCTAAAAATAGCATCATATTGTACGGTGTCAATAAAGCTTTCACCTCTAGCTTGAATAAATTTAATAGCTTTAAATTGTTCTTGAGCAGCTTCAATCATTGCCGCAGAAGCATCTATACCTACGAGTTCTGCACCACTTTGCGCAATTTCTGCTGTAAGTTCGCCAGTGCCGCATCCAAAATCTAATATGCGTTCTCCTGCTTTAGGATTAAGCATACTTATTAAATCTTTGCCGTAATCAAATACAAAGCCGTGTTTTTTTCTGTATAAATTAGCCTCCCACATTATTGAAAAGTAAAGTTTAAAAATAGTCCTCTAGACTGCATCACTTCAATATTTGAAGTGTATAAACTATTAGGATTTTCATCTCTAACTAGCTCATCGCTTAATGCAAATACACCGCGTATACTGGGTGAAAATTTAAAGTACGGCAAATATAAATCGATACCAAAGCCTACTTCATAATAAAACGTATTGTTTTTCATTCTAAATTGGCCTGCACTGTTGTCGTCAGGATTAGTCTCATTGCTTGATAAATTATAGGAATAGGATAAACCACCCACGACAAAAGGCTTAAAGTTATTTAACCTTTTTGTAGAAAATTTTACAAGTAAGGGTATATGAATATAGGTAGAGTTGAGTTCACGCAAGCGATCATTCTCTTCTCCGGGAATATCAAGGTATAATAAATTACGCGCATTATAAGCCAGTCCCGGCTCGAGGCGTAAGTCTATATATTCATTTATGCGCTTGTTTGCCAGTAGTCCTACGTTAAAGCCATAGCTCTGCTCTACAAAAATATCTGGGCGATCTTCTTTATAATCAAAGTTAAAATCATATCGATTTATACCAAAGTAATATCCGAAGCTCCACGGTTTTTTGTCAAAATTCTCATCATTAAGAATACGCTCACGTGTTAAAAACTGAGCTTGAAGATTTGGCGCAAGCCAAATTAAAAGTAAAAGTGAAAATACTACTTTGCGCATAGTGCTACTTTGAAGCTGTATATATGGTTGCGACCCCAAACGTTTGTGGCAGATCGTTAACATTACTAAACCCAATTTTGCGTAGAATATTGTTGAGACGTTCTCCATAAGGGAAAACTGATGCGCTTTCACTCAAATATGCGTAAGCATCTTTATCTTTAGAGAATAGGCGACCTATAAGCGGTAATATTCGATTTGAATAAAATGTATATCCCTGCTTAAAAGGAGTTTTTGTGGGGACAGAAGTTTCTAAAATAACAAAAAGGCCTCCAGGTTTTAAAACTCTATATATTTCGGCTAAACCTTTGTCTAGCGTTTCAAAATTACGAATACCAAAGGCAACAGTTATAGCGTCAAAATGATTGTCTTCAAAAGGCAAATTTTCAGAATCTGCCTGAACCATTTCTATGGTTTGATCAAGATTACTTGCGGTTATTTTTTTCTTACCTACAGCAAGCATGCCTGCAGAAATATCTAGACCTATGATTTTTTTAGCACCGGTTTCTGCAAGATTAATTGCCAGATCTCCTGTACCTGTAGCAACGTCAAGTATGTTTTGAGGGTTAGTGGCAGCAATCATAGCGACCACTTTTTTGCGCCATTTAATATCTATACCAAAAGAGATTACGCGGTTGAGGCCGTCGTATTCATTAGAGATCGTGTCAAACATTTTCTCTACCTGTACCCGTTTTGATTGGTCAGAATTTTTGTAAGGATTTATGTTACCGCTCATAACTGTTTTTATTGGCAAATATAGTATTTGTTATTTGATGCAGGGGTTCTCTTTTAGATGGCAGTTATTTTAAATATATCTCTATTAAAACACGTACCTTTGCAAGGTTTTACCTTAAAATAAAATATGAAGATTGTTATTGCTGGTGCCGGGGAAGTTGGTTTTCATTTAGCTAAACTTCTCTCTTTTGAATCACAGGACATCACACTTATAGATATAGATAAAGAAAGTATCGCCTATGCAGATACACATCTCGACATACGTACCATTCGCGGCGATACAACTTCTATTGCCACTTTAAAAGAGGCACGCATAGAGAATACAGATCTTATAATAGCGGTTACCGCTAGTGAAACTACAAATATTACCGTTTGCGTTTTAGCAAAACAAATGGGCGCAAAACGCACCATAGCTCGTATTTCTAATACAGAATTTATAGAAAATCAGGAAGTTGCAGGTTTTAAGAAGTTTGGCATTGATGAACTTATTTCTCCAGAGAGCCTTGCAGCTTCAGAAATTGAATTACTTCTTAATCAATCTGCATTTAACGATAGCTATGAGTTTGAGAATGGGGCACTTACTATGGTAGGAACCTCATTAAGCCGTACCGCATCATTTGTAGGTAAAAGCGTTAAAGAGGCCGCTCTTATTTTTCCTGAATTGCATTTTATGCCTATTGCAATTCAGCGCGAGGGTACTCAATATACTTTGATTCCCAGAGGTGATACGATTTTTAAAGAAGGTGATCAGGTTTATTTTATGACCGTAAAAGGTGGTGTTGATGAATTATACAAGCTCACCGGTAAAGTAAAACAGCGCATAAAAAATGTGATGATATTAGGAGGAAGTAAAATAGGCTATAAGACTGCCCGTGATTTATGTTCTCACAATTTTCACGTTAAATTAGTTGAGAAAGACAATGATAAAGCTTTTGATCTTGCAGAAAAACTTCCTAAAACACTCGTAATACACGGCGATGGAAGAAATGTAGAACTGCTGGAAGAAGAGAATATTTATGATATGGACGCTTTCATTGCCGTAACCGGAAATAGCGAAACCAATATCATGTCATGTTTGGTAGCAAAATCTAAAAGTGTAAAGAAAACAATCGCACTTGTTGAGAATATGGATTATTTTCAGCTTTCTCACAGTATAGGTATAGATACACTTATAAATAAGAAGCTGTTAGCAGCTAACAATATCTTTAGATACATACGTAAAGGAGATGTTGTAGCGATGACTAAGCTTAACAATATGAATGCCGAGTTACTTGAGTTTATTGCTAAACCTAACTCACAGGTAATAGGTAAACGTATTAGAGATCTTGATTTTCCCAGGTCTGCAACTATAGGTGGTATAGTGCGTGAAGGCCGTGGAATTATAGCCCTGGGGGATCACACCATTAATGTAGGTGATCGTATTGTAGTGTGTTGCTTGTTGCGCTCTATTAATAAAGTAGAACGTATGTTTATATAACGAGATGCCAAACAGACCCAGACTTAATTACAAAATTATATTTCATTTAATGGGAGTATTGCTGCTATTTAATGGTGGCTTTATGTTGATTTCTGCGATAATAGGATATTTCTATGACGATATTTCTATCGCCTTAGGAATTATATCAGCAGGATTGCTCACATTACTAACCGGTCTCGCTCTTATGTTTTTTACAAAAGATCACGAGAAAGTTTTACAAAAGCGAGAAGGGTATATTGTAGTTACATTTGGATGGATTTTTATGTCCTTAAGTGGTTGTTTACCCTATTTATTTACAGGCTCTATCCCATCATTTACAAATGCGTTTTTTGAGACGATGAGTGGATATACTACCACGGGTGCTTCTATATTAAATGATATTGAAGCAATACCTAACGGAATTCTTTTCTGGCGTAGTACCACACACTGGATAGGGGGTATGGGTATTATTGTTCTCGCAATTGCAATTTTACCTCTTTTAGGTATAGGCGGAATGCAACTTTTTGCAGCCGAAGCTCCCGGCCCCAATGCAGATAAGTTACATCCTAGAATAACCGATACAGCAAAGCGATAATGGTTGATTTACTTTGGTTATACGGTAGCAGAAACTATTCTGTTACAGATTGCAGGTATGTCTTTTTTAGATGCGATAAACCACGCGATGAGTACGTTATCAACAGGTGGTTTTAGTACAAAAAATGCAAGTGTCGCCTATTGGAACGATAACCCTGCAGTACAATATATTATAATCCTATTTATGTTTTTAGCAGGTACAAATTTTGTACTAAGCTACTTTGCATTTAAGGGTAAGTTGCGCAATGTTTGGAAAGATGAAGAGTTTAAATTATACACGGCTTTTACGGTAGGATTTACCATTCTCGTGGTATTAATTATTATCATACGTGCAGATGTTTCGATTTCTTCAATAGATCATCCTATGGTTTGGGGTAGATATGAGAGTGCGATACGACATGGTCTTTTTCAGGTAATTTCAGTAATTACAACAACTGGCTTTGTATCTGCAGATTTCACCATGTGGGCACCATTTGCAACAATGATTTTTTTCGGGTTGATGTTTTTAGGCGGTTCGGCAGGTTCGACTTCAGGAGGTATTAAAGTGGTTCGGCATTTAATGATTATACGCAATGGGATTCTTGAATTTAAGCGTACGCTACATCCTAATGCCATTTTACCGGTAAGACATAATGGTAAATCGGTTTCTAAAGAAATTGTTTTTAATATTCTGGGCTTTTTTATTCTTTATCTTCTTGCCTGGATAATTGGGGCTTGTGGTCTTGCATCTATGGGGCTTGATTTTGCGACATCACTTGGTGGTTCTGCATCATCGCTAGGTAACGTGGGGCCTGCCTTTGGCCTTTTAAGTCCCGTAAATAACTTTGATGCGCTTCCTGCAGTAGGGAAGTGGTGGTGTGCTTTTCTAATGATGATAGGCAGGTTAGAACTCTTTACAGTGCTCATTCTCTTTACGCCGTTCTTTTGGCGTAACCGCTAGTATCGGTTAACTTTGCAGTGTGTGAAAGATTTTAGTGAGCGTAGTTATTGTACGTTATATCTTCCATAGTTCGTGTAATAGAATTAAAAGGCGATTCTTTTTAATTCGACCAAAAAAAAATGATTTGAAAAATTACGATTTAATAATAGTAGGTGCCGGACCTATAGGTCTTGCCTGCGGTATTTCTGCTGCCAAAGCAGGATTAAACTATTGTATTTTAGAAAAAGGAGTTCTGGTTAATTCGCTGTATAATTTTCCTGAGAATATGACTTTTTTCTCCACTTCTAATCTACTTGAAATAGGAGATGTTCCCTTTGTGGCGCATAATGATAAACCTACGCGTAAAGAAGCATTAGAATATTACAGAAGAGTTTACGAGAGCTGGAAGCTCAATGTAATGCTATATACTCCTGTACAGTCAATGACTAAAAAAACAGAAGGGTATGTAATAGACACACCTAAAGAACAGTTTTTAACTAAAGCTGTGATAGTTTCTACCGGTTTTTATGATACGGCACGTAAATTAAATGTACCCGGAGAAGATTTGCCTAAGGTGAAGCATTTTTACGATAGTCCGCATCCTTATGTTAATCAAAAAGTGCTCGTAATTGGTGCTGCAAATTCTGCCTGTGATGTAGCATTAGAGACTTTTTACAAAGGGGCTGAGGTAACTATGGCGATACGCGGTAATGAGATTTATCCTAAAACTAAATACTGGATTAAACCAAATATTGAAAACCGAATAAAAGAAGGTTCTATTAAAGCCTACTTTGAAACTTCAGTAAAAGAAATAAAACCACATAGTGTCATTTTAGATACTCCCGATGGAGCAATAGAAATTGAAAATGATTTTGTTTTAGCGATGATAGGCTATACACCAGATTATAGTTTATTTGAAAAGCTAGGTCTTCCTATCGATGAGGAGAACGCTAAAAAACCTATTCATAACTCTGAAACTTTGGAAACTCCACTTAAAAATGTTTTTGTAGCGGGTGTAATTAATAGTGGTATGAAAACCAGCAAACTTTTTATTGAAAACACTAGGGTTCACGCAGATATGATAATAAATCACCTTAAAAAAGATTTGACCCAATTAGCGTAGAAAGTTAATAATGTCTTAAAGAATACGTTTTTAAAAACCGAATCTTGTCTTACCATCGTAAGTGTACTGTAACTAAAAAAACTTTACATATTATGAAAAAGATTAATTCAATTACTAAGATGATTATGGTAGCCTTTATGGCTGTAGGTGCTTTAGCAACTGCTCAAGACACAAAAATGGTAGGTGGCGCTGAGATGTATCCTACAAAAAATATCGTAGAAAATGCGGTTAATTCTAAAGACCATACGACTCTTGTGGCTGCTGTAACTGCTGCTGATTTAGTTGAAACATTACAAAGTGAAGGTCCTTTTACAGTATTAGCTCCTGTAAACGATGCTTTCAATAATTTACCAGAAGGTACTGTTGAAACCTTATTAAAACCAGAAAACAAAGCTGCTTTACAAGGTGTTTTAACGTATCACGTTATTGCTGGTAAGCATTCTGCAAAAGATATTATGAATGATATCGAGAAAGGAAACGGTATGGCAGAGTGGACCACAGTAAATGGTCAAACCTTAACAGGTATGGTTGTTGATGGAAAAGTAAAGATTAAAGATCAAGCTGGTAACGTTGCTACAGTAACTATCGCTGATGTAAATCAATCAAACGGTGTGATTCACGTAATTGACACTGTACTTCTTCCAAAAATGTAAGAATTTGCATATATGAAATAAAAAAGCGACCAGAAATGGTCGCTTTTTTTTATAGGTATTATTATGTTTTCAGATTAAGAAACAGCTTTTTTAATACGAGCCATGGCTTCAATAATTTGTTCCTGACTTGCAGCATAAGATATACGTATACAATTAGGATTACCAAAAGCTTCACCGGTCACAGTAGCAACATTTGCTGCTTCTAAAAGATATAAAGCAAACTCTGAAGCATTTTCAATCTTAGATCCATTTAATGTTTTTCCGAAGTATTCAGACACATTTGGAAAAACATAGAAGGCACCTTCTGGCTCATTACATTCAAAGCCCGGGATCTCGCTTAGTAAACCTAGAATAAGTTTTCTACGTTCTTTAAACTCATCTACCATATACTGTATCTTACTTACAGGAGCTTCAAGAGCTGTGATTACCGCGCGTTGAGCAATACAGTTTGCACCACTGGTAACTTGTCCTTGTATTTTATTACAAGCTCGTGCAATGTATGTAGGAGCGCCTATGTAGCCTATTCTCCACCCGGTCATTGCAAATGCTTTAGCAACACCATTTACAGTAACGGTACGGTCAAACATATCATCAAATTGCGCCATACTTGCATGACCGCCTACATAATTTATATGCTCATAAATTTCGTCACTTACAACAACTATTTGAGGGTATTTCTGAAGTACATCTGCAAGAGCGCGCAATTCTGCCTCACTATAAATAGAGCCACTAGGATTACAAGGAGAGCTGTACCAAAGCATTTTTGTTTTTGGGGTAATAGCAGCTTCCAGTTGTTCTGGAGTCATTTTAAAATCAGTATCCATAGAAGTTTGTACTTCAACAGGAACTCCTTCTGCCAGTTGTACAATATCTGCATAACTAACCCAGTATGGGCAAGGTAAAATAACTTCATCACCAGGATTTAAACAAACTTGAGCAATATTATAAAGCGATTGTTTAGCACCGGTAGAGACTACGATTTGAGAACGATCATAAGTAAGATTATTATCGCGCTTAAATTTTGTAATTACAGCATCTTTTAATTCAACATAACCATCAACAGGTGAATAACTGTTATAGTTATCATTTATAGCCTGTATCGCGGCATCTTTAATAAAATCTGGAGTATTAAAGTCTGGTTCCCCCAGGCTTAAACCTATAATATCTTTTCCTTCGGCTTTTAATTCGCGAGCTTTTGCAGCCATTGCAAGTGTAGCAGAAGTGGCCAGGTTATTAATACGATCAGATAATTGATTGGTAATTGTTTCCATTAAATAATTTAAGATTAGGCTGATTGAAGATTAGGTTGCGTACCCATCTCCTTTAAATATTTAAAATGAGCAATAACTGCTTTACGTGTTGTTTTATACTCGTTATACGGTAAATTAAACTCCTTTGCAGTTTCTCTAACTATTTTAGAAATCTTTGTGTAGTGTATATGGCTTATATGCGGAAAAATATGATGTTCAACCTGATGGTTAAGACCTCCCGTAAACCAGTTTACAATTCTATTTTTAGTTGAAAAATTAACTGTTGTAAATAACTGATGAATGGCCCACGTATTTTTCATAGTACCAGAATTGTCTGGAAGGGGCATATCTGCCTCTTCAATAACATGCGCTAGCTGAAATACCATACTTAAAATTACGCCTGCGGTATAATGCATAATAAAGAAGCCCATTAGAACTTTCCACCAGGCCAGATCTAAAATAATAAGCGGCAGAACAATCCAGATACTTACATAAATAATCTTAGTAATCACAAGTTTAGTCCATTCCACTTTAGGATTGGGAAATTCACCGTACGATAATTTACGTTTTAGATAACGTTTCATCTGTAGAAAATCTGTAGTAATCGCCCAGTTAAAGGTTAACAACCCATAAAGTAATATTGAATAATAATGCTGAAAACGGTGATGCTTATACCACGGAGCATGTTTTGAGAATCTTAAAATTCTTCCGGCTTCAAGATCTTCATCGTGACCGTGTATGTTTGTATAGGTATGGTGTAGTACGTTGTGTTGTACTTGCCAGTTGTAAACGTTACCGGCAAGTATATAGATACTTCCGCCCATTATTTTATTAACCCATTTTTTCTTTGAGAAAGAACCGTGATTCCCATCGTGCATTACATTCATACCTACTCCAGCCATACCCACACCCATCACTATGGTAAGTAACAGTTGTGACCATCCCGGAAGGTCTAGTGTAAGCAGTAAAAAATAGGGAGCCAGAAATAATGAAAACATAACCGCGGTCTTTATAAATAACTTCCAGTTACCGGTACGTTCTACATTATTTTCTTTAAAATAGGTGTTTACACGTTTATTCAGTGTTCTAAAAAAGTTAGCTGAATCTACTCGTGAAAATTTTATTGTTTTAGAATTTTTCATAATCTATCTGCATAAAGTAAAGCAACTTAAACAAGCTCTAAACATCGCAACATCAAAAATAAGATTTATATCTTTTTAAGGCCTGTTAATACCGTAATTTAACGCTGTAAAACCTAATTTTGTTGCGATAAAAGTTGATTATGATTCTTGTAGACAAATATTTTTCAGATCTCGATGAAAATCAGATCCTTCAGTTTAAAAAATTAAATGAATTGTATCAGGACTGGAACCTCAAAATCAACGTGGTTTCTCGTAAAGATATAGATGAAATTTATCTTAGGCATGTGTTGCATTCTTTGGGTATTGCTAAGGTTCAAAAATTTAATCCCGGAGCATCAATTTTAGATGTAGGAACGGGCGGTGGTTTTCCCGGAATTCCATTAGCAATTCTTTTCCCCGAAACACAATTTCATCTCGTTGATAGTATAGGTAAAAAAATAAAAGTAGTAGAAGAAGTTAGTGCCGGACTAGGACTTACTAATGTCAAAATTACTAATGATCGTGTTGAAAATATTGACGGGCAGTATGATTTTATCGTGAGTAGAGCCGTGGCGCAGATGGAAACCTTTGTACATTGGGTAAAAGGTAAGATTGCAAAAAAGAGTGAGCACCAATTAAAAAATGGAATTCTTTATCTTAAAGGTGGTGATCTTTCTGAAGAATTGAGTCTCTATACGACTGCAAAGATTTTTGACCTTAAAGATTATTTTGAAGAAGAATTCTTTGATACTAAAAAAGTGGTGCATTTACCACTTAAATTTAAAGGTTAACAAAAAAGCGACTTATTAAAAGTCGCTTTTTTGTTTTATGTGCGTAGCATACTATAGTATGTTGTATTGCAACGGTTACCAAATCTCTTAAGTAAATCCTGAGCTTTTTCGATCAATGTTGTTTTATGATCAGATTCGATTTCGAGTAAGGTATCTTCTAATTCTCTTAGTTTTTCCTCTATGGTATCAGGGTCTTTTACTAAGTATAATTTTTCTTTTTTACGCGTTATTTTTCGCTTACTTTTTTTCTTTGATACATCAATTACAGAGTAATTTACTTTCAAAACATACATTTTCTTATCTTCAGTCGTCATAGTCCTAATATTTTGTAATACAAAGGTAGAAAAAACTATTCAATTAACCTTAAATTTATGTTTACATAACATTAAGGTAACATTGAAAAAATGGAAAATAAAAAACTGCCATCGGTTAAATGGCAGTTTTTAGTAGTTTAGGATTCATTTATTCGCCTAAAAAAGGATATCTGTAATCAACTGGTGTTACAAATGTTTCTTTAATTAAACGTGGAGATGCCCATCTTAATAAATTTAAAGCACTACCTGCCTTATCATTTGTACCCGATGCTCGTGCACCACCAAAAGGTTGTTGACCTACAACCGCCCCTGTACATTTGTCATTAATATAGAAGTTACCGGCTGCATTTTGAAGTGCCTGAGTAGCTTCTGTAATTGCATAACGATCTGTCGCTAAAACAGCTCCGGTAAGTGCATATTCGCTAGTACTGTCTACAAGTTTTAAGGTTTCTGACCAGTCTTGATCTTCATAAACATATATGGTTACAACTGGACCAAAAAGTTCAGTTTCCATAGTTGTATACTTTGGATCTTTAGTCAATATAACAGTAGGTTCTACAAAATAACCTTTAGACTTATCGTAATTACCACCTGCAATTATCTCTGCATTAGCATCAGCTTTTGCCTGGTCTATATATTTAGCTAATTTATCAAAGGAAGCTTCGTGAATTACAGCTGTTATAAAATTGCTCATATCTTCAGGAGAGCCCATTTTAAAAGATTTGATATCATTTAAAAGTGAATCTTTTACTTCAGGCCAAATTGATTTTGCTACATATACACGACTAGCAGCACTACATTTTTGACCTTGAAATTCAAAAGCACCACGAGCAATTGCTGTTGATACTTGTTGAGGATTTGCAGTATGGTGCGCAAGAATAAAATCTTTACCACCTGTCTCACCTACAATACGTGGATACGTTTTATAGTTGTGAATATTTGTGCCTATTTTGGACCAAATGTCTTTAAATACGTGTGTAGAACCTGTAAAGTGAATTCCTGCAAAGTCAGGACTTGCCAGAACGGTATCTGTAATCATAACAGGATCTCCCATTACCATATTGATAACTCCAGCAGGTACACCGGCTTCTTCAAAAACTTCCATTATAACCTGGGCAGAATATACCTGACTATCACTTGGTTTCCACACAACAACATTACCCATTAATGCTGCAGATGCCGGTAAATTCCCCGCGATGGCCGTAAAATTAAAAGGAGTTATTGCATACACAAAACCTTCTAGCGGGCGGTATTCAACACGGTTCCAGGCAGCTGATGAAGATTCTGGTTGGTCTGCGTAAATCTCACTCATATATTGTACGTTAAAACGTAAGAAATCTATGAGTTCACAAGCAGCATCAATCTCTGCCTGAAAAATATTCTTTGATTGCGCAAGCATTGTTGCTGCATTAATTTTAGCTCTATATGGCCCCTGTATTAATTCAGCGGCTTTTAGAAAAATTGCTGCGCGGTGTTCCCAGGGCATTTGAGACCATTTTTTACGTGCTTCTAAAGCTGTTGCAATTGCTGCATCTATATGAGATTTTTCAGCAAGGTGATAATCACCTAATATATGTTTATGATCGTGGGGAGGAGACATAGGCTTAGTAGTGCCGGTCTCTATTTTATTTCCATTTATATAAATAGGAACAGTTACTTTGCTATTATAGAGTTTTTTATATGTTTTTAAAACTTCTTCACGCTCTGGTGAACCCGGTGCATACGATTTAACCGGCTCATTAATTGCTACTGGTACTTCAAAAAATCCTTTAGACATGCTTAAATATTTTATTCGTATTCAATTTTTTAGGCTTGAAAGATACAAAATATTAGAGGGAAGCACTAGGTATATGTATTAAGGAATTTGAGTAATTATACAGGTTGATTCTAATTTAAAAAGCCTGCTTTAATTAAGAATGTGAATTGCGTTGAGATTAAAAGAGGGTATCTCTACTTTAAATTGTTCTGAAGTAGTAAAATTAATCATTATATAATGACCGCGCATAGAGCCAAATGGTGATTTTAACAAACAGCCGGAAGAATAGGTGTGAGACTCTCGTGGGTTTAAAATGGGTTTTTTACCAATGACGCCTTCGCCAACAACGCGCTCAGGAGTATTGAGTGCATCAAATATAAACCACGATCTGCTTAAAAGTTGAACGGTATCTTTACTCGAATTTGCAATAGTTACATGATAGCCAAATGCATAAAAGGTTTCGTTATTTTTAATAAACGATCCTTCAAAATGGGTTTCTACAGAAACGCGTATGCCATTAGTGACTTGTTCTACCATAAGTATTAATAGGTTGCAGCGGTTACGATTAAAAACAATACCCCTGCAAATGTTGAAAGTATTAAAAATACAATATTTAAAAATAAAAACTTGGTAAGTGTCCTTAGATGACCCTCTCTGTAAAATCTTTTTAAAGCGATATAAAAATATACGGGGCCTACAAATACAAGAAATAATGAAGAGAATACTTCTTGTCCTAAGAAACTATCGGGCAATAGTGCCAATAAAAGGCCTAAAAAAACGAAGGTGAACACGTGAAAAATAAAAATTACATGTTCTATATAAGTACGTTCACGATGAATATAAAATAGTTTTCTTAAAAAGGCTAGTATGTTTAAAGTTACAGGTCCTAGATAGGGAGTGCTTATAAGGTTTTTGAGTAATTTATTAGAGGTGCCTTTGATGCGTAGTTTAGCTGATGCAAATGATTCTCTTTTAAAATAGATAATAACAAAAAATAAGGCAAAAACGGGTGTAAAGAAAAAAAGATATACAGGAATTTTTTTGGTTAGATAAGATATAAATGCAAGTGGCTCTTCAAGAATCTTATTGTAGGTAGTACTGCGGTCGTAAAGCCATATATTTATTCGGCTCTTTTCATACCTTAAACTGTCTAGTGCCTGTCTCGAATTTTTAATTTCTGTAGTGGAGGCAAAATTTTTAAATAATATTAATTTCTCTTTATTACGGCTGTAAAAACTTTTGTGGTTGATCTCGCTTTCTGGAGTGTATAAAAAATTTACAGTATCTGTTGAGTCTGCTTTAGCTTTAAGCTCATTATAATTCTCGCGGTAATATTCAATAGAATCTAAAGCGATTTTAAAATCGTCATTATTGAATTGAGATGTCATTTCTTTCAAATCAAAACCTTCTGTGGTAGTATTGCTACGTTCTGGGATTATAAAATCTAAAAAACCGCTAAGTAAAAAATAGATGATACTAATACTTAGATAAAAGCGAAATGGGTTTGCATATGTTAGGCGTTTGCCATTTACGTACCGTAATGTTATTTTCCCCGGTTTAAAAAGTAAATCCTGCAGGGTGTATCTAATCCGCGAATCGTAATTGATCATACTGGATATAAACTCACCAAAATAATTACTTAGCGATAATTTTTTAGTAGAGTTTATTTGACCGCAGTATGGGCAAAATTGATGCGTTATTTTAAGTGTACGCTCGCAATTTAAGCAGATGTTACCGCGATACTGAAGCTTATTTCTTGATGAAAGGGAGAATTTTAGTTTCACGTTCTAAATATATATTGATTTTCTCAATATTTAGTTACGCCTCACATTAGAAATTGAGGTAGATAATGCATTTCCTGCACCTACAAGTTCATCAAAACGTGCGCCGGGTGCTCTATAGTAAATAAGAACCTCATATTCATTTTCGGTTTGCCAGAAATCACCGCTTATAGGGTTGTTAGGGAGCTTTTTACCATTTTTAGCAACCACGTATTGATAGTTGTAGTAACCTTGTTTCAGCAGGAGCGGGAGTTCATAGCGTTGCGATTTTTCATTAAAAATCATCTTTGTGCTCTCCTCAAGTGTATAATTATTGAAGTTTCCATAGATATAGATAGCTTCATCTTTGGGACGTTTAGGGTGTTGCAGGCTAAAATGTACCCAGGCATATTCAGCATTTACTCTGGGGTCTGCCCCCTGTAAAGTACGTATAGCAAAATTACCGTTGAGGTCTGGATTGTAGGTGTACACAGTTTCTGCTCGAGTAATATTTCCGTAAAGGTAATTATGATATAAATCTAACAGCTCTACAAACTGAATTCGGTTTGTAGCAGCACGTATGTCTTTATTATCAAAATCAAAAAATTCATTACCGGCATAAAATGAAGTTTCAGAATCATAGCGGTATTGCAATTGATTGCCTAAACTATATTGAGGCTTAATGTTAGTAATACTGGTCTTAAGATTATTATTCTGTATGAGTAATGTCTTTATATTCTCTTCAGGATTAACAAAAATAGATTCACCAAGATCTACATTAATATTTACAACCTGTTTTTCTTCAATAAACTCAAGATCACGGGTACGTAAAATTTCAACACCCACAGAAACTAGGGGATTATATATCATAAATTTTCTTGAAAAAACAATCTCGTCTTCTTCATTGTAAACTTCCAGAAGATAGTTCCCAGATTTTAAAAGAGCTGTGGTATTGCTATTGGGTATTTGTAGCTCATAATGTGTATACAGTTGTAGGGTGCTTACCGAATTGGTATAATTAAAAATACGCACATCGTCTATACCTCTAAGGTATTCGGTCTTTACAAGTACTGAAGGTGTCCAGTCATAATTATAATGCGTAATTCTATAATAGTAATTAGCTTCGTCCCCTATAATGTCATCAAAACTTAAATTTAACGTTTGACCCAGGCGCAGGAGTGGAAGTTGACTTTGCGCAGTGTTTCCGTAAAATTGTACCGACTTAATAAAAGGAGGAGCTGCTATTTCCGATACACTTTGAGCAAATGCCAAGTTGTAAATGAGTAAAGCAACTACTAACGAAAACGTTTTCATACAGGGGTGGTCAAGATATTAGTCAAATGTAACAAAATAATTTTCTTATTTGTAAACAATCTCAATAAGGAGCGAATGTGCATATTGCAAGCCTTTACTGGTAAGACATTGTTAAATACAGGCAATTTATGAATATTTTTAACCCGTAGTTTGTGTTATGAGCATGTAAAATTTGTAAATTCGCACACCTCAATTCAAGCATAAAATGGGTTGAGTTTAACAAGAACTTTAACATATACTTCCTATGTCAAAAGACATTAAGATCAAAAAGGGTCTTGATATTAAGTTAGTGGGTGAGGCTGAGCGTGTTGTCTCAGATGCACCCCGGTCAAGAACCTATGTGATCAAGCCTTCAGATTTTCATCTTGTAACTCCTAAGATGCTTTTTAAAGAAGGAGCTACCCTACAAGCAGGAGAACCGCTTTTCTACGCAAAGAAAGACCCTAGTATCAAATTTGTTTCTCCGGTGAGTGGAACAATTATAGAAATTAAACGCGGCGCTAAGCGAGTTATTACAAGTATTGTGATAGAGGCCGATGGTAGGGATACCGTGCGCGAGTTACCTGTGCTAGATGTAAATACGGCGAGTGCGGCGGCTATTAAAGAACGAATTTTAGAATCTGGTCTTTGGCCCTTCATTAAGCAACGTCCTTATGATGTAATAGCAAGTACGCAAACAGAGCCTACTGCAATTTTTATTTCTGGTCACAATAGCGCTCCTTTAGCTCCTGATTATAATTTTATTTTAAAAGGTAAAGAAGCTGCATTACAGGCAGGAATTACTGCTTTAAGTAAATTAACTTCAGGTAAAATCCATTTGGGGGTTGCTAAAGTTTCTGATTCTGTTTTTTCTAAATTGAGTGAAGTGCAGATGCATACCGTATCTGGTCCGCACCCAAGTGGAAATGTAGGTACTCTTATTAATAAGGTGTCACCGGTAAATAAAGGAGAAACGGTATGGACGATTACTCCAGAAAACCTTGCTATTATGGGTGAGCTTTTCTTAACGGGTAAGTTTAATGCAGAACGTATCATTTCTGTATCTGGATCTTCTATAAAAGCACCTAAGTATTATAAAACAAAAATAGGAGCAGAGGTTTCAACTTTTGCTTATGCTGCAGGTATTGATGGTGATAATGTGCGTATGATTTCGGGTAACGTTCTTACCGGAGATCAAGTTAATGCAGATGGGCATTTAGGGTATTATCATACTGAGTTTGTAGCGATTCCTGAAGGAAATGATTATGAATTTTTTGGATGGAATAAACCTGTTTTTAATAAAATTTCTTCATCAAGAGCGCTAACCTTCTCTTGGTTATTTCCAAATAAAAAGTACGATTTAGATACAAATACAAATGGTGAGCACAGAGCTTTTGTGGTAACCGGAAACTATGAGGAAGTTTTTCCTCTGGATATATATCCGCTTCAATTACTTAAAGCCTGTATGGTTCAGGATTTAGATGCTATGGAAGCTTTAGGTATGTATGAAGTTGCTCCTGAGGATTTTGCGCTAACCGAGTTTGTATGTGTTTCAAAACAACCACACCAAGCAATCATTCGTAAAGGACTTGACTTAATGCACGAAGAAATAGGATAATAGCAATGGGATTAAAAGAAAAATTACACGGAATTAAAGAAGATTTCAAAGGCAAAAAAATGGCACCTGCATTTAATGCATTGCATACATTTTTATATACGCCAGATGAAACTACGCACAGTGGTGGTCACGTGAGAGCGGTTGATGACTTAAAGCGTACAATGAATACGGTTATTATAGCCCTTTTGCCGGTTCTGGTTTGGGGTATTTTTAATGCGGGTTATCAGCATTATGCGGCAGTTGATGCTGCTCAGGGAGTACTAAGAGAAGCAAGTTTGTTTGGTAACTTTTTTACCTGGGATAACTTTATTATGGGTGCCTGGACGGTTCTGCCACTTGTAATTGTTTCTTACGCGGTAGGTCTGGGTGTAGAATTTGTTTTTGCAGTTATTAAAGGGCACGAGGTAGAAGAAGGTTATCTAGTAACCGGAATGTTAGTGCCACTTATTGTACCTATAGATATTCCACTATGGATGCTTGCGATCGCAGTTATCTTTGGTGTTGTAATAGGTAAGGAAGTTTTTGGAGGAACAGGAATGAATATATTGAATCCTGCACTTACCATTAGAGCTTTCTTATTCTTTGCTTATCCTACCTGGATGAGTGGAGATCAGGTATGGGTTCACGGTGCTAAAGCAGCTGCTGGAGGTCCAGATGCTATATCAGGAGAAACTATTCTAGGTGCTTATGCACAGAATTCTTCAGTTATTTATGATTTCTCAGATAAGTTCTTTGGTTTTATACCGGGATCTGTAGGTGAGACTTCAACTTTTCTAATTATTATAGGAGGCCTTTTCCTTATGTTTTCTAAGATTGCAAGCTGGAGAATTATCCTAAGTGCTGTAGTAGGTGCTGCGGTTATGGGATTAATATTCAATGGTGTTGTTGATCAGGGATGGATTACTGAAGGAAGCAACTTCTACGGTTTAATGAGTACGCCGTTCTGGGAGCACCTAATAATAGGAGGTATTGCTTTTGGTATTGTATATATGGCTACAGATCCTGTATCGGGTTCACAGACAAATACCGGTAAATACTGGTATGGTTTCTTAATCGGGTTTTTCTCAATTATGATTCGTGTATTTAACCCGGCTTATCCTGAAGGAGTATTTTTAGCAATCTTGTTAATGAATGTTTTTGCTCCTACTATAGATCATTACGTAGTACAGGCAAACGTGAAAAAACGTATGAAACGTTTAAAACTTAAAACTGCTTAATAATGGCAAATACAGATAAAAATAGTTACACACTCATCTTCGCAGTAGTGATGGTGCTTGTAGTAGGTTCACTTCTTGCTTTTACGGCATCAAGCCTGAAGCCTGCAATTACTGAAAATGAGCGTTTTGAAAAACAACAGAATATTCTTTATGCAATGGGCATAAATGAGAATGTTGAAGGTTCGGTAAACTTTGTGCCTACTGCAAAGGTAGAAGCAGAGTTTAGTAAATATATTAAGGAGCAATTAGTTATTCAAAACGGTAAAATCTCAAAAGATTCTGCAGCCTATTTAATTGATCTTAAAGGTGAATTAGCTAAGGACAGTGAGGAGCGTAAGCTTCCCTTATTTGTAGGTGAGAAAGACGGTAAAGATTACTATATAATTCCATTATATGGTAAAGGTCTTTGGGATGCTATCTGGGGTTTTGTTGCTCTTGATGAAAATTATGTAGTTCAAGGTGTGTATTTTGATCACAAAGGTGAAACTCCAGGACTTGGTGCTAATATAAAAGAGCGCTATTTTATGGATGACTTTACCGGTGAAGAGATTATGGCTGGGACACAATTTGAAGGGATTACTGTCGCAAAAGGTAATAACGACCCGCTTAATGATCGTAAAGATGATGGTAAAGTAGATGCTCTTGCTGGTGCAACAATCACCGGAAACGGAGTTACTGCGATGATCAACAGCACAGTTAAATTATACATCCCTTATCTAAAAGACTTAAAAATATAATTATGGCATTATTATCTAAAAAAGATAGAGGATTACTTTTAGACCCTCTTGCAGATAACAACCCTATTACAATTCAGGTATTGGGTATATGTTCAGCATTAGCAATTACTGCACAATTGAAAGCTTCTATCGTAATGGGACTTTCAGTAATGTTTGTATTAGCAATGGGTAACGTTGTTATTTCTCTTATGCGAAATATCATTCCTTCAAAAATTAGAATTATTGTACAGCTTGTAGTTGTAGCTGCCTTAGTTATTATAGTTGATCAGGTTCTTAAAGCTTTTGCATATGAACTTAGTAAAACACTTTCTGTGTTTGTAGGTCTTATTATCACTAACTGTATCATTATGGGTCGTTTTGAAGCTTTCGCTTTAGGAAATAAACCCTGGAGATCTTTTCTTGATGGTATAGGTAACGCAGCAGGTTATGCTCTAATTCTTGTGATTGTAGGATTTTTTAGAGAGTTATTAGGTTCTGGTACTTTATTAGGATTTAAAGTTCTTGGAGATCCTATTGCTAAAACCGGTCTTTACGCTATAGGTTATGAGAATAATGGGTTTATGTTACTTTCTCCAATGGCGCTAATTGTTGTAGGGATAATCATCTGGATTCAGCGTTCTAGAAACAGTGCATTAATCGAAGAAAATTAAAGATTGTGATTTGAGATTCTATCTCAATTCTAACTTCTTATATAAAAAAAATGGAACACGTAGAGTTATTTTTTAAGTCGATTTTCATTGACAACATGGTATTTGCAACGTTCTTAGGAATGTGTTCTTATCTAGCTGTATCTAAAAAAGTTACTACAGCTGTAGGTCTTGGAGCTGCTGTAATTTTTGTACTTGCAGTTACTGTACCTATGAACTGGTTATTAGATCAGTATGTATTGCGTCCCGGAGCCTTAAAATGGTTAGGAGAAGAATATGCAGCGTACGATTTAAGTTTCCTTTCCTTTATCCTATTTATTGCAACCATTGCAACAATGGTTCAGTTGGTAGAAATAGTAGTTGAGAAATTCGCCCCTGCACTATATACCTCTTTAGGGATTTTCTTACCGCTTATTGCTGTAAACTGTGCAATTTTAGGAGGGTCATTATTTATGCAGTCTAGAGATATTCAAACTTTAGGTCTTGCCTTTAACTATGGTTTATCTTCCGGTATTGGTTGGTTCCTTGCAATTCTTGCAATTGCAGCTATACGTGAGAAAATACGTTACTCTAATGTACCTGCTCCCTTAAGAGGTTTAGGTATAACTTTTATAATTACTGGTCTTATGGCTATTGGTTTTATGAGTTTTGGAGGAATGCTTACCGGTGGAGATGAGAAAACAGAAACTACTGATGAAGTAGCAAAAGTTGAAGTTCAAAACACAGAAGCAGATGCTGAAGTACCTTTAGCTGAAGTTTCTCAAGAAATAAACAACAAATAATATGTTTTTAGCAGCAAGTACAGGAGGAGTAATAGCGGCAACGGTAGTAGCCTTTTTAGTTTTGACTATTGTGTTAGTAGGTTTGCTACTTTTTGCAAAAGAAAAATTATCTCCATCAGGACCCGTAACCATTACTATTAATGGTGAAAAGAAAGTTGAAGTAGATTCTGGTAGCTCACTGCTATCTACTTTAGGTGGTAAAAAAATATTCTTACCATCTGCATGTGGTGGTGGTGGTACATGCATTCAATGTGAATGCCACGTACTTGAAGGTGGTGGTGAAGCATTACCTACAGAAACCCCTCACTTTACACGTAAAGAATTAGCCTCTGGAGCACGTCTTGCGTGCCAGGTTAAAGTGAAGCAAGATATGAATATCACAATACCAGAAGAGGTTTTTGGTATTAAAAAATGGGAAGCGACTGTTGTACGTAATTACAACGTAGCATCATTTATTAAGGAGTTTGTAGTTGAAATCCCTGAGGATATGGACTATAAAGCTGGTGGATACATTCAGATTGAAATACCTGAAACTACAGTCAAGTTTTCCGATATGGACATCACTGCGCATCCAGAAGAGCATAGCGATCCTGATAAATTTAAAGAAGAGTGGGAGAAGTTTAAACTTTGGCCACTTGTAATGAAAAATACTGAAGTAGTAGAGCGTGCCTACTCAATGGCTTCATATCCTGCAGAAGGACGTGAAATTATGTTGAACGTGCGTATTGCAACACCACCTTTTGATCGTGCTAAAGGCGGTTGGATGGATGTTAATCCAGGTATTGCTTCTTCTTATATCTTTAGTAGAAAGAAAGGAGATAAGGTAACGATCTCTGGTCCTTATGGTGAGTTCTTTATCAACGAGTCTGAAGCAGAAATGCTTTATGTAGGTGGTGGAGCAGGTATGGCACCTATGCGTTCGCATTTGTATCACCTTTTCAAAACCTTAAAAACAGGTCGTAAAGTAACTTATTGGTACGGTGGTCGTTCTAAGCGTGAGCTTTTCTACCTGAAACATTTCCGTGATTTAGAGGCTGAGTTTGAAAACTTCAAGTTTTACCTGGTATTATCTGAACCTTTAGAAGAAGACAATTGGAATGTGAAGGCAGATATTGATAGCCCTGGAGATGGTTTTACCGGCTTTGTACATAATGCTGTTATAGAACAATACTTAAGTAAACACGAAGACCCTGAAGAAATCGAATTATATTTCTGCGGACCTCCACTGATGAACAAAGCAGTTCAGAAAATGGGTGAAGATTTTGGTATCCCTGATGAAAACATTCGTTTTGATGATTTTGGAGGATAATTTTCAATTTCTATTATAAAGTAAAGCCGTTACGAAAGTAGCGGCTTTTTTTATGCCTTATATTGGAAATCTACTTTAACGCTCAAAACATTCATTAATAGTTTGATTAAGTTTTTAGAATTACCGTTCCTGTATTCAAACAGTCGGTTAATCAATTGGGTCTGGTTTTTAGTTAGTTAGCGGTGCATCTTTGACCTGTATAATTAACAAAACAACTTATGAAAACTTCACTTAAACAATTGCTTTTCATTGCTATACTGGCAATAACTACTATCAGTCAGGCGCAGATTCACAATAACCAGTGGTTATTTAATGCGCGGGTTGGATATGATTTTCCAACTTATGAAAACAACACACCTTACATAGATTACAAAGGTGGTTTAGACCTGGGTCTTTCCGTAGACTATTATTGGAATTGGTTTGGTATAGGTGCAGATGCAGACTATATCTGGAATAAACCGGAGAGCACCTATCCTACAGATAATTTATTCAGTTTGGGAAACATAGCCTTAACAGATTTTTCTCTTTCAGAACAAAAAATAAACCGACTCTTTTATGGTATAGGACCCAGTTTTAGATATGTAAACCAAAATGGTCGCTTTAGCGCTGAGTTGAACTTGAGAGGAGGGCTCGCTAATATTAAGGGAGGACGCACAGAATTACGTGAGAATACCATAATTAATGATGTTCTAAACTTTCATTCCGGTTATGATGATAAAAATGTATTAAGCGCTAAAGGGCAAATTAGAGCGATTTACTTTGTCAATAGCTGGTTGGGTTTACATGCAGGAGCGTATTATTTGCGTCATTTTAATGTAGAAGAGCAATTAGATCCTATTTATAACAGAACAGCCGGGTATTATCCTGTAATAGAAAACCAAGGAACCAATACTGTTGATCAAAACGCACTAAACATTCGAGACGAATCCTGTGACTGCGATATTTATTCGGTTGGAGTTTTTGCGGGTATAACTGTAGCTTTCGGAAATAAAAAGGCAGCAGACGTATGTCCCGTATGTGGTGAAGATCACACACCGCATTGTTGCGCAACTTGTGGATGTACTGTTACTATAACTGCGAGAGATAAGTATACGCAGCAATTACTTACAAATACAGATGTGGTTCTTGAGGATGCTAACGGTACTATTACTCAGACTGGTACTACAAATTCCTATGGTGTTGTTGTTTTTCAGGAAGTAGCTACTTCAGATTATGTGGTTAAAGGAAAACTGTATGAAGTAAATCTCGAGGAAACTACAATTGCTAAAGCCGAATTTGATATGTGTAAAAAGGAAGGTAAAGGTATTCAGAAGGAAATTATCTATACAGATGAGAATTTTATTTTAAGAGGAAACGTTGTAGAGTGTAATAAAAATGAAGGGATTCCGGGAGTAGATATTAGCTTAAAAGATACTAAAAGCCCATCACAAAAAAATACACTTTCTGATACAGATGGCAACTTTATATTCTATTTAAAGCAAGCTTCTGTGTATTCGGTTCAAGGAGCTAAAGATGGTTACTTCTCAAATAAAGCAGAAGTTAATACTATAAACACAGATAGAAATACAGATCTATTTATAGATTTTGAAATGTGTGTTGATCCCTGCGGAAAAGCAATACGTCTTGACAATATTATTTTCAATTTAGATAAATGGGACATACTTCCTGCAGCTCGACCAGATCTTGATTATGTCGCTCAATTGATGCAAGATAATCCTACAATCAAGGTTGAAATGTCATCGCATACAGACTCCCGCGGAAGCAATGCTTATAACCAGGAGCTTTCTCAAAAACGCGCTCAATCTACAGTAGATTATTTACTGGCAAAAGGAATTTCTAGAGATCGTTTAATTGCTCGTGGAGCAGGAGAGACACAACTTCTCAATAGCTGCGCAGATGGCGTACAATGCACAGAAGCCGAGCATACCATAAACCGAAGAACAGAATTTAAAGTTATTTGCTTCTAATTAGCCCAATTAATAACCCAATTAATAACCTTAATCAAAGCCGTCTTTCGGCGGCTTTGATTTATTAAAAATATACGATTATGAAAACTATAAAAAACTTCGTTTCACTATTTGTTTTACTCATTATGATCAGTAGTGCATTAAACAGCTGCAAAGACGATGAGGAGTGTGCCTATATAATTTGTGAAGACAGCTTAGAACGTATTACAGATTTTGAGAATGATAGCTTAGGAAATACTCCAGATTGGCAGGGAATCGCCTCTAGAGGAATATCTATAGTATCAAAAAATGGTAGTAATGTACTACAGGCCTTAGATGGTAGTGGTGCTTCTTATGTATATACTGAAACCATATTTCCATCAAATTTAATCGCAGCGGGTTGTGAACTTCAATATGAGGTAGAATATTTTGGAGGCAGCAGTAACCCTGTAGGTACTACAAATTCATTAATTATTTATCAAGGAACCAGTATAAATACAGCTACAGTTTTAGCTTCATTTGTTTTAAACACGGCGTCCTTAGTGATTTCTAATGATCCACCTACACAAATAAATGTACCTATGGAGTTGGCAACGCTTACTGCATTACCTTCAAATAGTTTTGGACAATGGGTTTTATCTGGTGCAAATACTACCACTCCAGCGGCAGATGCAGTATTGTTTAATAATTTAATACAGAATACTTCAGGACTGGGTTTCTATTTAGATTCTGGCGGAAATCCTGCAGAACAGTGGTGGTACGATAATTTTACGTTTAAAAAATGCTGCTCTTTTGATACTAGTAAGTGATTGAAATTTAAAGGAGTTTATCACGAGGTTGCTATGATATATCTTATTAAAAGTGAGTATATTATGTGCTATTAACCAACTAATTCTAATTATTATGAAAATTATTAAAGCTTCCGCAGTTATTTTTTTTACCGCAGTATTATTTACCTCGTGTATAAGCATCAAAAACACAGAGGTAGCAAAGCCAGAGAATCTTATCACTAAAGAACGGGCAGATCAATTGCACGAGGCTTATCTCAACAATCAATATGCCTTTATAAATAAAGAATTGGGTTCTGATAACCGTGATAACGTAGGTGCACTAGTTACAAATGTTGAAGATTTACAACTCTTTTTAGAGTCTATCATTGCATTAAAAAAGCAAGACAGTGTCGCAGCTGTAGGTATGTTTGTATATTTTGGCGCAGAAGAGTCAGGTAATGGTGTTTCTAAAAGCACTGTCTTTTTTGAAGCAGCCTATTCGCCAAAGACTAAAACTTCAAGAAGAGCCTCTGGAGGTGGAGCATCTTTTACGCCAGTTAATTTTATTACACTACCTCAAGATGATTCATTTTTACCGGCAGGTGGCGATGGGGGGTACTACGATAAATTACACCCTGTGGGAACACGTAAAAAAGGATCAGGTAATTAATTATTCAAGGCTATGTTAATTCTAGAATTTAGTGCTAAATTATTAATGGGTATTGCGTTAGTAATTGCTATTTGGAGACATAGCGAATTGAAAAAAAGTACTCAAAATCATTTTATTTATTTTTTAAGTATAATGATTGTTATTGAGTTTGGAGCAGAACTGTGTATAACTCTTTATGGCAATAATGTATTAATCTATAATTTTTATGATCTCTTCACCGGTATCTTCTTTTGCTACTGGTTTTATAGAATACTTTATAAAAAAATATGGGTTTATATAATAGTTACTTTACTTACAATATGTTTAGTTACAAGTATTTTAGTAGAAAACTGGTTGCTTGATTACAATGTAATTTTCCTTTTTTCTGTTACGATAGCATTGCTGGTATTGGTGTTTAGATTTTATATAGAATTTCTGAATAATGATGATCTTATAGAGTTTAAGCAAAATCCTAAATTCTGGATTACCACAGGAATATTGATTTTCAATCTCGGGTATTTACCTATACAGGTCTACATTTCAAAAATAAATGGAAGTTTAGCGCCTAGTTTATACATTGTGATAGCATTCTTAAATATTCCACTTTACGGGTGTATTATAACAGCTTTATTATGCCCACAGAAGAATTAAATTATCAACTCATCGTCACGATGACGCTAGCTTCAGTAGTTGTAGTTGTGGCGGTGATTTTATTATTTACCGTATTTGTTTCTAAAAAGAATGAGTTAATTAAAGCAAAGCTAGAAGTCGAGTTTCAAAAAGAACGGGAACGACATAAACTTGAGTTACAAGCTTTACGATCGCAGATGAATCCGCATTTTGTGCACAATTCACTTAATGCTATTCAATATTATATACAGCGTAATGAAGTTGAGCTTTCTGAAGAATATTTAACTCGATTTTCAAAATTAATCCGTTCGTTTTTTGAGCTTTCGCGCCAGCAGACCGTTACTATTGTTGAAGAAATAAATCTTCTTAATAACTATCTCGCACTTGAGAAAATGCGTTTTGAAGATAAGCTAGAGTATAAAATAATTGTAGATAAAAATTTAGATACAGACACCTGCATACCGGCAATGTTACTACAACCTATTGTTGAAAATGCGGTTAATCACGGTATTTTTCATAAAAATGATAAAGGTCTGGTAAGTGTAATTTTTAAAATGCTTGAAGAACATAGTTTTGAAGTAATTATTGAAGATGACGGCATAGGTCTTACCAGGTCAAAAGAACTATTCAAAAAGAGTGGAAAAACCTTAGAAAACAGATCTTCTGCAGTATTAAAAGATCGCTTAAAATTGCTGGAATACAGTACGCAGTTTAAGGTTGATTACCGCATTAAAGAGCGTAAAGATTTAAGCGGTACGCGGGTACGTTTAATATTTAAAACACGATTTGAGTCATGAGCATCCGGGTATATTTAATAGACGATGAGCCTAAGGCACTTTCAATTTTGCAGAATAAACTCGAAAGATTTTGTCCGCAGTTAACCATTATAGGGAAAAGTCAAAAGCCTGAAGAGGCAATAACATTCATTAAATCTGAAAAGCCCGAGCTTATTTTCTTAGACATTGCAATGCCTACGATGACAGGTTTTGAATTATTGAGAGAGTTTGACGAGCCTAGTTTTGAAATCATATTTGTAACTGCGTTTGATCATTATGCAGTTGATGCTATAAAACATTGCGCTATAGGTTATATCGTAAAACCCGTTGCTAAAGAAGATCTAATACTCAGTGTACATCGTGCAATAGAGAGTATAGAGTATAAGCATGCATTATCTAAAAATAAACAGCTAATTGCAAATTTAGGGGTGCGTACTTTTCAGCAGAAAAAGATTGTAGTGCCTACACAAAACGGGTTGCAATTTTTAAAAATTGCAGATATTTTACGTTGCGAAGGTACAGATGGCTATACAAAAATATATTTGGCAGATCAGACATCTATTTTAAGTTCACACAGCATTGGTCATTTTGCAGATTTACTAGGAGATTCTGTTTTTTTTAAAACTCATAAATCGCATTTAATAAATCTAGACTATTTAAAATCTTATCTTAATGAAGGCTATGTTATTTTAGAAGGTAAACATCAAGTACCCGTGTCACGCAACAAACGCAGTGATTTTCTAAATTTTTTGCGCAATAATGCCCATTAAAATTGAAGAATAAAATTCATTCTTTTTTCACGTCTAATTTGAGAGATAGTATCTTTGTAAAATGGCAGATTTATTAGATAAACAAGAACTTCACAACCTTGCAATGAATATTGTTGGGAAGGATCTTGAAGAACAGGGTTTTGAGTTTTTAGGGGTGAATTCTCAGCTTAAACGTAATCCTCAATTTGTGGCTTTACGTGATAAAAAACTTCATTTTGTTATAGTAAAGGCTGTGAGTTTTCCTGACGATGCTAATGATTACGATCCATTTTTTATGAAGGAGATTAAAGAGCACGCAGATAAATTTAATGCAAAAACATTTTACGCTGGCGTAGGTTTAGGTAGTGCAAGTGATTATGGGAAACCTGTAGAAAAAGGAACTTCGTACACAGTAATTTATAACGGACTTCAAGAAATTAAATAATGAGATTATTTTTTATTGCTCTTTTACTCATTCAGTTTTTAAGCTGTAAGCAAGAACCCCAGTTAGTAACATTAACCGGTGAAGCTTTAGGAACAGGTTATAGTGTTCAGTTTTACAGTAGCGAACGTTTTGATGTGGTTAAGAAATTTGACTCTACCATTGCAGCTATTAACAAGTCTATGAGTACCTATCAGCCAGATTCTGATATTTCCAAAATTAATGCCGGCGATACTGCAATTGTTGTTGATACTATGTTTAAAGAAGTTTTAGCGCTATCGCGGAAGGTTTATAATGCAACTGGTGGCTATTACGATCCTACAGTAGGCATTTTAGTAAATGCATATGGTTTTGGTCCCGGAAAACCTTTAAACGTTTTAGATAGTGCTGCTTTAGATTCTTTGCGCAATTATGTAGGTCTTGATAAAATTAGTCTTTCTGCGAACGGAAGAATTCAAAAAGAAAACAGCGCAGTGTATCTTGACTTTAATAGTATTGCTAAGGGATATTGTATAGACCGTATAGGTAAGATGCTTGAGCAAAATGGTGTAAAAAATTACCTTGTTGAATTAGGAGGAGAATTACTTGCTTCGGGAATTAACTTAGATAAAAATCAACCGTGGCGCGTAGGTATTGAAAATATAGATGCGCCAATAAACGATAGGGGGTACACGGCTGCTGTAGAATTAGACAATAAAGGAATGGCAGGATCGGGTAATTACCGAAAATTTAGAGTAGATTCCTTAACTGGTCAGCGCTTTGTACATACCGTAAATCCTATAAACGGGCTTGCTGAAAAAAGCGATATTTTAAGCTCAACCGTCATTGCTTCAACCTGTGCAGAAGCAGATGCTTTTGCTACCGCTTTTATGGCTTTAGGTCTTGATAAATCTAAAAAAGTATTAGAAAAGCATCAGGATATAGAGGCTTATTTTATTTATGCAACTATAGATAGTAGCGCGGTTTATATGTCAAAAGGATTTAAGAATTTTCTAGTAAACTAGTTTTCCTATTTATAACAAACCGGCAAAATTTCGCCTACAGCCAGTCGGTATTTATCTACTTCTGTAGCCGGTATGGTAGCTGTATAATCAATTTCTGATACCTTAAAGCCTACAGATCTTAATTTATCAAAATAGTCACGGCCATACACGCGTACGTGGTCGTACTGTCCAAAAATTTCTGCGCGTTTTTTAGGATCTGTAATGCTGTTGTCTTCAAACGTTACGGCTCTCTTTAAATCCTGTGGAATTTGAAGTATTGCCATTCCACCGGGCTTTAATACACGGTAAAGTTCGTGCATCGCCTTGAGGTCGTCTGGGATGTGTTCTAAAACGTGATTGCAGAAAATAATATCGTACGTATCGTCTTCAAAAGGAAGATTACAAATATCAGCTTTCACATCAGCAAGAGGCGAATTTAAATCTGTAGTGGTATAGTCCAGATTTTCCATCTTTCTAAAACGCTTATAAAATGCCTGTTCAGGGGCAAAATGTAAAACTTTCGCTTTAGCGGTAAAAAAGTTAGTTTGTTTAGATAAATACAACCACAACAAGCGATGTCTTTCTAGAGATAGGGTAGAAGGCGAGAGCACATTTTCTCTTTGCTTACCATAACCATAGGGTAAAAATTTTCTAAACATTTTACCGTCTATGGGATCTTCATAGCGGTCTCCTTTAAGTCCTATCGCAAGAACAGGTCTTGCGATATAACTTAATCTAATGAGAATGGGCCGCGGAACCGCATTGAGTATGCGCTTAAAAATTTGTGCAATCATACTTTAAGATCACCCCAGTTTTCTCCTGTTTTAATTCGATGTAATTGCATTTCTGAAACTCCAAACTGCTTAGCCAGTACCTTAAGTCGCGTACGACGGTTAGGATCTAGTAATTTCTTTTTAAGTATTGTCGCTTCGGCAAAAGTCAATTTTGTATAATGTCGCTCTCCCGAAGTACGTCTTTTAATATCTAACGGACTCGTTTTCTGATGCGCATAGCGTTCTTTGTGCGTAGCCCATTTTAAATTTTCAATCCGGTTATCTTTCTTATCGTGATTAAGATGTAAAACTGCTTTCTCATCATCTGCAGCTTTTAAAAAAGCTTTAGCAAGGAGTTTGTGCAGGTAGTAATTTTTTCTCTTACCATTTGCCAGTTTTGCACTTACAGTTACGTAGCCATGAATATGGCCACCTTTGATTATAGTGCCTTCTGGCCCTTTATTGTAACTGCGTATTCTACCATAATTAGAAAGACCTATAGTATAATTTTCTTCCCAATTATCTTCACGGTACTTGATCCATGTTTCTAATTGCATTGTATGTAGGGGGTGTTGATGTTTTGCTAATTTGTAATAGCCTGCGCTCTAAAAGCATCTTCTTCATTGCTTGTAATGCCTAAGGCATCATAAATATACTTAAAAGTTGAAAGAAGTTCTGGTTTACCGTCAATTAAAGCCACATCATGCTCAAAATGAGCACTTGGCTCATTGTCACGTGTTGTAATCGTCCAACCGTCATTATGTTGTTTTATGCGGTGAGTACCTTTGTTAACCATAGGTTCTATGGCGACAACCATACCTTCAATAAATTTTTTACCACGACCTCTTTTTCCGTAGTTAGGCATCTCAGGATCTTCATGCATTTTAGCGCCAAGACCGTGACCTACAAGCTCTCGTACAATACCGTAGCCGTGATCTTCGCAGTATTTTTGAATGGCATAACCCACATCACCTACGCGGTTGCCAAATTTAAATTCTGCAATACCTCTGTATAAAGACTCTTTAGAAACTTCAAGAAGCTTTTTTGTGCTGGGGTCAACCTCGCCTACTTCAAAAGTATAGGCGTGATCACCATAAAATCCGTTTTTTAAAGCACCACAGTCTATTGATATAATATCACCTTCTTCTAAAGGTTTTGAATTAGGAATACCGTGAACGACCTGCTCATTTGGGCTCATACACAACGTGTTTGGAAAATCGTATAATCCCAAAAATCCTGGTATTGCCCCGTGGTCTCTAATACAGGTTTCAGCTATTTTATCTAAATACAAGGTGGTAACACCCGGTTTAACTTCAGATGCTAGTGCACCCAGAGTCTTAGAAACAATTAAAGCGCTTTCTCGCATTAATTCTATCTCTTCTCTGGTTTTTGCTATAATCATGTGTGTCTATTTTACCCTGCAAAGGTACAAAGAATACCTAATTTAGGGTATTACAAATTTTAGTATTAAAACAGAGGTTTATGTAGGCGATAAGTCTCTTAAATAGAATCAGGGTTGGTCGCAATCGTCTTAAAGAGGTTGGCTTTTGCTTTATAGAATTTATTTGTGATTTCTATTTGTTTCAACTGGGCATCTATAAGTTTTACTTCTCTAGAGTTTATGAGAAAAATAGAACTCTCACCTACCTGATATTTACGTTCTTCAGCATACAGCATGGTCTCATAATTACGTACGAGTTCTGCTGCCAATTTATTTTGTTCTTCCAGTACCTCTAGCTCTGTAGTAACTGCGCGTAATTTATTCTGAAGTTCTAATTTTGAATTAGTTAATTCAAACTGCGAGTTTTGAACCTTTAACTTAGCCAATTTTAAATCTCCTCGCTCTTTTCTTAAAAACAGTGGCATTTTAAAGCGTAAGCCCGCCTTATAATTTTGAGTATAAAATGTGCTGAGGTCATCACCTTCAGATGAGATGAAGTTGTAATTCACGTCAATAACCGGAAGCAAATTATTAGCTTTTAATTGCCGCTCGAGTTCTAAAGCTTCCACTTTAAAATTTAATGAGCGTAATTTAGGATGCTGTTCAAGCTGAAAATTTGCAAGATCAAATCCTGTGATATCTAAAATCTCATCTATAGAAAACCCCAATTCTTCCTGCGGAAAAATACCATCCTGAAGTTCTACAGGAATATTATTACCCAGCCATAAAAAGTTAGCCAGTTCAAGTTTCTTCTTGGTATACTCTAATTGAACTTCTCTTAGGTTAAGTGCTCTGCTTTGTACGCTTATAGTAGCTTCGGTAGTATCTATAAGTGGTTTGTCTCCTGCTAGAGCGCTGCTTTTTATTCCCCTAAAACGCAATTGTGAATTTTCTAAAAACCGGTCGAAGAGTTTTACCTTTTTATAAGCCTGTAACCATTCAAAATAAGCAACCGAAGCTTCATAGAGCACAACGTTAACTGCAATGTCAAGATCTGCTCGTGCCTGCTCACGATAAATTTTTGCTTGTTTAAGCGTGGTCATACGGTCATTAATCCACAATCCCTGTCCCAATGATGCAGAAATTCCTGCAGTATACAATCCGTTTTCAGGGACCGTATTTTGTGGATTGAGGTAGTAGCCCTCATTCTGTTCAAACTGTGCTTTTAGATCTATACCATACCAGGTGGGGATTTTAAAAGTTGCATTTAATAAATCATAGTATTCGGTTTCTTTAAACACTTTTTGATCAAAATCAACTTCAATTTTAGGATCAAAACCTCCTCTGGCTTTTAATAGCTTAGCATCCCCGGTTTCTCCAATTAAATTAGCTTGTTTAACTATAGGGTGGTTCTGCTTTACCAGACTTAAATATTCTTTAAATCCTAAATTTTCTAAACTATCTACCTGAGCACAAAGAGAAGAGCTCAAAGCAAAAAACAGTAGTAAAAAGAATGCCTTTATCATTTTTTTGTAGTTTCAGATTTTGTTGCAGGAGTATAGTAGTCAGGAGGGAAGCCGTTAAGTTTTCGCCAAAGTTCATACCAGATAGGAACATCTTCAAGTAAAGCCATTGTGTTTGCTCCAGAGCCTACACGTAAAGCTTCAGGCCAGGATTGTTCTTCAGGGTCTGGGGCCAGTAGTATTCTGTATTTTCCGTTAGGACTAATATAATTCTCAATGGCAACAACCTTAGCTCCAAAAGTTCCTAAAGAATTATTGGGCCAGCCGCTAAATACGATAGAAGGCCACCCATCAAATTGCACACGCACTTTTTCGTCTAAATGAATAAGAGGTAAGTCTATAGGCTTTACAAATGTTTCTACCGCTATGTCATAATCAGAAGGGGTTATCCCAACCAGTTGCTGCCCTTCTTTAAAAGTCTCACCTATACCACCTATAATAGCTTTATTAATATAACCAGACTGGGGAGCACGTATGTAGTACATATCATTACGTATCTCATAATTGGTACGGCTATTTTCTAACTTACTAACTTCAGCTTCAGAATCATATTGACTAGATTGTGCTGTAGCCCTGTCGCTTTGCGCTTTTGATATTTTATCAATATACGTTGCTTCTAATCTATTAAGCTCTATTTGTGCATTTAAAAGCTCATTGCGGGTTGCCAGTAATTTATTTTCCTGAGAGATTAGTTTAGCTTCAGTTTCCTGAAGTTTTAATCGCTTTTCTTCAACATCAGTTACTGCTTTTAAGCCTTCTTGTTGTAAACTAAGTGTACGCTCATACTGCCGCTGTGCAATGCTTAAATTTGTTTTTGCCGCTTCATAATCTATACTGTCACTTTTAATTTTTAAGCCGGCCTGTATACGTTTGTTTTCAGCTTGCTTAAGTTTTAAAATACGCTCATTATTTAATGCAGCGATTTGATTACTCAGTGCGGTTACTTTTTGAGTATAAGATTCAACAGAATTTGTTTTTGCACGCACCTGTAAATCTGTGCGTTCTACAAGATTAGGATCAAAATATTCATTTTTAATTTCAGAAATAAAGAGAATTGTATCTCCTTTTGCTACAAAATCTCCTTCGCGTACATACCATTTTTCAACTCTGCCCGGGATGGGAGATTGTATGGTTTGTGGGCGTTGTTCTGGTGTTAGTGTGGTGACAAACCCTGCCGAGGATATGGTTTGCGTCCACGGTAAAAACAAGATTATAACCAAAATAATCGCAAATACAGCTAAAAATCTGTTGAAGTATGCGTAATGCTCTTTTTCAAGCACCTTAATAGCAGATTTATACTTAGAAAGATCAACCGCTTTATTTAATTTATTGTGAGATATATTAAGCATAGCTATTTAATTTGAAGTTGATATTTTACCGCCATCGAGCCATAATACTCGTTCGCAATAATTTTTCCACATCGCATCTTTGCTGGCAATTATGATTGACCAGGTGTTGGATTTATCAAATAAGAAATTAATTATTCGCTCTTTTTCTTCGGTTGAAAATTTATTGAGAGGTTCTTTAAGTATAAGTATTTTAGGTTTTCGTACGATACTACGGGACAGAACGATCTTATTTGAAATTGTCTCTGAGATGAACTTCCCTTCGGGCTTTAATGGGGTATGTAAGCCTAAAGGTTGATTTTTAACAAACTCTGATAAGCCCATTTTCTCTACAGCCCAGTCAATGTCTTTTTGAGGAATTGATTGATCTCCAAAAGTTAGATTTTCTAATAAGGTACCTTCAAAAGGAGTTTCTTCAGGGAATGATTGTCCTAGTAATGCACGGTAATGATTTAAGCTAATGCCCTGTATAGATTTATTATTTATAAAGAAATCTCCAGATGTAGGTTCAATAAGTCCTGCTATTATTTTAAGTAACGTAGATTTCCCAGAACCATTAGGACCATTTATAAGCAGGTGTTCACCGGGATTAATATCTAGAGTAATTGCATTTAAAATACTTTTATTATCGCGATCATCTACGTAACCTATATTTTTAAGTTCTAGCGTTAAGGAGTCAGCGTCTGTAAATGGCGTAGATAAATTTTGAGATTCTAATTCTTTATCTGATACAGCTCCTACTTTTTCTAAAGCCGTTAATAAATCATAGAAATTCTCAAGTCCCAGAATTAATTTTTCTACTGAATTTATAATGAGCAGGATTATAATTTCTGCTGCTACAAATTGACCTATATTCATTTGCTGGTTAAGTACCAGGATACCGCCTATTAATAAAAGACCCGCTGTAACTAGTACTTTAAAGCCAACCATTTGTATAAACTGAATACGTAAAATTCTAAAGTGACTTTCTCTTGAGTCGATATACTCGCTCACTAATTGGTCATTTTTATTTAAAGCCAAACTAGATTTACCAGAAAGTTTAAAACTTATAAGGGTACGTGCGATTTCCTGTATCCAGTGTACAATTTTGTATTTATACTTAGACTCTGTAAGGCTCGTTTGTAAGCCCGTGCTTCCTGTAAATTTGAAAACCAAATAAATAAGAATTACCAGTAACAACCCGTAAAATATAAAGAAGGGGTGGTAAAACGATAATAGTATTAAACCGAAAATAATTTGCACCATCGCCGCCGGAAAATCAAGAACTAGCTTGTAAAGACCTTTTTGTATGGTAAGTACATCAAAGAAACGGTTTGCAAGTTCTGGTGGGTAATAATCCCGAAGCTCACTCATTTTAATTTTTGGGAATCTGTAGGTAAACTCAAACGAAGCCCTCGTAAATATTTTTTGCTGAATATTTTCTACTATGCGTATTTGCATAAGTTGTAGTGCTCCTACAAAGGCTACTCCCAGCGTTACCAGAACTACCAGCACAATCCATGAGGTGCTAATTTGTGCACCTTGAATTAGGTTTACAATTGCTTGAATTCCTAACGGAAGCGAAAGACTTACAATACCTGCAAAAATCGCATAATACAATATTTGTAAAAAGTCTTTGCGCTCTAGCTTCAATAGCCCTACAAAACGTTGCCAGGGCGTGTATGATTTTTTATCCATAGTTAATAGGGAGTTATGAATTTAATAGTGTTGAGGTAAGATGTATAAAATACTGAGATGGCGATGTGCTGGCATTACAATCTGTTAAAGAAGTAAAATGGTCTATTAAAAAATGCTGATGTAGAGATCCTGCCATTATAGTGCTCGCTAAACTTGCAGGATATGGGTAGTTTGAGTTTACATCACTTATCATCGTTTTTAAACGGCTAGATAAGCGTTTGTAGATTACAAAATAACCTTCTTTATTTTCATTATCAACCTCCTTTGTTAAGTAAGATTTTGAGTACTCGTTTATAACAATTTTGCTTAGAGCAACCTCATTAATATGCGAGAATAATTGATCTTGTTCAACCCTTCGGGTAAGAATCTCTATGGCCTTTGTTAGTTTTTCATTGGCATTTGTGATGTTTACCGTTGCAAATACCAACTGATATTCTTTCCATCCCCAATACCATGAGGTGAGATAAACCAGAAACTTGTGTTTATTTTCAAAATATCTATAAATAGAGCTTTCATTAGATTGAATGCGATCACCTAGTTTTTTAAAGGTAAAATTATCAAAACCTAATTCATCAATAAGTAGAATGCCGTCCTCAATGATGCGTTTACCTAATTTTGAGGACTCTGGGTCCTTTAAATAGATCCCTTCATTAATGGTGATCCTAATATTTTTGAGTAACTCATTCATAAAAAATTATTTTGGTTGCAAATATAATAGTATTACTATCATTTATGAATGTTTCACACTTTTTTAACTCGTTTTTATTTCTGCGAGTTTAAATCTTAGGTGTTTAATTATTTATTTAAACGTTTTAAAGTCTAATACGTGGTGGTCATATCTGCATCAATTACGATAATAAAATCGGCTTGATTGATGTAACTATCTTCTAATGTTTCTAGTTTTTCCTGAGAAACGCTTGTGATTGTCACATATTTATGATCAGGAGCTTCCTGTTTTAGGTACCACAATATGCCTTCGTGATAATCACTATGAAAAGAGCCATTGTAATGTATAAATACGTGATCATTTTCTAGATTTTTTAAGATGAAATGAGCCATTGTAGCATCTTTTATCGCCTGAGCCATCACTAATTGTGGACTACCGTGCTCTCCCATCATTTTTAAAATTTCTTTGTAACGGGGTAAATTAGGCTCAAATAAGATAGGTAAGGGAGCTATAAATTGTTTTTCAGTAGGAGGTAAACTGTCTAAAATTTCAAATCCCTGTTTATATACCCTACTTGCATAGATACGTGGGATATTTGTTGCAATAAATTTTAAATTTTTGGCTTTAGCAAAATCAATAAGCGGCTGGTAATCCGTTTTATGATTAACCCAGAGGCGGGCAGAACTGGTAAACTCTTTAATACTAAGACTATCTTTTAAATAGGCATTGACTGCAGTTTGATTATCTGTTTCAATCATTTCTGCGCCTAATGTGAGGTTTTTTGTTTCGGCTAAATCTTTTGTTACTTCTAATTCTAACCAATGCACGATAGGGTTGTCGTGCATTTCACCAAATAAAATAATGTCTTTTTGATTTTTTAAAGAATCAAGCATCGCTCGATAGGTTACTTTTTTACCTTCAGCATTAAATAATTGATAAGCAGGCTTGTTTTGAGATTGCGCTGTTTTGCAGTTAAGAAGTATTAAAAAGCTATAAATTAGAAGTAAACGCATAGTTGAGTTTTTAGATTTTAAAAATACAAGAATAAAATAGGTGCTAAATATTCTAATCTTAATTTCTTATTACTGTTTTAGTACCTGTGTTGACTATCTTTGCGCTTCAAAATTTTACCATGGCAGACAATTTTAAAGAGCTTGGCCTAAGTGCCGGCTTGATTAAGGGACTTACAGAACTTGGGATAATAAATCCTACACCTATTCAACAAGAAGTCATTCCTATTCTATTACAGGAAAAGACCCATCTTGTGGGACAGGCGCAAACGGGAACCGGTAAAACCGCTGCTTATGGCTTACCTATTTTAGAGCGCATAAATGCTAAGAAAAAAAACATACAGGCTCTAATATTATGCCCTACACGGGAGCTGTGTCAACAAGTGGCAAAGCAATTGTTTAGGTATACAAAATATACAGATAAGATATTCACTGAAGCTATTTACGGAGGTGAAAAAATAGATATTCAAATCAAAAATTTGTTGCGTCCCACACATATCGTAGTAGCTACGCCGGGAAGACTTATAGATTTGCTAAACCGAAAAATAATTGATCTTTCTTACGTGAATACTGTTGTACTTGACGAAGCAGATGAGATGTTGAGTATGGGATTTAAGCAGCAATTAGATGAGATTTTAAATGCTGTAAAAAATGTAGATAATAAATGGTTATTTTCTGCAACGATGCCGCACGGAATTAAGCAGATTGTAAACGAGCACATGTCTGCTGAAGCGCATCGTATTCAAATAAGTAAAGATGTGGTGAATAAGAATATAGACCATAAATTTTTGCAATGCGAAGAAACAGATAAGTTGCCTATACTGCTAGATTTTTTAAAAACAAGAGGCGATGAGCGCGGTATTATTTTTTGTAAAACTAAAGCGGCAGCGACGAAGTTAGCAAAGCAACTCATAGCAAAAAATATAGCTGCAGAAGCCTTGCAGGGTGATATGCTGCAAAAAGAGCGCGATAAAGTAATGCGTGCTTTTAAGAATGAAAGTTTACGTCTTCTGGTTGCTACAGATATAGCAGCACGAGGTCTTGATGTACAGGATTTGACTTTTGTAATTCATTACCAAATGCCAGATCAGGAAGAATACTATACCCATAGAAGTGGTAGAACGGCCAGAGCCGGTAAAGAGGGTCTTTCTCTTGCTTTAGTGACTACTAAAGAGCTGCGTATCTTGCGTAGTTATGAAAAGTCTTTGCAAATAGGCTTTGGAGAAGTTAAAAGTAGATAGTTCTAAACGGGACTGTACCAGAATAAACTCCATATAAATAGGAAGGTCCATAGTACAGTCCTAATCCAATTTAATCTAACCAGACGTTGAGGGGTTTCTTTCGCTGCAGTTTTTGTGGCTATACTGTTATGTAGTGGTACAAATTGAATGAAGGTAGACAGCCACAATGCCATAACCACAAATCCACTGACCAGTGTATAAACTGTAACTGCATTTATAAGTTGTACTGCGGTAACTAATAGTTGGCCTATCATCAATGGCATTACAATATATGATAGTTGGGTAGTGTATTTTTTATGCCAAACAACCAGATCTGTATCAGAATAGTAGCAAAAACCGGGATAAATTACTAATTGCACTAGCCAGATAAGGACAAGCATTCCGGTATCAAGCAATACTCTTATCAAATCTAAAGACATAAACCTGGTTCGTTGTAAGCTCTAAATTTAATAAAAGAGTTGTTGCTAATATGGATTTAGGAATGGTTTTCTATGACCTGTTTTAGATCTGCTCTGGTAAGCACTCCACTTTGTCGCCAAAGTTGTTTACCATTTTTAAAAAGCATTAGGGTGGGAACACCACGCACTTGAAATTTTTGAGCGAGTGCCTGATTTTTATCTACATCAACCTTAATGATTTTTACTTTTTCGCCTAAATCTTTTTTTACATCTTCAAGTATAGGAGCAAGGGTCTGGCAGGGGCCACACCAAGTCGCATAAAAATCAATCAACACCGGTGTTGATGATTCGGTTAAATTGCCAAAGGTTGTTTTCATACCTGCAAAGCTAGGAGTTTCTATTCAATCTCAAAATGCTTTAACTACTTCTTAATACTATCCTAATACCAGCGTTAAAGGGCGTTAAGAAAAATTATGATGCTTAATCTATTAACTAAGTTTGCGGTAAATATTAATATAATTTAAGTCGGTTTTTGACTTTAAAAAAATATAAACTATGAATACGAGTAAAGAGAATATTTTAGTTGCAGGAGCAAACGGTACAACCGGAAAGCAAATTATAAGTTATTTAAAAGAATCTCAATACTACAACCCGGTTGCCATGGTACGTAAAGAAGAGCAACAGGAGCAATTTAAAATACAAAATGTTGATACGGTGCTGGGTGATTTAGAAAAAGATCTTTCACACGTTGTAGAAGGTATTGATAAAGTAATTTTTGCGGCAGGTTCTGGAGGAAGTACAGGTCCCGAAAAAACAACTGCTGTTGATCAGGAAGGAGCAAAAAGTTTAATAGATGTTTCTAAAAAGGCTGGTATTAAAAAGTTTGTAATGTTGAGTTCAATAAATGCAGATAAACCTGAAACAGGAGGAGATTTAGAACATTATCTTGAAGCCAAACAAAATGCAGATAACCACTTAAAAAATAGCGGTTTATTATACAGTATCGTGCGCCCGGGAACTTTAAAAAATGATAAGGGCACTCGAAAAATTACGGCTGCAGAAAAAGTTGACATGGGCAAAATTACTCGTGATGATGTTGCATATACACTAGTCCATGTTTTAAATGACGATATTGCGCAAAATGCAGTTTTTGAAATGATTGAGGGTGATGAGCGTATTGAAGATGCTTTAAAAGCTTTTTAATGAATTCTAAAGAAATGAGTAGATTATTTATAAACTGTGCGTCTACATATTAAAAAAATGATTTCGACAGTAAAATAGTCTATTAAAATTAAAAGCCCCTGTAAATATTATGTTTACAGGGGCTTTTTTGTACCCGGAATGGGACTTGAACCCACACGTACAGAGTACACACGGCCCTCAACCGTGCCTGTCTACCAATTCCAGCATCCGGGTGTTTAAATCAAAATTAGTTTAAAAAATAAAACCAGACCTTAAGATCTGGTTTTATTCTCGTGACTTGGCTGGGGCTCGAACCCAGGACCCTCTCCTTAAAAGGGAGATGCTCTGCCAACTGAGCTACCAAGTCTATTACAACTCAGATTTATTTTAAAATCTTACCGATTTTAAAAAGTAAAACCAGACGTTGAGATCTGGTTTAAAATATGGTGACTTGGCTGGGGCTCGAACCCAGGACCCTCTCCTTAAAAGGGAGATGCTCTGCCAACTGAGCTACCAAGTCTTTCCTTAAATGCGGCTGCAAATATACATCCATTTTTTTAATCTTACCAAGCCTTTTTGTAATAAATTTGAATAAAATAGTAAGTCAGGGCTTAGGCTTCTGAAAATCAGTAATTTTAAGAATGAAAATATATTTAATAGGCTATATGGGTTCCGGTAAATCTACTTTAGGGAAGATTTTAGCTGCCGAAAAAAAGATGAATTTTATAGATTTTGACGACTATGTAGCGCAAAAAGAAGGGAGATCTATTAAGCAAATCTTTGAGGAAAAAGGAGAAATCTATTTTAGAAAGCGAGAATCTCAATATTTAAATGAGCTGCTTATAGGTTTTGACAATACTATAATTAGTCTAGGTGGTGGGACACCGTGTTATGGGGACGCTATAGATCGTATTAAGGCCGCAGAAGGCACTTCGGTTTATATTAATGTAAGTGTAGGGGAATTGACCCAAAGGTTGTGGACGCAGCGGGATCACAGACCTGTTCTTAAACACCAGGAAACTCAAGAAAAGTTAGAAGAGTTTATACGTAAACATTTATTTGAACGTAGTTTTTATTACAATCAAGCCACTATAAAGCTTCTTGTAAATAATCGTTCTATACCTGAGTTGATAGAAGAATTAAAAATGCGTCTATTCTAATATAGCAGAATCTTTGCCAGGTTTAAATCTAACCTTAACTCGCTCTTGTAGTGATGTGCTTAGTGAAATGCCTTTATAATCTGCCTTTACAGGATATTTTTTATGATTTCGGTTTACGAGCACTGCCGTTTTAAATTGCTTGAGCGGGACATCGAGAAAATGTTTAACCCCATAGATTAAAGTTGTACCCGAGTTTAAGACATCGTCAATAAGTACTAAAGATTTATTTTGATATTCGCTTTCTGTAAGTGAGGTTGTAACCGTTCCTTGAGGTGCAGTTTTATTCATAGTAACCTTACAGAGCGTACAGTTGAGGTCAGAAATATCTTCTAAAATAACTTTTAAACGTTCTGCAATTACATAACCGTTTTGCGCAACTCCTGCTAAAATGAGTTCTTTCTCATTTACATTGCTTTCGTAAATCTGATAGGCAATTCTGCGTATTTTATTTTGAATATCTTCATGATTAAGAATTGTTTGTACGGCAGTTTTCATAAGATTTAATTAGCGGGTTGCTGTTTGCTTTCAAATATAAAAAAGAGTTCGTTGCCTTGACGAGGTTTTATAGAATTATAACAAGGCTCTAATTTTTTTATAGTAAACACTTCGGAAAATAACTTTTGATATTCAGACAGACTTCCTCCAAAGGGTGGGCCTTTTTCTGTAAGCGGAAAATTGAAAAGTAATCCCACAATTTTTCCGGAAGGTTTTAATAATTGAGACATATGTCGTGCGTAATCTGATCGTAAATCTGGGTCTAGTGCACAAAAAAAAGTTTGCTCAATAACAAGATCATGGGTTTCAGAATGCTCAAAGAAATCACCTTCTATAAACTGCGAATCTGGTACATCAGGTAAATGAGTCTTTAGGTTTTGTAATGCTGAAGCAGAAAAATCTAACACAGTCACATTGGTAAAGCCTTGTTTATATAAATATATTGCCTCGTGACCAAAGCCAGCTCCCGGAATTAAAATTTTGAGATCTTTTTGTGTTAATTGGTCAAAATATGCAGCTAACGGATCTGAGGCGTACCCTATATCCCAACCGGTATTTTGCTCGACATACCTGCTTTCCCAATAGTTTTTATTCAACATCTTCAAAAAAATCATCTGTATCCTGAAAATCATCGAGATCCCTACGATCTTTCTTAGTAGGTCGCCCTGTTCCGCGTTTGCGGTAATAATCTTTAGAATATTTAAGGAGGTCTAGTTTTTCCAGATTTTCTGCAGGTGTTTTATCTATAACATATAGACCTACAAGTTTAGCGCCCACACGGCTGGGCGGGTGCTCTATGACTTCAAGAACATAGTCAACCTGATTTTTTCTAACCTGTATAGTGTCTGACGGAAAAACCTCTCGTGAAGGTTTAACTGCAACATCATTAATTTTAACCTGTCCTTTTTTGCAGGCATTCGTAGCTATAGAACGTGATTTAAAGTACCGTATACACCACAAATATTTGTCAACTCGCATAATCTATCGCTTTAAAGCTCGTTTTTAATAACACAAAAATAGCGCAAAATTGTATCTTGCGCGACCTAAAAGGAATATGATGAATATGATTAGAAATGTGATTGTGGCTGTTTTAGGCCTTTTTATTTTAGCCTCGTGTAGTAAAGATGATGATTCTGTAGAAATTACTCCACCACGCGATCGGGGGGAAGTAGAGGTAGAAAGTCAGGCAAATTTAAAAGCCTATTTAAATACCCATTTTTATAATTATGAGGAATTTGAAGCTAAAGAAGATGGCTTTAATTATAAAATTGTTTTTGATACGATAAGTGGTGTTAATTCAGACAAAACGCCCTTAATGTCTCAGGTTATTACAGAAAAGTTCACGTATCTGGATACTGAGTATACCCTTTACACTTTAATAGCAAGAGAGGGTGCAGGTATACAGCCTACGTTTGCAGATTCTACCTTTGTCAATTATCAAGGTAATGTCGTGGGTGGAGATAAATTTGATAGCTCAGTAACACCGCTTTGGTTTGATTTAACGCAAGTAGTATTTGGATTTTCTAACGGTTTGAAAAATCTTAAAGCAGGTACTCAGTTTAGCCAAAATGCAGATGGCTCTGTAAGTTTTGGTAATGATTATGGTATAGGTGCTGTTTTTATTCCTAGTGGGTTAGCATATTTCAATGGTTCGGGTACTGGTTATAGCGCATACTCAGATCTTGTTTTTACATTTGACCTTTATCGAGCTGTAGAAGACACAGATGATGATAATGATGGCGTTCCCAATTGGAAAGAAGATATTAATGGAAATAATTTCTTAAACGAGATTGAAGATGATAGTGATGGTGATAATATTCCAGACTATTTAGATACAGATGATGATGGTGATCGTACACTTACGCGTGATGAAATTGTAATTAATGCAGATGGTACAATAACCTATACAGATTCTAATAATGATGGTATTCCAGACTATTTAGATCCTGATGTAAACTAATTTTTTTACTTAACTAGATGCAATAAAAAATCCCCGCCAGACTAGATCTTGCGGGGATTTTTTTATCACTATAATCTTTCGGTTTTACTAACCTTATAGGTTTAGCGATAAACTTAAGATCAATTGGTCTGGTCGTGTATCTATGCGAGATCCATTAGTAATTATTCCGTTAGTGTCTAAAAACTCTGCTTCGTTATCTCCAAAGCCTCGTTCATAACGTAAATCAATTCCTAGTTTACCCAGAGAAACTCCGGCTCCAACATTAAGCCCTACTGTAAAATCATTTTTTACATCTCCTAAAGTAAGGCCATCATAGTCTGTGTCTAGTATATATTGCAATGAAGGTCCTGCAAATACATTAAGTGGACCAAAAACTTCGTAACCTATTAATAAAGGTGCGTCTAATTTTTGCATACTAAAATCTGAATCTTCATAAGTAGAATTAAGCTTAGTATAAACAAGTTCTGGTCTAAAGTAGAGTTTGTCTCCGGTACGTCCAAAAACTCCTACGTGATAGCCTATATCACTACTTGGATTCTCGTATGCATTCTTTGCAGAGTCACTTATGTCCCCCGTTCCGCCATAGTTAAGACCTGCTTTTATACCAAAGCCCGGGTCTGATTGAGCGTGTGCTGCACCGGCAGCTAAAAATAAAATTCCTAAAAATAAATTCTTCATATCGGTTGTATTGTGCTCTTCTTATTTTTCTAGAGCCGTTAAAATTAAGTTTGGTTTATTTAAAAACCTTCTGAATTTTTGGTTGATAGATGTAAACACTTTTAGGAATTATCCTTAAAATGTTTACTTTCTTGTCAGCACCTTATTAACGGCTTCAATAATAGATTTAGTATTTAAACCATATTTTTCCATAAGTTCAGCAGGAGTACCGCTTTCGCCAAAAGTATCGTGAGTTGCCACAAATTCCTGAGGAGCAGGGTCATTAGTAGCAAGTACGCGCGCAACGCTTTCGCCTAAACCACCCAAAAAATTATGCTCTTCACAGGTTACAATACATCTGGTTTTCTTCACAGAATTTAAGATTGCTTCTTCGTCTAGCGGCTTAATGGTGTGAATGTTTATAACTTCAGCGCTAATTCCTTTTTCATTTAATTCTTCAGCAGCTTTAATGGCTTCCCAGACTAAGTGACCGGTAGCAATAATAGTTACATCAGAACCGTCAAGTAAATGCAACGCTTTTCCTATTTCAAATTTCCCATCTTTTTCTGTGAAATTTGCTACGCTAGGACGACCAAAACGTAAATAAACAGGTCCATCGTGATCTGCGATCGCGATAGTGGCTGCTTTGGTTTGATTGTAATCACAAGTATTGATTACGGTCATACCTGGTAACATTTTCATTAATCCTAAATCTTCAAGAATTTGATGCGTAGCACCATCTTCACCTAAGGTAAGACCAGCGTGAGAGGCACATATTTTTACGTTTTTACCAGAGTATGCCACACTTTGACGTATCTGATCGTAAACACGACCTGTAGCAAAGTTTGCAAAAGTAGTAGCATAAGGTATTTTACCACCTATAGTCATACCCGCAGCCATACCTATCATATTAGCTTCAGCGATACCCGTCTGAAAAAAACGTTCGGGGTGATTTTTTTCAAAGTCATTCAGTTTTAAAGAACCGGTAAGGTCTGCACAAAGAGCAACCACATTTTCGTGAGTCTTTCCGAGTTCATCCATACCCGCACCAAAACCTGAACGTGTATCTATATTTCCTGAGTTTATATATTTTTTCATGAATGTATTTTTAAATTGTTAGAAACGTTTGGTGTGTTTTGTAAATTAATAATCACCTAATGTTTCCGAGTTTTGACTTAATGCATTTTCAAGTTGCTCATCACTTGGTGCTTTACCGTGCCATGCGTGAGTACCCATCATAAAATCAACACCATTACCCATTATAGTATGTAATAAAATACAAACAGGTTTTCCTTTTCCTGTTAATGATTTTGCTTTGTTTAAGCCTTCTACTACAGCAGTTATATCGTTTCCTTTTTCAACATCAAGAACTTCCCAGCCAAATGCTTCAAACTTAGCGCGAATACTTCCCATATTTAACACGTGATCTGTACTTCCGTCTATTTGTTGTCCGTTTAAATCTATTGTAGAAATAAGGTTGTCAACTTTATTTGCAGAAGCATACATTATTGCTTCCCAGTTTTGACCTTCTTGCAGTTCACCATCACCGTGTAAAGAATATACTAAGTTAGGATCTCCGTTTAATTTTTTAGTTTGAGCAGCACCTAAGGCTACACTCATTCCCTGACCCAGTGAGCCTGAGGCAATACGAATTCCCGGTAAACCTTCGTGAGTTGTAGGGTGACCCTGAACGCGTGAATTTATTTTTCTGAATGTATTTAATTCTTCTACAGGAAAGTAACCAGATCTAGCCAAAACGCTATAGAAAACTGGTGAGATATGACCGTTAGACAAGAAGAATAAATCCTCATCTTTTCCGTCCATATCAAAACCTTCTTTACGCTTCATTACTTCTTGATATAAGGCGACAAAAAATTCTGCACAACCTAAAGATCCTCCCGGGTGACCAGAGTTCACTCCATGTACTTGCCTTACGATGTCTCTTCTTACCTGAGAAACAAAATCCTCTAATTGTTTTGTGTTTGGCATTTTTATTAAGTTAAAATTGAACTTCAAAAATACCGTTTTTGAATAGGGATTACAATCAATAACCTATATATTACTAAGCTTTTAAGGAAAATTAAGAAGTTTTCATTTTCTACTGCGTAATTAGCATTATGACCCGTTGTCTTTCCCATCTATCTGTTAAATAGTTTTATCTTTGCCCTCTCTAAATTAAGCTATGCAATTTAATCTTCTTAATACTGACGCAGGCAGTCAAGCACGCGCAGGTACCCTTACAACAGATCACGGCACTATTGAAACTCCTATTTTTATGCCGGTAGGCACAGTAGGTACGGTTAAAGGTGTACATCAACGAGAGCTTAGAGAAGATATCAACCCTGATATCATTCTGGGTAACACCTATCATTTATACCTGCGTCCTCAAATAGAGGTTCTCGAGAAGGCCGGTGGTTTACATAAGTTTATGAACTGGGATCGTAATATCTTGACAGATAGTGGCGGTTACCAGGTATATTCTCTTTCTGCAAATCGCAAGATTAAAGAAGAAGGTGTGAAGTTTAAATCACATATAGACGGGTCTATGCACCTGTTTACACCAGAGCGCGTGATGGAAATTCAGCGCAGTATAGGTGCAGATATTATTATGGCATTTGATGAATGTACTCCCTATCCTTGTGATTATAATTATGCAAAACGATCTATGCATATGACGCACCGCTGGTTAGATCGTTGTATTAATCATCTTGATAAGACGCCGGTTAAATACGGTTATGATCAGGCGTTTTTTCCTATTGTACAGGGGAGTACTTATAAAGATTTAAGAAAACAATCTGCGGAATATATAGCAAATGCAGGAGCGGTAGGGAATGCGATAGGCGGACTCTCAGTAGGGGAGCCTGCTGAAGAAATGTATGCAATGACCGAAATTGTTACTGCAATTCTTCCGAAGGAAAAACCGCGATACCTTATGGGTGTAGGTACACCTATAAATATTTTAGAAAATATTGCGTTAGGTATAGATATGTTTGACTGTGTGATGCCAACCCGTAATGGTAGAAATGGTACTTTATTTACGCAACACGGTACCATTAATATTAAGAACAAGAAGTGGGAAGCAGATTTCTCACCATTAGATCCAGATGGGACGACCTGGGTAGATCAAGAATATTCTAAAGCTTATGTACGTCATCTTTTTAGTGTAAATGAGATTCTGGGAAGACAAATAGGAACGATACATAACTTAGGCTTTTATATGTGGCTGGTACGTGAGGCACGTAAACATATTATCGCGGGAGATTTTTATTCCTGGAAAGAAAAAATGGTGAAACAAATGGACAAAAGGTTGTAAATGAAAATCCTAGACTGGTACATTCTTAAGCGTTATCTGGGTACATTTATCATGATGCTTGTTTTGTTTATCCCCATAGGGATAACTGTAAATCTTGCCGAAAAGATAGATAAGATGCTTGCCAATGAAGTGCCTTTTCTGGAAGTGGCATTATATTACCTAAATTTTACAGTGTACTTCGCAAACCTGCTGTTTCCGTTGTTTTTATTTTTATCTGTTATCTGGTTTACTTCAAAGTTAGCAAACAACACCGAAGTAATTGCTTTTTTAAGTTCTGGTGTTTCTTTTTACAGATTCCTTCGTCCGTACCTAATTGGGGCAACTATTGTTTGTGTAGGAGCTTATATTTTAGGTACATATTTAGCACCGGCAGCGAGCAGGGGATTTAATGAGTTTTCATATGAATACTTAAAAAATAACAAAGCAGATCGCGAAACCCGAAATGTATATCGCCAGATAAATGACAATGACTTTATCTACGTGAGCCGTTTTACTCCTTCAAGTAAAATGGGACAGAATTTTACATTAGAACATTTTGAAGACAATACCTTAAAATACAAAATTCAAGCCCGTAGTATTGTTTACAGACCTGAAGATACCTTATATCGCCTTAACGGATACAAAAAACGAATCATAGGTAAAGAAGGTGATATTTTAATAAGCGAGACAAAACTAGATACCCTTTTTGCTTTTGACCTCGAAGATTTGACTCCGTTAGAATATATCGCAGAAACTCTGACAACGCCAAAACTGCGCGAGTTTATAGCTAAAGAAAAAGCAAGAGGATCTTCTGCTATAAACCGGTATGAAGTGACTCTATATAAACGTTTCAGTTTGCCGGTAAGTGCCTATATACTTACGATAATAGCGGTAGCGGTTTCTTCTATGAAACGTAGAGGAGGTATGGGCATCAACCTTGCTTTAGGAATCTCGCTGGCATTTATATTTATATTCTTTGATAAAGTTTTTGGTACGATTTCAGAGCAATCTGATTTTTCTCCTATGGTAGCTGTTTGGTTGCCTAATGTTCTCTTCGGTATTTTAGCCATTTATCTGCTCAATAATGCAAAACGATAGTTTAAAAAGCTACCTCCACTTTCATTTTATTGTATTTATTTGGGGGTTTACAGCAGTTTTAGGTGCGCTTATTACCGTAGATACAGTAGCGCTGGTTTGGTATAGAATGCTTATTGCTTCATTTTTTATTTACCTATACATACGCTACAAAAAAATACCGCTTAAAACAACACGGTCAAATCAGTTAAAGCTTACCGCTGCCGGGATTATCATTGCATTACACTGGCTAACCTTTTTTGGTGCTATAAAGCTTGCCAATGTTTCTATAACCCTAGCAATGATGAGTACAGGTGCTTTTTTTACAAGCATTCTCGAACCTATATTTTATAAGCGGAAAGTGATCTGGTATGAGATAATTTTTGGTCTATTTGTAATTGCGGGTTTGTATCTCATATTTGAAGTAGAAACCCGATATACTGAAGGTATTATTGTAGCTTTAGTTTCGGCTTTACTATCTGCAATTTTCACCTTGATCAATGGCAAATTTGTTCAAAAACACAATCCTGTTGTCATTTCCTTTTATGAGCTTCTAACCGGTACTTTATTTATAACTGTTTTTCTGTTGTTTACCGCACGCTTTGATGCTGAGTTTTTTCAGTTAAAGCAATCAGACTGGTTTTATATTTTAATATTGGCTACCATTTGTACCTCATATGCATTTATAGCAGCCATTAAAGTGATGAAGCATTTAACGCCCTACACGGTAATGCTCACTACAAATATGGAGCCTGTATATGGGATAATATTGGCATTTTTAATTCTGGGAGACGCAGAAGAGATGAATACAGGGTTCTATTATGGTGCACTTTTAATCTTATTAACCGTAATAGGTAATGGTATTTTAAAAATGCAACGTAAACGGCGCAACGCCCGACTTTTAAAAAAACAAGTAGAATAATTAAGATAGCTACACGATTAAAATGGGTTAAGACTTTGGTAAAAGGTTTCTAAAACTGTTATCTTTGTGAGCTAACTAAAATTTTCCCCTAATGGAATATTTAGATTTTGAACAACCTATTAAAGAGCTGGAAGAACAGCTTCAAAAATGTTCTTTAATTGGTGAAGAAAGTGACGTAGATGTCACCAATACCTGCAAACAGATCGAAAAGAAACTTGCAGAGACCAAGAAAGATATTTACAAAAATCTTACAGCATGGCAGCGTGTGCAATTATCACGTCATCCTAACAGGCCCTATACATTAGATTACATTAAAGCACTTTGCGGTGATACTTTTTTAGAGTTGCACGGTGATCGTAATGTAAAAGATGATAAGGCAATGATAGGTGGTCTGGGTAAAATAGGTGATCAGAGCTTTATGCTTATAGGTCAACAAAAAGGTTACAATACCAAGACCAGGCAGTACCGTAATTTTGGTATGGCAAACCCAGAAGGATATCGTAAAGCACTGCGTTTAATGAAGAGTGCAGAGAAATTTGGATTGCCTGTAGTATCATTTATAGATACTCCGGGAGCTTATCCGGGTCTTGAAGCAGAAGAGCGTGGTCAGGGTGAGGCAATCGCACGAAATATTTTGGAGATGATGCGTCTCAAAGTACCCGTTATTGTTATCGTTATTGGTGAAGGAGCTAGTGGTGGTGCATTAGGTATAGGCGTAGGAGACAAAGTAATGATGTTAGAGAACTCCTGGTATTCTGTAATATCGCCAGAAAACTGTTCTTCTATACTCTGGAGAAGCTGGGAGTATAAAGAGATTGCAGCAGAAGCACTAAAACTAACTGCTAACGATGCCAAGCGTCTTAAGGTTATAGATTCTATTATTAAAGAACCTCTAGGTGGTGCACATACACAACGTGAAGAAACATTCGCTACTGTAAAAGATACCATTTTGAGCACCTTTAAGGAATTAAAAAACTTATCAGCATCAGAATTGGTTGAAAAACGAATGGACAAATATTCAAATATGGGTGTGTTTAAAGGTTAACCTTTTAAACATCACTTGCGCGTAATTTCCGGAACCTAAGGTTCCGGATTTTTTTATGCTTATCAACAAAATATTAAAGTTATTCACATGTTATTTGTTAACTTCTAGTGGATAACCGAGGAGTAGAAAATTAAGCTGCCCTTAACACATTCTTTACATTTGCTCTAATGGAACAAGTAAAAACAAAACCCAACTACATCAATCCATCAAAAGAAGTTATTTCGTTGGAGCGAGGTAAAATACCACCACAAGCAATTGATCTAGAGCAAGTTGTGCTTGGGGCTATGATGATTGATAAAAAGGGTGTTGATGAAATAATTGATATATTAACCCCTGAAGTATTTTATAAAGAAGCACATCATCACATTTATGATGCAATACGTGCTCTGTTTGAAAATGGTGAGCCTATAGACTTATTAACCGTTTCTGAGCAGTTAAAAAAAATGGCTAAGCTTGATCAGGCAGGTGGTGATTATTATTTGATTCAATTAACCCAAAAAGTATCCTCTTCAGCCCATATTGAATATCATGCGCGTATTATTTTACAGAAATACATACAGCGAAGTCTTATTAAGATTTCTAACGAAATTATAGAAGAGGCGTATGATGAGACGACAGACGTATTTGATCTTTTAGATACTGCAGAGAGTAAGTTGTATGAGGTAACTCAGGGAAACATTAAGCGTAGTTCAGAAACTGCTCAAAGTTTAGTTATTCAGGCTAAAAAGAAGATTGAAGAAATCTCTAACAAAGAAGGTCTCTCAGGGGTTCCATCTGGTTTTGATCGTTTAGATAAATTAACATCGGGATGGCAGCCTAGTGATTTAATTATTGTTGCTGCTCGTCCGGGTATGGGTAAAACAGCATTAACCTTATCGATGGCGCGTAATATTGCCGTAGGGCAAGGTATTCCTGTAGCATTCTTCTCTCTGGAGATGGCTTCGGTGCAGTTAATTACGCGTTTGATTTCGTCAGAAACAGGGCTTTCGTCAGAAAAACTACGTACGGGTAAATTAGAGAAACACGAGTGGGAGCAACTTAATGTGAAGGTTAAAAGTCTTGAGAAAGCACCTTTGTTTATAGATGATACCCCGTCACTTTCCATTTTCGATTTACGTGCAAAAGCACGTCGTCTTGCTTCACAGCACGGTATTAAAATGATTATTATAGATTATTTGCAGTTAATGACTGCGGGTGGTAGTCAAAAGAACGGAAACAGAGAACAGGAAATCTCGATGATCTCCCGTAACCTAAAAGCACTTGCTAAAGAATTAATGGTTCCTGTTATTGCACTTTCGCAGCTTTCACGTGCAGTAGAAACACGTGGTGGTAGTAAAAGACCTTTGCTTTCCGACCTTAGGGAATCTGGAGCAATTGAGCAGGATGCAGATATTGTTTCGTTTATCTACCGTCCCGAATACTATAAAATTGACGAGTGGGATGATGAAGAGCGTAGCCCAACAGATGGTCAGGCAGAATTTATTATCGCAAAACACCGTAATGGTGGCTTAGAAAATATACGTCTTAAATTTATAGGGCATCTAGGTAAGTTTGATAACCTTGATGATTTTAATACGCCCTATCAATTTGAATCTGCAATGAATCAAAATGCAGCAGCTAATGATGATACTTTTAGACCAGAGTCATTTCCTACGCCTACGCCAGATCAGGCTTTTGGTAGCTCTATGAATGATGGTGGTTTTGATCGGGATGGGGAAGATGAAGTTCCTTTTTAATTAAAATGAACTTATATTATAGTAAAAAAGGAAGCTTAAAGGGCTTCCTTTTTTTTGCTTATAATTGACGCAACTATTTCTTGGGTTTATCATCTATAATACAAAGTAGTGTTATGAAAAAAGGGTTTTTAACTGCACTACTATTTAGCTTTATAGTGGGTTGTTTACAGGCACAATTCATTGAAAAAAATGCATTTTATTTTGAAGCTGGTGCCTCCTTAGGCACTCACTTGGGAGCTTCGGTTAGTTTTAACTATACTTATAACCAAAAATATTCTTTTGCTGCAGGGTGTTCTCAATTGATAAGAGCATCTAAGAATAAGCCAGATGATTATTCTTCAGGTTTATTAGGGATTTTGCTGCTTAATCTGGTTAAGCCCTTAGAAGAAACCACCTTATATGATTTTCAAGCCGGTCAAATTTTAGTTTTAAATAAATCAGGTAACATACGCCTAAATTTTATGGGAGGAATAGGTTTTACCCATATTAAAGATGCTTTTAATTTTGAAGCGGTAGATGATTCTTTTCTCGTTGAGAATTACACCTATAGTAATGAGTCTTCAAACGTTATCAGTTTGTTATTAACCCCACGAATTGAGTTTACTACGCGTTTTTACGGACTTAGTATTTCTCCTCAATTTATCTACAATAAGGAAAACGTTTATTTTGGTTTAGCAATTAATCATATGGTCGGAATTTTACGACCAAAATCAAACTAATTATACTAGGCATATTCTTTGCTACGTTGTATTTTCAGCATTGCTTATGAATATACTTAATTTCAAATTATTTTTTAGATTGAAACCCAATAGCTTCAAATCTTTACTTTTGATTATAATGGCGATTTTGCTGTCTGGTCAGGCTTTTGCTTCTTACATTCTCATCCCAATGGATGCAGAAAGTCAAAAAGAGCATTTAAAAGCTTATGGAATTACCTATTGGTCGCTGGCTCAGCAACAAAATGTAAAATGGCTTCTTAATTATAGAGGTGGGTCGTTTTTGCTTCAGGATTCTGAAAGTTTAAGAAGAGAGTGCAAAATACGTGGTATATCTTACGAAGTGCTTAGCGATGCAAAAACAGAAAGTATTCTCGCAGAAATTGATAGTCCGTCTCAAAATATGGAAGCTGTTGTTCTAGAGAAAGCTCCTAAAATTGCGGTCTATACTCCAGATGGTTCGGTGCCCTGGGATGATGCGGTTACTATGGTTTTAGAATATGCAGAAATACCCTATACTAAAATTTATGACAAAGAAGTTCTGGGAGACGAGTTGGTACTTTACGACTGGTTGCATTTGCATCATGAGGATTTTACAGGACAATACGGTAAATTTTATGGTACCTATAGAGCCACACCCTGGTATATAACCGAAAAGCAAAATGCCGAGGCCTTAGCGACAGAGCTAGGTTTTAATAAAGTTTCTCAAGAGAAGCTTGCTGTTGCAAATAAGATAAGTGATTATGTGATAGGCGGTGGTTTTATGTTTGCGATGTGCAGTGCTACAGATAGTTTTGATATTGCACTTTCTGCAGCTGGTGTAGATATTTGCGAACCTATGTTTGATGGTGATGCTTCTGATGCTAATTATCAGACATTGATAGATTATGAGCGCACGTTTGCTTTTAAAGATTTCACCTTAGAGCGCTCTCCCATTAAATATGAATTTTCGAGTATAGATACCACTCCTGTACGTAATGTAAATCCTGATACCGATTATTTTGGTTTAAAAAGTTTCTCAGCAAAATGGGATCCTGTTCCTACCATGTTATGTCAAAACCATACTGCTTTAGTAAAGGGTTTTATGGGACAAACCACGGCTTTTAATCCTTCAGAGATTAAGGCTACCGTTTTAATTTTAGGAGAAAATAAGGCAAACGGCGAGGCGCGATACATACACGGCATTAAAGGCAAAGGTTTCTTTACATTTTACGGTGGTCACGACCCAGAAGATTACCAGCATAGGGTAGGAGATCCTAAAACCGAATTAGAGTTACACCCTACAAGTCCCGGATATCGTCTAATCTTAAATAATGTCTTATTTCCGGCTGCAAAGAAGAAAAAACAAAAGACCTAAATGCTTCGATTATTTTATTTGATAGTTTGCGCTGGTATATTTATTTCGGTACAAAAGAAAGAATATCGTTTTGCCTGGAATGCAAATAAGCCTCTAGAATGGTCAGATTTTAAAGCTACTCCAGATCGAGGAAGCGCTTACGCTGCAACTGCAAATTCAGGTTTGAGTCATAAATATACCATTAATAGTAAAGGCTATCTGGTTAAAAAAGCTTCTATAATTTCGGCAAATTTTTACCCTAATTTATCATGGTATAAGCCCAAATTGATAGATGAAAATACACTGGCGCACGAGCAAACTCACTTTGATATATCTGAATTGCACGCTCGTTTGCTTAGAAAAGCTATTGCTGAATACCAGTTTACACAAAACTCTAAAGCCGAAATTCAAAAAATTTACAAAGGTATTGAAGCGCAACGTAGAGCTATGCAAATTCGGTTTGATAAAGAGACCAATCACTCTCAAAATAAAGAGGTCGAGCAGCAATGGGAAGCTTTTATAAAGTTCAATCTTCAAAAATTAAATTCTTATAAATAATCAAATCGTATTTAGATTTTTAAGGCCTAACTCGTTAATCTTCTGTTAGAATTGCTCTGTAAAATAACGAGCTCTGTTAACTTTAGAAAAAAAACTATGATACGAGAAGGAAGTGAAGTAAAATGGAAATGGGGTAATGGGACTGCCACAGGTAAGGTTGAAAAAACCTATACTAAAAAGATTACCAGAACTATAGATGGTTCTGAAATTACCCGAGATGGGGAAGAGGGCAACAAAGCGCTTTATATTAAACAGGGCGATGGCTCTGCGGTTCTTAAACTTGAAAGCGAGGTTGAAAAAGCATAATTATGGCAGAATTTATTAAACTATATAACGATAATCCCAGCGAACGCGAAATTAAGCGTATTGTAAAGATTTTAAAAAATGATGGTGTTATCATTTACCCTACAGATACTGTTTATGGTTTAGGCTGTGATATTACGAGTACTAAAGCGTTAACCCGTGTTGCTCAACTACGAGGGATTAAACTTGAAAAGGCAAATTTTTCATTTATATGCGAAGATTTAAGCAATATTTCTGAATATGTAAAGCAGATAGACACACCTACATTTAAGCTGTTAAAGCGTGCTTTGCCTGGTCCTTATACCTTTATATTACCCGGTAACAATAACTTACCTTCAGTATTTAAAAAGAAAAAAACGGTAGGGATAAGAGTTCCTGATAATAATATTGCACGGGCAATTGTAAAAGAACTGGGTAACCCTATTATATCTACATCTATTTATGATGAAGATGAGGTTGTGGAATACACTACAGATCCCGAGCTTATTTTAGAAAAGTGGGATAAGCTTGTAGATGTTGTAATTGACGGTGGTTATGGGGATAATGTACCTTCTACCGTAATAGACCTTACCAGTGGAGAAGCTGTTTTAATACGGGAAGGTAAAGGCTCATTAACTATTTAAATCACTAAAAAATTAGTAGTTCATAATCTGAACTTTATTTAAGTCTGATTCATAACTTAAAAAGTACAGTAATAAAAAAGCTTTCAGTTATTTATTAAGTTTGTGATTTAAAAACTATAAGGCAATAAAAAACCCGGTCAATTGACCGGGTTTTTCGTTTTCTAGAATTAGAAAAACTTATTTTGCTTTTGGCATTCCGTCTTCGATCATTTTGTAGAATTGATCAAGTTTAGGAAGAACTACAATACGAGTTCTACGGTTACGAGCACGACCATCTTCTGTATCGTTGCTTGCAACAGGAACATAATAACTTCTACCTGCAGCTACCATACGCTCTGGTGGTACACCAAATTCTTTTTGTAAAATACGTACTACAGAAGTTGCACGTTTAACACTTAAATCCCAGTTATCTTCAATAACTGCAGTGCTAATAGCTTTGCTGTCTGTATGACCTTCAACCATAAACTCAATTTCTGGTTGGTTTTTTACAACTGTTGCGACTTTACCTAGTACTTGTTTAGCACGGCTAGTTACATCCCAACGTCCACTGTTAAATAATAACTTGTCTGATATAGAAACGTAAACAACACCTTTCTCAACGTTGATCTCGATATCCTCATCATTTAAGTTACCTATAGCACCTTTTAAGCTGGTAACTAAAGCTAGAGTAACAGAATCTTTCTTGTTTAAAGCGTCACGGAAAGTTTTGATCTGTAGATCTTTTTCTTTCATTTGCTCTAAAGACTTCTCTAAGTTTTCTGCTCCTTTAGTAGATAAAGTAGTTAAATTTCCTTGAGTGTCAATTAAACTATTATTTGTTTTTCTTAGATCACCTATTTGTTCGCGTAACGTTTCACTTTGAGCTAAACAAGAGTTCAATTTGACAGTTGCTGAATTTAGCATGTCTTGAGTTTCTTGTTGTTTTGCCTCTAATGCAGCATATTTTTTCTGAGATACGCAAGAGGAAAGTAGTATCAAAGCAGAAGCTGATACAAGCATTAATTTTCTCATAATTTAGTTGTTTTCTATTTAATTTATTGGACCCAAATATACCTAAAATACGATGCAAAAAGCCAAACTTAACAATACTTTAAATTTTGTTAAAAGAGTTCGTTGTAGTGCTTAATTTTCCGTATGAAATACGTCCAAACTATAGTGTTAATCTTTGAATAGTGTCTGATTTTCTTGGTGTTACGTCTTTTTTGAATAACTAAAAATAATTTTGAGTAAAAATCAAAATGAGCTTTTAAAATAGCAAAAAAGTGGTCAGATTTTCCTTCTAAAAGAAATTTTAGTGCAGCAACTCCATCTAGACACATTCTAAAAAATAGAATTATCCAGACTTTAAAACCAGATACGTTTTTGAGTAGTAGTATAAGATTATTTCTAAAGTTTAGAAACGTCTTTTGCGGGTTCATTTGTTCTAGTGTCGCACCGCCCAAATGGTATACAGCACTCGTTCCTACACTTTTTATGGTAAAACCTTCTGCCTGAATACGCCAGCATAAATCAATTTCCTCCTGATGGGCAAAAAAGAGCTCATCTAAAGCTCCTGCTTTCCAAAAGAGTTCGTTTCTCACGACTAAACAAGCGCCACTTGCCCAAAATATAGGAAGCGTGTCATTATATTGGCCGCGATCTTCTTCTACAGTATCAAAGATACGACCACGACAAAAGGGATATCCCAAAGCATCAAGAAAGCCACCGGCTGCACCGGCATATTCAAAATGTGTTTTGCGTTTTAGGTCTAGTATTTTTGGCTGTGCAGCACCTAATTGATCATCATTTATAAATTCTTGAATAATAGGTTTTAACCAGTCTTTTGTAGTGAGAATGTCACTATTCATTAAAACCAATAAATCTTCAGAAAGACCTTTAAGAGAATCATTATAACCTTTAGCGTACCCGCCATTGCTTTTGTTTACTATGCAGGTAACCTGCGGAAAGTGTTGCGTTATAAATGCAACAGAGTCATCTGTTGATGCATTATCTGCAACATATATATGAGCCGCATGTGCACTGTGCGCAATTACTGAAGGTAAATATTCTTCAAGCAGGTGTCTGCCGTTCCAGTTGAGTATAACTATGGCTACTTTCAAAAGATGTGTTTAAGGGTTATAGGTAGGAAGGTCTGGAAGAAAAATATATTTTTCTGCTTCATAATCCATCTGGCAATAGTAATGATTAATACCATTTGTTACCATAAGATACTCTGCTTTTAATGCCAGATTGTATCGCGCAATCTGATCAAAAGTATCTTGATTGATTTTAATTTTAGGTGCTTTACACTCAACGATAAGCTTTATGCTTCCGTCTGGGTTAAAAATAACAACGTCATACCGTTTAGAAAGATTATTAACCTTGAGCTCTTTTTCTACATTTATTAGAGAAATGGGATAGTTGTAAGCTTGCAGCATATGTACGACAGTATGTTGGCGCACCCATTCTTCCGGCGTTAGCCGAACAAATTTTTTGCGAATGTCGTCAAATATAAGCGGTTTATTTTCGCTATTTTTGACCCGAAATGTATACCTGGGAAAATTCAATTGCTGCATCGTTTCAAAGGTAATCAACCTTTATAATTTTTACCAAGTTTATACTGCTAAGCCTTATTAAATAGATCTTTTGTGGAAGAAGTTACCCGTATAGTTAAGGATATTAAAAATGGAAATCTAAAACCTATTTATTTTTTAATGGGGGAAGAGCCTTATTATATAGATCAGCTGGCAGATTTTATAGCAGATCAGGTTTTAACCGAAGAGGAACGCGGGTTTAATCAAATGGTCTTATACGGTCGTGATGTATCGCTAGATGATGTAGTAGCTCAAGCCAAACGCTACCCGATGATGGCTGAACATCAAGTGGTAATTGTAAAAGAGGCTCAGGATATGGCTCGTGAGATTAATGCACAGAGCGAGGATAAGAAAAACAAACTCGAGGCCTATGCCGAAAATCCGCAGCATACTACCGTGCTGGTTTTTTGCTACAAATACAAAAAGATAGATAAGCGTAAGAAGGTTTACAAAGCCTTAGTCAAAAACGGTCTCGTATTTGAAAGTAAAAAACTGTATGACAACCAGGTAAGTGACTGGATCAGGAAAGTGATGAGCAGCAAAAATTATACGGTAGAGCCTAAAGCGGCTCATATGCTTGTTGAATTTTTAGGTACAGATCTTTCTAAAATAAATAATGAACTTCAAAAATTGATGCTGATTCTGCCGGCGGGTAGTGCAATTACACCACTTGCTATTGAAGAAAATATAGGAATTAGTAAAGACTATAATAATTTTGAGTTGCGCAAAGCAATAGGTAATAAGGAGATTGTGAAAGCGCACCGAATCATTAACTATTTTTCTCAAAACCCTAAGGATAATCCTATGGTGGTTACTATAGCATTGCTTTTTCAGTATTTTCAAAAATTGTTAATGTATCACGGTTTGCCTAGTAAAGACAAAAGTTCTGTAGCAAAAGCCTTAGGTGTGAGTCCGTATTTTGTTGGGGAATATGTTGATGCGGGCCGCAATTACCCCATGAAAAAAGTAAGCTCTATAATTAATCTCTTACGTGATGCCGATATGAAAGGAAAAGGTGTGGGCGCAAATCAATTACCACAAGGTGATATTTTAAAAGAATTACTGGTTAAGATTATGGGCTAATTTTAAAGCTTATTCATTAACAAAAGCGACGCTGTGCACGGCAACTACCGCAGCGGTTTCAGTACGTAATCTACTTTCCCCAAGCATAACGGGGATAAAACCTGTTTCTAAAGCATTCTCAATTTCTGAAGTAGAAAAGTCGCCTTCGGGACCTATTAAGATGAGATTAGAACCTCCTTTTTGTAACTTTTGCTTCAGTGAGAATTTAGAAGTTTCTTCACAATGCGCAATATATTTTACACCTACATAATTTGTAGTAAGCGCAATAAATTCAGAAAAAGAAATAGCAGGATTTAATTTAGGAATATAGGCTTTTAGCGACTGCTTCATAGCGCTTTGTAAAATACGCTCGTATCTATCTTCTTTAATTACTTTACGCTCGCTGTGATCACAAATTATGGGTGTGATTTCAGTGATGCCTATCTCGGTAGCTTTTTCAAGAAACCATTCAAATCTATCATTCAGTTTAGTTGGGGCAACTGCCATATGTAACTCATAGGGAAGGGGATTTTGAGTCGTGACTTCGATGATTTTTACAATACATCCAGACGGACTTGCAGTTGTGATTTCGGCTTTAAAAAAGTTTCCTGAGCCATTAGTGATATCAAGAAGGTCTCCCGCTTTTTTCCGTAGAACTTTTACTATATGTTTACTCTCATCTTTAGGAAAGGTTGCCTGTGTTGCTTCTGCAGCAATATCTGGATTATAAAATAACTGCATACTTATATTTTAAGACGAGATTGCGCCATTACACGGGTTTCTTTAAAACCTGTATTTATAAGATTTTCTGACATGTATTTTAAATAACCTACAATTCCTATCATTGCTGCATTATCTGTAGTGTATTCAAACTTTGGGATAAACGTTTTCCAGCCGTATTTAGCTTCCGCTTTTTTAAGCGCTTCCCGAATTCCACTATTTGCAGAAACACCACCTCCTATAGCAACTTGTGTAATGCCGGTTTCTTTTACCGCTTTTTTTATTTTATCCATTAAAATCTCAACAATTGTATATTGAATGGAGGCACATATATCGTTGAGGTTTTCATCTACAAACGTAGGATTTTTAGCAATCTCCCGTTGAAAAAAATACAGAACAGCAGTTTTAAATCCGCTAAAACTAAAATCTAAACCATCAACCTTAGGCTTTGTAAATTTATAAGCTTTAGGGTTTCCTAGCTTGGCATATTTATCAATTAAGGGTCCGCCGGGATAAGGTAGGCCTAATATTTTTGCACTTTTGTCAAAAGCTTCTCCTACCGCATCATCAATAGTTTGCCCCAAAACAGTCATTTTAAAATGATCATCAACACGTACAATCTGCGTGTGACCACCAGAAATTGTCATAGCAAGAAACGGAAATGTAGGTTTGTCATACCCATCCTCATCTATAAAATGAGCCAGAATGTGTGCCTGCATATGGTTTACATCTATTAAAGGGATATTTAGTCCCATCGCAAATGATTTTGCAAAGGATGTGCCTACCAGGAGGGAGCCCATTAGACCGGGACCACTGGTAAAAGCAATCGCTGAAAGATCTTCTTTTTTTACATTTGCAACGCGTAGCGCCTCGTGAACAACGGGAACAATATTTTGTTGATGTGCTCTAGAAGCAAGTTCAGGAACTACGCCACCATATTGTTTATGCACTGCCTGGCCGGCGACAACATTTGAAAGCTTTTTGTCGTTAAGAAGCACAGCAGCGGCAGTATCATCGCAAGATGATTCAATAGCTAGGATGTAGGTATTATTTTTTGGCATAATGGAGTTAAGCATACCGATTGTTAATGTACTTTTACCCATAATAAAATCAATGCCGAAAGGCAGATCTTAAACAGGTTCAATTTATGAGCGCGCTACTTCTTAAGAGGTATTTTGAGATTTTGTAGATCGCATATTGTGCAAAGTTAAAACTTAAAAACGTATCAGAAAATTTAGAAAAATAGTTACACGTACCCTATTCTTAGTGATAGGTGTGTTTGCGTTGCTAGTCGTCATATTTTCGATACCTACTGTACAAACATTTATCGCTAATAAAGTTACTACTTCACTCAACGAAAAATATGGCACTCAAATTTCGGTAGGTAAAATTCATATAAAATATAATGGTTTTGCTTCAATTAAGGAAGTTTATATTGCAGATCACCATAATGATACTTTAATCTATTCACAGAAAGTAGAAACGAGTTTGTTAAGCTTAAAAGCTTTGATGAATAGTCAAATGAATTTAGGAGATATAGCTTTAGAAAATTCTAAGCTGTATGTGCGTAAGTATAAAGGTGAAGAAAATGACAACCTGTATGTTTTTTTTCAAAAATTTAATACAGGAGCACCACCTTCTACACCTTTTAGACTCTCATCTTCTGAGGTAGAGTTAATCAATATGCATTTTAAATTTACCGATGAAGATTTAGATACGCCTACCGTAGTAGATTATACTAATCTACAATTGCTGGCAGAAGATTTTAAACTTGACGATGTCACAGTTACCGCTCAGATAAAAGATTTACAGCTCGATGCAGCAAGAGATTATCATTTGCGCGGGCTGCAGGCAGATTTCAAATACAATCCAGAAACCATTATTTTAAAAGATCTTAGACTAACTACAGAGTATTCGGTATTGAAGGGCGATGTGGTTATGGATACTAAAGATGACGCTTTTCAGGATTTTAATAACCGGGTGATCTTTAATATCGATTTTGACGATACTCAAATATCAACGACAGATTTACAGGTTTTTTATGCGGAATTTGGAGCTGATAAAACCTTATCGCTTAACGGAAAAATGAAAGGTACACTCAATGATTTTAGACTTTCAGACTTCGATTTAAGCGGCCTGAATACAAGTCGTATACAGGGAAATGTACGTTTTAGAAATTTGTTAGGTGATAACAATACATTCACTATTGAAGGTGATTACAAGCAATTACAAACTTCATATTTAGATTTAACAGCATTATTACCTGGTGTTTTAGGAACAAATTTACCCGAAGAATTGGTGCGTTTAGGAGTCGTTGATCTTGAGGGAGTTTTAAATGTTACCGAAAATACGATATACTCTAAAACAACAATCAAAACAGATCTTGGGCTTATTGAAACCGATATCGATTTAACAAATACCAGTAATATAGACCTGGCGACTTATGTAGGTATGGTGCGTGCTGAAAATTTTAATTTAGGTAGGCTTTTACAGGTTCCTAAACTAGGTGCTGTTACTTTTAACTTTCTGATAAATGGAGAAGGTATAGAAGCAGCTACATTAGATACACACGTAGAGGGTGTAATTAATAGAATAAATTATAACAAATACAACTATCAGGCTATAACAGTATCAGGTGATTTAAGTTACCCGGTTTTTGATGGTCGCCTAAGTATTAGAGATCCTAATGCAGATCTAACTTTTAATGGTCTTATAGATGTTACCCAGGCTGTTAATACATATGATTTTACTGCAGAAATTGATCACTTAGATCTGGCGAAACTCAATTTTTTAAATGACAGTATTGCGCTCTTAAAAGGACAGGTTGTTATAGATATGCAGGGTACAAATATTGATGATGCAGCTGGTAGTATCGTGTTTAGCAAATCTAGTTTTGAGAACACTAACGATCTGTATGAGTTTGAAGATTTTGAGATCACATCTACCTTTAAAGATAGCTTACGTACAATTACCATAAACTCTCCAGACATCATATCAGGTGAGGTTTCAGGTAACTTCAGAATAGGTGATGTACAAGCTCTTTTTAGAAATGCAATAGGAAGTCTATATACAAACTATGAGCCGCAGACTATTACTACAGATCAGTTTATGGATTTTAATATTCAGATCTACAGTAAGATTGTTGAGGTTCTTGTACCAGATATAGAGTTAGAGCCTAATACTTTTGTAAGAGGGAGCGTGATTTCTGACGATTCAGACTTTAAACTTACATTTAGATCACCACGTATAAAAGCATTTGGTATTCTCGCAGAATCTATAAATGTACGGGTAGATAATAAGAATCCGCTGTTTAATACCTTTATTGAAGCAGACAGTATAGGTAGTGGTATTTATGGAGTAAGTGACTTTAATCTCATTAATGTTACATTAAAAGATACGCTATTTATGCGCTCTGAATTTAAGGGCGGTCCGCAGAAGCAAGATGTTTACGATTTGAGTTTTTACCATACGATCAATCCTGATAATAATTCGGTATTAGGATTTAAGAAGAGTAGTCTTAAATTTAAAAATAACCTTTGGTTTTTAAATGAAGCAGATAATAAAGACAATAAAATAGTCTTCAGTAATAACTTTCAAAACATAGATGTTAGAGAACTTATTCTTTCTCATGAAGAAGAGCGCATTTCTGTTGAAGGTATTTTAAGAGACAGTACTTTTAAAGACATTAAGACAAATTTTGAACAGGTACGTCTATCGCATATTACACCTTATATAGATAGTCTTAGCCTACGCGGTCTTGTAAATGGAAATCTTGATATTTTACAGAAAGAAGGAGTGTATCTGCCTAATAGTAATGTGAATATCAGCAATTTTACGATAAACGATATTCTAATGGGCGATCTCGACCTTTCAGTAAAGGGTAACGAGAGCTTAACGAGTTATAAAATTGATACTCGCTTGCGTAATGAAAATGTTGAAACACTAACCGCTTTAGGAACTATAAATTTAGAAGCTGCAAACCCTGCAATAGATTTAGATGTACAGCTTCGGAAATTAAATCTGCAAGCATTTAGTCCGTTAGGGGCGATGTGATTTCAGCAATACGAGGTCTAGCAAGTGGTAGAGCGCAAATTACCGGAGATTACCGTAATCCAGATATTGATGGGGAATTACTTCTTAGAGATGCCGGCTTATCTATACCTTATTTGAATACTAATTATGACTTTAAAGGCACTGCGCGAGTAACCTTAAGTGATCAAGAATTTAAATTTAACTCGGTCTCCTTATCTGATGTTAAATACAAGACTACGGGAACTTTAACCGGTACTATAAGTCATCAATTTTTTAGAAACTGGGATCTTGATCTTGATGTAACCACAGACCGCTTACTGGTTTTAGATACAAAACAAGATGATTTTGCTTTATATTATGGTACGGCTTTTATAAGTGGTGACGCGAGTTTAAAAGGGCCTACAGATGAGCTGGTAATAGATGTTGCGGCAACTACAGAGAAGGGAACTATTTTTAAAATTCCACTAAGTGATACAGAATCTTTTGGAGATAGTAGTAATATTTATTTTTTAAGTCCCGAAGAAAAACAGGCGCGTTTAGACGGTGAGGAGATTGTTATTAAAGAATTTAAGGGACTCGAACTTAATTTTGATTTAGAAGTTACACGTGATGCTGAAGTAGAAATTGTCGTAGACGAGACAAACGGAAGTACGCTTAAAGGCCGTGGTGCGGGTTATTTATTAATACAGATTAATACTAATGGAAAGTTTAATATGTTTGGTGACTTTACACCCTACGAAGGTTCCTATAACTTTAGATACAGTGGTGTAGTACAAAAGCAATTTGATATTATTCCAGAAGGTAAGATTAGCTGGGATGGTGAACCTACTGAAGCCTTGCTTGATATAAGTGCTGTTTACAGAACACAGGCAAACCCGTCTATACTTTTAGAAAACCCTTCAGTTAATCGAAAAATACCGGTAAATGTGATTATTAATCTCGATGGCGAATTAATGCAGCCGGAAATCACTTTTGACTTTGAGTTTCCGAATACCAGTTCTATTGTGACCTCAGAACTTAACTACAGACTAGATAACAGAGCAACCCGAGAATTGCAGGCCTTTTCACTAGTGACTCAAGGATCATTTTTTAGTCAAAATGGTATTGATGCACAATCTGCCGCCTATGGTAATTTAATAGAAACAGCATCGGGCATATTTAATGATTTATTGTCTGATGAAGATGGTAAATTTAGTGTGGGGCTTGACTATGTGCAGGCAGACAATCGGCCAGATTTGCAAACTTCAGGACGTTTTGGTTTTACACTTTCTACACAGATTTCTAACCGTGTTATAATAAATGGTAAAGTAGGTGTACCCGTAGGCGGCGTAAGTGAGCGTGCCGTTGTGGGTAATGTAGAAGTTAATTTTCTACTTAATGAAGACGGGTCTCTTCGCGCAACTATTTTTAACCGCCAGACAGATATACAATTTGTAGCCAGCGATAATGATGGTTATACGCAAGGTGCAGGAGTATCGTATTCTGTAGATTTTGATACATTCAAGCAGTTAATTCAGAAAGTATTTAAAGGAGAAGCTCGCGAAGTCGAAGAAGAAATCAAAATAATTCAATCAGATTCTGATTATCCTATCGAATAGGGATTACCTGATATCTTCATATTTTAATAAGAATATGCTATTTTGAGCCGTTCTTATTTTCTGATCCTTTAAAAACTACCCTTTTAGATTGTAAAGTCCCTAATTTGACGTCTTAAAAAAAATAAGTTGTTAACGATAACGATTGAAATTGAGGATACCTTTAAATTCATCGCTAATGCCTTAGGAAAGTGCTTAGAGATTCCTATTTTTACTGTTCATTCAATAGTAAATGGCAAAAAAAATTACAAAAATCGGAGTTCTTACTTCCGGTGGGGATTCTCCGGGAATGAATGCTGCAGTTAGATCTGTGGTGCGTACGTGTGCATATCATAAAGTTGATTGTATTGGTATATATAGAGGGTATGAAGGTTTAATTGATGGTGAGTTTGCACCCATGGATGCGCGTAGTGTACGTGATATAATAAACCGAGGTGGTACGATGCTTAAATCTGCTCGTTCAGACCGTTTTAGAACCCCTGAAGGTCGTAAAATTGCTCACGACAATCTACTCGAAAATAATATTGACGCGCTTGTTGTCATAGGTGGTGATGGTACCTTTACCGGTGGTCTTCTTTTTAATACAGAATTTGATTTTCCTGTAATAGGAATTCCGGGCACTATAGATAATGACATTAGCGGTACAGATCGTACATTAGGTTATGATACGGCATTAAATACAGCTGTAGAAGCGATAGATAAAATACGAGATACTGCAAGTTCGCATAACAGACTTTTCTTTGTTGAGGTAATGGGGCGTGATGTAGGTCACATTGCATTAAATGCAGGAGTAGGAGCGGGTGCTGAAGAAATATTGATTCCGGAAGAAAATCTAGGTCTTGAACGCTTATTAGAATCATTACTGCGCAGTAAAGCCAGTGGTAAAATGTCTAGTATTGTAGTAGTGGCTGAAGGTGATAAAACTGGTAAAAATGTTTTTGAGCTTAAAGATTATGTAGATGAGCATTTAGAAGGCTATGATGTGAGAGTCGCAGTTTTAGGTCATATGCAACGTGGTGGTTCACCAAGTTGTTATGATCGAGTTCTGGCAAGTAGAATGGGTGTAAAAGCTGTAGAATCGTTACTTGCAGGAGAAAGCAATTATATGGTAGGAATACAACATGAAAAAATGATATTGTATCCTATAGAAAAAGCGATTAAAGGAAAAACTGAAATTAACAAAGAGCTTGTGCGTGTGTCTGAAATAATGACCACATAATATTAATTCTAATTAAAAGTAATTTAAAATGGGAAATTTAAAAATAGGTATCAATGGTTTTGGCCGTATAGGTCGTATCGTATTTAGAGCAACAGTTAAACGTGATAACGTAGATGTTGTAGCTATTAATGACCTTTTAGATGTTGAACACCTTGCATACCTTTTAAAATATGATTCTGTTCACGGTAACTTTGACGGTACTGTAGAAGTAAAAGACGGTCATCTTGTTGTAGATGGTAAAACAGTACGTATCACTGCTGAGCGTGATCCTAAAAACTTGAAGTGGGACGAGGCAGGCGTAGATGTTGTTGCTGAGTGTACCGGTATATTTACTACACTAGAAACTGCAGATTACCACATTCAGGCTGGTGCTAAGAAAGTTGTTATTTCTGCACCTTCTAAAGATGTGCCTATGTTTGTAATGGGCGTTAATCATAAAGATGTTAAAGCCAGCGACAAAATTGTTTCTAATGCATCTTGTACTACAAACTGTTTAGCTCCTTTAGCTAAAGTATTAAATGATGCTTATGGTATTGATGAAGCATTAATGACAACCGTACACGCAACTACTGCTACTCAAATGACAGTAGATGGTCCTTCTAAAAAAGACTGGAGAGGTGGTCGTTCTGCATTATTAAATATTATACCTGCTAGTACAGGTGCTGCAGTTGCTGTAACTAAAGTTATTCCTGAATTAAAAGGGAAATTAACGGGTATGGCTTTCCGTGTGCCTACAGCAGATGTTTCGGTTGTAGATTTAACAGTACGTTTATCTAAAGAAACCAGCTACGAAGATATTAAGAAGACGTTTAAAGCTGCCTCAGAAGGAGAGATGAAAGGTGTTCTTGGTTACACAGATGAAGATGTGGTTTCTCAAGATTTTATAGGTGATCCTCGTACAAGTATTTTTGATGCTGGTGCAGGTATTGAATTAAATTCAAAATTCTTTAAGATCGTATCTTGGTATGATAATGAGTTTGGTTATTCAAACAAATTAGTTGACTTAGCAGAATACGTTAACACGCTATAATTGATTTATAATTTTAAGCCCTTTAATTCAACTTCTGAATTAAAGGGCTTTTTTTAACTCTTACATCAAAAAAATATGATATTATTAGTAGATAGCGGATCAACGAAAACAGATTGGATCGCATTGAATGCTGAGGGAGCTGAGATTTTTCAAACACAGACTTTTGGTTTAAATCCACAAGTATTGTCTGCTGAAATCTTAACTGAGAGAATAATCAATAACTATGAATTGTATAAACATCGTCACGAAGTGACTCACGTTTACTTTTACGGTGCAGGTTGTGGTACTACTAAACCTAAAGAATTGATTAAAGGTGTTTTTGATGAATTTTTTGACAAAGCGCAACTTATAGATATTAAAGAAGATACCTATGCTGCTCTTTATGCTACTACTAAAAAGAACGAACCCGGAATTGTTTGTATCATAGGTACAGGCTCTAACTGCAGTTTATATGATGGAGAGAATATAGAACAAAAGGTAACTTCTTTAGGTTATATTTTGATGGATGACGGTAGTGGTAATTACTTTGGACGTCAATTATTACGTGACTTTCATTTTAACAAAATCCCAAAAGAACTAGCTTACGAGTTTGCTAAGCAATTTGATCTTACTGCAGAAAGCATTAAAAATCATTTATATAAAATGCCTAATCCTAATACATATTTGGCGCAATTTGCACGTTTCTTAATTACAAATAAAGATCACGAGTATTGCAAAAAGCTAATACGTAAAGGCTTTAAATTATTTATTGAACACCAGATTCTTCAATTTAAGAATGCTAAAGAAATACCAGTTCACTTTGTAGGCTCTATTTCTTTTTATCTTCAGGATGAATTAAGAGATTTATTAAAAGAGTATGACTTGAAAATAGGAAAGGTTTTAAAGAGACCCATAGAAGGTCTTGTAGCTTACCACAAGAATTATATTATGGTTTAATAAAAACCTTAAAACTAAATTAAAAAAGCTGCTAATGAGGATAATTTCTCATTAGCAGCTTTTTTTTATGCGTGTTTCAGACTACTTAACAGCAATCATAGAAATTTCTACATTTACAAATTTTGGAAGATTTGCTACTTCTACAGTTTCACGTGCGGGTGCTGTTTGCTCATCAAAAGCTGTGGCGTAAACTGCATTTACAGCAGCAAAACTATTCATATCGCTTAAAAAAATAGAGCTTTTAACTACGTGCTCAAATGTAAGTCCTGCCTCTGTTAGTATAGCTTCTAAATTTTGCATAACCATTTTAGTTTCTTCAGCTATATCACCACTTACTAGCTCGCCAGTTTTAGGGTCTAATGGTATTTGACCGCTTATATATAAAGTGTCCCCGGCAAATACAGCTTGGTTATATGGGCCTATAGGAGCGGGAGCATTAGGGGTACTAATTATTTTTTTCATAAGTCTATATTTAAAAAAATTAAATTAAAGTCTCTGATCTGGTGAGCGACGCTTCTCATATTTTAAATCGCTCAATACACTTGATTTTATACCTATAAAGAAATTCCAGGAAGCATAGGTGCCAAAAGGAGTCCAGGCAAACGTCATATTAAAACTTTCTAGATCTCGTGCAAACCGCAATTGAGTAGGTGTAAATTTTCCGGTAGTTAAGTCAACTCCAGAAGACGCTCCTACAAACCAGCGCTCGCCTAATTCTACATCACCACTAAAATTTACAGCATGAGAGGTTATCATATTTTGGCGTGTAAGATTTCCGTAATTCACATTATAATTTACGCGTAAATTCCAGGGGATTTTATAATTAAAAAGTTCGCGTTTTACGTCATCGTCTTCTTCGCCCTCATCTTTATCATTAAATTTATTTCTTAGCTGATCACCATCTTCACCAAGCAAATTATCCCGCCTGGCGCCATTACGTGCAGTCTGGGTATCTTCTCCGTCATTGTTTTTTTCAAAACTTTTACTGCTAAAGGAATAGCCAAAGTTGGCGCTGGCATTAGTTAATCTAAATAAACTTCCACCGTTTTGAATATTCAATTTATCAATACGTCTGTTATTGTTATTTAAGGCATACGGGTCTAAAGTCATATTGAAGTTAACACTCAATTTACTTTGAATTATAGGAATCGTTCCGCGTACCGAAATAGGGCTCAGTTTTAAACTATCTGCCAGAAAATTATAATTTGTAGATATCGCAAGGTTGCTAATAAGATCTATTTTTTTAGGCTCTACAGCGGTGCTGTCTTTATCTCTAACTTTTGCCTCTACCGTGTTGTTTATACTTAAGCTGACGCCACTCGAACTAAAATTACCCGGCGCACCGTAAAAGCCACCATCAAATCTTGAATAGGTTACCTCACGCGTTAAATCTCCATTAGGATCATCTAATTCTGGTGCTAAGAACGTTTCATAATACTGATCAAAAGCCGGGTTGTAATTAAAAGAAACTGAAGGTTTAATTACGTGACGTATGGCTTGTATCTTTTTGTCTTCTCCAAAATTAAACTGGCCATATAACGTAGTACCTAAACTTGTACTGAAGTTATAGGTATTAAAACGATCAAAACCATTTATAGTATCCTCAACAATTTTTCGTTGTTCTGTGTCAAAACTCTGGTTGATGGTTTCAAAAACCCAGCTTTCCTGATAGTTTGTACTTGCAGATACGCTTAAATGCTTAAAAAGTTTAAAGTTTGTTGTAATAGGGATGCTGTGTCTTACTCCTAATTCTGCATCTCTAAACATTTGAGCTGTAAAAAACAAACTGTCTGTGGTTTCAAAACGGTTTTCCCCACTACCGGAGTAGTTGAAGTTGATGTTTTCTATAATTCCTTTTTTGGAGCCGGTCTTAGGCGCAAATGGGTAAATACGATCTACGTTTAACTGTAAGCTAGGTAAGGTCATATTAATAACCTGCGTCTGCGTATTTTGTGTATGTCTTGCTGTAAGCGCAAGATTAACTTGTGGTACGGTCTGAAAGGTTTTAGAATAGGATACCGAAGAGCTTAATGTGTTTGTAAGCCTACTGGCGACATTATCAATGTTTGTAGATTGCCTAAAATAGTTACTACTTCCTAAGTTTACAGATGCAGAAAAACGCGAATTAGGACTCGACTTGGTGTCCTGGCTATGTGACCACTGAATATTATAAGTATTTGTTTCAGAAAAATCGGGTAAACCACGCTCGCTATTGAGTAGTCTTTCATATCTGATGTTTACGTTTCCACTAAACTTGTATCGCTTTCGATAGGCACTGCTTCCGCGTAGCGCATAACTACCGTTTGTATAATAATCACCGGTAAGTGTAAGATCTGCATAATCGCTTAATGCAAAATAATATCCTCCGTTTTGAAGAAAATAACCACGCTCGTTATTTTCTCCGGGCGATGGCATTATAAACCCGGAAACACTGGTTTCTTTTTCCATTGGAAAATAAGCAAAGGGCACTCCTAAAGGAATAGGAACATCATAAACAAACATGTTAACCAGACCGGTAACAATTTTCTTTCCCGGTACAAATTTTACTTTTCGGGCATAGAAGTAATATTCGGGGTCATCCTCATTCTCGCTGGTTGTAAAACGCACATTGCGCATAAAAACAACCGAATCATTAACCCGTTTACTTACCTCATTTTTAATGTAAAACTCCTGTTGCTTTGTACGAGATCCGTAAATAAGCGCTTTTTCGGTCTTAAAATTGTATTTGATCGAGTCTGGCTCTACGGTGTTTTGCGCCTGCACAAAAACGGGACCTTGAGTGTAAACACCAGCAGAATCTAAAATACCCTTTGCAAAAACAACATTGTTTGTGTTATCTACAATAATTTGACCTGCTTTGATGTTGATGTCGGTATAGTTAATCTCTGCCTCGTTGTATAAATACAGTTTGTTAGTGCGTTTATCAAACCGAGAATAATCAGTGGCACTGTATTTGACAATATCGGTAAGCGGCTCGCGGGCAGGTTGTAAACTGTCTGTCTTTGTGCTGTCGCGTTGTGTAGGCGCAAGCATATGGGTAAGTTGACTGCCTTGAGGTTTGTTAACGGGCTGTTTGTAAGACGTATCTGCAGGTATGCTTTTAAGAGTATTTACTGATATCTCCTGAGCCTGTAAAGACCCACAGCAGATAAGGAATACGCCTAGAATTTGCAGTACGATAAGGATCTTTGTTCGCAATGGGATTAGTACTATTTTTGTAAATGAAAGGGCAAAAACCAATGTGCCAAAATTACATCTATTTTTTAGAAGCCATAAGTAATGAAGATTAAAAATGGCTTTGTAAAATTGCATGATATTAAATGACGTTCCCCAAATATGAAAACGAATATATCTTTTATAATTGTATTTACCCTGAGTTTGCTATGTAGCAATTCTTTTTCTAATGATAAACCTATTGATTTTAAGAAGTTTGTAGTTGTTATAGATGCCGGTCACGGAGGTAAAGATCCCGGGAAACCTTCAAAAACCGGTATAAAAGAGAAGGATGTAGCCTTAAAAATCGCTTTATTAATAGGAGAAGAGTTAGGGAAAAATAAAGAGATTGAAGTTTTATACACCCGTAAAACCGACGTTTTTGTAGAATTAGATCGTCGTGGTGAAATTGCTAATAAGGCAAAAGCAGATCTTTTTATCTCTATTCATTGCAATGCGCATACCTCTCAGGCTTCTGGTGCAGAAACGTATGTGCTGGGTTTACATCGAAATAATACCAATTTTGAAGTTGCAAAGGCTGAAAACGAAGTGATCTTTCTGGAAGATAACTATGAAGAAAAATATGCACAGTATAATTTAAACTCACCAGAGTCTTTAATAGGTCTTACACTTATGCAAGAAGAGTTTTTAGACCAAAGCATTCAATTAGCAAGTTTGGTTCAGGATAACTTCAGAGAAAAACTGAATCGTAAAGATCGTAGTGTTAAACAGGCGGGATTTGTTGTGTTACATCAAACAGTGATGCCCAGTGTTCTTATTGAAACGGGCTTTATTACCAATAACGAAGAAGGTAAGTATTTAAATTCTTCAACAGGACAAAAAGAAATAGCGCACGCAATAGCCACAGCGATTGAGGAATATAGAGAAAATGTAAGTGCAAATGACTTTCTGGGAATAACTAAAGTTGTCCCGGCAGTTGAGGTAAAGGATATTGTTTCAGACGGTGAGGTGTATATGGTGCAGATAGCGGCAAGTAGTAAAAGCGTTGAGCCCAAATCATATAATTTTAAAGGTTTAGGGGAGATTACCAGAGCTAAGGAAGGAAAACTGTATAAGTATTATTATGGCGATACCTCAAATTACAGTGAAATTCAACGTAAACTTTCTGAAGCAAAAGCTAAAGGGTATAAGTCTGCTTATATTGTTTCCTTTAAAAATGGGGTAAAGCGAAAGGTCAACTAAGTTATAAATAAAAGTTAGCGTAGTAAGTCCTAATAGATTTTATTCCTAAATTTGAAGCTCATCAAAAATAGTACACATTGAACATTTCTAGAGAGGTAAAAACAGGTCTGTTAGCCGTAGTGGCAATAGCTCTTTTAATTTTTGGTTATAGCTTTTTAAAAGGCAATAATCTTCTTCAAAATGACCGTACTTATTATGCGATTTACGATAACGTAGAGGGGCTTTCTCCCGGCTCTACTGTGACTATTAATGGTCTGGTAGTAGGTAAAGTATTATCTATAGATTTTGCAGACAAGCAGGGTATGCTATTAGTAACCTTTAATGTCAAAAATGATTTTCAATTCTCAAAAAGCAGTAAGGCACAAATATATGGAGGTGGTTTAATAGGTGGAAAATCTCTTTCTATTGTGCCAGATTACGAGCGCGGTGAAGTTGCTAAGTCTGGTGATACTCTAGAGGGTACTATTGATGAAGGTATTTTTGAGCTGGTAAATGAGCGTCTAACACCGCTACAGAAAAAAGTGGAGTCTGTGATAAACAGTACAGATTCTGTTTTAACCGGTGTTGCAGATGTTTTAGATCAAGATACCCGTAAAAATTTACGCACAGCTATTGCAGATATTACTGAAACAGCCGCATCGTTTAAACAAGCTTCGCAGGGATTAAATAAACTATTGTCTGATAATGATAAGAAATTAAGCCGCACATTCACGAATCTTGATGAGATGTCTGCTAATTTTAATCAGATGAGCGATAGTCTTTCTCAGGTTAACGTGGGTCAGCTAGTTACTAAAATGGAAGATATGATTGCAGAAGTAGAAAGCATCACCTCTAAGATAGATAATGGCGAAGGTAGTTTAGGGCAATTGATTAATGATAAGGATATGTATAATAACCTGGAGCGCGCTACCAAGCAGATGGAAGAGCTTATGCAAGACATAAAACTTAATCCTAAACGTTACGTACATTTTTCAGTTTTTGGTAAAAATCCGGGTCCATATAACGAACCGAAAGATTCACTTAAATAAATTAAATGCAATACCTTCCTAATATATTGTTCATAATCGCACTAGCGATTGGAGTTGTTTTTTTTGCTAAAAACGTTCAAAAGCTAATCCGCAATATAAAATTAGGCCGCGATGAAGATCGAAGCGATAATAAGCCGCAACGTTGGCGCAATATGGCTAAGATTGCTTTAGGGCAATATAAAATGGTACGTAGACCGGTTTCTGGTATAATTCACGTACTTGTATACCTGGGTTTTATAATCATTAATATTGAAGTTCTTGAGATTGTAATTGACGGGATTTTTGGTACACACCGTATATTCAGTTTTATGGGTGGTTTTTATAACTTCCTTATTGCTGTTTTTGAAATTTTTGCACTCCTTGTTTTAGTAGGCGTTATTGTTTTCTGGATACGTCGTAACATTTTACATATAAAGCGTTTTTTAAATCGAGAAATGAAAGGTTGGCCTAAGTTAGATGCCAATCTCATTTTGTATTTTGAAGTGGTACTTATGCTGTTGTTTCTAACTATGAACGCTGCAGATTATACACTTCAGCTTAAAGGAGCAGAGCATTATGCGAGTGCTTCAGGTATTCTAGGGTCGTTTCCGGTTAGTCAGTTTATAGCTCCTTTATTTGAAAATATGAGTATCTCATCATTAATACTCGTGGAACGCGCGGCCTGGTGGATTCATATTTTAGGAATACTGGTATTTTTAAATTACTTATACTATTCTAAGCATTTGCATATATTACTGGCTTTCCCAAATACATATTTTGCAAGACTAAAACCACAGGGACAGTTTGATAATTTAGATGCGGTTACACAAGAAGTAAAATTAATGATGGATCCTGATGCAGATCCTTATGCAATGCCAGAGGAAGGTGCGGCTGATGAAGTGCCGGCAAAGTTTGGTGCTAGTGAAGCGACAGATTTAAGCTGGGTTCAATTATTAAATGCATATACCTGTACAGAATGCGGTAGATGTACCAGTGAATGTCCTGCAAATCAAACCGGAAAGTTACTGTCACCACGTCGCATTATGATGGCGACACGTGATCGTCTTGAAGATATAGGAAAAAATATAGATGCTAATAAGGGAACCTTTCAGGATGATGGGAAACAATTATTAGATGATTATATTACCCGCGAAGAATTATGGGCGTGTACTACCTGTAATGCTTGTGTAGAAGCTTGCCCGGTGGGTATAAACCCACTTTCTATTATTATGGATATGAGACAGTATCTTGTAATGGAGCAGAGCGCGGCTCCTACAGATTTGAACAATGCGATGACCAATATTGAAAATAACGCAGCACCATGGCCTTTCAATCAAATGGATCGTGCAAATTGGATCAACGAACTTTAGAAACCAACCAATAAATTTTAAAATAGAAAACTCATGAAAAAAGAGGAAGTGGACAAAATGTTAAGTGAAAAGCTGCAGGATGGGGAACATGTAAGCCCGGTTCTGCCAGAAGGTGTGAAGAACTACCTCATTGATATTGATGGAACCATTACCGAAGATGTTCCTAACGAGGAGCCTGAGCGCATGGGAACTTGCGAACCTTTCCCAGATGCATTGGCAACCTTAAACAAATGGTATGACGAGGGGCATATTATATGCTTTTTTACTTCTCGTACTGAAGAACACCGTGAAGTAACTGAAAACTGGTTAGACAAGCACGGTTTTAATTACCACAGCCTTTTAATGGGTAAACCACGAGGCGGTAATTATCACTGGATAGATAATCACCTGGTACGTGCAACCCGTTACAAAGGGAAATTTACAGATCTTGTTGAAAAAGATGTAACTATAGAAGTGTTTAAAGACTAGGCATTTTAAAAAACTAATAGGAATAAAAATTAGATTATGGCAGAAGCTATCAAAGTCCCTACGATGGCAGAATTTATGGCACAAGGCAAATCTCCGGAAGTTCTCTTTTGGGTAGGCTGCGCCGGAAGTTTTGACGACAGAGCAAAAAAAATAACCAAAGCATTTGTAAAATTATTAGCAAAGGCGGGAGTAGAGTTTGCTGTATTGGGTACTGAAGAAAGCTGTACCGGTGATCCTGCAAAACGAGCCGGTAACGAATTTTTATTCCAAATGCAGGCGGTAACAAATATCGAAGTTCTTAATGGCTACGATGTAAAAAAAATAGTTACTGCGTGCCCACATTGTTTTAATACAATAGCTAATGAATACCCTGGTCTTGGGGGTAATTACGAAGTCTTACACCACACTCAATTTTTAAAATCTTTAATTGACGAAGGTAGACTCACTGTTGAAGGGGGTAAGTATAAAGGTAAGCGTATTACTTTTCACGATCCTTGCTACTTAGCTCGTGCTAACCGTATTTATGAGGCTCCGCGAGATTTACTTCGTAAGTTGGAGGTAGAGCTTGTCGAGATGAAACGCTGCAAAACGAAAGGTTTCTGTTGTGGTGCAGGAGGAGCTCAAATGTTTAAAGAACCTGAGCCGGGTACAAAAGATGTTAATATAGAGCGTACAGAAGAAGCTTTAGAAATTAAACCAGACGTTATCGCTGCAGGATGCCCTTTTTGCAATACGATGATGACAGACGGTGTTAAGAATAAAGAAAAAGAAGATTCTGTAGAAGTTTTAGATATTGCAGAGATGATTGCAAATGCAGATGATCTATAATGCGATTAAATAATAGGTTTTATAAAGCATCGGTTTTACCGATGCTTTTTTTATTTAAAATCTAAGGTACCGTTGCTTATTAGCATTAATTTGAAAGAGAAAGATCCTTTCAGTCGATTTTTGAATCTTTTATTCACTCCTTAATCGCGATTAAAATAGTGAGGGACGATTCTCAAGGTAATTTTACTTCAATTAAATTGTGATAATTACATTTTTAAAAGAATTTGAAGGCTTTTAACACTATCTTTTTTAAGGACCGCCTTTATATACATTAAGTTTGTGCTACTAATTTTTATATACGTATATGTTAATTCCTTTTCAAGATTTACCTGCTAATTCCCGACTTTGGATTTATCAAAGTGACCGCAAATTTGCTGAAGAAGAACTTGTGAAACTTCAAGAACAATTGGAAAGCTTTCTTAAAGAATGGACAGCTCATGGCGCAAGTTTGAATGCCGGTTATGAGGTGAAGTACGATCGTTTTATCGTGATAGGCCTTGACCAAAGTGCAAGTGCTGCCAGTGGGTGTTCTATAGATACACAGGTGCGATTTATACAACAACTTGAAAAAGATTTTGAAGTACAATTATTAGATAAAATGAATGTTACCTACATTCAGAATGATCGGGTTCATTTTAAGCCTTTAGCAGATTTCAAAAAGATGGCAAAAGAGGGTGCTGTAGGTAAAAAAACCATAGTATTTAATAATCTCGTAAATACTAAAGAAGAATATCTAGAATTTTGGGAAGTACCTGCAATAGAAAGCTGGCACAACCGTTTCTTTAAATAAAATATACCGCTTATGATGCGTGAACACTTACTCGTTGGAGTATTTCTTATACTTGCCTTTCAAGGCTTTTCACAATCAAAAAATCCATTACTGGCAAAACAATTAACTGAGCAACAAGCCTGGGTTGATAGCATTTACAATAAAATGACCTTAAAAGAAAAAATAGGTCAATTGTTTATGGTAGATGTTTTTTCTAGTGACCCAAAATCAAAAACAGACGCTATAAAAACGCTCATTAAAAATAACCACATAGGTGGTGTTATTTTTTCTAAAGGAGGTCCTATGCGTCAGGCAAAGCTTAATAACGAGTATCAGTCGTTGAGTAAAGTGCCTTTAATGGTGGCTATGGATGCAGAATGGGGTCTGGCAATGCGATTAGACTCTACCTATGCGTTTCCATGGAATATGACTTTAGGAGCTATTAAAGACAATAATATTGTAGAGGAAGTAGCTAAGCAAATAGGTTTACACAATAAACGAATGGGCGTTCACATTAACTTTGCTCCTGTTGTTGATATAAATGTAAATCCTGAAAATCCTATAATAGGAAACAGATCATTTGGAGAAGATCGTAATAATGTAACCGATAAAAGCGTGGCTTTTATTAAAGGAATGCAAGGAGCCGGCGTGCTAGGAAGTGCAAAACATTTTCCGGGTCACGGGGATACTAATCAGGATTCGCATAAGACGCTTCCTACGATTCCATTTAGCCGAAAGCGTTTAGATTCCATAGAAATGTATCCGTATAAAAAAGTTATTGATGCGGGTATCGCTAGCATTATGATTGCACATCTTAATGTTCCTGCCTTAGAAAGCAAACCGGGTTATCCTACGTCGTTATCTCAAAAGGTTGTAACCGGCTTGTTAAAAGATAGTTTAGGTTTTCAGGGATTGATATTTACTGATGCTTTAAATATGAAAGGCGCATCTAACTTTAAAGAACCGGGTCTTATAGATCTGGAAGCTTTTAAAGCGGGTAATGACATCTTGCTGATGAGTGAAAACGTGCCTAAAGCGATGGCTAAGTTTGAAGAAGCGTATAATGCAGGAGATATTACAGAAACCCGCCTGTCGCGATCTGTTAAGAAAATTTTATTCGCAAAATTTAAAGTTGGTCTCAATAATTATCAACCCGTAAATACTGCAAATCTTATTAAAGACCTAAACAGTGTAGAAGATGATGTAATTTACCGTAAGGCTATGGCAAATGCTTTAACGGTTCTCAAAAATGATCAAGCCATTCTACCGGTTAAAGATTTAGATCTTAAGAAAATAGCATATGTTGAGTTGGGCGATGACAGTGGAGATCCATTTTATAAATCGCTACAGAAATATGCCGAAGTGACAAAAATAAGTGCCTCTAGCAGTGCCGAATATTTAAACAAACTAGATAAATATAATTATGTCATTATAGGTTTTCATCGCTCTGATGATAACCCCTGGAAATCCTTTTCAATGACATCTGCAGATATTGCTATTATAGAAGCTATAGCCAAGTCAAAACCTACAGTTCTCGATGTTTTTGTAAGACCTTATGCACTTTTAAAACTGAATGATATACGCGCGATTAAAGGTATTGTAATGTCTTACCAAAATAGCGCAATTGCTCAGGATTTAAGTGCTCAGTTGATTTTTGGTGCTATAGGAGCCCAGGGCAAATTACCGGTTTCACTAGGAAAAAACTTTCAGATTAATACCAGTTTTGAAACGGGTACTTTGCGCAGATTACAATATGGGGTACCCGAAGAGGAGGGTATGAATTCAGAAAAACTCAAGGAAATTGATGAACTCGTAAAGGAAGGACTTACTAATGTAATGTTTCCGGGGGCGCAGGTTTTGGTGGCGCGCAATGGTAAGGTAATCTATGAGAAAGCATTTGGTCACCATACTTACACTAAAAGAGAGGATGTAAAACTCACCGATGTGTATGACCTGGCTTCAATGACTAAAATTCTTGCTACGTTACCTTTATTAATGGAGCGTTATGATGCTAACAAATTTAAACTTAATGACAAGTTAGGTAGTATTCTTCCTATTTTGAAAGGAACTAATAAAGAAGATATAACTATCAAACAGGTACTTTCTCACTATGGAAAGTTGAAACCCTGGCTTCCGTTTTACAGAGCCACTTATGATGAAACCGGTCACATATCAAAAAAATACTATCGCTCTTCTTCCGAGGGCGATTTTTCTATAAAGATTGCTGAAGATATGTATTTGCGAAAAGATTATCCTGACACTATAGTTAAGATTATTGCAGATACAGATTTATTACCATCTCGAGTCTACAAATACAGTGACTTATCTTATTTTCTGTTTAAAAAATATCTTGAAGATACTGCTTTAACTGATCTTGATACGCTTACCCAGCGCATGTACTACAAGAATCTTGGGGCTAATTATATGGGATATAAGCCTTTAAATTATACTCAAAAAAGTAATATAGTACCTTCTGAAAATGATACCTATTGGCGAATGCAACAAATACAGGGTTATGTGCATGATATGGGAGCGGCGATGACCGATAACGTGGGTGGTCACGCCGGTTTGTTTAGCAACGCTAATGATGTGGCTAAAATGATGCAGATGTATTTACAAAATGGATATTATGGCGGTAAACGCTTTTTTTCAAAAAATACAATGAGTGATTTTAATACCTGCTATTATTGTAATGAAGGTGTGCGCAGAGGTGTAGGCTTTGACAAGCCGCAGCTAGGAACTGTGGGCGGCACGTGTGGTTGTGTTTCTAAAGCTAGTTTTGGCCATTCAGGATTTACAGGAACTTTTACCTGGGCAGATCCTGAAACGCAAATCGTGTACGTTTTCTTATCAAACAGAACCTTCCCTGATGCAGAAAATCGAAAGTTAATACAGTCAGATCTTCGCAGTCGTATTCAAGAGGTAATTCAGAATGCTATAATTCCTTAGTAATTCTTCTTAAATAAAATCTAAAACCGCTTTAGAGATATCGGTGCTGGCTTAATAATTGGTAATTTTAAGCCATGAAAATAGCTATAGTTTGTTATCCCACATTTGGCGGTAGTGGTGTTGTCGCTACCGAGTTGGGTATTGCATTATCTAAAAGAGGACATGAAGTTCACTTTATTACTTACAAACAGCCGGTTAGGCTTGATTTGCTTAATGAAAAGATCTTTTTTCACGAAGTAAATGTTCCCGAATATCCACTTTTTCACTTTCAGCCTTATGAGTTGGCGCTTTCTAGTAAACTTGTAAACATCATCAAGGCTTATCATATAGATGTGTTGCACGTGCATTATGCCATACCACACGCCTACGCCGGTTATATGGCAAAAAAAATGCTTCAGCAGGATGGTATAACCATACCGATGGTAACTACTTTGCACGGTACAGATATCACGTTAGTAGGAAGTCATCCGTTTTATAAACCTGCAGTTACCTTCAGCATTAATAAAAGTGATGTGGTAACTTCAGTATCTCAAAGTCTAAAAGATGATACAAACCGTTTATTTGATATCAAACGTAAGATTCAGGTAATACCTAACTTCATAGATATAAATACGCTTAAAGACTCTTTTACAGATTGTCAACGCGGATTAATGGCTACCGAAGAAGAGCGTATTATCACCCACATTAGTAATATGCGGGAGGTAAAATGTATTCCCGATGTAATTAAAACCTTTAATGAAATTCAAAAACATATTCCTTCAAAATTAATCATGGTAGGAGAGGGACCAGAGCGTGGCCCTGCCGAGTTACTCTGTGAGCAGTTAGGAATTGCTAGCAAGGTGATATTTTTAGGAAACAGTAACGAGATTGATAAGATATTGTGTTTTTCAGACTTATTTCTGTTACCATCAAAAGCAGAGAGTTTTGGTCTGGCGGCATTAGAAGCAATGGCTCATGGTGTGCCGGTTATCTCATCTAATGCAGGAGGTCTTGCAGAGGTTAATACACACGGTTACTCGGGCTATATGAGCGATGTAGGTGATATAGATGCTATGGCAGCTAATGCCTTGAGTATTTTAAAAGAGCGTGAAACTCTTGATTTATTTAAAAAACAGGCCCGTTTACAAGCTCAGCAATTTGCTATTGAGCGCGTAGTGCCTATGTATGAAGAAGTATATTTAAAAGCTATAAATAGAATTAAACAGGTTGCTTCAAAATCAATTAGTAAATAAAGATTTGATTTTATACCGAACAAAAAAAATCCCGTTAGCGTGAGCTAACGGGATTTTTAATTTATGAGGTTGAGATTAGAATTGGTAACGCAAACCTAAAGCGATATCAAAACCTAAGTCATCATTAAAATCATTAAAGCCTATTTCTGGTCTAAAGTCTAAAGAGATTAAAAGTGGAATATCAAAATTGTACTCGATACCTATATCACCAGCTCCAAAAAGGAAAACTTCAGAATTATCATCATTGTTTCTTCCTGGAAAATCGTCATCGTAGCTTACACTACCTAAACCACCACCTAAACCGGCATACCAGTTAAAGCCACCGTCAATATTCCATACCCATTGGTAAAGACCAGCTAATTTAAAAGCATCGTATCTGTTACCATCATTGATACCTAGATCCAACTCTAAACGATTGTTGTCACCAAGGGCACGTTGATAAGAAATTTCTGCGCCAAAACCATCATTATCTCCTAGTCTAAGACCTAAAGCATTTTTTGAAATCTCCTGCGCTTGAGAAGAGAACGAAAAACCTGCTATTAAAACAAAAGCTATAAATAATTTTTTCATAATTGTATTTGAATTTGTTGTTTGTACGGCAAATGTAAGTTCACAACTCCTTATGTTTAACGAGGCTCCCGCCAATTTTTTGTTAAGCTTATCTTAGAAAATGTTAACACTCTAAAATTAATATAATTGTAACTTTAGCCTATGATTACAGACTTTACAGAAGCACTTGATGCACTTGCGAAAAATTTTGATGGAGAATTATATCTCGATGAACTACATAAAAAACTGTATGCTACAGATGCATCAGTTTACCGTAAGTTACCCTTGGCTGTGGCGTTACCAAAGTCTGAAGCTGATCTAAAAAAAATTATAGTATTTGCAAAAGAACATCAAGTAGGGGTAATACCTCGTACTGCAGGGACTTCTCTTGCAGGGCAGTGTGTGGGCGAGGGTATTGTTGTAGATGTATCAAAGCACTTCACTAAAATCGTATCCTTCGACGCAACTCAAAGAACGGTTACGGTACAACCGGGAGTGATTCGGGATGAATTGAACAGGTTTTTAGAACCCCATGGTTTATTTTTTGCACCTAATACCTCTACTTCTAACCGCTGTATGATAGGTGGAATGGTGGGTAATAATTCTTCTGGGACTACTTCAATACAATATGGAGTAACACGTGATAAAGTAATTAATCTAAAAACTATTTTAAGTGATGGTAGCACTGTTGATTTCAGCAAAATTACTGCTGAAGAGTTTGCACAAAAGCGAAATTTAGAATCTTTAGAAGGGAGTATTTATTCAGCAATATATAAGGAATTATATACTCCTAAAGCGCAACAGGAAATTCACGCTAATTTTCCGAAGCCTGAAATACATCGCAGAAACACAGGTTATGCACTAGATGCTTTGCTTGACAATAATGTCTTTAATGCTGAAAGCAACACATTGTTTAATATGTGTAAACTGCTTACCGGTAGTGAGGGTACACTTGCATTTACTACTGAAATAACCTTAAAACTCGATGAGCTACCTCCTGCGGAAGCAGTTATGGTTGCAGCACATTTTGAGAGTATAAATGCCTGTCTTGAAGCCGTTGTACCTGTTATGAAACACAATTTGTATGTGTGTGAAATGATGGATAAAGTAATACTTGACTGTACCTTAAATAACAGAGAACAACAAAAGAACAGGTTTTTTATAGAACAAGATCCTGCAGCTATTTTAATGCTCGAGGTGCGCGCAGTAACGCTAGATGAAGCACGTATAAAAGCCCTACAGCTTATTGAAACTTTAAAAGAGTCTGGTCTTAGTTATGCCTATCCTACATTAGAAGGTAACCAGATCAATCAAGCGCTAGAGTTACGTAAGGCAGGTTTGGGCTTACTGGGTAATATTGTGGGAGATCGCAAAGCAGTAGCGTGTATAGAAGATACCGCTGTCGCCTTAGAAGATCTAGCATCCTATATTAAAGAATTTACAGCCCTAATGGCACATTTTAAACAGGATGCGGTTTACTATGCACACGCAGGTGCGGGTGAAATACATTTACGACCTATTCTAAATCTTAAAAATAGTGACGATGTAACTCTTTTTAGAACCATAACTACAGCGGTCGCAGATCTTGTTAAAAAGTATAAGGGTTCTATGAGCGGTGAGCACGGTGATGGTCTCGTACGTGGAGAATTTGTGGAGTTTATGATTGGCAAAACAAATTACGCAGTTTTAAAACGCATTAAACACACATTTGATCCTGATAATATATTTAATCCCGGTAAAGTAATTAACGCTAAACCTATGGATGGGCAATTGCGGTATATACCAGACCGTAAAGAGCCTGAGATAGATACCCTGCTTAATTTTGAGGATTCTCAAGGTATCTTACGTGCTGCAGAACAATGTAATGGTAGTGGTGATTGCCGCAAGTTACCAGAGGCAGGCGGTACCATGTGTCCCAGTTACAGAGCTACCCGTGATGAAAAAGATTCTACACGAGGAAGAGCAAATACGCTGCGCGAATTTTTAACTCATTCTGAACGTAAAAACAGTTTTAATCACAAAGAACTTAAAGAAGTTTTTGATTTGTGTTTGAGCTGTAAGGCCTGTGCAAGCGAGTGCCCCAGTAATGTAGATGTGGCTACTTTAAAAGCAGAATTTGAATACCAGTATAAGAAAGAAAATGGAAGTTCGCTACGTACGCGCGCATTTGCATTTAACGCATATCTCAATAAATTTGCTTCGGTTTTACCGGGTATTACAAACGGACTCTACAAGGCAAAATTGTCTGGGAGTTTTATTCGTAAAACGCTTGAGGTTGCCCCAGAACGTAGCCTTCCGCCACTGTCTAAAAAAACATTACGCGCGCGTTTTAAGAAATTAAGAGCTTTCAATCCTAAAAAGCCTATAAAAACAGTTTATCTGTTCGTAGATGAGTTTACAAATTATCTTGATGCCCAGATAGGGGAAGACGCTGTGGTATTGTTACAACGTTTAAATTATGAAGTGCGTGTGATTACGCATGCAGAAAGCGGGCGTTCGCTAATTTCTAAAGGATTCTTAAAACAAGCCCGAAAAATTGCTCAAAAAAACATTAAAACATTTAAAGATCTTGTAGATGCAGAACATCCTTTAATAGGTATAGAGCCTTCTGCTATTTTAGGGTTTCGGGATGAATATTTGCGATTGTCTAAGAATGTGGAAGAAGCTAAAATACTCGCTAAAAACACATTTATAATTGATGAATTTTTAAATGCTGAAATTAAACTGGGTAATATAAAGTCTACCTCTTTTACTACGGACGCTAAGAAACTGAAAATACATGGGCATTGTCACCAAAAAGCTTTGAGTGGGATAGAACATACCTTTAATTTACTCAATTTGCCTGCAAATTTTAAACCTACAATTATACCTTCGGGCTGTTGTGGTATGGCAGGTTCTTTTGGTTATGAGAAAGAGCATTATGCGCTAAGTATGCAAATAGGAGAGCAGACTTTATTCCCCGCTATACGTAAAGCGGCACAGGATACCATAATTGCTGCCCCGGGAACCAGTTGCAGGCATCAGATAAAAGACGGGACACAACGCGAGGCATTGCATCCCGTAACGATTTTAAAAGAAGCTTTAGTTTAGAATCAATTCTACACTGAATTGAGCAGCAGATTCTCCTAGCGTCATAAAACCTTCGTGCAGGTTTTTTTGATCAACAGCGTAGGGGTAGAAACTTATAGGTTCTATACAAACCATATTGGTTACTTCGGTCCACAACATAAAGTTGCCAAAACCATTAGATTTTAGAGTTATAGACTTTTTATCTTTTAAAGTAATTTCTGTACAGTCTGCTACTTGATAGGCCCGGCTGCCTACAGCTAAAACTTCTTCTAAAGTAATTTCTTTGGTAGTAGTCTCTATTACCGGTTTTTTAGTTTGTAGGTTAAATGCCGGATGATAACCCAGCATAAATGGCATTCCATTTTCTCCGCTTATTATAAATGCAACTTCTAAAGCATTCTCACTTAAGGTAAATTGCTTTTTAAAATTGAAATCATACGGCCAGGAAAGCCATTCTTCAGTAGACTTATCCGGAAATTTTGAGTTCCTAACTTTTATATTTGCCGAATATTTTTTTTCAAATACAGCTGTGGTTTCCGTGGCCTCTATACAAGTATAGGTAAGTTCACGTAACAGGCCGTGTTGATCTTGAATAGCGGCTCCTTTAGGTGTTTCTACTCTAAAATTTGCCTGATCTGTAGGACCTATTACCGGAAACATTTCGGTATCTGCACTACGCCATCCAGGAGTTCCTTTTTGATGTATATATTGATAGTCGTCTTGCAGAAAACTAACAAGTTCGCCTTTATCAATAGTTACGTTAAGGTTTTTTAAATGTAGTTGAGTCATTTAGTTTAGGTTTTCTAATGCGTTATAATAATCGAGTCGCAGATCTTCGTGAAGACCTTCAACCTTCTTGGTGATATATTCCACTTGTCTCAGATAGAGATTTCGTAAGGTGTTGTTGTTGCGAATAGACGGTTCAAACGCGTCCATCTTTTCGCAGAAATAAATAAGAAGCTGTACTTCAGTTTCTTTGTTGCCTGAATATCTGATGTATTTTTTTGTTTCCTTTAAAATTTTACGAATTGCCTTTTTAAGCCAATAATAATTTTTAGTATTCGCTGCTTCAAATTGTACATCGATTAATTCTTTTACAGAATCTACGTAGCCCACCTCATAGTCAGATTCAAAAAGCAGATAGGTTAGAAGTTCTTTATTTTCCTTTTTAAAACGAGAGAGCTTAAGGCATAGTTGCAGTAATTCTTCAGTATCTTTTTCTTTAAGTTCTTTTTTAAGTTGTGTTACTGTAGCTGTCTTCATAGTTGCAATTTAGCGAAAATGCTGTTAAGGCTTGTTAATACTAGCCTTTCAAAAGCTAAAATAGATTTAAAAAGTTGTGGTTAGTGGGATTGATTGTTAGTTTTAGATATAATTAAAAAATAAAAAACAACGATATGAAATTTTCAAGAAACGCATCTGCAAACTGGAAAGGAAAAATTAAAGAAGGACAAGGTACTATCTCAACCGAGAGTACTGTTCTAGATGAAGCAAAATACGCTTTTGGTACCCGTTTTGAAGACGGAAAAGGAACCAACCCCGAGGAGCTATTGGGCGCAGCACATGCAGGTTGCTATACAATGCAGCTTTCTGCGTTTTTAGGTGAAGAGGACTATACCGCAGACAATTTACACACTGATGCGAAGGTAACTTTTGAGGATGGAGAGATCACAAAAGTACATTTGACTTTAAAAGGTAAAGTGCCTGGAATTAGCGAAGAAGAATTTGTGAAAATTGCAAATAAAGCAAAAGAAAACTGCCCGGTATCAAAACTGTTTAAAGCAGAAATTACATTAGATGCGACATTAGATTAGTCAAATTGCATTTATAAAAATATAAAGTCGCCTAAGGGCGGCTTTTTTTTTTGGAGTGTTACTGAAATACTGAAAGTGTATATTTGAGGACCAAAAGGGGTTCTCTTTAATGCAAATGATTTTATTTTTTCTACCGGCACTTCTAGCTTTTGCATTGACATTTGCATTAGGGAAATTGTTATGTAAACCCGTTTTTGCCCGGTATTTTATAGTAGAAACGGGTGGGAAAAAATTGCACAAAACAGCTGTGCCTGCATCGGGAGGTATTGCGTTATTTTTTGGTATTTTTTGTACCGCTTTCGCTTTTGAGGGAGATTATTTAATTCGCAATCATTTGTATTTAATCTTAGGAGTTTCAGCGCTCTTTGTTTTAGGACTTGTAGATGATTTGAAATCTTTAGGATGGTTGCCAAAGCTAATCTTTCAGGTATTAATCATTAGCATTGTAGTTGTTTGTGCAGATTTGCGCTTGCAATCTGTACTGTTAGAGCACAGCTTTTTTCAAATACCTTATTACGCAAGTGTAATTTTAAGTATTCTACTACTCACATTTCTTACCAATGCTTTTAATTTTATAGACGGCATAGACGGTCTTGCAACCACAGTTGCTTTACTCTTTATTTTGGGTTTGTTGTATTTTCAAATTCCATTCTCTAGTGTATTTTTAATGTGTGTAGGAGCCGCACTTTTTGGATTCAGAAGAATAAATAAAGAGCCTGCAGCTATATTTATGGGAGATAGCGGTTCGTTATTTTTAGGATTTTTGTGCGCCGCGTTTTTGATAACTTTTATTGAAGCAGATTTATCGGCTTCAAACATCAGACTTGATAGCTATCAGCAACGTTTACCTGTAGTTATAGCTTTGTTTTGGTATCCTATTTTTGATACATTACGTGTTTTAGTACTTCGTGTCATTAGTGGTGTCTCTATTTTTAAAAGAGATAAATTACACAGTTATTCCCTACTGCTACGTTTGGGGTATAGCCATAGGCAAATCGTAATTCTGGTTGTTATGTTGACCCTCGTTCAGGTAGTAGCCGTTCTATTTATAGAACCTAAAATAGGATTAGCAGTATTTTTTATCGTGCAGGTAGTATTCTGGTTAGTACTTCATTTGTTTCTCGATAATTTGATAAAAAGATTTAAGAGGAGAAATCTAAATAAGTAACTATGCCTAAACCCAAAAAAATAGCACTTTCCTTACCAAAAATTAGTGAGCAGGATGCTGCTTCAATAACTGAAGCATTAAGGGCAAATTGGGTAACTTCTGGTGGACCGTTTGTAGCTGAGTTTGAAACAAAATTAAAAGCGACTTTAAATACAAGCCGTAGTATAATAGCGTTAAACTCTGGTACTGCTGCGCTGCATCTTGCTTTGACGTTAGCAGGTGTTAAACGTGATGATTTAGTCTTATGTCAAACGATGAGTTACGTTGCAAGTGCTAACCCCATTCAATATTTAGGAGCACGACCAGTTTTTGTAGATAGTGAGCAGGACACTTTTAACTTATCACCTAACGATCTCAAAACTGCACTAGAAAGCTGTTTAGAAAAAGGCAAATTACCGGCTGCACTTATTGTGGTGCATTCTTACGGAATACCTTGTAAAATAGAGGAAATTGTTAAAATCGCAAGACAGTATAAAATACCCTTAATTGAGGATGCTGCAGAAGCATTAGGAAGCACGTATAAAAATAAGTCTTGCGCACTTTTTGGAGATTATGGTGTTCTATCTTTTAACGGGAATAAAATTATTACCACAGGAGGTGGCGGTGCATTAATTTGTAAGTCTGAAGATGATGCGCAACGTGCACGTCGTTTGGCTAGTCAGTCAAAAATAAGTCAGGCAGGTTTTGAGCACGACGCTGTGGGATTTAATTACACCATGCCGGGACTAAATGCAGCTTTAGGAATAAGTCAGTTAAAAGCACTTAATTCACATATTGAGGCAAAGCGTAACACTCATTTTTTTTATAAGGAAGTCTTTGCGCAAATTCCCGGTGTTGAGTTGTTAGAAGTACCTGATGATTCTTACTATTCAAATTATTGGTTAAGTTGTATTCAGTTAAATTCTCAACTATTAAAGAATAAGTCTTCGCAAGGTTTACGCAAGTTTCTGGAGCAACACGAAATTGAGTCTCGTTTTCTATGGAAACCGCTACATTTACAGGGTATTTATGAAAATCAGGAATACTATGGCGAAGATGTGGCAGAAAACTTATGGAAATCTGGACTTTGTCTACCTTCAGGTTCTGGTTTGACAGCATTTGATCTAAATAGAATTAAAGATGCTTTGCTTGATTATTTTTTCAATTAGATATGAATGATATCTCCTTATTAACTAACGAAACATTACTTATTACCGGAGCTGCCGGAAGTATAGGTCGTGAACTCGTTTTAGGGTTTGCTTTTAAAAAGCCTAAACGACTGATTTTAGTTGATATTTCAGAAACCGGTTTGCATAGTTTGCTTGAAGAATTAACTGTTAAGTTTTCTGAAGTCACGGTTTCTTATTTTGTAGAAAGTGTTTGCAATGCAGATTTTTTAAATCATCTTTTTGCAAATTTTAAAATTACATCTGTTTTTCACGCTGCAGCCTATAAACACGTTTCTTTAATGCAGGAAAATACCTGTGCTGCTATTACCACAAATATTTTAGGAGCACAATTACTTATTGATTATAGTATAAAACACAAGGTTAATCAAGTAGTGGTGATTTCAACAGATAAAGCGGTGAATCCTATAAATACGATGGGGAGAACAAAAAAAGTAGTTGAAGATTATTTAAAGTTCAGGCTAAAAGATTGTGTAAATACTAAGTTGATTGCATTAAGACTTTGTAACGTATATGGGTCAGCGGGATCAGTAGTGCCGGTCTTCAAAAAGCGTATAGAACAAAACTTACCTATTGAGATAAAAGATAAAAATCTTGTGCGTGATTTTATTTCATTGACACGCGTGCTTGAAATATGTGAATATTTACTCGCTAATAAAGAACTTGAGGGACTATTCATTCCGAAGAAAACTGAAAAAAAAGCCATTACGCAAATTGCCACAGAAGTACTTCATGCATTTGCTGTTGATGCTAAAAGTTACCCCATTGTATTTACTAAACTTCCTAAAATAGAAAAGTTAGAAGAAGAGCTTTGGTCTTCAACAGAATCGAGGAACTTTATAGATAATTCACCTGTAGCAGCAATTGAAAGCAGTACAGATTTTCAATTTGACTTTAAGATGCTGCTAGACTGTCTTGCAGCTGCACAAATTTATTCAGTAGAAAATGCAGAAATTAAATTAGTTGCGCTTACTTCGTTTTAGCTGCTAAAAGTAGCTATAGTATTTGAAATAATGCGATCTAACGCAAGTTCATATTTGCCCGCAAACTTTACCTTTTTCAAACCCTCAATATGTCGCATATGATGGGTGTCTGTTCCTAAAAATTCGTATTTACCATCATTTAAAAGTTGAAGCGCTACTTTTTCAATTCCCGGGCCGTAATACCCACTAATAGACAAAGCATTAAGCTGAAATTTACAAATAGCACCTAATTCAGTGTAAACATCCATAGTTTTGTGATAAAACGCATAACGCTCGGGATGTGCTAAAACCGGGATAAAACCTGCATTGCCCAACTTAAAAAGTATTTCTCTAAGATTAATAGGTGGTTGCAGATAAGACATTTCTACAAGAACATAATTATCTTTTAAAGGAAGAATATTTTTTGCATCAATTAGATCTGCAAAAGAAGAGTCCATCATATATTCTGAAGAAGCTCTTATTTTAAAATCATTTTGATTTTTTTCAACTAAAAAAGCTTCTAGCGTATGCTTAGCATCTAAAATTGTTTGAGGATTATTAGGGTAGTAATCGCTTATGGTATGGGGAGTACAGATAAGGTCTGTAATGCCTAATTCTTTAAAATGAGTTAAAAGCTGTAAAGAATCTTCCGGTGTTTTCGCTCCATCGTCAATTCCGGGTAGTATATGATTATGAATATCTGTAAATTCGCCCAGCTTAGAGGCTAAAAATTTTTTAGAATTAAATATAGAGAACATGCTTCTTTATTTTTGGCAAAAGTAAACAATAGATTGAGTTAAAGCCTACACTTAACAGAGCTTTAGAGTTAAAATACTTATGATGAAAAAAATACTGATTTTACATATATTTCTTGGTTCATTATTTCTTAATGCTCAGGATAGTATCGTTACATCTATAGAGACACGAGGAATGATTTCTAGCGGTGATACGCAGCCATTTTGGTTTTATGCCAATCAAAAAGGGCGATTGGATGCCGAAACAAACTTTATGGCATTAGCAGAATTAAAATACGCTAATCAATTTAATGAGTCAAATAGTTTAGAAATAGGTGGAGGGTTAATGTATAACGATGGTATATATAACGGTGCTAAAATTGATCAATTATATGCGACTTACAGGTGGAAGATAATAGAAGCAAGCGCAGGTTTAAAACACAGAGATGAAAAATTAAAAGGAATATCAAGCGTAGGTGGTGACATTATATGGAGCAATAATGCACGAGCGCTGCCCGGTTTATATATAGAAATGAAAGAGCCTGTAAAAATATTTAAGTGGTTTGAAGCTAAGGCAACTTTTGGACATTACTTTTTGGAAGAGGATCGTGTCGTGCAAAATGCGATGGTACATCATAAGAGTTTAGAATTAGCCTTAGTTTTTTCTCCGGGAGATCGTTTGTCTGGGAGTATGAAACATTATGTGCAGTATGGTGGAACTTCTATTAATCCACGATTTGGGAAACAGCCTAGTGGTTTTAGAGATTATATCGATGTGTTTTTTGGGCAGGGTTCTAGTAATGCTTCTTCATTTGACGGAGAACAGGTAAACTCTCTGGGTAATGGCTTAGGTTCTTATGAGTTAGCTTATGATTTAACTCGTGAAAATTATTATTTACGCCTGTATCACCAGTCTCTTTTTGAAGATACTTCAGGAATCGAATTGAGCAATTTTCCTGATGGGGTCTGGGGAGCATATTTGGAGCCTAAAAATTCTAATTTTATTGATGCTGTAATTTATGAATATGTGCAGACCGTTTCTCAAAGTGGTAGATTTGGTAATTCTAGTAACGGTGGTACATTTAGTGGTGGAGATAGTTATTTTTGGAACGGTATTTACAATACCGGCTGGCAGTATCAAAACCGTATTATAGGATTGCCTTTTATACTTCCGGGTGAATTTGGACAACGTTTCAAAAACGATCGTAGCTTTGTGCATCATCTGGGAATGACGGGTTCTGTAGGAGCTTTTAACTATAAAGCAAAAGGTACTTATGTAAAAAATCTAGGTACTTATGTAAATCCTTATCCTAAAAAAGAGCAGGCAATATATTCATTCCTAGAACTGGAGTATCCTACTCAATTTGGTTCTTTTACAGGTCTTTTTGCTGTAGATTATAGTAATCTGAGTAAAGAGAATCTTGGTTTAGGATTAAAATATAATTACAGGTTTTAAGAGCAACAGCTAATTTCATAGATTTTAGGGTAATTGAGTATATTGCTTTAAAATCTATGCTTCATTGAGATTTCTTAATTTATATATCTGTATTGTAATTGTTCTGACTTTTAATTTTTTAAATGCTCAGGAACTTCCTCCTGTACTTAATTTTTCACCAGATTACTACAATGCCGAAAATCAAAATTGGGCTTTAGCTCAGGACGATTCTGGTTATGTTTATTCAGCAAATAATAGCGGTCTATTGCAATTCGACGGTGCAAAATGGCGTTTATATCCTTCACCTAACAATACAATCATACGATCTGTAGCAACTGTAGGTAAGCGTGTTTATACAGGGAGTTATATGCAGTTTGGTTTTTGGGAAGAAGACCATACAGGAAAACTTGTTTACAATTCACTCAGCGATTCTTTAAAAATACCCATTTTAGAAGATGAGCAATTCTGGAATATAATACCACTAGACCAATGGGTAATATTTCAATCGTTAAATCGAATCTACAGCTATAATACAAAAACCAAGGCTTTTGAAGTTATAACTAATGAAGCTACTATTAGCAAATCCTTATTGCTTGACGGAAAGATTTATTTTCAAAGTACCGGAGAGGGTTTATTTTGTATTTTAAATGGAAAGAAAACCTTAGTTTCAGATTCCTCTGTTTTTAAAGATAAGCTGCTTGTAAATCTTTTTAAAGTAGCTAATTATAGTGTAGCTGTGACTCAGCATTCGGGTTTTTATAAATTAGTAGGCGACGAGATTTCTACCTGGAATACTTCCGCAGATCAAGAACTTTTAGATAAGACCATATATAGTAGTAAACAGCTTAAGGATAAAACGCTCATTGTAGGTACCATTTCTAATGGTGTTTATCATTTAAGTGAAAATGGGACTATTTTATATCAAATTAATCAAAATGCTGGTTTAATAAATAATACGGTTTTGAGTATTAATGAAGACCGCAATGCAAATGTATGGTTAGGTCTTGATCGTGGTATTGCTTTAATAAATAGTAATTCACCGTATCGGGTGTACAAAGATAATAGTGGAGAACTTGGAGCTGTATATAGTGCAGTTGTAAACGATTCAACACTATATCTGGGCACAAATCAAGGTTTGTTTTACAGAGATTTATACAAACCGGAAACCGCTTTTAAGCTCGTTCCTAATACCAAGGGGCAGGTATGGTTTTTAAAGAAATTAGGTGACGATCTATTTTGTGGTCATCACGAAGGTACTTTTTTAGTTATTGATAATCGGGTTGAACGCATCTCTTCAGTACAAGGGACTTGGCAAATACAGTGGCTTAACGAAGAAAAAAAGCTGGCCTTGCAAGGCAATTACAATGGGCTGTATGTATTAGAAAAAAAAGGTGATGATTGGAGTGTACGCAACAAAGTAGAAGGTTTCAATATTTCTAGCAGATATTTTGGTTTAGCAGATACGTATACATTATATGTAAGTCACGAGTACAAAGGAGTCTTTAAATTAGAATTTGATAAGAATTACCAGCAAATAATCAAACAAGAACTTGTTGAGAATTTAGAGAAAGGCGAGAAATCGGGTATTGTAACTTACGGTGATGCGCTTATCTATGCTTCAGATAATGGAATTTACAAATTAACCGAAGAGAATCAGGAATTTATCAGAGATTCTGTCTTAAGCCGTGGAATGCTCAAAAATGGAAATTATACCAGCGGGAAACTTACGTATGATGAGGCGAACAAAAGACTTTGGGGTTTTAATACAGAGGATATTTTTTATTTTGAACCCGGTAGTTTTGCTTTAGCACCTAAAGTAACTCATATTTCTTTTTCTGCGGAAAAAAGACGTGATGTAGCAGGTTTTGAGAACATAACTTTTCTGGAAAACAACAAATACCTTTTAGGAAATTCATCGGGATATACCATTTTAGATTTAGATAAAGATCTAGAATATGAATATGAAATACGTCTGCGATCTGTGCAGAATGGAAGTGTCGATCAGAATTTAAAAAATATTTCTTTAAATGATAATTCAACATTTAAATCAAAGGATAATAATTTTCTGTTTAATTATAGTGTAACTAATTATGATACTTTTAAAACTGTAAAATTTCAATATAGACTTCTAGGTCTTTATGAAGAATGGAGTAATTGGAGCAGTGCCTCTCAGGTTTCGTTTGAAAATTTACCCTCAGGCTCTTATACATTTGAAGTGCGTGCTCGGGTAGGCGATCAGGTTACTACTGAAGCTACCTCGTATACGTTTAATATTAAACGCCCTTGGTACTTATCAATAACCCTACTCATAATCTATGTTATACTACTGCTTATAATATTTATAACGATTCATATTTTCAACCGAAAATTCTACAAAAAACAAAAACAACGACTTATTGAGATTAATGCACGTAAAATTGAACTATCGCGTTATGAAAATGAGCGTAGAATTATGCAACTCGAGAACGAAAAACTCATTCAGGATGTAGAAAGTAAAAATCGAGAACTTGCTGCTTCTACAATGAGTATTGTAAAAAAGAATGAATTGCTTAATGCAATTAAAAAAGAATTAAAGCCATCTAATGATGATGGTGATATGAAATCTGTTATCAAAATCATAGATAAAAACTTAAACCCTAAAAAAGATTGGGAATTTTTCAGTCAGGCTTTTAATAATGCAGATAAAGACTTCTTGAAAAAGATTAAGAGCAAGCATCCAAAGCTTACTCCAAACGACTTAAAATTGTGTGCGTATTTAAGACTTAATTTATCTTCTAAAGAGATCGCACCTCTATTAAATATTTCAGTACGCAGTGTTGAAATTAAACGATACCGTTTGCGTAAGAAAATGGACTTAGAGCACGAAGAGGGGCTTGTAGAGTACATATTATCTATCTAAACGACTACAACAATTTTTAAAATTACCTATACATTACCTATACGAAAACGATAGTAGTAGTGTGTTTTAATGCTAAAACTGACTTCTTGTAAACTTTAACACAATGGCTTGACGTGGCTTTACGCATACGTTTTCGTTGAGATTTTCGCATTACCATAGATGGTTTTTTCTGTTGTATATTTTTTGTTGAGGTCTTTTTTAATAAATCTGCAAAACTCTTATATAGATTTGATTTACAAATTAAATTTATATGAAATCATTTTTATCCTTGATCTTATTTGGGTTCTTAAGCACTGCTATTTTTAGCCAGGCTACAACTACTCAGGTTCGTGTCTCTGGTACTGTTACTGATGCAACAGGAATGCCCTTACCCGGTGTCAATGTTTTAGTAAAAGGTACTAATAGAGGTACAAGTACAGATTTTGATGGTCTGTTTACTATTGATGTCACATCAGGAAACCTATTACAGTTTTCGTATTTAGGTTTTGTAACTAAAGAAGTATCGGTTACAAATGCAACAAACTTGTCTATTACGCTAGATGAAGATGCCAGCACACTTGACGAAGTAGTTGTAGTGGGTTACGGTACTCAAAAAAAGAAAGAAATTACCGGTGCAGTTAGTGTTGTAAGTTCTGAGACTATTGAAGATCAGAATCCCGTGCGTGTAGAACAAGCTTTGCAAGGTAGAGTTGCAGGTGTAAACATAAGTTCAAACTCCGGTTCTCCGGGTAGCGCATCTACGATATCAATTCGTGGTATTTCTACTAATGGAGATAACAGACCTTTAATTCTTGTTGATGGTGCCGTCATCGAAGATTTGAGTGTAATTAACCCTAACGATATAGAGAGTATAAATGTATTAAAAGATGCTACGGCAGGTATCTATGGTGTGCGTGCCGCAAACGGTGTTATTTTAATTACAACTAAAGGTGGTCGTAAAAACACAAATTTACGCGTTGATGTAGATTCTTATGTAGGTCTTCAGGAAACTACACGCAAACTTCCGGTTTTAAATGCTACTGAATATGGAGCAATTATTAACGAAGCCTATGTCGCAGGAAATCAGGCCCCACCTTTTCCAAATCTTGCTTCTTTAGGGCAGGGAACAAATTGGCAAAATGAAGTGTTTAGACAAGCTTTATTATCTGATGTAAATGCAACGGTTTATGGAGGCGGCGAGAAATCTACATATTCAGTAGGTGCAGGGTATTTAGATCAGGATGGTATAGTAGGTGGTGGTGCTGTAAACTTTAATAGACTTACAGCAAGAGGAAGTTATAATCTTGATATTTTAGAAAATTTAAAGCTTTCTACAACAGCAATCTATACAAATTCTAACCGAAAAACACTTTCTGAAAATGCATTGGGTTCGGTATTGTTTAATGCGGTAAATATGGCGCCTACGTTTAATGTACGCGATGCTAATGGAGACTTTACTATTGCAGATAATTTAGGTTTTGAAGTAATTAATCCTCTAGCACAAATAGCAAATACATTTAATACGAATGAGGTTGATAAAATTACCGGTACAGTTGGACTTTCATATAATTTCTGGGATCATTTTACAGCAGAATCACGCTATCAGTTTAATTATTCTGAAGTGCGTGGTCGTAGTTTTTTACCTGAAAATTTAAATTTCGGTTTTGGTAAAGTATTTAATAACACAGGTGTTAATCAATACTTTGTAAATGATAGTTTCTTTAGAGATTATACATTTGATAACTTTTTAACCTATAAAAATACATTTGCAGACGATCATAATCTAACAGTGTTGTTAGGTATGTCTGTCTTTAAAACCAGTGGTGAATTTTACAATTTTACGGGGCGTGATGTTCCCGGTAACACCTTTGCTGAAGCTGGCTTAGATGGAGCAGCAGTAGTTATCGATGCACGTGATATTAATGGTCCAGCAGAATTTGACCAGCGTTTACTATCCTATTTTACCCGTGTTCAATATAATTATAAGGAGCGGTATTTGCTTTCGGCTGTATTGCGTCGAGATGGTTCTTCAAACTTTGGTCCTGAAAATAAATTCGGTTATTTCCCTTCTGCATCTATTGGTTGGGTGATTAGTGACGAACCTTTTTATGGCACAAGTGATGTTTTAAACTTCTTCAAGATGAGAGCGAGTTACGGGATATTAGGTAATGACCGTATAGGGGCTTTTGGTTATATCTCTACGCTAAATGCTGAAGGTACTTATGTTTTTGACAACGAGCTTGTAAATGGTGTGGCTGCTGGCCAACTTTCTAATCCCGAAATTAAATGGGAACGCCAAAAAACATTTGATGTAGGTTTTGATTCGCGTTTGTTCAACAATAAAATTGATCTAACAGTAGATTACTTCAAACGTAGAACAGATGATTTACTTCTAATTCCACAAGTTTCTGGTATTCTGGGTGTATATGCACCTGGCGCGGGAGCACCTATTGTAAATGCAGGTAGTGTTGAAAATAGCGGTTTTGAATTTTCAATCTCTTATGATGAGAATATAAGTGATGATGCGAGTTTCAATCTAAGTTACAATTTTACGACACTTAAGAATGAAGTAATTGCTGTGGGTAATGAAAGCGGTTTTATTCCCGGAGGCAGTTTCGGTTTCGGTCAGGAAGCGCCTGCACGTATGGAAGCTGGTTTCCCAATCGGGTATTTCTACGGTTTACAAACTAACGGAATCTTTCAGTCTCAGGCAGAAGTAGATGCACACGCTACACAAACAGATGCAACACTCGGTGATTTAAGATTTGTAGATCAGAATGGCGACGGATTGATAGACGGTAACGACCGCGTTAACATAGGCGATCCTATACCAGATGTTACGATGGGTCTTAATCTAGGCTTTAAGTATAAGAATTTTGATTTTACGGCATATGCTTTTGCTTCTATAGGTAATGACATTGTACGCTCATATGATCGTAATCAAAATCTTACTAATAAAACAAATTATGTATTAAATCGCTGGACGGGACCAGGATCAACAAATACATATCCTCGAGTTACAATAGGGCCCAACTCTAACTTATTGTTTTCAGATTTTTATGTTGAAGACGGCTCGTATTTAAGACTACAAAATGTACAGTTGGGATACAGTTTAGGTAATGATGTTTTAGACCAGTTAGGTATACGCAAATTACGTTTTTACCTGGCAGTAACTAATGCATTTACGCTTTCAGAATATAATGGGTATGATCCTTCTGCATCGTCTGGAGCACCTATAGGTGGTGGTATTGATCAAGGTTTCTACCCGGTACCCAGAACGTACACAGCAGGAATGAACTTCAAATTTTAATAGAAGAGCGATGAAAAAAATAAAAATACAATTAGGATTTATTGCGATGCTGGCTTCAGCTGTACTTGTGGCTTGCGGTGATGATTTTGTTGAAGTTGACCCTATAAATGAAAATTCTGAAGATTTCTTTAATTCTGAAAAAGATTATCAGGATGCATTAGTAGGAGCTTATGATTTATTACAAGCGACATACTTAAATGTAATGGTAGGTGAGATTGCTTCAGATAATACATTAGCCGGTGGCGAAAGCGCTACAGATACTCCGGGTATTCAGCAAATAGATAATATGACACACACGCCGGTAAATCAGCAACTACGAGATATCTGGGGATGGATGTTTGCCGGGGTAAACCGCGCAAATTATATTTTAGAATTTCAAAATAAAACAGAATTTGCCGGAAAAGATCAGGTAATTGCCCAGGCACGTTTTTTAAGAGCATACTATTATTTTGAATTGGTAAAATGGTTTGGTGACGTGCCTCTGGCGGTAGATCAGCGTCTGCTTTTTGGAGATCAGTTTACTATAGACCGCACACCTAAAGCTGAGGTGTATGCACAAATTGAACAAGATTTGATCTTTGCTGCAGAAACGCTTCCGGCTACTCAGGCAGAGCAAGGTCGCATTACTAGCGGTGCGGCACGTGCACTTTTAGGTAAAGCCTATTTATATCAAGATAAATTCGCAGAAGCAGCGAGTGCATTAGATCTTGTAATTGCCGGCCCTTATGATTTGGTAGATGATTATTCAACCATTTTTGAGCAGGAAGGAGAAAATAGTATAGAATCTGTTTTTGAAGTTCAGTATACAGATAAAGAAGGAGCTGGTTTTGGCTGTTTGCAGTGTAGTGAAGGTAATGTGGCTGTAGGTTTTAATGGAATACGTAATTATAGCGGACCTCTATTTGACAGCGGGTTTAGTTTTAATGTACCTGTAAAGGAAGTTTATGATGCTTTTGAACCCGGCGATTCGCGTAGAGATATTGCCATATTAAATATTGAGGAGTTTTCAGCAGCTAATGGCGCTACATTTAATGAAGGCTTTGAGCATACTGGTTTTTATAATAGAAAGTACATCGCCCGTAAAGGTGATGCTAACTTGGGTGACGCTAACCTTACTAATCCTAATAATTACCGTTCTATACGTTTTGCAGATGTATTACTTATGGCTGCAGAAGCACATAATCGTAAAACCACTCCTAACGATGGTTTAGCACAACAATATTTAAACCGTGTGCGTAGAAGAGCATTTGGTGATACTAACCACGACATAACGGCATCAGGAGCTACTTTAACAGATTTTATTTATGCAGAAAGAAGACTTGAGCTGGTAGGAGAAGGACACCGCTTTTTTGACTTAGTACGTACTGGAAGAGCAGCTCAAAATATTGACGGTTTTACGCCAAATAAGAATGAGGTTTTCCCTATACCGGCGATAGAAATTCAACTTACAGGAAACCGTTGGGAACAAAATCAAGGATACACTAATTAATACACTACAATACGATGAAAATTTTAAGATTAATAGTAGCATTTTTAGCGGTTATTACAGTTTTTACAGGTTGTGAAGATGATGTTATTACTAATTATGCATTTCAGGATATTTCTGCACCTACAGGCGTGACAGCAAATTTTGGTATTACGCAAGATGATACTGGCTTAGTGACAATTACACCGGTAGGTGAGGGAGCATCAACCTTTACAATCTATTACGGAGTAGAGGGCACAGAACCAGAAACCATTAATGCGGGTGAAACAACCTCTTTTACCTATACAGAAGGTGAGTATTCAATACGTATTGTAGCGACGGGATCTACAGGATTAACTAGTGAGTTTAATCAAGTCATTAGAGTGTCATTTACAGCACCAGAAAATCTTTCTTTTAAAACCGCAGTAAGTGGTTTAACAGCTGTAGTAACCCCTGTAGCAGCTAATGCAACTATGTTTGATGTGTATTTTGGAGCTAGTGATGACGAAGAGCCGGTTACAGTAATGGCAGACGCATCTGCAACATTTACTTATAATGAACCGGGTGAATATAGTGTACGGGTAGTGGCCAAAGGGGCAAGTGTAGAAACGATAGAATTGACAAAAACGGTTAGTATTACCGGTGCTGTTGATCCGGTTGTATTGCCTATCACTTTTGATAACCCAACAGTAAATTATGCGTTTGGCATGTTTAATGGTGCTTCTTTTCAAGTGGTAACAAATCCTGATCTGTCTGGAGCAAATACTACAGAATCTAATGTGGGAGCAATTACAAACTCTGGAGCACAATTTGAAGGTGGAGCGTATAATCTGGGTGAGCCAGTAGATTTTAGCGCAGCTAATAAGACAATTTCAATGAAACTTTGGTCTACGGTTGAAGTACCAGTTTTATTAAAATTTGAAGGTGGTGTTAATGGCGAACGTCAAACTGAAATTACAAAAACACACAGCGGCTCTGGATGGGAAGTTTTAACTTTTGATTTTGCTACTGAGGCTGTTAAAAGTTATATCGACGGAAGTCAGGGTGTTGGCGAACCTTTTGTACCTACAGGACAGTATGCAACCATGGTAATTTTTGTTGATGGTCCCGGTACTACTGCAGGAACATTCTATATTGATGATGTTGAGCAAACCGGTGGAGCAACAGAACCTATGATGGCCGCGCCTGCTCCGGAAGCTGCAGCAGCAGATGTACTTTCAATTTTCAGCGACTCATATACAGATCCAGCTTCAGTAAATTACTTTCCTAATTGGGGACAATCAACAACTTATGAGCAAGTAGATCTAGGTGAAAATGCTGCAATTAAATATGCTAACGCAAACTATCAGGGAATTGACCTAGGAGGTGAGTATGATGCTTCAGGATACGAATTTGTACATATTGATGTATGGTCTGCAGATTATGCAAGTATTCCGTTTTTTATCATTGATACTTCAGGAGAACGTCCAGTAAACTTAGAAGTTACTGCCGGAGAATGGACGAGTATAGATATTCCACTTTCAGCATTTACAGATCAGGGAATTTCGTTAAGTAACGTATTCCAATTTAAGTTTGATGTACAACCTAATAATGGAGGTACTTTTTATATAGATAACCTGTACTTCTACAATGCGAGTGCTTCAGTAGCAGATAGCCCGCAAGCAGCTGCACCGGCACCTTCGTTTGACGCAGCAAATGTGATCTCATTATTTAGTGATGTGTATTCAGATGTAAATATGGCTACCTGGAGAACAGACTGGTCTGCTGCGACTTTAGAAGATGTGAGCATTGCAGGAAATGCTGTTAAAAAATATTCAGCATTAAATTTTGTAGGAGCAGAACCGGTGTCACAAATTAATGCCAGTGCAATGACACATTTTAGTACAGATGTCTGGACGGGAGATGCTACTCAAATCAGAATTAAATTGGTTGATTTTGGAGCTAATGGAACCTACCAGGGAGGTGATGACAGTGAGCACGAGATTGTATTAAATTTTGATAATGGTGATTTTATACGCAACAGCTGGGTAACGTTAGATATTCCATTAGTAGATTTTACAGGGCTTACCTCACAATCTAACATTGCACAATTGATTTTTTCTGGAGGACCAGCCGGTGAAACAACGGTTTATATTGACAACGTATACTTTCATAACTAGAATTTAAATAGCAAGATATTATGAAAAAGATAATTCAAATCGTATCCTACTGCTTAGTACTATTTACTGTATTAAGCTGCCAGGATGATGATTCCACATTAGAGCAGGTTCTGGTTCCTCAAAACCTAGAGGTAACCACAGATATAACCACAGACGGCTCGGGCAATGTAACCTTTACTGCTACAGCAGATAATGCTGTAACGTATAGATTCTCTTTTCCTGACGGCTCTACGGTAGTTGCTCCCGCTGGAGTTTATACCAAGCGTTTTACAAAAACCGGTTTAAATAGCTATCAGGTTACTGTTTTGGCTTACGGTCAGGCAGGTGTGAGTAGTTCTAAACTCGTAGAAGTTTCGGTAGAAAGTGATTTCTCAGATCCCGATGCTATTGAGTTATTAACCGGCGGGGGATCCAAAACCTGGTATTGGGCTGCAGATGTTCCCAATCATCTGGGTGTAGGTCCTAATAATAATGATCCTAATCAGAATTATTTCTGGGCATTCTTTTCATTTACAGAACCTTTTGCATTGGCAGATATTCCGTCAGCATCCTGTGCATACGATGATGAGTTTATCTTTAGTACATCTAATGGTGAAAATTTAACCTACGTGTACGATAATAAAGGTGCATCTTTCTTTAACAGAACATACGCCAGTGTTGTAGGTGGGCAATCCCCAGATGACAGTTGTTACGAGTTTGATACTACCGGAGAAAATGCTGTTACATTGGCCCCGTCTGAGTCTGTAGTTGCTGCAGAGCGTAAGCGCGGTACAGTAATGACACTTGGGGATAATGGTTTTGTAGGTTACTATATAGGTACTAATGAATATGAGATTATGTCTCTTACCGAAAACAGAATGGTTTTAAGAGCAGTACAGGGTAATGATCAGGGTTTGGCCTGGTATGTTATCTTAACCTCTCAAAAACCCGTACGTGGAGCCACTGGTCCTGTTGCAGAAACAGATACATTTCCTAATCTATTGTGGTCAGACGAATTTGATGTTGATGGAGCTCCTAATCCTTTAAACTGGACTTATGACATAGGTAATGGTCAGGTAGGATGGGGAAATAATGAACTTCAGTATTATACAGATCGCGCAGATAATGTTAGTGTTGCTGATGGAGTTTTAAATATTACAGCCAAACGCGAAAACTTCATGGGACAGGAGTTTACTTCTGCTCGTTTAAAATCTGAAGGTTTACAAGAATTTACATTTGGTCGTGTTGAGGTTCGCGCAAAGCTACCTGAAGGAGTAGGTACATGGCCCGCAATCTGGATGTTGGGAGCAGATTATCAAACCAATCCCTGGCCGGGAACTGGGGAGATTGATATAATGGAACACGTAGGGCGCAATCAAAATGAAGTATTATCTACCTTGCATTTTCCCGGAAATTCTGGAGCAAACGGAATATCTCAAAGTACTATTGTAAACGATGTTGCGGGTACCTTTCACGTATATGCAGCAGAATGGACCGAAACCCAAATTCGTTTTTATGTAGATGATGAGTTATATCATTTATTTGAAAATGATAGTCAAAAACCGTTTGACAAAGATTTCTTTATGATCTTAAACGTCGCGATGGGTGGAAATCTGGGCGGAGACGTAGATCCTGCCTTTACTCAGTCAAGTATGCAGGTTGACTATGTACGCATTTATCAACGTGATTAAAGCTTTATAAATGAAAAATCAACTCATTCTAACCCTGTATATTTTAATGCTTGCGCCTTTGCTAAATGCAGTGGCGCAAGTACAGGGGATAAATAATTTAGATCCTGTTATTGAGCAAAAAATAGATTCTATAATCAGCTTAATGACGATTAAGGAAAAAGTGGGTCAAATGACCCAGTACAACGGCAGCTTCGATGTAACCGGTGCTCCTTCAGATATTGATTCTAAAACCAAACTTGAGAAACTCAAGAATGGAGAAGTAGGATCTATGCTCAATGTACTTACTGCAAAAGCTACACGAGAGGCACAGGAAGTAGTAATGCAAAATTCTCATTTAAAAATCCCTTTGATTTTTGGCTACGATGTGATTCACGGGTATAAAACTATGTTTCCGGTCCCTCTAGGTGAGAGTGCAAGCTGGGATTTAGAAGCTTTAAAATTAAGTGCGCAAATTGCTGCTGAAGAAACAGCTGCCGCGGGTGTACACTGGACGTTTGCTCCTATGATAGATGTTTCTCGCGATGCACGCTGGGGTCGTATTATGGAAGGTGCCGGGGAAGATCCGTATTTAAATAGTGTCATAGGCGTTGCGCGTATTAATGGTTTTCAAGGTCAAGATTTAAAAGCTGTAAATACAATTGCTGCGTGTGCAAAACATTTTGCAGGGTACGGATTTGCCGAAGCGGGCAGAGATTATAATACAGTTAATATAGGGGAGTCTGAACTGCAAAATGCGATTCTATTACCTTTTAAGGCAGCCTCTGAAGCAGGTGTAGCTACATTTATGAATAGTTTTAATGAGATAGATGGTATACCGGCCACAGCTTCTACACATTTGCAGCGAGACATATTAAAAGGAGACTGGGATTATAAAGGATTTATGGTTTCAGACTGGGGATCTATCGCAGAATTAATACCCCATGGGTTTGCACAAGACAAAATGCAGGCAGGTAAACTAGCTGTTGTTGCCGGTAGCGATATGGATATGGAAGGCCGTGTTTATGAGATGGCTTTAGAACCCCTAGTTGCAGATAATCAAATTGAGGAAGAGTTGCTTAATGAGGCAGTGCGTCGTATTCTACGCGTAAAGTTTGCGTTGGGTCTTTTTGAAAATCCGTATAAGTATAGTGATGAAAAGCGCGAGAAGCAGATTTTGCTTTCAAAAGAAAATCTAGAAGCCTCTCGGGATATTGCTCGTAAATCTATTGTGCTTTTGAAGAACGAAAAGGATATACTTCCACTTAAAAAATCGTTGAAAAGTATAGCTGTAATTGGTCCGCTAGCAGATGACAAAGATGCTCCTTTAGGAAATTGGCGTGCCCAGGCAATAAAAAATTCTGCAGTTTCTGTTTTAGAAGGAATAAAAAATGCAGTGGGCAAAAACACGCAAATTAATTATGCTCAAGGTGCTTCTTTAGGTATGGGAGAACGTAGTTTCCTAATGCCATTAACTATAAATGAAACAGATACATCTGGTTTTGCTGAAGCTGTAGAAGCTGCTAAAAAATCTGAAGTGGTTGTTCTTGTAGTAGGTGAAGATGCATTTCAATCTGGAGAAGGGCGCAGCCAGACCACCATAATGTTAAGAGGTGTACAACAAGAATTAATTGACGCAGTTGCTGAGGTTAACAGCAATATAGTTTTGGTTTTAATGAATGGTCGTCCTTTAGATATAAGTAAACCTAATGAGCAGGTTCCTGCAATTTTAGAAACCTGGTTTTTAGGTTCAGAAGCCGGAAATGCAATCGCAGATGTACTTTTTGGAGCATATAATCCATCTGGTAAATTACCTGTTTCATTTCCTAGAAATGTAGGGCAGGAGCCGTTGTATTACAATCAAAAGAATACAGGAAGACCATCAAGTGATATGGTAACCTACTCCGGGTATCAGGATTCTTCAAGAGAAGCTTTGTTTCCTTTTGGTTTTGGTTTAAGCTATTCTACGTTTGAGTATGGTAATGTGAGCCTCGATGCTAACACCTTTTCTGGTGAGGGTATGCTTAATGTTTCGGTAGATATAACAAATACCGGTACTGTAGCCGGTAAAGAAACGGTACAATTATACATTAGAGATCTTGTTGCCAGTCGTACCAGACCTGTAAAAGAATTACGCGATTTTAAGCAGATTCAATTAGAAGCAGGAGAAACAAAAACAGTGACTTTTAAGATTGACTCAAAAACCTTAGAATTTTATTCCGCGAATGCGAAATGGGAAGCAGAACCTGGAGAATTTGAGATTATGATAGGTACAAATTCTGTTGATTTACAAACGGTAAAGATTACCTATGAGTAATTGTATCAAAAATAATGACTAAATCTAAACACCTACGTTTCCCTAGACGCCAGGTGTTTTTTACATATAAAACAATGATAAAACATACGCTAAGTGCCGCTGTACTTATTCTATTACTAGTAAGTTGTAAAGTTCAAAAACAGACACAATTAATCTGGTCAGACGAGTTTAATGGTGACGGACTAGATACATCGGCCTGGAATTTTGAATTGGGTGATGGTTGTCCTAATCTGTGTGGCTGGGGAAATAGCGAACGCCAGATATATACCCAGAATAATCATAGATTAGAAGACGGTAAATTGATTATTACAGCCCGTAAAGATGGAGATGTCTATACATCTACGCGTATTACAACAAAAGGGAAGCACGAGTTTAAGTATGGCCGTATGGAAGCCCGTGCAAAATTAGCTCTTGGTGAGGGTTTATGGCCGGCATTCTGGATGCTAGGTTCAAATATTGATCAGGCAAAATGGCCCTCGAGTGGTGAAATAGATATTTTAGAATATGTAGGCAAAGAGCAGGATATGGTGTATACAACACTTCATGTACCAGCAGGTCACGGTGATTCAGCATTTAGTAAAAAAACAAAGATTGAAAATATAGAAGAAGGATATCATACATATGCGGCAGAGTGGTCTCCACAGCAGATAGAATTTTTTGTAGATGACAAATCTGTATTTACTTACAGCCCAGAAGATAAAACTAAAGAGGTTTGGCCTTTTGATCAGCCGTTTTATTTTATAATTAATCTCGCCATAGGCGGAAATTTTGGCGGTCCTAAAGTTGATGATTCTGTTTTTCCGCAAGAATTTATTATAGATTATGTGCGGGTTTACAAAATGAATTGAGCTGTGTTTAAGATTTAAAAAAAGGCTCCAATCTAAAGTTAGATTGGAGCCTTTTTTTTTTGATTTAAGTTTCTAATTAAAATGAATAACTGAGATAAACTCCCTGAAAACGCGAATCTAAAACCGGTGTAAATGAGAGGTTTTCATATTTTTTCTTATGCAATTCTGGGATTAGGATACCTGAAGCCGCACCCATGGCGTAGCCTAATAAAACATCGCTTAAAAAGTGATTTCCTGCCTCTACGCGTAATACACCTACAGTTGCCGGTATAATTGCAGCTCCCGTCCAAACCAGCCATTTATTTTCCATATCAGGATTGAAGTCGGTTAATACTTTAGCCGCAAAAAAAGTAGCTGTAGCAGAAGCAGCTACGTGACCCGAGTAGAAACTTCTTGTATTGGTAGATTTCATACGTTCATCAAGGTCTAAATCTTCATTGTAAGCACGTGGCCGAATACGATCTGTTAAGCCTGCAGATAGTGTAAATAGCGCGGCAGTTGTTGATAAAGATTCTAGATACAAAACACTTAATTGCCCTATATGGTTATTTTGATCGCCTGTAAAGAGTACTGCAAATGGAACAGCGAATGCTGTATAAAAGGGAATATCACTTAATTTATTTAAATCGTCGTCATAATTTCCGGCAGACCATCTATCAAAAGAAGGAATATTTTTTTTATCGAGATTTAAAATAGTCTCTTCAGAGATATCTTCTTTATTTTGAATTATTAAAAACCCTCCAGCGGTACCTGCAAGACCCGCACCCAGCCAGGTTGCATCTTTTGCCCAGCTTATTTCGTAAGGAGACGGTTTGTTTTGAGAGTGAAGTGTTAACGAGAAGAAAAGCAAAATTAAAAATGTACTGCGCATAGATAGGTTATTTGGTTGTTGGGCTAAATTCTGTAATTTATAAATATGCTGTATGCGATTTAACGATATTATAGCACTTTCTTCCACCGAAGCAATGACTATATTTGCAAGGTATGAGCACACTTATTTCTTTAAATATTCTTCCGGAAGAATTAGAAAATACAGATCTTATTTTGAGGTCTGCTTCAAAAAAAGCAAATATTAAACCAGACCAGATTAGTGATTGGCGTATACGCAAGCGATCAATAGACGCCCGTAAAAAGCCGGTTAAAATGCAACTTCAGATAGAAATCTGGAAAACTGAAGAGCAGCGTGAGCCTCTTAACAAATTTAATTCTCAAGATGTAAGTAGTTGCCCTAGAATAGCTATAATAGGCGCAGGTCCTGCAGGTTTATATGCGGCTTTACGTGCTATTGAGGCAGGTTTAAAGCCTATTGTTTTTGAACGCGGTAAAGATGTACGAGAACGCAGACGCGATCTTGCTAAAATAAATAAAGAACAAATTGTAAATCCTGAGTCTAATTATTGTTTTGGAGAAGGCGGTGCCGGTACCTATTCTGACGGAAAGCTTTATACGCGATCAAAAAAACGCGGTAATGTATTAAAGGCTTTAGAGTGGCTGGTACATTTTGGTGCAGATGAAGATATTTTGGTAGATGCGCACCCGCATATAGGTACAAACAAGCTGCCTAAGCTTATTACAGCAATGCGTGAAACTATAATTGAAGCCGGTGGTGAGGTTCATTTTGATTCAAAACTTACCGATTTAAAGATCGAAGAAAACAGAATAAAGGGTATTGTTATTAACGAAACCCAGATGTATGAGTTTACAGAAGTGATATTGGCAACAGGTCATTCTGCCAGAGATATTTTTTATATGCTTCACGATAAACAGGTAAAGCTTGAGGCTAAACCTTTTGCACTGGGTGTGAGAATAGAGCACCAGCAGGAAGTGATTAATTATATTCAATACCATGGGGAAACTAATAATCCTTATCTCCCCCCGGCTGCTTACAGTCTGGTAGCGCAAATAGATGGCATGGGTGTGTACTCGTTTTGTATGTGCCCCGGTGGGATTATAGCTCCGTGTGCTACAGCGCAGGAGGAGGTAGTTACTAATGGTTGGAGTCCTAGCAAACGCAACAATCCTTATGCAAATTCTGGAATAGTGGTTAGTGTAGAGCCAAAAGATTTACCCAATTACACTCCAGATGATCCTTTTGTATGTCTTAATTTTCAGAAGGAAGTAGAACATATTTGTTGGGTTGCAGGGGGAAAAACGCAGCAAGTGCCGGCACAACGTATGACCGATTTTGTAAAAGGAATTAAATCTAAAGATTTCCCTAAAACTTCGTATCAACCCGGAATTGTAAGTGCAGATCTTAATAAAGTTCTGCCGCATTTAATAGCCAGTAGGCTGAAGAAAGCATTTCTAAATTTCGGTAAAAAAATGCCGGGTTATTTGTCTAAAGATGCCGTTTTACATGCTCCGGAAAGCAGAACTTCATCACCGATATCTATACCCAGAAATAATGAAACTTTAGAACACGTAGAAATTCACGGACTTTACCCTTGTGGAGAAGGAGCAGGTTATGCCGGTGGTATTATGTCTGCTGCTATAGACGGTATTAATTGTGTAGATGCGATAGCTTTAAAATATAAGCTTTGAATAAACAATCGCATAACTCTATAAATTACAAAAGCCCTGCAATTGCAGGGCTTTTGTTTGGATCTTTGTAGTTTTTTGAATTACTCAGCAGCAGGAGTTTCAACTTGAAGAGTGTCATTAACAACTTCTTCAACTTCAACTTCTTGAACAGGAGCTTCAGGAGCAACTTCTTCCATAGAAGTTTCTTCCATTACTTCTTCTGTCTTCTCTTCAGATGCTTCTCTGCAAGATGCAACTGTAATCATTAGACTCAATGCGAAACCAGCTAATAAAATGCGTTTCATAATTATAAATTTATTGCGTTTAAAATGCGTGCGAATGTAATCTAAATCTTAATACGCCAAACAAATTAATTAAAAATTTTTTTATTTTTTTTAGGCGTAAGCCTGAGTGATCATTTTGATTCTTCGATCTAAAAATTGTTTCTCATTTATATCGAGATGAGATGCAGAATTATTGATGTAAAGTTTTGAATAATTTTTAATAATTTCTTGTAAAATTTGACTTCTAGATTTCTTTAGAATTGCTGTGTTTAAGCCTATTACCATATTTTTAGGTTCGATAATACATATCTTTTTAAAAGGATTCCAGAAGGTGGTAATCTGCACGTTATCTGAGGCAGAATTATTCATATTATCAATGATATTCTGAAACTTTACAGCATCTTTTTGATTTAAATTATTAAGTAATTGTTGTTGGAAAAACGGACTGCGCAGTATTAAATCTGCTCTACTAACTGCGCTTTTAACCAAAGTGTTTGTGCCCTCATATATTAGGTTCATATTATTAAGATTTAAAAATGGTATCGAGATTTTAAATCGATATAATTTGAGATTATTTTATGTTATTTAAAGAGGGGTAAAGGGGCGTATAATTGTAAAATGAACTTTGTGAAATTTTATCAAATAGGTGATAATATTCCTACTCACATATCATTTTTATCTTACACGATCTATCAAATCTAAAGATATAATTTGTCATTTAGGATACGGTTAGTTGATAATTAGATACGTTACAGAAATAAACGATTAAGTGTAATTATATACACTAATTATAGGGGGTTTTCTTAAAAATTGAGATAATACTTAGAAAATCATTTATTTAATTAAAGAATTTAAATATTAAACAAGTACAAAAACTCAGCTACTCGAGTTTATATTTAAATCACTTATTAAATGATAATTTGTATGAATAATCAGGTTTTCAAATAAGGTCTCCTTTTAATTAAATCTAATAGAAATCTTAAAATCTAAGAATTTGCATTAAATCTTGGGAAATAATTAATAATAGCTATTAAAGTATTTGTAATGAATATAATTTTATGAGAATGGTCTTGTAATTTAGGTGTACTAATTAAAAGATTATGAAAACTCTTATTACCTTATTCAGTATATTTTTAATTTCCTTTAGTGGGACTACTATAAATGAACCATCTGCAGAACTTGTTCAGGACCAACTCGTTTTTGACGGTTACGAAGGAAATTATTATTTCTTTTCAGATGAAAATTATCAGGCAGTTGTATTAGAAGTTTCTAATAAGGAGACTCTAAAAAATTATGATCTTATTAATGGAAATTTAGAAGGTAAAGTTTTTAAAGTAGCCTATACCGCAACTGAAAATCCAGAAAATTCTTCAGCAATAGGAATCATTCAGTACATAAAACCCTTACCATAAAAATAAACACTTATTTAAAAAGCCCTCTTGGGCTTTTTTTATTGCTATAAACGATTAATTCGTAAATGCTTAATTAATTTTGTGGAGAATTTATAAACGCTTTAGAACAGAGTTATGCTGAATACCATACGTGTTGAAGAGAATTTACAGGCAAAGCATATTCGACCCACAGCTATGCGTATTTTGGTTTACAAATTATTAAACAGTGCAAATAAGGCGCTGGCCCTAGCAGATATTGAACACACATTTAGTACAGCAGAGCGTACCACATTATTTAGAACACTTAAAACTTTTGAAGAGAAAGGTATTGTACATCAAATTCAGGATGGTACGGGTATTACTAAATATGCATTGTGTGAACCTAATTGTAATTGCGAACTTGATCGTGATTTACATTTGCACTTTCACTGTACTATATGTGACGATACCGTATGCCTTACAGAGCATAAAATACCCCATATCAACTTACCAGCAGGCTATAAGGCCGAAGACGCCAATTTAGTTATAAAAGGAGTGTGTGATAAATGCAATTCGCTGTAAATGCACTTCTGTTGCATTGATTTTATAGAGACCTTGCAACTATGAAAACTCTAAATAGAACTCCAAACAAAGTTAAAGATTGCTGCAGTACAGGCGACGAGCATTCAGAACAAGATAACCCTAATGAATCAGGACATAATCATTCTGTAAATAGTGGATTTAAATCCTATTTACCGGGTATTTTCAGTTTTGTACTTCTGGTAACCGGCATTGCATTAGATTTTTTTGAAGTTGGTTTTTTTAGTGGATGGGTGCGGCTTGTCTGGTATCTAGTAGCATACGTTCCGGTAGGGCTACCTGTAGCCCTAGAAGGATGGAATAGCATCAAAAATGGGGATTTTTTTACCGAATTTCTCTTAATGACCATTGCAACAATAGGTGCTTTTATTCTGGGAGAATATCCAGAAGGGGTGGCTGTAATGGTTTTTTATGCGGTAGGTGAAGAGTTTCAACATACCGCGGTGAGTAATGCCAAGAAAAATATTAAAGCATTATTAGATGTGCGTCCTAATGAGGCATTGGTTTATCGCAATGCTCAGTTTATTTCAGTAGATCCTGATGCTGTAGCAATAGGTGAAAAGCTACAGGTGCGTGTGGGGGAGAAAATTCCTTTAGATGGAATTTTAACTTCGGAAAAAGCAACGCTCAATACTGCTGCACTAACAGGAGAGAGTACGCCTGCTTTGGTACGAAAAGGAGCTAAGGTTTTTGCCGGAAGCATTAATCTTGAGCAGGTAATTGAACTGGAAGCTACCGCAGTATTTAAAGACAGTTCGGTAGCACGTATTCTAGATCTGGTTCAAAATGCAACTTCCAGAAAGTCAAAAACAGAATTATTTATTAGAAAATTTGCCCGTATTTATACGCCAATTGTAGTTTTTCTGGCGATAGGGGTAACCTTGTTTCCGTATTTTATTGTTGAAGACTATGTGTTTAGAGATTGGTTATACAGAGCATTAATCTTTCTGGTAATTTCGTGCCCTTGCGCTTTAGTAATTTCTATTCCACTGGGTTATTTTGGAGGTTTAGGAGCTGCATCCCGCAACGGAATATTATTTAAAGGCGCAGCGTTTTTAGATACGATGACTAAAATTAATACCATAGTTATTGATAAAACGGGAACGGTAACACAGGGAGTTTTTAAAATCAAACAAATTGTAAATCATACAGATTTTAGTGAAGCAGATTTTATGGAATATCTGCTGGCACTAGAAGAAAAGTCAACTCATCCCATTGCAAAGGCACTTTTAGCCTATAAGCGTGAAACTTCAGAATTTGAAGCGACCTCAATTGCAGAAATTGCTGGTAAAGGTTTATCAGGAACGGTAAATAATAAAACGGTTTTGGCAGGAAATAAAGCATTAATGGATGCGCACAACATAATCGTACCCAAAGAAACTGAAACAATTGTTGAGTCTTTAATCTACGTTGCTATAGCCGGAAATTTTGCAGGTTATGTAGTTATAGCAGACGCATTAAAAGAAGATGCACACAGAGCAATTGCTGATCTTCGTAAGGCAGGCATTTCAAAAATCATTATGCTCTCTGGCGATAAAGATTCTATAACTCAACAAGTGGCTAACGAACTTAAACTAGATTGGGCAAAAGGAGGTTTATTGCCCGAAGATAAATTGAATGAAGTAGAATTACTTAAAAAGCAGCCCGGTGTTTATGTAGCATTTACAGGTGATGGTATCAATGATGCTCCGGTGCTTGCTGTGAGTGATGTAGGTATCGCAATGGGAGGATTAGGAAGTGATGTTGCTGTAGAAACGGCAGATGTGATTATACAAACAGACCAACCTTCAAAAATTGCAAAAGCAATAAAAATAGGACATTCTACCCGTAGCATTGTTTGGCAAAATATAGCCCTGGCCTTTGGAGTAAAAGCCGTAGTTCTGGTGCTAGGAGCGGGTGGTCTTGCTACAATGTGGGAAGCTGTATTTGCAGATGTAGGCGTTGCATTTTTAGCAATACTGAATGCGATACGTTTACAAAAAATGAACTGGTAACTAACAAACTGTATTAGTGTTTTTAATGTCGTAAAGTTTAAGGTTACAAAGTATCCCTGTCTTTTTCCGCTCTGCGTTCTTCCCGTTTTTGTTTACGTTCTTCTTTTCGGGCAGCTCGTTTTTCTTTAGAGGTTAAATCTTCATCGTCTTTAAAAGCATCTTTAAATTCGATTTTATCATCAGTTTCTCCTTTAAATGCTTTGATCCAGGCATTTTTAAATATTCCGCCTATAGTAGGCCAGACACCTGCTTCTACATTGTTTAAATCACCTTCAAGAGGGATTTCGGTGGCCAGAGTATCTGTACGTTGATTTTTAAATGCAAATTTAAAAAAGCCTACAAAGCCTTCCCATAAGGTTTCCAGAAAGCCATCTTCTTTGCCTATAAGTTTAGTATCTATAAGTAAGGGTTTCATATATCCCTTAAGATAACCGTCTGCAATTGCAAGCTCGCTATACAATTCTACCGTACCGCTATCAAAATCGATACCTGCATAGTAGTTTGTAAAATCATTTAGTGCCGTCGCATTAGCTTTTTGTAGTGAGAAGGCAAGATCCATATCAGGAACTTCTTTTATGATATTGATGTTTCCGTCAAGTTTCACGTTTCCACCTCCAAAAGAAATACCTGTGGCACTTATAGGAGAGGGGAGCACACGTTCTTTTTCAACCACATTGCGCAGGTTGTCTGCGGTAAGTTCGAGCTTTTCAATAGCAAGGTCTACGTTAGGATCTGCAGTCAATTGTACAAAAGCCAGTTTACCATTATGCACCTCAAAATGGTTAATTTCTAAAGGAACAATTTCGGTGATCGCTTTTGTCCAGTCATCAACATCTGCAGTTCCACCTTCAGGAGTTGTTTTCTGATCTTCAAAAACATAGATAATTTCGGGGCTGTTCATGGTAATTTCAGCAACAATTTTACCTTTGATTATAGATTTCCATTCTATAGAAATATCAGTCTTCGGAAAATTTAAAAAAGGAACCTGAGTTCCGGCATCTACTTTATTTAAATAAAGTTTGTTAAGCACATAGGCGCCTCTGTACAGTGCAATATCCACGTCATTAACCTGCCCATAGTAGCCCGGGATATCTGCTAAAGCTTTATTGATAGAATTTTTAACCAGAGTGGGTAAATACAGTCTAAACGCTATAAGTAGTATGAGTAGCGTAAGCGGTAATACATAACGTTTCTTTTTATAACGCGCTCTTTTTGTGGTAGCCATAAATCTTATTTTAATGCTTAATGGACTATGCGTGGATACTTCCGGGAATGTCTCGCAGCGATTTTATTTCTTTATTTCTCACGACAGCTGTAATTTCAGAAATTATAGAATTTGCTATTTCTTGTGGTGTAATGGCTCCAATGTCAAGACCTGCCGGACCGTAAATTTTGTCAATAAACAAATCGGCTTTATCAGGGCGAAATTCGATTAAATCATTGAACAGTTTTTCACGACGTTTTACAGAACCTAACGAGCCGATATAAACCGGATTTTTTTCCAGAATGTGTAAGAGGAAATTAAGGTCTGTAGCGTAATTGTGATTCATCAAAACAACCGCCGAATTCTCATCAATAGACAGGGTGTGACTTTCTTCAGGACTAATATGAAGTAGGTTTGTAACGCCCGGAAAATGTTGTAAAGCTTTCTGATCTTTAATTGAAGCAATTACGGTGACTTCCCAGCCCATAAGGCTTGCTAATTGACCCAGTTGTACCGCGTCGTGTTCTGCACCAAAAAGGAATAACTGAAATAACGGACTCAATTCTTGCTGAAAAAAGAGTAGTGCTTCTTCATTTTCAGGTTTAAATTCTTCCGGTTCTGAATAGGTCTTAATCTTTTCTCCGTTACTCAATAGGATTTCAGAACCCAAACCAGGTATTGGGTTTTCAATATCTAAGGTATAGTGTGAGGCAATTTTAAAGGGTGTGCGCTTCTCAAATTCTGAAGCGAGACTTTTAAAAATCGTCTCGTTTACCACAAAGGGTTCAATAAGAATATATAAAATACCCTCACATCCTAGGCGGTAACGACCATCGTAGGTCATCATTTTTGACTGATTAGTTTCAAAAACTGAAGCAGCTTGAAATAAGACTTCTTTTTCTACACAACCGCCACTTACCGCACCGGTCATAGTGCCATCTTGAGCGATTAACATTCTAACGCCGGGTTTGCGGTAAGAAGAACCTTTGAGGTGAACTACAGTCGCCAGAACACAGGAAATGCCTTTGGTATAATACGCAAAGGCATTTTCTACAATTTTTTTAAATTCGTGAGTCATTGAATAGCACTAGATTCTGAAAACTTCAGAATTAATTTTAGATTTCTTAACCGTTTACCGAATTTACGAAAGAAAGCCTGAAACCAAATTTTTTAGCATTTAATTGACATTAGACTTTAATAATATGATGAGACTGTTTGTTTTAATTTAGCTCTTTCACAAACTTTTTAAACACCTCTTTGTGAAGCTGTAAGTTTAAATTTGGAGACAAAGATACCCGTACGATATAATCTTTGTCACCTTCTTTAGTCGTTCCCTGCGTTGAGGTGGCAGGTATCGTCCAGTAACATCCTTTTAATTGACCATAACTCACACAATATTTACTCTCTTCTGGAATAGCCGTGATCATCATATTAATGAGTTTAAGATTTAATGCTCTCTTGTAATTCTCTTTCTCTTCTGCGGAGTCTCCTTTTGTAGGGAGATCAAGTGAAAAAACAGAGGGTGTGAAGCCTTGTTGCGCCAGTTCTTCGGAAACAAAATTAATTTTAGCAGCTGGTAAGGTTTCTTTTATAAAATTTACAAATTCACGGGTGTTTTTATAAGCTTCAGTAATACGAGAATTCATAGAAGGCAACTGTTCTGCAAGAATTTCAACCTGAAGTGCTGTAGCCTCGTTATCGCAAATTTTAAAGTGTTTTTCTATTTTTTCGAGTAGGTATTCTGCTTTTTTATTGGCCACGCAATATCCTGCAGTACACTTTCCACCACTGGGAAATTTAGATCCGCTTACGTAGGATATGGTTTTTACATCTGCTAGTATACCGCTCTCACTTAAAAACTGAACATTAGGACAAAAAGTTTGATCTAAGATAAAAACAGGATTAATCGCTTCAGTTCCTTGAGGCGTTTTACGTTTTTTACTTAAGGCTTCTCGTAGCTTATCAAGATCTGGAACCTCAACACGCGGATTAGTTGGGATTTCAGCAATTATGTAAGGCACAGCATCTTCGCGGGCAACCTGATCTAAAACCTGATCTGTACTTTTGACCATGTCGTTATCCCCATCTACAGGAAGATCTAGTATTTCTACCCGATCAACACTTGCTGCCACACGTCTTGCCTGATCGTTTGTACCCCCATAGCAATTAGGCGGAACTATAATTTTTATAGCCTTACCGGGATGCTTTTCCAGCGCATCATCTATAAGCCCCATCATTATCGCGTATTGAACCGATAAACCCGACGAACCCAATAGCACTTTAGCCTGAGTCGCCGTAATTTGCTGTATAGTGCTTACGACTTTGGTTTTATTTTCATTATAATCACTTTCAGCAGAATTAGCTACGGGTTTCCCAATTAATAGTTGTAGCATTTTAAGACTGTCTGCCGGCGTCATCGCTATAGATTCTCTTCTTCGTACGTGCTGTATGGGAGCTACATAATCTGCATTTTTGGCTCCGTTAATCAACAGAATACTTCCCAGTTTATCGTGAAGACTTACTAAGAAATCAATAGACTTATGGATATGTGTTTCAGCAAGATTTATATTATCAGAGATAAAAATAGTGCTCCCTTCAAATTGAGGTAATGCAGCAGAATTCTCAACTTGTATGAGTTTAAAATCGTAGCCGTAAACCTGTTCTAGACTTTCGGTATTAAAATGTGCGGGTAAATTACCAGTGTAGGCAATTCTCGTTTTTTTATTAGCCAGCGCATTGGTTCTTAAAATGGCTAAAACCGGCATTGTTTGAGAAGAAAAACTAATTACACCTTCCGCTTCAAGTGTATTCATTTTAGCAACACTCCACTCAAGAATACTAGATAACGGATGCCCAAGCCTAATATAATCGTATGCGGTAGGTAACTGGCTTAGATTTTCAGTACTGATCGCACCAGAATTCAGCAGGTTTTCAAATTCTTCTATAAAGTGACTTTTGGCCCGTTCTTCATTATAAATATCAAGTCTGTGAGTAGTTAATCTTAACCAGTCTCCCGGCATATCAGCTAACACCTCTTCTATAGATTTAAGTAAATTGTTATCGTTCAAAATAGTTTATTTTAAAGTTGATCGCGCGATGGACCTGATTTAATTTATTTTATAAAGCAAAAAATATACGTCTTTTTTACTGTTGCCAAAGGTCTTAAAAGTATGACGCTTTTGCAGCTACAAACTAACAAAGATCGTTTTTAAAAAAGAGGTTGTTGTATAGAGTCATTTGATTACATGATCTAGTGTGACAATACTTGTGGAAGCATTAGATTTTGATGTGTTACTTTCCAATACAAAAATTAGCAAAAATATTACCCAGAAGTTCGTCGTTTGTTACCTGACCGGTAATTTCCCCAAAATGATAAAGCGCTTCTCTAATGTCAATTGCCATTAAATCACTGCTCAACCCATCATTAATTCCTTGTTGTACTTTTTCGATTTCTTCAAGGGCTTTTAGTAGTGCGTCGTAGTGGCGGGAGTTCGTCACTAAAGTCTCGTTATTGCGAAGAGCGCCCAAGTTTACAAATTGCAGCAATTGTTCTTTTAACTCATCTACGCCAGTACCGGTTTTAGCAGAAATTAGAAGTATTGCAGATTTAGAATTTTCGGGTATTAATTGAGATAATTGTTCATTAATGCTTTGTTGTTCCGCTTCGGTGAGGTGGTCTATTTTATTTGCGACCAGTACTAAAGGTTTATCCGGAAAACGGTTACGTATTTTCTGAATTTCAACAATAAATAGATCGGGTTGATTTCTAAACTTATCAGCATTAATGAGGTAAAGAACCACCTGAGCCTGTGTGATTTTCTCAAAAGTTTTTTTGATTCCCAGGCCTTCTATGACATCAATGGTTTCACGTATTCCTGCAGTATCTATAAAACGAAATCCAATTCCGCCTATTGAGAGTTCGTCTTCAATGGTATCTCTGGTTGTACCTGCAATATCGCTTACAATCGCGCGCTCTTCATTTAAAAGCGCATTCAGCAAAGTTGATTTTCCCACATTGGGTTCGCCTACAATAGCCACAGGAATCCCGTTTTTAATGACGTTTCCTGTGGCGAAAGAATCGATAAGTCGTTTTAAAACACGTGTTATTTTTGTGATCAGATTCTGAAATTCTTCACGATTAGCAAACTCTACATCTTCTTCTGCAAAATCAAGTTCAAGCTCGATAAGTGAAGCAAAATCGAGCAATTCCTGACGTAGCTGAGCGATTTCGTTAGAAAAACCACCACGCATTTGCTGCATAGCAATTTGATGTGCTCCGGCATTATCACTGGCGATTAAATCTGCTACGGCTTCAGCCTGGCTCAAATCCATCTTACCATTTATAAATGCACGTAGGGTAAATTCACCGGCTTTAGCAGCCCGACAGCCTTTTCTGAATAAAAGCTGTAGAATTTCCTGCTGAATATATGAGCTTCCGTGACACGAGATCTCAACAGTAGGTTCTCCCGTATAGGATCGTTTTCCTTTAAATATGGAAACTAAAGCTTCATCAATGATTCGGTTTCCATCTATAATATTTCCTAAATGCAGGGTGTGAGATTCCTGATCGTTGAGAATCTTTCCGCTTTTGGCACTAAAAATAGAGGATACGAGGCTTAAAGCATTTTCCCCCGAAACGCGTATTACGGCTATCGCACCCGCTCCCGGTGCAGTCGCTAGTGCGGCTATTGTGTCTTGAATTTGCATAGCGGTAAAATTACGAAATATTGCTGTGGCGATGTACCAAAAAAAAATCCCTTACAAACGAATTTGCAAGGGATTCATCAACTAACCAACCAAAAAATCAAACTAGATCTCGCTAATCAGGCGAGTCTTTTTTTTACTCAACACTATGCTTAAAATCCGTCTCCGTATACATTATGATCTGCGACTGCGGTCTCCATATACTTCAATCACTTCAATTTTTTTATCTTTCTTATATTTCCCGTTATAGAAATCACCGGTTTGTTTGTAAATACGACCACTTCTGTCGTAATGCATTTTTACATTACCTAGTTTATCTAAACGACCTTGTTTGTACTTTACAGGAATATCCCCAATACGCGCCACCTGGCCGTTGCGTAAATAGTCTATTTCTATAGTGCCTATTTGGGTAACCTGACCGTTTCCGTTGTATTGTACATAACCTCTTCGGTAATTTGCTCCGGTGCCATAATTCACAGCATAATTACCCGGATAATAAATCTCTTTAACATATTTACCATTTAAACGGGTAGAAGAGGGTGTTACGTTAAAATCTAAAGTTCCATCAGGATAAACCAGAAATTCTACACCACGCTCTATAAAAATCACCGGACTCATAGTCGTATGATTTAGTAAAACTTTATCGCCATTAGCATTTATTGGTGCTAAATCTGCTGCCTGCGCAGTTGCTCCGATTACGAAACTTGCTGCTAAAAAAAGTAAAGTGCGTTTCATGTCTTTCTGTATTTTAAATCAATTATTAAAAATTAATCTTGTTATACTTAAGACTTTTCAAACGCCGTGCCAAACTCAATATAAGCTCGTTATTTCGCTAAAGCGGAATACTTAATATTGGTTTATATTGTTTTATATCAGTATGTTACGTATATTTTGTAAATCACATAAATAACAAACACCGAATAACAAACACCGAATAACAAACACCGAATAACAAACACCGAATTACAAATACCGAATTACAAATAACCCCTAAGGGATTAGAGCTTCTCTTTTAAATATTGAGCCGTGTACGACTTTTTGTTTTTAGCCACTTCTTCAGGAGTTCCCGAAGCGATTAAATAGCCGCCGTTCTCGCCACCTTCAAGACCTAAGTCTATCACGTGATCTGCACATTTAATTAAATCTAGATTGTGTTCTACAACAAGAATAGAATGGCCTTTTTTAATTAATGCTTCAAACGAAGTCAATAGCTTTTGAATATCGTGAAAATGAAGACCGGTGGTAGGTTCATCAAAAATAAATAGGTTTTTCTCTTTGGTGATTCCTTTTACTAAAAAAGAAGCCAGTTTAATACGCTGCGCTTCTCCACCAGATAAGGTAGATGAGCTTTGCCCCAGTGTTACATAACCTAAGCCTACATCTTGTAAAGGTTTTAGTTTTCGCGTGATCTTATCCTGTTTAAATTCGGTGAAAAAGGAAATCGCATCATCTATCGTAAGATTTAAGATATCGTCAATATTTTTACCTTCAAACGTAACTTCTAGTACTTCTTTTTTAAAGCGCTTTCCTTTACAGACTTCGCATTCCAGATGCACATCGGCCATAAATTGCATTTCTATGGTTACTTCGCCTTCACCTTTACAGGTTTCGCAGCGCCCGCCATCTACATTAAAAGAGAAATGTTTTGTCTGAAAGTTGCGTATTTTACTCAGTTTCTGACCTGCAAATAAAGATCTGATATCATCGTACGCTTTGATGTAGGTTACCGGATTTGAACGTGAAGAGCGACCTATGGGGTTTTGATCTACAAATTCAATATGATTAATATTATCAAATTTACCTTCAATCCCTGTCATTTGACCGGCTTTTTCTCCAAAACCACCGGTTTCTTTGAGCATAGAAGGGTAGAGGAGTTTTTTAACCAGCGTACTTTTACCACTACCAGAAACACCGGTTACAGCTACAAACACACCTAGCGGAAAGCGAACATCTATATTCTTTAAGTTGTTTTCACGAGCTCCTAAAATAGTTACATAATACTTTGAAGTACGGCGTTTTGCAGGAACTTTAATTTCCATCGTGCCGTTGAGGTATTTAGCGGTTAAGGAGTCGCTTTTCAATATTTTGTCATACGTACCCACTGCAACCAGGTCACCACCAAATGTTCCGGCTTCTGGGCCTATGTCAATAATCTCATCTGCCGCTTTCATAATATCTTCATCGTGCTCTACCACAATTACGGTGTTGCCAAGATCACGTAGGTTTTTGAGCACTTCAATAAGACGCTCTGTATCTTTAGGATGCAGGCCTATACTGGGCTCATCAAGTATGTACATAGAACCTACCAGACTACTTCCTAAAGAAGTTGCAAGGTTAATACGCTGCGATTCTCCACCAGAAAGTGTATTTGATTTTCGATTGAGCGTAAGGTAGGTGAGCCCCACTTTCGCTAAAAACTCCAGCCGGCTTTCTATCTCTGTAAGCAGTCGTTTTGCAATTTTAGCATCGTGCTCTCCTAATTCTAGATTTTTGAAGAAATCAGCAACTTTATTTAGAGGAAGCCCTACCAAATCTGTAATTGTAGCGCCGCCTATTTTTACGTAGTTAGCCTCTTTCCGCAGGCGTTTACCACCACAGGTTTTACATTTTGTTTTTCCGCGATAGCGCGAAAGCATTACTCTATTCTGAATTTTATAAGCTTTAGATTCCAGATATTCAAAAAACTGATTAATGCCTTCAAAATGACTGTTACCATTCCATAATACATCCTTTTGTTCTTCGGAAAGTTCGAAATACGGTTTGTGAATGGGGAAATCAAATTTATAAGCTGTATTAACTAGTTGGTCCCTATAGTAGCTCATACTATCGCCGCGCCACGGAAACACTACATTTTCATAAACTGAAAGCGCTGTATTAGGAATAACCAGATCTTCATCTATACCTATAACATCGCCATAACCCTCGCAGGTAGGACACGCCCCATACGGATTATTAAAACTAAACAAATGCACATTAGGCTCTAAAAAGGTAATGCCGGCTAGTTCAAAACTATTACTGAAGTGACGCTGCTTTCCGGTTGCCAGGTCTTCAATATAAGCTTCTCCTTTTCCTTCAAAAAAGGCAGTTTGTACGGCATCTGCCAGCCTATTCTCAAAATCCTCATCATCTTTGGTAATGATTCGGTCTACCACCAGAAAAAGTTTGTCTGAAGATTTTATGCTTCCGGCTTCTTCAATACGTATTACTTCATTATTTACTTTAATACGAGCATAGCCTTGTTGCTGTAAAATATTGAGTTTTTCTTCAATTTTTCGGCCTTTTTCGACAATAAAAGGAGCTAAAAGCAACAATTTACTGCGCTCTTCAAAACTTTTGACGTAATCAACAATATCGGTTACGGTGTCTTTTTTTACGATATCGCCAGAAACGGGTGAATAGGTTTTACCTATGCGCGCAAAAAGAAGTTTAAGGTAATCGTATATTTCTGTAGAGGTCCCTACGGTAGACCGCGGATTTGTACTGTTTACCTTTTGCTCAATGGCAATCGCAGGTGCAATACCTTTAATATAATCTACTTTAGGCTTATTAAGGCGTCCTAAAAACTGCCTTGCATAAGATGATAAACTCTCTACATACCGGCGTTGACCTTCTGCATAGAGCGTATCAAAGGCGAGGCTTGACTTACCGGAACCCGATAAACCGGTAATTACAACCAGTTTATTACGAGGTATGATAACATTTATATTTTTTAGATTGTGCAGTTTTGCACCTTTAATAATGATATTTTTTTTAGGATCTGCTTTAGAAACGTCAATAATCATAGCGATGTGGCCGCAAGCGGCATTTAAAACCCCATAACAGACTTAATTTCTAATTGAAATTATTGGTATTAGTCTCTTACAGGAGGTGAATTCTTTTGATACAAAGATAATTTATAGTAGCGATAACACCTCAAAGATTTGCCCAACGTCCTGTTAATGTTAAAATTGTATCGGGGTAGTTGTTTATTTGGAATGAAAGTTGTTATATTTGGCTCACTATAAACCACTAAGCGGAAAGCCTATTCTTGAAAATTACTTTTTAAATTATTGAATTGATCCTAAGGGTCTTTAAACTACAAAAGTAATTTTATGGAAGATTTATTAAATTCTGACGCTGCTTTAGTGAGCAAATATATCAAGGGCGAAGAAAGTGCTCTTTCTGTTCTTATCTCAAGACATCAACAACGCATTTACAGTTTTATTTATTCTAAGGTCTACGACCGCGACGTTACCGAAGATATTTTTCAAGACACATTTATTAAGGTTATACGCACATTAAAACGTGGAGGTTATAATGAAGAAGGTAAATTCTTGCCCTGGGTTATGCGTATCTCACACAATCTGGTAATAGACTATTTTAGAAAGAATAAGCGTATGCCGAAGTTTGACAATACAGGCGATTTTAATATTTTTTCGGTTTTAGGAGATCCAGATTTAAATGCAGAGAAGCGTATAATAAAGGATCAGGTAGAGCAGGACGTACGTAAACTTATAGACGAGTTACCCGAAGATCAACGCGACGTTTTAGTGATGCGTATCTATAAAGACATGAGTTTTAAAGAGATTGCAGAATCTACAGATGTGAGTATAAATACAGCTTTAGGGCGTATGCGATATGCGTTAATTAATCTTCGGAAAGTAATTGAAAAGAACAACATAATTTTAACAAATTAGATTAGACTAAAACTAAGAAGTGTGCGTTATAGAAGTCAATAATCTTCTAAACCACATTTAATGGAAAACATTTACTCTAAAAAATCTCTTTTACAAAACAACAAAATGAATCCTTCGGAGGATACCGTAAACCGGATTTTAAATTATTCTAAGGCTTTAAGTGTTATGAATACCAAGATTGGGAAGGTAGATAACTTTCTCAACTAACAGAAAAGACCCGCTTTTAAGCGGGTCTTTTTTATTTTAGATTAATTCTCGTAGTAGCTGTATTCTGAATCAACACGCTCGGGATCGCCAAATTCCTGTAAGCCGTCGCTTTTTATATTTAGTGCTTCTTCATTTGTAGGATTAAAATCTTTAGGTAAGTAATATGATTTTTTAAGATAGCTGGTTAAACTGCCATAGGTATCGGTTTTGCGATTAGTCATAAATGATTTTCTATAGGGAAGATTATCGCCTTCATAATATTCTACAATCGCTTGTAAACCTTTTGAATCATACAACTCGTAAGAGGTAGGCATGTCAGACTCCGGCACATCATAATTTTTAACCAGTGTAGCACTGGTATCTCTGCAAATTAAAGCCTTCTCGTTCTCGTAAAAGCAAATCCTGGTTCCCGTTATTTTTTTATCGTATTCCGGGAAGTCACTTATGGTATCTTTAGGTTCGCTTAAATGGTCTATATATAAAATCGGATTTTCTTTTCTGTCAAAGTGTATTTCTGAGTGTTCTATAAGTTCTTCTTTAGCGTCTGCTAGTAAGGCGTAATGTTTGTCTATACGAGTTTTTACAGGTTTTGAAGTTTGAGGTGTGGGCAAAGTATTTTTTTGTGAATTGCACGCTGTCATCAAAATAACCAGGGTTAGCAGAATATATTTCATTTGGAGATTATAATTTTTATAAAGGTTTGAAAGCGCAAATAAAAGATAATGTTAGAAGATTGAGCTAGACATTAAGTATTTGATAACGCTTTTAAAACATTCATCGCTTTCTCTGCATCTTCCTGAGCTACAAAAATATGATCGTGGTAATAACCGGCAATCACGTTACAACTAATTTGCGCCCGTGCCAATGCAGTTGAAAAAGCTGCTGTTAAACCTACCGCTTCTAACGAAGAATAAATTTCTAACGTGATCCAGGATGAACAATAGCTATAATTTAAATGTAGTGCGTCTGCCTTGGCCTGTTCAAGAACAATGGTAATACCTTCGGGTTCTTTAAACTCAAAGAGCGTTTCATTGCGGTTAATAGCGTTGAGATCACCCACCGAACAAAAAATAAAAGTACCTGTATTCAATTTAGGCTTCATACCCTTAATGAGTTTTTTTAAATTTTTCTCTCCTGTCATCACGCTGTTTATAAATGAATGTTTGAATTTTAACGATACTCAGAATCATCTAATTTTGAGGCTTGCTTCAATAAGCTACTCTAAACGACTAAGCGCTCCAGAATTTCTTAATAAAAATACATACTGAAAGTACGCAGTGGTACTCAAATCGTCTTTGGGATTTATAGATTCTCCAAATAAGCGGGATTTTATTTGTACTAAATCCTGTGAGTTATCGTAAGGTGATGCTGCGCCATCTAGTTTGAATAAAGTTATTGAGTTGGCCATGCTCACTTCTTTTAAGTCTTGTATACCTTTTACCAGCATTAACGGGCCATCTGCATTAACCCAATCAAGCTGCTCATGAGGTGGTGATGGAAAATTAGGATTCTTAGGTAGATACATGGCACTGTTGAGCGTAAAACTTACCATACTCGTAGTCTTAAATTGAGAGGCCAGCAGGTGAGTCGCAAATGTAGTTTTGCCCAGTTCTGCATTACTCTGCAAAACGTGATTAAACCCAAAAAAGCCGTAGAATTTTTTATGCTGAAGGTTTAGCGTTTGTACGGTATGTTTAAAATTAAGAACCATCGCAGAATCTCGGGGAATAGCGGAATCATAATTCTCAAAACTTGTATCTATTCCTAATACTTTAATTTTTAAAGAATCGTGTTGTTTTAAATTGTAGTCGTATAAAGTATTCCATTTTTCAAACAATTGACGGCTCGCCTGCTGCGGAATACGAGTACCTACAGCCGTTACTACATTTTTTAGTAAGCTGGTATCTTTAGGTGTACGCGCTAAAAACGTATTTAATATACCAGCTGTTGTACTATCCATTTCAGCAAGATAGTGGGTTACCCCTAGCTTTTTATGAAGGAATAAAAAAAGCGTTTTATCTAAGGTTTGATTGTCTGCATAACCGTGTATTTCTCCCAATAAAAATACTTGCGAATTGTAAAAATCAGCATCAAATAAGTGGTCATTTAAGGTTGTATCTAGTACCGTATTATGATTCTTGAGATAGGCGATATGTTCTTTGCTTTTAGAACCTAGAAACAGGCTATTACTGATGTAGATATACAGACCTAAAAGTAGTAGAAGTGCTAATAAGCCACCTATGAATTTCAGCAATAGCGTAAAGATTTTTTTCATAATGCGTAGTAGTGATTTAATTTAGGCACAATACTACGGTCTAAAAACTAACAGCTGTTTTTTAAATTACCCAATGGTGAATTTTTGATGCTGACGTGTCTTTTTTAGGGAGTGAGCGAAATTTGTGAGTCGCTATTGCAACCGTTTTATTTTTAAACATGATTAAACTGTCGTGGGCTTAAGTAACGCATAAGGCATTTTAAAACTGAAACTTATGCTCTTACTTACTATTATAAATTTCAGGAGTTACTGAAATCTCTAAAGCAAAATCACCATTTTTATCGTAGTATTTATAGTCCATTGTGATATTATTAGCTCTGAAGTCTTTTAACTCCTTGCTATTTTTAACATTATCGACAATGTTAGATCTAATGTATTTATTAATGGTGTCTAAGTTTAATTCAGCCTATTCGGTATCTACAAGTGTGTAGTAATAAATAAAATTGGTTTTTCCTTTATGTGAAGCACTGTCCAGACGTACATACTGGTCAATCTGCATTGGGGTTTCCTTATTAACTTCAATTGCGGCATCTTTTAATTGTGATTCTAAATCTTTTTTAAAAAGTTGCTGTGCTCCATAATATGAAATTGCAAATGCAATACTTCCTGCTACTATTCCTATTAATTTCCCTTTGTTACTTTGTTTGTCTTGTGCCATAGGTAGGAAGCTATTTAATGAAGAGGTTTTAAAATAAATATAGGTTTTAGAGTCTATCTTCTACCTACAATTTCTAAATCGTAGTGAACATCTTGCGTACCGTGATATTCTCTACCAAATTTCACCTGCATTTTGTAATCTATTTTATATAATTTAAGAACATCATCTACATCTCTTTTTCTCCTTTTGGCTAGAGCAAACTCATTTAAATGAGTATTTAGCGTGCCAAAAGCTAAACCTAAAACGGGTAATCCCACAGTCATTATAAGAAGGGGCACTGTAGAAACCACTCTATTATCAAAACCGAATTTTCCCAATAGAAAACCTCCAACAATTACGCATAAACCTATAAATAAGAAGATTACAAAATAAAGGTAGGTAAGCAATCTATTACCTTTAAATTTTTCATATCTCACATTTACATCTTTGAGAATTTCTTCAAATTTGATATTGAGCGCGATTTTTGAACAAGTCCTATTAAATTCGGGTTTGCGGTTTGTAAATTCACAGACCGTTCCTATTTTAAAGTCTTTTAGTTGATGATCACAAAGCGCACAATGTTAGCTAAATCAATTGAAGTAGTGTTCAACATTTTATTATTTTATCAATTTAAACAAAAGCATATCAAAGACTCTATTTGAGATATCCTATACAAAGACCTTAAAGTATTTCTGTTTTACGCAGCAACAAGTAGAAATGCATCAATAAAAGTCCACACACCATTTTCTTTACGGCAGTATACAAAGCCGCCATCTCCACAAAGACCCCCGCACGCATTCCAAATTTCAAAAACTGCCTGATCTTTATTTTCAGAATAGGAAATAAGACTTAGGCTCACATAGCCCTGTGATTGTGGGTGTATTTTATAAAAATAATCCCAGAATCCCTCAAGATTTTTATAGGTATTAGTTTTAGAAAGTTCACTAATATAGTTAAGCTCAGGTTCTGTAATTAGTGTTATCATTTTATTATTAACACTAAATTTATCATCAAAAAATTTAGTCTTAAGGTTTACTTCAATTAGATTTGTGAATAAGCTAGCTTCAAAATCGGGATATCTACTTTCTAAATTTTTTTTAACATCTTCCGTAGTCTCAGTAAAAGCACTTGCGTAATTTTCTTCACTAGACTCTTGAGATACAGCTACATTGGGTGTATTATATTGCTCTAAAAACGAGCTGTAAACTTTATAATCTTCGTCAGAAAATTCATCGGGTGTACTCAATTCAAATTCCGGAAAATCGTCGACGTTATCATCTTTAGAACAACCGGTATTTAAGATAATAAGTAAAAAAAGGATTGTGTATTTAAAGTAATTCATTGGTTTTAGATTAGCTATTAGGCATTAACTAATATTTACGTTTCTCAGTCAACTAAGATAACTAATAATTATATCTTAGCATTACAGATAACCTCATTTAGGCATAAAAAAAAGCAGCATACAGCTGCTTTTAGATAGTTTACTTCCTATTCTTATACCATTCATCTACCACAGATTTTCTCCCTATAGTAGCAGTAATAATATCCTTATGTAAATCCCAACCGCGAGCTGGGCTGTATTGGCGGCCGTACCAGATGATTTGCAGGTGCAGCTCGTTCCACAGGTCTTTAGGGAAGAGGCGCTTGGCATCTTTTTCGGTTTGCACCACGTTTTTCCCATTAGTCAGATTCCAACGGTACATAAGCCGGTGAATGTGCGTATCTACAGGGAAAGCGGGTATGTTAAAAGCTTGAGAAACCACCACACTGGCGGTTTTATGACCTACCGCTGGCAGTTCTTCAAGAGCTTCAATGCTTTCAGGAACCCTCCCGTTATATTTGTCAATTAAGATATGCGACAGGCCGTGAATTCCTTTAGCTTTCATAGGCGATAACCCTACGGGTTTGATGATTTCCCGTATTTCTTCCACAGAAAGTTTTATCATATCATATGGGTTATCTGCGATTTCAAAAAGCAGGGGTGTGATTTGATTTACTTTTACATCTGTGCTTTGTGCACTCATCAGTACAGCGATCAATAATGTGTACGGGTCTTTGTGATCTAACGGAATGGGAATTTGGGGATAAATACGCTTTAACGTATCTATAACAAAAGTTACCTTATCGGCTTTAGTCATTATCTGTAATTTTAAGGCTAAAATACAAAGAAGCACAGGTTTTAAGTAAACTTAAAAAGTGCTTTCTGGACTTAAAAATAAAAATTGAAAACTATGAATACATTAAAGGCAGGAGACCAGGTACCTAATTTTACAACGACAGACCAGGATGGCAACGTGATTAACTGGAGTGATTATAGCGATAAAAAAGTGGTGGTATTCTTTTACCCAAAAGCATCTACGCCGGGCTGTACGGCAGAAGCATGTAACTTAAGAGATAATTACACAGCGCTTCAAGAGCAGGGTTATGTCATTTTAGGGGTAAGCGCAGACTCAGAAAAAAGACAGGCTAATTTTAAAACGAAATACGAATTTCCGTTTCCATTATTAGCAGATGAAGATAAAAAGGTAATTGACGCTTTTGGCGTTTGGGGGCCTAAAAAATTTATGGGTAAAGAGTATGATGGCATTCACAGAATGACCTTTCTGGTAGAAAACGGTACAGTTACGCGCGTGATAGACAAGGTAAAAACCAAAGACCACGCTGCTCAGATTTTAACTGAAGCCTAAATTGACGTTTTAATACTTACTAAAAGAAGACCGCTGTTAAGCGGTCTTTTTCGTTTATAAAAATTTCATTTTCAGCACTATAATGTATGTTGAGTTTACATTTAATACGAGAATAATTCTAAATAGTAATCTTTAGGTAACATTTTTAACAGTGTGGTTAATTAAACTTAATCTAACCAATACACCGGGTTAACGCCTTAAGTCTCTTGTCTAGATAGCTTTGTCACCAGACTAAATAACTAAAACTATGACAATGATTACTCTAAAAAAATTGCTTCTTAATTGTATGATGCTTGCTTCGGTAGGTGTTGTATTTATGGCGTGTGAGGGCGAAGATGGCCTTGACGGAATCGACGGTGTTGATGGTGCAGACGGCACAGATGGTGTTGACGGAAATGATGGGAGTGACTTCACTCCAGAACCGGGTATGTTTACAGATAAATCAAACCTGGCTCCTTTAGTGGCAATGATGCCTCAGTTTAATTACGTAAAAGCCTACTCACTTTTGAGTTCGTCTGATACGTTAAGTAACCAATTTAAATTAGTAGGTGCTCAGGATGGTGCGGGATTTTTAAAAGATCCTAACAGCGACGGGTATATTTATGTGGTAAATGCAGAAGATACCTATGCAGTATCTCGTATTATGCTCGATAAAAATTTAAAGCCGTTAACGGGTGAGTGGTTATTAAACTCTAGTGTAGGAGATTATGCGCGCCAATGCTCCGGTACGATGTGGGAAGCTGCTATTCACGGGGGTTCTCAAGATTTGTTTCTTTCTGCTTCAGAAAGCATTAATTACGATGTAAAAGGTATCGACCCGTATATGACTCCAACTCCGGGAGCAGACTTTGGTTTAGATGCTTTAGGTGAATTCTCATGGGAAAATGCAGTGCCGCTTCCTAAAGATGCGTATACCGGTAAGACGGTGATTATAGGAGGCGATGACGATTCTAGTGGATCTCAAGGTCAGGTGACTATGTATCTTTCAGAAAATGGCGACGCAGATTTAGAAAACGGTAAAATCTATGTGCTGCGTTTTAAAGAAGTATCTAATGGCGCAGGCGGAAAAACTGCAGTTACAGCGGGTCAAATTTACAACGAGAGCAACCTTGATTTTCAAAAGTCATACGCGGTAGAATTTGTAGAAATCGCCGGCGGAAAAGACCTCACTAAAAACGAAATGGAAGATGCATGTGTAGCGGTACAGGCTTCAGCATTTATGCGTGTTGAAGATGTAGATTATCAAAAAGGTTCTGATGCTAAAGGGCGTAATGTATTTTTTGCGGTTACCGGTCGTGGTCCGGGAGCAGGTACCTACAACGATTGGGGTACGGTTTATAAATTAGAATTAGATGCAGCTAACCCATTACAGGGTAATTTAACTCAAATTATTAGCGGAAATACAGATACCAATAAAGCAGATGGTAACGTAGCCTTATTACAAAGCCCAGACAACATTTGTGTTACTGAAAACTTCGTGTATTTTCAAGAAGACCCTAACTCATTTTCAAAAGGACACAGTGCATTTATCTATCAATCAGACTTAAATGGTAATAACTCACGTCCGGTTTTAGAGCTTGTTATTCGTCAGGATTTAGTAGAAAACGGCAGTAGCGGCTTTAGTGGAGAATTTGGTGCACTAACAGATATATCTGATAAAGTAGGGGTACCGGGAACTTTTATCTTAAACCTACAGCCTCATTACTGGACAAACACTTCCTTTAAAGGCCGTGATGGTCATAGTTTTTCAGACTTAGGTGACGAAGACGATCAGGGAGGACAAATTGTTTTATTACAAGGTTTACCCAGATAGATTTATTCATCAATCAAAATTACAAACCTCCGTGTATTGCGGAGGTTTTTTCCATTTATAAAGCGAAACCATTTATGAATAGTAGAATAACCCTGCTTCTCATCTGCAGTATGCTGTTGCTCAGTAGCTCCTGTAAAAAAGAAACCACTACTGAAGCATTAAAACGACGTATTGACTGGTCTGCAGCCCACAACTTTTATTTAGAGAATATAACCCTATCCCTAAGCTATCTTGATAGTTTACAGACTGTGCAATCATCAGATATAAAAGCTAAAACCTATTTTATTAAGGCTCGGGAAGCCTTTAAACAGGCAGAGCCTTTTGCGTCGTATTTAAGTCCCGAAGTGGGGCACCAGGCAAACGGTCCTGCATTACCCAGACTTACCGATGATACCCAGAAAGTATTGCAGCCCATAGGCTTTCAAAAGTTAGAAGAATCTATTTACGAAGGTGGCGTAAGTGAAGCGCAATACACAGAAGAAGTGCAGCTTACAAAAGGATTACTTTCGGTTTTAAAAGCGAGTATAGAAAAGCGCGATTTAAATGCGCAGCGGTTTTTTATTGCGACACACCAGCAGTTGATGCGAATTTTAAGTTTTGGGATTACCGGTTTTGATACGCCTGTAAGCGAACTGGGATTAAATGAAACGCAGATTTCTTTAAACAGTCTTGTACAGGTGTATGAATTGAGTTTGCAAAACACTGTACAGACCGTAGATGCTGAGCTCGATAAGAAGTTTAAAAACGAAGTAACGAGTGCCGTTGCTTTTATAGAAAAGAATAAAGATTTTGCAAGCTTTGACCGCTATACGTTTTTACGGGATTACTTTAATCCCATTACCCGCAGTTGGGTTAGTATACGCCAGGTTTCTGATATCTGGGAACCTGTAAAAAATAAACCCTTCAATTTTGATGCGCCCACTTTTTTTGAAAGCGACGCGTTTAATGTAGATTTTTTTAGACAGGCAACAAATAATAATCCTACGCAGCAACAGATCGCTTTAGGAGCACGTTTATTTTTTGATAAAAAGGTTTCTAAAGGGGAGACTATGGCTTGTGCAACCTGCCACATACCCGAGAACGCGTATGCAGATGGTTTAAAACTCAACTTTTCTAATGCAGGTGCACTTTTAAAAAGAAATACCCCCACACTTATAAATTCAATTTTTCAGCAGGGGTTTTTCTGGGATGGTCGCGCCCCAGATATGATGTCTCAAATTTCGGGAGTGTTTACTAATGATGCCGAGTTTGATAGTGCGGTGCACGAGTTTTCAGAAGCTATTTTGAAAGATTCGTCTTATGTAGACGCTTTTAAGGAAGTTTTTGGCGATCGTAAATGGACGAATGATGAAGTAATTAAATCCCTTTCAGCATACATCTCTACCTTAAATTCTTTTGATTCTAAATTTGATAAAAATATGCGTGGGGAAGAAGACACATTCACTTCCGCAGAAAAACAGGGGATGAATTTGTTTATGGGAAAAGCGCTCTGTGCTACCTGCCACTTTATGCCGCTTACCGGCGGTACCGTACCGCCCTTTTTTACAGAAACCGAAAAAGAGGTTATAGGAGTTCCTAAAACTGCAGCAAATAAAACTGTAGACTCAGATACCGGTTTTTATTTTATGTACGAAGAGCCTATACAATTTGGGATGTTTAAAACACCTACCGTGCGTAATGCGGCAGTAACGGCACCTTATATGCATAACGGAGTATATGAAACGCTCGCACAGGTTATGGATTTTTACAATAAAGGAGGGGGAGCCGGTCTTGGGTTTGACCTACCACACCAGACTTTACCTTTTGATAATTTACAGTTAACCGAAGACGAAATGCAATCGCTGGTTGCTTTTGTAGAAACATTAACCGCAATACCTATTCTTCAAAAAGAGTAGTCTAAACCCATTTAAAAATTCGTAAAATTTAGCAGCAACTTAACAGGTTGCTGTTTAACTTTGTACCCATAATGAAAACATTTTTGAAAACCATTTTTATCACCATGTTGCTGTTTTGTACAGCACAGGCGAGTTATGGGTTTTCAGTAGATGATGATTCTACCATTACGGTACCGGCAGACAAACACCGTGCTCAGCTTACAAATAACAATGATCAGGCGCTGGTTATTGAGCATATTGTTTTAGGTATTCCTGAAATTGCTTCCCGCACTCAGGAAGAGTCTTTAACCGAAAATTTTCCCTTACCCGGGTTAACTCTAGAGGTTGCAAATACAGCTTCAGAAAATGACGTTGATCGCGATTACTTAAACTACGCTATCACCATTTGTCCTGCGTTGAGCGGACTGGTGATGATATTTCCTTTTCATCTTTTTCCCTAGTATTTAACTGCTTATTAGAATTTGTGAGTGTCCCTAATGGGTATGACTCCAACACCTGATGCTTTGCATCAAAAAATTCCTATAAAAACAGTTTAAATAGTAAGTATGAAAGTAGATATGATTTTAGTTTTTGCCATTGTAGTTGGCCTGGTAGCAGTTCCTTATGCATTGTTTATAATTTTTGGGTCAGGAAATTCAAAGAAAGTTGCCAATCAAATTAAAGAGGAATCTAAACAACACAACCTAAATATTAACCAGCAGGAAAAATGGTCGTCTCGCCATATTGCTTTAGACAGTGTAGCTAACAAGTTGCTTTTTGCAAGAACCGAAAACAAAGAGTTAATTTTTAAGTACGTAGATTTAAATAGCATTAGTCGGGTTGCGATACTTGAGCACGTAGAGTCTAAACGTATAGACGGAAAAACCCACAGTACATTAGAAAAGCTTTCTTTAGAATTTATTTCTGCAGAACACGCGCAGCCGGTTGTTTTAAATTTTTACAATTCTGAAACAGACGCAACTCAAAATTATGAGGTTGCTCGTGCTACAAAATGGAAAACCTTAATTGAAAACCAATTAAATCTGGGCTTAAAAAAAGCCAAAGCAGCCTAATACAAAATAAGTTTGGTTAGTGAGAAAAGCCCTGAGCGTTTGAATGCTCAGGGCTTTTTTAATGGTTTTATGTAGAACTTTTATTTATCGAGTCTGTTTTTGACGTATTCGATCTCAGTTTTGCCGTGAGGTTTAGCATTACCGTCTTCATCAAGACCTACCATAACAATTTTGTCAATTGTGATTATAGTTTCACGGGTCATTTTATTACGCACTTCGCATTTAAGCGTAATGGATGCAGTACCAAATTTTAACGGTTCGAGACCTATCTCAATGATATCTCCCTCGCGGGCACTCGCTTTGAAATCTATTTCACTAATATACTTCGTTACCGTACGCGGATTCTCTAATTGAATGATGGCATACAAAGCAGCTTCTTCATCAATCCATTCTAAAAGTCTGCCTCCAAAAAGGGAGCGATTGGGGTTTAAATCCTGAGGTTTGATCCATTTACGGGTGTGGAAATTCATATTTAATAATTTTCAGATTCACCAATAAAACTAAGGAAAATCAAGCTTTTAAAGCGAAATTGAGGCTTGTAATCACTTATAGTATCATAATCAATTTAGATGCATTTCTAAACGCAAGTCAGATTTTAAACCACCGTCAACGAACTGTATCCCTGTCCGTTTTGAGTGAGTTGTATTTGTGTAGCGATGCGTTCTTTTAAACTGTCTACGTGACTGATGACACCAATCATCTTAGACGATTCGGCCTGTAACACATCAAGCGTATCTAAAGTCTGATCTAAAGTTTCGGGATCGAGCGTTCCAAACCCTTCATCAATAAACAAACTATTGATTTCTATATTCCGCGAAGCGAGATCAGATAAGGCTAAAGCCAGTGCCAAACTTAAAATAAACGTTTCTCCACCGCTCAATGTTTTAATTGAACGGCGTTGACCGCCCATATGCTCGTCTATCGCCACCAGACTATCGTCTTCATCGCCTGTGGGTTGATCTATGCGGTAACGGTCTGTTAATTGAACCAGGCGCTTGTTTGCCAACTGTAATAGCTGTGCCAGCGTTAGGTCCTGTGCAAAATCATTGAACTTATTCCCGGTAGCATCCCCGATGAGGTCAAACAGTACCTGCCAATGTTTTGATTGTTCCAGCTCGATTTCTATCTGATTGCGCAATTGGGCGATGAACTCCAGGTTTTGTTTTTGATTTTTAAGAATTCGGGAGAGTTCATTCCCGGTATTTTCATTGATCGTTAGGGCTTCGTTTTTTTGAGCTTGCTCCTCCTGAAGTTTTTCTAAAGAAACGGTACCAGTAGTTTCTTTTAAAATCTTGATTTCATCGGAGAGTTTTCGTTGCAAGGTTTTAAGACGCACCAAACTACTTTGCAACTGTTGCAATTCGCTCGTCCAGGTTTGTGCTACCGAAGCGTTCAAACGTTGCTCCAGGGCTTTTTCTATGGAAACATAGCCTTTCTCCTGCAAGTTGCCGAGTAAGGAAGTGGTAAGAGTTTTTAGACGCTCTGTGATTTCTGCAGAAGTTTGTTGCGCAATTTTCAAGAGCTGCTGCTGCTGGCTTATGCTTTGTTCATTACGATTCCAGGTGGTTTCAATAATACTGATTTGACTTTCGAAATTCGGGATTTCACCAGAATAGAGCCGTTGTATTGCAGCCGTATTCTTTTTACCCTGATCAATAAGTGTATTCAGAGTTTCAATTTGTTCTTTTAAAGTTTGAAGCAGGGTAAACTCATCTTGTAGTTTTTTGGCAAGAGCTAAATCGTTTACCTGCTTTTCTAAACGCGTCTCCTGGGCTGAAAACGAATAGTTTTCTTCCACATCGTACATTCCTTTAAAACGAGCATCAAATTCACGTTGAGCGGTTTCCAATTGGGTGTTTAATTCTTCGATTTGCCGATTCAAAACCGAAGTTTGCTGGGTAAACTGTTTTAGTTCTGCTTGTTTTTCAATGTGTTCTTTTTGCAAGATTTTAAGCTCCTGCTCAAGATGTTCTACAGCAGATTTCAGTCCGTTTTCCTGCTCCGGAAGGTGTGTAGCAAATGGATGTTCTAAAGAGCCACACAAGGGACATGGAACATCCGGCTTGAGTTCGTTACGGTAATCGTCGAGCTGTTTTTGAAGGTTTTCAACTTCCAGCGTTTTTTGCCTGGCAACCAGTTGAGCATCCTTGAGCTCTAGTTGCTGTGTAATTTTTTCAATCGTTTCCGGTAATCCTTTTTGTTGGCTAGTGATAGTTTCTAGTTCTGCCGTTTTTTTAGTGCATTCGGTTTTTAGATTGCTAAGCTGAATGTTTGCTTTTTCTGCAAGTCGCAGTTGGCGTAGTTGTTCCTGAGTAGCCGTTTGCAGGGTTTCTATGGAATGCTTTTGAAAATCAAATTGCTCGGCTATGTTTTTGTAGTGTGTATTTTTAAGCGCTTGCTTCTCGTTGAGTTCGCTCTGAAAGGCTTCTGTTTTAGAAGCTTTTGCAATAAAATTTAAAGGGACCGCGACGCTGTCGATGTGCTTTACACTGTTAGTATATGTAGCACCAATGGTACTGCGTTCTGCGATGAGTTGACGCACTTCACGTTTATAATTTTCCAGCTTTTCAGCGAAATTGGCTGGTGAAACTTCTAACCTAAAACTTGTAGCAATTTCTTGCTTTAGTGTTTCGCGTTCGGTAGTTGCATGCTGTATGGCTTCAGTCGCAGCAGTGATTTCTTTAGCTTTTTCTGCTGCTTTTTCGCGAAGCGTTAACCAGCGGTTCAATTCTTCAGCAAACAGTTGTAGTTCCAGATGGCGTCTAAGCCTACCGCCTTTTTCCTCTTCAAATTTCTGATGCTGTTTTTCCGCTTCGCGTAATTGTTTTTGAGTTTTAAAGTGTTCGTTTTCCTGTTTTTCCAGTTCGGTTTTTAACTTGATTTCGTTGCTTAGGGCATCAAGCTCTTTCTTTAATTTTGTCCGTTCTGACGCTATTTTTTCAGCTTCCTGTTGCTTTTCAGCATAAACAGTTTCCTCAATTAATTGCTCTTTGAAGGTTTCTATTTTGGCCCGTTTCAAGTCTAATTCTTTGGCCCGCTCTTTATGTTTTAGATACACTTCCATACCTATTCTTCGGTAGATTTCGGTACCAGTTATTTTTTCTAAAAGAGCGCCACGTTCTTTTTTCGGCACCTGTAAAAATTTGGCAAATTCGCCCTGTGCCAATACCACACTTTTGATAAACTGATCGTAATTCAAACCGATTAATTCTTCATTTTTTGCCGGAACATCAGACTTTTTCAGATCGAGAATAGCTTCGGTTTCCACATTAGAAATTTCCATATGGTAGTCTCGTAAATTGCCGTTACGGTTGGTAGATATAGACCAGGTAGAAGCAAACACTCCTTCTTTACACCGGTAGGTAATTTGTGCATAAGCTTCGGTTTGGTTGCGGGTTAAAATCGCTCCTTTTTTAAGAATTTCGCCCGTACTCATCTTGCCCAGTCTTGGCACATGATTAAATAACGCCAGAGAAATCACATCAAGAATCGTTGTTTTTCCGCTACCGGTAGGGCCGGTAATCGCAAATAAACTGTTCTGCAAAAAAGGTTCTTTAGTGAAATCGATATGATGCTCACCGCGAAGAGAGTTGATATTTTGAAAGTCTATTTTTAATATTTTCATCAATTAAAAATTGAAAGTGACCTGAGGTCTGTAGTGTTTTTGTTTGAATGGCAAAGTGCCCTTATGCGTGATCTAACGTATGTATTTGCTCAACAATCTCCTGAAAGGCCTGCGTTACCTGTGCTTTAGTTTCGGCATCATAACTGTGTTGCTCCAGCATTTTTTCAAAAACCTCCTGAGGTTTTAAATCTTCGAGATGTTGATGCGTGGCAAAAAGTTGCCCCGTTTCTTTTAGTCGGTTTTTAAAGGTAGCACGGTGTTTTACAATCTCGAGTTGAGGTTCTTCAAACGAAGTCACCAGGTCATCCAGTTGGTTGATGAGGTTGGCATCAAAATTTTCTTCCAGAAGTTCGACTTCGATGAGATTAATTAAGTCGCCCTCAGCGGTTAAGTTGCTGAGTTTGGCTTTGATTTCGTCTAAAGATCCGCTTACTTTATTCAATTTCCGAAACGCAGGAATGCCAATACTTGTGGGTCCAAAACCGGTTGCAGTATCTAAAACCAGCACGCGTTTTTCATCTTTGCGCTCGCTAAACGAAAGCGGAAGTGGAGACCCGCTGTAAAAAGTAGGAATCGCTGCCGTTACACGCTGTGGTTTGTGAATGTGACCCAAGGCTACGTAACTGAAATAATCCCCAAACTGACTCGCCTGAAAGGCCGCCTGATTGCCAATTTGTATATCGCGCTCGCTGTCTGAACTCTCAATACCTGCTGCATACAAATGTCCCATTGCTACCGCGGGTAGACCGGGAAAATTTTGTTTACAAAGTACTTCTGCCTGTGTAAATGTAGCTTCAATACCTTTACGAATAGCCTCAATACGGTTGTCATACACAACACCTTCTTCAGCAGAACGAATGTCACTGTCTCGTAAAAATGGAATTGCCGCCACCACGAGTTCGAGTTCACCTTGCTTATTATTAACCGGAATCAAACAATCTGATAGTTCCTGAGGCATCCCGCCGATAATATGCACATTAAGCGCTTCCAGAATTTCACGAGGTGCATCGAGCATACTGGGCGAATCGTGATTGCCGCCGGTGATGATGATCTTGCAGTTAAGCTGACTTAGTTTTTTAAGCGCCAGATAATACTGCCGGCGCGCCTCTGCAGACGGATTTGCCAAATCAAACACATCGCCTGAAATCAACAACAGTTCTATTTTTTCATCACGCATAATACCTGTGAGCCAGTTTATAAACAGCTCAAAATCTGCGTGTAAATAGTGCTTGTGTAGTTTTTTACCGATATGCCAATCGGCAGTATGCAAAATTTTCATGATTCTGACTTTTGTAACGTAGGAGGAAAGTCGAAGTTACGAAAATTAGAAAGTTGCAACGGCTATAAACAAACTAAAGAAGGGAAATCTTAATCCTCAAATTTAGTATTTGAAGGGTAGAGCTTTATGAAACCAAAAAAATTACTTTAGAAATAGGAGGCCGAAGTAAATAAAATCTAACAAGATAAGAAGGTACATTAAATCTCATCTTATTAGATTTTTAAAGAGGAGCATTAATTGAAATGCTGTAGTAAAAACGCATTATAATTTTCTAATTCTTTAGGAACGTCTGCATTTTTCTCCATATCGTGAAAGTGATGTGTGTCTAACAATTGCATACCGGTAAATGCATTCATTTTATGAAAACCAAATAAGGCACCATCATCTACACTACGTTGATTAAAAAACTCATTCTCTAGTGTAAACGCAGCTTTAGGAGCATTCCAGCTAGTGGTTAAAATATAGCGTTTTCCGTGTAGTAAGCCTCCAGTTCCATAATTAATATCCGGGTTTTTGCGGCTCCTTCCATCACTGTTGTAGATACCATTTTGATGCCCCTCTGTAAAAACAATGTCAATGTATTCTTTAAAGCCAAAGGGAATCTGGAACCACCAGATTGGAGTATGATAGATTATAATATCTGCCCATTTGTATTTCTCAACTTCTTCTTTAGGATCATAATTAGATCCTACCTGAGTAGTTTTTAGGGCAAAATCTTCGCGATCCTGAAAGAATGATTTTGTATTGTCAAAGAGCGTTTGATTAAACTTTCCGCCAGAATGAGCGAAAGGATGACTCCCGTTAATAATAAATATGTTTTTCATTACTTGTATTTTATTTATGCCAAAATTAGGAAGCGTTCTTGTATTTATAAAATAATACAAATCATACCTTTGTATTATAATATTAATAGTATGGTAAATTTAGAATGGTATAGAACATTTAAAGCGATTTATGATCACGGCACCCTTACAAAGGCTTCTGTGGCCCTATATTCATCGCAACCTGGAGTAAGTGTTCATTTAAATGCACTAGAATCTTATGTAGGAAGAAAGTTGTTTGAGCGTACTTCTCGTAAAATGATTCCTACGGAAGAAGGGAAGTTTCTATACGAGTTTATACAAGAATCTCTTAGTAAACTTGAAACGGCAGAGCAGCATTTTAAAAAAACAACACAAGAGAAAAATCCTTCATTAAACATAGGGATGTGTTCAGAAACCTTTCAGCTTATAATTGAGCCAGAACTAGCTACACTCGATTTTGATCTGGTAGCGAGATTTGGTGCCCATAAAGACCTTATTAAAGATCTAAATAATGGTATTCTTGACCTCGTTATAACTCCTAATGAGCAAACTGATAAAAAATCACCAGTAACCTACACAGCGTTTTCAAAAGAAAAAATCATTCTTGTCGCAGGAAGTAAAACTGATATTAGACCCATTGAAAATCTTTTAAGAAGTCAGGATTTAAAAGGGCTTGAAGAGGTTCTTCAAAATTATAGTTGGTACAGCTCTTCTAATGAAATGGAACATTTTAGAAGATTTTGGTATGATAATTTTAAACAGAATGCCTCCTTTAAGCCAAACTATATATTGCCAAGTATCACTTCAATCATACGAAGCATCAGCAATAAAGACGGTCTCGCCATTGTGCCTGACTTTCTATGTGAAGAAGCTATAACCAATGAGGAAATTAAAGTGGTATGGGAAGGAACCAAAAAAACAGAAAACACCTTATACTTTGCTTCAAGAACCGATTTAAAATTTAAAAAAGAATTAGCGGTTATTCAAGACATTTTTAAATCTAAAATGAAAAAGATTTCCTAAAAATCTCGAAGATCATTTTGGCTACGCCGAACCTCCACTGCCGGAATTTCTGTTGAATATGAGCGGCTATATGAGTATGGACATGGACCAACCCGAAAAAACTAAATTTTACTTTGAGCAGGGTATTAAGTACTATCCCAACAGTGCCAATACCTACGATTCTCTTGCTGATTATTACGAGCGCACCGGTGATAAAGCCAGTGCGCTACAAGCAGTCACTAAAGCTTACGAACTCAATCCTGACCCGTATTACAAAGAACGGATGGAGTCATTAAAAGGGAATTAAATACTTTGGAAACAGGTTTTACATACAGAAAGGTTTTTTGTATTTTGCATAGAATGAACAAATTATAAACGATCAACTATAAAGTTTATGAATAAATCACAAATTAAAGGAATTGCAATACTGTGTCTTGCACTAATAGCCAGTTTTTTAATAGACAACAATTTTATTCAAACCCTTACAGGCGCGCTTTGTGCCATTGGTTTAGGGTTTATTTTCAAATGGATTCCGTTTAAAAAACGTATTAATTAATAATTTAAGATCTGAACAGTTTGTAAGTGTAAATAGGTATATACGTATTGCTAAATATTCAGTTTAAAAAAATAGAGTATCGTTTGATTCTGAACTCGTTTAAAGCGTTTTACCTAATAAATTTTGAGTTTTAATTTTTAAAATACTTTGTACTCAAGTTTAGGTATAGATCGATTTCGTTTAATTCAATCATAAAAAAAAGCGAACGTAACCCGTTGGCTTTTTTCTAAAATTAAAAAATAAGGCTTACCTCACAATCACTTTAACTGCCTGTGTTTCGGTATCACTTTCTATGTGTACTACATACACGCCTGTTTTGTAAAAACCCAGATTTGTAGTAGCAGTATTTGAGAAATTACCAGAAGTTAGAAATTGACCATTTATTGTAAATACGCTATAGGCTGTGTTTTTTGTGCCTGTATAATCGCAATATAAGGTGTGTTCCCGGGTGTAAAACAAATGATCTGCCGGATTGTTTTTCTTGGGACCTATTGCACTTAAAAAGCCGGTGTCTATAAGGTTTTTGATAGCATCTTCGGTTAACCCATAGTTGAAGATGGTAAACTCATCTACTAAAGCTTCAGTCACAGGGTCGCTGTACTGAGATTTACCCAGATAATTAGCTGTAGTTATTCCTAAATTTGAGGGATTCAGAGTAAAGCTGCTGCTGCCTACTTCGTTTCCGTTTACATAGAGTTTTACAGCATCAGCCGCTTGTACTACTGCAACGTGTACCCATTCATTTACAGGTAAAACATATTCTGTTGTCACGCGGTTACGAGTGCCGCCGTGTTCCATTTCATATTGAAACTTCCCACTTCCGTTTGCAGCTTCCAGCGCCATCCAGTTTGTGGTGCCACTTCCAAAGTCAAAAATACGGTTCCAGTTTGCGAGGTTGTCAAGCTTAATCCATGTCGTAATACTAAAATCAGATAATGTACTCATAAGTCCGTCTTTAAGTTGCACAAACGAGTTGCCACTACCCAAATGAATTCCCATTCCCCGATGACCGGCTTCCCGCACGTATGCACCACTGGCAACACCGTCTAGCAAACTCCAATGATCCAATATAGCATCGCCTTCAGCTTCTTCAAAACCATAATAAGCGTGCCGCCCGTCTTTAGGAGCACCCATTAAAGATGCTGAAGGATTGCTTTCACCGGCATCATTTGCGGCAAGTATTTGATAGTAGCGTTTGGTGTTATTTTTAGTTTCCGTATCAATATAAGGTGCGCTAGTAACCGTAGCAATAGTCTCAAAATTTCCGTTTTCTGAAGCAGCTCGCTTTATAAGATATTGCTCATCAAGCCGTACATCCCAATTTAAAAAGACCTGATCATCTGAAGAGCCTACGCGCATACCTGTAACCGCTTCGGGTACGGTAAGTGCGGGCGTTGTAATGGTTACAAGATCTGTATATGCACTGGTGCCTCCTGTATTTGTCGCAGCAAGACGGTAATAGTAAACAGTCTGCGGAGTTAAGTCGGTATCCTGAAATGTGAGTTCTGTATAATTTGTAGCTATATCGGTAAACGTTCCGGTAGGTGTGCCGGCTCTTTGTAAGGTATAGGAGTTGGCATCTGTAGAAGCGTCCCAACTCAAATTAATACGTAACGCCGAGAGTGCTTCTCCCTGTAATCCCTGCGGAACTTCCGGTACTTCTTCCTGCTCAAAAAGAACTATGTTAGACCAGGGTGAGGCGGTACCGTCTTTACCAATTACCCGAATGCGATACGCTGCTGTGCTGTGAATATCGTCGTTTTTAGTGAGTACTGTATAATCGTCGCTTTCATAAAATGCTGAAAATTTGGTTTCTCCTTCAAGTTTGCGTTCAACCACATATTTTGTGATCAAATCAAAATTTGTGTTAGTCCAGTTGAGATCAATAGAAGTATAATCTTCAGCAACTTTATAACTCAATTCTGGTGCCAGTGGTTTCCAGCTTCTTAAAAACTCAAAATCTGCATCATAAGCTTTATTTGAAGTATTTGTAGCATAGTATGCTCCTGCAGGCGTAAGAACCACATTAGAAAACCCTGTATCACCTTCAACAGTGCGCACGATGGTAGCTGTTTTCAACCATTCATAAGATTCCCAGTTAGGGTTGCGGGTTTTAAAGTTATCATCTATAGTTACAAACATCGCTCGCGCATCCTGCACCCAGTTGTAAATCGAATAGCGTTCTACATAATCTGCGTTGTCCAAAACATTTAAAACCGCGATAAGATCGTTTTTATGTTTGGTTGCATTCGCATCTGTTAGGAGTGTAGGACCATCGGGAAAGGAGTGACCCGTCCAGTTGGCTCCTATATTCCATTCGGTTATCCAGATAGGTCTTTTATACTTGTCATAGATGTATTTGAGATCATTTGCCCATTGTGTGGCAGATTTATACCAGTAACAATGTAGGGCCATATAATCTACGCGGTAATTACGCGCTTCTGCTTTAGTCATAAAGTCAGCCATCCACGGGTTAAAGGGATCTGAAGTTGCAGGTGAACCCAGTCGTAATCCAGACTGCATCAATTGTGGCCAGGCGCCTATAGCAGCATCTACAGACATATTTGCCTGGTCAGGACGGTCTGGTTCATTATAGCCTAAAAGATGTGTGTACCCTGCCTTAGTGTTTGCGGCATCAAGAGACGGCCAATATTGAGTTTGGCGTATGGGAACGTATTCAATGTCTGGCGTACTCTCACGACCGGTGTTCCAGTTGTAATACCAAGTAATATCCAGAGAAACATGCTCTGCATTAGTTCCTGATGCAAGCCCTTTTTTAGTAACCTCGTGCCACGGCATTGTACGTATAAAAGAAACCGTCTGGTTGAGATAAGGTTCTAAAACAGCAATCTCAAGATCTTCATCTTCCGCAATAAAAACCTTACTGTAACCCGTACCGTCTGCATTTGATGCCAGGGTTGCCATATAGCCTTTTTTCAGCTTAATAGACCGGATCGCATTGTCAAAATCTCCCAAATCTTTATAGGGAATCACCGTCTGCATTTGTTGCGAATTACCGCTAAAGTTTTCTTCGGAATATACCGTTAGGGGCCTATAATCTGCGGAATGCGCTAAAATGACACTACCAGTCCCCGAACTGCTTACTACGATATTGCTGCCATTAATTGCAGGACTTCCTGAAACGTTAATGTATTGCAATTGAGAAGCGATTACGGCTGAAGGGCGCATCCCGTCAAAAAATAATTGCGCATCAGCACTTGTGAGGTTAATTGTGGTATTGATTAAGGGGTGTATAGGATTGCTTAAATGCAAAACCGCATCGGTATCTAATGTTAGCAAGGTTTTAGAATAGGTCAGTGTAGAAATCGTCTGTGCTGATAAAGTCTGTGACTGAGTTGCTGCTGCAGGAAGTGGAGTAGGGGCAAACAACCCTTCGTCAAATTTCACTGAAGTAACCTCGACATCAATAGCACCATCTTCATAATCTTTACCAATTACCAGTTGTGCCTGTTCTTTTTTGAGTACTGAAAGATTGGCCAATCCAATTGTGCCGCTGGCTGCAGTAAATTTTAAATAATAGGTAGCATCAGCTTCTGGTGTAACTAAAAGTGAGGCTTGTTGTAAAGTATTTGAAGTCGTAATTGTTTGAGAAACCAGTGTTGTACTACCCTCTGGGGTGGTTGCCAGTGCAAGCTGCAAATCAGCAGTACCACCGTCAACCTGATCAATTAAGCCTGAAAATTGGTAAGAAACACCTGCTTTTAAAGTTACAGGAAGTGAAAAAACACGATTTGTACCTGAATTGAAATCGAGATTAAGCAGGCGCCCGTTAAATGTGCTGTTGTCTTCCGCGAGTGTATGACCGGTGGTCACATCTTGATAAGCTACACCCGCTGCTGTATTCGCTGGCGCCCAATTTACCGTATTGTCTGAACTTGCCCAGCCGTATTGATTAGGTGCGCCGTTATTGTCTGCATAAAGGCCATCCCAGTTATTGATAAGATTAGATGATTTTAATTGAAGATTTCCAATACCAAAAAGACCCCAATCTCCGGTAATGCTGAGGTAATACGTTCCGGTATATTGTGATAAAAATGAAAAATTTCCTGTGCGCAAGCGAAATGCATTGCCTGAAGTAAAGGTTTTAGAAACCAAATTGTTTGTGCCCTCACGGTCTGTAGAAACCGCAACGGTTATTTTTGAACCCGGGCCGGCATTAGCAATCAACTCATATAACCACGAGAAGGTATAATGCGTACCTGTATGTAATTGTATCGGATAACTGTAAACCGAGCTGTTGTAACTATTGCCATCCCAGCGTATATACATAAGTCTACCGTTAAATGTAGAGCCGTCTGACTCGATGAGGTGTCCCGAAGATAAATCCATATAACGAACGCCAGAACCCCCATTTGCGGTATTGAAAATAGTACTGATCTTATTATTTTCCCAACCATAATCTGTAGGTTTCCCGGCATTATTGTTGGGTAAGCCTGCCCAGGCTCCAAGAAGGTTATCAGAACCGTAGGTAAGATCATCATCATTTGAAGTTGCATCAGCTATTTGTTCTAAAGGTAGTGACGTGAGAAAATAACCATCAAGATATACATATACCTCGCTGCCGGTTACGATATACCTGTAGGTTTGTTCCTGAGCATTATTTACAGAAGTACTTAAGTTTTTAGGAGTTGTAAGCAACGTGGTTGCATTGAAGGTTGTTTGGTCTAAACTCGTACGAAAACCTGTACCCAATTTATTTTTGTAAAAAACATCTAAACCGCGATTTGAAGCTGCATTTACTTTCGCTTTCAACTCAAGACTAAACGTTTCTGCACTGCGAAGTGGTATATGTAGGGTATCTACGGCTGTAGGGTTTGTAAACTGTAAGCCTGTGTGAAGGGTCTGGTCTAAAGTGGTTTTTTCAGGGAGTTGCGGCACTTGTGCAAAGAGCGAGCAGTAAAATAACTGAAAAAGTATGCATACAATAAGATAGTTCTGCTTCATAAGAAATGGTTTGAATTACGAAATCGATATAGTTAAAGGAACGTGCCTATATAAATAAATTAATGTATTTAATACATTTATAATAGACATTACAATATTCCTAAAACTGAAGCCAATAGTTAGGGGGTATAGTGGTAAAAATAGGGGTGTAAATCGTTCAGTTCGGGTTAAATGACTGAATATGAATAGTTGGCGGCTGTATTCTAGTTTAGTAGAAATTGATTCAATTGAAGTATAACAGAACACCAGGCTTTGTAGTGAAAGAACTTTGTATAATCAACTTTTAGATCAAAGTCAGATTTTGCCATTTCGTTTTAGGAGCTGTATCACAAGAAACAGAAGTCAAAAGTAGAATTAATACCGTTAATGTTCTTTTTAGTTCTTAAATGTGATATAACGTGTTTGGCTATGAGTAGTTGCGTGGGTTAGCCCTTAATTTAGCAAGTACACACCAAACTGAAAATCCGTGAGGATTTTGAGAAGTATGCCACGACAAGCAATTAGCTATATCCATAAAGGACGTGTCGTTTTTTTATTCAGTCAATAGTTTTTTTCTGTATTCTATCATTCGGATGATCAATTCAATCGGTAATGGTCTGTCTAATGGAAATTGAACCGAGCCTTTCCCGCGCTTGTATTCAGTTAATTCAGGTTCAAACTTTTCTATAGTTGTAGGGCTTGGATAAAGTCCAATGTGTTTTTTATATCCTGCAATCATTATTTGTTGATCCCTTTTTCCGTTTTCGACTAAAGCATAAGCTGGTATGTTATAGTTCAGAAGTTCAGTTGCATTAGGCTCAACTTTCAAAATACATTCTCTAAGTTCCAAAAGTGCCTTTTTGGTTGGTTCGGGTTGAGCATTGATGTAGTGGGCTACAGAATTGTATTGGGTTGTCTCGCTCATTTCTGATGTTTTACTATGTTTCTACGTACTTCTTGAAATTCTCAAGAATCGCTTGCCAACCTGCACGTTGTTGTTCATCTGTATTTGTTCCCTCTGCATCAAAAGTTTCGCTCACATTTACATGATCTCCATCTTGCGAAAATTCAATATCTACTTTCCGTCCGTCTGACATTTTATACGAAATTAATTCTTTGTCAATTATTGTGTCATAGGTGCCCGTAAAGTCAAATCCCATACTTCCGTCTTTTGCTTCCATTCGCCAGGAGAAATTTCCATTTGGTTTAAGGTCATTTTTAGCGTTTGGGCAGCACCACTCGTCAGTCGCAAAATTCCAATTTGTGATATGTTCAGGTTTAACCCAATAGTCCCAAACTTTTTCAATGTTAGATTTGATTGAAGTTTGAACTGTTATTCTTTGCATTTCTATTAATTATTTTAAGTTCTACTTAAATAAACTCCAATGTTTATGTGTATGAGCTGTGGCGTGTCTCGGTACGAACCATTAAAAGTACAAAACTGCGCTGGAAAATCCGCAGGATTTTCCAAGTGATGACTGACCAAGCCATAGCTTTTATACTGTGTTGTAACACGTTTTTTATTTATTCATAAGTTGAGTGGCTTCCCAGACATATTCTTTTCCAAATTCGCCGAAATAACTAATGTAGTTTCCGTCTTTTGATATCACTACAAAACTGTCACAAGGATAATGATATTCAAAAAACAACCTTTCAACTGTTCCTTCTGGGTCTTTATGCCAAGTCAAAACTCCATCGTATTTTTCCAAACCATCATTATCTTTATAAATATAAATCGGTTTAGTTTGAGCAACTTGATTGATTCCGTCTTCTAATTGTCCGAACCAAATTTTGCTTGATTCTTTTGTAGCTGAACCACTTGAATTACAACCGTCTTTTCCTGGATAGTAAATTATAACTATTGGTTTAGTGGAATCTAATTCTTGATTTGTTTCTTTCTCAAGTAGTGATTCTAATAAAGCTCTGTTTGTTATTTTTCCACGTTTTTCTCTTAAAGTTAATTTTTTATGATTAGCGGAATCTCCGGGAATATCTAATAATTTATTTGTAGAACGAATTCGGTCGAACTTTGATTTACTTATTTCTACATTGTTCTCGTCGAAGTATTTAATTCTGTCATTTCCAACCTTCGAGGAAGAACAAGAATAAATTAAAATTCCAAAAGTTAATGTTAGCAGGATTTTTCTCATATGTTTTACAACGGTTTTGTGTATGGTTAGTTGCGTGTTTAAGCAACTAATTTAGTAAACAAAAACGAACGCGAGAAAATTCCGTAGGAATTTTCCAAATAAGCAACGACCAAAGCAATTAATTATACACGTTGTTGGCAACAGTTTTTTAATTCTTTTTATTCACAGTATTTGGGTCAAATCCATAATAAAAGTCATTCAACTTTCCATTCGAACTTTGAAGTCCAACTATGTCCATTATTTCCTGAAAATAAAGTAAAATCCTTTCTCTATCTTCAGAATCATATCTTAATTCCATTTCCGGGAATTTTAAAAGTCCGATTCTAATTGCTTCTTGGTATTTCTCGTCAGTTGGTTTTTCAGATTCCGCAATTTGTTTAAAATCAGTTGCGACTTCGTTGATTTTTTCGGTCAATATTGGTCTCAATTTTTCATCCGATATATTTGGTGAATGATTTTCCGCATAGAATTTTTTCTTTGCAATAAATTCTACAAACTTTTCATTCGCATTTTCAGGTGTTTTCATTTCGGTTGCATTTTGTCCGCAAGCAGATAAAGTTAAAAACAGAACTAATATTTTGATGTATTTCGTCATTTCTCAAATTGTTGCCAACTAGTTATATCAATCCTAAATATACTGTTATTACGCAATATTTCTTAAAATAATAGTATTTTAAACTGTGCGCAAATTGCCGTTGCGATCTCAAATTATTTATAGAATTCTGTATTCAGCGAAAAATAAACACATATAAAAAGCGAACTTTTTTAGGTTCGCTTTCGTGTAATATTAGTTTTTAATCTCTTTTTCAAGGAAATAAATTAGTGTATTCGTATTAGTTTGTTCGCGTAAACCGAGGGTTTATCTAGTCTAAAACTATCATGTCTGATTTAGTATCTCCCAGGTTAAAGGATATAGCTTTAACTTTTATTTTATTAGTGCCATTTAACGAATAATGTGCAGAAAATCTAAATGTTTGAGAGTAGTTATTTAATTCACCAAAATTTATTGCTGTTGTTAAATTACTAAATACCGCTATTCCATCATTATCAGATGCAGCTTGAAAATCGGCAAATTGAGGATCATCTCCAATTACACTCCAGGTTGTTTCGTTATAAGCATAGATAACAATTCCTGAAACAGCTTCCCCATTAGAATCTGTTAAGGTTATTGCTGCAGTAGTGATTTTGTTCTCTGAAGCATTATCATCAGATGAACAGCTTGATAGTAAACTGATTGTGACTAATACAAGTAATAGTTTTTTCATTTTTACACTATTTACTTTACAATTATTGAAGTAGTACGACTTTGTCCAGACTTAACCAAGAAGGTGGGATGCGTTATGCTTTCTAAACTAAAGCCATTAGAGGTTTTTAGAAATGCCTCAAAAAAATAGGGGCCATTACCATTTTTTGCAATATAATCTTCTAAATCAAAACTTACATTACCCTCAGAATTGCTTGTTTTTTGAAATAGAATTTCCGGTAATGGTTGGTTTTCTTTTACTTCCCGATTAAACATCATAACGATATATCCACTTTGTGAAGCACTCGAGCTGTTAATTACATTGAGATTTACGGTGGCTGTTGTGCTACCAGAGGTAGATTCGTTAGTTGTAATTTCTGTTTCAGAGTCTTCTGTAGTACATGAGATTAATGTTCCTGTGAATAGGAAAAGCATAAGCATTTTTTTCATTGTCTAAATTTTAGCTTCAGTTTATAGTTACGGATTTTTCAAAAATTTTTAATCCGTGCGCAAAATACCGTTACGATCTCACACTATTTTACAGAATTCTGTATTCGGCGAAAAATAAACACAAAAAAAAAGCGACCCTTTTTTAAAGATCGCTTTTGGCGTGAAATTAATTTTATGTCTTGTGCCGGGCTTTATAGCTTATTGATTGATAGTAATACGTTTTTTAAGCCAATAACTTAATTCCAGATTTCATTAGATTCGGTTAAAATTATAGGCAGATTATCTGTAACAAGAATGGTATGCTCGTGTTGCGTTACATAGCCACCTTTATTTCCTACAAGAGTCCAACCGTCATTTAGCTCGACAGCAACAGTAGATTTTGTCGAAATAAACGTTTCTATGGCTACTGTGGTATTTTTTTTAAAGCGCTCACGGTTACTTTTAACCCTGTAATTTAAAATGTTCTCAGGGGCTTCGTGTAAACTTCTACCCACACCGTGACCGGCGAGATTTTTAATTACTTTAAATCCAGATTTCTTGGCTTCTGTTTCTATTAAATAACCAATTTCCGAAATTTTAACTCCGCCTTTAATGCTGCTTATTGCTTTACTTAAAATAGTTTTAGAAGCATCTACAAGCGGTTGGTGCTTATGAATGTCTTTTCCGAGTATAAATGAACCTCCATTGTCAGACCAGAAGCCATCAAGTTCTGCAGAGACATCAATATTAATTAAATCTCCTTCTTTCAGTATTTTTTTCTCAGATGGGATTCCGTGTGCTGCTTCTTTATTTACGCTAATACAGGTATAACCCGGAAATCCATAGGTTTCAAAGGGTGCAGATTTTGCACCATAACTTTGTAAAATACCACCTCCGTAGTCATCTAATTCTTTTGTAGACATACCTACTTTAGCGTATGCTCTCATTAGTTTTAGTGTAGAACCCACAACTTCACTAATTTTTTGCATTCCCCGTAATTCTGATTCTGTTGTTATTGACATAGGGTTTGTTTATTTAGGATCAATACTAGCGCTAATAAATGAAATATTTTAATTTTTTAGGAAGCTGTTGCGAATTATTTGAGTTTTAAGTAAAGTAAAACTTGAAAAGTGAGGATTGTAAAATATTGAGAATGAGCGTTAATTAAACGAATTACGGTATTCTAAAGGCGATAAATCTGTTTTATTTTTGAAAAGTCTATTAAACGATTGTGAGTGTTCAAAACCAAGCTGAAAAGCAATTTCGCTAATAGATTTAGATGTGGTCGCCAACTCTTCTTTTGCAGTTGAGATTAATTTAGAGTGAATATGCTGTTGTGTATTCTGTCCGGTGATGGTTCTCAACATATCACTCAAATAATTTGAAGAAACGTTTAACTCAAGTGCGATACTTTTAACTGTAGGTAGTTTTCTTTGTGTTTTCGTATCAAAATAGCTAGCTAGTTTAGTTTCAAAATTGGCAAGCAAATCATTACTCGCCATTTTTCGAGTTATAAACTGTCTACTGTAAAAACGATTGCAGTAATTAAGTAGTAGCTCAATATTTGAAATTATAACATCCTGACTATACAAATCAATTGTGGAGCTATACTCATCTCTAATATTCTGTACTAAATTTTCAATTATGCCTTCTTCTTTTTCAGATAGGTGTAAAGCCTCATTAACACTGTAAGAAAAGAAGCCATAACTTTTAATAGACTTTGATAAAGACGTGTTTGCTAATAAATCTGGATGAAACAGTAAAGACCAGCCGTTAGTATTTTGATCGCCTTTTTCATCAATTGTTAATACCTGGTTAGGCGCAAGAAATGATAGTGTTCCCTCATCAAAATCATAGTTACTTTTACCATATTTTAGTTGCCCTTGAAAACTTCGTTTAATCGTAATATTGTAGAAGTTCAATACCATTTTCTGGTTATCTACATCGTTTTGTTCTCGTTCTTGAGAATGATCAATTAGTGTAATTAAGGTATTGGTGGGTTTAGGTAGACCTAAAACCCGATGCAGTTCGGTAATTGAATTTATGGTTTTAGGACTATTCTTTTGTTCCATAGCTATTAAATTACGACAAAAAATCACGACCGTTACTTCTGTCTGCGGTCATCACTTCAACCACATTTTTAGGATATTCAATGGGTAACGCACTTACTTCATCTAACATATTTAATTCATCTGTAGTAAATTCTACGGTTATCGCTTTTAGATTGTCTTGAAGTTGTGACATTTTTGTCGCACCTATAATACTACTTGTAACTACCGGTTGCTGTAGTAACCAGCCTAAAGCTAATTGAGCAACTGTAAAACCTTTTTGTTTTGCCATAGGAATAAGTACATCTATAACGTCAAATGCTCTTTCTTTATGAAAAGGTTCAAATGGGAAGTCGTTTAATCTACCTTTTTCATTGATGCCATCTCTCTTGTATTTTCCTGTGAGAAGGCCGCCACTCAAAGGACTCCACACTAACAATCCAACTTTTTGATCCTGCAATAAAGGTATCATTTCGCGTTCTAAATCTCTGTTATCTAGCGAATAATTGGCTTGTAAAGAAGCAAATTTCTCTAAATTATTATGAGTAGAATGCCCTAAGGCTTTCATTAAATGCCAGGCCATAAAATTACTAGCACCTATATAACGCACCTTACCGCTACGTACTAAATCATCTAAGGCTCTTAAGGTTTCTTCAATGGGCGTTAATGGGTCTGATGTATGCAACTGATATAAATCTATATAATCTGTATTTAGTCTTTTGAGACTTTCATCTACCTGCTGAATAATATGTTTTCTAGATAAGCCTCTGTCGTTTTCTCCTATTCCCATACTACCTCTAACTTTGGTTGCAATAACAAAATCGTCCCGTTTGATAGAAAGATTTTTTATTGCTTTTCCAATCATTAGTTCTGAAAGTCCTTCAGAATAAATATTAGCAGTATCTATAAAATTTACTCCCGCATTAATTACAGTTTTTATCTGCTCATCTACTTCTTGCTGTCCTAAATCTCCCATATAGTTAAAAAAACCCTTTCCGCCATAATTCATTGTTCCTAGACAAAGCGTTGAGACTTTTAATCCTGTATTTCCTAAAATTTTGTAATTCATTAGTTCTAATTTTTGTTCTAGGCAAAGTTGACTAACGATCACAATTCTAATGTAACCAGATTGGGGTTTGTTGTAACCAAAATGAAGAGTAGCGTTTAAGCTTTATGATGCGGAGGTGAGTTACTCACATTCCTGTTAAAATATCTTATAGTAGGAATGTGATTTCTATACAATACAGGTAATGTTTTAATAACCGTGCTTTGAGTAGCATTATCTATTTTCTTTTTTCTTTAGATCTCGCATCGTAACTAACATAGCCATAATTAAGAAGAAATTTGAAAGTATACCGGCAAAAGATCTAAAATCACTATTTTCAAAATCAAGCTCATAAATATTGTAGATTATAAAAATGATATTTACTGCGATTATTAGGTATATAAAATAAAGTTTTTTCATTTTTAGTTTTGAATTTGGGATGTTTTTTACCTCATTTTCTAGTTAACAACCTATTTCTCTTATTTCAATATTTTTTTCTAGATAGCTAGTTCTTGAAAAAAATCCTTTATGTCTTTTGCCAACAAGTTTGGCTGTTCCATTCCAGCAAAATGGCCACCAACCGGCATTTCGGTCCAATGCGTGATATTGAAACCTTTTTCGATATAGGAGCGTGGTGGTGTAGGCAATTCTTTGGGGAATTTTGCGAATCCAACAGGAACATTTATAAAATCGTTTTCGCCAAATTTTAAGGGATGCTTACTGTTTTCATTATACATTCTAATTGATGAATGAATAGTTTGAGTAATCCAATATAGGGTTACGTTTGCGAGTAATTCATCTTTCGTAAACACAGAATAGATTTCTCCATTATTATCGCTCCACGAATTAAATTTTTCAATAATCCAGGCGCATAAACCTATGGGAGAATCATTTAATGCAAAAGCTAATGTTATAGGTTTTGTACTTTGTATGTAAGAATATGCAGCTTCTTTAGAAGCCCAATCTGATGCGTATTTTTGGAAGGCTACCACTTCATCTGTCAATTGCTCACCGTCTTTTAAAAATGGCGTATAAGAGCCAGAAATGTAATTCAGGTGCAAACCAATTAGGTTTAGAGGATATTTTAAAGCGAGCCAGGAGCTAACTCCAGAACCAATATCTCCACCTTGTGCCCCATAGCGGTCATATCCTAATTCTAGCATTAACTTGTGCCATAAATGAGCAACGAATTCTGAATTACAACCTTCAACCTGACTTTTCCCGGAATATCCAAATCCAATAATGGAAGGAATCACTAAATCAAAAGAAATTTCAGCATCATTTGTCAGCAAAGGTATAAGCTTAAGCATTTCGATAAAGGAACCGGGCCAACCGTGAGTTATGATTAAGGGTATGTTTTTTTTTCCTTTTCCTTTAACGTGTATAAAGTGGATATCATAACCATCTATGGTTGCAATTAAATTTGTGAAAGAATTTATTTCAGCCTCTACTTTTCTCCAGTCGAATTTGTACAACCAATAATTGGATAATTCTTTCATAAAAGAAAGGTTAGTTCCGTACATCCAGTTTGAGTCAGATATTTCGTCTGGCCAACGTGTATTCTTAATTCTATTCTTTAAATCGTCAAGAATTTCTTCGGAAATATTTGCTGAAAATGGTTTTATCATTATAATTTTTTTGGCCAATTGAAATGAAAGTTAGCTGCGGTGTCGGCTACGCGTATTGGCGTGATTTAATAACCTAAATTAGCAAATAAATCATAGATAAAAAGTCCACAAGGACTTTCGTAAATTGGCGAAACCCGCAATTAATTTAAAACGGTTTTTACAAAACCTTATTAATTTAGGTTCTGTCTTTGACAACCAGTACTCCTTTGTTCTTGAGTTAGCGTCCAAACATTTATTGCTTTTCTATCAAGTTTGTTCTCAGAATCAGGTTCTACTAATTCAATTTCAATAATACTTTCAGAGGCAATTTTGTAATCAGAATGTTCTATTAAATAACCATTTACAAAAATTCCATTATTTTTTTCAATTCCGAAAAATTTGTTCAATTCAGATTGTGTTTTAAAAGCAGTTTTTTTCTTTAAGCTCACAAAATAAATCCCATTTGCAGTCAGGTTGAAAAACTTATGCTCTTTCCGATTTGGTTTGTCTTTCAAAAAGCTTATTTCTGCAATCAATTCTTTTGCTAGTTCTATAACACGTTCGTTCGCAATAATGTCTTTTTCAATAATTACTGTAGGACAATTTCTTCCACTCACTGGTAATTTTACATAGCTATCTTGAGCATAGCTATTCGATAAAAAGAAACTGAAAATTATAGTTGTAATTATTCTTTTCATATGTGTCTTGTTAATGTTTACTAACGGTTCTGTATAAAAAAAAAGTAGGCGTGCGAAGCAAGAAACTTACAGTTAAGTATGAAGTTTAAAACAAGCATTTGCCATTGATAAATGTGGTTTGCCCTATGATGAAAACTACGTCTCTCTTCTTACTAAAGCCTAGGTCAAAAAAACAATAAATTAAACAGCTAGAATCTGTAGCTACAGATTTTAGCAAAGTATATGAAGGTTTACAATTTATTGCAACAAGGAGTTGTTTTCACCTTAGTACTTTATTGTGCGTAGTTATTTTTTCAATTCTATATTTTTCTTTTTAGTGGGATTTTTTTTAATAGGAACTTTTTTAGAAGGTGTTTTTTTTGCTGGAACTTTCTTTTTCGTTATTATTTTTTCTTTTTTTTCTTCTATTATTTTAGGGTTCTTTTCAAACAGTTCTTCAATTAACTCTTGAATCGGTTTTTTAGGAATTTCTAGAACTTTATAATCTTCCTCAAAAATTTCTTTAAACAAGTCTATGAATTCTTTTTCTCTTCTTAATTTATAAAATAATGGCCAAGTTTTATAACTTTCTTTATCTATATCTCCGTCTTTTCCTATTTTTTTCATTAAAACGTATACATCCTCAACTTTTTCAGATAGTATTAAATGAGCCATTTTAAAATCATCACTACTAGCACTCCAATCTTTACTATTAATTATTTCTAAAGCGTTTTCATTATTATTTTGTAAAAATTGAGAGAGAGACTTATTTACGATATATAAATTTTTTGTTGCATCGTTGAAGTGTTTTGTTTGTTTACAGGCAAAATCTAAAAGAATATCTGCTAACTTATATTGACCATCAGTTAATAATTGATAACAGATTTCATTCAGTTCCTCATCTGCTAATTTAATATCTTCATTAATTAATTTTCTCCAAATTGTGTGAGTTAATTTTGTTGTAATTTCATAAAGGCACTCATAAGCTAATTGGAAATAATCTAACTTAACCGTTAGACGTTCATTTAGTTCTATATCTTTTTGGAAACATTTATTTTCCTTACAAACTTTTATATATTGACTTGAAACAATTCCATCACAGTGTACAAATAAATTTCGCCTTTCAGTTATTTCTATGAATGTTTTCCATATCGGCAAATCCTTTTTTAAAGGCATTCCTATTTTGTTTTCTAAATATGTGAAATGTTCACTGTGACTTTTTCGTAATACACTTTCAACCTCTTTCTCAATGATAAATTCTCTAGCTTCTTCTATAGATTTAAAACTGTTTAAATCAGCAAAAGTCAATTCTCTTTCCGACTTGTTGATGTATTCTGGTCTTATATTGAATAAAATTTTCAATAATTGATTTAAATAAGAGTCGTATTGAGAAATTAGAGAAACAAATAGACTTTCAGGTATTATTTTTGAGCCTAGAGAAGATGTTTGAGCATTTTTAGATAACTGTTCAAAAGTTCTCGATTGCTCATATGGTACTGAAACAGATTTTCTTCCATCTTCATCCTCTATTTCTTCAAGATTTTCCTTTATAAAATTTTCAAATTTAAGATTAGCCTTCTTTTGATATGGACGCAATAACAATAATGTCATTGGTAAAGTATCTTTAATTGAATCTAAATGTTGTAAAAAATTATGTAAATTATTATTTAATTCTTTTCCGTTCATAGTTTGGGTTTAATTACGCACAACGGTCTCGTATAACCGTCAGTTACGGGTTAATATGCGTCAATATTCGGTTTGGCACAAACGTTAGCAATTCCGAGTGGATTCGGACGCAGTCGAATGCGCCTTAATTGCGGTTATGCATTGTTGTAAACAGTTATTTTTTTAGCGATGTATTTTTCAATCAGTTCTTTGTCCGTTTTATTTTTTAAAATCAATAATTCATTGTTTTTATGAGTCCGATAATTCATAAAGAATTTCGTTTTTCCACTCCGATTTAATTCCGAATATTCAAACCGGTTTGGGTCAAATTTATTAGTAATTAATTCCGTTTTTTGAGTTCGGTCAAGTATTTTTTTGAGTCGAGTTATTTTCCCAGTTTGTTCATCAATTTTTAATTCCGTGTAGTAAATCCACGAAGCAAATCGGTAAAATGTATATCCGATTAAAGTTAGAATTGCGACAAAAAATCCGACTCCAATTCCGAGAAACCAAATCAGGAAAATGAATGAAGTAGAAGTCCAAATCATCAGTTCTTTCCAGTTAAATGGAATTCTGTCACTCAACGTATGAATATTTCCATTTTTAGATATCCTAAAATAATCTTCGTTTTCGTTCATTTAAAATGAGTCGTAAATTAGTCTTATACCAATTGCTAAAAGGATAAATGCACCTAAAATGAATTCAATCGTAAACGACATTCGCATATAATCTTCATTTTTTCTTTGAGCAACGAATTTCTTTCTTTCGTAATTGTACCATATAATTCCAAGTGCTATTAACAAAGCTCCAAGTAAAAATGTTAGTACGTTTTCCATAATTGTTTACAACGGTCTCGTATAAATTTCAGTTACGGTTTATTATGCGTTAATTTTCGTTTTAGCACTGACCTTAGCAATTCCGAGTGGATTCGGATGTAGTCGAATCCGCCGTAATTGCGGTTATACATTGTTGTGGGTAGTAGTTTATTCATCGTGATAAATATCGAATACTATTTCCAGATTTCTTTCCGCAATTAACTTCATAGTTTCAGGTTTTAGAGTAAATCCTCTATTCCAATTATCCATATATCCAGCAACATCAATCCAGCTTTCATATTTGTTAGTCAAAATTTTCCATTTGTTCAAATCATTGGTGAAATTGCTCAATAATTCTTCCAGTTTGATGTTCAAATCAGTTTTATCTCGTTTAGATGTAAAATACCATTTTCCCCAATCTGTTATTCTGGATTTTTTGGCATTTCCGATTGGATGTTTTTCATAAGCATTCCACGCTTTGGTTGGTTCCGCTCCTAAAAGTTTTGTAATTTCTTTTCTGTCAAGAGATTTAGAATAGAAATTTAGTCCGACGCTAAATTCCTCAAAACCACCACCAATTTCCGCAATATGTTCCATTTCATCAGAGCTAGTATTTTCTCTAATAATTTCATTGTCGTTTTCATCAAACCACCTTGTTGAATTCATTTGCGATGTTTTTTTCTATTACCCACAACTACTTATATCAATCCTAAATATACTGTTATTACACAATATTTCTTAAAATAATATTTTTATTCCGTGTTCAAGATACCGTTACGATCTTAGAATGTTTTACAGAATTCTGTATTCGGGGAAAAATAAACACATAAAAAAAGCGACCCTTTTTAAGGATCGCTTTTGAGGTTTTAGACAACCAGTGCTCTTCAGTTGTTTTCCACAAGATCATTTTGATTGCGAAAAACAAGTTCGTCATCAAAGGCATCCAGTAAAATAATACTGTCTGTGGTAATTTTACCACTCAAGATCTCTTTAGATAGTTTGTTAAGCACCTCTTTTTGTATCGTACGTTTAACCGGTCGCGCACCAAACTCGGGCTGAAAACCTTTAGTTGCCAGGTGTGCGATTGCTTCAGTGGTAGCATCTAAAGTAATACCCTGTTTGTTGAGCATTTTAGTGACTCCTTTAAGCTGTAAACTCACAACTTTCTCGATATCTTTTCGCGTAAGCGGGGCAAACATCACAATGTCGTCTATACGGTTTATAAACTCGGGGCGTATGGTTTGTTTGAGTAAGCCCAGCACTTCAACTTTTGCACCTTCCATCGCGGTCTCGGCATCTTTTATGGCTTCAAATTTTTCCTGTATAATATGACTTCCCATATTTGAGGTCATAATGATAATGGTATTTTTAAAGTCTGCAAGACGGCCTTTGTTATCGGTTAAGCGCCCTTCATCAAGCACCTGTAATAAAATATTAAAGGTATCTGGGTGTGCTTTTTCAATCTCGTCTAGTAAAATCACACTGTAGGGTTTGCGACGTACGGCTTCGGTTAACTGTCCGCCTTCATCATAACCCACATATCCCGGAGGTGCACCCACAAGCCGACTCACACTGTGACGCTCCTGGTATTCACTCATATCTATACGCGTAAGGTTATTCTCATCATCAAACAGATACTCAGCCAGTGCTTTTGCAAGTTCGGTTTTACCTACACCGGTAGTCCCCAGAAATAAGAACGAACCTATAGGGCGTTTTTGATCTTGCAGGCCTGCGCGGCTTCTGCGTACCGCATCACTTACCGCAATAATCGCTTCCTGTTGACCCACCACACGTTTGTGCAGTTCGCCTTCAAGATGCAGCAATTTCTCACGCTCACTTTGCAGCATTTTAGTCACGGGTATACCGGTCCATTTTGCAACCACCTCGGCGATATCTTCGCTGGTAACCTCTTCTTTAATCAGTGTATTTTCTCCCTGGTTTGCCAGTGCTACCTGTAATTTTTCAAGCTCTTCCTGAGCTTCTTTGATCTTTCCGTAGCGCAGTTCTGCTACCAGACCATAATTACCTTCCCGTTCTGCTCGTTCCGCTTCAAGCTTAAAGTTTTCAATATCCTGTTTTGCATTCTGAATATTGTCAACCACTTCTTTTTCGCTTTTCCACTTGGCATTAACCTCGTTGCGCTCTTCTTTAATATTCGCTAAATCTGCGTGCAGCGCTTTTAATTTGCTCTCGTCTTTCTCGCGTTTAATCGCCTCAATTTCAATCTCGAGTTGCATTATTTTACGATCTAAAACATCAAGCTCTTCGGGTTTAGAGTTGATTTCCATACGCATTTTTGAAGCCGCTTCATCCATAAGGTCAATCGCCTTATCGGGTAAAAAACGGTTTGTGATATAGCGTTGCGAAAGCTCTACCGCCGCGATGATGGCGTTGTCTTTAATACGCACTTTGTGGTGCGTCTCATACTTCTCTTTAATTCCGCGTAAGATGGAAATTGCAGATTCGGTATCGGGTTCAAATACATTCACCTTCTGAAAACGTCGCTCTAAAGCTTTATCTTTTTCAAAATACTTCTGATACTCATCTAAAGTTGTTGCACCTATAGCACGCAGTTCGCCACGTGCAAGAGCAGGCTTTAAAATATTTGCAGCATCCATCGCTCCCTGACCGCCACCGGCGCCCACGAGGGTGTGAATCTCATCTATAAAGAGGACAATATCGCCAGCACTTTCGGTTACTTCTTTAATAACAGCTTTAAGGCGTTCTTCAAACTCACCTTTGTATTTTGCACCGGCAATTAAAGCCCCCATATCTAGCGCCCAGATTTGCTTTTCCTGAAGATTTTCGGGAACGTCACCGTCTATAATACGATGGGCAAGACCTTCTGCAATTGCGGTTTTACCGGTACCGGGTTCACCTACCAGAATCGGGTTATTCTTCGTTCTACGCGATAGAATTTGTAAAATTCTACGTATTTCTTCATCACGACCTATCACGGGATCGAGCTTGCCATCACGTGCAAGTTGGTTTAAGTTCTTGGCGTATTTGCTCAAAGAGTTATAGGTTTCTTCTGCGCTTTGTGAAGTAACACGCTCTCCTTTGCGCAACTCTTCAATAGCGGCTTTAAGATGTTTTTCGGTAACGCCCTGGTCTTTTAAAATCTGACCTATTTTACTGCTCGATTTAAAAATGGCGAGTATAAGATGTTCTAGAGAGACATACTCATCGGTCATTTTTTTAGCGATGTTTCCAGCTTCAGTTACTGTTTTAGCAGCCTCACGTGAAAGCATAAGCTCGCCGCCACTTACTTTAGGAAAACTGTTAAGCGTACTTTCTAAAATCTGTTTAAGCAGATTAATATTTACATCCAATTTTTGAAGTAAAAAGGGAGTAACATTCTCATCAACTTCAAGAATCGCTTTAAAAATATGCTCGTTCTCAATTTGCTGATGCCCATAGCCTTGAGCAAGCGCCTGGGCTTGCTGTACAGCCTCCTGAGATTTTGTTGTAAAATTATTAAAGTTCATTTCTTCTATTTTTTAGGCCCATTAAATGGGATTTGATGTTTGTTTCAATGCACCTTATAGATTTTAAGATTTGATCAGATTCTTAAAATTTCAGTGCTTTTGTAGATGCTATGGCAATTTATATACCAGTCGCAAAACCAGTCATAATGGCGGTTAGGCTTTGTTTTTACGCTGTCTTTTTGTCGGTATAGGTGTTTGGTTTTTCTTAATAGAAAATACCGGTATCTTTCCTTAAATTTACGCCACGCTTTTGACAACAGGCGTTAATTAAAATTAAAAGATAAACGACGATGGGTTTTTTTGATAAGTTTAAAAGTGCGAGCGATATCGCAAAAGAAGAAATAAAGGAAGTGAAGTGGATACAACTGGAGCGTCTGGAGCAACTTGACGAAATTGTAGAGATTTCTAATGCGGTGCCGGTTTTAATTTTTAAACACAGTACTACTTGTGGTATTAGCCGTATGGCATTACGCGGTTTTGAGAAGAACTACGATTACGATAAAAAAGAGATCGAACCTTATTTTTTAGATCTTAAGCAATACCGCGATATCAGCGCAGCAATTGCTACAAAATTCAACGTGCGTCATGAGAGTCCGCAAGTGTTATTGATTAAAAATGGAGCAGCCGTTTATAATACCTCACACAGCGATATAGATGCTTCAGTATTGAAGCAAAAGATTTAATAGGACCTTAATTACAAGCAAAAACCCGGAGCAGCGCTCCGGGTTTTTTTATACCTATGAATTTTTTAAATTCGGTTGTAGTGCTATGAGAAGGCTAATTCAAATTAACAAAAAACAGATTATTTCGTTCAATAGGTAAATAGTATTAAAGTAAGTACACGTATTATTTAGAACATTCCGCCACCTTCAACTTCATTATCTTCTCTGTTTTTTCGGCGTTTAGCGCGGTATTTACTATCGCCAAAACGGTAGTTGAAGCCTGCGTAAACGGTATTGCTTTCCCAGTTAAATTGTCCTTGTATGAGGTAGGGGTTGGTTCCGTTAAATCGCGCTTTCATCGTATTAAATACGTCATTGTAGTTTAAACTAATCGTGCCTTTACCATCAAAAACCGAATAGCGCGCGCCAACATTAGTCATAAACATCGATTTGTTTTCAAACTGAATTCCTTTATTAGGGCCTCTAAACATCGCAAAAGCTGTGAACGTTAGTTTTTTTGTCGCTGTAAAGTTGTTGATTACTCGTGCGTTGTACACCGTATTTTCAACTTCAATACGGGTTTGGGTAATATCAGATGCCGTAGGATTTTCAATAGCCGGGTCTAGTGACTCAGTAATACCGGTTTGTGTTTGATTAAATAAATCGAAACTCGCATTAATGCTCCACCAGTCTAGCGGTTTGTAGTTGCTGCTCAATTCAAAACCATAGGCAGTAGTGGAGTCAAAATTATCGTTAGTCAACACGATACGATCCAGGTTAAAGCGATCTACAAATACAGCTTGATTGATCTCATCTTCGATAATGCGGTAAAACACTCCGGCTGTAATACTTCCTTTCTCCAGAGTTCGTGTGTAGTTGGTTTCTAACGAATTTGTAAACTGCGGTCTCAGATCTACATTTCCAAATTGCGTGATTAAGGGCGAACTCCATTCGCGTATGGGATTAACCTGGCCTACGCCCGGGCGATCTATACGACGGCTGTAACTTACCTGATACTGGTTTTTTTCTGAAGGATTAAAGGTCACGTAAGCTGAAGGGTATAATTCAAAATAATCGTTTGTAAACGCACGTACCGCATTAGTATCTGCAGCTACATGCACCTGCTCAGCTCGTAAACCGGCCTGATACGACCATTTCTCATAGTTTTTTCCGTAAGTCACATAAGCTGAATAAATATCCCGACTGTAATCAAATTGCGTGTCTGGTGTGGGAATCAAATTTCCAGATGCATTAAACGACTGCCCGGTACTGCTGTAGGCAATATCTGTATTGAATAAAATGGCTTGAACACCCAACTCTAGCTTTTCACTTTCAGAAAGCGGATTCACATAATCTAAATTAAACGTGGTACGGTCTCTTTTTGTAGCTACAAAATCTTCATAGTCGGCAAGGGGAGTAGATCCTGTAAAGTCAAAAAACGTATCCTCATCTGCATCAAAGGTGTTGTAATCAGCTTCAAACTCAATATTATGACCTTCTTTTTCAAAATCAAGTTTATAATCGAGGTTGTATTGCTGCGAGTAGTTGCTCATATCTGCGCCAAAATCCTGCATCAGATTGCGGGTCGTATCATCTGCGTAGATTATATCTATGTTACCGCCGGGCATTCCGTTAAAGCTGTTTTGAGAGGTAAAAACAGAGAGGGTATTTTTGTCATTTAAATACACATCTAAGCCCAATTTTAGCAGGTATGATTTTTGGTCATTAAGCATATCAAAATACTGGGTAGAGTTATCGCCTTCGCGAAAAATCGTCCCATAATTAGCATTCTTAGAAATGTTATTACTGTAGTTGGAGTACAGATTGAATTTGCCGTTGCGGTAATTGAGATTTAAACCGCTATTAAATTGGGCGTTTTTTTCATAGGAAAGTCCGGCACTTACATCCCCGTTAAATCCTATGTTTACATTTTTATGCAGTACGATATTGATGATTCCGCTCATTCCGTCAGGATTGTATTTTGCTGAAGGATTTGTGATTAATTCAATCTTCTTAATAGAGCTCGACGGAAGCTGTTTAAGCAACTGATCTGCCGGAATGTTAGAAAGCTTACCATCTACCATTACCTGTACGTTGCTGTTTCCGCGTAGCGTAAGTGCACCAGATTGCTGATCAAGATTTACAGAAGGAATATTATTCATTATATCTGCCGCGCTTGCTCCTGCAGTAGTCAAATCTTTACCCACGTTGATGACTTTTCGGTCTATTTGCTGCTCTATTGTGGTGCGCTCAGCAACGATGTTTACCGCATCAAGTTCTGCTGGGACAGCACTCAGTTTTATAGTGCCAAAATCACTCTGGCGATGCTCACGGTCTATTACCAGATCGCGCTGGGTGCTTTCATACCCTATAAACTGAATTTTAAGCGTGTAGATACCTTCAGGGATTTTTGAAATTTCAAAGGCACCGTCGTCATTTGTAATTCCGCCGGTAACCACATCACCCGCATTTTTACTAATTACAATGGTTGCGTAGGGTATAGGTTGATTGAGGTCTGCGTCTAGTACCACCCCACGTACGCTACCGGTAATTACCTCAGGAGGTTTAGGTTGCGCAAAAGAGAAAGTGGTAAAACTTGATAATAATAGGCATAGTAGCCAATAGCTAGGTTTCATAGTGTTCGATTTTGATTGATGTTTTAAATAATACTTTGCATAACATACTAGTTAAAACAAAGTACTCCGTGATTAGCGGATATAGAATAGACGAACGTGTTTGAAATCTGTTACACTTAAAATCAATTTATTTTAAAAAAGAAAACCCGGGATCGCTAAATCCCGGGTTTTCAAGTTTGAATGTTAGAAACTAACACTAACCATCAAAATAATTAATAAGCATTCAAACTTAGAAGTCGACTTCTATACCTATAGACCGCTTGAGATAGGTATTGTTACACAAGAAGTAATCATTTAACTTTGATTTATGATAACAAAGAAAACACTGGTCCTGGGCGCATCACTTAAACCCATACGATATTCATATATGGCAATTAACCGCCTGGTGCAGAAAAAGCACCCTGTTGTAGCTCTGGGTTTGCGTGCAGGTGAAGTTGCCGGTGTATCTGTAGATACGGGTTTTCCTGATTACGAGGCTGTAGATACGGTGACCTTATACCTTAATGCTATAAATCAAAATCCGTATTATGAGTACCTCATAGGTTTAAACCCCAGGCGTATCATTTTTAACCCCGGTACCGAAAACCCGGAATTTTACAGGCTTTTAGAAGAGGCAAATATTGAGATCGACAATGCGTGTACCTTAGTTCTTTTGAGTACGAATACTTACTAAACCTAAAAAGGTTAATAGGCCGTTGAGAATGAGAATAAAGAAGCCAAATTCAAAATCAAGATACTTCAGCGTTAGTTCGCTTATTGTATAAGCCAGAATAGGAGCGGCGACACAAACTAAGGGTACAATTTTGTCTTTTACATTCCATTTTGTAAATAAACCGAACGCATACAAGCCTAATAAAGGACCATAGGTATACCCCGCAAAAACAAAAAGTTTAGCAATCACGCTCTCATCTGCAATAATATATTTAAAACCTATAATCACCAGAATTATTAATAGGGAAGCAGCAATATGTATTCTTTTACGAATGACGATTTGCTTTGCGGCTGTGTATTTTTTTTCAATCTCTAGAATATCTATACTAAAGGAAGTCGTAAGTGCTGTAAGGGCACTGTCTGCACTAGAATAAGCAGCAGCGATAAGTCCTAAAATAAAACAAATCGCGATACCAAAACCTAATCCAGACTGGGTTGCAATAAACGGAAATAAATCATCTTTAGAAGCTTCAATCCCGTTATTGCGGGCGTAAACGGTAAGTAAAACACCTAAAGCCAAAAAGATGAGATTTACAATAGTAAGTACAATGGTAAACCAAAACATATTTTTCTGAGCATCTTTTAGGGTTCTGCAGGTGAGGTTTTTTTGCATCATATCCTGATCAAGACCGGTCATTACAATAGCGATAAACGCACCACTTATAAATTGTTTAAAGAAAAAGTCTTTACTCTTCCAATCCTCAAAAAAGAACATTTGAGACATATCACTTTCTGCAATAAAATTGAAAAAAGATCCCGGAGTCAACCCTAAATCTGATGATAAGAAATATATGGCAACACCCAATGCGGTTAGCATAAATAGGGTCTGCAGCGTATCTGTCCACACAATAGTTTTTATCCCACTTTTAAAGGTGTACAGCCAGATTAGTAAAATAGTGATGGTAACGGTCACCCAAAAAGGTACGTTCATACTGTCAAAAACCAGCAGTTGTAACACATTTGCTACCAGATATAATCTAAAACTGGCGCCTACAACGCGGCTTAACAGAAAGAAAGAAGCACCTGTTTTATAGGAGTTGATACCAAATCGACCCCCTAAATAGGCATAAATGGAGGTTAGGTTGAGTTTATAATAAAGCGGCAGCAATACTAGACCTATCACAGCATAACCTAAGGTGTAGCCTAAAACTACCTGAAAGTAGCTAAACTGTGAGGCTTCTACCCAGCCCGGAACAGATATAAACGTAACGCCAGACAGGGAGGCGCCTATCATCCCAAAGGCGACTAAATACCATGGCGATTGCTTACTGGCTTTAAAAAAATCATCGTTAGAACCTCCTTTTCCTGTAAAATAGGAAACCAGCATTAGCGTAATAAAATAGCCGGCAATGAGTAGGAGTATGGTGGTGGGTTGCATAAATTAGATGTAAAAATTGGAGCTGTAAAATTGCAAAACGAATATAAGGTATAAAACTTCAATTGGCATAATCTGAAAAATTTACAAAGTAAACTTACCTTTGCGCAAAATCAGGACGTTCCTGAGCCTGAATTTTTGGTATTAATACAAATTCAGGAATTTAAATTCGCTGCTTTGAATGCGAATTTTTTGAAAAATAATACATTGAATTTATGGAACTTCCCAAGTTTATATTAGGTGATAACACAGATTATCCCGAATCAATATTTGTCATTCATACCGACTTCCCTCGTTTTGTTATAGACTTAAAAACAGACGATGTAGAATGGTTTGAAGATTTTGATGAGAATGATGAAGATGAACTTTCTACAGAAGCCGAAGGCTTAATTCTTAAAGCAACCGAGTTTTACGACAGAGAGGTAGCGCGTTACGAAGAAGATTAAATGAACGAATTACAGCAACTGGATCACGAGGTTTATCTTTTTCTCAACAACCTGGGAACAGAGACGTGGGATCCTTTCTGGCTTTTTATTACCAATAAATGGTGCAGCATACCGCTCTACGTTTTTTTACTGATTTTAATTTATAAGAAATTTGGTGTTAAAGGGACGCTGTATACCCTGGTTACCGTAGCACTTTTGATAACCGCTACAGATCAGCTGGCAAATGTTTTTAAACACGGTTTTGAGCGTTTGCGACCTTGCCGACAGGAAGGAGTAATGGAGCAGGCGCGTTTTATCGCAGTTAGATGTGGGAGTTTTGGGTATTTTTCTGCACACGCAGCAAGCTCAATGGGTCTGGCCGTATTTGTAGGACTTTTATTAAAAGCACGTTACAAATGGATATTTCCCGTGTTGTTTGTTTGGGCCGTATTTATAGGGTATAGTCGTATATATGTAGGTGTTCATTATCCCGGTGATGTTTTAACCGGTATGTTAATAGGTGGCTTGATAGGTTTAGTTATGTTCTATCTGCACCGTTTTGGCTTTGCCAGAATTTTTAAAGATAATTAGTATGAAAGCATTAGTAACCGGTGCAGCCGGTTTTATAGGTTCACATTGTGCAGAGCGTTTAAAAGCGATGGATTTTGACGTGGTAGGAATAGATAATTTCTCGCCTTATTACAGTCCCGATCTTAAAAATAGAAATGCAAAAACTCTTAAGAATGCAGGTATTCCTATTGAAATAGTTGATTTAAGAAAGCCTGAAGATTTTAAAAAATTAAAGGCAGATTTTAATTATATCTTTCATTTTGCTGCTCAACCCGGTATTGCTGCGACTTCAACCTTTGAAGATTATTTGATGAACAATCTGGTGGCGACAAAAAATCTAATGGATTTTGCTCTTACCTGCAAAGACTTAAAACTTTTTACTAATATTTCTACGTCTTCAATTTATGGTCTAAGAGCAACCTTAACCGAAGATGCAGCGCCAGAACCGGCCTCGCTTTACGGTGTTACAAAACTAGCGGCAGAACAACTGGTATTGTCAAAGGCCAGAGAAAATCAAATTAAGTCTTGTTCTTTACGATTGTTTTCAGTTTATGGGCCTCGCGAGCGTCCTGAGAAATTGTACACAAAACTAATAGGTTGTGGTTTCTTTCATCAGGAATTTCCACTTTTTGAAGGTAGCGAGACTCACGTACGCAGTTTTACTTTTGTAGATGATATTATTGACGGCGTGGTAAGCGTTATAGGTAAAGAAGCGGTCGTAGATGGCGAAGTGATTAATCTGGGAACCGAGCAGGAGCACACCACTGGCGAGGGAATGGCAATCGTAGAAGAATTATTAGATACGCAGATACGTAAAGATATTGTAGGCAAACGGGGCGGAGATCAAATGTTTACTAAAGCAAATATTGATAAAGCCAGACGCTTGTTAAATTATAATCCTACTACGACTTTAAAAGATGGTTTAGCTAAGCAAATAGACTGGTATCGAAAAGAATTTGTAGAGTAAGAACTATGATGCTAACCGAAAAAGACAAAGCCTTTATCAAAATGTGGCGCGAAAAAAGAACTGCAAAATTTCAATTTTTTAGTGGAATTGTGCTGCAGATTGTTCTAATTGCCGTCACGTATAAGTTGGTTGTTAATTATTTTTCCGGCGGAATATTTGATATTGAAGTATTTCTCAAATACGGTCTTTTTGGGTTGATACTGGGAATTGTCGTGGCGTTCTTAAAATTCAGAACTAATGAAAAGCGCTATAAAAAGCTGAAGCCTGGAAGTTAAATTCGTAAAAAAGGTAAAATTAAAACCACTGACTAAACGTGTACTCGAGTTACTACGTTGAGTCAGTGGTTTTTTTATTTATTCTAGCATAGAAAAGTCTGCGATACCGCGTATTTCGGTGGATAGTTCACCTAAGGCACCTGCATTAACCTGAGCTCCCGTGTAAATACGTATAAAGTCAATACCTCTTAGATTAACAGAATTTCCGTCTGCATCAATGGCCTGATCTATATCGAGAAGGTTTCCTTTATAAGTGGCATAATCTGCATCGTAATTATCTACATAACCCCATTCTAGCGAAGCAATATTTGTAAATCCGCTGTTAGATACTACAGGAAAGACACGAGTTCCTGTGTACGATACTTCTTCAAGTTCGGTGATAAAAAGGGGATAAAAGTTCTGGGGGTGATATGAGTTTACCACAACACTTCCTGCAGTATTGGAGCTGTCTAACCACGGTACGTCTGCGTGCATTCCCGGGTTAGTATACGTTGTCGTGTAATTTTTAAGTGTTGCTGCATCGGCGTGAGCACTTCCGCGTAACTCATAAAAGGTATCGTCTGCGAGTCCGTTTCCATTAGCATCAAAAGAAACCTGTACAATACCGGGTTCAGAAAGGCCATTAAATGCGTTACCATAAACCAGAAAATCTTTAGCGTCTGTTACATTTTCTATAGTATGATCAAAACCTACTAAAATAGAGCCTCCCCAGGCACCTAGTGAAATTGTATTTGTAGTGCTACCGATTAGTTTTTGGGCATCCTCGGGAGTACCAAAAGAACTATTAATAAATTGACCTGGAGCTGGGTTATATGCCAGTACTTGAGAAATTAACGAGCTACTTTCAGAAGATTTAGGTCTGTAATATACATCATAGGGGTCATTTACTTTAACCTGATAGGTGCGCGATATCGAATCAAGATTGGTCGTGGCTTTAAACGTGAGTGCAAATGTTTTGGCCTGCTTAGGAATATATTCTAAGTTTTGTAATGTGCTTAGGACAGTATCTTCAGTAGTCCATTTAAATTGCACGTTTTCCGGAAGATTTAAAATTTCCTGATTCAGTTTAAGCGTGTCTCCTAAAAGGAGTTCAAGGTTGGTTTCATAGGTTGGTGTTGTAAATTCCATAGGGGTGAAAGCCGTGTCATCATCATTAGCACAGGATGCTAATAGCATAGTGATTCCTGCCAGAAAAAGTAGTTTGATTGTGTTTTTGTGTTGCATAATACTAGATATACTAATTAATAAAAGGTTACTTTTTTAGTAAATCGTACAACGGGAAATAGATATAGATAGAAGAAGCACACCTTAAAATTTAGACGCACAGAACAATCTACCCAAAGCAATAACTCCCGAAAGCTTTGATTTATAATAGATTGTGGCAGGTCTTCTGACTCATCCCTCGTTTTAACCCTTCCCATCATTGCGACAGTGGTTTTGTTAAACGATTATCCTGTAATACAGAATAGGATTTACAGCAGCGGGAACTGTTCAGGATTTACACCTGATTCCCTTTTAATACAGCATAAGAATGCTATAACCAAAAATCTGTACAACGTTAGTATATTTTAATAAGCTAACTCAATGTTTCTAGAATAAAAACGAATTATTTTATCTTAAATGTATATATTACATTTAAGTAAGTAGGTATAGGTTCGTTATTATGAAAAAAAGGCTATTGTTAAGTTCTGCTATGTTATTAGCGGTTTTGAGCAGCTGTAAGCAGACAGATAAAGCAAAACAAACCAGTAATCAGGAAAAATCTGAAGATTTAATAACTAACCCTATTGCTGAGGGTTATTACGCAGATCCTTCTATTGTTCAGGAAGAGGGTACATTTTATATTTATGCAACCAAAGACCCGTGGGGTAAAGAAGACCTTGCCGTTTTAGAGTCGACCGATTTTAAAAACTGGGAACAGAAAACTTTAAACTGGCCTACAAAAGAGGCGTGCACGAGCCCCACTTCAAACGGAAGTATGGTTTGGGCACCTTCCGTAATTAAAGCTAAAAACGGTAAGTTTTATATGTATGTGTCTGTAGGAAGCGAGGTCTGGGCAGGTGTTGCTGAATCTCCTTTAGGACCGTGGAAAAACGCCAAAGAAGATGAAAGTCCTTTAATAAAAGGAAATCTATTCCCCGAATATCATATGATAGACGCGGAAGTTTTTATAGATGATGACGGGCAGGCCTATTTGTATTGGGGTTCTGGTTTGAACTGGGTTAACGGGCATTGTTTTATTGTAAAACTGGGTGCAGATATGATCACCTTTGAAGGCGAAATTAAGGATGTTACGCCAGCCAATTATTTTGAAGCTCCTGTAATGGTTAAAAGAGATGGTGTGTATTACCTGATGTATTCAGATGGAAAGGTAATAGAAGACACCTACAAGGTGCGATATGCTACAGGAAATAATCCTTATGGGCCGTTTACTGAAGCAGAAAACAGTCCTATACTTTCTACAGAAACCGATTCTACAACCTATAGCCCCGGACATCATACTGTTTTTAATAGAAGCGGACAGGATTATATTTTGTATCACAGACATTCTGCAAACTCGCCAAACTCTGAAGACTTACTTCGGGAGTTGTGTGTAGACAGTTTAAACTTTACAAAAGATGGTTTAATAGAAAAAGTTAGACCTTCCGGGATTGCAGCTTTTAAAAGTAAAGCCCTAGAAAATTAGAAATTAGAAAAGGGGTTTATTTTTGTATTTGATTCAGAAAGCAGAAATCAGACCTTTTTCAATAACTCCTGTGCAGCCTGAAACGGAGTAGTTTTTCCTTCGTTTAAAGCTTCAAGAAGTAGCGGTAGTTTTGCTTTTATTTTAGGGTCTGAGTAAAAATTATCTTTAAGGGTATTTTCTATAGTGTTTTTTAACCAGTAGGTGTTTTGCTTTTTACGGTTGGTTTCAAAATAACCGTTTTCATTTACAAGTTTTATATAATTAGAAATTGTTTCCCAGATTTCTTCTATACCTTCATTTTGTAAGGCACTGCAACGTTTCACTTTTGGAGACCATTCACTTTCTTTAGCGGGATAAAGGTGTAGAGCTTTTGCAAATGCACTGGCAGCAAGTTTGGCTGCATTTTTATTGTCGCCGTCTGCTTTATTAATAACCAGAAGATCTGCCATTTCCATTATTCCGCGTTTAATGCCTTGCAGTTCGTCACCGGCTCCTGCTAATTTTAGTAACAGGAAAAAATCGGTCATCGCGTGAACAGCGGTTTCACTTTGTCCCACGCCCACTGTCTCAATAAGAATAACCTCATATCTGGCAGCTTCACAAAGTATTATAGCTTCGCGGGTTTTGCGGGCAACTCCTCCCAGAGAATCTCCTGCAGCAGATGGTCTTATAAATGCACGTTCATTTACAGATAAGGTTTCCATTCGGGTTTTGTCACCCAGAATACTTCCGTGGCTAATGCTGCTACTAGGGTCAATTGCCAGAACGGCAATCTTTTTACCCTGTTGCGTTAGATGGTGACCTAAGGCTTCTATAAACGTACTTTTTCCTACGCCGGGAACTCCGGTTATTCCTATACGTATAGATTTATTGGCGTGTGGCAGGCATCCGGTTAATATTTCTTGAGCGATTGCTTGATGACGTGCCGCGGTACTTTCAACCAGGGTAATACTTCGGCTAAGTGCGGTTGTATTTCCTGAGCAAATTTGCGTGATAAGTTGCTGCGCATCGGGTAAATTTCGGCGTTTAGCAATTATAGTATTTGCTGAGGTAGAATCGATATGATTCGTTTTTTTAGACATTCTTTAGGCAATTTTCAAAATGGAATAAAGGTAAGGGAAATGATTAAAGTAGAAATACGAAATACGAAATACGAAATACGATTTTTAAATGATACTAATAAATACGGAGTGTTTAATCTGATCTCCTATGACAAGTGTTTTTCAAATACAATTGGAAATTAGACTCAACTTATTTTTTGTGAAATCTTTAGTAAGTTGAAGTTGATTTCTGTTTATGGTATTGGTATCTTGAACCCTTAATCATTGAAAAATTCTAGATATGAAAGCTTTATATAAAGCAAAAGCGACTGCAAACGGTGGTCGTGACGGCAGTGTTTCATCAGATGACGGAACTTTAGATTTTAAATTGTCTGTACCTAAAGGTCTTGGTGGTGCAGGAGGAGAAGGTACAAACCCAGAGCAACTTTTTGCTGCAGGATATTCTGCTTGTTTTGGTAGTGCTTTAGCTCACGTAGCACGTAGTAAAAAAGTAGATCTTGGGGATTATACGGTTACTGCAACGGTGAAAATTGGCAAAAATGAAGAAGACATGTTTCAGCTGGCAGTAGTGCTTGACTGCTACCTACCAACCGTAGATGTAGAACAGGGTGAAGAGCTGGTAAACGAAGCTCACGAAGTATGCCCGTATTCTCGTGCTACGATGGATAATATAGATGTGACTTTAAATTTACTTTTAGATGAGTAATTTGAAGTTTATATAAAAATAAAAAACCCGCGACTGGCGGGTTTTTTTATGCTTTTTAGTTTTTTGAGAAAGGAGGTGGGGGCGGTGGAGGAATATGAGTCGTGTCAATTTCTAAATAATAAGAAATTTCTAAATCATACTTTTCCTGAATTTCGGTCATCGTTTTTGTAATAAAAAGTAAGGTGTTTTTTAAATTTTCAACAGACGTATTTCGTCTCTCGTGAGCGTAATGAACACTAATTAAGATCCTTCTTAATTTCTCTTTATTAAAATAGGGTGATCTGAGTTGCTCATCTAAAGAGACTTGAACTTCTTCATTAAAGAATTTTGGTGAGATTTTAGTATTATAATTCTTCAGTAGAGAATCGTTTTGAAAATCAAAAAAATCAACCCTTCTATAACAGGCACCACCTCTACTTTTAGAGCAGTCCTTAAAAACTGCAATTTTAAAATGGATATTGTTATGCTTAAAACTTAAAACATTTGTTTTATCGTCGCAGGAATTTTTATCCATTACTGTGACTAGTTCTTCATACGTTTTATAATCATCGAGATTGATGTTACTATTCTCTAGATCAATTGCATTAAATCGTTCTTTATTCGGAAAATAAAAAGTTTCAACATCTTGAAATTCTTCTGCAATTTCTGGCGGATTTTCACAGGAATACAGCCCTAAAAAAAATACCATAATCAAAAAATAGAGGTGTTTCATAGAAGCCTGTTTACAGTTTTAAAATCAAATAACATGCCATTATTCCTAGTTCTAAATTAATTAATCACAATTTTGCAACGCAGGCGAAATAGATTCGTCTTTAGAAAAGGAATTAGCAACTAACCAAACCATCATTTTGCAAATTACCGAAATACTTGAACGATGTAAACAGAACGACAGGCGGGCGCAGATGCAACTGTATAATAAATACAGCCAGGGTATGTACTACGTAGCGTTTCGGTTTTTAAAAAACTCTTTTGAAGCTGAAGAAGCGATGCAGGAGGGTTTTGTAAAAGCGTTTACAAAAATGCATCAATACAATGGAGAGGTGACGTTTGGTGCATGGCTTAAGCGTATTGTGATTAATAAGAGCATAGATATGCTTAAGGCAAAAAAGCTTGAGCTGGTAGCGATAAATGAGCAGGTTTTAGGTACCGTAGATGATGACAATGACTGGGCGGTAGAAGATGGTATCACAGTAGATCAGATTAAGGAAGCTATAGAAGAACTTCCAGAACGGTACCGGTATGCTGTTATGCTCTTCTTAATTGAAGGTTATGACCACCAGGAAATATCTGAAATATTAGAAATCACCGAAGTCGCATCGCGCACACTGGTGCACAGAGGTAAAAAGAAATTACAAGAAAAATTAAAAACAAAATATCATGGCACAGGATATTAGAGAGCTTCTTAAAAATGATTTGAGCGTCCCGTCAGAAGGCTTAAAGCCTAATCATGAAGCTCGATTTAACGCTCGACTTGACGCTAATTTTGGAGCGCAGGCTAAGGCAAAAGCAGAAGGATATCTCTGGATGAAAATTGCTGCAGTATTGGTTGTACTTATTGCCGTTACCGGTTTGCTTTTAAACAATCCGTTTAGTGCTTCCATTCAGCAACAACAACCTACAGAGGCTAATTCTGTAGCGAGTGCAGAAACCACAAAGGTTCAATTAAGTGATTTCTCACCAGAGTATAAGCAAATAGAAGATCGCTATCTGGCAAGCATTCATATGGAGCTGGCGCAGCTAAATGTAAATGATGATAATAAAGCAGTTGTAGATGCTTTTATGGGACAGCTAGAAGAGCTGAATCAGGAGTATGATCGTCTTAATCGTGATCTGGTAGAAACCGGGGTTAACGATCAAAACATACAATCTCTTATAGATAATTTACAGTTTAGGCTAGACCTTTTATTAAAGCTAAAAGAAAAATTGAATGAATTACAAGAATCTCAATTTGATGAGATTAAAACCAACACCGTATAATACAATGAGACTATTTGTTCATTTTTGCGTGCTTACCCTTGTAGTGAATCTTGCTTCACAAGCACAGGCACAAACAACAAACACTAAGTTTAATGAGCGCTTTTCAACGCGTGCAGATGTTACAATTAATGCAGATACACAATATGCAGATGTTGTTTTTGAAAACTGGAATAAAAATGAAGTTGCGGTAGAAGCTGTTATAGAATCTGAAGATCTTTCTAAAGAAGAAATTAATGAGTTATTAAAAGGCTGGCAGGTACAAGTACAGGGCAACAGCAACGCCGTGCAAATACTAAGTAGAGGTGCACCTGCTGCAGTAAATATCGCTTTAAGTGATGTACAAATGCGGGGAGCTAATGATTTAATAGCATCATCTATGCAAATGATGCAGCCTATGATGAAGAATATGTTGAGCCCTATGCTTGAGCAGTTTTCAGGAATGAAATTACCTGTGGAATATTATAAGGGAATGAAAAATATTTCATTTGATTACAATGCATACAAGCGGGATGGGGAGAAGTATTTAGAGCAATATAAAAAGAAGATCGAAGCTAATTTTGGTGAAGACTTTGATGCGGTGATGAAAAAATGGGAACGCAACAATCAAAAGAAAGTTGCTGCAGGACAAGGACTAGCCGGAAGTAGTCTATTAGGAATGCCAAAATCGCCATTCTCAAAGCAAATGAATTTTGATGCGGATGCCTATAAAAGAGATAAGAAAGGCTATGTATCTGCGATGAATAAAAAATATGGTACGAGTGTAAGTGTGTCACAGACCGATAAGTGGCGCGCAGATATGGAAGCCTGGGGAGCAGATTTTAATAAAGATATGAAAGCCTGGGGTGAGCGTTTTGGGAAACAGTTTGGTGGTTCTACCGAAGCTTTAGGGGCTAATTTCAGTAGAGCTTTAGAAAGCGATATGGCGGCTTTAGGACAAAATATAGGTAAAGCTATGGAAGGCTGGAGCGATAGTTTTGCAAAAAAACTTGAGCAAATGGCAGAGCAACAGGGAGGTAATCTTCAGAAAACGGTTACCCGTGATGCTAATGGTAATGTGAGCACGCAAATGACGTATAGTTTTACGGGATCTAATGTTCCTAATGTTGCTAAACCTAAAGGATCATACAAACGTAAGATTGTGGTGCGTATGCCTAATGACGCTAAATTAGATCTTAATGTACGTCACGGTAATATAAAAATTGCTGAGGCTACTAATGCTAAGGTTAATTTGTCGCACGGTGATTTTATTGCCAATACCATTTCTGGAGATAAAACATTTATAAACGTAGCTTATAGCCCTGTTGATGTGGCAACCTGGGATTATGGTACACTGCAGGCGAGTTACACAAAATCCTGTGTGATAGATAAGGCAAAAAGCATCAATATAAATTCAAGAGCAAGCAGTATTGTTATAAATGAATTACAAGATGCAGCGGTTATTACCGGTAGTTTTGGTGAGTTGTCTATACCTAAGTTGGGTAAAAATTTCAAGACTTTAAATATAAGTGTAGAGAATAGTGATGTGGTACTTAATCTGCCAGATACACCTTTCCATTTTAATTTTAACGGTGTACGTAGTCGTTTAAATTATCCAAAAAGTTTAGACGCAAAAGTGATGGAAGGTTATAACAGCAGTATGGTAAATGGTTTTTATAAATCGAGAAATACAGATAGTATAATCGCCATCTCTTCAAAGTTTAGTGATATAGTTTTAAATTAGTTTTAAGTTAATTAGTAAAAAGTCCGTTCCTGCCAGAACGGACTTTTTTTGTGCTTAATAATTTCAATAGAATTGTATTTTTGAGCGTATGCAAACACGAGATTTTTCAGCAGAATTAAGCAAATTAACTTCCGGTTTTACGCCGATAATTGACACCACTTATAAAGCGGAAGATTATAAATTTCTTGATCTTTCGGTAACCAACCCGGTTTTAGAGGAAGTAGATACAAGCTCTGCGGAAGCAATACAGGTTTATATAAATACTTATTTGTCTAAAGTAGGCGGTACTATCGCCTATGGCGGGTATTTAGAAAAACGTAGTATTTACGACCGAAGCCTTTATTTTAGTAATACAGATGAGGTGCTAAAGCGTAATATACATTTGGGGCTTGACATCTGGTGTCCTCAAGGTACAGCGGTTTTAGTACCTGTAAAAGGTATCGTGCATAGCTTTAAAGATAACCGCAATCACGGCGATTATGGCCCGTGTATCGTTTTAGAACATCGTTTTGAAAATCTCACATTTTACACACTTTACGGCCATTTAACTCGATCTTCTTTATCTAATTTAAGCATAGGACAAATGTTTGAGGCAGGTGAAATCCTGGCCCATCTTGGCGTACCCGAAGAAAATGGCGATTACGCTCCGCATTTACACTTTCAGATTATTCGAGATATACAAGGTAATAGGGGTGATTATCCGGGAGTGTCTACGCTTCAGAATCTAGATTTCTACAAGAAAAATTGTCCCGATCCACAATTACTTCTTAAAATCAATACGCTGTAGATTTAGATAAAATCAATTTCAGTTTCCGCAACTTCTTCAATATAAAATGACATAATAGTTTTTAAAAACTACTATTCCTATTGTTAAAAAATTAAGATGAAAGTAGGTAACTAACCGTAAATGATGTTATTTAAGTGAAATACTGTTAAGATAGTATTAGGTTAAGCTAAGATAAAGTTAAAAAAGGATTTCGATCCCTGCTAATTTTATTCCGCAGTTAATGATTCCCTAAGGGGTTATTAATTCTCACGAAGCAACTAACCTAAACTGTCTAACAAATGAGTCAAAAATTAAATCAATTAGTAGTAGCTAAGCGTAAGGCTTATAAAAACAAAGGACATCTTCTCTTTGGTCTATTTCTACTGTGTTCTTTTATTACCCATTCACAACGTATACTTACAGGAACTGTAAAAGATGACAAAGGAGTTTTACTTCCCGGTGTAAACGTAAAGGAGAAAGGTGTTTCAAACGGTTTTATCACAGATTTTGATGGTAATTTTCAGTTAACTACCCAAAATGAGGCTGCAGTTTTAATATTCTCGTATGTAGGATTTGAAACTTTAGAAGTATCAACACAGGGTAAAATAGAATTCAATATCACCTTAAAAGAAAACCTAGAGGCTCTTTCTGAAGTCGTGGTCATAGGTTACGGTACACAAAAGCGGGCAGATGTAACCAGTGCAGTAGCTAGTGTAAAGTCTGAAGACTTTATAGAAGGTAACGTGCGTGACGCAGCCCAACTTGTACAGGGTAAAGTAGCCGGTCTTTCGGTTTCTGCACCTTCTGGAGATCCTACAGCGGGCACGCAAATACAACTAAGAGGGATTGCATCACTTAATGGCAGCAGCGCTCCCTTAATCCTTGTAGATGGTGTTCCCGGAAGTTTACAAACTGTTGCTCCCGAAGATATTGCTTCTATAGACGTTCTTAAAGATGGGTCTGCGACTGCTATTTATGGTACTCGGGGTACAAACGGTGTGATCATTATTACTACCAAAGGGGCAAATAATGATATGCAAAATACAATCGAATATACAGGTAATGTGTCCTTTCAATCTATTAGTAACAATCTCGACTTCTTAAATGCTTCAGAACTTAGAGAGAAGTATGCTGAGGGGTATACGTTTACCGGAGCTAATTTTGAAGATTTTGGTTCAGATACAGACTGGTTAGATGAGATTACTCAAAATGCTGTAAGTACCGTGCACAATGTACTTTTTAGAGGCGGAAACAAAACAACAAACCTGAGTGCTTCGGTTAATTACAGAAACCTGGAAGGAATTTTTATAAATACCAATAACAAACGCTATACCGGTCGTATAGATGTCAACCACGCGATGTTTGACAATAAATTGAAAGCCAATTTTAATGTCGTTCTCAGTGAACAGGAATTTTATACCGGTGGCGATGGTTACAGTTTTAACCCGTATGTGTATCGCCAGGCGCTAATACATAATCCTACTGAGCCCGTGCGTAACGAAGATGGGAGCTGGTTTGAAAGAGATGTGTATTTATACGACAACCCGGTCGCCTATCTAAAAGAGACAGACGGTCAAAACCGTTACCGCAATACGCGATTTACAGGAAGTTTAGCTTATTCTCCCATAGAAGATTTAACCATTCAAGGTTTATATACGCGTAAAGGAAATTCAAATATACGAGGCTATTACGAGAGTAAGAATCACGTTTCTACTACAAAAAATGGTGTTGAAGGCTATGCTTCAAGAGGTACCGATGATTATGTGGGAGATTATGGGCAGATTACCTTAGACTACAAGAAAAATATTGGTCTTCATAAAATCACAGCGCTTGCGGGTTATAACTATGAGAAAAATGTAAATGAAGGTTTTTACGCAAATAACCGCAACTTCCCATCAGATGCATATACTTACAACAATCTTGGTATTGGACAGGGGCTTCCGTTAGGTGAAGCAGGTATGGGTAGTTATAAAAACTCAGACAAGCTTATTGCATTTTTTGGTCGATTAACTTACAACTACGATGATAAATATCTGTTTATGGCAAGTTTGCGTCATGAAGGTTCGTCGCGTTTTGGCGCAGATAACAAATGGGGAAGTTTTCCGGGAGTTTCTGCAGGATGGCGTATTAATGAGGAAGAATTTATGAAAGATGCCAAGTGGGTAAACAACCTTAAATTAAGAGGAGGTTTTGGTATCACAGGTATAAATGCAGGAAGTTCGTATCAATCTTTAAGTAGCTTAAATTATAGTAATTACTTCTATTATAACGGCAGGTGGTTACGCGAATTAATTCCGTCAAGAAATCCAAACCCGGATCTTAAATGGGAGAAAAAAGAAGAATTTAATATAGGTCTTGATTTTGACCTATTTGATGGTCGCTTAGGTGGTGCATTAGATTATTACAACCGTCACACTAAAGATGCACTCTATAATTACGATGTGCCCACACCTCCCTATTTGTACAGCAGCATTACGGCTAACGTTGCTGAGGTGAGCAATGTAGGTTTTGAAGCGTTGTTAACCGTTTTACCGGTACAGACCGAAAACTTCAACTGGAATTCAACGTTTACCTATTCTACAAATAAAAATGAGTTAGTGTCTTTATCTAATGATCAGTTTCAGACAACAAATGATTTTTTCTACACTGGTTACACGGGTGAGCCCATTCAACTTTCTACGCACATCGTACAGGTAGGAGAGAGCATCGGTAATTTCTACGGATTAAAAAGTGTAGATATTTCAGATGAGGGAATCTGGTTAGTAGAGAATGCTGATGGGGAGATTATACCTGCTACAGAATCTTCTACTGCAGACCGCCAGGTTTTAGGAAACGGGTTACCTAAACATTATTTAAGCTGGAATAATACCTTCAATTATAAAAACTGGGATTTAAATGTGAATATGCGCGGAGCTTTTGGGTTTCAGATATTAAACTTTTCAAGAATGTTTTATGAGAATCCTACCATAGGTTACAATGTTCTTGATACTGCTTTTGATGAGGTATATGGTAAAGCTGTGCTCTCTGATGTACAGCGATTTGTGAGTTACTATGTTGAAGATGGTGATTACTGGAAAATAGATAACGTGACTTTGGGATATACCGTTAATACAGATAAAAGCGACATCATTAAGCGCTTGCGGGTATTTGCATCTGGTTTAAATCTTGTAACACTTACTGGCTACAAAGGTATAGACCCTGAGGTTAACAGATCTGGCTTATCTCCGGGTAATGATGAGCGGGATAAATATCCTACCACACGCACATTTAGTTTAGGAGTGAACGTAACGTTTTAATAAAAAGACTATGAAAACTATATTTAAGCATATCGTATTAAAAAGATCATTTACAATGCCGGTTTTGGGGTTGTTCGTTTCCCTATCATTTTTAGCCTGTACAAATCTTGAAGAAGAGGTATTTTCAGAAATTACCGAAGATTCATTTGTGCCTGCAGATGAGGATATTGTAGCATTAACAGCTTCTGCCTATACACCCTTACGCTATATTATGAGCTGGCAGGGGTTGTTTGATGTGCAGGAAGAGTCTGGTGATACCTTTATAACCCCTACGCGACCTAACGGTTGGGATGACGGTGGTACGTACAAAAGAATGCATTTTCACACGTGGGATGAGACGCAATATCAACCTAGAAATACATGGCTCACTTGCTTTAGAGGTGTAAATAATATCAACAGGGTGATTTCACAGCTAGAGTCGGGCTCCCTTCCTGTAACCCCAGAACAGGCCGCAACAGTAATTTCAGAATTGAGAGCGTTACGAGGATTGTATTATTCAATATTATTAGATACCCACGGAAATGTGCCAATACTCAAAGATTTTAGTGATGAAATTCCACAACAAAGCACGCGGCAGGAAGTGTATGATTTTGTAGTTTCAGAACTTACTGAAGTTATTCCTGATCTTTCTGAAACCGTAGATGCTACTACCTATGGCAGATTAACGAAGTTTGCCGCTATGCAAATTTTAGCTCGGGTATATTTAAATGCCGAGGTGTACACAGGTACTGCAAAATGGGCAGAATGTTTAGCGCTTTGTAATCAAATTATAGATTCTGGAGCTTATGAACTCGATACAGATTATGGTGCAATTTTTACTACTGAAAATCAAAACTCTCCTGAAATTGTTTTTGCTATTCCTTACGATCAAATCTATGCAGGAGAGTGGAATCAACATATGAAAATGTTACTGCCCAGTCACCGCGATGTTTTTAAAATGCAATCACAGCCCTGGGGAGGGAGTAGTGCAAATCCACAAATTATAAATAGTTATGAAAGTGGTGATAAACGCCTTGAAGAAACCTGGTTAGTAGGTGATCAAAAAAATGCCGATACCGGTGAGACCTTATTTACGCTGGTAAATTTTATGCCCAGTATTTATTTCTGTGAATTTGAAGAAGGTTTACGTTGCCATAAATACGACATTGCCCCGGGATCTAATAGTAGATTAAGTAACGACTTCCCTCTGTTTAGATATACAGATGTTTTAATGATGAAGGCTGAAACATTATTACGTACAAACCGGGCAGATGAGGCAGCTCTAATTGTAAGTAATGTACGAAGCAGAGCTTTTGATAATGCTGCAGATGCTATAGTTACGGGAGCAGAATTAATGGGCGATACAACGGTAGAATATGGTGTTTTAGGTGAGGACGGTAGTGTTACAGATGCCGGAGACACGACACCGGTTGTCTACGGCAGGTTTTTAGATGAACTAGCCTGGGAGTTTACGGCCGAAGCACGACGTAGAACAGATATGATTCGTTTTGGAGTATACCAGACAAAAAGCTGGTATAACCACACTCCTAAGGGTAATCATACCACGCTTTTTCCCATAGGATTAGAAGAGTTAAATACAAATCCTAATCTTAAACAAAATACAGGATATTAATTGGTTTATTTATCTGAATTGCTGAAGCGGACAATTTTAAAAAATTGTCCGCTTTTTTATGATCTAAATAGAAATGTTATTTGGGTTACATACTTAATCGAAACTGCGTAGGTGTCATTGCTTTGATCTCTTTAAATTTTCTATTGAAATTAGCTATATTCTGAAAACCACAACGCTCAGAAACTTCTGCAACCGGAAGTTCTTTTTCCTTATAAAGCAGTTTACAGGCATATTCTATGCGCAACTCAATTAAAAACTGAAGAAAGGTTTTATTGGTACGTTTTTTAAAATATCTGCAAAAAGCATTCTTACTCATATTGGCTTTTTCAGCAATTGTTTCAAGTGTGATATTTTCTTTAAAATGATCTAATGTGTATTGAAAAACATCACTCATACGTTTACCTTCAACTTCTGTGTATTTTTTATGATAAACAAATGATGAAAGGGGTTTCTTTTCTGCACGTAAAATAATTTCAAGAATTTGAAGCAGATTTGCAATACGTTCAATACGGTTTTGATGTTTTAGTTTATTAAACTTTTTAAGGAGTTTGTTTTTATAGGAAGTTACTTTAATTCCGTATTCAGACTGATCGAAAAAACTGTCGATTTCAGATAAATCGGTGAGTTTAAAGAACTCGTTACCAAAAGAATTTTTAGTAAAAAAAAGTGTGTACATAATTGATAGATCATCGGTATTGCGATCACTTCTAAACACGTGCGGAATATGCTCTCCTATTATGAGTATGTCATTTTCCTGGTATTCATTTATTGTATCTCCCAAGATTAAACTTCCAGATCCTTTAACAATATAACTTATCTGTATTTCTTCATGCTCATGAAGTTTATCATAAAAAAAATGCTCCCGATCTTCTTGATATACAAGAGCTTCTTTACCGGGTTTTGGGATTTTAAAGGGAAGAACTTTCATATGAAGGGGAATTATAAATAAGTATATTGTAGAAATTACACTTATTTATAATGCAAGTCAATACATGAGATAATATAGTATCAATATCGGTTACTTATGGCGCTATTTTTAGGTTTTTTAAGACTCGATTCTAAAAATCACTAGAGGCATAATTTTAAATGTTTTCAATACATTGATATCACATTGGCGATTTTAGTAGAAGAGATCTTAATTTCAGGGTAATATACTATGTGCATCAGCTAACATCAGCACAAATAAAATCTGCAGGAATCTTTTATTTTAGGGGTGTGTTTAGAATTAATTGACATCTTATTTAAAGCATTTTCTAGTTACACAACCGTAAAGCTCAAAAAATCAATTTAAGAATGACGTATAAAAAAATACTACTCTCTGTTCTACTAATTACAAGTACAACCTTACATAATGTTCAGGCTCAGAAATATTGGGATAAGATCAAAGAAAAAGAATCTACTCTAGGTTTAGAAAAAGGTTTTGAAAGCTATGAGACCGCACATTTTATTTTAAAACTGGTTAAAGCTTCTCAAACAGTAGCATCTTTAGCGCCAAAATCAAATCCCGATTTTGATTTTACACCCGGCGAGCGTTTAGAATTGCGCTCTAAAGATGGTTTGTATCAATTAGGTGATATTAATTTTAGATTACGCAATACAGATTCTCTAACGTGGCGCTCGTATTCTACAGCAGTCAAACGTAAAGCAGTAACGCCTGTTAATAAAGAAGGTACATTGGCAGCAGCCAATCTTTCTGCAACGCTGGCAGACGATTTACCACTTGATGTCATACGTTATTATGCTCTTGATAAAGAAGATTTAATTCTGGGATTTGAATTTAAAAATACAACCAATTTTAATGTTGAACTGGGCGCATTAGGTATACCTATGGTATTCAACAATATTCTTGAAGGGCATTCTCTTGATGAAGCACACGCAAAAAATGTATTTTTTGATCCTTATATAGGTGAAGATGCCGGGTATCTTGAGGTTAAAAAATTAGATGGCAATGATGAGGTGCTCTTAGTATTACCTGAAGAGAATATGCCTTTTGAAGCGTACAGACCTTTACTAGACGACGAGACACCGCGCAGTATAGTTTTTGAAGGCTTTCACGAGTGGATGCCGTTAAGCAAGGCGTATGCAGATAAAGAATGGCTTGGTGTTTCACAATGGAATACCCCTACTTCCGTTGTGATTAAACCGGGCGAGACTAGAACTTTTTCTTTAAAGTTTACACTTGCACCTTCAGTTAAAGAGGTTCAGCAAACGCTTATATCAAATAAAGTACCGGTTGCAGTAGGCATCCCGGGCTATGTGATTCCGCAGAATGTAAATGCTACATTGTTTTTAAATTATACTGCTGCAGTAACTGCTTTTGATGTTTTTCCTAAAGGATCACTTTCAATAGAAAAGAAGGAATCCACAGCTAACGGTTATGCCACGTATGCCGTTAAAGGAGAACAGTGGGGAAGGAGTAGACTTACCATTACTTATGCAGATGGTAAACAGCAAACCGTAAATTATAAGATTATAAAAGCGGAAGATGAGCTGGTAACTGATTTTGGTAATTTTTTATTTGATAAACAGTGGTACACAAATAAAGAAGACCTGTTCAAAAGGGCTCCTTCTCTAATTTCTTACGATTATGAAACAAAGCGACAGGTTACTGAAGATTCCCGTGCATGGATTGCCGGTTTAAGTGATGAAGGTGGTGCTGGCAGTTGGTTGGGAGGGATTATGAAGCAGCTTATAAAACCAGATCAGCAACAAGTAGCAAAGCTTGAAGATTTTATACATCAAACCATCTGGGGCAAACTGCAATACGATACGGGTGAAAATAAATATGGCGTGCGTAAAAGTTTATATTATTATGAGCCCGAGCAAATGCCGGCGGGAACGTATAGCGATACCATTAATTACAAAACCTGGGCGGCATGGAGTAAGGAAGGTGCAGATGATCCCGGAAGATCCTACAACTATCCGCATGTGGTGGCTGCTTACTGGACGATGTACCGTCTGGCACGATACCACGATGGGCTGGTAATACAACAAAACTGGGAGTGGTATTTAGACCAGGCATATAAAACTATTTTGGCAATGAGTCGTCTTGCACCGTATTATGCGCAATTTGGACAAATGGAAGGTTCGGTTTTTGTTAAAGTTTTAGACGATTTAAAACGCGAGAAACTCACAGAAAAGGCAAATACGCTGGAGCTGGAAATGAGAAAAAGAGCTGAGCATTGGGAAACCCTTTCATACCCTTTTGGTAGTGAGATGCCGTGGGATTCTACCGGTCAGGAAGAGGTGTATATGTGGTCAGATTATTTTGGTTTTGATGCAAAAGCAGCAGTAACATTAAATGCAATTTTAGCCTATATGCCAGTAATGCCACACTGGGCATACAATGGTAATGCACGCAGATATTGGGATTTTCTGTACGGTGGCAAATTAACACGGGTAGAACGCCAAATTCATCACTATGGTTCAGGAATGAATGCCATACCTGTATTAGATGCCTATCGTAAAAATCCCACAGATTTACACTTACTCAAAGTAGGTTATGGAGGCTTGCTGGGTTCTGTTTCTAATATTACTGAAGATGGTTTTGGGCCTGCAGCATTTCACAGTTATCCTTCAACGTTAGAAATTGATTATTTATCTGGTGATTACGGCTCCAACTTTTTTGGATATGCTATAAATACTTCCTCTTATTTAGTTAAAGATCCCGGTTTTGGGTGGCTAGCCTTTGGCGGAAACATTACCGAAACAGATGATACACTATATCTAGAGCTAACTACGGCGGCTAAAAATGCCGTATTTATTGAGCCTTTAGGTTTGTGGATAACGCTTGATGCAGGACAGATAGAAGCAGTTACTTACACGAAAAATACACAGACTGTAGAACTGCAATTAGCAGCAAAAGATGATTTTACTCCTCAAGCATATATTCATCTTTCTGAAGGTTTTACCTTAAACTATCCTAAAGAACGGGAGGCTTATGTGATTCCTTTAAAAAATAAATCAACGTCTATTTCTATCAAAAAATAGGAATTCGTTTGAGTAAAGAAAACTAGTATTATTTGTGACCTACAGGGCTCATTACACCGGCTTTAATTTCAATTTTTAAATCGTTGTTTTCAGGTGGTATGGGACAGGAATAGTTGGGACTGTAGGCACAAAACGGATTGTAGGCTTTATTAAAATCGATGATGATGGTATCTCCCTCAGGAATTCTCAAATCGATATATCTGCCGGCACCATAGGTTTCTAAACCGCTGGTATAATCGGTGATGGGCAAGAAGAGATAATCTTTATATTCAGGAATTTCGCGTAAAGACTGTGATTGATAAACTGTTAATTGGTAAGGTTTTCCAAATAATTCGAATTTTGCAAGCGCATAGGTGTCGTATTTTTTTACCACGCCAGAAGAGGTTTGAAAATCTATAGTTATAGGATTTGCAATACGCTCAAATGAGGCCTTTACACGATAGTTTTCATCAATAGGATAAAAAGTGTGCGTGGTGAATTGCTCAATTTCTTCTGCGGTAAGTGGCGATTCTTCGGGGTTTTTATATTCAGCATTTAAATCGCTTTGAAAGGTCAAAATTTCTTTTTCATAATCGGTTTGTGCGTTTAAATTTCCGCAGTAAATAATTAAGAGTGAAATATAAAGTGCTGTTTTAATCATTGTAAATGTTTTAATGCGCATATAGGTTTTTAAACGATAAGGGGGTTTGATTTGTTTTCGCTTTAAAAATACGCGAGAAATAGGCATAATCTTCAAAGCCCAGAAGTTCAGAGATTTCATTTAGTGAATTTGAAGTATGCACCATAAGTCGCTTCGCTTCTAGTAAGGTACGTTCACTTATTAAATCTGTTGTGGTTTTGTCAAGAATAGTTTTGATAATGCGATTGAGATGTTTTGTGGTGATATTGAGTTTCTCAGCATAAAATGAAGCTGACTTTTCTTGTCTAAAGTGAATGTGTAATAATTTTTCAAATTCTTTCAAAATATGCACGTAATGAGCAGAAACTGTAGTGTTTTCTTCAGGTTCTCCGGTAATATAAAGCCGTGCCAGATCTATATAGGTAAGATTTATAAGGCTTAGTATTTTTTCAGTTTTATAAATGGCTGTTTCCAGATACGCTGTATAAATCTCTTTAAAGCGATTAATCAGTTGCGGAAGTTGCTTATGACTAAGAGTGATGGCGGGTGTATTATTTATAGAATAATAAAACGGAAAATGCTCAAGCCGCTGCTGCGGAAAGGCCATCTCAAAAGCAGCTAGTGTATGAAAAAAAATATAGCCTTGTGGTTGCGAAGTAAATTTCCAGAAATGAGTTTGCCCGGGATTAAGAAAAAACACAGAACCCGGTACTATGGCATATTGTGTAAAATCTATTTCGTGCGTGCCCGTACCTTCGGTAAAAATAACGCACAAGTAAAAATTATGCGTATGCGGTTTGTGTACCAGTTTTTCATTGTCTCGTATATGCTTTGCAAAATCGTTAGCATATAATTCTGAAGCATTAAAATTGTGGTCAAATGCTTCAATTTGTAAAACCGGAATTCGTTTCATAGAATTAGTTATGTCCTAAAAGTACAAAAAAGGAGGACATCGGTATAAGTCCTGTTGTGGTTTGTAAGTCTAATTTTGCTTTACAAATTAACCACTTCTGTTATGAGTTTACTAGATATCCTAAAGTTTAAATGTCCTAATTGTAAAGAGGGAGCTATTTTTGAATCTAACCAACAGTTGTTTGCACTGCATATTCCTAAAATGCATACACGTTGTAAGAAATGTAACCGCAAATTTGAAATTGAATCAGGCTTTTTTATAGGTGCGATGTATGTGAGTTATGGGTTAACAGTAGCAGAATTTCTAGCTGTTTTTATTCTTTGTTATTTTGTATTTCAGACTTCATTAATAACCGCTTTTCTTTTTGTTGTGGGTGTTATTTTACTTACCAGTACGCTAAATTTTAAACTTGCACGTACGCTGTGGATTTATATGTTTTACTCCAAATAGGGAATACATTTAGTATCACAGGCAGTGCTACATAAAAAAATCCTGATCGTTAGATCAGGATTTTAAAGCTAAAAGTGGGTATTATTTAGTTTTTTGTTTTTATAGGATAGGATGGAGTAGTCAATCCTTTTGGGGGATTCTCTTTCAGCTGTTTTAAGATGATTTCAATCGCTTTTTCAAGCTGGGGGTCTTTCCCGGCAATTACTTCTTTTGGCGTTTGCTCTACTTCTACATCTGGTGGCGTACCTACATTTTCAATACCAAAACCTTCTTCATTATAGAAAGCCACATTAGGAGCTGTTACAATCCCACCATCTATAAATTCAGGATAACCCAAAACTCCTACCAGACCACCCCAGGTGCGTTTACCTACTAATGTTCCCAGATTGTTTCTACGGAATAAATAGGGTAAATAATCTCCTCCAGAACCCGCGGTTTCATCGATTAGCATCACCTTAGGGCCTTGTATAGAAGCGCTTGGGGCTTTCATATCACTGCCGTATCTAAAGTTCCAGTAGCTCTGCATCGGTTTGTTAAGCAAATCAATTACATAATCTGCTAATTGCCCGCCACCATTAAAACGTTCATCAATAATAATTGCTTTTTTATCTGCCTGCGGGTAAAAATAGCGTTTAAAATACTCGTGACCTCCGGTTGCTGTATTGGGTACATATACATAAGCAACCTGGCCATTTGTAGCCTCATTTACTTTTTTAATATTGCCTTCTACCCAGTCGCGGTTACGCAGGCTCATTTCTGAATCTATAGCGGTTACCTGCTCTTCGTGTGCGTTATTTCCGTTAGGATTTGCAGAAAGGGTAAGTGTTACAATTTGGCCGGCTTTGTTTTCAAAAAAGCTATAGAAATTATCTGAAGAAGTAACTTCTTGACCATCTACTTTAATTACATACTCGCCAGTTTTAGCAGAAATCCCGGGTTCGGTAAGAGGAGCGCGCAAATCTGGATTCCAGTTGAGGCCGCCATATATTTTTGAAATTTGATATCTTCCGTTCTTCACAACATAATCTGCTCCCAGAAGGCCACCGCTAATTTCTTCTTTTTCAATACGGTTATCGCCGCGGTAATCAAAACGGTGATGTCCTACCGAAAGCTCTGCGAACATCCAGCCCATCATGCGATACAAATCGCTTTTTGTAGTTACATCTGGTAAAAAGATTTCGTATTGTTTTTTCATCGCTTCCCAGTCAACACCATGCATAGCAGGATCGTAAAAATAATCGCGGTTTACACGCCAGGCCTCGTTAAAGATATTTGCCCATTCTTGTTTAGGATTTATTTTAATCTGTATGGCTTCTAAATCTAGCGGTGGGTTATCAGCTTTTTTACCAGTCTCTGAAACAAACCAGCTACCGCCATTATAGTACATCATTTTTTTACCGTCTGAGCTAATCTCATAGGAGTTGGTTTCTACGATCTCCTCATCCTCCTGTTCTGCTAAATCATATTTGTGTAGCATCACGGCGTCATCGTGAGCGGGATAGGACAGGTAAAATAAAACACCTTCTTCTGGTACCGAAAGTGAGCCGTAATAACCACTGCCTACAGGAATGGCAACCATTCTGTTTAAAATACCATCCCAGTCAATTTTTAAGGTAGGAACAGCCTTTTCTTTTTTATCATCTTCGGAAGCTTTTTCTTCTTTTTCGGCTTCTGCTTTAGCAATTACTTCAACATCATTTTCTTTTGCAAAAGGTGATTTTACATCATTCTGAAGTGTTATTAAATACAAAGAGTTTGAAGCTTCCATATCCTGATTAGACTGGTCAAACCAGTTCACCACCGGCCCAGCATCTGTAGAGGCGGTTAGGTATAAATACTTACCGCTAGGGTCAAATGTAGGATTTGCAACATTTGAGAGTCCGTCTGAAATAGGATACGATTTATTTTCGCTTTGCGAAAAAAGATAGGCCTGTTCAAAATTAGTATTGGTAATTAAAGTATAGGCGAGCCAATTAGAATCTGCAGACCAGCTCCCAAATAAATCCCGGTAAACTCCCGGCTGATACAAGATATCCTGGGCTACTTTTTGTGTTTTTCCGGTAGCAACAGTGGTGATGTATAAATTTCTGCCATTATCTACATAAGCTACTTTTTTACTATCTGGCGACCAGTGAATGTATGCATAAAAACCGGTACCCTCTAGCTGAATGCTTTTTGCAGCTGCGGTGCTATTTTGATCTTTAACGTGCAAAGCATACTCACCGCTTGCGTCAGAAAAATAAGCGATAGACTTGCCATCTGGCGACCATTTGGGGTAGTTTTCGTGTACTCCTGGAGTTTGTGTAAGATTTGCCACGTCTCCTTTTTCTGCAGGGACAGTTACTATTTCTCCTCTAAAATCTACTACAACTCGTGCCCCTGAAGGAGAAATACCACCGCTACGTACATAATCACTTCCGCTTACAAAACGCTCGCGAAGCTCTAGCAAATCTGTTGCGATGCCTATAGTGAGTTTATTTAATGATTTTGTAGATGTGTTATAACTGTGTAAGTATCCTGCCTGCTCGAGTATAAGAATTCCTGCGCTGTTTACATCAAGATCTTGCAAGCCAAAATTTATGAAATCTGTGTGGCGTGTTATTTTTTGTGAAGCCAGATCGTAGCTATATAAATTAAACTCGCCATCGCGATCACTTTTAAAATATACCGAACTCCCAGAGAATACCGGTTGCGCATCATTACTACCATCTGTAGGTTTAGGGATCTCAACAACTTCTTTAGTAGCAGTGTCAAAAATAAAAATACGCGATTGGGTACCACCACGATAATGTTTCCACTGGTTAAAACGATCTGGAATAGGCGTGTAGGCAATGTATTTGCCATCATCTGAATAACTGGCCCAGTAGGCATTAGGTATTTCTAGTTGTGTGGTATGCCCTCCTTCTATAGGAACTGTAAATAGTTGTGCATATCTATTTGTAAATAAAGACCGTTGAGATGCAAAAAGCACATGTTTACCATCTGGCGTAAAATCGCGCACCCAGTCTGAGTAAGGATGGTAAGTAAGTCGTTTAGGCACACCGCCGGTAGTGGCTACAGTAAAAACATCTGTATTGCCATCATATTCTGCACTAAATGCAATCGTCTTGCCGTCTGGTGAGAAAACCGGGTTTGACTCTATTCCTTCGTCAATAGTTAATCTACGAGGTTGAGAACCATCTTTATTAGCTACCCATAAATCTTCAGCATAAATGAAAGCGATATGATTTATACTTATAGCAGGCTCGTGCATAAGCCGCGTATCTATGGTGTTAACCTCCTGTGCAAATCCCGCAATACCTAAGGAAATTGCCAGGATACTTAAAATTTGACTTTTAAAATTCATGTGTTGATTTTGATTGATTTTGAGTTTGTAGTTTAATATCTTAAATGAATGTTTTAGACTTGCTTAAGTTACTAAAAAACCAAATTCTAATTTGAGAGTCCGCAAGACTGAAGCATAAATAAAAAGTCCGTTGAAGATTTTCAACGGACTTTTTATTTTAGATGATTGATTTGTAAAGCGAGAATATGCTCAATAAACTAATGTTTTTCAGTTTTTTTAAGAGATTCTTGTTCTGCTTCAATCATTTTTAATTCAGTTTTGATTTGTGTTAAACGAGCAGCGATATCTGTGTTGTTAGCTTCCATCTCTACTAATTGTGCCTCCATTTGCTCTACTGAAATGCTGTCTGACATAAAGTAAGATTTTACGTCTGCATGGCTTTCAATCAGTTTTTTTAATTTAGAAAGCGAAGTTGCCTGCTCTTTTAATAAAACCTGATGCTTAGCTAAATCTGCAATTGCAATAGAATCTGTTTCCTCTACATCTTTCAATTTTTGTGCAAGTGTACGGGTGTCAGTTTTAAGTGCATCGTGATGAACCGTCATCGCATCGTGTACCACATCAAGACTATCTGTATGCATAACATACTCTAGATATTGCTCGTGTAAAACTTTACGCGTATCATCGCAACTCACAAAAAGGGTAGCAGCAAACGCGCTAAGTATTATAAATTTTCTCATAATAAATCTAATCGTTAATGACGGAATAAATATAAAAAAGAAACTGAACCCATAGCTTTACTCTGGCTATAAATGCTGTTAAATTATAGTTAGAAATTTTAAATGTTGCATTACACTGGTATTTGCCTACTTTGCGATTTAAAATTGCTGAAATTGCAAATTAAAGAATAACGTTGTTAGTCGCTATTACTGCTTCTGATAATACCAAATAGGACTTAGTGATCAAATTATAGCTCTTAAGATAATAAGCAAAACTAAAAAATCCGCTGTAGTTGCCTACAGCGGATTTTTTAGTTGTCAAAACCAGTTCTTAATTCGATTCTGGTTTGCTGTTAAAACGTTTTTTAGGGTTTCCCGCTGTACGTTTTACAGGGCCGCTATTTCTGCGATCATCGTTGTTTTTTGAACGACCAGAACTATTACGTGAACTGTTGCTGTTGCGTGAGTTATTACGTGTGTTGTTGCGTGGTGGTCGAGCATCAGGTTCATCTGAAGGATCGTCAGGACCGTCAATTAAGAACGGGTGTTCTGCAATCACATCTATCTTCTGCTTAATTAATTTTTCGATATCTCTAAGATAAGCACGCTCTTCTTTATCACAAAAAGCTAGCGCAACGCCACTGGCTTTTGCTCTACCCGTACGACCTATACGGTGTACGTAGGTTTCAGAAACGTTAGGTAAATCATACTGAATTACCATTTCTAATTCAGAAACATCGATACCCCTTGCAGCGATATCAGTGGCTACTAAAACCTGAGTTTGACCATCTTTAAAAGCGCTTAGGGCTTTTTGACGAGCAGCCTGTGATTTGTTACCGTGTATAGCTGCAGCATTAATTCCTGCTTTATCTAAGATTTTTACAATCTTATTAGCACCGTGCTTAGTACGTGAAAAAACCAAAACGGTAGCGGGATTTTCAGTCTCAATAAGATGCTTTAATAATTTTGGCTTACTTTTTTTGCTTACAAAGTAAATCCCCTGATCTACACGTTCTGCAGTAGGTTTCTCAGGCTCTATACTTACTTTTTCAAAATCACCAAGTATAAGTTTAGAAAGATCTACAATCGCCTTTGGCATCGTAGCCGAAAAGAATAATGATTGTCTATCGTGCGGTACTAGTTTTAGTACTTTCTTAATATCGTGAATAAAACCCATATCGAGCATCTGGTCTGCTTCATCAAGCACCAGATATTCAATATCTTTTAAACTAATAAACCCTTGTTTAACCAGGTCTAAAAGACGTCCCGGAGTAGCAGTTAATACATCAACTCCTTTGCGCATTGCAGAAACCTGCGAAGCCTGTTTAACACCACCAAAAATCACAGTATTTTTAATACCGGTATATTTGCTGTATTCGGTTACATTATCGTCTATTTGTATAGCAAGTTCTCGCGTAGGGGTAATAATCAAAGCTTTAAGCTTGCGTGTGCCTTTGCCAGAACCTATGTTGTTATAAATTTGTTGAAGTATCGGGATGGTAAACGCCGCTGTTTTACCAGTTCCTGTTTGTGCAGAACCTAATAAATCTTGTCCTCTTAATAATACCGGTATTGCTTGCTGTTGAATAGGGGTAGGGTGGGTGTATCCTTTATCAGCTAAAGCTTTAAGGATAGGGTCTATAAGACCTAATTCTTTAAATGTCATAAAATATAATAAGCGGCAAAGATAAGCTTATTATTGATGCTTGTAGCTCATTTAACAGAAAACGTTGGTTTGTAAGGTGTTGAGCGAGATATGCCAATTATTAATACTTAAGGCTTAAAAGTTAATTCCCAATTATTTAGAAAATTAATTTATTTAAATCACTTGATAAAAGGTGTTTTTTCTGTTGGAAGATTAAGCTCTGAAAGTATTTTAACCAAAGAAGTAAGCGACTGACTTTCAATAAACGAGGTATTGATTTTTAATTTCGTATCATTTGATTTTAAGGTGTAGTCTCCGGCAAATTTTTCAACCCTATCAATATCTTTAAGATTTATTTTTTTACGAAAACCATAAAGACTATTTTTCTTAATTACACCATCTTCAATTTCTAAGTACTGGTGCTTGAGATCGTAAACATAATGAGCCAGGTAGAAAACACCAATACCAAAATAGATGTAATCTGACCAATTTAACCCCTCATCTCTTAGTAGACTTAATGGTGCAATTATAACCCAAATTATGCCCAATACTAAATTGGCGTATAATCTCTTCTTTTTGAATTTAATTTTCATCTTCTAAATATAAATAAAGATTACGTAATATTTAATACTACAATTTCATTTGCGTAAGTCAACCTTAGTGTTGTCGCGTATAGCTTTAATCCCTTTAATTTACGTATTTACATGTGTTAGCGCCTGTCTAAAGAATGAATCTAATAATCACAAGGGTGTCATTTCAATTTAAAGGCCAAAGCTAAATATACAAACACACTTTCTTTTATGCTTTTCTGAATAATTAAGTTGATTGGTGTATATCTTCTTCTGGTTTTTAAGTGTTTTATTTACAGGTATTTGCTATTTAATTTCTTATCAACAACTGTTCATTTTATTTTTGGAAATTGAAATATAGGAAGCTCAACTTTAATAGGTTTTATTTTATTTTGCAATTTCTTAACACTTACTAAACTCAAATTCAAAATGAAGCTTATGAAAAGACAGCAACTTCTTTTTTTTATCAGCCTTTTTATGTTGGTTCTTACCGCCTCAGCACAGGTAACAACTGCAGAAATCAGTGGTATTGTATATGATGACCAAAACGCAATTCTGCCCGGAGCCAATGTAACTGCAACGCATACGCCTACGGGTACGGTTTACGGTGCAATTACAAATTTTGACGGAAGATTCTCGCTGCTTAATGTACGTGTAGGCGGGCCGTATACCATTTCAATTAGCTATGTAGGCTTTAAAACATATGTGCTAGATAACATTAATTTATCACTGGGACAGTCTTTTAACGTAAAAGCAGTTTTAGCTAGCGATGCAACAGAGCTTGATGCTGTTGTGGTGTCTTCTTCAAAAAATAATGTAATTAATAGCGACCGTACCGGAGCAGAAACCAGTATAGGCAGACGCGAACTTAAAAGTTTACCTACGATCTCAAGATCTGCTGCAGATTTTTACAGGTTAGAGCCTACTGCCTCTAGTAATGGTTCTTTTGGAGGAAGAAATGACCAATTCAATAACTTTAGTTTAGACGGTTCAATTTTTAATAATCCTTTTGGGCTTGATGCGGCAACACCGGGTGGGCAGACTAATGCACAGCCTATTTCGCTTGATGCAATAGACCAGATACAGGTTTCAACTGCACCCTATGATGTGACTCAAGCAGGTTTTACCGGAGCTTCGGTTAACGCTGTTACCAAGAGTGGTACTAACACGTGGGCGGGAACAGTTTATGGTTTTTACCGTAATCAGGATATGACGGGAAGTAAGGTAGGTGACGATAAAATAATTGTTCCTGAGCTTAATCAAAAACAATACGGGGTTAGCGTAGGTGGACCTTTAATTGAAAATAAATTGTTTGTTTTTGCAAACTTTGAAAAAGATGACCGCGCAGATGCAGGTTCAAACTTTTTGGCAGCGCGTCCGGGCATTACAGGGCAAAATGTATCTCGTGTTTCTGCCGAAGATCTTGATTATGTTTCTCAACAATTATCTAGTTTAGGTTACGAGACAGGACCTTATGAAAATTTCACGCATAAGACGGAATCTACAAAAGGTATATTTAAACTAGACTGGAATATTAATAGTAAGCACCGTGTTGCGGTTATTTACAACTTTTTAAATGCCTCTCGAGATTTGCCGGCAAATCCTGAAGCGATAGGAAGAAGAGGACCAGACCAAACAACTCTTCAATTTAGAAATGCAGGATATCGCATTAATAATAAGATCGACTCCTGGTTAGTTGAATTAAACTCCAACTTTGGCGGTAACGTGACTAATAAACTTCAGGCGGGTTATACTTTCTTTGATGATAGCAGAGATCCTTTTTCTGCACCGGCACCGGCGATTAGTATTCAGCAAGATGGGGTACGTGCTATAATTGCAGGTCATGAGCCTTTTTCAATAAACAATAAATTAACGCAGAAAGTTTTTCAAATTACAGATAACTTTAATGTTGTAACCGGAAATCACACAATTACCTTAGGTGGAAGTTTTGAGAAATTTATGTTTGATAACAGCTTTAACCTGGGTGCGTACAGCTACTTTAATGCAAATGGCGGAGTTGGTGTTTTTGCACCAGATTTTACAAGCGTACGTGCAAATCCTAATGTTGCAGGATTAAGTTTTGAAGAAGCAGTAAACAACGGTTTATTAGCTGAAGCGCTGGCGAGTGCTCAAACTACTTTTGACAACAATACAGCTAATGATAGTTGGGCTTTAGCCGAAACTAATGTAGGTCAACTTGCTTTCTATGCACAGGATAAATGGAAGGCTACCGAAAATTTCACTTTGACCGTAGGATTACGTATAGACAAGCCACTGTTTTTTAATACACAAGATAAAATACGTGAAAACATTTTACGTGCAGCCGGCGGTACGTTCCCTGACGGAAACTACCAACCCGGAATCACCTATTTTGATGAAAATGGAAACCCTACAAACCTAAATAGTTTAGATCTTCCTTCTAAGAAAATTTTATTCTCACCACGAGTAGGATTTAACTACGATGTTTTAGGAGATAATACGTTTCAAATACGAGGAGGTACGGGTGTATTTACCGGTCGTTTACCTTTTGTATGGATAGGAAATCAAGTAGCAAACCCAAACTTCTTTTTCTACACGACTTCTGCACCAGACTTTAAGTTTCCGCAGGTATGGCGTAATAGTTTAGGTCTTGATTATCGTTTTGAAAATGGAATCACCGCTTCAACAGACTTTATTTATACCCGTGATTTAAATTCACAAATGGTGCGTAATTATGGTCTGGCAAATCCTTCAGGAACCCTTGCAGGTCCAGACGGCAGACCTATTTATTTAGATAGTGATCGCGCAAAAGACGAGTTTGGCGGCAATACAAATGCCTATGTATTCTCAAATACAGACGTAGGATTTTCATTTAACTGGTCAACAAAATTTCAGAAGACATTTAGCAACGGTATTTTTGCGAGCATAGCATATAACTATTTAAAAGCAGAGGATGCGAGTTCATTAGACGCAGAAATATCTAGTGATGCATATGATCGTAATCCGGCTTTTGGCAATGTAAACAGAGCGGTAAGTACCACCTCACGTTATGGAGATAAACACCGTATCGTAGGCCAGCTTAACAAAGCATTTACCTATGGAGCAAACAAGCAATGGCGTACTTCATTAGGTGCTTTTTATGAGTATGCGCAGGGCGGAAGATTCGCTTATACCTATAGCGGTGATATTAATAATGATGGTTCTGTACTTAATGATTTGATTTATATACCTACGAGTCAGGAGTTAGAGAGCTATGCATTTTCAGGGGATGCTGCGGCACAGGCTGCACAGCGTACCGCTTATGAAAATTATATAGCTCAGGATGACTATTTAAGTGATCGTAGAGGTGCATACGCCGAAAAATATGGTGCACTGAGCCCGTGGAGAGGTCGTTGGGATTTAAAAATCTTACAGGACTATGATTTTAAAGTTTCTGAAAATAAGACAAATACCATTCAGTTTAGTATAGATATTTTAAACCTGGGAAATCTTATTAGTTCAGACTGGGGTGTTATTGAAGTGCCGGTAAACGATCAACCTTTAGGAGTTGATGTTTCTAGCGGAAGCCCGGTTTACACGTTTAATACTTCACAAACAAAAACGTTTACTAACGATTTTAGTTTAGACAGCAGATGGCAGGCGCAAGTAGGATTGCGTTATATTTTCTAATTGATTTAATCCTGCTCTAAATTTAAAATCCCCGCATTTTACGATGCGGGGATTTTTTATGGTATTACTTACAGTTTATAAAACCAAAGAAAGTGTTTGTAATTCCAGGATTCCTAACTGCTGGAAATAGATACAACTTCAATCTTTTCTGAGTTGGCATTTACAAACTCAACAAGCTCTTGCTTCTTAGTAAACTCGATGACTTTAAATTCTTTTTGAGACATAAATAGTTTAAAGATTAGTTTGTAAAAGAGCTAGACAGATTTGAATACCCTGACGCATATTACCTATGCGTATATTTTCATTAGGGCTGTGCTGGTTATTATCCATATTAACAATTGGGATAATTAATGTAGGAATATTAAGCGCATTTATTACCGGTACAATAGGAACGGTACCACCCATCATCCTGATTTTTATAGGCTCTTCATTAAATGCTTTAGAAAGACTGTTTGAAATGGTTTTTCCAAAGGGGCTGTCGAGGTCTGTTCTAAAAGCATTAATTCCTTCATTTGCTATAAACTTCGCTATTTTAGGATGCGTAGCGCGTTCTTCAGCTGTAGGATCGTGATCAATTACATAATATCCTTGTTTTACAATATGAGTTCTAATTTTTTCAAGTTGAATTTGTGCTTCGGTCTCAGGAACGAGGCGTACATCAAGATCTGCTTTTGCAAATTCAGGTACCACAGTTTTTAAATTCTCTCCAGACCACGAGGTACCTATCTGGCGAACATTCAACGAGGGGTACTGCAGCGCTTCCTGATAATTATTTCCTATTTTTTCTGAAGTAAAAATGCCCAGTTGGCTATTGAGCGCTACTGAGTCATAGGGAATAGATTTTAAAACATCAGTTATTTCCGGACTTAAATTGATGCCTTTGTAATAGTCTTTAATGAGTACATAACCCTTATCATCCTTCATGGTACTCAATAACTTTGCAAGGCTAAAAACCGGGTTGGGGACATAGTTGCCATAATGGCCGCTGTGTTGAGGTAACGAGGCGCCATATGTGGTTATAGAGCAGGTAACAATACCTCTGCAACCAAATGTTACGCTAGGTTTATTAGAATCGTGAGCCGGCCCGTCCATTACGATAAAATAATCTGAAGAATAGCGTTCTTTATTTATGGGCAGCGTTGATAATAATGCCGATGAACCATATTCTTCTTCGGGATCAAAAATTACTTTTATATTAAAGTTGGGTTTCTTATTCTGAGCATCTAGCTGTTCTAAAGCAGACAGAAACATAATTATAGGCGCTTTATCATCTGCTGCTGCACGTGCAAATATGCGCCACTCATCATCTATTTTTGAGTCTAGAGCGTTCCAATCTAAATATTGCCAGTTTCCTGCGGAATCTTGTTTTTTTAAAACTGGAGTAAAAGGATCTTCCTGATCCCAATTCACTTTATTTACAGGCTGCCCATCTATATGAAAATAAAACAAAACTGTTTTAAACTTGGGATTGTAGACTTTTTCAGCCAATAAAAGTGGAAGCGTACTTGATGGAAGCAAGGTTGTTTTAAAGTCTAATTTTTGATAATAATCAGTAACCCAGTTAATATTTTTAAGCATTGATGCTTCATCTTCGGGCAAATTAGGAATACTCACCAGTTCTTTATGTAATAATAATGTCTTTCTTAATGCATCGTCAACATCTTGAGATTGTGCACTGGTAGGTAAAGCTATACAACAAAAGAGTGCGAAGTAGAATAGCTTCATTGGGTTGAATATCATAGAACTATTTTTAAAGTCGTTTTTTTAAACATATAGCATAGAGGTATCGACTTAAAAATACAAAATTAAGAGTGCGGTAAAACTGTAAATTTTTAGAAGGTGTCTATTTGATTTTTTAAGTTAAAATTCTCGACAGCGCTCTACCTGAGTTGCGTTTAACACAAAAAAATAACCCTGAAAGAAAACATATCTTTCAGGGTTATTTTTTTAAATGAGTTATGCTTTTTAACTAGCAATCCATTTAAATTTGTGATCGAGTTTAGGAACTACAATACGTTGTGAAATACGTTCTAAACGATCAGGTAGGTTTAATAAATAATCACGAGCACGCTCGCCTTTATCATTAAGTCCTTTTATATCTTCAATTTTCCAGTCTGCAACCAGAGATTTTAAAATGGTGATATAATCCTGTGTGGTATAAACCATAGAGCGCTGCGCAGCATCTGAGAAATGTTCCCAAAGCTGACCAATATGCTGCCCAGATTCTCTTAAGAACATAGCCGGCATGACAATTTTGTTACGCATCATTGCTTCAAAAGCCATCATCATCTCACTAGGATCGAGATCAAAAATACGACGTACAAACTCCATGTAAGCAGAAGCATGACGCGCTTCATCTTTAGCAATCATATTACATATTTTTGCCAATTGCTTATTTCCAGATTTACGTGAAAATGATGCTACACGTCTGTGTGATACATTAGTCGCCAGTTCCTGAAAACTAGTATATACAAAGTTTTTATAAGGATCCATACCGGTACCTATGTCAAAACCATCGCTTATAAGGTATTGTGTACTTACTTCCATCTCACGCATGTTTACGCGACCAGAAAGGTATAAGTATTTATTAAGTAAATCCCCGTGACGATTTTCTTCGGCAGTCCATGAGCGTACCCATTTAGACCAGCCGTTACCATTAACCTGATCTACCCCCTGAACTCCCATTAACCAGGACTCGTAAGTAGGTAAAGCTTCTTCGGTAATGGTGTCACCTACTAAAACAGTAAATAAATCATAATCCATCTCGCGGCATAACTCCTGAATCTCTTTGACTTCATCAATAAATTCAGGATTTGTAGCGTCGGGAAGCATGTCTGTAGGCTGCCAATTTTCATCAATTGACTTCAGGTAGGTCCCAATAAGTTCATCCATAGATTTTCCTATGGTTTGCATTACTTCGAGACGTATATTATTTAATATCATATTTCTGTAACAAGTTTTGTGTAAATGTAGCAGTTTTGGGTCGTTTAGAAGTGTTTTCTTATCAATTCTTACTATGCGTGCATAGCAAAACTTTGCCAATTAAATCGTATTAATCACTTTAAATTAATGCAATTCTAATCGTACAAAACCTTATATCAAATCTGCATTTAGAATTTTTCGGTCTTATTTAAATATACGAAAAATTAAAGAAAGTAGTTTTTGTAGTTGGCCCTGTGTTAAATAAACAGTCTCAGGAATCTATATAAGATTGCTGAGACTGTAAACTAAGTTCTATTAATTAAAAGAAGATTTACTTTTTAATTTCTTCAGTCTTTTTAATTTCATTTACATCGCGGTTTTTTACATATTTTTCGAGCCATTGATCTTGTTCCCACAGCATATGTAAAATAGATTCTTTTGCAGCGTAACCATGACTTTCTTTAGGCAACATTACTAAACGAGCTGTAGCACCTAATCCTTTTAAAGCATTAAAATAGCGCTCACTTTGTAGTGGGTATGTACCGCTATTGTTATCTGCTACACCGTGAATTAAGAGCAACGGAGTTTTCATTTTATCGGCATGCATAAAAGGGCTCATAGTGTTGTAAACTTCTGGAGCCTCCCAGTAATTACGTTCTTCAGACTGAAAACCAAATGGAGTCAACGTACGGTTATAGGCACCGCTACGCGCAATACCGGCAGCAAATAAATCTGAGTGTGATAATAAGTTTGCAGTCATAAAAGCACCGTAGGAGTGACCACCTACCGCAACCTTATTTCGGTCTATATAGCCTAAAGCATCAACAGCATCAATAGCTGCTTTACCATTAGCTACAAGTTGTTTTCTAAATGAGTCATTAGGTTCTGTGTCGCCTTCACCTACGATAGGAAAAGAAGCATCATCTAGCACCACATAACCCCGCGTTACCCAATATACCATAGAACCATAATATGGGTAGGTAAATTCATTAGGATTTGAAGTGGTTTGACCCGCACTATTTTTGTCTTTAAACTCAGTAGGATATGCCCAGAGAAGCATCGGTTTTTTCTCTTTCTTTTTCATATCATAACCTACAGGAAGATATAAAGTCCCCGAAAGTTCTAAACCATCTTCACGTGTGTATTTAATGACCTCTTTATGTACATCCTGAATACTCTTAAACGGATTTTCAAAACGAGTAATTTGGTCTAAACTTTTATCATCAAGATCTCGTATGTAGTAGTTGGGATATTCAGTAGGCGCTTCAATACGCACGAGTATTTTACCTTCTTTAATATCTAATACTTTCTGTAAATTTTCAAGCTTATCTGTATATTCCGACTCATAAATACGCTGAGTTTCCTGTGTTTCAAGATTTAATTTATCTATAAATGGAAACTGACCTTTTTCACTAAAGCCATCTCCTATTAAATAAGCATTCCCGTCAACCAGTGTAAGCACGGGTTTTCCGTAGTTGTTATCCTGAGTTACAAAGCTACCGGGATCGCTGTAGGTATCTTGATAGTTTCGGTCTGCTATCACTTTACCTTCGTTGCTTTTGTCTGAAGGGTTAAATACATATGTTTTTGTATTACGCGTGTTCCACCAGTAATCGTAAGCTATTGCTGTGTTTTCTGAACCCCAGGTAATTCCTCTAAAACGGTTAATAGTTTTTAAAACTTTTGTAGGAGCCTCAGAAAAGGGTGCTTTTTGCATATATACCTGATCTCTAAAAGGTACTTCAACTTCTGGATCTCCCTGGTCTAAAGCTTCAGCCCAATATAAGGTTGCAGGGTGATCTGCTCTCCAGTACATATTGCGCTTTCCAGTCTGTGTAGCCATAAAGCCCTGCGGAAGCTCCTCAATTAACGGAGTTTCATTTACTACTTTTACAAGAGTACCGTCTTGCTTATATACACTTACTTTCTCAGGAAATCTACTATAGGGTACGATATATGAAAACGGTTTGTGAATGGTAGTTGTCATGATATATTCCCCATCTGGAGAAAATGATACACCTGTGTACATAGCTGCCTCGCCCCAGGTTGTGCTGGTACCATCTAAATTTTGTTTGACTAGTACTGATGTTGCCAATTGCTCAAAGTTGAATATATCATTCGGGTTTTGAAGTAAATCCTGATAGGTTCGGTTTTGAGCCTTAGAGCCGTCACTGGTGGAAATTGTGGGTCCGGTAGGTATAGCTTCTGCGGTATTAATTAAATCTTTACGCTGTGCAGGAAGCATATTTATTAACAAGCTCTTACCGTCTTTAAACCAGCTTATGGGACTTCCCATATTGGCATTTAGTGTGGGCTCAGTAAGTTTGCGTACGGTCGCAGTGTTTAAATCTAATATCCAAACTTCTACACCGGTCTCAGTTGTATTGGTAAGTGCCATTTTAGTTTCGTCTGGAGACCAGCTAAAGTTGCTAAGCAAAGGATTATCTGGTAAACCGGAAATAGCACGGGCTTCAGTTTCCTGTACTCCTTTTATTTTTACATCATTATAAAAGGTAGTACGACTGCCTATATTTGTTTTGGGATTTATACGTAAACCACCCAGACGCAATTCTTCTTCAGAAAGTTCTGCAATGGTTTTAAAACTGTCGCGGTAGAGTAGAAGCATCGTATCACCTGCGGTATTCATGACCACAGCGGGAGCTCTGGGAACGTCAACTAAATCAAGAATTTCTTTAGGTGGTTTTTGATAATCTAAATTTTCCTGCGCAAAAAGTGGGGTAGAGAGAAATAACATTAAAGCAAAGTAGCATATTTTTTTCATGAGATGGATTTTAATTCAATTTAGGAAAAATAATTATTCTAATTATTATGCACGCATAGCTAAAGGCAGCTGCTTTAAAGCATTTAAAATTGCAGAATCTGTATCTTTCCGCGGTTTATGGCATCAGAAATTCTGGTACTACTAATTATATCTCATATTTATTACCCTATGTATAATTCTCGAATTGCAGGAATGGGAGCCTATGTTCCCGAAAATATAGTGACAAATGATGATTTGTCTAAGATTATGGAAACCAATGACGCCTGGATACAAGAGCGTACCGGTATCAAAGAACGCCGTCATATAAAAGACGGAGACGGCAACAGCACCGCAGTTATGGGTGTAAAAGCTGCAAAAATCGCTTTAGAACGTGCAAAAATGACTGCGCAGGATATAGACATGATTGTTTTTGCTACGTTAAGTCCAGATTATTATTTTCCGGGCTGTGGTGTGCAGGTGCAGGAAATGCTAGATATGCGTACCGTACCTGCATTAGATGTACGTAATCAATGTAGTGGTTTTATCTATGCCCTCTCTACAGCAGACCAGTTTATAAAAACCGGGATGTATAAAAATATATTGGTAATAGGTTCAGAAAATCACAGTGGCGGTTTAGATATGACTACGCGTGGGCGTAATGTATCAGTCATCTTTGGTGATGGGGCAGGAGCGGCAGTACTTACACGAGAAGAAGACAATGCAAAAGGTATTTTATCTACACATTTACATAGTGAAGGTAAACACGCCTTAGAGCTTTCTTTAAAAGGACCAAGTACTATGGAATGGGTGCCTGAATTGATTGAAAAAAATCCGCAGGAGGATATCCCGTATTACCCGTATATGAATGGTCAATTTGTATTTAAAAATGCAGTTGTGCGTTTTTCTGAAGTGATTGTTGAAGGTCTTGAGAAAAATAAACTGAAGGCTGAAGATATTGATATGTTGATACCGCATCAGGCAAACCTTAGAATTTCTCAATTTGTACAGAAGCAGTTTGGTTTAAATGATGACCAGGTATATAATAATATTCAGAAATACGGAAATACCACTGCCGCATCAATCCCTATCGCTTTAACTGAGGCCTGGGAAAAAGGTAAAATTAAAGAAGGAGATACGGTTGTACTTGCTGCTTTTGGTAGTGGGTTTACCTGGGCGAGTGCTATTATTAAGTGGTAATAAGTATATACACTTAAATTTTTTCCAAAAAGAAGAACTTGAGTTTAAAAGCAAAAAAAAAGAGCAACCCTGTTGCTCTTTTTTTTATTGAAATTCCTTTTTATTTTTTCTTCGGTTTAAAAACGGGTAGTATTTTAGTTTTTACCTCGCCAAAACCTATACGTACTGCACCAGGTTTCTCGCAGTAACCTCGCATAATTACCGTGTCTTTATCTTCAATAAATTTACGGTCACCACCATCATTAAGCTTAACCGGTTTAGAACCCTTCCAGCTTAATTCTAGCATAGACCCAAATGATTTAGGAGTAGAACCCGATATCGTACCACTTCCCATCATATCTCCACTATTTACGGGACAACCGTTAACAGTGTGATGCGCCAGTTGCTGGCTCATATTCCAGTAGAGGTGTTTAAAGTTAGAATTAGTAACTACCGTTTCTTCTTTATTTTCGGGCTTGATGCTTACTTCAAGATTTATATCAAATGTTTTTTTACCACTGTATTGTAAATACGGCAATAGGTCTTTTTCAGGCTTAGGACTCGCCGTACGGAAAGGCTCTAAGGCATCTAATGTAACAATCCAGCAGGATACTGAAGAAGCAAAGTTTTTTCCTAAAAACGGACCTAGAGGAGCGTACTCCCAACGTTGAATGTCGCGCGCACTCCAGTCATTAAACAAGACCAATCCAAATATATATTCTTCGGCTTGATCTACAGGAATAGGTTGCCCAAGCTCATTAGCATCTGTAGTAATAAAAGCCATCTCCAATTCAAAATCAAGTTGACGTGATGGGCCAAATATAGGTTCTGTAGCGCCATTAGGTAATTTTTGTCCCTGTGGTCTGTGTACAGAAATACCTGATGGTATTATAGAACTGCTGCGCCCGTGATAGGCTACCGGTAAATGCATCCAGTTAGGTAACAAAGCGTTTTGAGGATCACGATATAAAGACCCTACGTTTATGGCATGTTCTTTACTACTGTAAAAATCTGTATAATCGCCTATTTGTACAGGAAGCTGCATTTCGACTTCATCCATAGCAAAAATAACACGTTCACGATGATCTTTTTGATCTCGTAATTCGGCATTTCCCGCTTCAAAAATCACTGAAATACGATTACGTACTGCACGCCAGGTCTTGCGACCGTCTGCTATAAAATCATTTAAGCTGTCTTGTAAGAAAATATCGTCTGTAAGGGGGATATCGCTGAAATACCCTAATTGATGTAAGGCTCCCAGATCTATGGCAAAATCACCTATACGTGTACCTATGGTGATAATGTCATCTCTGGTTAAAAACACACCAAAAGGTATATTTTGAATAGGGAAATCTGTGTCTGCAGATGTTTCTAACCAGGTTTTGCGTTTTGGATCGTTAGTCTTTGAGGGCATAGATTTTTAATAAAATGTTAGTAAATGCTCATTTCAAATATAGAATTAAAATAGTACCAAAGGCATGTATTCACTACTTTTGAACCTAATTTAACAAACTTTATATCGCATGCAACGGGATACCGAAATCTTTGATCTAATTCAAGAGGAAAAACAACGCCAACTTAATGGTTTAGAGTTAATTGCTTCAGAAAACTTCGTAAGCGAGCAAGTTATGGAGGCTGCAGGTTCTGTATTAACTAATAAATATGCAGAGGGATACCCCGGCAAACGCTACTATGGCGGGTGTGAAGTGGTAGATGAAGTAGAAACCATTGCGATAGAGCGCGCAAAAGAACTTTTTGGAGCAGAATATGCAAACGTACAACCGCATTCTGGCTCACAGGCAAATACTGCTGTATTTCATGCAGTGATGAAACCGGGAGAAACTTTTTTAGGTTTTGACTTATCACACGGAGGGCATTTAACACACGGTTCACCGGTAAATTTTTCAGGACGTATCTACAATCCGGTTTTTTACGGGGTAGATAAAGAAACTGGTCTCTTAAATTACGATAAGATAGAAGAGCTTGCGATACAAGAACAACCTAAAATGATCATTGCGGGAGCATCTGCTTATAGCCGTGAGATAGATTATAAGCGTTTTCGCGAGATAGCAGATAAAGTAGGTGCTATTTTATTATGTGATATGGCACACCCGGCGGGATTAATCGCAAAAGGTATTATAGGTGATCCTGTACCACATTGTCATATATGTACAACAACAACTCACAAAACGCTGCGTGGACCACGTGGAGGGTTAATTATAATGGGTAAAGATTTTGAAAACCCATTTGGTATTAAACTAAAGAATGGAAGTTTACGCATGATGTCTTCTCTATTAGACAGTGGTATTTTTCCAGGAAATCAAGGTGGACCTTTAGAACATATTATTGCTGCAAAGGCAATCGCCTTTGGAGAAGCGCTTACCGATGATTTCTTACATTATATGGTTCAGGTTAAGAAAAATGCTGCGGTTATGGCTGCTGCTTTTGTAGAGAAAGGATACAATATCATTTCTGGCGGAACAGACAATCACATGATGCTTATAGACTTGAGAAATAAAGACATTTCTGGTAAAGATGCAGAAGAAGCTTTAGGAAAAGCAGATATCACAGTTAATAAGAACATGGTACCTTTTGATACCCGTTCGCCATTTGTAACTTCAGGTATGCGTATAGGAGTTGCAGCTGTTACTACCCGAGGTCTTGTTGAGGCAGATATGAAAAAAGTCGTAGACCTTATAGATGCAGCTCTTACTAATTTTGATAATGATGAGAAGCTAGAAAGTATAGCAGACGAGGTTAATGCAATGATGGGGCACAGACCATTATTTAAACATTAAAAGTTGTATTTTTTATAAAATTATAGACCGGCATTTTTTGCCGGTTTTTTTTGGAAATTTAATTCAGTTTAACTTCTAAATGGCTGAATTGATTTTAATTACAAAACAAATATTTTGCTTATAAGGATTGAAAATATAGTTAACTTAATCGATTAACTTGTATAATTCTACGACTAGTTGTTATTCATCGATTATTTTGTTAAAAATTATTAACTTAATCGATTAACTAACGTTCTTTGAGTCCCCTAAATATTTAAAAGACTTTAATTTTTTAATTATTTTATTATATGGATTTAACTACAACTATTTTTTTAATTGATGATGATGCAGTTTATCGTTATGGGATGCAAAAAAAATTAAGAGCTCAATTGAGCGATGTTAATATTATTCCATTTAAAAATGGCCTGGAAGCATTAGAATATTTAGCAAATGAATCTCGGGAAATAGCTTATCCTGATCTGATACTTGTTGATATTAATATGCCTATAATGAACGGCTGGGAGTTTCTTAATGAGTTAGATAAATTAGAACTTAACACGGAAAAAGAGACATCTTTATACGTGGTTTCTAATTTTTCAGAAATTGCATTAAAAGAAATCTGTAAGTCATTTAATTTTATAAAAGGATATCTTCAAAAACCTATAGATTTAAAGGCCTCCACAACTGAGATGGGTGGCTTAAGTATAGCCGTTTAAAATGATAAAAAAATTACTAGTTAGATAGTTTGCTTATGATGGTAAAAAAAAATTGACAAGTATTTGTCAGTTTTTTTTAAGTACTGCAAAATGCCAATTACTCCGTTAAAGAGATATCCTTTGCAAATAATACTAGTACTTTCTGTAATCGATAAGAATTAAATGTATTAAAAACGTTTGCTATGTCACTAATTATCATTTAATTATTAAAGTTTTATTCGTCGACTTAATAAAGAGTGATTTTTTTAAATTAATATATTTTGTTTGTACGATTAAGTCTCTTAGTTTTATAAAGCAGTTCTTTGTTTTTAAAACTTCAATCGCTATAATAGTGAATGGTTATTCCCTAAAACCAGAGTTTTAAGTACGTTAGGTTATCTATTTTCACACTTATATATTGATATTATTTTACAATTACTTGTAATCATATTAAGTAAAAAAATACGTATACGAGACTGTTAATCTAAATTGCATGGGGATACAAATACTTAAACGTTTTCTGATTATATATTTGCCTGTATTGCTCTTTACGTTTCTGTGGAGCAAGTTTCAGTATGATCATCTTATTGAGGTTTTCTCAGTTGTTGAAGACCGAACCATTAAAAATAAAAAAGACCTTTTAGAAAATCTATTTCAAACTGTCTCATTTAGTATAGAGCATTGGGGTGATGTTATTGATGCAGATTATATAGCTGAATTATCTACAGATTCAATTGCCGGTAACCATTATTTTAAAATTATAGACGAATTAAGAGATTTTGATCAATTTAGAATTGTTGATTTAAGCGGTAACGAATTATTGCGTTATGAGCGCGATCAATTAGGAAATCTTAAGAAGGGAAAACTACAAAACAAATATCATCGCGATTATTTTAAGCAAGGTATTTTATTAAAAAGGGATGAAATTTATCTTTCTAGAATTAACCTGAATAGAGAAAACGGTGAAATTGAAATTCCTTTAAAGCCGGTAATGCGTGGTATTTCGCCTATTTACGATCATCAGGATAATCTGAAAGCTTTGGTCATTATTAATTTTAATATGACTCGAATTTTCAATCAATTAAATCAGCAAATTACGTTAAGCAATCTGTACTTAGTTGACCAAAATTTAAATGTCATTACAACCAATGTCTCTTCTGTACCACTATCTTATGAGCTTCAAGATACTTCTCAAATAATACGAGTTGCAGATAAAACAGCAACTTATTTTAAGACATTTGAAGATACTACATTTCAAAATGAAGGTGCAATTTGGACCTTAAGTAAATTTAATTTCTCGACAAATAAGTCTTTAGACAGTATTGTTAGTAAGACATCAAAAACAATTGTAACTCCTACTCAATGGGCTATTTTACACGAAGTTCCTGCTGAAGCTGTAGATTTAGTAGTGGGTCCAATTTTTCGGTTTTTTATAATTTTTAATTGTTTTGGAGCACTAGCAATTTTTGTAATTGCCTATATAGTTGAAAAAAGAAAAGTTAATGAACGCTTGATGCTAAATGCTATCAAGCAAAAAAATGAAAATCTGCGGTTAAGTGAAGCTTCGCTAGGAGAGTCTAATCAAAAGTTGACAGAATCTAACAGCAGGCTAAAAACCCGTAATAAACAACTTGAAGAATTTAATTATTTAGTTTCTCACAACCTGCGAGCGCCTGTTACCAGTATGTCTACTGTTGTTGATCTTCTTAAGGAAGTGCAAACCACAAATGAATTAGATTTATTATTACCAAAACTTTCTCAGATAAATGATAATATAAGCATCATTACAGATGATATACGCGAATATGTATCAATATTAAGTGAGAATGAGATCGATAAAAAAAATATAAATATAAAGGCTATTATAGAAAGTGTAGAAAATGACTTTCCAGAATTATTGAGTAATAATTTAAACTTTAAAGTTCTAACAAATCTTCAATCCTGGGATCATGTTATATTTTCAAAATTTTATTTTAAGAGTATTGTTCAAAGTTTTATGTCTAATTCAATTAAGTACAGAAGAACAGATATAGCATCATTTATAAAATTTGAAACCCAAATTGAAAATGGACAAAAAGTACTTTATGTAATTGATAACGGTTTAGGAATAGACTTAGATCTGCACGGTAAAGATGTTTTTAAATTATATAAACGATTTCACAGAGGATATTCTGGTAAGGGTATGGGGTTATTTATTGTAAAATCTCAAATCGAAAATCTAGAAGCAACTATTGAAATTGAAAGTGCGGTAAATAAGGGAACCACATTCAAAATTATTTTTAAGGAATGAGTCAGGCTGCAGACATAGTGCTTATAGATGATGATGATGTCTACTTATTTGTCGTAGGGCATATGTGCAATACCTATTGTCGGGATTTAAATGTTGTGACTATTACAGATGGCGAATTGGGTATTAATTATTTCAAAAAAGTAAAAGAAGATAATATACAGTTGCCTAAACTAATTTTATTAGATATAAACATGCCATATCTTGACGGTTGGGGATTTTTAAATGCTTTTAGAGAACATAAAATAGACCAGTTTGATGAGATTACGATTTATTTGGTAACCTCATCAAATAGAAACTGTGATAAAATACGAATAGAAAGTTACCCTGAGTTAAACGGATTTATATTAAAACCAGTGCGTAAAAAAGAACTGCATCAATTGCTTGAATCGGTTTTTAAAAAATAGCCAATTTAGAGTTACTTGATCTCAACAATTTTTATTACCTGATCTCTAAAAGTAACTGTTTCTCCTACCTGTGCACCAGTTAATAATTCTCCTATGGGTGATGCCGTTGAAATGCAATACACATTACCTGTTGCAAGTTTTAATTCTCCAAAAGGAATCCCAATAAAATAACTGGCTTTATCTGTTAGAACTAAACTTCCGTCTCCTATAATAGTGTTAGGAGTAAGACTAATACGACTTAAAACTTCTTTTTGCTTTTCAGTTTGATCTATTTGTCCTTGCGTGCGCTCCATCTCCTGCTGAATCATTTCAACGCCGGTTTCATATTTATCACCTGCACTGCTTTTTCCGTCACTTTCTCGTGATTCTATAAGTCCTGCTTTGGTCTCACGCAGTTGTTCAAGACGTTTGTTTAAACGCTCTTTCAGTTCTTGTATAAGTTCTTTTTTTAACATTTGCAGATTTATTTAAAGGCGGCGAAATTAAGCTAAAAGCGTTCACATACACAGTTGTTTATTTTAATTTAAGAATAAAATTTACTTAATCTTTAATTACCTGTGTGTGTGATAGTTTGTCGTGAAAACCCTTTTTAAAAAGTAGAAAAGACAAACGATCAAAAGGGATAAGCCTGCATAAGGTAAGTATAAGTATCGCAAGCGCACCGGGTTTAGAACCATCAAGGTTTACTACTTTAGTTTTAGTAAAATACTTTCCCAGAGTTTTTTGAAAGAAATATTCAGATACGCCATAATAAACTAAAAACAATATAAAGACCATACCATAACCTATACTTAAGAGCAGTTCATTATTGGATGTGCTAAATACAGCATCCAAAATAAATGTGCCTGCAAGAATTAAAAGTATAAAAACCACAAAGTCTATGGTAAAATTTACAAACCGAACTCCAGAATTAGTGACATAAGACTGTATTTCCTGTACAGCTATATTTTGTTGTGCTGCTGCTTTAACTAAACTAGCCATTTGCATTTTAGAAACAGAACGTTTTGAGAGTTCGCGTTCTGCAGCTTTAACAGTATCCGGGTGGTGTTTATGAACTTCAACAGTAACAATTTTTACTAATTCTAAATCTGTATAGTTGCGAATGCTCGTATTTGCGATTTTTCCTGATGCCATTTTTAAATTTAGATAGTATTAGTGTTGTATTTCAATTCTTATAATGCAAAAATTCACCTCGTTAATCGTTTGTCACTAGTTCTTTAAAAAACTTTTTAAAGGAACTATAAATTTTTCAAAACGTTCTATATGGGGTAGGTGACCGGTATTTTCGATTTCTACTAACGTGCTGTTAGAGATTTTTTGTTGAGTAACTTTACCTAGCCTATCATACAATCCCATCGTTTTACGTATGTTTTCAGATACTAAAGGTTTGCCTAAAGCAGTACGGTCGCGGGTACCTATAATTAATAATGTAGGTACTTTAAGTTCAGAAAATTCATAGACAACAGGTTGTGTAAAAATCATATCATAGGTAAGTGCAGCGTTCCAGGCAATGGTTTTATATTCAGAATTGAGTGTCCACCCTGCTAATAAGTTCACCCACTCATCATAAGCAGGATCCCAATTCCCATCATAATAGCTTTCTAATTGATATTTTTTAATAGCCTTATAATCCTTTTTAAGTTCGTTCTCATACCACCATTCAACAGGTTTGTAGGGCACTTTTAATTTCCAGTCTTCAAGACCAATAGGATTTTCAAGAATCAATTTTTCAGTAATTTCAGGAAACATAAGCGCAAATCGTGTCGCGAGCATACCACCCATAGAATGTCCTAAAACTGCTGTATTAGATATACCTATAGCGTCTAGAACTGCTTTGGTATTTAACGCCAGTTGTTGAAAGGTATAGTGAAAATGGTCTGGTTTTGAAGATTTTCCAAATCCTATTTGATCAGGAACTACTACCCGGTAACCTTCGGCAGTTAATGCATCAATAGTAGTTTTCCAGTAGGCACCGTTAAAGTTTTTACCGTGCAGCAGCATTATATTTTTACCGTTATAATTGTTCGGTTTCACATCCATATAAGCCATTTCTAATTCTTGATTTTGAATCGAAATTGTTATGCTGCTTACTTCATAAGGATATTCGTAGTTATTAAGTTGCAGATCTAGAAGTTGTAATTGGCTTTCCTGGGCAAAAACTAAAGAAGCGAAAAGTATAAACAGAGAGAGAATTGTATTTTTCAAGGGCTGAAAATTTTAATTTATTGCGGTGGTTTACTATTCAAGATTACTAAAACTAAATGAGCTGCTCAATTCTTTAGTATTTCTTTATAGCCGTTAATACGCTTATTTTATAACGGAAAGAATCTCTAAATTGTGGCTTCAAAACTTTCTTTTATGAACTCATCTCACCTCAGCAGACGCAACTCACTGAAGCTTTTTGCCTTAACCGGAACAACAATTTTAGCAATGCCTAATCTGTTATTAAGTTGTGATAGCAAAAGAGATTTTAAAATCCGTTTTGGAATTTTGACAGACTCCCATTATGCAAATCGGGAACCGGTGGGAACTCGTTTTTATAAAGATTCTATTCCTAAAATGAGAGAAGCAATTGCAACTTTAAGCACTCAAAAATTAGATTTTCTGATTCATTTGGGTGATTTTAAAGATCAGGATGCAGGTGCAAAAACGGAAGATACACTTGGTTACCTTAAAAAGATAGAAGCTGTTTTTCAAGAGTTTGAAGGAGCAAACTATCACGCGCTGGGTAACCACGACGTTGACAGTATTACCAAAGAGCAGTTTCTAAAAAAAATTCTAAATACCGGCCAGCAAATTGCACAAAGCTATTATGCATATACGGCAAATGGAATGCAGTTTATTGTATTAGATGCAAATTATGATGCAGATGGAACTTCGCATCATTTTGCCGAAGGATCAGATTGGGAAAATGCTACTATTCCTAAAAAAGAGGTGGACTGGTTTGCAAATTTATTGGCAAACTCAGATTTGCCTACCGTTGTTTTTTGCCATCATCCCTTATATGAATATTATAAAGAGGGTTCAAAATTTCACGTGACTAATTACGCCGAAATTCAACAATTAATGGAGGCAAACGGAAACGTGATTGCGTGCTTTCACGGCCACGTACACGCTGAAGATTTAAAGGAGATCAATGGCATACACTACATTACCCAACTGGGTATGGTAGATTATGAAGGACTTGAAAATAATACTTTTAGTCTGGTAGAAATCACACCCAATCAATTGAAAATAGAAGGGTATAAGCGTGCATCAAATAAGCATATTACGCTTTGATTTAAAAATCTATAGCCGTGGTATTGTGTATTTCTTTCAGTACAAAATAACTTTCTAATACGCCTATATTCTGAATTTTTGAAAGTTTACTGCGCACAAACTCGTGGTACTCTTCAAGGCCTCCTAAATGAATTTTTAAGAAAAAATCTACTTTACCCGCCATATGGTAGCATTCCTGTACTTCAACAAGTTCTTTAATCTGGCGTTCAAACGTGTCTATAAAACCCTCATTGTGATAGCGAAGGGATACCATACAAATTGCTGTTACCGGCCTATTAAGCATTTTTTTATCTAAAATGGCTACATAGTTTTTTATATATCCCTTTTTCTCTAAGCGCCGTATTCGCTCGTATACAGGCGATGCCGTTAGGTGTAGTTGTTCTGCAATGTCTTTTGTTGTTTTCTTCGCATCTTCCTGTAGTATTCTTAAAATTTTCAAATCGGTTTCATCAAGTGTTTCCATAAAGAGAATTTTACTGTTTATAAGGATAGTAAAAGGATGAATTAGATTATACCTTGGTAACAATCCTATTTTAAAGATAAATTTACTTAATTTATAGGATTTAGCAGTTTATTATATGGTTTGGGTACTCTTTTTTCTAATTTTATATTGAAATAAAGTTGTTATGAAAGAGCCAAAAATATTAATTACCGGAGCCTTTGGTCAGTTGGGAACAGCACTTACTGATGCGCTAATATCTAAATACGGATCTGATGCTGTAGTAGCTACAGATCTTCATATACGAGAAGGATTTAGTTGCAAAACCTTAAAGCTTGATGCTACAGATATTCAAGCATTAGATGAAGTTGTAAGACAACAAAAAATCACTCAGATTTACCACCTTGCAGCAATATTATCTGCAAAAGGAGAAGAGAAACCTCTGCAAACATGGGATTTAAACAATTCTACTTTTTTTAATGTTCTTGAAGTAGCGCGTTTAAATGCTATTAAAAAGGTGTTTTTCCCAAGTTCAATAGCTGTTTTTGGTCCAGATGCTCGCAAAGAATACGTGTCTCACGATTTTGCGCTGCATCCTACAACTGTTTACGGTATAAGTAAAGTAGCCGGTGAGCATTGGGCACGTTATTACAATGCTAAATACGACTTAGATGTACGTTGCTTACGTTATCCCGGTCTAATAAGTTATCAATCCTTTCCCGGTGGAGGTACAACAGATTATGCAGTAGATATCTTTCATAAAGCAATTAATGGAGAAAATTTTGTAAGTTATCTTCAAGAAGATACGCAGTTACCTATGTTATATATGGATGATGCCATTGAAGCAACACTTCAATTAATGGAAGCACCTAAGGAAGCTATAAAAACAGTAGGTTATAACATTCAGGGAATTAGTTTTTCACCTAAAGAGCTTTTAGAAGCGATTCAAAAACACATTCCAGAATTTAAAGCCGCGTACAAACCAGATCATAGACAAGCAATTGCAGAAAGCTGGCCTATATCACTAGACGATCGTGCTGCACAGGCAGAGTGGGGTTGGAAACCAAAATACGATCTTGCAAAAATGACTCAGGAAATGCTGAAGCAACTTGAGTTAAAAAAAAATAACAGTCAGAAACAACACGCATAAAAATCACACTATGTTTACATCAGTAAGAGAAAATATACAGAACGAACTAGAAGAAATACGGGAAGCCGGTCTTTATAAAGAAGAACGCATAATAACTACACCTCAACGGGCTAAAATAAATACACAAAACGGATCTGAGGTTTTAAACTTTTGCGCAAACAATTATTTAGGTCTTTCTGCACATCCAGATATTATTGAGGCAGGAATTTCAGCGATTAAAACACATGGTTTTGGTCTTTCTTCTGTACGTTTTATTTGTGGAACTCAAGACATTCACAAAGAGTTAGAGCGTAAAACTGCTGAATTTTTAGGCACCGAAGATTGTATTTTATATGCTGCAGCTTTTGATGCTAACGGCGGTGTTTTTGAACCTATTTTAGGCAAAGAAGATGCGATTATTTCTGACGAGTTAAATCACGCCAGTATTATAGACGGCATACGTTTATGTAAAGCTGCCCGTCACCGATACAGTCATAACAATATGGACGCTCTGGAAGAAGAATTGAAAAAAGCTTCAGGAGCCCGAAGAAAGTTAATTGTTACAGACGGCGTATTTTCTATGGATGGTACAATTGCACAACTGGACAAAATTTGTGATCTGGCCGATAAATACGATGCTATGCTAATGGTAGATGATTGCCACGCCACCGGTTTTATAGGTGAGAACGGTAAAGGTAGTCACGAGTACAATAATGTGATGGGACGTGTTGATATCATTACTGGAACCTACGGTAAGGCCTTAGGTGGCGCTTCTGGTGGTTTTACTGCTGCCCGAAAAGAGATTGTAGATATGCTGCGTCAAAAATCGAGACCGTATCTATTTTCAAATACGCTGGCTCCCGCAATTGCAGGAGCATCTATAAAAGCTATAGATATGTTGAGCACTTCTGCAGATTTAATTGCAAAAGTTCAAAACAACGCAAAACGTTTTAGAAAAGAAATGACAGATGCAGGCTTTGATATTATACCGGGAGTGCATCCTATTGTTCCTATAATGCTGTACGATGCTAAGGTCGCTCAGGAATTTGCAGCAAAATTATTAGAAGAAGGTATTTATGTGATTGCATTTTTCTATCCGGTAGTGCCGCAAGAAAAAGCACGTATTCGAGTACAGTTATCTGCAGCTCATGAAGATGAGCATATCACAAAAGCAGTTGCAGCATTTACTAAAGTAGGTAAGCAGCTGGGAGTTATTTAAAATTAAAATTGCGTTTAATTCTAAAGTGCCTTGCGTTTATCGTAAGGCATTTTTTGTTTTACAAAGACTTGAATTGGGGAAAATTTAATTAAAATGTGAAATAAACACTTATATTTAAACTTTGCTAAATTTCACTAAAATGAAACTCTTTAAATTTTCCATTTGTTTTATAATGCTATTTACCGTTTTGTATTTACAAAGCTGTAAACCTGTGGCAAAACTGCGAGATAGCAGTAAAATAACCTATAATAATCCCATTGTACCCCAGCGTGCAGACCCGTGGGTGTATAAAGATACAGACGGGACTTATTATTTTATTGCTACCGTCCCTGAATATGATCGTATAGAACTACGCCAATCAAAATCACTTAATGGCTTAGGTACTGCGGAATCTAAAGTGATCTGGACAAAACATAACACTGGCATTATGGGAGCGCATATCTGGGCTCCAGAATTGCATAAAATTGACGGGAAATGGATTATTTATTTTGCAGCGGGAGATGTCGAAGATGTTTGGCATATACGTATGTATGCACTTTCAAATTCATCAGAAAACCCGTTGGAAGGAGAATGGGTTGAGGAAGGTCAAATTAAGACTGAAAGAGATTCATTTTCGCTAGATGCTACTACATTTGAACATAATGGAGAACGCTATTTAATATGGGCACAAAGTGTTCGGGAAGGAGAAAACACCTCCCTGGTACTGTCTAAAATGGAAACTCCTACACAACTTAAAGGGGAAGAATTAATTATATCAGATCCTGAATTTGACTGGGAGCGTGTAGGTTATAAGGTAAATGAAGGTCCCGCAGTGATCCAACGTAACGGTAAAATTTTTGTTACTTATTCTGCAAGTGCAACAGATAGTAATTATGCTATAGGTTTGCTCTGGGTAGATGAGCAAGCAGATTTAATGAATTTAGCAAACTGGCATAAATCTGAAACTCCTGTATTTTCAACAAATGAAGAAGTAAGAAGATATGGTCCCGGTCACAGTTCGTTTACTGTTGCTGAAGATGGTAAAACAGATGTATTAATTTATCATGCACGTGTTTATAAACAAATACGCGGAAACTCGCTACAAGACTTTAACAGGCACACACGAGCTCGTATTGTTAACTGGGATGAGAAGGGTTTTCCAGACTTTAGGCGATCTGAAACAGATTAATGAACACATTTTTAATCTTAAAAAAAAAAGCCTCAATTCTAATTTTGAAATGAGGCTTTTTTGTGGGTTTAGAATTGATTTATTTAGAAAAACTAACCTGTAATGGGTTTGATAATTTTTCTGAAGTTGTATTTAAAAAAGCAAGCCATTCCTGCTCATTTGCAAACTGGCCGCTTTTTTTCCAACCAAAACCTGCATAATAAATCACTTTATTATTCTCAACGTTTATATGCGCGTAGAGGTTACTTTCATCTTGCTTTGGTGTAAGATACTTTTCTGTAGCTTGAAGCCCTTGCGGAATAATTAGCGCCGAACCTAAATCAGAATCATCAATGTGTTCCCAGTAAGAAATCCATTTATTTTCTTCATTTACTGAAGTTTTCCCGGTGTTGGAGTGTAAGGTAAGGCCCGCAGAAACAGTATCTGCACCGGTAATTGTGATTTCAAACTTAGAAAAATTGCTTCCGTAGTCGAGAGATATTTTTTTCTGCTCGGTTATTTGGGTTCCATTAGCATCCCAATTTTCGTACTCGAGAATAAAACTGGTGCGTAAGGGTCCTGTCGCTAAAGTCTTCCACGTAGTGAAATTTTTAGAATAGTAATAAGTTGAATCTTTTTTTACAGCAATACCACCTATTCCTCGACTTGCACCTACGTGAAAATTATCTAAACCTTCGCCTGTATCTTCGTGATAGGTTCCCGCTCCCGAAGTCATTTTTTTATACCATTTATTAATTATAGGGTAATCAACTCGCTTAAGCCAGGCGTCTATTCCGCTTGACAATGTACCACCGGGTACATTATCTTCAACCATTTTTTGAGCCACGGGACCATAAGTTCTAAACGCCACTTTGTTATTTTCCCAGGCATAATCATCTGTACGCTCAGGTACAAAACGCGAATAAACAGCAGGGTTTTCTGTTTTTGCTTCAGATCTTTTTGAGATGCTTATAAGATTGTAAGTATTTGCACTTTTAGCAGCTATTTTAGGCTGAAAAATAACCACATCTGCTACGCCATCACCATCTTCATCAACTAACTGACTCGTTAAAGTATCTTTAGACTTTGGGTATATAACGGCTACGGTCGTTGCTGTGTCTTTAATATTAAACGCAGTTACCCGGTTGAGATCTACAGATACTGTTTCAAAAGAACGTTCTGTATTTAAAGTATTTGTAACCGTTACGTGTAAAGCAGAATTTTTAACCCCACAACTCGATAAAGCTAGCAGTGTGGTGCCAAGAAAGACAATTTTAGAATAGTGCATGGAACTGGATTAGAGTTATCAAAATTTTGAAATCCGAAGTTAGCGCACTTTTCTTTTCTATTAAAGCATTTGACTAAGAGATTAAATAAGAAGAAGTTTTAGCTATACCTATTCAAATATATAAAAGCTATGTTATTTCTTTTTTAGACTGCCTGATCCTTTTGTTTTCGGGATTTACAGCAGAAATTTTTTACAAATAATTCGTGAATTCCGGTTGCCTTTAGTGCACTTTGAAAAATGACAGAATTTAGACCTATTAAACATATTTCTTTATTTTTAGACTCCGCACTTTTCGCTATGAGATACAACATATAAATACCAGAGATGTCAATGAGATCTAATGTGCTAAGTCTAATATTTAAATGGTTATAGTCACATAGCGTATTCTCTATTTTATGTTGTATTTCAGAAACATTCTCGCTAGTAAGTTTTCCACTTAGAGTTATATCATTTTCAGTGGTTATAAAGTTAATCATGGTCTGTTATTTTTTGCCAAAGATTAATCTTATTTGAGTAGCAATTTTTGTTTTTAGATAGTTAGCGGTTAACTATAGTTTAATGGATGATAATATACTTTTAATAAAATAGATTTACATTTTTTATCTTCTAATGCGCACTTCATACATAGTATTCCGTAATATTAGAATACAATCTATTTTGATGATGTTATTTACAATAAACTTGCGACAACGGTATAATAAATATTAAAGTTAGAAACTCCTGCCTGTACAAGCGAACTTGCTTCTATTTTAAATTGAATGGGAATGTCTGTTCTACATCCTACAAATTCACAAACTTTAATTGCCTGAGAGGCATCATTAGGTATTGTAACATAATTACCTCCATTTGTAGCTGTCAAATTACGAGGTCCCAGGGGTTTAATAATTAAAATATCATAAATGCTAAATGAAGGAAACCGAAACCCGCTGTTTGTATAAGTTTTCGCCTTTACCGTTAGATTTTGGGGTGCATTCTGAGTATGCATAAAAACACTATATCTAAAAACATTATCGCTACAAAGCGTGGATGACGAGAGAATTAAAATAGGATTAAGTACAAAACTTATTTGATTTGCATCTATTGCGCTTTCAAAACCTATGCTGTTATCATCTATACCTGCTTCTTGTACGGTATCCTGAAATGACTGTATAAAGCTAGGCATACCATTTACATCTAAGGTACCATTTAAAAGCTGGGCTTGTAAACTAAACAATGAGCAAAAAGCTATTAAATGTGATAAATACCGTTTCATAAGCGTTATTATTTTATCTCAAAAACCATTTCAAAACCACTGGGTAATGAGAGCGCATTGGGATTGTTAATTTGATATCTAATTTGATATCCCGTGTTTTCGCCATCGCCCGTAAATCCATTTGCGAAGTCGTAAACCAGAACTTGCTCTGTCGTAGATAAACTTACTGGAGATAAATTAGGGTTAGCTGCAAACTGACCGTTTATAGATGCAGTGTTTATAACCTGAAGCGTAATGGTCATATTTGAAGGTATGGGCAAGTTTGTACTCGCATATATTCTTGCATTTTGAAAATTAGCACCCCTGTATGTAAAATTTAACCAAAAGTCACCGGTACTTGGAGATCCTATGCCCGTAAATGGTTTACCGGCTTCTGAAACTACTACAGTATTTCCTGCTGGTATAGCGTTCTCAGGTTCTAAATCAACAATATGTATAGGTTGTAAATCTAATACCGCTGAGACAACCTCTTGACCACCACCTAAAATAAAGACACTGATATTGTTTGCATTTATAGTTTCCTGCGCACATAATGTCTGCTGAAAAAACAGAATAAAAAATGTCATATTAAGTAGTAATAGCTTGCTCATCGTTAATTACTTATTATAAAGTTAGTAGTGTTAAACTTTATTTTTTGTTCTTTAGCTGTTAGATAAACGTGAATGTCTTCTTGCTTGCCGGAGCTGGCAGTTATTTTATAATCACTCATTTTCTCATAATCGTTCTCTTCTTTAAAACGTATGAGAGTAAGTGTATACGTGGCGGGCACAATATTTTTAAAAGTAAAACTGCCGCTTGCATCTGTTTCAATAAAATAGTTATAATCAGCTCCAGATAGTTTTACATATCCCTTATAACCAATAGTATCTTTCTTAGATATCAAATTAATTTTACCGGTTACCACAGCTGCTTTCACCAATTCTATAGATAAATCTGCTGTATTATCTGAGGTGACATTTACTTCAAAAGGCGCTTTTCTGGTACTTACAATATTTTCAGGAAGACTGCTGTCATCTATAAAAACATAATTTTTTCCAAGAGGTAAATTGTTTAGGCGAAATTCTCCTTGTTCATCTGAAGCTATACGCTGTCCTGTAGTTATTATTTTAATATTTTCTACCGAAATAGTGTCATCTTCAGAAAAAATAAATCCGTCAACACCACCTTGTTCCATTGTACGTTTTAATGGTGCGCCAAAGGAGTAGGTGTATTTTCCGAAGGCCAAAAGTTCACGGTTATTAATAGCTCCCGCATTCTCAAAATAATTAGCTCTAATTTCAAATAAATGATTTTTAGAGACGCGAACGGCAAGGTTTGCATTAATAAAGTCTCTCCTTAAATAACTGTCATCTGGACTAAAACCACTATTATAAGAACCGTTAAAGTTTATTACTTTATTAAGGTTATAATTTACACCCAGATTGTACCGTGTATAACTCGTACTAAGGCCAGAATTACCATATCTATTATTATAATTGTGATTTAATCCTACTCGTAGGGATAAGCCCGAAAATAACATATACGAGGCATTGGCATTATGAGCATACGAATCTCTATACCCATCAAAATTACTGAGTAGATTACGCGTTTTTGATACACGACCATTAAAATTGAAATTAAAACGCCCTCCTGAAAAGAGATATCTGTAGGTGATTCCTTTTTCTTTATAGAAGTATGATTTAGGCTCTAACTGGTCTTCACGTTGTCTTTGATCTGCACGCACATCTACAGAATGTTTTTGATTAAAGCGGTAACCTAAAAGTATAAAGGTATTTTCAAAGTAGGGTTCTGCTGCATAAAACAAGGGGTCAAGTCGTTGATTAACGCGAGAAACGGTATTACCAGCAGAAACATTCCATTTATTAAATTTATAAAATAGGTTATTTGAATACTGAAGACTGTTCCTAATCGAACCAAAATAATTTTCACCTGTAATTGTAAGCGTGCCGCTGTAGGTGAGGTTTTTATAGGTTTGTATCAAATTTAAATACCCGGCATAATCGGAATATAAATTTGTAAAACTTCCTGAAAATTCAGATTCTATAAACGTATTTTCGCTTTTATAATCTAATGATAAGGTAGCAATCTGGCCTTTTTCATTTTCATTTGCTTCTATCTTATTACTGGCGCCTCTTATGGTTCCGTTAGATGAGGTTAGCGATAAACCCATTTGAAGTTTTGAATTAAATGCATATTTAACCTGCGTTCCATAAAGCGGACTATCATTAAATGTGAATAAACGTGGGTTAGAATAAAAGGCAGTAAACGTCCAGTTTTTTACTCTTTGATCTACTCTAAAACCTAGCCCGAAACGGTTATCAAAGCCTAAACGATTTATGAAATAGGCGTGATCACCCAGATAAATTGTCGTTTTATCATCGTAATTATAAATAAGACTGTATTGATCTGTAACACCAAAACGTTTTAAGGTTTGTTGTTGTGGAGCTCTCAAAATAAAATTAAGATGGTGTTTTTTGTTTAGGTCTAAAAAGCCGTCACCAGATAGCTCACCAGAAATTGTAGAAAAATGAGTGTTAGGTGATGTATAGCTGTTATAATTAAAACTAGCCCGTATAGGAAACCTAAAAAAAGCATCTTTTTGTTCAATTTTACTTGGGAAAACAGTTGTATTTGAAAAGCTCTTTAAGGTTTCTTTTTTAGAATTAGTCACCTGTAAATAAGAGCCTAAAGTCATAACATAGTAATGCTTAGCATCTGTGTTTCTGGTAACTTCTACAGTTTGTGTGATAGATGGTTCTAGTGTTAACATAGTCTCACCTTCAATTTTTGCATTTGAAGATAATGCTACCTGCTGAGCCATATTGCCAATATTACGTACGCCAAATTTAGAAACTACACGTTCACCTGCCTTAACGTTTTGTGGACCTGAAATCAGGAAAACTTCCAGGTCATAATTTTCTGCTATTTGAATTGAAAAATCTTTACTTAGTGACCGGTTACCTGTCACCTCTGTTAATTTCAATTGAATTGTTACAGTACCTGGAGGGGTATTTCTAGGTATAAAGAAACTAACAAGCACCAGTTTAGAGTTACGGCTGTCTAGCTTTTCTATTTTACTGGATGAAATTAATTTCCAGTCTTTAGGCAGAATAGGTTCCAGATTAAAATTATTGATTTCGCCTTCGGCTAACTGTAATTCTAAAGCCAAAGTATGTTTTTGCCCGGGTACGTAAGCTTCCTTAGGGTTCTTAACGGTTATGTTTAAGGTTAAAGGTTTATTAGTTTTAGGCGGGTTTATTTTTTTGCTTTTTAAACTATCAGAGGCTATGTGTGCTTTTGTAGTCCACTCTGCTATGTTGCTATTAAAACGATTGTGATAGGGGTTTGAAGAAAGATCTGTAACGTCAAAATTATTAGAACTCGTATATACACCGGTAGCACCTAACAGGCACACCGGGACTATATAAATGAGTTTTAATAATTGAGTAAACATAATTTTATAAATTAGAAGTGCATTCGTTTTTATAGAATACTAGTTGATGTTGAGACTTATATTAGTGCCTATGTATTCCTTTCGGGAATCTGCTGTGAGAATGCATTGATAGGTTCCTTTCTTTAGGGTAGATATGTCGAGGTTATAATCTATACACATGCTAGGAAACACCATTAAACGTTTGGTTTTAGACTTTAAAATATTCTCCCCTTCTTCATCATAAACCTCTAGATTTAATTGTACACCTTCTACATATTTTGACTTGTTGAGCAGGTTTATTTTTAGAGAATTTTCATTTAGCTCATTTTTCTTGATATGCACATCTGTAAAATCAAGATCTACATTTGAAGCTTGATTTACGTGAGTTATTAGGCCTACGGCATATCTTATTTTGGTACTTAAATCTATTTGGCGTGTAAGATGTTCTTTCTTAACTGGTTTTGCTATTTCGATCATTAAAACAGACCAGAACGTGCCATTTATTGATTTGTCTTCAGGTATTTTAATTTGATATTTGTAAACAAATTTTTCTTTAGGTCCTATAAATTTATCCATTAGGTTTCCTTCAAACCAGGACTTAGAAGATTGTTCGTGAGTAATAGAATCGCTAAAGATTCTGTCATTTCCACAAGAGAAAATGGCGTCATTTAATTTAAACACAATTTGCTGCTCCTGGTCTGTAGTGTTCATTAGAACGAGTTCGCCCTGAATATACTCACCTGAGTTACCAGAGAAGGTATGTGTAAGACCATTTAATACAATTACACTGGCTTGACTTTTAAATAAAACCAGTAAAAAAAGGACGGTAGAATAGAATGTTGTTTTCATCATAAATAGTTATTTACTATAAATTTAAAGTTGAAAAAAACGCTTTATCGTTATTTTCGGTAGATGTATAATTGCCTTAGACCAGTGGAATATTTGAAACTGTGATAAGAATTTATATTCTTATGAATAGGGTAAAAAAAAAGCCCTTCACCTTCGTAAAGAGCTTTTTTATAAGCACTTATATTTTATAAGTCTGTTAGTGTGTATACAATAGTAGATTGATAACTACCTGCCTTAAAACTTGCAAAATTTCCATTCTGTTCTACAGTGTAGGTTAGTTTTACACCTTGATTATCATCACCGGTATAAACACTTTCAATACTATCTACCAGTAACGCATCTGTACCTACTGGTACCGTTTTTCCCAGGGCAACTCCTGTAGCAACCACAGTTCCTGCAGAATCTACTGTACCACCATCTGTTACAATTACAGGAGCATCAGGAGTGATTCTTAGATCTAGATTACCGGGAAACGTGCTGCCAGTTTCAAACCTTACGTTTATTTTCCGCGTTAAATCATAACCATTTGCATTAGAAGCTCCTGCCACAACACTGGTGTAGTTGAGGTACAGGTTTGTGTAACTCAATGCTTGAAAGTCGTATAAACCGGCTTCGGCATTTATACCAGATACTGTAGCATCAGACATATCAAATACAATGGCTGCAGCTTCTGTATTTGTGTTAGCATCAAAGATGTCTAACAAAGCAACTTCGGGAACATCAACATTGAGAATATGCGAAGCGATATTCGTATCATTGTTGTCTTGAGCGTTTACAAACTGAAAACCGGCTATAGCGGCACATACTAGGTAATTTTTTAAATTTTTCATGATAAAAGGATTTGAGGTTAACGTTTAGATATACTATAATTTTGATATTCTGTTTTAATGCAGTTTTTACGATTTAGGTATTCTTCCTTAAGGTCGACTTGCAAAAGCGCTCAACAAATAAATTACTTACTCCTGTTGCTTTTAATGCTTTTTTAAAGACTTCATTTTCTAAACCTATCAGGTTTAGTATTTTTTCATTTTCAGTAGCTAATTTTTTAATGAGATACAGCATAAATACACCTGAACTGTCTATAATTTCTATACCATTTATATTGATTGTGACATCTTTAAAGCGCATTAAAGCATATTCAATTTTCAATTGGATTTCAGATACGTTTTTACACGATAATTCTCCTGTAATTTTTATCTCGTGTTTAGAACTATCTAAGAAAAACATATAAGTGGGTTTTTGTTTCTCAAAGATTCTCAATCAAATTAGATATGTGTAAGAATTTTCGATAACTACCATTTATGTATAGACGAGCACCCTTTTTATATGTTCAAATTGAAATGTTATTTAACTAATGTTTGAATATTAGTGTTTTACGTAATAAAAAGGTTAAGATATTAAACAGTCTAAAAATGTTTTTTTTGTAAAGAAGAGCAGATGTTCGTATTTCTTTATCGTTAATTAATTTATTTTGACGATAGAAATGCGTAGTTGAAAGATACTTCTCAGGATTTTATCAAAAAAAAAGCGAAAAAGATTTTACTAAAAATATTTTTACCAGGAAGTGTTTGATGAGTATTGATTTGCAATAGCTTATAGATTGTGATATTAATTCAAAGTTGAAGCCATGACGTTAAAAGTAGAAATAGATAGTTCCATAATCAAACTGAATGGGGTATTCGCTGTAGAATCGATTCAATTAATAGAGGAAATGTTAAAAGCTTATTTAAAGACGAATACGCGTTTAATTATAGATTTATCAAGCCTTAGTAGAATAGATGTAGAATGTGTGTTTTTCCTCGAAAAATTTATTAAAAAGCAGGATAAAAAAAACAAATCTATTACGATACGTCGTGTAAAGAATAATAGAATTCTTAAGGCATTTAAAGTCTTAAAGTTAGAAACACTTTTTGAGGATTACTAAATCTGTGTATTGCGTTTTTGTATTACATTGCTACCCAAACTAAGCCTTAGTCCTTTCTGTTTTATACTCTTTTCTATAAGTAGATGGCGGCATACCCATAAGTTTCTTGAAAGCTTTTGAATAGTAATAGGCATCCTCATAACCTATTTTAGCGCAAATTTCCTTTATACTCAAATCTGTGAAATACAAATATTGACATGATTTCTGAATCTTTAGTTTATTAAAATATTGAATAGGGGAGTTGCCCGTTTTTAATTTAAAAAGCTCAGAAAAACGTGAAACCGATAAATTTTGCTGGGTTGCAATATCTTCCACTTTAAAGGTTTTACTTAAATTATTGTTTAAATATTCAATAGACTTTGAGATTGCATCCGTTTTTTCTGCAGTTGATATATCAACTTTACTGTAAATCATATTTACCAGTAAATTGTATAAGCTTAAGTTAGCAAGTTCCAGGTCCTGCATCTCATAACCAGACTCCAAGATGCCCATAATTTTTATAAATTCCTTTCGCCGGGTTTCACTGCGCGCAATAGCACGTACGCTTTCAACAGGAGCAGCAATGTAACGGTCGTATAAAAGATCTGCTTTGTTTCCAACAAAATGAGACCAGTAAATCGTCCATGGATTTTGAGTCGAACTTTGGTAATGATGGCTCACATGTGGCGGAATGATTATATAGGTATTGGGTTTGAGATCATATTTGTTTTCACCTAGTGTGATTTGTCCATTTCCTTCAGTACAATAAAGAAGTATGTATTCTTTACTCCCTAATCTACGTTTTCGATCATGATAAATCGCATGAGGATAATGACCGAGTGCTGTTGTATAAAAGTCTTGTATGAGAGGGTTTTGTGTTATTTCGTATTGCACATTAGGAGGTAGGGTAATCATACGCTGTCCCACAAAGCCATCTTTCACCTTTTTATATTTCGGTATATATTCCATATTAATATACTTTAGTAATCTCAATCTAAAATGAAGAACTCTTTATTTCCGTTTAGGAATTTAACATTATTCCTATTAAAATGCGGTTTGTTTAAGTTCTAATTTAATATCACAATAGAATTTTAGTTGACGCAGTAAACTTATACAATCGGAATATTTTACAGGTTTTCCGTTTTTTAGTCTATTTGGTAGCACAGCGAAAACGATATATTTGTAGGTGATATAAAGTTAGCAAGTTGCTGTAAATTATTAATTAGATTGTAAATAAGTATCTTAAGCTAACTAATTCTAAGTTTTAAATAATGCTCAAAAGACAACTGCATTTCGGGTTAATTACGAAGAATATTCTTGGAGTATTCCTCTGTTTTTTTGCGCTCAATTTAAAGGGTCAGGAACTAAAAGTTGTAATAGATGATTCGGTTATTTATCAGGAAATTGATGGTTTTGGTGCTTCAGATGCGTGGCGTTGTCAGTTTATAGGAGCAAATTGGCCTGCGGCGAAAAAAGAACAAATGGCAGACTGGCTATTCAGTAAAGAAGTTGATGCGAGTGGTAATCCTAAAGGCATTGCACTTTCGCTATGGCGATTTAATATAGGTGCAGGTACGGCAGAGCAAGGTCGTGATTCTCAAATACGCAATGAATGGCGCCGTGCAGAATCGTTTATAGATGCCTCCGGAACTTACGACTGGAATAAGCAGGCAGGCCAACAGTGGTTTTTACGCCAGGCGAAAGATGCCGGGGTTGAGCAATTTTTAGCTTTTTTAAACGCACCTCCCGTAATCTGGTCACTCAACGGAAAAGGATATGCTGCTACTAAAGATGGCGAACTCAATTTAAAACCCCGGCATTTTGAGGATTATACCGATTTTATGATTGCTTTTTTAAAGCACTTTAAAACTGAAGGAATTGAATTTGATTATATAAGTCCGGTAAATGAACCCCAATGGGATTGGGAAAAGCCTAATCAGGAAGGAACGCCGGCAACTAATTCCAATATTGCAACTTTGGTTAAGTCGTTAAATACAAAGCTTCTTGAAAATAAGCTCAAAACCACAATAACCATAACCGAAGCAGGCGAATTAGAATTTCTATACGAAGCTAATGGCAAGCCTAATCGAGGCAATCAGATTGAAGCATTTTACACGCCTGAATCTGTTAACTATCTGGGTGATTTAGAAAATTTAAGCGCTTCCGTTAGCGGACACAGTTATTTTACGACCTGGCCCGTTTCTAAATTGATAGAAACCAGACAAAAACTTAGCAAATCCCTTATTGAAAATAATGTAGATTACTGGCAAAGTGAATTTTGTATTCTTGAAAATACAGAGGATATAGGTAGCGGTAATACCCGTGATTTGGGTATGGCAACTGCACTTTATGTTGCACGCGTTATTCACGCAGATCTTACTTTGGCGAATGCCAAATCCTGGCAATGGTGGACGGCAATTACAGGGGTAGATTATAAAGATGGATTGATTTATATAGACACTGGTAATTCTGAAAATAGATATGACCGAACCTCATTAAAAACAGACGGTGATTTTCACGATTCTAAACTGCTGTGGGCATTAGGAAATTACTCCAGATTTATTCGCCCCGGGTTTCAGCGGGTTTCAGCATCATATTCAACCCAAAAAAGCCTTGAAGAACAATATAGCGACCTAATGGTTTCTGCGTATAAAAACCCGGATACAGGAGCTCTTGTTCTGGTTTTAATCAATTATGCAGACCAGGAACAGCATATAGCATTAGATGCATCAAAAGTGGCTTTTAAACACGCTTATGAAACTTCAGAAACGCAAAATATGCAGCATCGTAAGTTGACAGGAAACCAACTTAAACTGCCTCCACGCAGTATAACCACACTAACCAGCGAAAGCTTACAACCCGGTAATTAAACCTTATGGAACACACTAAATTTAATTTTAAGTACTTGCTTTTTCTTGCGCTTGTATCTGCAATGGGAGGTTTTCTTTTTGGTTATGACTGGGTTGTTATAGGTGGTGCAAAACCTTTTTATGAGCTCTATTTTAGTATAAATGAAATGCCTTCTTTACAAGGCTGGGCAATGAGTAGCGCACTGGTGGGATGTATTTTTGGAGCGGTAATTTCGGGGCTTGCTGCAGATCGTTATGGTCGAAAAATTCCATTAATTTTTGCGGCGGCTCTATTTACACTTTCTGCATTTGGTACCGGCTATGTAGACACATTTACTCCTTTTATAATTTACAGATTAATAGGAGGTCTGGGTATAGGTCTGGCTTCTACGTTATCGCCTATGTATATCGCAGAGATTGCACCTGCTAAATACCGTGGGCAGTTTGTAGCTATTAATCAGTTGACCATCGTAATAGGTATTCTTGCAGCTCAAATCGCTAATTATCTAATTGCAGATGCGATACCAGATGATCAGACAGCATCTCAAATGTTAACTTCCTGGAATGGACAAACCGGTTGGCGCTATATGTTTTGGGCAGAATTAATCCCTGCAGGATTATTCTTTATCCTTATGTTTTTAGTACCTAAGAGTCCGCGATTTTTAGCCAAAATCAACGAAGATCAAACTGCGCTTGGCGTATTAGAAAAAATTGGTGGGGCAGCATACGCCCGCAAAGAACTTGATACGATGAAGCTTACGCTTGCCGAAGGAAGTCAACGCAAAATTCAGTTTTCAGAATTACGCAGTTCTAAAGTATTACCCGTATTAACTATTGGGATTGTATTGGCAGTTTTTCAACAGTGGTGCGGTATAAACATCATCTTCAACTATGCCGAAGAAATATTTACCGCCGCAGGATATAGTGTTGGCGATATGCTCTTTAATATCATCATTACGGGTAGTGTAAACCTCATTTTTACTTTTGTCGCCATGCGTACCGTAGACAGTTGGGGACGTAGAAAATTAATGCTTTTTGGCTCTGTTGGTCTGGCACTGGTCTATGCATTATTAGGTGGAGCGTATTATTTTAATTTTAAAGGATTACCGGTTTTAATTCTAGTAATTGTTGCCATCGCAATTTACTCGATGTCACTGGCACCTATTACCTGGGTAGTTTTATCAGAAATATTCCCCAATCGTTTACGAGGCGTAGCGATGTCTATTGCTACTTTTTCACTATGGGTAGCCTCATTTATCCTCACATTTACCTTCCCTATTTTAAATGATTTGTTAGGTTCTTATGGCACGTTTTGGGTTTACAGCGGTATCTGTGTTCTTGGTTTTCTGTTTATCAAAAAGAAACTGCCCGAAACTAAAGGGAAGAGTCTCGAAGAAATTGAGTTTGAACTTACAAAGAATACATAATTCACAATACTAATCTTTAAATCTCAATATATGAAGTACGTCTTCAGCATTTTTATTTGCGCGGCAGTAGCACTTATTTCGTGTAAATCAAATCAAACTGAATCCCTGGACCTTTCGGGTAGCTGGAATTTTAAAATTGATTCACTTAATCAAGGTGAAGCCGAAAAATGGTACACCGCAAAACTTGAAGAAACGGTAGAACTGCCGGGTTCGATGACAACTAATGGCAAGGGAAATAAAATAAGTGTTGAAACAAAATGGACCGGTCAAATCGTAGATAGCGCCTGGTATACCGTAGATAAATATGCCAAATACCGTAAACCGGGGAATGTGAAAATTCCCTTTTGGCTACAGCCAGATAGGCATTATGTGGGCGCAGCATGGTATCAAAGAGAAGTTACGATTCCTGAAGATTTTAAAGGTAAAAATGCACAACTCTATCTGGAGCGACCACACTGGGAAACTACTTTATGGGTAGATTCAGATCGTATAGGAATGCAAAACAGTCTTGGGACGCCGCATACCTACAATCTGGGCGAACTAACTCCTGGGAAGCATTTGATTTCTATACGTATCGATAATGCAATTAAAGACATTAATCCTGGTATAAATGCCCACAGTATGACCGATCATACGCAGACCAACTGGAATGGGATTATAGGCGAAATAAAGCTGGAAGCAAAACCTTTAATTTCACTACAGCAGGTTAATTTATATCCTGATGCGTCAACAAAAACAGTTGCGCTTCGCGGAAAATTAAATGGTTCAATTAAGACAGAAGAACAGGTTATTTTAAAAATAGCTGTCAACGGTACGGGATCAAATACACAAACGTATAAGGAAGTATCTGAACATATAACACTCGATTCCGAAGGATATTTTAACCTGAATTATACGGTAGATGAGGTGTTGCTTTGGGATGAATTTACGCCCAACTTGTATGAGATGAATCTTACGCTTCAGTCAGAAAGCGGTACAGATACTAAAACAATTAGTTTTGGATTTAGAGACTTCAAAGCAAAAGGGCAGCAGTTAGTAATTAATGATCGTCCGGTTTTTTTACGTGGAACTTTAGAATGCGCCGTATTTCCTATTACAGGTTATCCTTCAACAGACGTAGCAGAATGGAAACGTATTATGAGCGTAGTAAAAGACCACGGATTGAATCATGTACGTTTTCACTCCTGGTGTCCGCCTGAGGCTGCTTTTGTGGCAGCAGACGAGTTGGGTGTTTACATACAGGCTGAAGCATCAACCTGGCCTAATGGAAATTCGTCTATAGGAGACGGCTTTCCGGTAGATAAATGGTTATACCAGGAAACTCAGGATATTTTAGATGCCTATGGTAATCATCCATCCTTTGTTTTAATGACCTCAGGTAATGAGCCTTTGCGTAGAAATCACAAACCCTATTTACGCAAATACGTAGATCATTTTAGAACTATAGATAACCGAAGATTGTATACCGGTGCTGCAGATCGCCCTTATCTTGATAATCTGGATTATTACAGCAATATGGATGCGCGGGTACAGCGCTGGGGTGAGGGACTCAATAGTGTGATAAATGGTAAAGCACCACAAACGCTTTTTGACTTTAGAAGTATAACAGATACAATCCCAATGCCGTATGTAAGCCACGAGATTGGGCAATGGTGTGTATATCCTAATTTTAAAGAAATGTCAAAATACACGGGAGTTTTAAAACCGAAAAATTTTGAGATTTTTAAAGAAACCTTAGAAGAGCATCACTTAGGTCATCTGGCAGATAGTCTGGTTTTAGCATCGGGAAAATTGCAAACCCTTTGCTATAAAGCAGATGTAGAAGCCGCATTGCGAACTAAAGATTTTGGTGGTTTTCAACTTTTGGGATTATCCGATTTTCCGGGACAGGGTACCGCATTGGTAGGTGTTCTTGACGCGTTCTGGGAAGAAAAAGGATATGTGAGTCCGGCAGAATTTAAATCTTTTAGTGGGGAGACCGTACCATTAGCACGTTTAGAAAAACGCACTTTTCTCAACAGTGATACGCTAAATGCTTCGGTAGAGCTGGCACATTATGGTCAAGAACCTTTACTAAATGTGACTCCTTTCTGGGTTATCAATGATACTAACGGAAACACCGTAGAAAAAGGAACGTTCCCAGCTCAAGATTTTCAAATAGGTAATGGGATTGCACTGGGCGAAATTTCGCTTCAGCTCAATAACATAAAAACAGCACAGCAATTAAAGTTAAGTGTCTCTGTTGAGGAGTTTACAAACAGCTGGGATATTTGGGTATATCCCGCCAAAAAAGAAGTATTAAATAGTAAAGTCCAGGTAGTTGAGAAGCTTGATGCAGCAACACTGGCATTTTTAGAACAAGGTGGCAGCGTTTTATTAAACGGGACAAAAGGGGCTCTTGTAGCAGGTAAAGGGGGTGATATCGGTATCGGTTTTTCGAGCATCTTCTGGAACACCGCCTGGACGCGTGGTGAAAAGCCAACTACCTTAGGGATTTTATGCGACCCCAATCATCCTGCGCTTGCAGATTTTCCAACACAATACCATTCTAACTGGCAATGGTGGGATGCTATGACGCACAGCAATGCGATAATTCTTGATGAATTTGGTTCAGAATTAAAACCTATAGTACGTGTTATAGACGACTGGTTTGAAAACCGAAGTCTGGGATTGTTGTTTGAAACGCGGGTAGGTAACGGAAAACTTCTGGTTTCAGGAATTGATTTACATACAGATCTTAAGAATCGTATTGAAGCTCAACAACTACTTTTTAGTTTAAAAAATTATATGAGTGGCGATGCCTTTAATCCTACTCAAGAATTAGATATCAATAAAATAAAGGCACTTTACACTTCTAAATAAATATTAAGAATACGAGAATGAGTACAGTTAAAGCTTGGAGAGAAACCGTTGTAATCCCTACGTATGAAGTAGGAACACCAGAAAAATATCCTGTATTTTTAGAAAAACGCGTGTATCAGGCCAGTACGGGTTCTGTGTATCCGCACCCGGTAATTGAGCAGATAAGTGACGAGAAAGTAGACAAAGAATGGGATGTTATTTTTATAGAAAATGACTACATACAGTTGATGATTCTTCCCGCTCTGGGCGGAAGAATTCAGCGTGCTTATGATAAAATACGTCAGCGTGATTTTGTGTATTACAATCAGGTGATTAAGCCTGCACTGGTAGGATTAACCGGTCCGTGGATTTCTGGTGGTATAGAATTTAACTGGCCACAACACCACAGACCCAGTACATATGATCCTACAGATTCCTATATTGAAGAAAACAAAGATGGAAGCGTAACCGTATGGGTTAGTGAACTCGAGCGTATGTTTCGCACTAAGGGTATGGCAGGTTTTACCTTGCATCCTGATAAAGCTTATCTAGAAATAAAAGCACAGTTATATAATCGTACACCTCACCCGCAAACTTTTTTATGGTGGGCAAATCCTGCGGTGGCAGTAAACGATCATTATCAATCTGTTTTTCCTCCAGATGTAAACGCGGTTTTTGATCACGGTAAGCGTGATGTGTCTGAATTTCCTATCGCAAAAGGAGAATATTACAAAGTAGATTATGCACCGGGCACCGATATTTCTAGATACAAGAATATTCCTGTACCTACATCTTATATGGCAATTACTTCAAAATACGATTTTGTAGGGGGCTATGAGAATGATAGTAAAGGCGGATTATTACACGTAGCAGACCATAATGTGTCGCCGGGTAAAAAACAATGGACGTGGGGTAATGGTGATTTTGGTCAGGCCTGGGATCGTAACTTAACTGATGAAGACGGACCGTATATTGAGTTGATGTGTGGGGTTTACACAGACAATCAGCCAGATTTCTCGTGGATGCATCCTTACGAAGAGAAAAGCTTCAAGCAGTATTTTATGCCGTATTATAATGTAGGTGTGGTAAAAAATGCTACTAAAGAAGCGTTGCTTAATTTGGAAATGGAAAACGGAAAGGCAAGATTAAAAATTTATGTCACGGGTATCTATGAGAATGCAAAAGTAACCTTAACAGCTGCCGATCACGTTTTTCTTGAAGAAACCCTTGACCTGGATCCTGCTTCCGGTTTTGATTCCTTAATAGATACGGCCACCGCAGACCATAAAGATTTAAAGGCAACGCTTACTGATGCTAACGGTAAAGTGTTGGTGAGTTGGTCGCCTGGTGATGATAGCGTAGAAGAAATTCCTGAAGCGGCAAAAGCAGCAAAAGAACCTCAGGAGATAGATACAGTAGAGCAATTATTTTTAAATGGGTTGCATCTTGAGCAATACCGTCACGCCACCTTTGATGCGACGGCCTATTATCTTGAAGCTTTAAAGCGCGCTCCCGGTGATGTACGCTGTAATAACGCCATGGGATTATGGAAGATGAAGCGGGGCCAGTTTGAAGAGGCGCTTGTATATTTTAATACTGCTATAGAAACACTTACAAATAGGAATCCTAATCCCTATGACGGCGAACCTTATTTTAATAAGGGTGTTGTTCTCAACTATTTAGGTAGAAAAGATGAAGCGTATGCGGCCTTCTTTAAATCCTGCTGGAATGCTGCCTGGCAAGCTGCGGGCTACTTTAATCTCGCGCAAATAGACTGTGAACGAGCAGATTTTGATAAGGCATTAGAGTTAGTAGACAAAGCTCTAATAAGTAACTGGCACAATCACAAGGCAAGACATTTAAAGGCGATTATCTTAAGAAAATCAGGAAACAAAGATGAGGCACTTCAGCTTATTGAAGATTCACTAAAGATAGACCGTTTTAATTTTGGAGTACGTTATGAGCGCTTTCTGCTAACCGGTGATCAAGAAGATTTAGTAACACTTAAAGAATTATTGCGAGGCTACCAGCATAATTATATAGAGTTTGCACTCGATTATGCACAGGCAGGTCAATATGAAGAGGCAATTGCACTGCTTAAAGAGATAGCTCAGGGAGAAAATGTATATCCGTTAGTGGGTTATTTTATAGGGTATTTCTATCAGCAAAAAGGAGAGGTTGCTAAAGCTTCAGTATGGTTTAAAAAAGCTCAAGAATTTTCACAGGACTATTGCTTTCCAAACCGTTTAGAAGAAGTAATTGCATTAAAAGCTGCCTTTGACTTTGATAACACAGATGCTAAAGCTTCATATTATTTGGGTAATTTTTGGTATGCTTCTCGTCAATACAAAGAGGCGCAAAATTGCTGGGAAGCGTCAATACAACTTGATGAGCGTAATGCTATTTGTCATCGTAACCTTTCTTTATTGTATTATAATAAAACCGATCAAAAAGATTTAGCACGCACGCACTTAGAACAGGCATTTAAATTAGATCCTACAGATGCACGTTTGTTGATGGAGCTGGATCAATTATACAAAAAGATAAATGTTTCCGTAGAAGCGCGTTTAGAACTTTTAGAGCAAAACTTGAGTTTAACCCAGTCTCGAGATGATTTGTATTTAGAGCGTATTGCCTTATATAACTTTAAAGGTGATCACGAGAAAGCTTTAGAATTGCTAGAATCACGACAGTTTCACCCGTGGGAAGGAGGTGAGGGGAAAGTTCCTTTTCAGCATATAAATACCCATGTAGAATTAGCAAAAAGATATTTAAGTAATGACAGGGCAGAGGATGCAATAACTCATCTGGAAGCCGCGCAGGAGTACCCTCATAATTTAGGGGAAGGCAAACTTTTTGGCGCGCAGGAGAATGACATCTTTTACTGGCTAGGTTGTGCCTATGAGCAATTAGGCAAAACACAATCTGGAAAAGAAGCGTGGCAAAAAGCTTCAGAAGGACTAAGTGATCCCAGCCCGGCGATATTTTACAACGATCAGCAGCCTGATAAAATATTTTATCAGGGTCTAGCCCTGCTAAAATTAGGGGAGCAGGCCGAAGCTCAAAAGCGTTTTGAAAACCTAAAAAATTATGGAGAAGCGCATAAAGAAGACGCAGTGAAACTCGATTATTTTGCAATCTCGTTACCCGATTTATTGATCTGGGAAGAAGACTTGCAAGTGCGTAACCGTATTCACTGTGACTATCTTATAGGTTTAGGCGCTTTAGGTTTAGATAATTTGGCAGCTGCCGAAAAAGCTCTTAGCAAGGTTCTACATGAAGATTTGTATCACCTTCCGGCGCATTTACATCGTAAGATGGCCTTGCAATCTTAAGTAGTCTAACTTTTAAAAATTCCATTTTATGTTTAAATTTTTTACGGGTATTGTACTAATCGTTGCGCTAAACGCTTGCAATACTGCAATTAAATCAGACATAACTGCTGGTGATACATATCGCATAAATCTTACCGGTAACTGGCAGGTAAAATTAGATTCGCTTGATGCGGGCGAAGCAGCGCAATGGTTTGCAAAAACCCTGAAGGGTCAGGCTATAACATTACCGGGTACATTAGATGATGCCGGTATAGGAACCGCAGATACACTTACTCCGGCTCTTAACAATTATGTGTTGTCTAATCTGGCACGTAAGCATCAATATATTGGTAAAGCCTGGTATCAACGGGAAATCACAATTCCTGAAAACTGGAGTGGTAAAGAAATTAATTTAAAACTCGAACGCGTATTGTGGAAATCTACTGTGTTTATAGATAATAAAAAGGTTGCCAGTCGTGAAAGTTTAATAGGTAGTCATGATTATGAGTTGGGTGCTTATTTAACTCCGGGGACACATAGCCTTACGGTGCTTATAGACAACTCAGATTTTTACCCAAATATTAATGTAACGGGTGATCGCTATCCTATTGAAGTTAATCAGGAAATGGCACATGCCTATACAAATCACACGCAGATAAAATGGAATGGTATTTTAGGAGAAATAGTCTTAACCGCTTCAGATAAAGCAACGATTGCTAACCTTCAGGTGTATTCAGATACTAAAAATGAACTACTTGATTTTGTTTTTGAATCGACTCAAAATAGCATTACAGACTTTAGTATAGAAATTCAAAAAGCTGACGGAAGTGTGCTTTTTTCGCAGCCTATAACAGCGCCAAAGCAAGATGGGAATCTTGTTAAGATAACGATTCAAAAACCAGAAAATATAGAGCAATGGGATGAGTTCAACCCTGTGACGTATAAGGCAGTTTTAAAAACTGAAAAAGAACAGATTGCTCTGGAATTTGGGTACAGAACTGTAACTACAGCAGATGCGCAATTGCACTTAAATAACCACAGAATATTTTTAAGAGGAAACTTAGAGTGTGTTATTTTTCCACTTACAGGGTATCCGCCTATGCAAGAAGCCGAGTGGGCAAGCCTTTATAAGCAAGCCAAAGATTATGGCTTAAACCATATACGTTTTCACAGTTGGTGTCCGCCCGAAGCGGCATTTGCAGCAGCAGACAAAGCCGGAATGTATTTACAGGTAGAATTGCCCCACTGGAGTTTAAAAGTAGGTAAAGATGCTGCTACAACTACATTTTTACAGCAAGAAGCAGATAAGATTTTAAAAGACTATGGGCACCACCCTTCTTTTTTATTCTTCTCGATGGGTAATGAATTAGAGGGTGATTTTAACGTATTAAATGATTTGGTAGCAGATTTAAAAATGAAAGATTCGAGACATCTGTATGCTACAACTAGTTATTCGTTTCAGAAACCTGCGGGGTTACGTCCCGAGCTTGAAGATCAATTTTTTATAACGCAGTACACCGAAAAAGGCTGGGTACGTGGACAAGGTATTTTTAATACCAAAGCACCACATTTTGATCAGGATTATACGGCTACAAGTTCGCATCTTAAAATACCTATGATTTCTCATGAAATCGGGCAATACTCGGTATATCCAGATTTAAGCGAAATCCCTAAATATACAGGAGTTCTTGCACCACATAATTTTGTTGCCGTTAAAAATGATTTAGAGCAAAAGGGGCTTATAGCTCTTGCTTCAGATTTTACTCGTGCATCGGGTAAACTTGCTGCGATGCTTTATAAGGAAGAAATAGAGCGTGCATTAAAAACCCCTGGTTTTGATGGATTTCAGTTATTGCAATTACAAGATTTTCCCGGTCAGGGCACTGCATTGGTAGGATTGTTAAATGCATTTTGGGAATCTAAAGGAATTATTTCGGGTGAAGAATTTAAAACATTTAATAGTGAGCTCGTACCCTTAGCTCGGTTTGAAAAAGCGGTTTATGAACAGGGAGAAACCGTTAAGGTTGATTTAGAAATCGCCAATTTTTATAAAGAACTCAAAAATCAAAAATTACTTGCTACGCTAAAAGACAGTAAGGGAACTTTAATACAAGAAACTCGTGTCGAAAATTTAAACCTTGCGCTAGGAAATAATGTTGATTTAGGAATATTAGAAACTTCAGTTCAAATTGACAAAGCTGATGTTTGGTCACTAGAATTAAAGCTTGATGGTACTAATTATGTAAATAATTGGTCTATTTGGGTATATCCTAAAGAGCGTGTTACTCCTGCACAAACTATTGTGACTACGCAATCTTTTGAAGAAGCAACTACAGCTTTAAAATCGGGCAAAACGGTATTTTTTAATCCGAAGTTAGAAGAATTAAAGGGAATTGAAGGGCGTTTTGTACCGGTGTTTTGGAGTCCGGTGCATTTTCCTGATCAGCCGGGAACTATGGGATTGTTGATAGATACTAAAAATAAAGCTTTAACAGATTTTCCTACTTCTACTTATAGTCAGTGGCAGTGGTGGGATTTATGTATTCAGTCAAAATCTGTAAAACTTGATGGACTTCAAATAAAACCTATCGTTAGAGTGATCGATAATTTTGTTACCAACCACGATCTGGCAAATCTGTTTGAAGCAAAAGTAGGCGACGGAAAATTGGTGTTTTCGGCTATAGATCTTTCCACCGATTTAAAAAACAGACCTGTTGCCCGTCAATTACGCAACAGTATTTTAAATTATATGGCTTCGGAAGAATTTCAGCCAAAAAATAATTTAGCACCTAAGGTTCTTACTGCATTTAAAAAGTAAAACAGAATTGCCAGCAGGTCTTTTTTAAGAAAATTTCCGTAAGTAATTTTATGCATTTAAAGTTATATTAAAGTAGAACAATGTATAGTTAAGTCCTGTTATATTTACGGCTATGATCGTAAGTGCAGACATAAACGGAACCCGTATAATTACGCAAACACACCACGCGCATATAGCGTGTTATATAGGGCATCAATTAAAAAATAAATATAAGAATGCTTATTTTGCTGATGTTATAGCGGCTATCGCTTTTCATGAAACCCGGGAAACCGATTTTAATTATACGCGCCAACTTAATGATCTAGGGCAACCGGTATCTTTTGACAAACCTGATGTTACCGAGGCGCAACTTGGTAAAAAGGCTGAAGAAATTTTGAATGGTTTAAAAAGCAGATCATTGCTGGTGGCTGCCTTAGTCTGTAGTCATCTTAAATTTTTATCTCCACAGGTTTTTGAAGCGGGATTGGTATCCACAATCAATTGTGATCTTGATAAGCAAGCGATGAAAGCCTATAATCTAAAAACAGATTCATATAATATTTTATATGGAATCGTACGTTTTTGCGATCGGCTTAGTTTAATGATTTGTCAGGACGAACTTCCCGATGCAAATCGTTCTTACGATATTAATGATGCGCTGGGAGATACTATTCACAACCTGTGCGATAAGGAGGGTGAGTTGATAATTAATCCGTGGCCCTTTCAAGAGGATGAGGTTATCATTAATTATGAATATCACATTTTAAAACAGCGTAGTTTTAAAAATAGCCAAACCTTCTACAAAGCATTTAAAGAAAGTGAAATAGGATTTTCTAAAATAGTTTTTAAAAAATCCTAATTTCTCAAGCTAGTGGTTTTATTAAGCAGTTCCGGTAAATTTTCGGCTTAAATAAACTGCAGTTTTGCTTTCTTTATTCTGTGCGACTTTTTCTGGTGTTCCTGCTGCAACTACAGTACCTCCTTCATCACCGGCTCCTGGGCCTATATCTATAACCCAATCACTTGCAGCAATAATTTGCATATCGTGTTCTACTACAATAACCGTATTGCCTGCGTCAACTAATTTTGTTAGCTGTACTTGCAACTTTTCAACATCTGAGGGATGCAATCCTGTAGTAGGCTCGTCGAGAATATAGAGGGTGTTTCCACGGTTTGTGCGTTGTAATTCTTTAGCCAGTTTAATACGTTGCGCTTCACCACCCGAAAGTTCGGTAGCGGGCTGTCCCAGACGTAAATATCCCAGACCTACTTCCTGAAGAACGCTAAGCGTGCGGTTGACACGATCGTCTTCCTTAAAAAAAGAAAGAGCCTCGTTAACCGTCATATTTAACACCTGAGCAATATTTTTAGTGTTATAAGTAACTTCTAAGGTCTCGTCATTATATCGCGTCCCGTTGCAAACAGGACAGGGCGCATAAACACTGGGCAGAAATAATAATTCTACCATGACAAAACCTTCGCCTTCACAATTTGCACAACGCCCTTTTCCCACATTAAAAGAAAAACGGCCCGCACTGTATTTGCGAGATTTAGCTAATGGTGTTGTCGCAAATAATTTACGTACAGCATCAAAAAAACCGGTATATGTCGCCAAATTTGAGCGCGGAGTACGGCCAATAGGTTTTTGATTAACCACAACCATGCGCTTCAGATTTTCAGCACCTTCGGTGATGGTGCCGCCTAATGTAGTAACGACATCCTGTTGAAGCTCATCTTCTAACTCTTCTTCTGCGGGAATACTGTTTCCGAAGTAGGTTGTCATCAATTCTACCAAAACCTGACTTACTAAGCTACTTTTACCCGATCCTGAAATTCCGGTAACGCTGGTTAATACTCCTAACGGAAAAGAAACTTCTAAATTTTCGAGATTGTTTCGGGTTACTCCACTTAAGCTTAGCCAACCGGAAGGTTCACGGGCTACAGGCTTTTTAAAAGGTAATTCATCAAAAAGATGCCTTCCGGTTTTTGAACGGTTAATTTCTTTTAAGCCTTTTGGCGGACCGCTGTATAAAATTTTACCACCGCCTTCACCTGCTTCAGGACCTACATCTACAATCCAATCTGCGTGACGTATTAAATCTAACTCGTGTTCTACTACAAATAGTGAATTTCCGCTTGCTTTTAGTCGGTCTAAGGTCTTTAATAAGGCTTCAGTATCTGCAGGGTGCAAGCCAGCAGATGGTTCATCTAAAACATACACCACACCAAATAAATTACTACGCACCTGAGTTGCCAATCGTAACCGCTGGTGCTCACCGGGTGATAGGGTAGGTGTGTTGCGTTCTAAAGACAAATAGCCCAGGCCCAGTTCTAATAATACAGCTACCCTGGCTATTAAATCTTCAGCAATGCGCTGTGCAACTAACACTTTTTCTTTATGGTCTTTGCCTAATTTTTTTAGTGCAGGAGCAGAGCCATCACTATAGGGTTGAAAAATAGCCTGTATTTTTTTTAAGGGTAATCGTGAAATATCGGCGATATCATAACCTTCAAAAGTTACGGAAAGCGACTCACGCTTTAAACGTTTACCGTGACAGGCAGGGCATATACTGCTCACCATATAATTAGCCACCCGCTTTTTCATCAATGCACTTTGTGAATTAGCAAACGTCTGTAGAATGTGTTTTTTTGCTCCTATAAAAGTTCCTTTATAGCTGGGTTGAAGACCATCTTTAATAGCTTGTTTTACTTCTTCCCGGTTAAAATTTCGATACACGGGAACCTGAGGTTGCTCGTCTGTAAATAGAATCCAATCCCGGTCTTTCTGCGGAAGGTCTTTCCAGGGGGTATCTACATCATAACCCAGAGTAACCAGAATGTCACGCAGATTTTTACCCTGCCAGGCTTTAGGCCAGGCATCAATGGCGCGTTCTCTAATGGTTAAGGTATCATCTGGGACCATGCTTTTTTCGGTCACTTCGTAAATTTTACCCAAACCGTGACACTCGGGGCAGGCACCTTCAGGCGTATTTGTAGAAAATGAATCTGCATATAAAATAGATTGACCATCAGGATAATCTCCAGCACGAGAATATAGCATACGCAACAAATTAGACAAGGTAGTCACAGAACCCACTGAAGAACGGGTAGAGCCAGAGCTGCGTTGTTGTTGTAAGGCAACCGCCGGTGGCAATCCTTCTATCGCATCAACTTCCGGAATGGGCATTTGATGAAACAACCTACGGGCATAGGGAGAAACAGATTCGAGGTATCTGCGCTGCGCTTCGGCATATAACGTACCAAAAGCAAGTGAAGATTTACCCGAACCTGATATTCCGGTAAATACAACCAGTGCATCTCGCGGCACCTCGAGCGATACGTTTTTAAGATTGTGCTGGCGTGCGCCCTGTATGGTTACAAAACCTTCTTTTAGTGACTTTTTATCAAACTTTTCTTTCATATACTTAGCTAGAATAGCAAACTTACCAAGAAGCCTATTGAGAGCTTTAGATTTGAGAGAACTTTAAGGTTTGAGCTGGTTAAAACTGTGCTAAATTATACTCAAAACAGAGATTTTTATACCGGTTGGCTTTGAACTTTAGGAATACCAAATTGTAATTAGGTATGGGTAAGTGTAGTTGAATATAATAATTGAAAATGCTCTTTTAGTGGTTTATTAGCAAAGGCTATTTCTGCAGAACGGTATCGCAACAAAAGATTGACTATATAGAGGAAGAGGTAGGAAAATTAGAAGCTGTTGAAATTTAATAGAACTGTAACGGGGCAACTCAAACCATCAAGGCTCGTGTAAAACTTAAAATGCTGAAATTATATTAATTAACAAAGATAATTTTAGAGCGTTGTTCTAATAAATATATTAGTAATTATAGATTTCCTCATTAATAACTTGTTGATTACTTGTAGTTTTAGTTGCGGTTTAAATATAAGTATTAGTTACTTTTAAATTATTAGTAATATTTTATAGTATCTAATGGTATTATTTCAAAATTCGGTGATTAATATAAATCTTTTTGATAAGCTTGTTATTTGGCAAGAGCTCTACATTAAAGTTTTTATCAAAGTGCTCATTAAAACTTTCAAAGTCAATAATAAATTCCGTGAAAATCTTGCCGAAGAAGCTACTGTCAGTTCGAGCGCAGTCGAGAACCGTAGCACGTCAACTCTAGCGCAGCTGAGAGATGAGAACTATGCCTTCAATAAAAATGACGAGTTTGAGTGGATGTCTCTTATTGAAGAAAACAAAAAGAAAGCTCAGGACCTGCAAAATCAAATTAACCAGACCGAGTGCAAGATTGACCAGATGGTTTATGAGTTGTATGGTTTGACGGAGGAGGAGGTTGCTATAGTTGAAAGTTCATAGTTAGTAAAATTTTAATAGAGCGATTCAAGAGATCTTGAAAAAATAGAAATGATACGAGTAAAATACAAACTGTGGAGAATTGTTAAGTATGGAATATAAACAAGAGTTGATAGTAAACAAGTTGGTTTTATTAGGCAATGGTTTTGATTTGGCATTAGGGCTTAGAACCGGTTATGCGGATTTTATGTACTGGCTGAAGAAGAAACTGATATTAGAAGCTTTTCAGTATCCTGGAAGGAGAGCAAGTAGACATTATTACGGCTATCTTGAAAATGACATTTATACAATTGAAATACCCGGAACGACTGAACAAAATTGGGGAATATGGCTTACTCAATATAAAAATACTAAAGTTAGTTATGAGGAAGAAAGAAGAGATTTTTATAAGTTCATACGTAATCAAGCGTCGTCACTCACCGTAAAACCAGTTTCAAATTTTATTAATCAAATAGATAAAAATATAGAAAACCTTGGTTGGGTAAATATTGAGTATATCTTTTACCAAAACCTTAAAGTTGCTAAGGGAAGTGATATAAACACTTTAAACGCACAACTTGTGCAACTGAAAGGGTATCTTAAAGAATACCTTATAGAAGAACAGGATAAAATAAAAAGTGAATCTTCTTCTTTTTCTCCTTATCGATCTCGTATCTGTCAATCTATTTTACAACAGAATGAATTTAACCCAGAGGTTGATCTAGACAATAAGGAGTTAAAGCTAGGTAAGATCCAGTTCGTAAATTTCAACTATACGAATACGGTTTCAAAACTTATTAAACAATTTGATGCAAGGCAAGAATTAATTACTAACCCTATAATTCAAATACACGGTGGTCTAGATGAATCAATGATATTTGGATATGGTGATGAGGAAGATGATGATTATCCCAGATTAGAAAAAACAGGGGAGAATAAATATTTAGAACACGTAAAATCTTTTAGATATCTTCAAAATTCAGATTATTATGATTTAATCCGCTTTATCAATTCAAGCCCGTATCAGATTATCATTTTAGGACATTCCTGTGGTCTTTCAGACCGTACCATGCTTAAAGAGTTATTTGAAAGTGAAAATTGTTTAAGTATTAAGCCTTTTTACTACCAATGGTCTGAGGAATATGAGGAAGAAGGAGAACCGAGGACTATACTATGCGATGATTATTTTGATAAAGTGATGGAAATTTCCAGACACTTTACTAACAATGGTTTGATGCGTAAAAAATTAGTATCATTTGATAAATGTGAGGTGATGCCTCAGATATTAAATAGGATTTAACTACCTATCAATGCCTTTTTTCAAGCGGCAAATGTATAGTTTGTAATACCGGTATATCAGCGTAATTATGATTGGACGTCAAAAGAATGTAGAGAGCTTGTAAAAGCTTTTTATAACATTTCCTAAATTAGAATATGAACTTTAGCTATTTACAGACAGCTTGAGATAAGAAAGATTTCAGATCCACAATCGGTGAATCCATAGCAAGCATAGAAACCATCGTCCGGCAAAAAAACTAGCCGCATTTCTTATTGATTTATTTGGCATTTAAGTAAAGTGCTTGAGCCATTCTAATAAACAAAAAACCCATCGCTAAAAAAGCGATGGGTTTCCTTTTGCTGAGAAAGAGAGATTTTGTTCCAATATCCCACTTTGAGCATTTTGCAAATGCCTAAGTCTTAAAACAAAAAAACCGCTAGCATAACTGCTGCGGTTTTTGTTATTTCAAGCCTTGCGCTTGATTGCGGAGAAAGAGGGATTCGAACCCCCGGAGGTGTGACCCTCAACAGTTTTCAAGACTGCCGCATTCGACCACTCTGCCATTTCTCCTGAGTGTCTCATCAGCTATTTGCTGATTGCGGGTGCAAATATAGAAAGTTTTTTTGATTATGAACTATACTTTTTAAAGGATTTTTTCATTTAATTATTTTTACCTGTAATAGGTATTTTATCTCCCTTAAAATGAGGCTCTTTGTTAATCGCGAGTTCTAAAAATGCTTTTACATTAGCCACTATTTCCCTAAACCGGTTGCGAGATTCGAGTTCGTACGCTCTGCGATCTCCATTATACCCATAATAATTAAGTCCCATTTGACGGGCAATGTAAATTGCTCTGGGTAAGTGAAAACGTTGAGAGACCACAATCGCATTATCTATCTCAAAGATATAAGACGCGCGATATACCGAGTCGTAGGTATCAAAACCGGCATAATCCATAAAAATAGCTTCTTCAGGTACACCACGCTCTCTAAGGTATTTCTTCATCGCCCTGGGCTCATTATAACTCGTAGAGCCATTGTCGCCACTAAGTAGAAACCGTTTTACTTTTCCATTCTCATAGAGTAATAAAGCAGATTCTACGCGGTCGCGCAACATAGTAGAGAGCTCTCCGCTGGGTAATACACTGGCTCCCAATACAAGTACCGAGTACGCCTCAGGAATTTCTGAAGCTTCATCAAAAATATAAGGTTCGCTGTACGATCTAATACGGTAGGAGAGGGTACTTATAAAAAGTAGCAGCACCACAAACGTGAGTGTTAAATAGCCCAGAAGTTTTAATAAAATTATTTTTTTTAATTGCATACTAAAGGTGTCGCATTTAATAAAAGTAAGATATACATCAGCCCATAAAGATAAGTTACCGCTTTTGATATTTAAGATTTAAAGTAGAATGCTTGTAATAAGTTAATCGTGTATAAATACTTATAAACAGGAACATCTTACCTTTGTACTAAAATGAAGACTATGAATGTAATAACGAGTTTGAAGTGGCGCTATGCAACTAAAAAGTTTGATGCAAAGCGTATTGTTGCAGAAGAAAAAATAAATATTCTTACAGAAGCCTTTAATCTTACTGCTACTTCGTATGGTTTACAACCTTTAAAACTGGTAGTTATTTCAGATAAAGAGTTACAGGAACGTTTATTAACTGCCTCAATGAATCAACGCCAGGTTGCAGACGCTTCGCATTTGCTGGTTATATGTATAGAAAAAACAGTAAAAGCTCCTTTTGTTACCGGCTATTTTGAACGGGTAAAAGAACTGCGCGGTACGCCAGATCTCATTCTTAAACCGTTTAGAGAAATGTTAGAAAATAAATTTGATACACAACCGGAAGATGAGACTAGAGCGTGGGCGATACAACAGGCCTATTTAGCTTTGGGAAATCTGCTTACGGTTTGTGCTGTTGAGCAAATAGATTGCTGCCCTATGGAAGGTTTTGAACCACACAAGTATGATGAGATTCTCAATTTAGGAAATTATGATTTGTCTTCTGTGCTTGTGATGCCTGTGGGTTACCGTGCCGAAGACGATATGTTTGCAGACTTTAAGAAAGTACGCAGACCTCTGGAAGAAACGATTATAAAACTATGATTGATAATTTTGATCTATCATAATGGGTTCTAAAACCTGTATTTTGTATTCATAAACAGGGTTAGGTTTATAAATACGCATAGGGTAATTAAGGGTTTCATCTGGTTTAAGGATGGGCATCCTATTTTTAATAGGATTCGGTTTTAGACCGGGTTTTGTCAACTCTGTTAATGCATCATGGTTTTCAAAAAATTCTAAATATGAAAAGTCTTTGCTATTAAGGTTAAATTTTAAGAAAAGTGAATCCTGCGGAATAAGCTGAATTTGAGGATTTACCTGAGCAGTTAAAATGCCTCCGAAGCAAAAAATAAATAAACCTGAAACGTATAATTTTGCATTCATAGAATTTAGTTTAGTATTTAAAATACGCTAAACATCTATTTGTGTTGCAAAATCAGTTCAGAATCACCTCTAATCGAGTCTTTTAATAGGTTACGCGATCTGTAATTTCAAGTCCGTAGCCTATCATACCCACACGCTTGTGGTCTTCGCTATTAGACAGTAATTTAATTTTGGTAATACCAAGATCGTGTAGAATTTGGGCACCTATTCCAAAATCTTTAAGATCCATTTTTGACGATACTACGTGTTCACGACCAGTTTCCTGTCTTTCTTTTAATTCCGCGAGGCGGAATAATAATTTGTTGGCGATGTTTTCCTGATTGATAAAAACAATAGCTCCTTTACCGGTAGTATTTATTGTTTCAAAAATTTTATCCAGTTTTCGGTCTTGTTCCTGCGTCAGGGTGCTTAGAATGTCATTGTTTACAAAAGTCGAATTTACACGTACCAGCACCGGCTCATCTATAGCCCAGGTTCCTTTTGTAAGTGCAATGTGTATTTGATCATTTGTAGTTTGTTGATACGCTCGCAGTCTAAAACTTCCGTAGCGGGTTTCTATATTGAAATCTTCTTTTTTAACAATTAACGAATCGTGTTGCATACGATACGCAACCAGATCTGCAATAGAAACAATTTTGAGATCAAAATTTTTAGCAACTTTAACGAGTTCTGGCAAACGCGCCATTGTACCGTCTGCGTTCATAATTTCTACAATCACACCGGCGGGAGCAAAGCCTGCCAGACGTGCAAAATCAATAGCAGCTTCGGTATGACCGGTACGACGTAATACGCCACCTTCTTTTGCTTTTAGCGGAAAAATATGACCAGGACGCGTTAAATCCCAGGATCGGGTATCAGGATCTATTAATGCTTGTATGGTTTTAGCTCGGTCTGAAGCACTGATTCCCGTAGTAACACCATTTCCCTTTAAATCTACCGAAACGGTAAAGGCCGTTTCCATAGGATCACTGTTAGTGCCTACCATCATATCGAGTTTCAATTCTTTACAACGCTCTTCGGTAATGGGAGTGCATATAAGACCGCGACCATGCGTAGCCATAAAATTGATCATCTCTGGGGTAACCATCTCTGAAGCAGCAAGAAAATCACCTTCGTTCTCGCGATCTTCATCGTCTACAACAATAATAACCTTGCCATTTTTAATATCTGCAATAGCTTCTTCTATGGTATTCAATTTAATATCCCGGGTTATGGTTTGCGTATTCATGCTTTCAATTTAGAATTGTAAAGGTACGATTTAGCGCTGTGAGCGTATATTAATCGTGGTAAAAAAGAACCTGTGGTAGGTTATTGCGCATCATTTTTTAGCAAGACTTCTGCAGCTTCTTTAAACTGAATAGAATAGCCATACTGTTTGTAATTTGCTACAATATCTTCAAGCTCTTGCCGGGTTTTAACCTTTAGAATGGCTTTTTCTGCATTTGATAATTCAGAATCTTTTAAAGGTTGCGTTTGGTCTGTTGCAATCTTATCTTTTTTTCTGAAGAGTTTTTTTACGGGATCGAGAAAGCCGTCCAGATCAAATAATCCTTGATCTGTAGTTGCTCTATAGGTCAAATATACACCTAACGGAAACAAGATTAAGGTACTTAACCAGCTTGCAAGCCAGGCTGAAATACTGCCATCTTCTGCACTGTTTTTAGCAAAAATACCTATAAAGTGATAGGTTAAAAACAGTACTACACCTACAACAATAGGAAGGCCAAGGCCACCTTTACGTATGATCGCACCTAGTGGCGCTCCCACAAAAAAGAGTATAATACATCCAAAGGCAAGTACAAATTTCTCGTGAAGTGCTATTTCATATTTACTTAAGACTTTAACTTTTTGACCGTTTGTAATTTTATCATTTTTGACGTCGTTGATTTCATTTTTTATTTTAGCCAACGTTCGGTCAAGCAGTTGCATTTTTTCAGTGTCCTTAAAATTCTCAAGTAACTCTGTATTTAAAACTCTACTGGTATCAATAGGAATATTTGCTAAATAGGAAGAATCTAAATTTTGCAAATACATCTCTCGTATTTGTCCTGTTCCTAAGGTTTTGAGATGGTTATTGTAGCTTTTTGAAATATCAACCAGGGTATCGCGCAGTTGCATTACCGTAAGCATTGTATAGGCGTTGTCGATACTTTTCTCATCCATATCTACATTATCAAGTTCAGATAAGTCAATATTTATGGTGTAAGTCTCAAAATAGCTCTTTACAAAAGGTTCTCTTTTTTGCTTATTGTAATCTCTTTGCTCGACTTCATCATAGTAGTTTCCGTCAATTAATTTAAGGGAAAGAATATTGTCTCCTTCAGCGCTTATGAGTTCGCCTTCACGTGCTTTAATTACGGTGTAGTTTCCTATACGGGTAGGGTCTTTCTCATAGATAATAACATCTTTTAAAAACTGACCGTTTTCTCCCTGTTTATCTGCAACTTTTATGACATAGCCGTCTGCAATATCTGTGTATTGGCCTTTTGTAATCGCCATCGCCGGTTTTACCTGTGCAATATTTCTACGCAGGTTTAGGGACTGAAACTCTGCCGCCGGAATCACATAATTAGCAAACATAAATGACGTGATAGCGAGCCCAATAATAAATACCGTAAGACTTCGCATAGCGCGCTGCAATGAAATACCTGTAGATTTCATTGCAGCGAACTCATAATTCTCAGCAAAATTACCAAAGGTCATAATGCTGGTAAGCAATACTGTAAGCGGTAGCACTAACGTTACAAGACGCGGTGAGAAATACATTAAAAACTTTATAATAATTACAAAGTCCAGATCTTTGCCAGCAAGCTCCTTAATGTACAACCACACCGTCTGAAGTACAAAAATGAACATCAGAATGATGAATGTACTCAGAAAGTTTTTAATGAATGTTGTTAGTATGTAACGGTCCAGTATTTTCACAAAACTAATCTAGCCTGTTGATGTAGTAATCTGCGTATTTCTTCTCGTCAAAAACAAATAAGTTGCCTGGTACAGGCTGGTCTGTTTTAAAAGAGTTTACGGTAATGGTAATTTTGGTACCGTTTTTTTGCGTCATTATGAGACGGTAAATATGCTTGGTTTGTGCATCTACACCTAATAAAGCAGATTTTAATTCGCTATTAGAATCAATAGGTATCAACTTTACATATTGAATTTTACGACCATTTACGTTTTGATCTATATCCCATTTATAGGTGTATCCCTTATTAAAAAAGGTAAGCATTTTTGAAGGCGTAATGGCATCATCATCACCGGGATCCTGCGTAGAAATAGTAATTTCTTCATCATCAGGAATTACAGTGTATAATTTTTTACCATCATACATTTGGGTAGTACCCATTAGATTTAATTTGTATTTGTCGCCAACTAAGGTTACATCTCCACGTGTTTCCTGATTAATACCTGCCGCATCGTTAGAAAGGCTGTATTTAAAATCTATAAACATATTCTTATAGGTTTTTACTTTTGTAGAAACCTCATTTAATAGCGCTTTAGCTTTAGCATCCTGTGCCTGGCTCATCGCAATACCAGAAAGAAATACGAGTAAAAAAGTAAGTGCTTTTATTTTTAAATTTTTCATTTTAATCATTGTTTAATTGTTGATTTAAGGCATTCATATCTGAAACGAGTACCTGTCTGGCTTTGCTGCCTTCAAAAGGTCCTACAATACCTGCAGCTTCTAATTGATCAATTATTCTACCGGCACGATTGTAACCCAGTTTCAGTTTACGTTGCAATAAAGAGGCGCTACCTTGCTGCGCTATTACTATAACTTCGGCGGCTTCCATAAAGAGCGCATCTCTATCGCTCACATCTATATCAAGACTTGTGCCACCTTCTTCACCCACATATTCGGGCAGGTGATAAGCATCAGGATATGCTTTTTGTGAACCTATAAATTCTGTGATTTTTTCAACTTCGGGAGTATCAACAAAAGCACATTGTACACGAGTAAGTTCATTACCCTGTGTAAATAACATATCTCCTCGTCCTATTAATTGATCTGCACCCTGACTATCTAAAATCGTACGGGAGTCAATTTTTGAAGTCACCCTAAAAGCAATACGTGCAGGAAAGTTTGCCTTTATGATACCTGTAATAACATTCACCGAAGGTCGCTGAGTAGCTACAATTAAGTGAATACCTATCGCTCGAGCTAATTGAGCAAGACGTGCAATAGGAGTCTCTACCTCTTTACCGGCAGTCATAATAAGATCTGCAAATTCATCAATTACCAGAACGATATAGGGTAAAAATCTGTGACCGTCATTCGGGTTAAGTTTGCGCGCTTTAAATTTTGCATTGTATTCTTTAATATTACGAGCCAATGCATTTTTAAGCAGATCGTATCGATTATCCATCTCAATACAGAGTGAATTTAAGGTATTTATAACCTTGGCATTATCTGTTATAATGGCTTCTTCAGAATCTGGTAATTTAGCCAGATAGTGACGTTCTATTTTATTAAACAGGGTAAGTTCTACTTTTTTAGGATCTACCAGAACAAATTTTACTTCCGCAGGATGCTTTTTATAAAGTAATGAAGTAAGAATCGCATTTAATCCCACAGATTTACCCTGCCCGGTAGCACCTGCCATAAGTAAGTGTGGCATTTTTGCTAAGTCAACCACAAAGGTTTCATTAGAAATAGTTTTACCCAAAGTTAAAGGTAATTCCATCTCTGCATTTTGAAAGCGGGGAGAGGCGATGGCAGAACGCATAGATACAATACGTGCATTTTTATTGGGTACCTCTATACCTATGGTTCCTTTACCTGGTATTGGCGCAATGATACGTATACCTAATGCCGAAAGAGATAAAGCAATATCGTCTTCAAGATTTTTAATTTTTGAAATACGCACGCCGGCTTCGGGTACAATCTCATAAAGGGTAACAGTAGGTCCTACCGTTGCTTTAATATGCGCAATTTCTATTTTGTAGTTTTTAAGGGTGTCTACAATTCGGTTTTTGTTTTCCTCAAGTTCTTCCTGATCTATAGTGATGCTTTGTCCCTTAGTATAATCTTTCAGTAAATCTATAGAAGGAAACTTATAGTTGCTTAATTCTAGCGTAGGGTCAAACTCCCCAAAATCCTGAACCAGTTTTGTGCTTAGATTTTCTACCAGTTCTTCTTCTTCAACGGTTTCTTCAATCTCAATCTCAAATTCTTCCTGAGCGGGTTGCGCAGTTTCAAGTTTAAGTTCGGGCTCATCAACATCCTTTGCTACAGGCTGAATTGGTTTAAGAGCCGGTTCTTCTGGTTTAATCTCTTTAGTAACCGGTGCAGGTTTCGGTAACTCGATATTGTCTTTGTCAAAGGCGTTATCTCTATACTCAGAAAAATCATCATCGTTGTCGTCATTAAGTTCGCTTTTAAGCGATTGCCTTTTTTGTTTTAGATAACTGCCTACTAACTCTGGCGTTATTTTTAACCTAACGGCGAAATATACAATGGCAAAGAAAGCGAGAATAAGTATCGTACCTATAAGACCTAAATAATCTTGAAGATAATCGTTAAGCTCGTAACCCACCATACCACCTAAAAGCGGTGCAGAATCTGAAAAAAAGCCGAAAAAGACAGAGAACCACAACATTAAAACAATACCCCAAAACCAGAAAGTACGTAAGGTTTTTTTCTCTTTGTCAAAAAAGTAGTAAAAACCGGTAAGCGTTATTAAAACAGCTAAAGTGAAGGAAGCCAGACCGAAGCCCTGATAAATAAAGAAATCACCTATAGCTGCACCAAATTTATTCAGCCAGTTTTCGGTTTTTACGTTGCGATCGCCCAGACTGTCTAGGGTACTTTGATCTGCCTGCCAGCTAAAAAAATAGGATATAAAAGAAAACAGCAAAGCCAGCCCCAGAAGAAAGAGAAAACTCCCCAGAACAATTTTTTGTTGTTTAGACAGCTTAAGCGATAATTTCTTAGACTGTGTAGTTTTTTTGGTTGTGGTTTTGGTTTTTTTTCGGGCCATTCCAAGGGTTGACTATTTGTACCAGTAACTCGTTATTAGTAGGGGTTTTTTGTTTGAAAATTTAAAAGTAGCAATCTAGTGATGACTTATTTTTAAACTTACAGGTGGGCAAAAATACAAATATCAAACGGTACTAAACTTATAAAATTTTATAACAGTTTTGGAATATATATAATAAGACCAATAATGGCAGCTATAAGAGCAGCAAAGGTTACTGCACCTGCGGCTACATCTTTTATATCACCTATTTTCTCATGGTATTCAGGATGTATAAAATCTGCTATTTTTTCTACTGCGGTATTGAGCCCTTCAACAGCTAATACTAAACCTATTGCCAGTAATTGAACCACCCACTCTGTGGCAGAAATATCGAGAATAAAACCAAGTAGTGTTACAATTATGGCACAGGTAAACTGTACTTTAATACTGGGTTCTTTACGTATTAATAGCCAGGCACCTTTAAAGGCATACTTAAACGCTTTTAATCTATTTACTATAAAATTGTCTTCAGCCTTATTCATAAATTAATTTAGCGCGTTAAGTGCAGTCTCGTAATTAGGTTCCTGACCTATTTCTGAAACCTGCTCGCTATAAACAATTTTATGATCTTCATTAAGAACAATAACTACACGCGAGTGTAACCCCGCAAAAGCACCATCTTTAATCTCGAGACCATAATCTTTGCCAAAAGAACCGTCTTTAAAATCTGAAAGTGTTATTACATTCTCTAAACCTTCTGCACCACAAAAACGAGCCTGTGCAAAGGGTAAGTCTCTAGATATGCAAAGTACTACAGTATCTTCAAGGTTAGAAGCATCCTTGTTAAAATGACGTACAGAAGCAGCACAAACGCCGGTATCAACGCTTGGGAAAATATTCATAACAACGCGTTTCCCTTTAAAGTCGTTAAGAGAAACCTGATGTAGATCTTTTGCAGCAAGATTGAAGTCTGGCGCAGGGCTTCCTGTTGTTGGTAATTCGCCTAGTGTATGTGTAGTGTTTCCACCTAAAGTGATCGTAGCCATATTGAGTTTGTATGTTTGAGTAAATGTACTTATAAGCTTAAAGAGTAGCAATTAAACAAATGCTAATTTGATACGTCTTTTAAAACAAAAAATCCCCTGGTTCTATTTAACCAAGGGATTTTTCTCTCATTTATTAATAAAATTATCGGTCTATAGAGCCTAAGACTTTTTGAGCAAAGCCATTAGCTGCATCACGTTCAGACATTCCGTTTGTGATCATTTGATGCATTTCTACAGCACCACATAAATTTGTGATGAGTTCACCTATAACATCCATCTCTTCATCAGAAACAGAACGATGTTCTGTAAAAGATTCCAAAACTTCTATAGTGTGCTCTAACGCCTGAGCGCTGTTGTTTTTTTGTAAGTGCTTAATTACTGGTAATTTCATCTACAAGTTCTTTTAAGATTTCAAACTTATTAGTTTGCACCTGGTTTTTAAAACTTCCGTTTTTAAAGGTGGCAAATGTAGGCAGGTTGTCTACAGTTGCTAGTTTACGGCTTTCTGGATACTTCTCTGCATCAACCAGTAAAAAAGCTGTGTTTTCATGTTCTGAAGCCAGTTTTTTAAATTTTGGCTTCATCAATCTGCAGTTACCACACCAGCCGGCCATATATTGTACAACAACAGTATCGTTTGTACTTACCAATTCTGCTAAATTATCTTGATCAAGTTCTTGAACCATATTATTTTTTTTAGTTCCACAACGTGGAATTTAATTTACTGAAGCCTCAACATGAATTAAAACATCAAGACCTTAATCCTAAATTAAAGTCTTGATTGTTTAATCTTAGTTAGATGATAAATAAGATGCTACACCATCACGATTTGCGCTCATGGCATCTTTACCTTCTTCCCAGTTTGCAGGGCAAACTTCACCTTTCTCCTGTACGTGCGTATACGCATCAATTAAACGTTGAAATTCATTAACGTTACGACCTAATGGCATATGGTTAATACCTTCGTGAAATACCGTTCCTTCTTCGTCTATTAAGTATGTAGCTCTGTAGGTCACATTATCACCGTCAACTAAAACATTACCATGTTCTTCATCGTAACGCTCGTTAGTAATATCTAATATGCCTAAGCGGTTAGCAAGATTACGGTTTGTATCTGCAAGAATAGGATAAGTCACACCTTCAATACCACCATTATCTTTTGCTGTATTTAACCATGCAAAGTGAACTTCTGGAGTATCGCAAGAAGCACCTATTACCATAGTATTTCTTTTTTCAAAATCTGCTAATGCAGCTTGAAATGCATGTAATTCTGTAGGACATACAAATGTGAAATCTTTAGGATACCAAAAAAGTAAAACCTTCTTGTTATTTTTTTGAGCTTCTTCAAGAATATTTAATTTGAACGTGTCACCCATTTCGTTCATTGCATCTACGCTGATGCTTGGGAATTTTTTTCCTACTAATGTCATTCTAGTTGTTTTTAATTTGGCTGCAAAAGTAACCCCAATTAAAGGATAAGTTTATGGGTGAAAATGAAAACTAACTATGCTACTATAGGCGTTTTCTATTGAAGTCGAAAGAGTAGGTTATTATTGAGATTGCAACTAAAATAGGCGCTACATTTTATCAAATTGATAAAAATGTGGCGTGCTTATTAGGTCTTTCGTAAAGCGTTAAAATGCAATTATTTTTTAATCAACAATTGATAATAAAATGTGTAAAGTTGAGTTTCAAGTTCAACAAATAGTTTCTATTCCACTAAAGACTGGTAATTGGTTATTTACTAAACTCAATTATTTAGCTTTTCCTGCCTGAGCGAGTGTTCTAATTTTTATACGGAAAGCTGCAAATATTAAAGTCATAAAGGGGCTTAACCAATTGAATATCGCATATACAAAATAGTCTGAAACTGATACACCAAGAACACCACTTTGATAAGCACCGCAGGTGTTATAAGGCACGAGTACTGAGGTTACTGTACCGCTGTCTTCTAATGTTCTACTTAAATTTTCTGGAGCCAGGCCTTTATCGCGATAGGCTTTTGCATACATTTTACCGGGAACAACTATTGCTAAATATTGATCACTAGCTGTTGCGTTTAAACCTATGCAGGTTGCTACAGTACTGGCAAACAGGCCAAAAGTGCTGTCAAATAAATTAAGCATAAACTTGCTTATTCTTGAAAGTGCTCCAATAGCATCCATAATTCCACCAAAGGTCATTGCGCAAATGATTAGCCAGATAGTTCCCAGCATTCCTGCCATTCCGCTTGCGGCAAAAAGATCATTAAGATTTTCATTTGTAGTCTCAATAGCGGTATCTACTGTAATGGCATTCATAACACCCATATAGCCGCTCTTAAAAGTTAGCGTATCGCTACCTCCTAAAGTAGCCACAATTTCCGGCTGAACAATTAAGGCTGCAATACCTCCTAAAAGCGTACCTATTAATAAAGCTATAAGTGGAGAAGTCTTTTTGATGATCATAAAAATCACAAGAGCAGGAACTACAAACAACCACGGACTTATTGTGAAAGCATCATCTATAGAGGCAAGTATGGTCGAAGTATCTGCATCACCCGTAGTGTCTATATTAAAACCAATAATTATAAAAACCAGTAAGGTAATAGTAATTGTAGGAACAGTAGTGTAGAGCATATATTGAATATGTGTAAACAGATCTGTACCTGCCATCGCCGGTGCGAGATTAGTAGTATCACTTAAGGGAGATAATTTATCTCCAAAATAGGCGCCAGAAAGAATAGCACCTGCCGTCATTCCTAAAGAGATGCCTAATGCATTTGCAATACCTATAAGCGCAATACCTACGGTCGCTGAGGTCGTCCAGCTGCTTCCGGTGGCAACAGAAATTATCGCGCAAATAACCACACAGGCTGCAAGAAATATAGAGGGATTTAATATTTGTAGGCCATAATAAATCATCGTGGGGATTATCCCACTTATAAGCCAGGTTCCTGCAAGTGCACCAACCATAAGGAGAATGATTATGGCTCCTGCGGTAGATTTAATATTTTGTGCAACTTCATCCATCATGGTTTCAAAAGAAGTTTTATTAAAAAAACCTACAATGGCAGCTACCCCAGCACCTAAAAGCAGAATAAATTGGTTAGACCCACTTAATGCATCATCACCAAAAACATATACATTATAGGCTAGCATTATAACCAATGCTACGATAGGGATCATAGCTTCCCATATATTGAGTTCGCGATTGTCTACGATTTCTTGATTTTTAGGATCTAGTTCCTGATTTTCCATGATATATTATAAAATGTTTACAATTATAATCATTCTTAGTTTAAAATGGGATATGGGTATGGGATAGCAAAGGTATTCTGTAACATTAAGTTTATAATTTAGGTTTGTATCATGTTTTTTTAATTGGCCAGAGAATAGTCATTAAAAAATATAACGTTATAGCTAATAGAAAGTTAAAGTGCAATATTTGAGGGATAAAATGCAATTATTCTAGATAAAGTGTTATTTTCGCATTTTAAATTTTTAATAATTTAAAAGCAGTAATCCCAACTCTAATTGACATTATATGAAGCAAATACTACTATTTGTATTTTTATTAGTTAATATTTCAATCTCTTTTTCTCAAGTAGGAATAGGGACTACAATGCCGCAATCTTCGTTAGATATACGAGGTGCAAATCATTTAGGTGGTGTTAGTGAATCTGATGGTATTTTAGTTCCTCGCGTAAATGCTTTGTCAACAGCTGGTTTAACAGATGGGCAATTAGTTTATTTAATTGCAGATGTTTCTACATTTTCTAAAGGATTTCATTATTGGGATTCCACTGCTAACAAATGGACGCCTATAAATAGTAATGTAGAACCCTGGAATGAAGCAGGTACAACCAATGCTGCTACATCTAACTCTGATAATTTATATACTATGGGACAGGTGGGGATAGGTACAGATAATCCGCTAGGAGCATTACATATAACAACTCAGAATTCTAGAGATGTTCTATTATTTAGATTTATAGACTCACCAGGTGACGATTTAGATATAGATCTACTAAGAGCCAGAGGGACTGCATCTGCTCCAACATTGCTTCAAGACAATACCCGTCTGGGGGGAATTAGGGGACAATCATTTACAGGTTCAAGTACACTTTTTAATCCAAGCGCAGAGATTTGGTTTCAGACAGAAGGAGCCAGTAGTCCCACCTCAAGTGCTGCTGAAATTAATTTTGCAACCACGCCTGTAGGAGCACTATCTACCATAGAGCGTATGACGATAAAGTCTGATGGGAAAGTGGGAATAGGTACAAATAGTCCTGGTGAATTATTACATATTTCTGGAGGAACTTTAAGAATTACAAACGGAACTCAAGCTGCAGGAAAAGTATTGACGTCTGATGCCAATGGGACAGCAACCTGGCAAGTTCCTGGTGCAAATGCTGCAAACTGGTCATTGCAAGGAAATACAATCACAGCAACAGATTTTTTAGGTACTACAAATGCCCAGCCACTTAATTTTAAAGTTAATAATATAAGTGTAGGAAGTATTCAGACCAATAATTCATTACATTTTGGTAGAGATGCATCAAGCGGTGGAATACGAGCAACAGCTTTAGGTAATGCAGCCATAGCTTCAAGTGACGAGTCTATTGCTCTAGGGAGTAGCGCTACTGCTTCTGGAGCGCAGTCTACAGCAACGGGTTATCAAAGTAATGCACAAGGAAATCAAAGTACTGCCTATGGTAGAGGAGCAAGATCTGAAGGTAGCAATACTGTCGCATTAGGTTCTAATGCTCGAGCCAGTACTGTTGGGGGTACTGCTGTTGGACCATCAGCAAGTACTACAGCAGATTATACAGTAGCTGTAGGAAATGGTAGTACAGCATCAGGCAATAATGCGGTAGCTTTAGGTAATGCAGCAGTTGCAAGTAATGGGCAAACTGTTGCCCTGGGAGTACAAGCTAATGCATCTGGTCAAAACGCTACTGCGCTAGGAAATAATACAGCGGCCTCTGGAGCACAAGGTGTTGCTGTAGGTAATATAGCAATTGCAAGTAATACTAATAGTATTGCGATAGGTAATGGTACAAATGCTTCGGGTTTAAACGCGGTCGCTTTAGGAAATGGTGCATTATCTACTAAATTAAATTCAATTGCTATAGGTCAAAATGCTGAAGCTAATGGTGCAAATGCTATCGCTTTAGGTAATGCAGTAGTTGCTCCTAATGACGATACAGTAATTTTAGGTAATAATTCAAAAGTAGGTATAGGAACGAATGCTCCTGCTGCAACATTAGATGTGGTGGGCCGTGCTACTAATTTAAGTGCTCTTGATGGGGTGATTCCACCACGTTTAACGGGTGATCAATTGAAAGCAAAAACGTATACTACTGCTCAAAATGGAGCTATTTTATATGTGACAGCTGCAACAACTGTCCCAGCAGGTCAAACCATAAATGTAACAGCAGAAGGTTTGTATGTTTTTTCATCGTCACAAAATAGATGGAATCCGCTTGGAGGTTCTGGCTTTAATGTTGGTGAACGTAAAAGTGTTTATAGAACCGTTAATTTGGCTAATAATGAATATTTGAACAATTCAGGATTAATAGAATTAGAAGGTTTGATACGGGTAACTGTTCAGCGTCGAGATGCAACGGTTTATAGACCTCAGTTTATAAATATTTCTGGAGGTAACTTAAAAGTGACCGTAACTGGTACAACTGAAGGTGCAACAAATCAAGTTGATCACGACACCAATTTAACACTTGGAGCAGGAGATTTTGTAAGTCCAGACCCAGATGGAATTACATATTGGAGCGCCACTTTATCAGAAACAGTTACGGGTCAAATAGCGCTTCCTAATGGGAGCTTTTATGAAGTCAAATGGTTAGCATTTCCAACAACTGGTGATGAGCGACGTATTTATATGAGCGCAGAACGTCTATTTTAAAAGTAGAATAAAAAAAATGCAAAAAAAAAATCCTCAGAATTTCTGAGGATTTTTTTTGCATTTAAACGACCCAAAATTACATATAACCGTTCTTTTTCAGCTTTTACTATTATTTCTTACAAACCTTAATTAAAATTTATACTTATATATAGATAAAAGGAGTTGTTATTTCGTTTATAAGTATAAATTACGTTTATTTGTACAAGTTTAAAATGACTACCCCCTTCGTATCAAGGTCTTATAAACTTACATATCCACAAACTAACTTAATAATTAGTGCATGAAAAAACTATTACTCTCTACTTTTTTCGTACTCAACTTACTGCCGGTATTCGCTCAGGTAGGAATAGGTACAACAACTCCCGAAGCCTCATTAGATATAAGAGCCGTAAATCATCTGGGCGCCGTAACTGCCTCAGACGGTGTTTTAGTTCCTCGTGTTAATAATCTTGCTACTAACGGTTCAACAGATGGGCAATTAATTTACTTAACAGCATCTGTATCACCTTACACTAAGGGTTTTCACTACTGGGATTCAGGGCTTAGCAGTTGGCTCCCTTTAAACAGTACGATAGAGCCCTGGTTTAAAGCTAAAACAACACAACCTGCAACATTAAATACAGACAATATTTATACGATGGGTCAGGTAGGTATAGGTACAAATAATCCGTTAGGTGCTTTACATATTACTACAGAAAATTCTAGAGATGTATTATTCTTAAGATTTATAGATGCATTAGATGATGATTTAGATATAGATTTATTCAGATCTAGGGGAACATTAGCTGCTCCAGGATTATTGCAAAATGATACCCGCATAGGTGGTTTAAGAGGGCAGGCGCTTACAAACGCATCAACCTATGCTTTTAGACCCAGTGCAGAAATCTACTTTCAGGCTGAAGGAGCCAGCAGTTCTGGATCAAGTTCTGGAAAAATAAAATTTGCTACTACACCCGTTGGTACAACTTCTACTGTTGATAGAATGGTTATTCGGGCTAATGGTTTTGTAGGTATAGGTACAATGAATCCTATAGAGCACGTTGAATTGAAACGGGCAGGAGATAACGATTTGCAGTTTACAAGCGCAAGTACAAATCCTCCCAATGTGATATTTTACAATACAGGCGGAACCTTAGAAACTCCTAATATATTGAGTACTAATCAGGAAATAGGTTCTTTGGTTTTTAAAACTCACGATGGTACTGCTATTCGGGAGGTTGGTGGTATACGAATGTTAATGGATGGTACGCCTGCAGCCGGAAATCTGCCTACTAAAATCATTTTTAATACAACAGCAGCTGGTGCTGTAAATCAAACTTTGGCGATTCCTGCAATGACAATTAATAATATAGGTCGCGTAGGTATTGGTGTAGCTGATCCTTTAGCAAAATTAGATGTTTTAGGTTCGATAAAAATTGCAGATGGTACTCAGGGAGCAGGCAGGGTACTTACTTCTGATGCAACTGGCCTGGCAACCTGGCAAGTTCCTGGTGCAAATACTGCAAACTGGTCGTTGCAAGGAAATGCAGTTGCAGCAACAGACTTTTTAGGTACGACAAATGCCCAACCACTTAATTTTAGAGTAAATAATATACCGGTAGGTAGTTTTAAAGTAGATAACTCTTTGCAATTAGGAGGTGAGACTTCAAGCACAGCAGCTAATGCTACTGCAGTAGGTTTTCAGGCAAAAGCTACGGCAGCAGACGCTACAGCATTAGGTCATAATACATCAGCTTCAGGCAGTAAATCAATAACAGCGGGATCTGGATCAAGTGCGCAGGCAGCGGAGGCTTCAGCCTACGGGAAAGGTGCTGCAGCAATGGGCCCAAGTAGTACTGCAATAGGAAGAGATTCTCGAGCTCAGGGTTCAAACGCGACATCTTTGGGCAAACAGGCACAGGCAACTGCAAATTCAGCACTGGCACTAGGACCTAATACTGTAGCTTCTGCAGAAAACGCAACTGCTATAGGAAATGGAGCTACAGCAGGTCAGGCAAATACTATTATTTTAGGAAATTCTTCAAGTACGATACCCTTTAATGTAGGTATAGGTACAAATACACCCACAGCCAAATTACAAGTTAATGGTACTTTACGTTACGTAGATACGACTCCGGGTGATGATAACGGCAAAGTTCTCACTTCAGATGCAAATGGTAATGCCAGTTGGCAAGCTATACCACAAGTTGTAGCTGCAGGTTTAGTTAATCCAGACGGAACTGCTCTAAAAATTACTGGTGCTACTGTTTCCAGAATTAATTTGGGTGATTATCAGGTCACTTTCGCTTCACCACGCTCTTCTGTAAATTATGTGATTAATTTAACTACAATAGATTGTATGGATTCTGCAGATTGTCCTTACGATGATCCTGGTATTGCATACTACGATCGTCAACCTACAGGATTTAAAATTAATATTGGAGATAGTGATAATGGAACTACTCAAAAAGCAGATATTGATATCGAATTTTCGTTTTCAGTAATAGATTTTTAAAGAGCTAAAATTTTTTATTTTTAGTTTATTAATAAAACTTTTCTTTAAAATTAAAAGTCTCGGATTTTCTGAGGCTTTTTTTTGCGGCATAATTAAATTATTAGTTATAGCACATCAAAACTATGTTCATTTTTTGACACAGTTGATCTAAGAAAGAATATTCTTTTTCTAAGAATTTGAAATTATGTTTATTTGTACAAGTTTAATCTGACTATTTTCTCTTCAGAATCAAGGTCTTATTAACCAAGTAAGATTACGAATCAACATAATTATTTAGGCTTGAAAAAATTATTACTCTCTACTTTTTTCGTACTCAACTTACTACCTGTATTCGCTCAGGTAGGTATAGGTACCACTACACCAGATCAATCTTCAATTTTAGATCTTAGTGCATCAAATAAAGGCTTTTTGGCACCCCGAATTAACTTAACATCGACTACTAATGCCAGTATAGATGGTATTAATGCCAATGCAAACGGATTAATGATTTACAACACTAATGCATCGTTAACAGGTGGTAATGGTGTGGGTTATTATTTTTGGGATGGAAGCACCTGGACCGCAATGAAAGCGGCTTCAACTGCAGGAACAAATTGGTCTCTTACAGGAAATACCGTTACCGCTACAGATTTTTTAGGAAGTACAAATTCTCAACCCTTAATATTCAAAGTTAATTCAACAGAGTCCGGAAAAATAGATCCTTCCGGAAGTTTGAGTTTAGGACTTAGTTCTAGTGCGACCGTAGCTAATGCTACCGCAATTGGTTCTAATGCCAAGGCTTTAACCAGCAATGCAACAGCAATAGGTTTTTCCGCGACCGCCCAGTCATTAAATGCTATTGCAATAGGTAATGGAGCAAAAGCTAAAGATTTTGACAATACAATAGCTATAGGCACAAATGCTTCCGCATCAGGAGGAATTAATGGAATTGCAATTGGTAATGGTGCAATTACTAATGTTGTAAGTGGCATCGCAATTGGGACAGGAGCATATGCAAAAGATTATGACAATACAATCGCAATAGGTAGATCGTCTCGGGCAAGTAAAGATTTTACTATTGCAATTGGAGATGGTGCTCAAACAAATGCTACAGGGTCTATTGTTATAGGAAGCAATGCAGCCAAAGTGGGAAATTATGGTGTGAGTATAGGAACTGCCGCTGGCTCTTCTTCTAGTGGAGACAGGGCAATTTCAATTGGTGCAGGTACCTCAACGGGTTTACGTGCTGTTGCAATAGGTAATTCTGCATTAGCTACAGGAACAGAATCTGTATCTCTTGGTAATAATGCAAAGGGATCTGCTGATAATGCGACAGCAATTGGTGCCAATGCAATTGCCAATCAAGCAAATACAGTTATTTTAGGTAGTAATGCTAATGTAGGTATAGGTACTAGCGCCCCTAAAGATAAATTACATGTTAATGATGGAAAGTTAAGAATCACAGATGGTACTCAGGGAGCAGGAAAGGTTTTAACTTCTGATGCTAATGGTAGTGCAACCTGGCAGGCACCTGCAAACCAGTATACTGAAGCATACGGTGAAATGTTTGGGAATAATGATGGAGGTGTAAATGTAACTGGTGATTACACACGAAGTCTTAATGCGAGCTCTGTTCTTAAAAATGTTCTGCATAGTACTACTGAATATTATTTACAAACAACCATAGCGGGTAATTATGAGATTTCATATGCCATCAGTATGTTAGCAAATGACGCAACCGCACGAACTTTTGATTTTTATGTTGAAAAAGCGCCTAACAATAATACATATACTAAAATAAATCAAAGCTCTAATCAAACCATGCATTTAGCAAATGGTCAGCGAGTAACTACTTCAAAAACGTTCTTAGTATATTTAGATGCTAATGATAGAGTTCGTCTTAGATATACTGTAGGAGCTGGTAGCACTTCATTTCCTGCTAACACCTGTAATTTATCTATAAGAAGAATAGGTGATAATTGATTAATTCTTTAATTGTCTAACGTATTTCTACATCGTACCTTTAAGCCCTCTTAAAAAGAAAGCAAAATTATGAGTACATACGACGTTGCGGTCATTGGTTCCGGTCCCGGAGGTTATGTGGCTGCTATTCGCTGCGCCCAACTGGGTCTTAAAACAGCTATTATAGAGAAATATTCAACTTTAGGCGGTACTTGCCTTAATGTAGGTTGTATTCCATCTAAAGCCTTATTAGATTCTTCACATCATTACGAGGATGCCATTAAGCATTTTGAAGAGCACGGTATTGAAATACCAGGAGAGGTAAAAATTAATCTGGAGAAAATGATGTCCCGTAAAGCATCTGTTGTTGAGCAAACAACTAAAGGGATTGAATTTTTAATGAGTAAAAATAATATCGATACCTACGAGGGTGTAGGTAGCTTTAAAGATAAGACACATGTTCACATTGCAGTTGCAGATGGGGATGATGTGGTTATTGAAGCAAAAAATATAATCATTGCAACAGGTAGTAAACCTTCTAGCCTGCCGTTTATCAATATTGATAAAGAACGCATAATCACTTCTACCGAAGCTTTAAAACTCACCGAAATACCAAAACACATGATCGTGATAGGTGGTGGAGTTATTGGTTTAGAACTTGGTCAGGTTTACAACCGTTTAGGTTCTGAAGTAAGCGTTGTGGAATATATGGATCGTATCATCCCAACGATGGATTCTGCTCAAAGTAAAGAATTAACAAAAGTGATGAAGAAGCAGGGGATTAAATTCTTTGTTTCTCATAAAGTAAATGGTGTAACCCGTAATGGCGATGAGGTTGTGGTTACAGCAATAGATAAAAAAGATAACGAAGTTGAGTTTAAAGGAGACTACGTTTTAGTTTCTGTAGGGCGTAAAGCGTATACAGATGGTCTTAATCTAGATGCTGCTGGTCTAAAAACAGATGAGCGCGGTCGTGTTTCTGTAAATGATCATTTACAAACCGAAGTTGCGAATATTTACGCAATAGGTGATGTAATCAAAGGAGCTATGCTTGCGCACAAGGCGGAAGAAGAAGGTGTTTTTGTTGCGGAAACTATTGCAGGTCAAAAACCACACATTGATTACAATTTAATCCCTGGTGTTGTATACACCTGGCCAGAAGTTGCATCTGTAGGTAAAACCGAAGAACAACTTAAAGATGCGGGTATTGAATACAAATCAGGACAGTTTCCTATGCGTGCTTTAGGGCGCTCTAGAGCATCAGGAGATACAGATGGTTTTGTAAAAATATTGGCAGATAAAACTACAGATGAGGTTCTAGGGGTTCATATGGTAGGTGCTCGTGTTGCAGATTTAATTGCAGAGGGTGTTACCGCGATGGAATTTAGAGCGAGTGCAGAAGATATTGCACGTATGTCGCACGCACACCCTACCTACGCAGAAGCGGTTAAGGAAGCGGCTCTCGCAGCTACTGAAGATCGTGCACTTCACGTATAATTTTTCAGTATAAAATAGTAAAAGCCTTCTCTATTAACGAGAAGGCTTTTTTTATGCTTACGATTTAATTTTAGCATACTCTTCACACCATAAATACTGCTTTAGCTCAGCTTATAATTAATTTAGCTCTATAAATTAAATATTATGAAAGCAATAGTTATAACAGAAGCAGGCGGCCCCGAAGTTCTTAAGCTTCAGGAATTACCAGATATAAAAATCAAAAGCGGTCAAATACGTATTGCAATAAAGGCTGCAGGTGTTAATCGCAGCGATATACTCACACGTGAAAACCCAGATGCGTATGGTTCTGACGCAGCAGCGGCAAGCATACCCGGTCTTGAAGTTGCTGGCGAAATCCTTGCGATAGGAAAAGACGTTACAACATTTAAAAAAGGTGATCGTGTATGTGCCCTTGTTGCCGGTGGTGGCTATGCTACAGAAATTTGCGTAGATGCGGGACTGTGTTTACCTATTCCTGAAGGATTGAATTTTGTAGAAGCAGCCTCGTTACCAGAAGTACTTTTTACAGTATGGTTTAATATTTTTCAGCAAGCTGAATTACAAAAAGGAGAAGGTTTACTTATTCACGGCGGTACCAGCGGTATAGGAATAATGGGCTTGCAAATGGCAAAAGCATTAGGAATGAACACCTTTACTACTGTAGGTTCTCAAACCAAGCTAGATTATATAAAAAAACACGATTTAGCTAAAGTTATTAATTATAAGGAAACCGATTTTGAAACTGCTTTTGCAGATGATAGAATTGATGTGATATTAGATATGGTAGGTGGTAATTACACCCAGAAAAATTTAAACATCTTAGCAAAAAAAGGAAGACTTCAATACATTAATGGGATGAAAAGTTTAACTCCTCAAATTAATCTATGGACACTGATGTCTAAACAGTTGAGACTTTCGGGTAGCTTACTCAAGCCACAAAGTATTGCAGTTAAATCTCAAATAGCTACTGAGCTCAAGGAGGTCATTTGGCCTTTATTTTTACAAAATAAAATAAAAGCTGTTGTTTATAAAACCTTTAAACTTGAGGAGGCCGGCAAAGCACACGAGTTAATGGAAAGTAGCGAGCACATTGGTAAAATAGTTTTAGAAGTTGCTTAAACTATCCGCGATTAATTATTATGACAAAGTTTAAAACGAAAACCCGTACCCATTATGCTCTTGATGTATCTCAAACTAACGTATCTAAAAAAGATGTAATAAAATTAGCATCATTAGACTGGTTAATCAAAGAGGCGGGGGAAACCGGTTTAATTTTTTCAGAAAGTACCCTTAATTACTATTTAGATGAGGAATATAGGCATTCAAAAAAGATACTCACAGCGTATAATGATAGTCTATTGACAAAATCTACAGGAGAGCGTAAAAAGTTGCTTTTAAATTATCAGTTAAAGCAAAACCCAGATTTTTTAATTCTTGACAATCCGTTTGATGCTCTCGATGTCGATACAGTAATTTGGTTTAAGGAAAAGCTTAAGCAGCTTTCAGAATCGACTACTTTAATTCAGCTTTATAAGCGCAGTAAAGATGTATTACCATTTATAATTACAAGCATTGTGCTTAAAGAAGGCAACTTTATAAAGACTACATTCCAAAAAGAGGATTCTTATAATGTAGAATTACTTCCTGCAGGTGACTTCCCGATGTCGCTGAATGATTTTAGTAATATTCCACAGTCTCTAATTCGTTTTGAAAAGGTTTACGTAGATTTTAATGAGAAGCCGGTTTTAAAAGATATTACATGGGAAATTAAGAAAGGAGAGTCCTGGCATTTAAAAGGTCCTAACGGTGCTGGCAAGACCACTTTATTATCTATGATTACCGGAGATAGTACAAAGGGTTATGGCAAAGACCTATATATATTTGACAGGAAAAAGGGAACCGGAGAGAGTGTTTGGGAAATCAAGCAAAAAATAGGTTTTTTTACAACTCATATGACCGAGCGTTTTGAGGGTATGCACACCGTAATAGAGATGATACTTTCTGGTTTCTATGATAGTGTGGGTCTTTATAAAAAACCAACAACGCTTGAAATTAAGATTGCGCAAGACTGGTTATCTTTTATGAATATTGAATTTTTAAAGGAAAAACGTTTCAGAGACCTTGATGAGGCGCATAAGCGAATGGTTTTAATTGCACGGGCAATGATTAAGCATCCGCCTTTATTAATATTAGATGAACCTACGAGCGCATTGAATGCCATTGGAGCTGCGCGAGTGGTTCAACTTCTAAACAAAATAATTACTTCTGGTAAAACAGCGGTGATATTTGTTTCTCATAGAACAGAAGCGCAGCTAAATTTATCACATACGTTTGAATTAATCAAAACAGCCTCAGGTTCTCGGGGATTTATTAGTTAAATATATTCATAAGTCATAAAATATCTATTTAAATAATTTATAGGAATTAACTTTTTATTAGATTAAAAAGTCATTAATTTGCAGATATTGTCGTTAAAGAGCTTATATTTAAGTTTAAATGTCATACATTTGATTTACCCGTGAGTTTCTAACCCTTTGTTTTAAACTCAAAACCAACTTAATATCTAATATTTTAGACAATGTCTAAAGCATCAACTCTAAATCAAGATTTCCATCGCATCATTTGTGAAAATCCAGAATTACTTTCCTGGCTCACAAATGAGATGAATCTTGGGTATTATTATTCAAATCTTACAAAGTCTAAAGAATTTTTAGTTGCGCAATCTATCTGGACCCAATTAGATTATAATGAGCCTGCTTCAGAAGATTTGGCTGATTTGTGGTGGCAATGTGTGGGTAATGAAGGTCGCCATAAAATAGAAAATTTTTCAAATCTTATTATAACAGGTAAAAAGCTTCCAGAAGAAAAATGTTTGTCTGCTCTTCTTACCCGTGATGGAGAATTACTTAACTGTGAGGTTAAGCATTTTATTCATAAAGATGCTATGGGTAACTCACATCTTATCTTAAAGTTTGTAGGTAAGAAAGAAAGCCAAATTTCAAATACAGAATTTTCCCGTAAAATTAAAAGACTTAGAAAATTTAATGAGATCTATGAAGAGACAAATGAATTAGCTACTGTAGGTGGCTGGGATGTAGATCTCGTAAAAAACACTATAACCTGGACAAAAGTCACTAAAGAAATTCACGGGTTAACTGAAGAATATGAGCCCAACCTTGAAACGGCAATTAATTTTTTTAAAGAAGGTTGGAGTAGAGATTTAATAATAAAATTATTTACAGAATGTACCGAAAATGGTACTCCATATGATGCTGAACTTATTATAGTACTCAATGACGGCAGAGAAAAGTGGGTGCGCAGTATGGGTAAAGCAGAAATGTGGGAAGGTAAATGCATTCGCGTTTACGGTGCATTTCAGGATATTAACGACCGCAAAATTCAGGAGTTAGAAAAACACGAAGCAGAGCTCAGATTCAAAAATGTTTTCGAAAATTCTTCATTAGGAATCGTCTTAGTTAATGGCAAAAGCCAACTTGAAATGGTTAATCCTGTTGCGCGTAAGATTTTCGGTTTAGAGCATTTATCAGATAATGATATTCTACAATATACATTTAAAGACGTTATTAAGCCAGATTTTCTTGATTTAGCCGTTCAACATAGAAAGAACCTGCTTAGTGGAGAGGTTGATAAATACAATATAGAAGTTGAGTGTTATCATTTTAAAGGTCATTCAATATGGTGTAATCTAAATTGCTCGCTCGTTAAAAATGGAAGCGATAATTTAATAATTACTCAGGTAGAAGATATTACCCATAAAAAAAGATTAGAACGTAAATCTTTAGAAAATGCAACACGATTTAAGCGTGTTTTTGAATTCTCTCCTAATGGTATGGCATTAGTAGATTTACGTGGTCGCTGGCGTAATGTAAATAATAACCTCGCCGCTATGCTAGGTTATACTAAAGAGGAAATAGTAAATTATCGTATTGAAGAAATTACGCATCCCGACGATAGAGATAACGATATACACGAATTTTCAAAAATCATTAAACATCAGATTGATTCGTATCAAATAAAGAAAAGATACATTCATAAAAATGGCCATATCGTACATTGTTATTTAACGGTTTCAGGTCTTAAAAATGAGCATGGAGAAGTTTCTTCACTTATAGGTCATGTAGTTGATATGACCGATGAAATTAATGCCAAAACTGCACTTGAAAAAAGCTTACTTGATCTAAGAGCCTTATTAGATTCTACAACACAGGTAATTATAATAGAAACAGATTTAAATCATGTTATACGAAAATTTAATAAAGGAGCAGAGAATTTACTGGGTTATAAAGCAGAAGATGTTGTAGATAAAATGACACCCAGTGTATTTCACCTCAAAGAAGAAATGCTTGATTATGCTATTCAACTTGAAGAATTATACGGAGAGCCTGTTGCTACTCATAAAGTGTTTACGCATAAATTAGGTAAAAATGATCTTGAAGCTAGTGACTGGACCTATGTTAGAAAAGATGGTTCTGAGCTTCAGGTGCATTTAGTGGTTACTGCGATAAAGAATGAGCAAGGTGAGATCAAAGGATATCTAGGTGTAGCTTCAGATATCTCTGATTTAAAAGCTATGGAAGCTTCGCTACTCAAAGCAAAAACGAGGGCTGAAAATGCAAATAGATCTAAGTCTGAATTTTTGGCAAATATGAGTCACGAGATACGCACACCACTTAATGGCGTAATTGGCTTTACAGATATATTGATGCAGACCGATCTGAATGAGAATCAGCGTAAGTATATGGAAACCGTTTATACTTCAGCCGTATCCTTACTAGATCTTATAAATGATATTCTTGATTTTTCAAAAATTGAAGCCGGTAAGTTAGAAATTAATGAAGAACATGTAAACCTTAGTGATTTATGTGGCAGGTCTGTAGAAATGATTAAACAACTGGCGCACGAGAAAAATATTGAGATACTTTTAAATATTCCGGGTAATCTTAATCACTACGTTATGGCAGACGGCCTGCGTCTGCGTCAGGTACTCATCAACTTATTAAGCAACTCTGTAAAATTTACCCATAAAGGTGAAATAGAACTTAAAATAGAACAGCAGGGAATAGACGAAGAAAGTCAAAAAAGGAATTATAAATTTTCAATACGTGATACCGGTATTGGTATTGCACCTCAAAATCTTCAGAAAATATTTAGAGCTTTTGATCAGGAAGATGCTTCCACCACAAGAAAATATGGAGGTACGGGATTGGGTCTTACCATTAGCAATCGCTTATTGGAGTTAATGGGCAGTAAACTTGAAGTTACCAGTGAATTGGGTTTTGGTACAACTTTTTCTTTTACAGTTAATTTTGCAAATGAGCCTTATCTTACTAATGACACCCCTAATGATATTTCTTTAAAACGGGTTCTTATTATAGACGATAACCAAAATAACAGGGTTATTTTAAAAGAGATGTTAAGTAGCAGAAATATTGAAACAACTCTGGTAGAAAATGGTATTGATGCACTAGAAATTTTAGAGGGAGATATTGATTATGATCTTGCAATCATAGATTATCATATGCCGTATATAAACGGTATAGATTTGGTTTGTCACATGCGCAACGAACTCAAAATCCCAAAAGAAAAATTACCTGTATTATTATTGCACAGTAGTGGAGAAGATCAACAAATAAATAGTAGAAGTGAAGAGTTAGGTATTATTAATAAAATGGTAAAACCGGTTCAGCGGCATCAGCTGTTTGAATTTATAGATGATTTTGAAAATCCTGTAGCACTTATACCTACTACGTTTGAGACTGTAGAACCTATTGATTTAACAACACTTACTCCCACAATTTTAATTGCTGAAGATAATCCTGTAAATAAGTTTTTGACGCGTACTATAATTCGTAAACTACTACCATTAGCTAAACTTATAGAAGTAGATGATGGTTTTCAGGCGGTAGAAGCTTTTAAGAATTCGACTCCTATAGATTTTATATTAATGGATATACAAATGCCTATAATGAGTGGTTTTGAGGCTACTGAAGAAATTAGGTTGTTAGAAAATGAGGAGAGAAGAATTCCCATTATTGCATTAACCGCCAGAGCTATAAAAGGAGAGCGGGAGCGTTGTCTGCAGAATGGGATGGATGATTATGTTTCTAAACCTGTAGTCCTCGATGATTTAAAAAAGTGTGTTGAACAATTTCTTGTAGAAAAAGATAAATCTGGAGATTGTAAGTCTATTGCTTAATACCCCTAAATACTAAACCTGAATGGCTGTGCGTACTCGTAAAAAACATATCATTTTTATAGATTCAAATTTAAAGTCTCAAACTACTTTTAGTTCGGTTATTCGTTCTTCTGAAGCTCTGGTTACAAATTTTACAACAGCAATGGGAGCTATTCAATTTATAAAACAAAATGAGTTGCCAGACCTTATCATTATAGAAGAACACATAAAGCCTTTAGGAGCTTTGCAGACTCTAAAATATTTAAATGACCAACTCAATTATTGTGGTAGCGCTTTAATCATTTCAGATTCTAAGGAAAAAATATATACAGATACGCACGTTTATGGCGTATTGAGTAAAGGATTTTCGGAAGAAGATATTTTAAAAGTTAGGAGTCTTCTTAACGATATGAATGGTAATAAATTAGATACAGAGCCTGCATTCTCTTTAAATTATTTGAAAAATTTATCAGATAACGATCAGGAATTTATTTTTGAAAGTTTGAAAATTTTTAAAGATTCTGTAACTGTACGTCTTAAGGAGATGGAAACTTGTTTACAAAACACAGATTATAACTGTATCAAAGAAATAGGGCATAACATTAAACCTTCTTTTGAAATGCTAGAAAGCGCAAAAGGAAGTCAAATTTGTGATAAACTCGCTCATTTTGCCACACCTGAAGAAATACCAGGCCTCGTTTCAGCATTAAAAATAGAAACCCATAAAATTGTATCTGGTATAGAACGTGAGTTTCCTGCATTGTTTGAAAAATAATTTCTGGAATTTAAGAGCTTAATGTCAGAAGTTAAAATTCGTTTTTATTGATTGAATCGTTTAGAGATTTTAAGTGTTTGGCTTTAGTATTAAATGAATTATTGATTAACTAAATAATAGTTTAAATTAGCCATTACTATCTACAACCTTCAAAAACGATTTATTATAATGAGTCAGCGCATTCTTATTGTTGAAGACAATCCTATGTTAGCGGCTGCCTTAAATTATAAACTTTTAAAAGAGGGATATTTAGTAGATGTATGCAGAGACGGAACTTCAGCAATCATTAAAATAGGTCAGGAGAATTATGACTTGATTTTAATAGATTTAGTTTTACCATTTACTTCAGGACTTAAGGTTATTAAGTGGGCAAAAACTGAATACCCTGTTCTTCCTATTATTGTCTTATCTTCTGTTTATGAAGAGCATATTATTACGCGTACTTTCTTAATGGGAATTGCAGATTTTATTTCAAAACCCTTTGATCCTCTTGCGCTGTCTGCAAGCATTAAGAAGCATATTACTCCTTCTAATTAGACGTTACTAGTGTTAAATGTGTGAGGTTCTTTTAAGAAAACCTTACAAGCCTAAACCTGTAATTGGTCTAATTTCCTGTTTAACTTTGCACTTTATTTAAATATCAATATGATGAATAAAGTAATTAGATTAAAAAATAGACCAGAGGGAACTCCTCAAACATCAGATTTTGAATTTGTAACTGAAGATACTCCGTCACCTAAACAAAATGAGATTTTACTTGCAGCGCGCTATGTGTCTGTAGATCCTTATTTGCGCGGGCGTATGATGGATCAAAAGTCATATATAGAACCGTTTAAATTAAATGAACCTATAGTTTCGGGGATAATTGCAGAAGTAATAGATTCTAAAAATGAAAACTTTAAAAAGGGAGACTTTGTAAATGGAATGCTATCCTGGAAAGAAATTCAAACTTCTACAGGAGAAGGTTTGAGTAAAGTTGATCCTGATAAAGCACCGTTATCTACCTATTTAGGTGTTTTAGGATTAACGGGCTTAACGGCTTATTTCGGTCTTATGAAGTTGGGAATGCCTAAAGAAGGTGATACGTTAGTGGTATCTGGTGCAGCAGGTGCTGTGGGTACCATTGTAGGTCAGATAGGTAAAATTAACGGATGCAAGGTAATAGGCATCGCCGGTAGTGATGAGAAAGTAGAAATGCTTAAATCTAAGTTTGGGTATGATGTAGCGATCAACTACAATACGACTTCAGATATGAATGCGGCTATTGCCGAAGCTGCACCTAATGGCGTAAATGTATTTTTTGATAATGTAGGAGGTCCTATTTTTGACGCAGTTATGGCAAATATTGCTCGCAATGCTCATGTGGTTTTATGTGGTGCAATTGCAGATTATAACAAAACCGAAACTCCTACAGGACCACGTGTTAACACTGCTATAATCAAAAATAGTGTTACTATGAGTGGTTTTACTTTAGGCGATTTCAGATCAGATTTTCCCGAAGGAGTTCAAAAACTTGCAGGATGGTTATCTTCAGGAAAATTAGAATATGAAGAAACTATTGTTGAAGGTTTTGATAATATTCCACAGGCATTTTTAGATCTTTTTGATGGAAAGAATAAAGGTAAAATGGTTGTAAAAATTTAAAGACTATTTTTTAGATTTTATATATAGAAGAAGCCTGTAAATTGAATGTTACAGGCTTTTTATTTGCAATTTGAATTTGTGTATCTTTGCAGTATTATGAAACAAGTTTTTAACCAAATAATGGCTGTTCTAATGGCATTTGTAGTATTGTGTACTACAATGTCATTTACTGTGAATATGCATTATTGCGGCGATACGCTTGTAGATTACTCACTTACAAATCATACCAAATCCTGTGGTATGGAGGTAAAGCAGGATAAAAAGATACCCAGTGCTTGTGATACTATGGTTAACGCAAAATCTTGTTGTTCAGATAAAACTTTAAGTGCTAAAGCTCAGGATGATCTAAAACCCGTTTTTCATTCTTTAGATTTAAAACAGCAGTTTTTAGCGGTTACCTTTTTATATAGTTATGTTTCTATATTCAGTTTAGAAACTTTAGATACCACTTCTTTCACGGCATACTCGCCGCCCACTTTGATACGAGATATACAGACGCTCGATCAGGTTTTTATCATTTGATAGTTTATTGAGAAGAATGTGTTGCGGCATTTTCTATTTAATTTTTCGCAGTTGCGGAAGAATTTAGTGTGTTTCAAATAGTTTTTGAAACTCAGTATTCTCATCTCAATACTAATTTCTTATGCTCAATAAAAGCATCAAATTTTTTATAGAAAACAAGCTTGTTGCGTTTTTGATTCTTGCAGTCTTTATAGGTTGGGGAGTTTCAACAGCACCTTTTAATTGGGATACAGGCTTTATACCCTCAAATCCTGTGGCAGTTGATGCCATACCAGATATTGGCGAGAACCAACAGATTGTCTTCACAAAGTGGCAGGGTCGTTCTCCACAGGATATCGAAGATCAGATAAGTTATCCGCTTACTTCTGCATTATTGGGTATTCCGGGAGTAAAAACGATTCGTAGTTCGTCTATGTTTGGTTTTTCAAGTATCTATATCATTTTTGAAGAAGATATAGAATTCTACTGGAGTCGCAGTCGTATTCTTGAAAAATTAAACTCTTTACCGGCTACACTTTTACCAGATGGGGTTAATCCCACATTGGGCCCAGATGCAACAGGTCTTGGTCAAATATACTGGTACACACTAGAAGGGCGTGATCCTGATGGTAATGTTACCGGCGGTTGGGATTTACAGGAATTAAGAAGTATACAGGATTATTATGTAAAATATGGTCTTGCTGCCGCGGGTGGAGTTTCTGAAGTAGCATCTATAGGCGGTTTTGTACAAGAATATCAAATAGACGTAAACCCTGAACTGCTAAGACAATATGGCTTAGGTCTTGATGCCTTAGTGAACGCTGTAAAAGAGAGTAACCAGGAGATAGGTGCACAAACTTTAGAAATTAATAAAGCAGAATATCTGGTAAGGGGTTTAGGCTACGTAAAATCTATTTCAGATATCGAGAATGCTGTTGTTTCTTCAAAAGATTACACCGCTATACGAGTAAAAGATATTGCAAAAGTTAGTCTTGGGCCTGCACCCAGACGTGGTATTCTAGATAAAGAAGGAGCTGAGGTTGTAGGTGGTGTTGTGGTGGCGCGCTATGGGGCTAACCCTATGGAAGTTATTACCAATGTAAAAGAGAAAATAAGCGAAATAAGTAGTGGTTTACCTAGTAAAGTCTTAGCAGATGGCACTAAATCACAGCTCACTATTGTTCCTTTTTATGACCGTACGGTACTTATTAAGGAAACCTTAAATACGCTTGATGAAGCGTTAACTATGGAAATTCTCATAACCATTCTGGTTATAATTGTGATGCTTTTTAATTTAAGAGCTTCGGTACTCATTTCAGGTTTATTACCCGTGGCGGTGTTGATGGTATTTATAGCGATGAAGCTTTTTAATGTAGATGCTAACATAGTAGCATTATCCGGAATCGCAATAGCCATAGGTACGATGGTAGATGTGGGTGTTATACTCACCGAAAATATGATTCGGCATCTTGATGAGTCTAATGTTGATGGGGTTGAGAAACTTCCGCTTAATACCCTTATTTATAATGCAACTGCAGAAGTTTCGGGAGCGATTGTAACTGCCGTGCTCACAACGATTATTAGTTTTATCCCGGTGTTTACCATGATAGGTGCAGAAGGAAAATTATTCCGGCCATTGGCATTTACAAAAACTGCAGCGTTAACAGCGTCGCTGGTCATTGCCTTATTTCTAATTCCCCCTTTTGCAGCTTTAATTTTCCGTAGAAAGACAATTACAAAAACAGCTGCTGTTGCGACACAGGGAATACTTATCACTCTAGGTGTTGTTGCAGTAGGATATGGCTATTGGCTGGGTTTAATTTTAATCGCTTTTGGGACACTGGCGTTACTGTGTAGGTATAAAAAAGTACCACTAAATGGTTTACCGCAAGCGGAAGCGATACTGGCAATCGTCGCCATTATATTTTTATTAGCAACCTATTGGCGCCCTTTAGGTTTTAACCGAAGTATTCTAATCAATCTATTTTTTGTATCACTTATTTGTACGCTGTTCTTTGGTGCATTTTGGTTGCTCAAACACTTTTACGAGCGTATTTTGAAATGGGCTTTAGCAAACAGGCTGTTATTTTTAATGATTCCGGCTACGGTATTAATTTGTGGAGGTTTTATACTTTCTAATACCGGTAAAGAATTTATGCCTTCTTTAAATGAAGGAACTTTTTTATTAATGCCTACCTCCTTGCCACACGCCGGTGTTGAAGAAAATAAGCGTGTACTGCAACAATTAGATATGGCCGTTGCAAGTATTCCTGAAATTGAAACGGTTGTAGGAAAGGCGGGACGTACCGAGTCTGCATTAGATCCTGCACCCTTGTCGATGTATGAAAATATCATTCAGTATAAACCCGAATATATGCTGAATAGTGAAGGGAAAAAACAACGATATCTCGTAGATGATACTGGTTATTTTATGCTGAAGAATGGCGGAATCACCAATAATCCTAACTTAAATTTAGCTTCTGAAGATGATGTCAACTTGAACGCAGTCAAGCATTTTTTTCCGGTTTCTTCCGGAAAATTAATTGCTGATGATTCTGGGGAATATTATCGAAACTGGAGACCCGAAATACATTCACCCGATGATATCTGGAATGAGATTGCACGTGTTTCAAAATTACCGGGAGTTACCTCTGCGCCAAAACTTCAACCTATAGAAACACGGCTTGTTATGCTACAAACCGGTATGCGGGCGCCTATGGGGATTAAAGTGAAAGGTGGGAGTTTAAGAGAGATTGAAGCATTTGGTCTAGAACTTGAAACTATTTTAAAAGAAACCGAAGGTGTAAAAAGCGAGGCAGTTTTTGCAGATCGTATTGTGGGTAAACCGTATTTACTTATCGACATCAAGCGCGAGCAGCTGGCGCGATATGGGATTTCTATACAAGATGTACAACAAGTGCTTGAAGTTGCAGTAGGCGGTATGCCTATTACGCAAACGGTAGAAGGTAGAGAACGCTATATGGTGCGTGTGCGCTACCCTAGAGAATTACGTGAAAATCCAGATGATCTTAAGAAAATTTATGTTCCGGTAAACAATGGGGTTCCCGTGCCGCTGGGAGAACTTGTTGAGATAAGGTATGAACAGGGACCGCAGGTAATTAAGAGTGAAGATACATTTTTGGTAGGCTATGTGCTGTTTGACAAACTTGATGGCTTTGCCGAAGTTAATGTTGTGGAGCATGCACAGGCACGCGTACAATCAAAAATAGATTCGGGTGAGTTAGTGGTTCCTCAGGGTGTAAGTTACAAGTTTACCGGTACTTATGAAAACCAGTTACGCGCAGAGAATACACTTTCTGTTGTTATTCCTATGGCGTTGCTTATTATTTTTCTCATTCTTTATTTTCAGTTTAAATCGGTAACCACCTCATTGATGGTTTTTACAGGAATCGCAGTTGCTTTCGCCGGAGGCTTTATTATGCTTTGGTTATATGGGCAGGATTGGTTTTTAAACTTTGGTTTTTTTGGAGAAAATCTAAGGGATTTATTCAATATAAAAACGGTGAACTTAAGTGTTGCGGTATGGGTTGGCTTTATTGCGTTATTTGGTATTGCTACAGATGATGGTGTGGTGATGGCGACCTATTTAACCCAGACTTTTAATAAGGAGACTCCAGAAGATCTAAAAGGTATTCGCAATGCTACACTAGAAGCAGCCACTAAACGTATACGACCTTGCTTAATGACTACGGTAACCACAATACTCGCTTTATTACCGGTGCTTACTTCAACAGGGCGCGGTAGTGATATTATGATACCTATGGCGATACCAGTTTTTGGGGGAATGATTATAGATGTGACTTCCTATTTTATCGTACCGGTATTGTACAGTTGGAAAAAGGAACGAGAACTTAGGAAATTAAGGGTCAATAGTTGAGAGCATGAAGATTAGTCAGTTTAAGGAATTAAAAATCAACCTGTCGAAGCCTGTTTCACAGTCGAGGCAAGACTAGAATTTTGATAATACATGTAGAAATGAAAAATAAACAAACATATTGCCACCGCACTTTAGTCGCTATGTTGTGCGCTATTCTGGCTTTATTTAAAATGGAAGCACAGGATCTGGCAGGATATATTGAACAGGCAGAAACGAACAATGCTGATTTAAAGGCTTATGAAGTACGGTATTCTATTGCCCAGGAAAAATCGAATGAAGTAAAAAGTTTGCCAGATACAGAGTTTGCGGCAGGCTATTTTGTGAGCACTCCGGAAACCCGGGTGGGAGCACAGCGCGCCCGGTTTTCAGTAAAGCAGATGTTGCCCTGGTTTGGTAGTATTAACGCCCGAGTAAATTACCAGGATGCATTAGCAGAAGCGACCCATGTTGAGTATACTATTGCAAAGCGAAAGTTACGTCTTGAAGTGGCCCAGAGCTATTATGAGTTGTACCGCATTATGGCAAGTGGTGCGGTCTTAGAAGAAAGTTTAAAGCTGCTTAAGAGTTATGAAGAGTTGGCTTTAAACTCAGTTGAAGTAGGAAAAGCATCGGCGGTAGATTTCTTAAAAATACAAATACGACAAAATGATTTGATTGCTCAGCTAGAGGCTTTAGAAGAAGATTTGAAAGCTGCGAAAATTCAATTTAATACTGTTTTAAATGTTAGCGAGACGTCACCGGTTTTTGTTGTAGATAGCCTGGTGTTGCCACAAAGTGACGTAGAAGTTTCTATTAAATATCTTTCGCAAAACCCCGAGGTTTTACAATACGACAAACTTTATGAGAGTATTACGCAGTCAGAATTAGTAAATCAAAGAGATGCAGCACCAAAACTGGGGGTGGGATTTGATTATATACCGGTTTCTGAACGTACAGATATGAATATGGTAGACAACGGAAAAGATGTTGTTATGCCTATGGTTTCGGTTTCGGTGCCCATTTTTAATTCAAAATACAAATCGGTTTCCCGGCAAAATGAACTGAAGCAGGAAGAATTGAGCGCTCAAAAAAATCAACGTTTAAATACCTTGAAAAGTCTTTTTGCAGATGCGCTTAAGAATAGAAATACGGCTCGTATAAATTATACTAAAGAGGTGAAGAATTTAAAGCAGGCTCGTGACGCTGAAGAAATTCTGCTTAAAAATTATGAAACTGGAACAATAGATTTTAATGAAATTCTAGATATACAAGAATTGCAGTTACAATTTAATAAAAATCAAATAAATGCCGTACAGCGTTATTATGAGCAAACAGCATTAATCAATTATTTAATTACATTTTAAAAATAGAAACTATGAGAACTACAGTAAAATTTATGGGTATTGCCGCTATAGCACTAACATTAGGCGCTTGCGGAAATGATAAGAAAAACGATAACGGGGAAGAATCTTCTGAAGAGACGGTAACACGAGACGAGCAAATGATGAATACCGTTCAAAATGATGAGGGTACAAAGACAATTGAATCAAGTTCAAAATCATCAGACATGAGAATAGATAAAGCTTCTTTATCTTTTAAAGATGAGACTTCTAAAGGAGTGTGGACTTCTTACAACGCAGTGCGCCTGGCACTTATAGCCTCTGATTCTGAAAAATCAAAACAAGAGGCTGCAAATCTAGCAATGATTTTTGGTGAAAATAATATGAAGTTAAAATCTGCAGCAGAAGCTATCGCAACCACAGAAGATCTAGAAGCTCAACGTAAAGCTTTTTCTCAATTTTCAGTTGCTGTTCAATCCTATTTTAAGAAGAATATTGATGCAGGAACACTTTATAAACAACATTGCCCAATGGCATTAAATGGAAAAGGAGCAGACTGGTTATCTAATGAAGCAACAATTAAAAATCCCTATTATGGTGATAAAATGTTGAACTGTGGTACGGTAACGGCTACGATTACTAAATAAATTGAAAATTTAGCAGATTAATCTGAGCAATGCAGATTTATTAGGTCTAGAGTTTTAAAACAGACCTACAAATTTTAAAATATAATAAAATGAAACATACCTATACTGTTACCGGAATGAGCTGCAAGGGTTGCCGCAAGCACGTGGAGCAAACACTTAATAACGTAGAAGGTGTGAAAAGTGCAAGCGTTGACTTAGCTAAAGCCGAAGCCGTAATTGAGATGGAACAACATATTGCCATAGAGAAGTTTCAGAAGGCTTTAAAAGAAGATGGAGGAGGTTACGGTATTGTCGAGCCTAATGCTACTCATAATATGAAACATACCTATCCCATTACCGGAATGACCTGTAACGGCTGCCGCAGTCACGTTGAACAAATTCTTTCTCGAATAGATGGTGTGAAAAGTGCTAGCGTTGATTTGGCCAAGGCCGAAGCTGTAATCGAGATGGAACAACACATTCCCATCACGACCTTTCAAAAGGCGCTGGTAGACGACGGTGGTAGTTATGAGATTCATAAGCACGGAGAAAAGCCCGCTAAAGATTCGCAAAAAGTGAAGAAGACCTCAAATACTAAAGGCACCGGTACCTTTTACTGCCCTATGCATTGTGAGGGAGATAAAACCTATGATAAATCCGGCGATTGTCCTGTTTGCGGTATGGATTTGGTTGAGGAGCAATCTGCGAACGCAGTTACCAGAACCCAATACACCTGCCCAATGCATCCTGAGATTGTTGAAGATGAGGAAGGCAGCTGCCCTATTTGCGGTATGGATCTGGTTCCCAAAGAACCCGATCTTTCAGCAGAAGAGAAATCCTATAATAAGCTATTGCGCAAATTTTGGATTGCATTAGGTTTTACCCTGCCGGTATTTCTCATTGCGATGAGTGAGATGTTAAGCAACAACCCTTTATACGACTTAATGCCTATTAAATACTGGAACTGGGTGCAGTTTGCATTATCGCTACCTGTGGTATTTTACGCCACCTGGATGTTTTTTGAACGGGCCTGGCGTTCAATAAAAACCTGGAATCTCAATATGTTTACCTTAATAGGTATAGGTGCAAGTGTTGCCTGGGTTTTTAGTGTATTCGGGATGCTGTTTCCAGACTTTTTTCCATCACAGTTTAAAACAGAGTCTGGTTCTGTTCACGTGTATTTTGAAGCGGCAACAGTGATTTTAACTTTGGTTTTGATGGGACAGGTACTTGAAGCGCGGGCACACAGCAAAACAAATTCGGCTGTCAAAGAACTTTTGAAGCTGGCACCTAACAAAGCTATAAAAGTGGTTGATGGGGAAGAGCAGGAAGTTAAAATAGATACAATTGAGAAAGCTGATGTTTTGAGAGTTAAGCCGGGAGCGAGAATTCCGGTTGATGGGGTAATTACCGAAGGAGAAACTTCGGTAGACGAGTCGATGATTACCGGTGAGCCTATTCCGGTTAGTAAAAGAGTAGGAGATAAGGTGAGTAGCGGTACTATAAATGGGAAACAGTCCTTTTTAATGAAAGCCGAAAAAATAGGCGGAGAGACCTTGCTTTCACAAATTATAGAAATGGTCAACAAGGCGAGTCGCAGTCAGGCTCCTATTCAAAAATTGGCAGATAAAATTTCCGGTTATTTTGTGCCGGTAGTTGTTGGTATTTCTATTCTCACCTTTATAATCTGGGCAATTTTTGGACCTGAGCCGGTTTATGTTTACGCACTCGTAAATGCAATTGCAGTACTTATTATCGCTTGCCCTTGTGCGTTAGGTTTAGCAACGCCCATGTCTGTAATGGTAGGTGTGGGTAAAGGTGCGCAAAATGGGGTATTGATTAAAAATGCCGAAGCACTCGAGAAAATGGATAAAATTGATGTGCTGATTATTGACAAAACAGGAACCATAACTGAGGGAAAACCATCTGTAGAAGCCGTAGGTTCTTCCGAAGGTTTTGATGATAATCAGGTTTTGCAATACATAGTCTCCTTAAATACGTTGAGTGAGCATCCTTTAGCAGAAGCGACAGTTCGTTATGCTAAAGAGCAAAAGGTAACTTCAAGCAAAGCTGAAAATTTCAATTCGGTAACCGGAAAGGGAGTAACAGGAAATTTAAATGGTAAAACCCTTGCTTTAGGAAATTTAAAAATGATGCAGGAAGCAGAGGCAACTATCCCAGAAGGGTTAATGCAACAAGCGACGGCAGCACAGAAAAAAGGCAAAACAGTATCGTTTCTTTCAGTAGACCAAAAGGCGGTGGGTTATATCGTGATTTCTGATAAAATAAAAGAAACCAGCAAAAAAGCGATAAAAATTCTTAAAGAAAAGGGAATAGCAGTTATAATGCTTACTGGCGATAATGAAGATACGGCTCGTGCAGTTGCAGAAGAACTCAATCTAACCGATTTTAAAGCAGGAATGCTTCCGCAGGATAAATTAAATGAGGTAGAACGCTTGCAAAAAGAAGGTAAAAAAGTGGCGATGGCAGGTGACGGGATTAATGATGCGCCGGCCCTGGCACAAAGCAATGTTGGTATTGCGATGGGCACAGGAACAGATGTTGCGATAGAAAGTGCTGCAATTACTTTAGTTAAAGGGGATTTACACGGTATTGTAAAAGCGAGAAATCTAAGTGATGCGGTGATGAAAAACATTAAGCAGAACCTGTTTTTTGCCTTGATATATAATTCTATTGGGGTGCCGGTTGCAGCGGGAGTTTTATACCCGTTTTTTGGGATTTTATTATCTCCTATGATTGCTGCATTGGCAATGAGTTTTAGTTCGGTATCTGTAATTGCAAATGCATTACGTTTACGGAATAAATCATTAGACTAGAGAATGGGTAAAATTAGAATCAGAAAAAAAATAAGAAAAACCCATAGGTATTTGGGGCTGTTCATTGGTATTCAATTTATATTTTGGACGGTAAGTGGCTTGTATTTTAGTTGGACCGACCTTGACGAGATTCACGGAGATCACTTTAAGCAAGATCAACAGCCGATTGCGTTTCAGGGTTTAGTGAGTCCGTCTGCAATAGATTCAACCCTAAAAATAGAAACGCTTGCGCTACGCGAAATTAATGGTGAACCGTACTACTGGATAAACCATAACCTACTTTACAATGCTAAAACAGGAGCGCTAAAGGATGGGATTTCTGTAGAAGAAGCATTAAAAATTGCATCAGCTAGGATGTTACCAGAGCTTAAAGTTTCTGGAGTTGAAAAAATAGATCAAGTTAACAAACACCACGAATATCGGGAAAAATTACTTCCGGCGTATGTTATAAGTTATGCAGGTGATGAGGCAATTAAAGCTTATGTTTCGGTAGCTGATGGGACTTTTCAAACGGTACGACACCGTGACTGGCGCTGGTTTGATTTTTTATGGATGACCCATACGATGGATTATGAAGGTAGAGATGATATTAATAACTGGCTGCTTAGAGCCTTTTCCATTTTAGGCTTAGTAACCGTTTTAAGTGGCTTTATACTGTGGTATATAAGCTCACCCAGTTTGAGAATGTTGAGAAAAAGGAAGCAATAACTTTAAAACCAATATGATGAAAACAGAAAACAATAATTCTAATTCACACAAAGGCAATTACACTAAGTTTTTAATGATGCTTGGGTGCTCGTTTATTGCGATGTACATCACGATGTATTTAAATACCTATAAGATTGATCACGTATATTTTAGTTTAACGCGTTTTTATATGAGCTGTTTGGGTATTTGTACAATGGCTGTAATTATGTTGTTGTTTATGCTAAAGATGTATAAAAGCAAGACTAAAAATGCAGTGATCTTAATAGGAAGTGTTCTTGTTTTTTGCAGTGCACTTTACCTGGTACGTGCTCAAAAGCCGGTAAATGATGTGACGTGGATGAGAGCTATGATACCGCACCACTCTATAGCTATTTTAACCAGTAAACGGGCAGATATCAAAGACCCAGAAGTTAAGAAACTAGCAGAAGATATTATTAAAGCGCAAGAAAAAGAAATAGGAGAAATGAAAGCAATGATTAAGCGCTTAGAAGCAGCTGAATAATCTTTTTTCTTCGGAAGTAAAATAAAAAACTATGAATAAATCTATTGTCTATATACTACTCGCCGCCATATTGGGTCTGGGATTAGGGTATATTTTATTCAATACCGCTACTAAAAATACCGGGCAAAATAAAGTAGATTCCCACGAGCATAGCGCAAATGAGTCGGGTCAATTGTACACCTGTTCTATGCACCCTCAAATTATACGTGAAGAACCGGGCGATTGCCCTATTTGTGGTATGGACCTTGTTGAAAAAGAGTCTGCTGCCTCGGGCTTAACTGTAAATCAGTTTAAAATGACTGAAAATGCTTTAGCACTTGCAGATATTCAAACCTGGGTTATAGGGAACTCGTCTGAAGCAAATGCAGGAAGCATTACACTTTCGGGTAAAATTGCGGTTAATGAAAACGAGACAGCAACACAACCGGCACATTTTGACGGAAGAATTGAAACCCTAAATGTAAAATCATTAGGGCAGCAGGTTGCTAAAGGGCAACGCGTAGCAACTATTTATTCTCCTGAACTCGTAGCAGCGCAGCAAGAATTGATTACTGCTTCAAAAATTAAAGAAACGCAACCCAGGCTTTACGCAGCGGTACGTAATAAATTTAAAAATTTAATGATAAGTGGTTCTATTCTAGATGAGGTTGAAAAAACCGGGAATGTAATTACACGGTTCCCTATATACTCTAATGTTTCTGGGGTGGTAACAGAAATTTCTGTAACTGAAGGTGCTCATGTAATGAACGGAAGCGCCATTTTTAAGGTGAGTAATCTATCCAGTATTTGGGCAGAATTCGACGCCTATGAGCGACAGCTTAGTCAATTTCAAAAAGGTCAAAAGCTAGCTATTAAGACAAATGCCTATCCTAATAAAACCTTTACCGGTGAAATTTCTTTTATAGACCCTATTCTAAATGCAGATACGCGAACGGTTATTATTAGAGCTACGCTTGAGAATTCTGAAGATTTATTTAAACCGGGAATGTTTGTCTCGGCAACTGTCGAAAACTCTATTGGGATATCTACCTCAGAATTAAGTATACCGGCTACTGCTGTAATGTGGACGGGGGAGCGCTCACTTGTATACGTAAAACCAAATCCTACACAACCGGTTTTTGAAATGCGCGAAGTGAGTCTTGGTCAAAAAACAAGTGACCATTATACTATTGTTTCCGGCTTGTCAACCGGTGAGGAAATTGTAATAAACGGTACGTTTACCGTAGATGCAGCAGCCCAATTAGGAGGAAAAAAGTCTATGATGAATACTGCAGAAGGAGCATTATCTGTTGAAAAAAAACTGGTTTCAGTAATGCTTCCTGAGCAGGCTCAGGAAGTAATCAAAAAAGCAATTCCTACCTATTTAAATATGACTGAAGCTTTTATAGATTCTGATGTCGCTAAAGTTTCCGCGCTAGCAAAAATGTTTAAAAGTCAATTAGAAAAAGTAGATATCGCAAGTTTAGAAATTACAGAGAAATCGCACTTTTCTAAAGTATCACAAATGCTTACAGCTATTAACCAAGCGACAAAAATCGAAAATCAGCGAGAACATTTTGTTTTATTAAATGAGCATCTGGCCGCAATCGCAAATAGAATAAAGAAATTAAATGCTACCTTATATTTGCAGCGTTGTCCTATGGCAAATGATAGTAAAGGCGCTGTTTGGCTCAGTGAATCTGAAGAAATAAAAAATCCCTATTACAGTGATGCTATGCGTAGCTGCGGGAGCGTAATTTCGGTGTTTAAAGGTCAATAGAACTGAGTTTTTAAAATTTAAAAATTACGTTAAAAAACTCGGTAGCATTTTGTATATCAATGTTTTAAGTATTTAAAGTTAGCTCTGAACATTGTAATAAAAGAGTACGTATAACGCTAATTAACTAAGAAGATTGTATTTTAACCCACATATGTTTAAATATGATCTATTCTAAACGTAAACTAAAGGTGTAAGCTGCGACTAAATGCAGGAATTTATGACAAAGAAGATTTACAGCACGATTACCGGTACAGGAAATTATATTCCTGAAAAACGCATAAAAAACAGTGATTTTTTAAATCATGAGTTTTATGAATCTAATGGAAACCCTGTAGCAAAAGATAACAATTACGTTATTGAAAAATTTCAGGAAATAACAACTATAGAAGAGCGACGCTACGTCACCGATGATTTAGTGGCTTCTGATATTGCCTTTTTTGCGGCTCAAGAGGCTATTAAAGATGCGGGTATAGATCAGGAAACGCTAGATTATATTATTGTGGCGCATAACTTTGGAGACGTAAAGCATGGTTCAAACCGCAGCGATATGGTGCCGGCTTTAGCAGCGCGTGTAAAACACAAATTGCGTATTGAAAATCCTGATTGTGTAGCCTATGATTTACCATTTGGTTGTCCGGGTTGGTTACAGGGAATGATTCAGGCAGATTATTTTATAAAATCTGGCGATGCAAAAAAAGTTCTGGTAGTAGGTACCGAAACGATTTCGCGTATTATTGACCAGCATGACAGAGATAGTATGATTTATGCTGATGGCGCCGGTGCGACTATTTTAGAAGCTGTAGAAAGTGAACAGCCTATAGGAATACTCGCGCACAAAACGAGATCAGACACGTATAGATATGCAGAAATGCTCACTATGGGGTGCTCTTACCATACTACTGATTTAAATAAGGACGATCTTTATTTGAAGATGAATGGTCGTAGATTATATCAATATGCTTTAGAAACGGTACCCTTATCTATTAAAGCTTGTTTAGACAAAGCAGGTAAAGATATTTCTGATGTGCGTAAAGTACTTATACATCAGGCAAATGGTAAAATGGATGATGCTATAATAGAACGTCTCTTTAAACTTTATGGTAAAGAAGAGGTGCCCGAAAAAGTTATGCCTATGATTATTTCATGGTTAGGAAACTCATCTGTAGCAACAGTACCTACCTTACTTGATCTTATTCTTAAATCAAAAGTAGAAGGGCACAGTATTAATCCCGGAGATTGTATTGTATTTGCTTCTGTAGGAGCCGGTATGAATATTAATGCGGTTGTTTATAATTATTAGTTTCAATAATAAAATAAATAAAAAAATGCTCTTTAGCGTTTTTTTTATTTCATACCAATTTTTGGTAAAACTATTTTCAGAACTTCAAAATAAGTTCTCAATTAGCTATAAAATATTACGGATAATAATATAATACTTAAGGAATTCTTAAATTTTAACACCCTCTTAAATTTATATTCTTAAAAGGTTTATTTTTGTTAACTACCTCTGAGGTGTATTATTATTAATAATATTATTATCATTAGTAGTTCAACTAACCACGCAAGATATTTTTGTGATTACAGATACAACCAACAGAAACGCTAAACATATAATTGTAGGTATAGGCGCAAGTGCGGGCGGTCTTCAAGCTCTTAATGAGTTTTTTGACAATGTGCCTAATTCTTCTTTGTATAGTTACATTGTAGTACAACATCTTTCACCAGACCATAAAAGTCTTATGGCCGAATTATTAAGTAGGAATACAAAGATTCCTATAAAAATAATTGAAGATGGAGGTGAGATTCTGGCTAATTGTATCTATTTGATTCCCCCTACAAATAATTTAGTTATAGAGGGTAATTGCTTTAAGCTACTACCAAAGCCTACAGATAAAACGTTAAACCTTCCTATAGACTTATTTTTTGATTCATTAGCAGAGGCAGCTGGTGAACATTGCGCAGCAATTGTACTTAGTGGTACCGGTAGCGATGGGTCTAGAGGTATTCGCTCTATAAAAGAGAAAGGCGGTGTTGTGATGGTACAGGAGCCTGGTCAGGCAAAATTTGACGGGATGCCGCGCAATGCTATTAAAACAGGCTTAGCAGATTATATTGTTCCGGTTGGCCGTATGAGTGATGAGCTTGCTAATTATTTTGAAGCTCAAAGTAATATTAATTTTGATGCTGGTTCCTTTCAGTATGATGAGAACCTCTTAAAAGATATTCTTGCTATTTTAAAAGTACATACAGATCTTGATTTTAGTCTGTATAAACGACCTACACTTCTAAGACGTATAGGAAGACGTATACGTGTATTAAAGTTAGAGTCGCTAGAAGATTATTTTGCCTATCTCAAAGAGCATCGCAAAGAGGTAGAGATTTTATATAAAGAATTTTTAATAGGCGTTACCAAATTTTTTAGAGATGAGCGGGTCTGGGAAATTCTAGAAACAGAGGTTATACCAGAAATAGTTTCAGAAAAAGCAGAAGGTGAAGTAATAAAGATTTGGGATGTAGGTTGCAGTACAGGAGAAGAACCTTTTTCCCTGGGAATTCTTTTTTTAGATGAAATTGAAAAACAGGGAAAAGATATAAGTCTTAAAATTTTTGCGACTGATATTTCAAGTGATCACTTAGATATTGCAGGTAAAAGTCAATATTCTAAAAATGTTTTAGGAGATATTTCTGAAGAGCGTATAACCAAGTATTTTAATAGAGATAAAGAGACCTATACCGTAAAAGACAAACTTCGAAAATCTATAATATTTTCAAACCATAATATTACAAATGATCCACCATTTAAAAATATGGATATGGTCATCTGCCGTAACCTGCTCATTTATTTACAAAGCAGTGTACAGGCAAAGGTTATTCATATTTTACATTATGCATTAAAAGAAAATGGCATCATAACTTTGGGGACCAGTGAGTCTTTAGGTGAACATACAGATTCTTTTGAGGAGGTAAATAGAAAGTGGAATATATATAGAAATATAGATACTCCTAATCGTTTAAGAACTGAAATTTTAAGTTCTACAGCAGAGCGCAATGCTTTTAAAAATCAAATATCAGATTTGAAAAATTCAAGTAATAAAAAACAAACAACCAAAGAATTTTTAAGGAATGAGATAAGTACCGCTGTACTACAACAATTTGGTGCAGCCAGTATTTATATAGATGAAGAATTTAAAATCATTGAAGCCATGGGTGCATTTAACAAATATGCCCAGTTACCGGTTGAAGGGTTTACCACAGACCTAATGAGTATGATCGCGCCAGAGCTTGCTGTAGCGGTGCGTAATGCGGTACGTAAGGCAGCTCGTAAACTCAAGGTTATATTCTATCAGGAAGTAGAATTATTTGATGAGAATAAATATTTGGAAGCTGTTGTAGATGTTCTTGTAAAACCTATAAATACGGGTAAAAATGATGTTTACAATTATATTGTTACATTTTTAAAACAAGATAGGGCAAATTTAAAAGGAGTAGTTGTTGAGCGTGCAGACATTCATAAAAGTGCGCAAGAACGTATATCTAGTTTAGAAGAGGAGCTTAGAGAAACCCAACATGAACTTAGTAATGCTTTGGAAGAAGCAGAAACAAGTAATGAGGAGTTACAAGCTTCAAATGAAGAATTACTAGCCTCAAATGAAGAGTTACAGAGTACAAACGAAGAGTTGCAAAGTGTAAATGAAGAATTACATTCTATAAATGCTGAGCATATTGAAAAGATGGAAGATCTGGCAATGCTTAATGCAGATATGGATAATTTATTAGATAGTACTCGTATAGGAACTGTATTTCTTGATGAAAATCTCATCATACGTAAATTTACTCCCGCGATTAAGGAACACTTTCATCTAGTAAAACATGATATAGGACGTTCTATAGATAATTTTGTGTCGAGTTTTAGTGTATCTAGCGAACGTACTTTAGTAGAGAATGCACGTAATGTGATGCAAACCGGTACTGTGTTTGAAAAGAGAATTATAAGTAGATCGGGGAGACATTTTATTAAAAGAATTTCTCCATTTATTAATCATGGAGAGCAAATACAGGGTGTAGTAATATCTTTTATTGATATCACAAAAATTGAAAAATCACAGGAAAAATTACGTAAAAGCGAAGAAAAATTCAAAGCCTTTTATGAAGATGATCCGGTAATGCACGTGAGTTTAAATGCAGATTCTGGAAGAATTGTAGAGTGCAATAAATTGTTTATTAAGACCTTAGGTTTTGAAAAGAAAAGTCAGGTTATAGGCTCTTCAATATTTGATTATTATACAAATGAAAGTAAGCTGAAGGGCTTGCAGTTACATAAAAAATTAAAAAAAGAGGGCAAGGTAACAACAGAAGAAATGACTCTTGAGAATACCTCAGGAGAACGCATAGTAATTCTCTTTAATGCAGACGCGCTAAGTAATTTTGATGAAACCGAAACACTTTATCGCTGTACTCTAATGGAAGTGACTGAATTGAAAAAAATTCAGCAGGAATTGATGCGTCAAAAAGAAGATTTAGTGCGTACCAATACAGATCTAGAGCAGTTTGTCTCTATTTGCTCGCATGATTTACAAGAGCCGCTTGCAACCATACGTTTTAGTAGTGATTTTATACTTAAAAAGTATAGTGAGCAGTTAAATGAAAAAGGTATTGAATATCTGGGTTACATCCATGAAGCATCAGGTAGAATGGCAGAGCAAATAAAAGCTTTGTTAGAACACAGCAGAATAGGTGAAGATTTAAAGAAGACAAAAGTAGATGTAGGTGAGCTTCTTGAAGTAGTAAAGTATGATTTAAATAAAAGTATACGTGAGGCAGAGGCATCTGTGAGTGTAGGTAAAATGCCTAAGGTAATGGCTTATGAGACAGAGTTGCGCCTTTTATTTCAGAATCTAATAAGTAATGCCTTAAAGTATCGAAAAAAGGATAGTAAACCTGTAATACGAATTTCAACATTTGCAGATGATGAGTACCAGACGTTTACAATATCAGATAATGGTATAGGCATACCGGAAGATGATTTAGAAGGAATTTTTAAAATATTTGGTCGTGTACCTACCGAAGAAAAATATGAAGGTACCGGCGTAGGTTTGGCACATTGTAAGAAAATTGTAAAACTACATGATGGTCACATTTGGGTAGATTCTCAATTTGGTGAAGGAAGTACGTTTTATTTTAAAATTAAGATTTAGTATGGCAGAAGGCTCTAAAGAATTGTATCCTAAAGATCTATCATTAACAAATTGCGACAAAGAGCCGATACACATAATTGGTAAAATTCAGGATCATGGGTACCTTCTGGTCTACGATGCATTTTCATTAAAGATTACTTATTGTAGTGAAAATGTATCGATAATTTTAAATACCCCTATTGAGAAAATCTTAGGAGCATCAATACATTCGTTTATAGAAGATGTACTTGTCTTAGATTTTAATAGTTTAGAAAAAAATACAAAGCTTGCACCTATAATCCTAAGTTTTAATACATCAGATTTTTTATTAATTGCCCATAAAAATGATGATTCTGTACTATTAGAATTTGAAGAATACACACAACCTTCAGATCCGTTTAATTATCAAATTCAGCTTTCTCAGATTGTTACAAAATTAAATGATATACGTGAGGAGCAACAGATGTGCGATGTTGCGGCAGATCTCATAAAACAATTTTATGCTTACGATAGGGTAATGATTTACCGGTTTGATGAGAATTGGGATGGTATTGTAGTTTCTGAAGCGAGAGAAGAAGAGTTAGAGTCCTGGCTGGGGTTGCGCTATCCGGCTTCAGATATTCCGAAACAGGCACGTGAATTATTTTTGAAGCAAGGTGTACGTATTATTTCTGATATACATAGTGAACCTGTCTCAATTTTAGCTTTAGAAGGTGAAGAACGTGAAAATCCTGTAGATCTTACTCTAAGCGAATTACGAAGTTCATCTCCTATTCATATTGAATATTTAAAAAATATGAATGTGGGTGCAACACTCACTGCAGCTATTGTTTCAAAAGGTAAATTATGGGGTTTAATCGCTTGCCATCATTATAAACCTAAGTTTATTAATTATTACGAGCGACAATCCTGTAATTTTTTAACGCAGGTGTTTTCAAATCAGCTTATACTGTCTGCTTCAAATACACTGCTACAAAAAGTAAACGCTTCTGCCGTTTTACGAAATACATTAATTGAGCAAATAACAAGAAACTGGGATATACGCGCAGGTTTAACAGGTGATAATTTAACACTATTAGATCTTACAGAAGCCACTGGTGCAGCTTTGTGTCTAGATGATGTAGTTTATCGTCTAGGAGAAGCTCCTGAAGAGGCTGAAGTTTTTGAAATAATAAAACATATTAGAACTCAAACTTCTGAAAATAGTTATGTCAATAATGCGTTTTCTTTAGATTTAAAGAGCACACCCGAAGTTGTAAAAAAGGCTTCTGGCGTATTATGTATGTTTATATCAAAGCTTCAAAATGATTGTTTAATTTGGTTTAAGCCCGAAAAAATAGCTACAGTAACATGGGGTGGTAATCCGGAGAAGGCGGCGCATGAAGAACATAATTTTAAAATTTCTCCACGTAAATCTTTTGAGAAATGGTCTGTAGAACAAAGAGGAAAATCAGAACCCTGGCAGGATTATGAGATTGCAGCTGCAGAGGCCTTAAGACAAAATATTTCCGAAATTATTTTAAAGCAGTATGAGGAGGTAAAGGCGCTTAATGAGAAACTTAGAAATGCCTATGAAGATTTAGAAACCTTTAGCTATAGTGTTGCTCACGATTTGAGAGCTCCTTTACGTGGTATAGATGGTTTTACTCAAATTCTGAAAGAGGATTATTACGATCAACTTGATGATTTTGGCAAATCTTCTATTGAAACTATTGTAGATTCTGCAAAAAATATGAATCAACTTATTGATAATATTTTAGAATTCTCAAGAGTGACGCAATATCAAATTAACCGTGAACCTTTAAATATAAAAGAACTTACAGAGGGAGTACTGAGTTTTTTAAATGTAAAACAGAATTACCCCAAAACACAAATTAGTATACAGTCTGATTTGCCGATAAGTTATGGAGATTATAATATGATAGCTCAGTTGCTTCAGAATCTATTAACTAATGCACTTAAATATACTGAGCATTCAGAACAACCATATATAGAATTAGGATCTGTAGAACTGGAAGAAAAGCAATTTTATTTTGTTAAAGATAATGGTATTGGTTTTGACCAGAAGCATGAGCACCGCATATTTAAATTATTTAATCGCCTTGTGGGTGATGAGTATGCGGGATCTGGCATAGGACTTACAATTGTAGAACGTATTATCAAAAAGCATCAAGGAGTGATTAAAGTAAAAAGTGCAGTAAATCAAGGAACTACTTTTTACTTTAACTTAGGATAAAAATAAATTTAGTGTACTCAAAACATATACTTTCAATAGAAGATAACAAAACAGATGTTGCGCTGATGAAGCGCATATTTAGCAAGCACGTACCCGATTATGAAATCACGTATATAAGTGATGGCGAAGAGGCAGTTTCTTATTTAGAAAGTAATACCTTCAAAAAAGCATTGCCAAAATTGATTCTTTTAGATATGAAAGTACCCCGAGTAGACGGGTTAGAGTTATTAAGAAAAATTAGGTCTCACGAAGAATATTTACATATCCCCGTCGTTATGTTAAGTTCTTCAGATTTACCTAACGATATTAAAGAAGCCTATGAAATAGGCGCAAATAGCTTTGTTGAAAAGCCTAAAAATTATGTGGATTTGTGTAAAGCATTACCTGTTTTAATACAATATTGGATTGTTTATAATAAATAATATGATAAAAGAACCTTTGCAGATTTTAATGGTTGAGGACAATCCTAGTGATAGTACTTTAATACGCCGCGAAATATCTAAAGTTGCTGAAAAAGCTACGATATCGGTCTGTAACAATTTAAGTGATTTTGAACTTGCTGTTGTTAACTTAAAGCCAGATCTCATACTGTCTGATTATAATTTACCTACATGTTCAGGATTAGAGGTTTTGGAGCTGGCTCAGAAACTTGCACCTTCTGTTACTTTTATTTTTATCACGGGAACAATTAATGACGAGGAGCTCGCAGCAGACACAATCCTTAATGGTGCGTCTGGCTATATACTAAAGAAAAACATAAGTACCCTGCATAAACGCCTAGAGCCCTATTTAAAAGCTATTAGTAACAACGGACCTTATATAAATCCTGTACGTCAGCGTATTTTAGAAAGTAAAAAGCTTGTTAGTGATATAGAACTGTTTTTAGAAAATTTTTCTAAAGAAAATATGTCTCACCGGGATGGAATGCAGAAAATACAAGAAGACCTTAAACGCCTTAAATTAGGATATGATTCTAAAACAGCTAAAGACCAGAACAGCGACGCTTCATAAAGAAACTGAAGAAAATAATCTTGCAAAATATATACTTGACCATAGCATAACAATAGAACAGTACCAGAGCTTACTTACTCAAAATTACAAAGCATATGTTACCCTTTCAGAGTTGTCTGAAAAACACATGAAATTAATTGATGATGATTTAAAAACCTTTGCTGATGCCCAAAAATCGGAAGCATTAAAGCGGGACTTAAAACAATTAAACGTAGCGATACCTGAAAAAATAAATCTTGAAATCCCAGAAAATATAAGTCCGTTTTTTTTGCTAGGAGTGCTTTATGTTGCTGAAGGTTCTATGATGGGGGGATTATTAATTAGAAAAAATCTCGAAGCGTGTACGAATCTGAAGTGTATTGAAGACCACCATTTTTTTGGTAAATCTGCTCCAGAAGTTCTTAATCGTTGGAAATCATTTACAGAAGCGGTAGAAACAAAAACCTATACAGATGCAGAGATTGATGAGGCTGTATCGGGAGCAAATTTTGCTTTTTCAGTATTTAAGCATTCGTATTAATCTACAAGCTTAGAGCACCTAAGCATACACGTTTTATTGTTTGCCAGTGTTGTAAAGAATAAATAGGTATCACCACCATCTTTTACTTTAAACTTTTCTCGTAGTGCATTGCTGGTTTCTTTAAAATTGCGTGTTGTAATGTGTGCTTTTGTATTTTTAATCTGCTTGCTAATTTCTTTTTTTGAATACGGTAATACCGAATCTATTTTAAAAACCCTTCCCGGGAAATTAACCTTATGGTTAGAGGTATATAAATGTGAGTTAGGAGCAAGTTTATCGAGGTTGTAATGGGCGCTAATCCAGTTGAATGCTCCTAATTTCATTACAGCAGCGTTGGGCTCATATAAGTAAGAGGAAGGCTCACCATAGTTTGCAACAGATTCGTATAGAGCACTTACATCTAAACTTATAGGTTGGTTATAGTTGCTTTCGAGATTTACGCTCACGAGCTTTACAGGTTTATTTACCGAATCTTTTCTTAAAATCCACAGTAGCTCTTTAACTTCATTTTTTAATGCGACAGCGTGAACTTCTGTGACATTTTTAAGTTCTTTTAAACCGGCACTAATATCAAGTAAGGGGCTGGTTTTAATAAGTACAGTTTCAGTTTTTTTAAACAAAAGAGATAAAGCTTCTGGGATATTAGGCTCACAGTCTTTAAGCATAAAAACTTTGCCTTTGAGATCACTTCTGCGAGAAGGGTCTGCATAAATCACATCGTACCGGTCTGTTGTATTTTCTAAATATTTCAGACTATCTTGTTTAACAACAGTAACATTAGATACGTTGAGTTTATCATAATTGTGAGTAGCGATAGTTGCGAGATCTTCATTAAGTTCACAATGTGTTACGCGTGCAAACTGCATACTTAGGTAGAAATCATCTATACCAAAACCACCTGTAAGATCTATCAGTTTATCACCTTTAAAAAGAGACGCTTTGTATTGGGCTGTAGGTTCTGATGAGGTCTGTTCTAAATTTAATTTAGGCGGAAAATAAATGCCTGCTGTTTTAGCCCAGGTAGGTAATTTAGTTTGTGCTTTTTGAAATCCTAAAACTTGCTGTGCCAGTTCCTGTATGTTAACGTCAGGGAAAGGGCTTCCGTTTAAAATTAAACGCGACACCTCTTCTTTTAAATTTGTTTTAATAAATTCTGAAACGTCTGGATCTAGAATGCGTTTATTCAAAAATTAGAGATTTTTAGTAAGCTTTTGAACAATTTTATATTCTGATAAAAACTCTTGAGCAACTACCTTTATTGCAGTGTACGTAGGTATTGCGACAACCATTCCTAAAATTCCAAATAATAAACCGGCTATAATTATTACCAGAAATATCTCTAACGGATGTGATTTTACGCTATTACCAAATATAAGCGGTTGATTAATAAAATTATCAATGAGCTGCGCAATACAGTAACCAATGAAAATGTAAATCATTTTAGGCAATATTACTGTTTCAAAATCTGCTGTAAAATAACCCGAAATAACGAGTAACATCATTACCCCACATCCTATAACAGGACCTATATAAGGAACAACATTAAGCATAGCGCAAAATAGAGCAATAGCAAATGCATTAGGGATTTGGAAACTAAATAAAAGAATAGAGTAAATGATAAATAGGATGAGTAATTGTAATAAAATCCCAATAAAATAACGGGACAGCAAATGCTTTGTTTTATGAAAAACGTGCTTAAATTTATTCTCTTCACCCTTGTTTGCAAATACTAAAAAGCTATCTAGTAAAAGCCTGCTGTCTTTTAGTAAGAAAAAAGAAATAAACGTCACAGAAAGTAGGCCTACAACCAGAGAACTGAAGTTGCCCAGAATACTGTTTATAAACGTTGGGATTACCGATATATCAAAGTTTTTTATAAATTCAGACTGCTTAAAACCCTCAATTAATGTAACCTGATCTACGCCCAGTGAACGGCTAAATTCTACATTGAGTCGGTTTACGTTATGCTGTACTTCTTCAAAGTTTATTTTGCTTATGTGTTCACTTTGATCTATCAAAATGGGTACAAAAATAGCTATAATACCTACGATAATACCCATTACAAAGAGTAGGGTAGTTATTGCTGCACCAATATCATTAAACCTTAATTTGGTTTTTAAAAATGTTACGATAGGTCTTCCTATTAAAGAAACCACTGCAGCAATTGCAATAAACATAATAACAGCCTGTACCTTATATAAAAACCAGAGAATTAATATGATACCGCCCACAATACCCAGAGCTCGCAGAATGCCGTATGCTATTATTTTAGATCTATCTTCCATTAAAGCCTGTTATTTATAAGAGTGTAAGCCGCTATAGCAGCTGCCTGAGCAACATTCATACTACTATTTTTACCATACATAGGTATGTAAATAGATTTATTCAATTTTGTAAGTACAGAAGCAGAAATCCCGTGTCGCTCATTCCCTAAAATTAAAGCGATTTTTTCATTTGCCTGCATATTAAAATCTGTCAAAGATATGCTGTTATTTGTAAGTTCTAAACCTAATAAGGTATAGTTTTCCTGCATAAGTTTTTCAAGAATCGTATCACAATCTGATGTCTGCGTATAAGGTACATACATTTCTGTAGATCGTGAAGTTCTTTTAAACCGTGAACTCTCAAAATTAATAGTACTATTACAAAAATAAAGGTGTTTTACTCCTAAAGCATCTGAAAGACGCATTAAACTTCCAGCATTTGCAGGACTAGAAATACCATCACAAATTAAAACCAAATCATGTGCCCCAGACTCACTTAATGTAGTGTTGTGCGTTAATTGCTCAGTTTTCAAAGACGTATTTTATGATATTAGCTCCCATCTTCAAGGCTTTTTCGTGTACAACTGCAGGGTCGTTATGAACTTCGGGATTCTCCCAGCCATCACCCAGATCGCTCTCTAAGGTATATAATAAAACCAGTCTACCTTCTCTAAATATCCCCAGTGCTTGTGGTCTTGTACCATCGTGCTCGTGAATTTTAGGCAGGCCTTTTTCAAAAGTATAAGCCACAGAAAATAGCGGGTGAGAAGCCGGTAATTCAATCAATTCTTCATCAGGATACAAGCGCTGCAGTTGGGGTCTTAAATATTGGTCTATTCCGTAGTTGTCATCTATGTGCAAAAATCCTCCGGCATTGAGATAGTTTCTTAAATTTAACAAGGCTTCATCAGAAAAGTACACATTTCCGTGGCCGGTCATGTGTACAAAAGGATATTGCATAATTCCGGGATCTGTTGCTTTTACAGTAGCAACCTTAGGATTTAAACGGGTACTAATATTTTGATTGCAAAACGAAACGAGATTAGGAACCGATGTAGGATTAGAATACCAGTCACCACCACCTTCATACTGTAGTACAGCTACTTGTTGAGCACTTACAGATGAAAACAGCGAGTAAATAAATAAACCTGTGATTAATAATCGGTACACGTAAAATTTGTTTTTAAATTGAAGAGCGAAATTAACTATTTTCTAGCCAAAAGACTATTGTATAAGATATTCATTATTGAGTATTTTATATGATAATTAAAAATAATTTTGCAAACAATAGCACATAAAATTTTTAATTATGGGGAACTCCACTGAAGCCTTATTAACTCAAATTACTCCTGTGCTTTATGTATCTGATGTACTAGAAGCGCTCGAGTTTTATCTTAAAAAATTAGGCTTCGATCTTGTTTTTATAGATGAAGAACGTAATCCTAATTATGCTGGCATTCGCCGAAATAAAATTACAATTCATTTCAAAAGGTTTGATCTAAATCACTTATATGACAATTCTAAGAATAGCACAATCATTAGGATACACGTTCAAACGATTGAAAAACTTTTTAAAGAATACAGGCTAATGTGCGTATTTAATAATCATACGTCATTAGAAGAAAAGCCCTGGGGTTCTCTAGAGTTTACCATTTACGATCCTTTTAAAAACGAATTGGTTTTTTACCAGATGATTTAGAGTAATTAAGCTTTTTCGGTTTGCTTTAAAGGTATTTGATGCTTTAATAAATCGTCAAAAGTCTCTCGCTCTCTAATTAAATGCGCTTCCCCGTCTAAGAATAATACTTCTGCAGGGCGGTATCTAGAATTGTAGTTGCTTGCCATGCTATAGCAATAAGCTCCTGCATTACTAAAAGCAAGCATATCACCTTCAGCAATCTCAGGGATTCTGCGATTAGTTGCAAAAGTATCTGTCTCACAGATATAACCTACAACCGAATAAAACCGCTCACGACCCAGCGGGTTGCTTATGTTGTGAATCTCGTGTTGACTGCCGTAAAGCATAGGACGTATTAAGTGATTAAAACCACTATCTACCTGAGCAAAAACAGTTGAAGTTGTTTGTTTAACTACATTTACGTTTACTAAGAATTTGCCGGCCTCACTTACCAAAAATTTACCAGGCTCAAAGACAAGTGTTAATGGTTTACCGTATGATTTAGCAAAATTATTGAATCGGGTAGATAGTTTATCGCCCAGTTCTTCAATATCGGTTTCAATATCACCCGTTTTATAAGGCACTTTAAAGCCGCTTCCGAAGTCTAAAAATTCAAGATCCTTAAAGTCTTTTGCAGTGTCAAAAAGAATTTCTGCTGCGTGAAGAAAAACATCAATATCAAGAATATCACTACCGGTATGCATGTGAATACCGTTAATATTCATTTTTGTGTTTTCAACTATACGTAGTAAATGAGGAATTTGATGTATACTAATACCAAATTTACTATCTATATGACCTACTGAAATATTAGAGTTTCCGCCGGCCATAACGTGTGGATTTATACGTATACAAACCGGAGTGTTAGGGTGTTTAGTGCCAAATTGTTCTAGGATAGAAAGGTTATCTATATTAATCTGAACACCCATTTTATCTACTTCTTCCAGTTCGCTTAATGAAACACCGTTAGGAGTAAACATAATTTTAGAAGGGTCTATACCTGCAGCAAGACCTAGTCGTACCTCTTGAATACTTACCGTGTCAAGACCTGCACCATAGCTATGTATGAGTTGGAGTATAGCTAAATTAGATAGTGCTTTAACAGCATAGTTAATACGCAGTTCCTTTACCTTTTTAAAAGCACTGGTTAATCTGTTGTATTGAGATTCTATTTTAGCGGCATCATAAACGTAAACAGGGCTGCCGAATTCTTTAGCAATTGCTAAAAGATTTTGATTGGTCATAACTATATAGACTTTAAGCGTACAAATCTAATATAGAATATCTACTTAAGCACTTTACCAGACTAAAAAATGATAAATCTATAATAGAAATACCGAAAATTTATTTTTTGCAGGGTATTTACCTAAATTCACAAGAAAAAAAATAGTTATGACAACGACTTTAGCAATGTTTCCATTAGAAATGGTTGTTTTTCCCCACGAGCGACTTGCCTTGCATATTTTTGAAGACCGCTATCAACAACTTATAAACGACTGTGAAGATAAGGAAATCACCTTTGGAGTACCCGCATATATAAATCGCAAGATGGCTTACGGTACCGAAGTGCGATTAGAAAAGATTGAAAAGAAATACTTAACCGGAGCGAGTGATGTGGTTTGCAGAGGATTACGTGTCTTTAAAATCATAGACTTTCAGGCAACATTAGAAGACCGGTTATACGCCGGCGCAGAAGTAACATATAGAGAAGATTACAAAGATGGTTCAGTTAGGCAGAAAGACCATTTTATTAACCTGGTGCAACGTTTATATGCTGTTCTCGAAGTTGATTTCCCACATATTGTATATGAGGAGATTACGAGTTATAGTTTTGCGCACAAACTGGGTTTATCTTTAAGACAAGAACTTCATCTATTAAGGATGATGCGTGAGTCTGATCGTTATATTTATTTAATAGACCACTTAACCGTAACCATACCTGTAATCGAGGAGATTAACCGCACCAGACAACTCATAGAACTTAACGGTCATTTTAAAAACTTTAATCCGTTAGATTTTACAGACTATACCCTGGGGGAAATAGATTAGTATCTACAGGACGAAATCCCAAGTATTTTACTAGTAGGGTTTGCCTTAAAATACTTATTTTTGCTCTGCAAAATTCAAATACATAGAAACGCCTGATTATGAATCTACACGAATATCAAGGAAAAGAAATACTAAATAGTTTTGGAGTGCGCATTCAGCGCGGTAAAGTTGCTAGCAGTCCGGCAGAAGCCGTTGAAGCTGCAAAAAAACTTACTGAAGAAACAGGTACCGGATGGCACGTAATTAAAGCTCAGGTACACGCCGGTGGTAGAGGAAAAGGTGGTGGAGTAAAACTTGCTAAAAATTTACAAGAGGTTGAGAAAATCGCAGGAGACATTTTAGGAATGCACCTGGTAACTCCTCAAACATCTGCAGAAGGTAAACTTGTACATCAGATTTTAGTTGCTGAAGATGTCTATTACCCTGGTGATAGCGAGCCGGAAGAATATTATATGTCTGTACTTTTAAACAGAGGAACAGGTAGAAATATGATTATGTATTCTACAGAGGGTGGAATGGATATCGAAGAAGTAGCAGAAAAAACACCACATCTTATATACACTGAAGAAGTAGACCCTGCTGCAGGATTATTACCTTTTCAGGCAAGACGTATCGCATTTAATTTAGGTTTAAGCGGGACTGCATTTAAAGAAATGACAAAGTTTGTAACTGCGCTTTACAAAGCGTATTCAGATTCTGACTCATCTTTATTTGAGATCAACCCGGTTTTAAAAACAAGTGACGACAAGATACTTGCTGTTGATGCTAAAGTTTCTTTAGATGACAACGCGTTATACCGTCACAAAGATTACGCAGCAATGCGTGATACTCGCGAAGAAAACCCTGTAGAAGTAGAAGCTAAAGAAGTAGGTCTTAACTATGTTGATCTTGACGGTAACGTAGGATGTATGGTTAACGGTGCAGGTCTTGCAATGGCAACTATGGATTTAATTAAGCAAGCGGGTGGTGAGCCTGCAAACTTTCTTGACGTAGGTGGTACTGCAGATGCAGAACGTGTTGAAACGGCATTTAAATTAATTCTTAAAGATCCTAACGTAAAAGCAATTTTGGTTAATATCTTTGGAGGTATTGTACGTTGCGATCGTGTAGCTCAAGGTATAGTAGATGCTTATAAAAATATGGGGACTATAAATGTGCCTATCATTGTACGTCTTCAAGGAACAAACGCAGATATCGCTAAAGAACTAATAGACAATAGCGGTCTAGATGTTCAAAGTGCAATACAATTTCAAGAAGCAGCAGATAAAGTACAAAAGGTACTTGCTAATTTATAGAGTTTTAAAATTTAGATTCGAAAAAAGGCTCTCCATTTGGAGAGCCTTTTTTTGTTTTTATAATATATTGAAAATCAAAGTGCTGTAAGTAGATTAATTGATTTAGTGATTGTTTTAAAAGACTGATTATCAAGTTTTAAATACGTTAACGTCGTGTTAAAATAGGTCAGACACTGTAACTCAATTACGTTTGAAGCGTCTTTTAAGTATCAATCAAAAATCAAACATTATGAATTATTTTAAGACAATCGCATTAGCAGGATTAATCGTTTTTAGCAGTGTTTTGCACGCAAACGTACCAGAACCTACAAACCCGGTAAAGAAAATTACTAGTGAAGCTGTAAAGGCTTCCATGAATAAAGAACTGGGTGCTTTATTAACAGAATCAAAGATAAAATTAGAGCAAACCGTTTCTGCAACTGTTTCGTTCACAATTAATAGCAACAGCGAGGTAGTTGTTCTTGATGTGGAAACAGAAAATGCACAGGTTGAACAGTTTATTCAAAACAGATTAAATTATAAAAAAATCAAAGCAAATGCTTTAAAAGGACAGACCTATCATCTACCGGTCGTTTTAGAAAGTAGATTATAGACAAAAATTTTGTTTAGTTAGGGGAATGAGCTCGGCTGTTAAGTCGGGCTTTTTCTTTATTAAGAATTTATAATAAATTAATATTCAATGACTTAAAAAGTTAAAACTATGTTAACGGTTGTTTTTAACTGTAACTCTCGGGTTTTCTGATTGTCTTTATATTATCAATCAAAAAATCAAATATCATGAAATCAATCAAAATTTTTATGCTTGCAATTGCAATCATTAGCGGAAGTGTTTTAAAAGCAAACACAGTAGATCCTACTAAGCCGGTAGGTAAGACTACCAGTAAAGAAGCAAAAGCTTCTATGAACAAACAGTTAATACATTTATTAACTGATGCGACTTTCAAAGTAAATGAAGAGACAGTTATACAAATTTCATTTACCGTTAACAAAGATAATGAGATTGTAGTTCTCGATGTATCCTCAGAAGATTCTGTTATTAGAACTGCTATTCAAAATAGGTTAAACTATAATAAATTGACCGCAGAGGTTATAAAAGGGCAAACTTATTTTTTACCCTTACGTTTAGTAGTTAACAATTAGTGAGACTCATTTTTAAATCTTAGAACCGACTTAATTGTCGGTTTTTTTATGCGTTATTTTCTGGGGTGATATTCATTCATTACCTGAGTAAGATGGGTGCGGTCTATATGCATATAAATTTCGGTAGTTGTAATACTCTCGTGTCCCAGCATTAATTGTATTGCGCGTAAATCTGCCCCGTTTTGCAAAAGATGTGTTGCGAAAGAATGTCTAAACGTATGCGGACTAATAGTTTTTTGAATACCAGCAATTGTAGTGTGTTGCTTTACAATTGTAAAAATCATAGCGCGCGTAAGTTGGGCGCCTCTTCTATTCAGAAAGAGTATGTTTTTATATTCGGGTTTAGGATTTTCGTGAATACGTATTTGATCTTTATATATGTTTATGTAACGCTGCGTAATAGGCGCAATAGGTACAAAGCGTTGTTTGTCTCCTTTTCCGGTAACGAGTATATAGCCTTCATCAAAAAACAAATCAGACAATTTAAGATTTAATAATTCAGAAACGCGCAAACCACAGCCGTATAGCGTTTCTAAAATTGCTCTGTTGCGTTCTCCCTGCGGAAGACTTAAATCTACTGCATCAATAATACTATTTACTTCATCTTCAGAAAGTGTATCGGGTAGTTTTCGCCCTATTTTAGGAGATTCAATAAGATCTGTAGGATTGTCTTTGCGATAATCTTCAAAAACGAGATAATCAAAATAGCCTTTTAATCCTGATATTAAACGAGATTGTGAGGCTGCGTTAAGTTCTTTCGCAGCAGTATATATAAATTGCTGTAAATGTTCTTTAGTAATATTTATGGGGTTTGCTTCAGTATTAGAAAAAGTTAACCAGTCAATTAATTTCTGAATATCAAACGCATAGTTAATAATAGAATTTTCAGAAAGGCCACGCTCTAGCTTTAGGTATATTTTGTAATCTGTTAAGGATTTTTGCCAATTCATTAATTCTGATGTACTCTTTGGGAGTTATTTAAATAATATTTAATTATCTGTTAAGATTCTTCAGTCAAAAGACCTAGTAGATTTGTCTCAAATTTAAAACTTATCATTATGAAAAAATTATTTATTGCAGCAATAGTATTTGTAACCGGATCTTCAGCAATGATGGCACAGAGTAGCCTTGCATTTGGTGTTAAAGGTGGTGTAAACTTCTCAAACTTCACAGGTGATGGTAGTGACGGTTTTGACGACGATAGTGCCAGAACATCTTTCAATTTAGGAGCTGTTCTTGAAATTCCTGTAACTGAAAAATTTGCAGTACAGCCAGAAGTTGTGTATTCTGGTCAGGGTTTTGATTTGGTTCAACGAGATAATGAGCAGGATACAGAATTTCAACTAAACTATATTAATGTACCAGTGCTGGCGAAGCTATACTTAGTTCAGGGACTTTATGTTGAAGCAGGTCCACAAATAGGTTTTTTAGTAGACAGTAAAATTGATGGTCCTAACGGTAGTATTGATATTGATGAAGATAACTTTAATGATATTGATTTTGCAGGAGCAGTAGGAGTAGGTTATAAGTTTGACGGAGGCTTATTTTTAAACGCACGTTACACTCAAGGTTTCTCTGATGTGTATGACAATGGAAACAATGTTGATACTGATTTTCTAGATGCTAAGAATGGTGTATTTTCTGCATCACTTGGTTTTAGCTTTAATTAAAAGATTAAAATATATAAAATTTAAAGCCCCGCATTGCGGGGCTTTATTTTTGAAATAATCCTGAGTTTAGTTTTGTTAACATATTTTAACACTAAAAATAAAATGTAGCTTAATCACAATAAATTGCAAGATTATGTGAGTCAATATTTTAAATGGATCTTAAGTACCCTAAATAACGGCCAAAAATCCTTAAATCACACAAAGTCAAAACCTTCTGTTTTTAAAAGTAAACAGCTTGCCAATTGGCAATTATTTAGATAAAATTAGAGAAGTCTTAGCATTCGTTAGGCCTTGTAGAATATAGCTTTGCAGCGAAATATAAACAACAAACAATTTATGAAAAAGCTAATTTTAATTGCAAGTTTTATCGCTTTAGGAACAACCGCAGCTAAAGCTCAAGAGTCATTTCAATTTGGTGTAAAAGGTGGGGTTAACTTTGCAAATATTGCAGGTGATGATTCTAACGATCCAGATTCAAGAACTGCGTTTTATGCAGGTCTGGTAGCTGAGTTACCTATCTCTGAAAAATTCTCTCTTCAACCAGAGGTAATCTATTCTGCACAGGGAGCAACAATTGCTACTATAGATCAGGATAATATTTTTGATGTTGATGATAACACAGAATATCAGTTAGATTACATTCAGGTACCTTTAATGGCTAAGATTTATTTAGTAGATGGTTTGAGCCTACAGGCAGGACCTTCTTTTAACTTTTTAGTTAATGAGGAAATTGATTATGAGCCAACTAATAATGGTGGTGATGTAAATATCGTAGATGGTGCAAATGATTTCGAATTTGGTACTGCAGCAGGTTTAGAATATAAATTTGATAGCGGTTTATTCATTCAAGGCCGTTACACTAGAGGATTTACTAAAATTTACGATAACGTAAATGCATACAACTATGCAATACAGGCAGGCGTAGGTTTTGTATTCTAAAAAACGCTTAAACTAACCAACTATTTAAAAGCTCCACCTGTGTGGGGCTTTTTTTATTATTTAGATTAATAATTTATTGTAAATATAAAATTCTGATTATTAATATTTTAATAATTTATTTGTACTAAATATAATTGAGGTTTAACTATTATATTAGTTGAATTATTATTTTAGCAGAAACAAATAAACTTTTTTAATGAAAAAAATTACATTTATTCTATTGTTTGCCTTATCGGCATTATCAGTATCTGCGCAAGAAACTAAATTTGGTTTTACAGGAGGTTTCTTAAACGCGGAAGTTGAAATTAGCGCAGACAATCAAGGGTCGATTTCAGAATCGGACTCCGGGTTTTATGTAGGAGCACTTGCAGACATTGACCTTAATGGTTCACTTCATTTACAACCAGAAGTATTATATGGAAATATTAACGATGCTAGCGTCTTATTTATTCCTGTTTTATTAAAATATTATATCTCAGAATCTAACTTTAATATTATGGCAGGACCTCAGGCTACTATAGACCTAGAAGAGGGAGATGAGGGATATAACGAATTAGGAATTGATGCCAGTTTTGGTGTAGGTTATGACATTACTGACAACTTTTTCATTGACGCGAGATATAGTCTTGAATTAACCAATCGTATTGGCGATGTGCAAGGAATACCTGAAGATTATAAAGGAAAGATTAATACACTTCAAATAGGAGTAGGGTACAAGTTTTAGTTTTTGAAAACAATTTAAAAAGCTCCTTAAAGGAGCTTTTTTTGTATAAATGATGTTTAAACAATAATTCAAAAATTCTAATATGCAAAGAACTATTTTTTACTTAGTATTTTTACTTTCATCCTTTTCACTAAGCGCTCAAGATTTCAAATTTGATATTAATGCTGGGTATTTGCTGGCTACAACACGATTTCAAGTAGATCTAAATCAACTCAATATCTTTACTCCTAATGATCCCTTTATACAAAATGGTGATTTAGATGAAACTAATTCTGAAAGCGGTTTTTTTATAGGCTTGGGAGGACAATTGCGTTTTTCTGAAAAAGTGGGTTTAACCGGGCATATTAATTACGCATCCTATGCCGAATCAAGCTATTTTCAAATACCTGTTTTGTTGAATTATTATTTGGGTGATAGCGGATTGAATATTCAGGCAGGACCACAGTTTTCTTATATATTAGAAGACTTGAGTGTTTTTGAAGATGACATCAATAAGTTAAATATAGGAGCTGGTGCAGGATTAGGATATGATTTTACTGAAAATCTATTTTTAGAAGCACGCTATATCTTTCAATTGAATGATTATTTTAAAATTGATAATGCACCCAAAATAAAAACCAATTACTTGAATTTAGGATTAGGTTATCGGTTTTAGTATTCTTTGAATTTGAAGGAAACGGCTATATTTGAATCACAAATAAAATCAATGGCAAAAGAACTCAAAATACTCATCATAAACGGTCCCAATCTTAATCTTTTAGGCAAACGCGAACCCGATGTTTATGGAAATCAATCGTTTGGAGATTATTTTTCTACGCTTCAGTTTCAGTTTAAAGAAACTGAGCTTTCCTATTTTCAATCAAATAGTGAAGGAGATTTAATTTCAAAAATTCAGGAGGCAGATGGTGTTTTTGATGGTATTGTTTTAAACGCAGCAGCATATACGCATACTTCGGTAGGTATAGGTGATGCAATTGCGGCGGTTTCTGTACCGGTTGTAGAAGTGCATATTTCTAATACGTTTGCACGTGAGTCTTTCCGACATCATTCGTATATTTCTAAAAATGCTGCAGGAATCATCGTAGGTTTTGGTCTTAAAAGTTACGAGTTGGCAATTAAATCTTTTTTATAATTCAATTTGAAACAGGCTTATTTTAACTGGAGTAGTGGTAAAGATTCTGCTTTTGCGTTTTACAAAATCCTGGAGCAACAAGAATTTAAAATCACAAAGCTGGTGACGACATTAAATTCTGATTTAGATCGTGTTTCTATGCACGGCCTGCGGGAAGAGCTGTTAGACCTTCAGGCGGAAAGCCTGGGATTACCACTTGAGAAAATTCTGCTTTCAGGCAACGTGAGCATGTCTGAATATTCTAAAATTCTGGGAGATGCCGCTGAAGCATTAGTAGCAGCAGGAAATACGCATAGTATTTTTGGAGATATTTTTCTTGAAGATTTAAAAGCCTATCGCGAGGAGCAACTTGAGAAAGCGGGTTTAAAAGCTGTTTTTCCGCTTTGGCAACAGGACACAGAAGCACTTATTAATGAGTTTATTGATTTGGGTTTTAAAGCCATTACGGTTTGCGTAAATGCTAAACTTCTTGATGAGTCGTTTGTAGGGCGTGTGATTGATAAACAATTTATTGAAGATTTACCAGCAGGTGTTGATCCCTGTGGAGAGAATGGCGAGTTTCACACTTTTGTCTATGATGGGCCTATTTTTAAAACTCCAATTGATTTTAGCATAGGTGAAAAAGTGTTACGCGGTTATGAACCCTCAGAAAATGATGATGATAATTGCTTTTCTGATGATCAAAAATCCTGGGATACTAAATTTTTGTTTTGTGATTTAATACCGGTTTAGTTTCAAATAACTAGTTTGATCACATTTCGATAAGCTTAAAATGATACTAAAACTATAGCAAATAAAAAATCCTGTAACTCTTAGATGAGTTACAGGATTTTTAGTTTTATATAAAGTCTAATGTCTATAAGTGTATCACTTCATCGTAAGCAGCAGCAACAGCTTCCATCACGGCCTCACTCATCGTAGGGTGTGGGTGTATAGCTTTTAATACTTCATGACCGGTAGTTTCTAGCTTGCGTCCTAAAACTGCTTCCGCAATCATATCGGTAACGCCGGCACCTATCATATGACAGCCTAACCACTCCCCATATTTCGCATCAAAAATCACTTTTACAAAGCCATCTTTGTTACCTGAAGCACTTGCTTTACCAGATGCAGAGAATGGAAATTTACCTATTTTAAGTTCGTAACCAGCCTCTTTAGCTTGTTTTTCGGTCATACCTACAGATGCGATTTCCGGTGATGCATATGTACAACCTGGGATGTTTCCGTAGTCTAATTTTTCAACATGCATTCCTGCAAGTTTTTCAACACAAAGAATCCCTTCTGCAGAAGCAACGTGTGCTAATGCAGGTCCTGGTGTGATGTCACCTATTGCATAATAACCCGGCATATTTGTTTGATACCAGTCATTTACAATCACTTTATCTTTATCAGTAATAATACCTACATCTTCAAGGCCTATACCTTCAATGTTAGTTTTAATACCCACAGCAGAAAGGATGATATCTGCTTGTAGTTTTTCTTCTCCTTTAGCTGTCTTTACAGTTGCAACCACGCCATCGCCAGAAGTATCAACAGACTCTACAGAAGAGTTGGTCATTATTTTAATACCGGTCTTTTTAAGACTGCGTTCAAATTGTTTAGAAACTTCTTCATCTTCAACAGGAACGATATTTGGCATAAACTCAACGATAGTAACTTCGGTTCCCATAGAATTGTAGAAGCTACCAAATTCGCAACCTATAGCGCCAGATCCTACTATGATCATACTCTTGGGTTGCTCTTTTAAGGTCATTGCCTCACGGTATCCAATTACTTTTTTACCGTCTTGTGGTAAGCTAGGTAACTCGCGAGAGCGAGCACCGGTAGCGATTATAATATTATCAGCACTATATTCTGTACCGTCAACGTCAATTTTTTTACCTGGTTTTAGTTTACCAAAACCGTTAATAACGTCAATTTTATTTTTCTTCATTAAGAATTGAACTCCTTTGCTCATTCCTTCTGCTACACCGCGGCTACGTTTAACTACGGCATCAAAATCTTTATCTGCACCTTCTACTTTTAGACCGTAGTCTTCAGCATGTTTAAGATATTCAAAAACCTGTGCACTTTTTAGAAGGGCTTTAGTAGGGATACAACCCCAGTTTAAACAAACACCTCCAAGGCTTTCTTTTTCTACAATAGCGGTTTTAAAACCTAATTGTGAAGCACGAATAGCTGTAACATAACCACCGGGTCCACTTCCTAAGACAATAATATCGTATTTACTCATAGTTATCAGTGAAATTTGAAGCGACAAATTTACACATAAAAAGCCTAAAAAACGAACCGGAACTTCTCTGGATTTACGCGTTGTTTTATAGCTGCAATCGGTGCTTAATTTCCTGTTGTAAGTGTGGGATTACATCGGTTAAAAACCATTTGTTTTTATTAATCCAGAAATGGTTAACAGGCGAGGGGTGAGGTAGTACAAAATAATTAGGCAGGTAGCTTTCAAAATTTTGAATACGCTTTGTAAGGGTAAGCTTGTCTTGTAAATAATAGCTTTGCGCGTGGTTACCTATTAAAATATAAAGTGGATTTTCTTCAAATTTTTCTACAACCTGCTGATGCCATAGTGGAGCACACTCGGGTCTGGGAGGCAAATCACCGGTTTTACTCTTTCCTGGAAAACAAAAGCCTAAAGGCAGAATGGCAAAATTATCTGCATTGTAGAAAAGTTCTTCATCAACGTCTAACCATTCGCGAAGACGTCGCCCACTGGGATCATCCCAGGCAATAGATTTCTCATGAGCGATTCTTCCTGGCGCCTGACTTGCTAAAATTATTTTACTTTTTGGCGAAGCCGAAATGATGGGGTTGGCACCTAAAGGCAAAAAAGGCTTACAAACGGTACAATTGCGTATTTCCGTGAGTAAGCCTTTCATAAAATTTATTTAATAAAATTTTTTAGTCTAATACTTGAATATCAGATTCCTTTAATTCTAAGGTAGACATCACTTCATTATAGTTTGAGAAGTTTCCATTAAAATCTTGAGCATATTCAGCAGGTATAACTACAATTCTTACTTTTTGATTAGAAACGGCAGCATTATTTAAAGTGCTTAAATCGAAGTTTCCAACAATATTTAACTCTACGCTATCAAAAGTATAGTTGAATTCATATTGAAATTCATTGTTTCGATTATCAGGATCATAAAAAGTTATAGGCATTAATTTCCATAAATCTGTAGGTTGACCATCTGATGCAGTTACAGTACCATCAGCTAGATATACTAATACTGCGTCACCCTCTAGTACTTCTATACCATCAAATGGAATAGGATTTTGAGTAAACCATTCATTATTTGCATTATCATAAACGTAATTTATGCCTGTAACTTCAAATACAGTACTTAGCGTATTTATTCCATCAAGACCATCTATTCCGTCTCTTCCGTCAGAACCGGAACATGAGGCAAGTAGTAAGGTAAATAAGCTAAGAATTATTGTTATTTTTTTCATGTTTTAGTTTTTTAATTGATTTATATTCTAGAGTGTATCAAGAGTTGTTCCAAAAAAAGTACTCTTGATTTTATTTATTAATTACTGATTTGTTTCAAAGTCTACTGAAGCGCTATTAACGCAATAACGCTGTCCCGTTTTTGTGGGGCCATCATCAAATACATGACCCAGGTGGCTTCCGCAGTTTGCACAAAGTATTTCGGTGCGCATCATTCCAAGCGTGGTGTCTCGCACATATTCTACAGCACCTTCTATAGACTCGTCAAAGCTTGGCCAGCCGCAACCGCTTTCAAATTTACTATTTGCTTCAAATAGTTTTGCATCACAGGCGCCACAGTGATAGCTGCCGTTTTTGTCAAAATGCAAGTTGTATTTTCCGGTGTGTGGTCTTTCGGTACCTTTTTGGCGCAGAACATAATAGCGTTCTGGTCCCAACTGCTCTTTCCATTCAGCTTCTGTTTTTTGTATAGGGTATTCTTTCATAACTAGTTTTTTTCATTTCCTTAACTACGGAAATCCTTTAAAAATCATTTTTACTTCTTATTTAGAGTTGGCAGCGCTTATTCCGCAGGAATAAATTTTAGGGCGTCACCATTAATACAGTGGCGCTTACCGGTGGGTTTTGGTCCGTCATTAAATACATGACCTAAATGACCGCCACAGGTTGCACAATGTTCTTCACTGCGGGTATATCCTAATTTTTGGTCTGTAGAAAATGCTACATTACCTTCAATATAATCGTAAAAAGAAGGCCAGCCGGTGCCACTATCAAACTTGGTATTGCTTTTAAAAAGTGGTGTTTCACAAGCTGCACAAACGTAAGTTCCTTCTTTCTTAATGTTAAGTAATTCACTGCTAAATGGGCGTTCAGTCCCTTCTTCCCTAAGAATGTAGAATTGCTCTGAGGTTAAAGAAGCTTTCCATTCTGCCTCTGTTTTATTAACTTCAAAAGATTCTTTTTTTTCTTTTTGTGCTGTGCCTTTACATGCGGTTAAGGAAACCAAAAGGCTAAGTATTACTAATTTTCTCATAGATCTATTTTTGATAAAATTAATTAAAGCGTAAAGCTTGCCGCAGTATTGGTCGATTATTTAACAAAAGCCTAACTAAGAGACTCTTTTTGTTAAAGAGTCGTCAAATTAGTATTTTACGTACTCATATAATTAATTAGTGCTAATTTTAGGTATCAACTTTTAAAATATATTCAATCTTGACACGAGAACGTATCGTAATACAAAATATAGAGCCCCAATTACAAAATGGTGAGTTTTTTATAAAAAGAGTAGTAGGAGAGTTAATTGAGGTAACCGCAGATGTACTGGGAGACGGTCACGACGTATTACAAGCAGAAATTTGTTACAAGTGGGAGCATTCTAAAAACTGGGAAACGATACGGCTAACACCTCTAGAGAATGATGTGTATACCGGTGTATTCAATGTTGAAAACCAGGGTTTTTATGATTATAAAGTTAGTGGTTGGATAGATCACGCCTTAAACTGGCAGCACGGTATTGAAGCAAAACTAAAGGATGGTCAATACGTGAAGAGTGAGTTGTTAGATGGTATTCAGTATATAAAAGCCATTGAAAAGCAGCTTGATAAGGAGGGCAAGAAGTATTTAAAAAATGCTAAGGAAGCTTTTGCAGATGAAGCGCGTTATGATGAGGCTATAACAATAGCGAAATCTGGTGATTTACACCAAATATTTTTAGACAATCCTACCCGCAAATTTGCTAAAGACAGTAAGGTACTTCAGGTTTATGTAGACCGAAAAAAGGCTGGTTTTAGTACCTGGTATGAGTTTTTCCCCAGATCAGCGAGTGAAGTGCCCGGTAAGCACGGTACGTTTAAAGATTGTGAGCGTTTATTGCCTCGCGTTGCAGCTATGGGGTTTGATACATTGTATTTTCCTCCCATACATCCCATAGGAGAAGTAAACCGAAAAGGAAAAAATAACGCTGTTAATGCTGCTGAAGGAGATAGCGGTGTGCCGTGGGGAATAGGTTCTAAATTTGGAGGTCATAAAGCGATACATCCTGAATTAGGTTCTGAGAAAGACTTTAAACATTTAATTAAGAAGGCAGATGAGATGGGGATTGAAATTGCTATGGATCTTGCGTTTCAGGCAGCACCAGATCATCCTTACCTTAAGGAGCACCCATCGTGGTTTAAGAAACGACCAGATGGTACAATGCAATATGCAGAAAACCCGCCTAAAAAATATCAGGATATTGTAAACTTCAATTGGGAATCTGATGACTTCAAAGAGTTGTGGAAAGAGCTTTTGAGTGTAGCTTTTTATTGGATAGATTTAGGAATAAAGATCTTTAGAGTAGATAATCCGCATACCAAGCCATTTTATTTCTGGAACTGGTTTATTTCAGAAATTAAGAAAAAGCATCCAGATGTGTTGTTTTTAGCTGAAGCATTCTCCAGACCTAAAGTGATGCAGCAACTAGGTAAAGAAGGTTATAGCCAGTCTTATACTTATTTTACGTGGAGAACCAGCAAACACGAGCTAACGCAGTATATGACTGAATTAACACAAACCAAACAAAAAGAATACTACAGGCCTAATTTTTGGCCCAATACACCAGATATAAATCCCTATCATTTACAAGGAGCAAATGAAGCACAGCATTTAATTAGATATGCACTAGCTGCAACGATGAGCGGAAATATAGGGCTGTATGGTCCTGTTTATGAGTTTATGGTTACAGATGCAGTACCGGGAAAAGAAGAGTATTATAATTCTGAAAAGTATCAAATTCAGCATTGGGATTGGAACACAGATAATAAGCTTATTCGAGTGATTTCAAAAATTAATGCAATACGTAAGGAGCAGACGGCATTGCAGCAAACTAATAATATTAGATTTTGTGACATTGGTAATGAAGGTCTTATCGCCTATTATAAATGGGATCAGGATATGACTAACGAACTTCTAATTGTTGTAAGTCTTGACCCGTATTACAAACAAGCAGGAAAACTACGGTTACCCTATGAATTAATGCGTCACACCCCGGGCGCCCACATTATGGTAAAGGATTTAATTACAGACAGTACGTATCACTGGAATGAAGAATGGAATTATATTGAATTGCACCCATCATTGCCTTTTCATATTTTTCAGATTTTCAGGTAATACAGCTAACATTTAAAACTAACAAAGACATAAATATGAGTCAGGATATTCACGGAGAGGGGAGTTTTTTAATACACTATGATGTAGAATGGAAAAACCTATTAGAAGAAGAGCGCTTTAGAAAAGAGCTCTGTGAGAATATCCTTGAGCACTATATTTTAAATCAACGCTGGTATGGTGGCAAGGCAAGTGCGTTAAAGTATATAGAAATTATTGATGATTTTCCTATAGAGCGTGAAGGAGATCTTTTTTATGGTATCGTCCTTGAAGTGAATTACAAGGAAGCTTTTGTTCAAAATTATTTTCTTCCTATAGCATTTGTTACAGACGCAGACCTAATAGGTGATAAATATATTGTGCGCATAAAATTAAACGGAGTCGATGGCTATCTCGTTGATGCACTTATTTTAGAATCATTTAGAAAGCAAATATTTGAAAAAATACTCGAGGGTGATAAGTTTAAATATAAAGAAGTAGCCTACAGACGAGGGCGTACTAATGATGCTAAAAGTTATGAGAGTAGCAGACTTATGGGGGTTGAGCAAAGCAACACCTCAATAATTTACAATGATAAGTACATTCTAAAAATTTTTAGAAGGGTTTATGTAGATGAAAATCCCGATTATGAGATAAGTAAATACTTAACGATGAAGGGGACATTTATAAATACCCCAAAATATCTAGGAAGTATTACACTGCGTTTTAGTAATAAAAATGTCATTACATTAGGCTTACTTCAGGCTTTAGTGCCTAATCAAGGTGATGCGTGGGAGTTTTTTACACACGAACTCAAACTTATATTTGAAGAATTATCAAGACAAAAACCAAATGTAGACTCCCTGCAAGTCACTAAGTATTTGGAGCAAATACCTATAGATCAGATTCCTTCAGAAATTTTAGCCTGGTGTCCTCAAAGTTTTTTTACAGACGTGGCACAAATAGCAAAGCGTACCGCCCAGATGCATATTGCGCTGGGTTCAGAACGGTCTAACACAGCGTTTACACCTCAGGCTTTTGGAAATGATTATACCGTATGGTTAAAAAACCGACTTATTTATCAGTTTGAAAACCGAATAAATCTAGTTGAGAATAATATTTATAAGCTTAGTGGTTTAGCGCTTGAATTAGCTGAAGAACTGCTGAGTAAGAAAAAAATAATACGGAAACAGCTTCTTGATTTTGACGAGGATAAGTTAAAAAGTGAGCGCATACGCATTCACGGGGATTATCATCTGGGGCAAATTTTAGTTCAGGGTCACGATTTTTACATCATAGATTTTGAAGGTGAGCCAGAGAGCACTATTAGAGATCGTAAAGTAAAGCAACCTCCTATTAAAGACATTGCAGGCATCTTTAGGTCTTTTAATTATGCTATATATGCCACCATATTTAATAATGAGAACGAATTAGATTTAAGTCAGGATGCACTTTTTAAAATAGCTGATGTTTTATACAGTCATATCGTAGGGGTATTCCTAAAGACGTATATCACAGAAGTTCAAACAGCCAATTTAAACATAGGCTACATAAAAGAAATCGAATTTTTATTGCAATATTGCCTGCTTGAAAAAGCAGTATATGAGCTGGGTTATGAGCTCAATGCCAGACCTACCTGGGCAATTATTCCTTTAAAAGGAATCTCAAATATACTTAACCAACAAAATTATGAGTAACGTACACGTTTATAGTCTTTTTTCTGACTTTGATATTGATCTTTTCAAAGCGGGAAAACATTTTAGACTTTATGAAAAATTGGGTTCACATCCTACAATCGTTAATGGCGTGAAGGGAACTTATTTTGCAGTCTGGGCACCTAGTGCAAAAGCAGTTTCTGTTATTGGTGATTTTAATTTTTGGATAGAAGGTGATCACAAGCTTAATGTACGTTGGGACGGCAGTGGTATTTGGGAAGGTTTTATTCCGGGTGTAGCGGCTGGCACAATCTATAAATATAAGATACAGTCTACTAATAACGATATTAAAACTGAAAAAGCAGATCCTTTTGCACGTAGAGCAGAACACCCGCCCAAGACAGCATCTGTAGTTTATGAAGCAGATTACAAGTGGAAGGATAAGAAGTGGATGGCAAACCGAAGCACTAAAAATGCATTAAACGCTCCGATTTCTGTTTATGAAGTTCATTTAAGCTCCTGGAGAAAAACAGGAGAAGAAAACCGAAGTCTCAGCTATACAGAAATGGCAGACGATTTGGTAAGCTATGTTAAGGATATGCAGTTTACACATGTTGAGTTTATGCCCATAATGGAGTATCCTTATGATCCTAGTTGGGGATATCAACTTACTGGCTATTTTGCGCCAACATCACGTTTTGGATACCCAGAAGAATTCAAGTTACTTGTAGATAAATTTCATCAGGCTGGCATAGGTGTTATTTTAGACTGGGTTCCTTCTCATTTTCCTGAAGATCCACACGGCCTGGGTAACTTTGATGGTTCTCATTTATATGAGCATCCAGATCCTAGAAAAGGCTGGCATCCCGACTGGAAATCGTACATTTTTAATTATGGACGTAATGAAGTACGTGCATTTTTAATTAGCAATGCACTATTCTGGTTAGATCAATATCACGTTGACGGTTTGCGGGTAGATGCAGTAGCATCTATGCTTTATCTAGATTACTCCAGAGAAGAGGGACAGTGGGAGCCAAATGAATTTGGTGGAAATCAAAATCTGGATGCTGTATCATTTTTTAAAGAATTGAATATTGCAGTTTATGAGAATTTTCCTGATGTACAAACCATAGCCGAAGAGTCAACAAATTATGCCGGGGTTTCTACTCCTGTTTTTGCAGGTGGGCTTGGTTTTGGTATGAAGTGGATGATGGGCTGGATGCATGATACACTGGAGTATTTTAAGAAAGATCCCGCTTTTAGAAAATTTCATCAGCAGGACATCACTTTTAGTATGACTTATGCCTTTACCGAAAATTTTATGCTACCGCTGTCACACGATGAGGTGGTTTATGGTAAAAAGTCACTTTTAGACAGAATGCCCGGTTCAGAATGGCAGCGTTTTGCAAACCTGAGGTTGATGTTTGGTTATATGTTTACGCATCCCGGAGCGAATCTGATTTTTCAGGGAGGTGAGTTTGCTCAAAGTTTAGAATGGAATTTTCAGCAGAGCTTAGACTGGCATTTATTAGAATATGAGTACCACTCCGGAATACAAAACTGCGTAAGGGACTTAAATAAATTATACAAAGCGTATCCTGCTCTTTATGAAAATCAATTTAGTAAGGAAGGCTTTGAATGGTTAGAATGGAACGACAGTGAGAACAGCGTACTTACCTATATGAGAAAAGGTAATAAGCCAAAAGATACGGTTGTTGTCATCTGTAATTTTACACCGGTACCTCGAGAAAATTACCGTATAGGTTTACCTTCCGAAGTATTTAACGTAAAGAAGAATCTTAAGGAGATTTTTAATAGTAACAAGACTGTTTACGGTGGTAGTGGCGATTTTATTATCGATAAACTAACGGTAGAAGATACCTCTTGGAATGGTAGAGCACATTCTATACAAGTTGATTTAGCGCCATTAGCAATGATGGTTTATACCTTAAAATAGTAAACGTACAGCGTTAACGTTATAGTGGGTATTTTTTATTATTTAGACAAATCATGAAGATGGAAACCCTTACTTTGGTAAGGCTAACATAAATGTAAGGCGCGGTTTATGATTATTAATACAGAGTTAGAGCAGAAGGGTAATCAATTTCCTAATGATATAAAAGAAGTGCGGCAAGAAGTAGATACGCTGTACTTTACAACCTTAAATGAAGTCATTTTGCAACTTACCGTTTTACGGGATAGTGTTATACGATTTCGATATGGCACCAGAGGCATTTTAGAAGATGATTTCTCGTACGCCATAGATCCCGATAGTCACATAGGTTATAATCATCTTGAACTTTCAGAGAATAAAAACTACTATATAGTTACCACTAAGAAGCTTATTATTAAAATCGAAAAAATAAGCTTGCAAACTAAGATTCTAGATAGTGAGGGTTTTTTAATCAATGAAGATGAGATAGGTTTTCATTATGAAGAGAGTTTTACTTTAGGTGGAAACATTGTAAAAATGAGTAAACGGGCTCATCCCGGAGAGACCTTTTTTGGACTGGGAGATAAACCTGTACACCTTAATTTACGAGGAAAGCGCTTTGCTAACTGGGCTACAGATTCGTATGCATTTGGTAAAGATACAGACCCTATCTACAAGTCTGTACCATTTTATATAGGTCTTAAAGAAAAGAAAGCCTACGGAATATTTTTTGACAACAGTTTTAAAACCAACTTTGATTTCTGTCAGGAACGTTTAGATGTTACTAATTTTTGGGCTCCGGGAGGAGAAATGAATTATTACTTTTTCTACGGTCCTAATATGAGTGATGTGGTTGCTAATTACACACACCTTACAGGGAAGCCAGAATTACCACCGTTATGGACTTTAGGTTTTCAGCAAAGTAAATGGAGTTATTACCCTGAAAGTACGGTTAAGTCCTTAGCTAAAAAGTTTAGAGATCTTAGAATCCCTTGTGATGGTATTTATCTTGATATTGATTACATGGAAGGTTTTAGATGCTTTACGTGGAATAAGGAATATTTTCCTGATCCTAAACGTATGGTAAAGGAGCTTGAGGCAGATGGTTTTAAGACGATAGTAATTATAGATCCCGGTATTAAAATAGATTCTGAATATTGGGTTTACAAAGAAGCATTAGAAAATAATTATTTCTGTAAACGTGCAGATGGACCATACATGATAGGTAAAGTTTGGCCGGGTGAATGTGCCTTTCCAGATTTTACAAACCCTGAGGTACGCGAGTGGTGGGCAGGTCTTTTTAAAGAACTTGTAGGGGATATAGGTGTACGCGGTGTTTGGAATGATATGAACGAACCCGCAGTGATGGAGGTTCCCGGTAAAACCTTTCCTGATGATGTGCGTCACGATTATGATGGCCACCCGTGTAGTCATCGTAAAGCTCATAATGTATACGGTACTCAAATGGCACGAGCGACATACGAGGGCGTAAAAAAATATGTGTATCCTAAACGACCTTTAGTAATTACCAGATCTGCTTATAGCGGCGCCCAGCGTTACACCAGTTCGTGGACGGGTGATAACGTAGCAACCTGGGAGCATTTATGGATAGCCAATAATCAGGTACAGCGTATGTGTCTCTCGGGTATGTCTTTTACGGGTACTGATATTGGTGGTTTTGCAGAACAACCCACGGGCGAATTGTTTGCCCGCTGGATTCAACTGGGAGTTTTTCATCCATTTTGTAGAGTGCATTCTTCAGGACATCATGGAGATCAGGAGCCGTGGACTTTTGGCGATGAGATAACCGATATTACTCGTGGCTTTATTGAAATGCGCTATACGTTTCTTCCGTACATATATACGATGTTTTATGAGTATGCTACTAAAGGAATACCTATGATTAAACCCCTGGTGTATTACGATCAGGAAGACCCGCATACAAACTACCGCACAGATGAGTTTATCTTTGGGAACAATATTTTAGTTTGCCCTATTCTTGAGCCTAATTCTAAGGGAAGGCGCATGTATCTTGCGCGCGGAACGTGGTATGATTTCTGGGATAAAACGGTAATTGAAGGTGGTCGCGAATTGTGGGTAGATGCAGATTTAGATCGCATACCTATGTTTGTTAAGGAAGGCTCTATAATACCGAGATACCCTGTTCAGCAATATGTTGAAGAGAAAGTGATAACAGAGTTAAAACTTGATGTGTACTACAAATTGGGTAAAGAGGCATCTCAGGTTTATGAAGATGCAAACGACGGTTATGATTACAAGAAGGGACGTTTTAGTCTTCGTAATTTAAATTTAACGGGTAAAGAAAAAGAGTTAACTATTCAGCAGCATAAATCAGGTAGTTTTGAAACATCTTACGATACCATAAAGCTGCACTTAATAGGACTGCCATTTGTTATTAAAGCAATTACGGTAGACAATGTGGAGTATGATTTAAATAATCTTGATAAAGAGGGTAAATACCTGAAACTTAACAAGAATTTTACGGTTGTACATCTTATTGGATAAAATGGCTATTGCTAAAGTTTAGCTAATCTATAAAAGCGCATTGTGTATAATTTGTAACTTTCGGTCACTAACTAAATATAATTTAAATGAAATCTAAATCAATACTTCTGGCTCTTGTCGCTGTACTTTTTGTAGTGAGCTGTAAGACAAGTCCATTTACAGGTAAGCAAACGCTTAACAGATATGATAATTCTACGCTGTTTCCAATGGCATTTCAACAATACGATGCTTTTTTAAAGGAAAATAAAGTGGTAAAAGGTACTGCAGATGCACAAATGGTGCAACGTGTAGGTTCTAATATCGCAAAAGCTGCAGAGCGTTACATGACCGCTCTAGGGTATCCTAATTATCTTGATGAATACCGTTGGGAATATAATTTAGTTCAGGATGAGGCAGTAAATGCGTTCTGTATGCCTGGCGGAAAAATAGTTGTATATACCGGTATTTTACCCATTGCTCAGGATGAAGCTGGTTTAGCAATGATTTTAGGCCACGAACTTGCTCACGCTTTAGCAAATCACGGTGGTCAACGTATGACTGCAGGAGAAGCACAAGCTGTAGTAGGAGCTGTAGGTGGTTTGGCTCTGGGTGATTCTAAATCTGGTCAGTTATTCAATCAATACTATGGTACTGCAAGTACTATAGGTGCTATTTTACCTTTTAGCAGAGGGCACGAATCTGAAGCAGATGAGATAGGTACTATAATTGCTGCAATTGCAGGTTATGACCCTTATGAAGCTCCTAAATTATGGGAACGTATGAAGGCTCAGGGAAGTTCAGGAACTCCAGAAATACTAAGTACGCACCCTTCTCCAGACACCCGTATTCAAGCTTTAACGGCTATAGCTCCCAGAGCAGCTGCCGAAGCAAAAAAGTTTGGGGTTACTTCATTTAAATAAGTAATTAAAAAATTAAAAAGTAAAAGCCGCTCTATTAGAGCGGCTTTCTTAATTTAGGGCTTTCAACAAGGAGCATTTATCTATGGAAGTTTTACCTAAAGGAAGTAAAAAATTATTGAATGCCTGGGCATTCTACGACTGGGCAAATTCAGTGTACAGTCTTGTAATTGCATCTGCTGTTTTCCCTATTTTTTATGGTGCTTTAACGCTCGTAAAAGACGAGAACGGAAAAATACTAGACGATACGATTACTTTTTTAGGCATAGACTTTAATAATGATACACTCATTAGTTATGTCACTGCTGCTGCGTTTTTAGTCGTTTCTGTATTAAGTCCGTTGCTGAGTGGTATTGCAGATTATATAGGAAACAAGAAAAGTTTTATGAAGTTTTTTTGTTATCTGGGAGCAGTTTCCTGTATCGGTCTTTTTTGGTTTGATATAGAATTTTTGTGGTTTGGTTTACTCTGTTATTTTTTGGCCTTAATAGGTTTTTGGTCGAGCCTTGTATTTTATAACTCGTATTTACCAGACATTGCGTTCCCAGAACAGCAAGATAAAATAAGTGCAAAGGGCTATTCTTTAGGGTATATAGGAAGCGTGATACTTTTAGTTTTGTGTCTTGCAATGATTTTAATGTACGAGACATTTGGTTTTGAAGATGAAGGTTTACCCACAAGACTTTCTTTCATACTTACAGGGCTATGGTGGATAGGTTTTAGCCAATACAGTTATTATTATTTACCTAAGGGAAACAAGAAAGAAAAGTTTACAAAAGATGTGTTGTTTAACGGATTTAAAGAGTTAAAAAAAATCTGGAAAAAACTGAAATCAGATAAGCCTATGCGTACGTATCTAACTGCTTTTTTTGTCTACAGTATGGCTGTACAAACCATAATGCTCGTAGCTACCTATTTTGGAATTGAAGAGTTAGACTGGGGTACTACAAACAGTACCACAGGATTAATTGTAAGTATTTTATTAATTCAGCTTGTAGCAGTTTTAGGAGCCTGGCTAACCTCTAAGGCATCAGCAAGATTTGGAAATATTCAAACGCTTATAGTTATCAACTGTATCTGGATTGCGATTTGCATTTACGCTTATACAATTACAACGCCATTTGAATTTTATTTTACAGCAGCTTTTGTAGGTTTAGTTATGGGAGGAATCCAATCCCTGTCGCGTTCTACCTATTCAAAATTAATTCCGGAAGGGGAGAAAGACACGGCTTCGTATTTTAGCTTTTATGATGTTTCTGAAAAGATAGGAATCGTAATAGGTATGTTGAGTTATGGTTATGTTGCACAACTCACAGGAAGTATCAGGTATGCTATTCTGTTTTTTATCGTCTTTTTTATTGCCGGTGTAATCCTTTTACTTTTTGTTCCACGGAAACGTATTACAGAAACTTTAAAATAAAAAAAGGCTGCTTATTAAGGCAGCCTTTTTCAGATTAATATTTTGATTGATGTATTTATATTTAGTTGCTCACACTTCCTGAACCTACTACTTTAGAGTTCACATTATTGGGCTTGCCAGAATAGCGAATATCGCCAGAACCTGCTACGCTTGCTTTTAAATCACCGCCATCACAGTTTAAGCTAATATCGCCAGAACCTGCTACACTTGCTTCAGCATCTATACTCTTTAAATCTGAAGCGTCTAAATCGCCACTTCCTGCAACTTTAAGAATGCTTCTTTCAGATTTCCCGCTAATAGTTAAATCTCCAGAACCGGCAACTGAAGCGCTAACATCTTTAGCATTAACCTCAAGAACCATATCTCCAGAACCGGCAACAGCACATTCAAAATGGTCTGCTGCAATAAGATCTTTTCCTATAACATCTCCAGAACCTGCCATACTTACTTTATTGATATCTTCAAAAGGTACCGTGATCGTAATACCGTTATTTCTGCTTGTATTTAAATTATAACCGTCTTTAGTATAAATTTTAAGTTTATCGCCTTTAACTTCAGTAATAATGTATTCCTGTAAATTTGCTTCAGCTTCAACCGTGATTTTCCCTTCTTTACCTGCGATTAAAATCACATCAAAAGAGCCGGCAACACCTATTTCATCATAATTGCCTAAATCCCGATTATTTGTAACCAGATTACCATTTCCCTGTATTTTTTTACTGCCCCAGGATTGAGCATTTGCAGTAGCGGCTATTAAAACAAGCGCTACGAGTAGTGTTAATTTTCTCATTATTGATTTACATTATTTGATTAATTGACTTTATAAAAACTTACCCCACCGTATTCAGAATTTACAGTGATTGTATTTTTTGATGAAGCGCTACCGTAATAGCCTTCATAGTATTTATCTGTTGATTCGATTTGTCTTTTTGTGACTTCTAAATTTTCATCTCCTTTAAGACTTGCATAATCAAGTTTGATTGTAAATCTAAAATTAGCGTTTGCATTGTATCCCACTTTTACTCCTGCATATTCTGTATTTATACGCACGTCTCCGGCATTAGCGGTGATTTCTTCAATCTTGAGAGAGCCATAATCCATATTGATATCTAGCGCGCCATTTATTTTACCTAAGCGTACACTAAGATAGTCTGAGCTCCCTTCAACAGTACCCACTGCATTAGCGCTGATGCTTCCGTAATCGCAGTTGTATTTTAGATATTTTAAGCTTCCAAAGTTAGATTTTGTATAATCTGCACTCAAAAGCACCTTATCTGCTTTATCGAGTGTAAACGAACTGTAATCTGCGCTAATTTTTCCGTTTTTCATATATGCGATATTTGAGTTGTTTGTGTAATCAAAACTCAATAAATTATTGTCACCTAATAATTCGCCTATATCTAAATGACCGTAATCACACGAAATCTTCGCCTGGCCTTTGATTTTATCTAGTGAAATGCCGCCATAATCATTACTTAAATCTGCATTGTTTGTTACAGGCATTTTAATTTTATAATTAATTTCCATGTTTACGTTGTTGCTTCCAGAAGTAAAGGCGCTCCACCATGAGCTATTGCTTTCAGAAATTTCGGTAATTGCAGAAACCATTGTTGCATCACCCTGAAACTTAACATCAATGTCATTAAGTTTTTTAATCACTTTGTCTTCGTCATTCCCGTTGGTTTTAACGGTAACTTCAATCGTAATGCGGTTTTGATCCCAGGTGATTACATCTACGTTGCCATAGCTATTATTAATTTTAAGTAATGCGTTTGCATTTACCGTGTACTCTTTAGATATTTTTTTCTCTTTAGTATATCTGCCTCCTAACTTGGGATCTGTAGTATGTGCAATTGCAGAAAACGTAGAGACAAACAGAAGTAGTATAAATTTAAAGTAGTTGGTTTTCATAATCTGTATTTTTGATTGATTCAATTTCTTCTAAAACTGAGGTTAATAAGTTGATGCGTGCTTGAAAGTTTGAAATCATCGCATAAATAACACGTTTGTCTTCACCACTTTCGGTTAAGTCTTTAGTCAGTTTTGAGTAATCATTTTCTAAGACTTTTAATTGTTTAAGAGCGTCGTTTACTAGTTTTTGAGTTTCTGGGGTACGGGCCTCATTGATGTTGTACAATTCTTCTTCAATTGCTTTAGTAAAGAAGTCCTGAGTTTTTGCCATTTCTGGCGATACAGCTGCCAGATCTGCAATTACCGATGGGTGATAAGTGCTGTACCCCACAAAAAACACTATTAGCACTGCTGCCGCAGCAGCTAATGGCTTCCTCCAGTTTAGTTTACGTACTGAGTTTTGATTTACCGGGGTAGCTTTCAATTTGGCTAAAAAGCGTGCCTCGTGATCATCGGCTGGTTCTGCGATATCAAAACAGTTGCGCTGTTCTTCAAACCAGTTGTCTAAATTATTTTTCATAGTATTTAATCTCTTATTAAATCACTTAATTTTTTCCGCAGGCTATCTTTAGCCCTTGATACCGTAGTTCTGCAATTAGCATAACTAATGTTTAGAATTTCACTCATTTCTTCATAGTCAAAACCTTCAATTAGGTTTAAGGTAAGCGCAACTCTGTAATTTTCTTTAAGTTCGTTCATCGTCTGCAGCACGCGTTGAACTTCAAAACTACTGGTGTCGCAATCTGTTATTCCCTGATCGTCTTCGAGCTTGTATAACGAGTCGTCCAGGTCATCTTCTTTTAGACGTTTTCTTTTATTATAGCTACTTATGCTGTTGTTAACCACTATACGCTTCAACCAGCTTCCAAAAGAAGATTCTGCATTATAGCTTTCTAGCTTAGTAAAAGCACTTAAAAACGATTCTTGCATGATGTCTTCTGCTTCATTACTATCTTTAACAATGCGCAATGAGGTATTGTACATCGCTTTGTAATAGCGTTTGTAAACAGCGAGCTGTGCTTGCTGATTTCCGTTTTTGCATTGCTCTAAAAGCAAATCAATATGATGGTTAGTTGTGTTCAATTGGTTTGTGCTTCATTATAAAGATAGACCTGTTTTTATTTTGTTACAGTTGCTATTAAAATATTTCATTTATTAGGTCTTTACGGTGGCATATTAATTGAAATATAGGTAGTGTAAGAAAGCCTGAAAGTATTTAATATAGTGCTTTACAGGTCTTTAAATCAAATAAAAAAAGTTTACATTTCACACAGATTAATTCAATTTGTGACAATGTGACGTTAAATAGTATGGCTAGAACAAAATTTACAAATCTTGACAATCTGTCATTGCAGGATTTTGATGGTGAAGCAGATTTAATCCCATTGATGACCCCAGAAGACGAGGAAGAGATAAATAAAGAAGAATTACCCGAAACCTTACCCATTTTACCACTCAGAAATACGGTATTGTTTCCCGGTGTTGTAATTCCAATTACAGCAGGACGCGATATGTCTATAGATCTTATTAATGAGGCAAACAAGGGTTCAAAAATCATTGGTGTAGTTTCTCAAAAAGACGAGTCTGTAGAAAATCCAACGGCAGATGATATAAATACCACCGGTGTTGTGGCGCGTATTCTTAGAGTTTTAAAGATGCCAGACGGTAATGTTACCGTAATTATTCAGGGAAAAAAGCGTTTTAATATCGCTGAGGTTATAACTGAAAAACCCTATATAGTAGCCACAGTTCGCGAAGTGCCTGAACTGCGCCCTGAGAAAGGCAATGAAGAGTTTAAAGCTATTATTGAGTCTATTAAGGAGCAGGCATTGCAGATAATTAAGCAATCTCCAAATATTCCTAGTGAGGCCGGCTTTGCAATCAAGAATATTGAAAGTGAGTCTTTTCTAATCAATTTTGTGAGTTCAAATATGAACTTAACGGTTGAAGAAAAACAGAAACTTTTAGAAATAGGAGATTTAAAAGAGCGTGCCTTGCAGACGCTGCGTCATATGAATACCGAGATGCAGAAGTTAGAGCTTAAGAACGATATTCAAAATCGTGTGCATAATGACATGAGTCAGCAGCAAAGAGAGTATTTCTTGCATCAGCAAATGAAGACTATTCAGGAAGAGCTAGGCGGTGTATCTCAAGAAGATGAGTTAGAAGAAATGCGCCTGCGCGGAAAGAAAAAGAATTGGGATGAAAAGGTTGCGAAGCACTTCAATAAGGAACTCGCAAAAATGCAACGTATGAATCCGCAGGTGGCAGAGTACAGCATTCAGCGTAATTATCTTGATTTATTTTTAGACCTTCCGTGGAATAAATTCAGTAAAGATAAATTTGACCTAAAACGTGCAAAACGAATTCTAGATCGTGATCATTATGGTCTTGATGATGTAAAAAAACGGATTATAGAATATCTCGCAGTATTAAAACTGCGTAATGATATGAAGTCGCCTATATTGTGTTTGTATGGTCCACCGGGAGTAGGTAAAACCTCTTTGGGTAAATCTGTTGCAGAGGCTTTAGGAAGGGAGTATGTACGTATGAGTTTAGGTGGCTTACGAGACGAAGCAGAAATACGGGGTCATCGTAAAACTTATATAGGTGCGATGCCTGGCCGTATTTTACAAAGTCTTAAAAAGGCAGGGACCAGCAATCCGGTTTTTGTTCTAGATGAGGTAGATAAATTAAGCAACAGTAATCAGGGAGATCCTTCTTCTGCTTTATTAGAAGTTTTAGATCCTGAACAAAATGCAGATTTTCACGATAACTTCTTAGAATTAGGTTTTGACCTTTCTAAAGTTATGTTTATAGCAACTGCAAATAATTTAGGTGCAATACAGCCTGCGCTACGCGACCGTATGGAAATTATAAATGTTACCGGTTATACCATCGAAGAAAAGGTAGAAATAGGTAAGCGTCATTTATTACCAAAACAATTAAAAGAGCACGGTGTTAAAGATGATCAATTAAAAATTGCGAAGCCTCAACTAGAGAAAATCGTAGAGGGTTATACCCGAGAATCTGGAGTACGTGGCTTAGAAAAGCAAATTGCAAAAATGGTACGCTATGCAGCCAAAAATATTGCAATGGAAGAAGAGTATAAAGTAAAGGTTGATAATGAGATCGTTATAGATGTTTTAGGTGCTCCTAAGTTAGAGCGCAATAAGTATGAAAACAACGATGTTGCCGGTGTTGTTACAGGTCTTGCCTGGACACAGGTAGGTGGTGATATTCTGTTTATAGAATCTATTCTATCTAAAGGTAAAGGAGTTCTTTCGGTTACCGGAAACCTGGGTAAAGTGATGAAAGAAAGTGCTACCCTTGCGTTAGAATATATTAAATCAAATGCAGAATTATTGAATCTGGATCCTTCCGTTTTTGAGAAGTATAACGTACACATTCACGTGCCGGAAGGTGCAACGCCTAAAGATGGACCAAGCGCCGGTATAACGATGCTAACATCATTAGTTTCTTTATTTACCCAACGTAAGGTGAAAAAGAGTCTTGCAATGACAGGAGAAATTACTTTAAGAGGTAAAGTACTTCCCGTAGGTGGAATTAAAGAAAAAATTCTGGCAGCAAAGCGCGCGCACATAAAAGAGATTATTATGTGCAGAGAAAACGAGCGTGACATTAAAGAAATTAATGAAGAATATCTAAAAGGTCTTACTTTTCATTATGTAAACGATATGAGTGAAGTACTCGATATTGCTCTTACACAAGAGAAAGTTTCTAAGGCAAAAGAGCTGTAAGAACAGCGTTTAATATAGCTAAAACCCGTTACTCTCTGAGTTAGCGGGTTTTTTTATGGGCTAGAAATAAAGTATTATTGTAAACGTTTTAATAATGACCGGGAGCCTGTTTGCTTTATGATAAAAAAACTACTAGTTCTTATTTCTATAGCTTATGCTTCAGGTCTTTGGGCTCAATTGGGAGGGCGGTCAACCTATCAATTTCTTAATTTAGTATCTTCTCCTAAACAGGCTGCGATGGGAGGTAAAGTAGTAACAGATTATAGTTACGATCCCACAGCTGCATTATTTAATCCTGCGACTATTAATGCAGCGATGGATAATCAACTTTCACTTAATTACGTCAACTATCTCGCAGATGTGAATTACGGTACCGCAAGTTATGCGTATTTGTATGACAGGCGTACGCAAGTCATTCACGCCGGAGTTACCTATGTTAATTACGGAAATTTCTCGGGATATGATGAGCAAGGTAATGCGACATCAGATTTTAGCGGTGGGGAAGTAGCGTTGTCATTAGGCTACGCATATAATATTCCATATACCGATTTATTTATAGGAGCAAACCTAAAGTTGATATCCTCTAAATTAGAACAGTATAGTTCCCTGGGAGGAGCAATAGACTTGGGTTTTATCTATGTAAACGAAGATATAAATCTTAATATAGGAGGCGTGGTGCGCAATCTGGGAACGCAGTTTACGGCTTATGATGCAGTTTATGAAAAGCTTCCGTTAGAGATTGATATAGGAATTTCTCAACAACCTGCACACGTACCGCTACGCTGGCATTTTACCTTAGAAAATCTCCAAAACTGGAATCTTGCATTTGAAAATCCTAACAGGGCAACTTCAGATTTAAATGGAAATTCAACGCCAGAAACAATACGTTTTTTTGATGAGGCCCTTCGGCATATGATCATAGGAGCAGAATTGTTTCCAGATAAAGGTTTCAATATTCGTGTGGGATACAACCTGCGCAGAGCAGAAGAATTACGGATTCTAGATCAGCGTAGTTTTGCAGGTCTTAGTGCCGGTTTTTCTGTTAAGTTTAATAAATTGCGGCTTAGTTACAGCTACGCCAGATACAACAGCGCAGCGAGTTCAGGATTTTTTGGTTTAAATATGGACTTAAGGTAAAGCAAGGCTCTGTTCTAATAAGAGCTACATTCTAATCTTCAATCTTAAAAATTTGAAAAAGATAACTATAGCCATTGATGGCTTCTCATCTACAGGTAAAAGTACAGTCGCAAAAATGCTGGCTAAAGAATTAGACTATATTTATGTAGATACCGGTGCGATGTATAGAGCTGTAACCTTGTTTGCAATGCGGAAACTTTTTATAAAAGATGGGCATTTTGATAAAGAAGGATTAATACGTAATCTGTTTTTAGTATCCGTAAATTTTAAATTGAATCCGGTGACAGGGATTGCAGATGTTTATTTGAATAACGAGAATGTAGAAAAGGAAATTAGAACTCTAGAGGTATCTAATTTTGTTAGTCCTATTGCTGCTATTTCTGAAGTGCGCCAACTCCTTGTTCAAAAGCAACATGAGATGGGAAAAGAAAAGGGTATCGTGATGGACGGTCGCGATATAGGAACTGTTGTTTTTCCTGATGCAGAGCTTAAGGTATTTATGACTGCCAGCGCAGATGAGCGTGCTCGCAGACGTTATGATGAGCTCATCGCTAAAGGTGATGATGTAAGTTTTGAGGCGGTTTTAGAAAATGTGCAAAAGCGTGATCGGCTTGATACTTCACGCGAAGATTCTCCACTTGTGCAGGCAGATGATGCTATATTATTAGACAATACATACACTAATATAGAAGATCAGTTTCATATACTTCTTCAGTTAGCGAAAGACCGTATTTACGGAAGGTGCTAGCAATTAGGTTCTAAACCATTTATGGAAAAAATTAAGCTTAGCAAAAGCCTACTCTATTTAATGGCTGTAGGCGCCGGTCTTGTAGTTGCTAATAATTATTACAATCAACCACTTCTTAATTTAATGGCTAAAACTTTTGAGGTAACCGAGTCTCAGGTAAGCAGAATTCCGCTTGCTACTCAATTGGGTTATGCGTTTGGTCTATTATTTATCATTCCGCTGGGCGATAAATTTTCAAGAAGAAAAATTATACTTTTTGATTTTATAGCAATCATAGCTGCCTTGCTTGTAACAGCTATTGCTCCATCTTTGTGGATACTTACAGTCTCTAGCTTTCTTATAGGTTTTACCTCTGTAGTGCCTCAATTATTTGTGCCTATGGCTGCAGAATTAGCTACAGAAGAAACCCGAGGAAAGGTAATAGGTATTGTTATGAGTGGTCTTCTAATAGGAATTTTAGGAAGTCGTTTTTTAAGCGGATTGATTGGGGAATACTATGGTTGGCGTATTATGTATTATCTAGCAGCCGGAATCATGGTTGTTTATGCCACTTTACTATATTATAAGCTGCCTAATGTTGTAACAGATTTTAAAGGAACCTATGCAGAATTGATGCGCTCTCTGATTAATATCATGAAGACGAAGCCCGAAGTGCGCATTGCTGCCATACGTGGTGGTCTCGCTTTTGCCGGTTTTAGTGCATTTTGGACTACGCTGGTTTTTCTTATGGAAACCAACTTTGGTTATGGTAGTGCGGTATCGGGTATGTTTGGATTGCTGGGGATGATAGGTGCTTTAGGCGCTGCTCTTGCAGGAAAATTAAATGATAAATACAAACAAAAAAAACTTGTTTTAATCTTTTCGGCACTATTAATTTTATCGTGGGTCGTTTTTCAGTTTTCCGGAAATTCAATTATTGGTCTGGTTATAGGTGTTCTGCTTGTAGATTTTAGTTTACAATCGCTGCACGTTACCAATCAAAACATCATTTTCTCAAAAAATCCTGACGCCAGAAATCGGGTGAATACCATTTATATGGTAGGTTATTTTATAGGCGGTGCGTTTGGTACTGTTGCAGGTGCTTATGCCTGGGAGCATTTTCAATGGATGGGTGTTGCCACCCTGGGTCTGGTGTTTTCAATCCTAATCTTAGTATTTAATACCATACTAAAATCTGAGTAAGCTTTTTATTACACCTTTTCTTTATTTAATAGCATTACTCCATTCCTTAAGACTGCGATCATAACTGAACCGTACACGTACCGTGTTAAAGTCATTCAAAGTGCTCTAAATTATTTCAATTTCATCAAGAGTTATACAAATCCTATCAGTTCTCCTAAAGTATTTATAAGATGTACTTAAGGCTTTGCTAAAACAACTAGATGCAGAGCGTATGTTTTTTAATTTTATATCAGAAAATAAAGATAAAACTGAGATAGTATCAAAATCTACAGAATTATCTATTGCTAACATAAAAGAAAAAAGATGAGTACAGAAACTGCGGACAAACCAAAAAATAAGAATTCAGAATCTAAACAAGAATTTCTGAAAACTATAAATCCGGCTACAGGAAAAGAATTGAATCAATATGAGATGATGAGTGATGATGAGGCCAAAGAAGCCGTTGAAGCATCACACAATGCATTTTCTAAATGGAGACATGTATCGTTAGAAAAACGTGCTGAACATATTAAAAATATTGGCAAAAGTTTTAAAAAGAATAAAGATAAGCTCGTTAAGCTAATGACGGCAGAAATGGGTAAAATGCTGAGTCAGGGAGAGCAGGAAATTGATCTTTGTATTGCTATCTGTGATTATACGGCAGAAAATGGACCTAAAGAATTACAAGATGTAAACAGAACGCTTCCTGATGGAGGTAAAGGATTAATTACATATTCTCCTTTAGGTGTTATCTATGGTATTCAACCCTGGAATTTTCCAACTTATCAGGTAGTCCGATATACTATTGCCAACTTAATGGCAGGAAATAGTATTTTATTAAAACATGCCGAAAACGTAACCGGCTCTGCTTTGCTTATTAAAGAAATTTTAGATGAAGCCGGTCTTCCTGAAAACTTATTTACAGTATTGCGTATTAGCCACGATCAATCTGATGCTATTATAGATAATGACCATGTACAGGGAGTTACACTTACTGGTAGTGGGGCAGCAGGTAAAATTATTGGAGAGAAAGCTGGAAAAGCTTTAAAGAAAATGGTACTAGAATTAGGTTCTAATGACGCATACCTTGTCTTAGAAGATGCTGATGTCGATACTGCAGTTAAATGGTGCATACAAGGTAGAACTTATAATAACGGAGAAACCTGTGTTGCCGCAAAACGATTTGTGGTTACTGAAAAAGTATATGACGAATTTAAAGAAAAGTTTGTTGCCGGAATGAGCGCGTTGAAAGTAGGTGATCCTACAGATGATTCAAATGATATGGGCCCTATGGCACGTAAAGATTTGCGCGAAAAATTACACGAGCAAGTTGAAGAGAGTGTAGAAAAAGGAGCAGAAATTCTTTGTGGAGGAAAATTACCTGAAGGCGAAGGTTATTTTTACCCTGCTACTATTTTAGGAAACGTAACTCCGGGGCAACCTGCATATGATGATGAATTGTTTGGACCTGTAGCTTCACTTATTAAAGCCAAAGATGACGAGGATGCAATGCGTATTGCAAATGATAGTCGATTTGGTTTAGGTGGTGGTATTTTCTCTAAAGACGAGAAGAAAGCTTTTGAACTTGCAAAAAATCATTTTGATACAGGTATGGTATTCATAAATAGCTTTGGCGTTGCACAGCCCAATATGCCATTTGGTGGAGTGAAAAACTCAGGATATGGTAGAGAACACGGTGGGTTCGGTCTTAAAGAATTTGTAAATGAAAAAGCAATAATGAGTCTTGAAGGCTAATAATAGATAGCAATTTATAAATTAAAAATCCCTCTTCTAGATACCTAGAGGGGGATTTTTTCATTTTAATCGATTTAGAATCCAATTAGAATAAAAGTTTAAAACTTCTTCTTTGTTAAGTTCGTTATGGGTCTCGTGTCTCAATCCATCCCAAAGCTTTAGTGTAATTTGATTAGGATGTCTTGAGGCCAAAATTTGGGAAGCCCTATATTTTGTAATGGTATCTGCAGTACCATGTGCTAATAAAATGGGTGTTTGAAAGTCAAATTTTTTATCCATTAGATAAACACCATTATCATTTAATGCAAAATACATACGTATTGAAGCTATGCTGTGCACTAAAGGATCATTTAAATAGTTCTGACCTATTGTAGTGTCTCGAGATAGGGCATTAGGATCAAGTTTTGCTTTCTGAGTTTTATTTAGTCCAAGGCTTAAAAGTGTTCTTGCAATCACCACTTCAAAAGCATTTGGTTTTTTTACCAGATCTAGCCAGGGAGAAGTGATAAGTGCTCCGGCAGGAGGTAGCGAGGTTAATAATAAGTAGCGTAAAACAATACCACCACCCATACTGTGACCGTAGATAAAAACGGGTAAACCCTCGTTTTCGAGAACTGCTTTTTCATAGATATAGTCAACGGCAAGTATAAAATCTTGTAATGATTGTACAACCCCTGGTTTACCGCTAGATTTACCGTGACCCGGTAAGTCTATAGCGTAGCAAGAAATACCGCAGGTGTTAAAATGACGGGTTACGTGCTCGTATCTTCCCAGATGTTCTCCAAAACCGTGAATAAGACAAACGACAGCTTTGGGATTTGCAACCCTCCAGGATTTGCCAAAGAGCTCATGTCGTGAGGTTTGCCCTTGAAATGTTTCGGTAGAAACTTCTTCAAACATATTTTTAGTTTAGGACTTTAAAATAAGAAAACTTTGCGTAATTTTGCACACCTTTTAGCAATGTTAGGAAGCATAAAAGGACTTCGATATCGGTTTTAATCGGTATGTGTTGAAAACAAATGAATTAAACCTCTTTTATGGTTTTGTGTTGTTTAGCTTCCGCGAAAGCGTAAAATACAAATTATTAATCAGCAATGGCTGAAGAAAACCAAAATCCGGAAACTGCTCCTGCAGTTGAAGAAACAAGCACTGCTCAAGCAGCAGCGCCAAAAAACTACAAAAGCGCTTCTCAAGAAAATCCTGAGAAATTTCTAGAAGAATTTAACTGGCACAACTACGAAGAAGGAATTGATCCTATCGACGATGAGAAGCTAAGTGAATTTGAGAAATTAGTAGCTGAGAACTTTGTAGATACTCTTGATGATGAAGTAGTAGAAGGTACAGTAATAAACATTACAGATCGTGATGCTATTATTGACATCAACGCAAAATCTGAAGGTGTAATTTCTCTTAACGAATTTCGTTACAACCCAGATCTTAAAGTAGGAGATAAGGTAGAAGTATTAATAGATGTACGTGAAGACGCTACAGGTCAATTAGTTCTTTCTCACCGTAAAGCTCGTGTGATTAAGGCTTGGGATCGTGTAAATAAAGCGCACGAAGAAGGTACTATTGTTACTGGTTTTGTAAAAGCACGTACTAAAGGTGGTATGATCGTAGATGTATTTGGTATAGAAGCTTTCTTACCAGGTTCGCAAATCGACGTTAAGCCTATTCGTGACTATGATGCTTATGTGAATAAAACAATGGAATTTAAGGTTGTTAAAATCAACCAGGAATTTAAAAACGTTGTTGTTTCTCATAAAGCGCTTATCGAAGCAGATATTGAAGAGCAGAAAAAAGAAATCATTGGGCAGCTTGAAAAAGGTCAGGTACTTGAAGGTACTGTTAAAAACATTACTTCTTACGGAGTATTTGTTGATCTTGGAGGTGTTGATGGTTTGGTACACATTACAGACCTTTCTTGGTCTCGTATCAACCACCCGAATGAGATAGTTGATCTTGATCAGAAATTAAACGTGGTTATTCTTGACTTTGATGAGGATAAAACACGTATTCAACTAGGTCTTAAACAACTTAAGAAGCACCCATGGGATGCTTTAAGTGAGACTTTAAGCATAGGTGATAAAGTAAAAGGTAAAGTAGTGGTAATCGCAGATTACGGTGCTTTTGTTGAAGTAGAAGAAGGAGTAGAAGGTTTAATCCACGTTTCTGAAATGTCTTGGTCTACGCACCTGCGCAGCGCTCAGGATTTTGTAAATGTTGGTGACGAGGTAGAAGCTCAAATTCTTACTATGGATCGTGATGAGCGTAAGATGTCTCTTGGTATCAAACAATTATCTCAAGATCCTTGGACAGATATTACTTCTAAGTATCCTGTAGGATCACGTCATACCGGTATTGTACGTAACTTCACTAACTTTGGTGTATTCGTAGAATTAGAAGAAGGTATAGATGGTCTTATTTACATCTCTGATCTTTCTTGGACTAAGAAAATCAAACATCCATCAGAATTTACAAACATTGGTGATAAGCTAGAAGTTGTAGTTCTTGAATTAGATGTAGATGGTCGTAAACTAAGTTTAGGTCACAAACAAACAGAAGAAAATCCTTGGGATAAGTACGAAGATGATTTCGCAGTAGGTACAAAACATACTGGTGTAATCGGAGACGTGGTTGATAAAGGAGCAACTATCGAATTTAATGAGGATATCGTGGCATTTGTGCCAGGTCGTCACTTAGAAAAAGAAGATGGTAGCAAGTTAGGAAAAGGTGATAAAGCCGAATTCCAGATCATTGAGTTTAATAAAGACTTTAAACGTGTAGTTGCATCGCATACTTCATTGTTTAGAGAAGAGGAAGCTAAGATTGTTAAGCAGGCAGCTAAGAAAGCAGCTGACACAGCAGCAGCTAGTGCACCTACTTTAGGAGATGCAAATGATGCTCTTGCAGCACTTAAAAAGAAAATGGAAAATGGCGGTAACTAAGCCTTAACATTTTAAAGATAGAAAGCCCTTTAACGTAAGTTAAGGGGCTTTTTTTATGGCGTTACCTCACTAAAAAAAGTGAGGTCAGGCTTTACGTTTCAATTCCTCATAGCCTTCACTACCGCTTCGGCAATTGCGGGATTTTCACTGCAATCCCTAACGCAAGTCCAAGAGATTTAGTTATTTTTGAAGGCCTGTAATTAAAACTATATTTTCCTATAAAGTAAGTTATACCTGGCTTAGCATAGGAAACAAGAAATTAAATTAAATCATGAATTATATCCTTTTTGACGGCCCTGTTCGCAATCAATTATTGCCTTTAACCTTTACAAGACCTGTGGCAGATTTGCGTATTGGTATTTTAACCATTAGAGAAAAATGGGAGAAGCATTTAGGAAGCACCACTTCAACAGTAACGGAAGAATATCTTGCAGATAAATACCCAATGGTAGAATTTGAAAATAATATTATGATCAATGCTGCCTATATTCCTACTTCAGCTTTATTAGATTCTGTTTTTGATTTAAGGCCTATGCAAGCGTTATTTGACGGGGAAGATGTGGTGGCTTTTTATACGCAGGATACACAGGAGGAAATAGATTTTGATGCATACGAGCAACTAGAATTAGATCAAAAAGCTCTTTTTAAGATTGAACACACATGGGATTTGTTTAGTAAAAACCATAAAGCTATTCAGCTAGATTACGAGTTGCTTACAGAAGAACGTGAATCCTTGAAAATTCCGAAGAATGTACAGGTAACTAATCCTGGTAATATATTTATTGAAGAAGGAGCTAAAGTTAATTTCTGTTCTTTAAATGCTTCCGAAGGTCCTATTTTTATTGGTAAAGATGCTGAGATAATGGAAGGCGCCTTAATACGTGGGCCTTTTGCATTATGTGAAGGTGCGATTGTGAAAATGGGAGCAAAGATTTATACAGGCACTACTATAGGACCATATTGTAAAGTAGGAGGTGAGATTAATAATTCGGTTTTAATGGCCTATTCTAATAAAGGGCACGATGGTTTTTTGGGTAACTCAGTATTAGGTGAGTGGTGTAATATAGGAGCAGATTCTAATAATAGTAATCTTAAAAATAATTATGAAGAAGTGCGTGTTTGGGATTATGAGACCGAAGGTTTTGCCAAAACCGGACTTCAATTTTGTGGTCTAATAATGGGCGATCACAGTAAATGTGGAATCAACACAATGTTTAATACCGGCACGGTAATAGGGGTAAGTGTTAATATATTTGGTCCTGGTTTTCCTCGTAATTTTGTACCCTCGTTCTCCTGGGGTGGTGCGAGTGGTTTTACAACGTATAAAACAGAAAAAGCATTTCAGACCGCAAAATTAGTTACAGAACGCCGAAACATACCTTTTGATGAGCAGGAAGCGGCAATTCTGGAACATGTATTTGAGCAAACAGCTAAATATAGGAGGTATTAGTGCATCGCTGAAGCATCTACCTTACCAGCACCTTTTTTAAGCATAAGTACAAATGGGACACATATTAAAAATAGGATTCCCAGACTCAAGAAAATATCCATATAGGTAAGAACAGTACCTTGCAATGTTATTTTGCCTTCAAGTACCTGATATGCGCGGTCTAAAGCCTCATTAAAGCTAAATCCTTTACTCATAAACATTTTCTGCAATCCATACACCTGACTTTGAGTTTGTGTATTTACGGCGCTAATATTCGGTAATAAATCTACACGGTGTTGTTGATTAAAGCGGTAGATCATTGTGGTTATGATTGCGATTCCGAAGGAGCCTCCTAACTGGCGCATCATTCCTGTAAAAGCTGCACCTTCACCTATCTCTGCACCTTTTAAAGTTGACAATGCCAAGGTTGTTATGGGTACAAACAAAAGTCCTAAACCAACGCCTCTTAATACTAAAGGCCAAAACATTACTTCAGAAGCAGTATCTGGTGTGATAATATTGTGCATCCAGAAGCTAAAGAAAAAGAAACCAATAAAACCAAGAGCAACCAGATATTTTGGAGAAACTCCACGCTCTAGCAACTTACCTATAATAGGCATCATGATTCCTGTAGTTATTGAACTTGGAATGAGTAACAAACCGGCATCTGTGGCCGTCCACCCTAAAACAGACTGTGTGTATATGGGTATTATAAATGTTGAGCCATAAAGACCAAAACCTAAAATAAAGGTCATTATGGTACCCGTCCATAAATTAGTGTTTTTTAGAACCCGTAGGTTAACAATAGGATTATCGTAAACCAATTCTCGCCAGATAAAGGCTAATAATCCAAATGCGGAAACAATACTTAGCGTAATAATAAGGTTGTTTTCAAACCAGTCATCTTGTTGCCCATGTTCTAAAACAAATTGTAAAGAACCTATAAAAGATGCAAGAAAGATAATACCCCACCAGTCAACCTGGCTTGCTTTTAATTTTGTTCCATACTTAGGGCTTCTCACATATATAATAGTTAAAATGGTAGCGATAATTCCTATAGGTATGTTAATGTAGAAAATATAGGGCCATGAAAAATTATCAACCAGATAACCACCTAATGGAGGCCCCAATGTAGGACCTACGATAACGCCCATACCATAAATTGCTTGAGCCATCCCTCTTTTTGCCATTGGGTAACTTTCAGTAATAATGGTTTGTGCGGTAACCAATAAAGCACCACCACCTAAACCTTGTATAAATCTAAATGTTACTAGTTCCCAAATATTTGTTGCGTTTCCGCAGAGAAAAGAGGAAAACGTAAATATTACAATTGAAACCGCAAAGTAATTTTTACGACCAAATTGCTTACTCAGCCAGCTGGTCATAGGTATGATAATTACGTTTGCAATAGCATACGCAGTAATTACCCAGGCAACATCTGTTAGGGTAGCTCCTAAACTACCACGCATGTCGTTAAGAGCAACGTTTACGATTGTCGTATCTACGATTTCTAAAAGGGCGCATAATATTGCGGTAATTGTAATAATCACCCTTCTAAAGCCATATTCTACTAAGCTGTCTTCTTCTTCAATTGCTACTGCTGCCATACTATTATTTCAAATGAACATCTACGTTGGCATTCATACCTGTGCGTAAACGTGCTAATTTTTCAGTATCGTTGTTTGTTGTAAAATCTATTTTTACAGGTAAACGTTGTACTGTTTTTACAAAGTTTCCGGTTGCATTATCAGGTGGTAGTAATGAAAATCGAGCACCTGTGGCCGGAGAGAAGTTTGTAATAACTCCTTCAAACTCTTCATCAGGATATGCGTCAATCTCGATGCCTACTTTTTGACCCACCTTCATATCGCTAAGTTGGGTTTCTTTAAAATTGGCAACTACCCATTTATCTGTTGTATTTACTAAATAGAACAGCGCCTGACCCGGTTGTACAAATTGACCTCTTTGTATTTCTACAGCAGAGAGTTGCCCGTCTATAGGAGCTGTAATAACGGTATAATCAAGACTGAGTTGAGCAGCATCTACCATTGCCTGAGCACTTTTTACATTTGCTTCAGCAACTGTTACCTGCTTTTTAGTAACATCTGTTTGCGAGTATGCAGCAGAGTTCTGACTTTGTAAAGCTTTTTGCTGATTCTTTAAAATAGAAAGATTTGCTTCAGCTTCCTGCATCGCAGCCTGAGCCTGCTCAAATTGTTGTGTGGTTATACTTTTGTTTTCGTAAAGGTTTTTATACCTGTTGAAGTCATTAGTCGCACGACCTAATTGAATCTTCGCAGTTTCAATACTTCCTCTTGATGACGATACCTGTGCACTTGAAGCAGAAGCATTAGCCTGTGAAGAACCTATTGTAGATTCTGCTATGCCTACCTGGCTTTGAGCGGCGGCAAGTTGTGCTTGTGCTTGTTCTAATTTTACAGTGTAATCTCGTTGATCAATAACAAGAATGGTGTCTCCTTTCTTTACAAATTGATTATCTGTCACGTAGATCTTCTCAACATAACCTCCTACGTGTGGTATTATTGAATTCATATTAGCTTCAACCTGAGCATCGTCTGTTTCTTCATGAGAAAGCGAGTGTATAAACTTAATTGTACCGTATGTTACACCTATTACCAGTAAAACTGAGATAATAGCAATAAACTTTTTGTTGGTTTTTTTCTTTTGTTCCATTTTATTTAGCAGAATTAATTTTTAGAAAATTGATTGGTAAGCACACCTTCAGCACTTAGTAATTCGTAATATTTTTGGGTAATATCTGCCTTTGCGTAAGCTAGATTTATTCGGGTTTGCAGTTGTTGTACATCTGCTTCCAACAGATCGTTAGTATCAGAAAGACCATTGTCGTATTTGTCTTTAACAATACGGTAGTTTTCTACTGCTTGCTCTTCAGAAACTTTATAAACTTCAAGCGTATTTAATGCCAGATTATATTCTTCTAAAGCATTTTTTGCATTTACTTCGGCCTTAGAAGTCGCTAAATCAAATTTGTAGCTTAGTTCCTCTGCTTTAGTTTGTGCTAATTTTACTTCGGCTTTTGATTTAAAAAGTGATGATAGATCGTAAGATATACCCACTCCTACATTCATCGCGTTGGTTACAGTTAGGGCGTTATTGATATCTAATGCCGTGTAACCACCCAGAAGTGCAACCGAAGGCATGTAATCACCTTTAGCAACTTTAATTTCATCTTGAAGCGCTTCTTGCTGATAGTTTAAAGCCTGAAGATCATTGCGTTTTGAAATGCTGGGTAATGTAGTTGTTACAGGGGTGAAAGGGCTTACATTAGTTTCTATAGCAGTATCTTCAGGCAATTTTAGTAACGCATTTAAATTATAATTTAAGATGCGTGCATTTTTTATAGTATTTGCAAGCGTCAACTCAATATTTGCTTGCTGTAATTGAGCTTTAAGAAGGTCGTTACGAGCCAGTAAGCCGTTTTCTTCCATTGCTGAAAAATCTTTTACGCGCTGAGTTGCACTTTTCAGGTTATCTTCTACAAGATCTACAGAGGCGTTAGCCTTATATAATTGCAAATAAAGTTTGACGGCATCTAAGGCTAATTGTTCCTGAGCGTTAGCTGCACTATAAATAGCTGCTTGCAATTGATTCTCTTTAGCAGCAATACTATTCTTAATCTTAAAACCCGAAAATAAAGGCATTGAAACATTAGCAGCGCCTAGCAACAAACCATTAACATTATTAGGTTGTGTGGTTTGTGCAGTGCCTTCAGAACCAGAATCTGTTGTTGTAATGGGTATTTGTAGATTTATATTTGGCGTAGTTAGGTATTGATATTGTCCTGAAATTTTTACATCTGGGTACTGTAAATTTTTACTAATTGCTAGTGCGCCTTTAGCAATGTCAACTTGTGAATTGTTAATTTTAGATGCGTCACTAGTATGGAGTGCTATGGTAACCACTTCCTCTAGTGAAAGTTGTTTTTTTTCTTGAGCCTTAAGAGATATTGCACTTAAGAGTACAAAGAGACTCAATAGGATATGTCTAATTTTCATATTTTAATAGGGCTTTAATCAAATTTTGTAAATGTGTTGTTAGCGTGGTTTCTATATAGTTTTGAATTTTTGACTCGGTACTCAAATCGTAAATACCTTTGAAGAATTCAATATTATAATGAAAGTGAAAATAGGTGCCTATGAGTGTAGGCAGCACTAATGAGATTTCTACAGTCTTTGAAAATTTGCCAGCATCCTGACCGCGCTTTATAAAATTTTCTAAGGTTTTAAAATTGTCTTTTTTTTGAGAAATATACTGGTCTAGTTGTATACTACGATTGTTATTAGATGATTCAGAATGTATAATCGTATAAATACGTCTGTTTGCGTGAATACGCTTGATCATCATCGCAATTATTAAATCTATACGTTCAAAAAAGGAAATAGAATCATTAGCTATTATGCCAAGAAGATCTCCCTGAAAATTGGCCATTCTATACACCATAAGAACCTCAAGTAATTTTTCTTTAGATCCAAAATAGTAAGAGATCATAGCGATATTAATATCTGCTTCTTTAGCTATTTGACGTACGGATGTACCGTCAAATCCCTGCTCTGAAAATAGTTTTTCTGCTACTTGTATGATCTGAAGTTGTTTCTCATTTAAATCCATACGCTAATATTAGTTAACAAAATTAAACAATTGTTTAAATTAAACGTTTGTTTAAATTTAAATTGATTTATTTTTAACTTATATCGTTTTCGTGGCTAGTTGTACATCTCTGCGTAAGTTGTAATGAATTCGTATCCCGAAAAATGATTGTCAAAAAAACTTAAAAATTGATCGCCTTCAAGTTTTTAAGTGATTTATAGATATAAGATTCAAACAGAAAAAACGATAGCGACGCTAAATAGAATCAAAATTATAAGACTAAAAATGAAGTAGATAAGTACACGCTTTTTATAGTTTTTAGCATTTAAGCGTATCTCTGTGCGTAATTTTTCTAGTTGTTTAGGGCTCGGCCTTTTATGATCTACAAAAGGTTTGTAGGTCGTGAATGTAGTATTAGAACTTCTATTATTAAATTTCGATTTACGTTCTCGTTTGTTGTTTTTAATCGACGTAATCATCGCCGAGACTGCCCCGCCAAAACTCATAAATTTACCTTTAATAATCTTTTAGTATGAATAGGCTCTTATAAGTTACTTGTTTATACATTAATTTATTTCGTAGTTAACTTTTTTACGCGTTTTAAAACGAGAAAGTCCTGAGGATTTGCAGTAAGTCCGGTAACATTTTTGTGTACAAACTTTATAACCTGATCATAGTACAGTGTGACAAATGGGGCCTTTGAAATTAATATTGAGTCCATTTTCTGATATATAACTTTTCGTTTTTCAATATCAGCTATTTTAAAACTCTGTTCATAAAGCCGGTCATACAATGCGTCTTTAAAATGTGTATAATTGGGACCGTTAGGAGTAAAATTTTTACTGTAATATAGAGATAGGTAATTTTCGGCATCAGGATAATCTGCAATCCAACTTGCACGAAATGAATCTAATTTTCCGGTAGATTTGAGTTGTCTAAGTGTAGATGGTGGCATTACATCTATAGTAATTGTTAATCCTAATTTTCCCAGTTCACGTTGAATGTATTCGCATATATCAAGATATTGACTGTTTGTACCTATGGTTATTGAGGGAGCGGGATTACCACTTTCTTTAATATAGGTATTAATTAATTCTCGCGCTTTAGCAGGATTGTATTCATATCCGGGTGTCCCATAACCGGGTAATCCAGTGGGAATAAAGCCGGCATTGGCAGGAGTTCCTATACCATTGCGCAGATATTTAATCATTTTTGAGCGATCAAAGCCATAATTGACGGCCTGTCTTAGGGCTATAGAACGCACCTCTTCTGCGTTACTGGGTAAAAAGAAGCCTAAGTATTCGGTGTTTAAAAACGGACCTGAAATAGTTTTAACTTCATTTTTATACTTTCCCTTAAGTTCACCTGTGGCAGTTAAAAGTTCGTCTTTGTAAGAAGGATCTAAGCTGTTGAGCATATCCAGATTACCTTGCGCAAATTGAAGGAACTCACTTTGTTTATCGGGTAAAAATGTAATTGCTACCGCTTCAAGATAGGGTAGAGGCGTTCCATTTGCATCTGTTTCGAAGTAATTCTCATTTTTTCGAAGTACAAGTTTAACACCTTCTTCCCAGCGTTTAAATTTAAAAGGACCGGTACCTATAGGATTTGATCTAAATTCAGTACCGTAAAATTCTACAATTTCTTTAGGAACTACAGAGCAATATCGCATCGTTAAAAGTCCTATAAATGCCGGAAATTCTTTATCAAGATTTATAACCAGCGTGGTGTCGTTAACGGCTGAATAACTTTTGACATTGTTTAAAACCCAACTGCCGGGAGAGGCAACTTGTGCATCTTTTAAACGGTCAAAACTATAAACGAAATCAGAAGCAACAACTTTACGTGTACTGTCTTTAGTTTTAAATTGAGTATGTTTATGAAATACTACATCATCACGTAGGGTAAACGTATAGGTTTTTGTGTCTTCACTTATCGTCCAGCTTTTAGCAATGTCTGCAACTATATTTAAAGAATCATCTTGTTGAACCAGACCATTAAAAAGTTGATTTGTAGGCCATATAATAGGAGGGTTACGAGCAAATGCCGGGTCTAACGTGGCAACATTATAATGCTCGTTGTATCTAAAAACGTTCAATTCATTCGAAGTGTCTGTTTTAGAATTACACGATGTAAGTAAATAGCAGGTTAAAAGAGCTATGCAAAGATTTTTTAAACTATTAATTTTCAAGTTGAAAACGTGTGATGGGGTACTGGGAACAATCGTGCTTGATATTATATTTTGAGACTTTTGGTAATACTCATTCATAAGTTACTAATCATTCGATAGGGGCTAAAGCTTTAACAATAGAATTATTGTAGTTAACTTTGCACTTTAAACAGGCGCCTTATTTTTCGCTTATGCGAAAGAAAAACAAAAGTAACCAATTGTGAAGAAGATTCTAATGAACGAAGCAGGTAAAAAAGTAGCCTTTTACACTTTAGGTTGTAAGCTTAATTTTTCTGAAACAGCTACAATCTCAAGAAGTTTTAAAAGTGAAGGTTTTAACCGGGTAGATTTTAGCGAGGCAGCAGATATTTATGTTATAAACACCTGTAGTGTTACTGAAAATGCAGATAAGCGATTTAAATCTATTGTAAAGCAGGCTCAGAAAACAAATCCTGATGCCTTTGTTGCAGCTGTAGGTTGTTATGCACAGTTAAAGCCTGAAGAACTTGCAGATGTTGATGGTGTTGATCTGGTTCTTGGTGCTACCGAAAAATTTAAAATCACAGACTATTTAAATGATCTTTCTAAAAATGATATGGGAGAGGTACACAGCTGTGAGATAGAAGATGCTAACTTTTATGTAGGCTCATACTCTGTAGGCGATCGTACGCGTGCTTTTTTAAAAGTTCAGGATGGCTGCGATTATAAATGCACCTATTGTACAATACCTTTGGCTAGAGGCATATCTCGTAGCGATACGTTAGCAAATGTTATCGCTAATGCAAAGGAGATTGCAGCTCAGGGAATTCGAGAAATTGTTCTTACCGGTGTGAATATAGGCGATTATGGTAAGGGTGAGTTTGGGAATAAAAAACACGAACATACCTTTTTAGATCTGGTAAAAGCATTAGACAAAGTAGATGGTATTGAGCGTTTACGCATATCTAGTATAGAGCCTAATCTTTTGAAAAATGAGACGATAAAGCTGGTTTCACAATCCCGTGCATTTGTACCTCATTTTCACATACCCTTGCAAAGTGGTAATAATGAACTTTTAGGTAAAATGAGCAGAAGGTATAAGCGTGAACTTTACGTAGATCGTGTTGCCGAAATTAAAAAATTAATGCCAAATGCTTGCATAGGTGTCGATGTGATTGTTGGCTTTCCCGGTGAGACAGATGAGCATTTTCTAGATACCTATACGTTTTTAAACGAGCTTGATATTTCCTATCTACACGTTTTTACATATTCTGAGCGAGATAACACCAAGGCTGCAGAAATGAGCGGTGCAGTGTCTTTAAAAGTGCGTAAAAAACGGAGTAAAATGTTAAGAGGTCTTTCTGCTAAAAAGCGAAGAGCCTTTTATGAATCGCAGCTTAATACTACTCATAAGGTTTTATTTGAAGGAGAAAACAAACACGGTTATATTAATGGTTTTACTGAAAATTATGTAAAAGTGAAAGCGCCGTGGGATCCTGCATTAGTAAACACCATACATCAAATAGAACTTACTGAAATAGATGAAGACGGATTGGTACGGTTTACCTATCAAAATGAAGATCTATTAACAGCATAAAAAAACCTGCTGTTGAAGCAGGTCTTTAATTTTAATGTCTCAGGGATTAAATGTTAATCCCCACCGGAAGTAATTTTTTATATTTTCTTCGGTTAGATCTCATAAATTTTGCGATCTCAGGACTTGTAGGGACTAAACTAATATTGCGATCTTCAACTTCTTTAAAGACAGTTACGATAAAGTCATTCATTTTATCTTCAGTTCCTTCGGGCATATTAATCTTTGTAAGAAATATTTTTCGATCTTGAAGTGAATATTCAATCTTTGCCATTTTGCCATCAAAGGTTGCTTCAAATTGTCTTAAAAACTCGTTGTCTGTTAATTCAATCGCTGTCATTACATCCATATAAAATTTGTTTTAAGAAATTACGTTTACTCAAGAAAAGAATTTGGGGTATAATGCGAAAAAATATATTTATGTTAACACATTGTTACAAATATACAAAAAAAATGTAGATTTTTTGAAGTTTAATTGTTAAAGCATTAATACTAAGGCGTATGATTCATATCTATTTAATGCCCGGGATGGCAGCAAACCCCAGCATTTTTGAATATATAAAATTACCAGAAAGTGATTATAAATTACATCCACTTACCTGGAAAATTCCTAATGTTAATGACAGTCTTGAAGACTATGCTAAAAAAATGCTTTTAGAAGTAAGGGAGAAAAATCCTGTATTTATAGGTGTGAGTTTTGGTGGTGTTGTGGTTCAGGAAATGGCGAAGTATATCAAGTATAAAAAAGTAATTATTATAAGTAGTGTAAAAAGTAAGACTGAATTACCCAGACGTATGCGATTTTCAAGAGCATTAGGCTTATATCATCTTGCTCCGTTTAAATTAGTACGCAACATAGATACACTTTCTAATTATGCTGTTGGAGATCGTTTAAAGCATAAAGTTGCATTGTACAAGAAGTACTTATCAATTACAAATCCCATTTATCTCAATTGGGCTTTGAAGCAAATGCTGTGCTGGGAACAAACCGAATTCCTAGAGGATTTAGTGCATATTCACGGAACTGAAGATCCGGTTTTTCCGTATAAATATATAGATAAGTGTATACCGGTTAAGGGTGGAACTCACGTTATGATTATCTCAAAATGCAAATGGTTTAACAAAAACCTCCCTAAAATTATCGGTAATTAATCCCTAATTTGCAGGATAACATCAAAACTAATTTTTTATGATTAATATAAAATCAATATTAGCCGGTATAGGCTTAATCGCAACTACAGCAATCTGCGTGCAAGCTGTGCAACAAAACGCTGCAGATCCCGAAAATATTAAGGAAAATTCGATTAACGAAGAAAAACTAGTAAACGATTATAATGTCTATGCGATACCGCTGCCTGATGAGATGGATTTTGCAGGTGAAAAGCTTGCACTAAATGATCCCGACATTAGAGAGCGTATGGATCGAGAACTTCTCGTAAATACTTACTGGCAATCAAACGCGCTTCTTTTAATAAAAAGAGCAAATAAATACTTTCCTATTATCGAACCTATTTTAAAAGAGGAAGGTTTACCAGATGATTTTAAATATCTGGCTGTGATAGAAAGCGGATTGACACAAGCGGTTTCTCCCGCACGGGCTACTGGGTTTTGGCAAATTTTAAGTTCTACCGGTAAAGAATTAGGGCTTGAAGTTAATGATAATGTAGATGAGCGTTATAATGTAGAATTATCTACACGGGCAGCTTGTAAGTATCTTAAATCTGCAAAAAATAATCTGGGATCGTGGACGCTTGCTGCTGCAGGTTACAATGCAGGAAACGCGGGGATTAGTCGCAGACTGAGAGAGCAGGATGTTAATGATTATTATGATTTATTATTGGGGGAGGAAACGGGAAGATATGTTTTTAGAATACTAGCTCTAAAAGAAATTTTATCAGATCCTAAAAAGTACGGTTTAAATTTTACCAAGCAAGATTTATATAATAAAGTTCCTACTTATAAAGTTAAGGTAGATACTCCGGTTACAAATTTTGTCAAGTTTGCACAGGGTTATGGAATAAATTATAAGATATTGAAATTACACAACCCCTGGTTGCGAGAGGACCATCTTAATAACAGTTCTAATAAAGAATATTTTATAGAAATCCCAGAAAAAGGAAGTTATAACTATACTGTAGGGCAATAGTATAGATGCTAAACTAAAATAAAATTTATAAAAAAAAGGAACCTCAGGAGGTTCCTTTTTTTATATAAACAAGTTGGGTTTTAATTTTAAAAAGTAGCTAAAGATTCTGGCAGGTCATTAATATTGATGTTAAGATCAAGATTAATGGTTGCTATTTGCCTAGTTAGAAACCTCATATTTTGATTAATGTTTTCTTCAATACTGGCATTAAACTTATTTGCCGGCCTTCTGTTAATATCTAGAATCTCACCATTGCTGGCTATAACAAATGATAAAGAAAGACCCAAAGCATGTTTTAATAAATTCACAGTTTGCATATGCTTATTTTGAGTTTCATCTACATATACAATCTGTATGTTTTTATCAAATTGTTTTGAAAGCTTCTTTACAGTTGATTTATTATCCCAAAAGAGAACAACAAAATCGACCATAGAACCATAGCGTTCTGCTAACTTATTTAAAACAGGAATTTCACCATCGCTGGGAATACACCAGGAGGCATAAGTAAGTATTAGCGTTGGTCGTTCAATGTCTTGGGTTGAGGTAAGAAATGTATTAATACTCTCAAATTGTAGAGGGTCTATGTAACTACCTTGAAGGTGATCTTTAACCAGTGTATCTAATAATGATTTAGCATAGTCAAATTCTCCACGTTCTAAAGCAGTATCTACTTTCGTGTTGTATGCGTCTATATTAAGAGCTAAAGCTTCAGAAAAAAAGATTTTTTGATCTTCCTGAGCAGACATGTTTAAAATAGATACCAATAAAAGAAAGAGTAGTGTTTTTGCCATGTACTTTCGATATAATGCGAAGTTAGATCTAGTACTAGATATGGCGAAAACTTATCGATAAAAGGATTTGTTTATCGGCTAACAAACGTAAGTATTTGATTGTTAACTAAGAGAAATATGACGATTTGAATTGATAATGACAGTTAGCAATGATAGATTAAGAAGTAGAAATTATCTTCTACTTCCTCTACCGTATTGTTGTTTTGGCATATTAGCAGCCTGTTTCATCTGCTTTTTCATCATCTTGATTTGCTCTCCAAGCATATTGTGCTTGTCTAGCTTCTTAGCTTCGGTTAGAAGAATGTCAGCTTCACGTCTTCGATTTTTTGTCATCGCAATACCGGCAAGATTTATTTTTGCCATAGCCAGGTCAGCATCCATACTAAGACCTAACTGAACTGCTTTTTTGAAGTATTTTTCAGCTTGCGTCATATTTGTTTGTGATAGCATAAGACCATTAAGATAATTGTAATACCCGTTTTGCTTTTGTGTTAAGGCACCTTCCGGATTTTTAATTTTATCAAGCCATTTTTTTGATCCTTCAAAATCTTGTTTACGCAAACGCAGAAAAGCAAGTATTAAGATTTCATTTTTAAAATACAATAGAACAAAAATAGCGGCTAAAAGAATAAGCATAATTCCATTACCTATAGATCTATCTACAAACTGCCAGATTGCTAATCCGATAATAACAACGGCAAGAACTAATTTTATATTTTTATTAAACATATGTTGATTGTATTTTTTTAGGTTTAACCCGCTTTAAATAGTTGAAAAATCTATCAATATAATTGAGCGTGCAAATGTAATAAAAACAATCTGAAAAAATTTAAACTTTACATTTGCCGAAACGGAAAGTGTTTGTATATTTGCGCCCAGCTTTTGAGAAGGTATTTCTTAAAGCATTTAGTATAGAAAAGTTAAAGGAAGATTAAAGAAGATACACAATGAGCAAAAGAACGTTTCAACCTTCAAAAAGAAAAAGAAAAAATAAACACGGTTTCCGCGAGCGTATGGCTAGCGCAAACGGTCGTAAAGTACTTGCTCGTAGAAGAGCTAAGGGTAGAAAAAAACTATCTGTATCTTCTGAGCTAAGACATAAAAGATAAAATGGTGAACTACCGTTAAAATATCAAGGTGTTACTTTTTTAAGTAACACCTTTTTTTATAAATACGCCTACCGTAATTTTATACAAAACTCTTAATCTGAGCTAAAATGCCTAAAAACAACAACCTAAAGTCTATTTTAATTATCGGTTCTGGCCCTATCGTTATAGGCCAGGCATGTGAATTTGATTATTCGGGAACTCAAGCTTTACGTTCATTACGTGAAGATGGTATTGAGACTATTTTGATCAATTCTAACCCAGCAACAATAATGACAGATCCTACAATGGCAGATCACGTCTATTTGTTACCGCTAACTACAAAGTCACTTGTAAAAATTCTTAAAGAACACCCACAAATTGATGCGGTGCTGCCTACAATGGGAGGACAAACAGCATTAAACTTGTGTATAGAGGCTGACGAAAAAGGAATTTGGAAAGATTTTGGTGTTGAATTAATAGGGGTTGACATTGATGCAATAAATATTACTGAAGATCGCGAGAAATTCCGTGAATTGATGTTAAAAATAGGAGTAGGAATGGCTCCACAAGCTACTGCTACTTCATTTTTAAAGGGAAAAGAGATCGCACAGGAATTTGGTTTTCCTTTAGTAATTAGAGCATCTTATACTTTAGGAGGTGCAGGAGCTTCTATTGTTCACAAAGCAGAAGACTTTGATGAACTTTTGAGTAGAGGACTTGAGATATCACCTATTCATGAGGTGATGATAGATAAGGCATTAATAGGCTGGAAAGAGTATGAGTTAGAACTGCTTAGAGATAAGAATGATAATGTAGTTATTATTTGCGCTATTGAGAATATGGATCCTATGGGTATTCATACAGGTGACTCTATTACGGTAGCCCCGGCAATGACATTAAGCGATGTTACCTACCAAAAAATGCGTGATATGGCGATTCATATGATGCGATCTATAGGTGATTTTGCCGGAGGTTGTAACGTGCAGTTTGCAGTAAGCCCTGATGATAATGAAGATATTATTGCGATTGAAATCAATCCGCGAGTATCAAGATCATCTGCACTAGCATCTAAAGCAACCGGTTATCCTATTGCTAAAATAGCTTCTAAGCTTGCTATAGGTTACCATTTAGATGAATTGCAAAATCAAATTACAAAATCTACTTCGGCATTATTTGAGCCAACTTTAGATTATGTGATTGTAAAAATCCCTCGTTGGAACTTTGACAAGTTTGAAGGTAGTGACCGTACTTTAGGTCTGCAGATGAAATCTGTAGGTGAAGTTATGGGTATTGGACGTTCATTTCAAGAAGCACTTCATAAAGCTACACAATCGCTTGAGATTAAGAGAAATGGTTTAGGAGCAGATGGTAAAGGATATAAGAATTACGATACCATTATTGAAAAACTCACAAACGCAAGCTGGGATCGTGTCTTTGTAATCTACGATGCAATTCAAATGGGAATCCCTTTGAGTCGTATTCACGAAATTACAAAAATCGACATGTGGTTTCTAAAGCAGTTTGAAGAGATGGACGCTTTAGAAAAAGAAATAGGTAAATACAATATAGACACGCTATCTAGAGATTTACTTTTAGAGGCAAAACAGAAAGGTTTTGCAGATCGTCAAATTGCACATATGCTTGACTGCCTAGAAAGTCAGGTCACTATGAAGCGTGATGAATTAAAAATAAACCGAGTATATAAGCTCGTAGATACTTGTGCCGCTGAGTTTGTTGCACAGACACCTTATTTTTATTCTACGTTTGAGAATGATATGCAATTAGCCTCTGGCGAGCGATATGCAGATAATGAAAGTAAAGTAACCGAAAAGAAAAAAGTTGTAGTCTTAGGATCTGGACCTAACCGAATAGGACAGGGTATTGAGTTTGACTATTGTTGTGTACACGGTGTGCTCGCAGCTGCAGAATGCGGCTACGAGACTATTATGATAAACTGTAATCCCGAAACGGTTTCTACAGATTTTGATATTGCAGATAAGCTTTATTTTGAACCTGTTTTCTGGGAACATATTTATGATATCATTCGTCACGAGAACCCGGTAGGAGTTATTGTGCAGTTAGGTGGGCAAACAGCTCTTAAATTAGCTGAAAAGTTAGACCGTTATGGAATTAAGATTATCGGTACTAGTTATAAAGCCCTTGATTTAGCTGAAGATCGCGGTAGTTTCTCTAGATTATTAAAAGCAAATGACATTCCTTACCCAGAATTTGATGTTGCAGAAACTGCTGAAGAAGCACTAGCGGTAGCAGATAAATTAGATTTCCCAATTTTGGTAAGACCTTCTTATGTATTAGGAGGACAGGGAATGAAAATTGTAATTAATAAAGACGAATTAGAAGAAACTGTTGTCGACTTACTTCGGAAGATTCCAAATAATAAATTGCTTTTAGATCATTATCTAGATGGTGCAATAGAAGCTGAAGCAGACGCAATTTGTGACGGTGAAAATGTATACATCATAGGTATTATGGAGCATATTGAGCCTTGTGGAATTCACTCTGGAGATTCTAATGCGACATTACCACCTTTTAACTTAGGAGATCTAGTACTTCAGCAGATAAAAGATCATACACATAAAATAGCATTAGCGCTTAATACTGTAGGTTTAATAAACATACAGTTTGCAATTAAAGATGATATGGTATATATCATTGAAGCAAATCCTAGAGCCTCCAGAACGGTACCGTTTATTGCTAAAGCTTACGGTGAGCCTTATGTGAATTATGCGACTAAAGTAATGTTAGGTGAGAAAAAAGTAACCGACTTTAATTTTAATCCAAAATTGGAAGGGTATGCGATTAAGCAACCGGTTTTCTCTTTTAATAAGTTTCATAATGTAAATAAAAAACTAGGACCTGAAATGAAAAGTACAGGTGAAAGTATCTTATTTATAGACAGTCTGAAGGATGATGAGTTCTATGAAATCTATGCTCGAAGAAAAATGTATTTAAGTAGATAAATTTTTTGCAACATTTTAGTGTCGCGAACGTCATTAGTGAAAGATTAGTATAATAATGGCATAATTTTAGTATTTAATTTGTCAAAGTTATTTAACTTTACAATGTCCTCAAACACAGTAATATGGCATGAAATTTACCTGGCTCTACATTTTAGTATTTGTTGTTGTTGCGTCAATAAGTGCGCAGGAAACACATATAATCGATTGGAAATCTGGATCTAAGTCCCTGCAATCTACACTAGAGATTGAAGTAGGAGATACCGTACAATGGGTTTTTGGAGAGACCATTCCTCAAAATTTAATGAATACCTCTTTCGGGACTTCAACAAATTTTGGGCTGCGGAAGCTTCAGGTAAAAGGTAGTATATATGAGTTTGTGTTTGACAAAAAAGGCATCTACACTTTTGAGAGCAGTTTTAAAAAGAGCTTAAAAGGTTCAATCAAGGTTACAGATTCAAAATCGTATTTTTCAAAAGAAAAGGAAGGCTATAAGATTTATCCTAACCCGGTTAAAGACCGTATTTACTTTGAAAATCCTGCAGAATCAGATCCTTTAGAGATAACATTTTACGATGTGCTGGGAAAACAAGTAAAACGTAATTTGCTAAGTTCTTCAATGGCGCAAAGCGGAATGGATGTGAGTGAATTAAAACGTGGTGTATATCTGGTTCAAATAGATAATGGGTCACGATCATTTACACAGAAGCTTGTGAAAAATTAAAACACATAAAATTATATAATAAAAAAGCGAATCTTAATGATTCGCTTTTTTTATGTTTAATACTGAAGCTCTACTTTGTGAGAGTTTTTCAATATTTCAAGATCTTCGTTATTGATTTCTTGTTTCTCTGAAGTCTCTTTTCGATGCGTTTTTTTCATTTCCTGTCTCCTCAGGCTCTTTAAAAATCTTCGTACTTCTTTTTCGGTTTTTAAAACCAAACCTGGAACCGGCATGCTTTCACCTTTATCGTTTTTTGCAACCATTGTAAAATAACTCGAGTTACAATGTTTTATAATGCCGCTATGTATATCTTCAGATTCTACACGTATTCCTACAACCATTGATGTACGCCCCACAAAATTAACCGAAGCCTTCATAACAACCAGTTCGCCCACTTCAATAGGTTTTAAAAAATCTACGGTATCTACAGAAGCAGTTACACAATAATTTCCAGAGTGTTTAGAAGCACAGGCAAATGCAATTTGATCCATTAAGGATAAAATATAGCCACCGTGAATCTTACCGCTAAAATTAGTGTGTGAGGGCAGCATAAGCTCACTTATGGTTACCTGTGATTGTTCAATTCTCTTAAATGTATTCAATAGCAATTTTATATAATGGATTAATTATATTGTTTGGCTTATTTAGATGTAATTTATTGCCTGTTAAAATGTGGCGAGTTTTCTTTTGATATGTCTGTTATAAAATATTTTGTATCTCCCCAAAAGAAGAAAGTAGCATAGCGCTCAACATAAGTGAGCTTTACATAACTTCCTTGATATTCTTTCAGTTTTTCAATAACATCATCTTCGCTTCCCATCACAGAGAAATCAAATATTTGAGCTCCGCTAATCCCTTGACTTATTTGTCCTTCCCAGGTTTTTATAAGTACACCTTTGCTGCTAAATTTAATAAGCTCACCCGCACGAGTACCTTCACTGTATGGGACGGCGTAAATAAAGCTATAAAATAAAACTGCAAATAATGCAATTGCAGCTAAAACTATGAGGAGTAGTTTTTTCATAAAACAAATTCTGTTTAGTATTCAATAAGCTGCAAGATGCAACTCTAGATTTCTTTTTCATAATCTAATTCTTCCTTAGCTCTTTTAACCAGTTTTTGATCAAGTTGCTTAGTAGCCTTAGCTCCTAACGTTTTTAGGTTTTCAACGCGGGTTATAAGATTACCTCTGCCGGTAAGTTTAGTCATAGTTCGCTCATAGGTGGCGTTTACGGTACCTAGTTGATTTCCTATTTTTATGAGCTCGTCTGTGAGTAAGGTGAACGCATCATATAACCTTCCGGCCTGGGTAGCAATTTCTATTGCATTGCGTTTTTGTTTATCATTTTGCCAGAGATTTTCTACCAGTTTTAGTGCCGCTAAAAGAGTTGATGGCGTAACAATAATTACATTTTTTGTAAAAGCATCTTCATAGAGTTGGGGTTCATTTGCAGAAGCAATTGCAAAAGCCGGCTCTATAGGAATAAACATAAAAACGGTATCAGGGCTTTCATCTAAAAGAACGTGATAGTTCTTTGTACTTAACGTATCTATATGCTTTCTAACGGAAAGTATATGTTGTTTAAGATAAGTCGACTTTAAATCTGCATCATCTTCTGAAACGAAACGTTCAAAAGCAACAAGTGATACTTTACTGTCAACAATCATTTTCTTACCATCTGGTAAATGAATGATTACATCTGTTTGCAGACGTTTTCCATCTGTTGTGGTATGGCTATCCTGCAAGGTATATTCTCTTCCTAATTCAAGACCAGACTTTTCAAGAACTCGGGTTAAAATAAGTTCGCCCCAGTTACCCTGTAATTTAGCATCTCCTTTAAGAGCTTTAGTAAGATTGTCTGCGTCTTTACTCATTTGTAAATTGAGTTCGGCAAGACCTTTTATTTGTTGTCTTAATTCACTGTGACGACCTAGACTTTCTTTGTTTGTATCATCAACTTTCTTCTCAAAACTGTTTATTTTTTCCTGAAGTGGTTTTAGAATAAGATCTAGATTTTCTTTATTCTGAATGGTGAATTTAGAAGATTTCTCATCCAGTATTTTATTGGCTACAATTTCAAAATCTTTAGTAAATTTAATTTGCAGCTGCTCTAATTCTGAAGTTTTTTCTTCAATACGTTGCTGTAAATTCTCAAAAGCAACTGTTGTACTTGTAAGTTCGTTTTGTAAAAACTCCTTCTTTTGTTGTAAATGTGCGTTTGATTGTTTTAAGTCGATATTGGTTTGCATAGCAGTATTTAACTGCTCTGCTTTTAGATTGAGGCGTTCATTTAATTTACCAGTCTCCGTTTTGTTTTTGAGAGATGCGATAAAATAACCTAATACAGCACCAACGACGATACAGACTAGAGCAACTCCAAGAAGTAGTAGGCTTTCATTCATTAGATTTACTTTGTTTCAAAGATAAGTATTAGGCTCTTCTCTTACCGAATAAAAAACCGTTGTGATTGCATATCAAAACCTATTTTATCATCGGGAAACAGGTTTTCAAATATTCCCGATTTTATTAATCGTTTCGGTGTGTTGATATGACTTTTTCCTTCTTTTAATACAATCATTTTATCACAAAGCGAAAGCACCAATTCAATATCGTGGGTAGTACATAAGATGGTTTTATTCTTAGTATGCGCAATTTTTTTCAGCAATAAAAAGATGGAGGCTTTGTGATGTAAATCAAGATGCGTTGTAGGTTCATCTAATAAAATTATATCTGTATCCTGAGCAAGGGCCCGAGCTATAAGCGCGCGTTGCAATTGGCCGTCACTTAGTTCAAAACAACTTGTATTCTTAAATTGTCCTAGCTCTGTAGCTTCAATTGCATCAAGAATGTGTGTTTTATCAGCTTTAGAAAGTGATCCCAGCCAGTTTGTATACGGTTGTCTGCCTAATGTTACCAATTCAAGAACCGTTAGGTTTTTAGAAATTTGTTGGTTAGTCAATACCAGACTTAAAAGTTTAGATTTTAATAGTGCAGGGTAGGAGTCTAAAGTTTTGTTATCAAGATAAACATTCCCAGAAAGGGGTTTTTGAAGCCCTGCAAGCGTACGCAACAGTGTTGATTTACCTGAGCCGTTTATACCCACCATTGCTGTAAAATCTCCTTTAAAAAGATCAAGAGTTACCTCACTAACAATTGTTTTATTTTCTGCTTTAACGCAATAGCCCACAGATAGATTTTCACAACTCAGATTTGTATGTTTTTGAGAAACTTCCATATTTTAAAACAAGAGTTTCTTTTTTCGAATTAAAAGCCAAATCACAACAGGAGCACCTATAATTGATGTTATTGAGTTAATAGGAAGTGTAAATTCTAATCCCGGCATTTGTGCCAGTGTATCACAAATTAACATCAATACAGCACCACCCAGAAGGCAGGCCGGCATAAGAACCCAGTGATTTGAGGCGGTAAACCACTGGCGTATTAGGTGCGGTACCGCAAGCCCTACAAACGCTATAGGCCCTACAAATGCGGTTAGGCTTCCTGCAAGAATACTGGTTGCTATTAAAATTATAAATCTGCTTTTTTGAAGAGAAACACCTATTGACTGTGCGTATGAATCTCCTAGTAATAGACTGTTGAGACTTTTACAAATGGTTAAGGCTAACACTATACCTACTGTGTAGCAAATAGTAAGTATGCCCAGAGCACTCCAGGAAATATCTCCGAGGCTTCCAAAAGACCAAAACATATACCGCTGTAATTCTTCAGCGGGACTAAAATAGGCTAGAATGCTTACGACGGCAGAGGTTAAGCTCCCAAACATTAACCCTATAATAAGTAAGGCCATCGCGTCACGTACGCGGGATGCTACGAGTAAAACAACGCTCAACACAGCAAAGCTACCTATGCTTGCAGCAAGTATGGTACCCCAGCTTCCGGGAGTGATAATAGCCGAAAGTCCTAAAGCGCTTCCACCTAGAATTAAAAAAGCAACGCCCAGACTTGCACCACTGCTTATTCCTAAAACAAATGGTCCTGCAAGCGGATTTTTAAATAGTGTTTGCATCATTAGACCGGCAATCGCCAGACCGCTACCGGTTAAAATAGCTGCTATCGCTTTGGGAATTCGATAATCTATGATAATATAGGTCCACGCACTTTTTACACTCTCGTCACCCAGAATTATCTTAAAAATTGCTTCTATAGGAATATGAACAGAGCCCAAAGCAATGTTGACCAGAAATAAAGCAAAAAGCAATAGTACCAGTAAACCGAATTTTGAGCTGTGGTTTTTAGGGCTAATCAAGAGGTTTAAAAAAATGAGGTTTATAATTTACAGTTAGTTCCGGGTGAAAAATAGCAACTAAATCTGCAAGAACCCAGTCTGGTCTTGAAGGAGCCAGCTCGTAATAAAGCAGACCTCCTGTTGCACCTTTTGCACTTCCGAAGCCATAAATTTTATGATCTTTAAAGGCTTTAAATTCTTTATAAACAGCATTACCGGCGCTCAGATCACTGTAGGTTTCAAAACTATTTGGTGAAATCCAGAAATCTGCATTCTGAGCGGTATTTAAAACTTCTTCTACGCTTAAGGAAGCGCTACCGGTACCTCTAGTTTCTTTATAGATATAATCTGCGTGCGCATCTGCAACAAGTTGAGCTGCCCAGCTATCTCCTTTAGGTAAATACCAGACATCTTTGAACATTGCTCCGCTTAAAACGGTGGGTTTTGAATTCGCCTGAGCAGCTTTTGTTTTTAGGTTACGATATTGACCTTCAATCCTATTGAAAATAGAATCTGCTTCCGCCTCTTTATCGTAAAGTGCTGCAAAAAATTTAATCCATTCTGCCTGTCCTAAAGGCGTGGTTTCTACCCAATCGCCATTATAAATAACCGGTATTCCTGCTCTTTTAATAGAACTCAACGCTTTATTTTCACCATCAACACCAAAACTTATTAAAACATCGGGGTTAAGATTTATAGTACTTTCAGTATTAATAGATTCATTTTGCCCTAACTCTTTAATAGTGCCGTTTTTAATGTGTTTTCGTACTGTTTCCGAAGAAATATAATCCAGATTGGGAAATCCTTTTAACGTTTGTGTCACACCCAGTAACTCTAATGCCGGGATGTGGGTGGTTGAAGTTACCACGATTTTTTTCACGGGTATTTCTATCACCGCATCTGCTATAATACTATCTGGTAAATGGGTTCCTCGTTGAACCAAGGCGTAGTTAAATGTCTTATCACTGTTAGGCCAGGCTTTAGAGACTGTGATAATTTTAAAAGTCTTGTAACGGGTAATTTCAAAACCCTTAGCGTAACTAATCTTTTGCTCAATTCCTTCACGAAAATGCTTATTAACTTCTTTGTTCTCTTTTTTACAAGAGGATATAGAGCATGATAAACAAATAAATACGATAGGTAATAAACTGCGCATCAGAATTATATAGTTTTAAAATTGATTTAGAATGTATTATTCAAAACCCAAAAGTAAGATTAATTAAAAAAAGCAAGGTAGCGTAACACATTTGATTAACTTCGCGCTTTAGTTTTTGGTGTCATTTTTTATTCTAAAAAATGACTTAAAAGGGAATCAGGTGATTTCACATACGAAGTAGAAAAAGCGAATATGAAATTTAATGATTTTGTATTTTTTTCACTTCTTAGTTCGAAAATTCCTGAGCTGTTCCCGCAACTGTAAGCTTAGTCCGCATTTGACGGATGGTAAAGATTGTTCTTAAATACCACTGCCTTTTTAGGTGGGAAGGTTAATCTTTATACGCAAGCCAGGAGACCTGCCAGAAATAACATTTAACAAATGACTTTCGGGATAGAGGTCTGGCGAATATGAAATATATATCTAATTACATCATCACCCTGGTAATGCTTACTGCATTATCTCTAAAAGCTCAGGAACGCCCGTTCACTGCCTTAGACTCTGTATATCTTACAGATAGTAGATTAAAAGAATTTTCTACAGGAAGAAATCTTACCGTTTTATCAGATACGATATTGCGTAAAAACAGGCCACTTCTTACTAATACTCTCAATTTTAACACGCCTATTTATTTTAAAGAAAATGGATTGGGAATGGTATCCTCACCCTCATTTAGAGGTACTACAGCTTCACAAACTGCTGTTTTATGGAATGGTATAAATATAAATTCTCAATTAAACGGTCAGCTAGATTTTAATACGATTAATGCGGGCGCCTACAGCGAAATTGCTGTGCGTGGCGGTGGTGGTAGTGTTGTTTATGGTACCGGTGCAATAGGAGGTAGTGTGCATTTAAATACGCGGTTAACGTATGAAGATCAACAAACGCATAATCTTTTTCTGCAATATGGTAGTTATAACACCCAGGATGCTCGATACAATTTGAATCTGGGTACCAAAAAATGGAGTTTAAATCTGGCTCTAACTCATAACAGCAGCGATAATGATTATGAGCTTCCTAATGGAAGAAATAATTTAAACGGAGATTTTGAGAATACAGCATTAAATGTTGGACTCGGATTTAAAATCAACTCAAAAAATTCAATACGCATATTTAGTGAACTTTTTGACGGAGAACGACATTTTGCAATTACACGGGCTTCAGAAACTAAGACTAAATATCAGGATCTTAACAGTAAAAATTTACTCGAATGGGAACACAGCTTTGGTTCCTTTAAGGGTATAGCTCGTGTGGCTTATCTTGAAGAGTTTTATAAATATTTTGCAAATATAGATAGTGAAGTTTATTCTTTCGGAAAGGCTAAAACGTTTATTAACAAGTATGATTTGAGCTATAAAATTTCAGACCGGCTCCAACTGAATTCAGTATTAACTAATACAACTACCAGTGGTTTTGGTTCTAGTTTTGGCGATAATGACCGTAATATTTTTGCTGCCGCATTGTTATTGAAGCATCAACTTGGAAACGATTTTAATTATGAATTAGGAATTAGGAAAGAGCAAACTGAGAATTATGATAGTCCGTTTTTGTTTTCTTTGGGAGCAACAAAAGCCTTAAATGATTCTTTCAGCTTAAACCTTAACGTATCCAGAAATTTTAGAATACCTACCTACAACGACTTGTACTGGGAAACCGGCGGCAACCTTGATTTACTCCCCGAAAAATCACTTCAAGGTCAGTTGGGTGCCGTTTTTAACTTCAATTCTATTCAGCTTAATCTAACGGGTTATTACAATTCTATCACAGATATGATTAGATGGTTGCCGGGAGCGGGTGGTGTTTGGAGTCCAAGTAATGTAGACGAAGTGGAGATTTACGGAATTGAATCTGCTTTAAGTTGGTCAAAAAATTTTAATAAAGAGCATCGTATTTCTTTTAATTCGACATACGCATATACCGTTTCTGAAAATAAACAAACCGGGAACCAACTTATCTATGTGCCTTTTCATAAAGCAACGGCTTCCTTTGATTATACATACAAAAAAATTAACGCAGCATTGCAATACCTGTATGTGGGAGAAGTATTTACTCGTAGCGATAACAATAGCCGTTATAATCTGGATGCGTATAACGTGGGTAATTTTAGTCTGGGTTATAGCTTCGGAAAAGAAAAGAACTACGAATTGGGCGCTCGTGTAAACAATTTTTTAAACACCGAATATCAAAGCGTCGAAAGCCGCTGGATGCCGGGCAGAAATTTTAATATATATCTAAATCTTAAACTATAAATACCAATTATGAAAATTAATAAACTAGCAGTATTAGCACTCTTTGGTGCTTTTGTATTCAATTCGTGTACAGACGATAATGACGATTTAATAGAATTAATTCCTGAAGGTGATTATACTGATGGTTTTTTTGTTACTAATGAAGGATCATTTGGAAGTGGTGGAAGTGTTTCTTACGTAAGTAATGATTTAGAGACTTCAGATATTGATGTATATACTACAGTAAATTCTACAACCAGTGACTTAGGTCTTTTTGTGCAATCTATCTTTTTTGATGATGCTAATGCGTATATAATTTCTAATGGCTCAAATATTATAACTGTAGTTGATCGCTATACTTTTGAGTACGTAGGTGCAATAGACAGCGACTTAGCCATACCGCGTTATGGAGTAGCTCTAAATGGAAAAGCATACGTTACAAATCAAGATGATTTTAGTACAGGAGCAGATGATTTTGTAGCTATAATTGATCTAGAAACTCTTACAGTAGAATCTACTGTTCTAATAGGTAATAAGGTAGAATATATACAAGAAGAAAATAATTTACTTTATATTCAAGGAGCTTCTTTTAATGATGGAAATAATATTAATGTATTTGACCCAACTTCTAATATTGTAGTAACAACGTATACAACTGCAGACAAACTTAATTCTTTTGATATCGAAGATGATGTAATTTATGCATTAACAGCTACTGGAATTCAACAAATAGATATAAATACAGGAGTTGTAACTACGCAAATTAGGTTTTCTGATACTTTTGAATCAGCATCTTATTTAGATGTAGAAGATGATATGATTTATTTTGTGGTAGGAACTTCTGTTTATCAAATAGCCCAAAATAGCACAGAAGAACCTAGCGAGCGGTTATTAACGTATAATGGTGTTTCTGTTTATGGTTTTGAAGTAGAAGACAATCGTATTTATATAGCCGATTCAGGAGATTATATTTCAAACAGCTTTATTGAAGTTTATACATTAGATGGAAATCTTCTTAAAAATGTAACTGTGGGTATAGCACCCAACGGTTTTTATTTCAACTAATTTTTCAATTCAATTTACGGCATAAAAAAGCGGCTTAACCAATTGGTTAAGCCGCTTTTTTTATCTAAAATTTTAAATTTATTTTTTGATTTGAGGAACTTTGTCAACATACATTCGTTGATAGGTAGGAGAAAACATTTCACTCTCACCTAATAACTCAAAAGATCTTGGTTTGCTTCTCTTAGTTGAAGATTTTCGACCTAAAATTTGATCTAATGCCAGACTTAATAATGGTTCTGTAGGATTACCCAGTTCTCCAAGATTAGTAAGATCTTCCTCTAATTCAAAGTCCGGTTCTATACCTGTAGGAGGACCTATAACATCATTTGCATTTCTATAGGTATAAATTAAAGGTTGAATGGCATAGGTATGATTAGGATTTGCATTTGCTCTTCCAAAATTATTTGAATCATACAGTGTAGTCGAAGCCTGAAATTTACCAACTGTGGTTTTACCTATAGTTTTTACATCTATATACGGTCTTAAACCTATAATTGTTAATTCACTTGCAGAAGCGGTACTTCCCGTACCTATAACATAAAGGCGATTTAAATTTAAACTATTTATAGGCTGTTCTTGTGGAGTTCCTGTATATATAGTAGAATTAAATCTACTTAATAAACTTTCTGGAGCCTCAGACTCAAAATAAGCCTGAGCTTCAGGATTCCATTGTTGTTTTGTTAAAATTTGACCATCAAACTGACCGGTAATCATTGAAGTCAAATCAATAGCGGTGGCAACAGAACCTCCACCATTATATCTTAAATCTAAAACTAAATCTGTTATTCCATCAGCCTTAAATTGGGCAAAAGCATCATTCAGTTCTCCATCAAAATTTGAGACAAATGAGTTGTACATCAAATAACCAATTTTAGTGCCATTTATATCTAGAGTTTTAGCTATATATACGGGATTTTCTACAAATCCTTCAACTTTATTTAATTCTACAGTTTCACCAGTTTCGCTAACCGTACTATTGGTTACACTTGCTAAACTCAAGGTGTACGTATCCTGAGCTAATAACATTTGATAATTATTTATAGTCAAAATAGTACCATCTATTCGCGTAAATAAATCACCACGTTCAATTATACTTGCAGAAGCCGTAGAATTAGGGGCGACATAACGTACGTATCCAAATATATCATCAGAACCCGAAAATCGAACGAGGCTAAATTTTAATCCATTACTTTTACTAACACCGGAAAAACTATTTTCGAGTTCTACATAATTATCTGTTAGAAAACTGAAACGATCTTCATTAGTAACAAGTACATCAGAATAGAAATCTTCGGGTACAGGATTTTCTGATAAAAACTTTACGTATGTAGGTGTATCAGTAAAAAAATCATCTGCTAATACATCTACATCTGGTTTGTATAAATAATATACATTCATCGCCTGATACATGAAATCCTGGATAGGATAATCAACGCGATTTAGTTCTGGTTCTGGCTCCGGTTCTACAACAGGATCAACAACTTCAGGTTCTGCGGTATCATCATTGCTAGAGCACGAACTTAAAAATCCTAAAGCTAAAAGTGATACTAAAAAATACTTTTTCATACTTATTTTTTTAAGGGATATAGGGGTTATATAATTTTGTAAAATAGAATTTACTTAGCTATTAGGCAAATCCAATACATACATACGTTGAAAATCAGGGTTAAACATTTTACTTTCTCCTACAGGTTCTAAATGAGTTGTATTTTCAAAGCTTTTTGTAGAAGCACTGCGACCTAATATTTGGTCTAATGCCATTTTCAAAAGTGGCTCGTTAGGATCGCCTAAAACTCCCAGGTTTGAAGCTCTTTCGGCGATCTCAAAATCGGGTTCGATTCCTGTAGGTGGTCCTACAATGCCGGCAGAATTAGCGTAAGTATATATTAAAGGTTGAATAGCGTAGAAGTGATTTGGGTTTACATTTTGTCTGCTAAAATTTTCAGAATCATACAATGTCGTAGAAGCCTGAAACTTTCCTACCGTAGTTGTGCCTATCGTTTGTACATTTATATACGGTTTAAGACCTATAATAGTAAGTTCGCTTGCAGAAGCAGTACTCCCTGTGCCTATTACAAATAAACGACCTAAGTTTAGGCTGTTAATAGATTCACCTGTTCTAATAGTGTTATTAAAACGGTCAATTAACGCTTCAGGGTCTTCTGCCTCAAATGCCGCCTGTATTTCAGGATTCCATTGTTGTTTAGTAATAACTTCACCGTTAAACTGACCCGTAATCATTGACGTTAAATCTATTGCAGACTCTACAGAACCACCACCATTATACCTTAGGTCCAGCACCAGATCGGTTATGCCGTCTGTTTTAAATTGAGCAAAAGCCGCATTTAATTCATCATCAAAATCTGCAGTGTATGCGTTATACATTAAGTAGCCTATTTTCTGGCCGCTTATGTTTAGTGTTTTTGCTATGAGTATAGGGTTCTCGATTAAACCTTCTTCTTTGGTTAAGGTTACAGACCGGCCGTTTTCAGTAATACTTACAGCATTACCAGTATCTGTTAAATCAGCAAGTGTTAAGGTATAGGTATCAAGCGCTAATAAATCTAAATAGTTAGTTATGGTAAGCGGCGTGTTATTCACTTTAGTAAAAGCATCGCCTCTTTTTATATCTTTAGTAGATGCATTAGAATTAGGGATAATGTAGCGTACATAACCTATAATCTCATCGCTTCCGGGAGAAACGCGCATCAGCCTGTACTCTAAACCATTGTCTTTGCTTACACCCGCAAATCTATTCTCTAACTCGCGGTAATCGTCGGTCATAAAGCTAAAGCGATCAGCATTAGACAATAAATCTTCGTATAAATCTTCGGGCGTATTAAAAGGATCCAGATAGATGTTTAAATCTGCCTGCGAATCAAAAAAATCATTGGCCAATACCGGTACATCGGGTTTGTAGAGGTAATAAATATTCATTGCTGAATAGATAAAATTCTTAATTTCTAAGTTGTTTGAAATTTGAACATCATCACGGTCTTCGCTGCAGGATAAAAGTATTAAAAGCGAGCAAAGGCCTATTAGGGGTAGCGCAATCTTCTTCATAAAACGGTTTATTAGCATACTAAAAATACGGTATAATTGTATTACTGGTTTTCCTGTGTAACAAATTTTAGACATAATCGTCTTCCTTATAACTAACCACAACAATAAATGAACCAAAAAGAGTTTTTAGCACGAGTTACTCCCGTTCAGGATAGATTGTATCGTTTAGCAAAGCGATTACTGGTTTCTGAAGATGAGGCACAAGATGCTACTCAGGAAGTTCTTATAAAGTTGTGGTCTCAGCGAAAAAAAATGAATAAGCTGCGGAGTATTGAAGCTTTTGCAGTAACGATGACTAAGAATTATTGTTTAGATAAGCTCAAGGCAAAAAGCAGTTCTAATTTACAACTGGTACATACTAATTACGAAGATCAGCATTACAATACCGTACGGCAAAGTGAAGTAAGTGATAGTGTTGCCTGGGTTTATAAGTTAATGAATGACCTGCCAGAGCAACAGCGAATGATCTTACACCTTAGAGATGTAGAACAGTTTACAAATAGTGAGATTGCAGAAGAATTAGAATTAAATGAAACAGCGGTACGTGTTGCGCTGTCTAGAGCCCGAAAAACAATACGAGAAGAATTGCTTAAAAAACATAACTATGGACTTAAATAATATAGAAGACCTGCTTGAGCGCTACTTTGAGGGAGATACTTCCTTAGAGCAGGAAGCTAAGCTTAGGGAATACTTTACTAGTGATGAAGTTGCCCCGCACTTAGAGGAGTACATACCTCTTTTCACCGCTTTCGCAAAAGCAAAACAAGAACGCTTTAATCGTAAGATTGAATTGCCTCAATCAAAACGATCCTGGCAATGGGTACCTATCGCAGCAAGTATTTTACTTTGTGTAGGTTTGTTTTTAACCTTCAATACTAAAAAAGGCACAGATAACGACTTAGGTACTTATAAAGATCCTGAAGTTGCTGTATTAAAAACAAAACAAGCGCTCTTTATGATGGGTAATTTTATGAATAAAAGTACTTCACAATTAAATAAACTAGATACGTTTGAAGAAACGACCAACGAAATTTTAAAATAATCTTAAATCAAAAAACGATGAATAAATTAGTAATTACATTAATGTTTGTAGGATTGAGTCTTACTGCATTTGCACAAAAAAACTTTGATAAGTTTGAAGACATGAAAGACGTTACCTCAATGGTAATGAATCAAAAAATGTTCAAACTATTAGGTCAGATGGATCTTGATTCTAAAGACCCGGAGATGAAAAGTTATATCGAGATGGTAAATAGCCTTGAAGATATTAAAGTGTTTACGACAAAAAATATAAGCGCAGCTCAACAAATGAAGGGTGAGTTTAAATCGTATTTAACCAGTGCTAATCTGCAACAATTGATGCAGGTAAAAGATGATGGTAAAAATGTGAATTTTTATTACAAGCCCGGCAAAAGTGAAAACTTTGTAAGCGAGTTTGTGATGTTTTTAGACGGTATGTCTACAAAAGACGATACAGTACTTATTAGAATTACCGGTGATATTAACCTTAAAGAAATAGGTAAAATAGCAAATAGCATCAATTTTAAGGGAAGTGAAGAGCTTAAAAATGTAAAAGTTAATTAAGATGAGCACATTAAAAGCAGTTTTAGTAGTTATTATGGTTGCTGCATTATCCAGTTGTCAGGATAAGCAGTCTCTGCAAGAATACTATATAGATAGTAAAGAAAATGACGCCTTTATAATGGTTGATTTACCTACAAGCTTGATAGCTCCGGTTACTCAGGAAATGACTGAAGATCAAAAGCGAGTAATTAACTCAGTTAAAAAAGTAAACTTACTCGCATATTCTATGAAAGACAGTGAGTTTTATAATTCTGAAACGGTAAAAGTTAAAGAGATTCTTGCTGATGATGATTATGAAGAGTTGATGAAGTTTGGAAAACCGGGACAGCGTATGCGTCTTTTTATTAAAGGGCAGGATGAAGCGATAGATGAGGTGGTTGTTTTTGCTCAGGATGAGAATAAAGGATTTGTACTCGCTCGTGTACTGGGCGATAAAATGAATGTAGCAGATATGGTTCGGTTTGCAGAAACAATGGATACCAGCAGTACAAATTTTAATACCGCGGGTTTTGAAGGCGTTATGGATGTTTTCAAAAATAAATAAGTGCAGTTTTAATAAATTAAAAGGATCTCAATCGAGATCCTTTTTTTTGTTTAACACAATTCGGTTTGTGATGCTTTACTTGTTCAATTTATGAGTTATAATCGCAATCTGCTTAGGGGTTAAAAATGATTAATCGTATTTTTAACTAATTACATAAAACTATGAGTAAAGGAATATATATAGCAACGATAGAACCCAATAGTGGTAAGGCAATTATCTCTCTCGGTTTAATGCGCACCTTGCTGGGTAAAACTGCAAAAGTGGGATATTTTAGACCTATAATTGATGATGTAAAAAATAAAGGAAAAGACAATCACATCAATACGGTACTCTCGTATTTTGATATTCAGCTAGATTACAATGAGGCATTTGCTTTTACCAGAAGTGAGGTTATAAAGAAACGGAATAAGGGCAAAGCGGGAGAAATTTTAGATACCATAATTACCAAATATAAAAACCTAGAAGATCGATTTGATTTTATACTGGTTGAAGGTTCAGATTTTACAGGAGAAGGTACTGTGTTTGAATTTGATACTAATGTTCTTATCGCTAAAAATTTAGGTCTTCCAGTCATTTTAGTAGGAAGCGGTGTAGGTAAAACTGAAGATGATTTACTCGGGAGTTTACAAATTGCCTATACCAGCTTTTTAGATAAAGATGTATCGGTGATGGGAGTGGTGGCAAATAAAGTCGAACCGGTAAATCTAAGTAAAGCTAAAAAGGGATTGAGATCATTTTTACCCGAAGCTGTTGAGGTATTTGCAATTCCCTTTACTGAAGAATTGGCGCATCCTACCATAAAAGAAATTGTGCACGAGCTGGATGGTGAAGTGCTTTTTGGAGAAAAGCTGCTCGATAATCAAACCGGAAATTTTGGAGTAGGAGCCATGCAGTTGAGAAACTACCTTACGCATCTTAAACAAGATAGTTTAGTAATTACTCCGGGAGATCGGGCAGATATTATTTTAGGAGCTTTACAAGCCCATATATCTACAAATTACCCTAGAATTTCGGGTATAATTCTAACGGGAGGTTTAATCCCTGAAGAGCCTATACTTCAGTTGATACGTGGTTTATCACAAATTGTACCTATCGTATCGGTAAAAGACGGTACGTTTTCGGTTACAAACCGAATAGGTAATATTAAGTCTCAAATTTACGCATCGAGTAAGCCGAAAATTGAAACCTCATTAACCGTATTTGAAAAAGAAGTTTCGTTTGATACCTTATTGGAACGTCTTATAAATTTAAAACCGAAAGGCATCACGCCCAGAATGTTTCAGTACGGGTTGATGAAACGTGCGCGAACTGCAAAGAAGCATATTGTAATGCCAGAAGGTACAGATGATCGTATTTTAACAGCAGCCGTGCGACTCGTTGAATTAGATATTGTAAAAATCACATTGTTAGGAGACCCTGAAAAGGTTAAGGAGAAAGCTGTGAAACTAAGTATTCCCCTTAATTTAGATAAAATCACAATTATAGATCCTGTTAAATCAGCATACTTTGATGATTATGTGACCACATTTTATGAGTTGCGTAAACATAAGAATGTAAATATGGATATTGCTCGGGACTGGATGACCGATGTTTCTTATTTTGGAACGATGATGATTTATAAAGGGCACGCAGACGGTATGGTTAGCGGAGCGGCTCATACAACACAGCATACCATACGACCGGCGCTTCAGTTTATAAAAACAAAACCGGGAGTTTCTGTGGTATCCTCTGTATTTTTTATGTGTCTTGAAGATCGCGTTTCTGTATTCGGTGATTGTGCTATAAATCCCAATCCTTCCGCAGAAGAGCTTGCAGAAATTGCAATTTCTTCCGCAGAAAGCAGTCTCGCTTTTGGTATCGAACCTAAAATAGCAATGCTTTCATATTCTTCAGGAACTTCAGGAAAAGGTGCAGATGTAGACCGCGTACGGGAGGCGACCGAAATTGTAAAACGCTTACGGCCAGACTTAAAAATAGAAGGTCCTATTCAATATGACGCGGCGGTAGATGCAACTATAGGTAAAAGTAAATTGCCAGATTCTGAAGTTGCCGGCCAGGCCAGTGTGCTTATTTTTCCTGATTTAAACACAGGGAATAACACGTATAAAGCGGTACAAAGGGAAACCGGTGCATTAGCCATTGGGCCTATGTTACAAGGCTTAAACAAACCGGTAAATGATTTAAGTAGAGGTTGTACGGTAGATGATGTATTTAATACGGTAATTATTACTGCGATTCAGGCGCAGGGATTATAAATTAAAAAACAAGATAGCATTCAAACTATGAATATATTAGTTATTAACTCTGGAAGCTCTTCGATAAAATTTCAGCTTATAGCTATGCCCGAAGCGAGCGTTATGGCATCAGGAATGGTAGAGCGCATAGGGATAGATGGTGGTCAAATTACCTACAAAGCCGGACAAAGAGAATTTACTGAAAAAACGAATTTTGAAGATCATACGGCAGGATTGTACAGAATATCCAGCCTTTTGATGGATTTAAAATACGGTGTGATTGATAATACAGATGAAGTAGATGCAGTAGGACATCGTGTAGTTCATGGGGGTAAAAAATTTACGGAAACGATACAGGTAAATGACGATGTGAAAGCAAACATAACCCGATTATTTTCACTGGCACCTTTGCACAATCCGGCAAATTTAACCGGTATTGAAGTAGCCGAAAAGTTGTTTGACAAAGCGCCACAGTTTTGTGTATTTGACACAGCTTTTTTTAAAGATATTCCGCAGAAAGCATATCAATATGCAATTCCGCAGCATTTTATGACCGAAAATAGAATACGGCTTTATGGTTTTCACGGGACCAGTCACAAGTATGTGTGTAAAAAGGCTTTAGATTATTTACAGAAACCAGATGCTAAGCTAATTACCATACATTTAGGAAATGGATGTAGTATGGCAGCCATAAAAGATGGTAAGCCCATAGATACCTCTTTAGGTTTTGGGCCTGCTAACGGATTAATTATGGGTACGCGTGCGGGGGATATAGATCAAAGTGTTGTTTTCTATATGCAGGAACATCTGGGATATTCTATACCAGAAGTAAACGATATTCTAAATAAGAAAAGTGGAATGCTAGGACTTACGGGGTTCAGCGATTTAAGGGATATAGAAGAAGCTGCTGCTGCTGGTGATTCTGTATGTACGCTGGCACTTGAAATGAATGCTTATCGTATTAGAAAGTATATAGGTGCTTATGCCGCAGCTTTAAATGGTATAGATGCAATTGTATTTACTGCAGGTATAGGAGAAAATAGTTCTTATTTGCGCAGTAAGGTTTGTGCTCAGATGGATTATCTCGGAATTCATTTAGACGAAAATTTAAATGCAGAACGCTCTAAAAAACTTAGAGAACTGCAAAGTGAAAATTCTCGTGTTAAAATTATGGTTATCCCCACTAATGAAGAATTGGAGATTGCAAATCAAGTATATGACCTAATACAAGAATAGGATCACTCACCTATTCCTTAACCGTATAAGGTTAATAAGTAAGCTAAAAAAAATAAACGCTAAACCTGAAAGTACAAAAGTATTTTTAAGTATTCCCGCAAGGCCCGCAGAAAGAATACCTATATATAACCCAAGTACCAGTACCAGATTTAGCGATATTTTCATAGTTTTTTAGATGCCTGTATAATTTGCAGGAGTTATAGCTTTGAGTTCTTGCTTTATAGCATCACTCGTTTCTAAAGTGTCTATAAATGCGTGCATTGAAGCTTGATTAATTACTTCGTTTGTACGAGTTAAACCCTTTAAAGCTTCATAAGGATTGGGATAGCCTTCCCTTCTTAAAATAGTTTGTATAGCTTCTGCAACTACAGCCCAGTTATTCTCAAGATCTTTAGCAAACTTGCCTTCATTTAAAAGTAGTTTGTTTAAACCTTTTAATGTACTCTGAAAACCGATTATGGTGTGACCTAAGGGTACGCCTATATTGCGTAAAACTGTACTGTCTGTTAAATCGCGTTGTAGTCGTGATATAGGTAATTTTGCAGAAAGATGTTCAAAGATGGCATTTGCAAGACCTAAATTTCCTTCACTATTTTCAAAATCTATGGGGTTTACTTTATGTGGCATTGCAGAAGACCCCACTTCTCCTTTTTTAATTTTTTGTTTGAAATATTCCATAGAGATGTATTGCCAGAAATCTCTATTTAGATCTACCAGGATTGTATTTATGCGCTTCATAGTATCAAAAAGAGCGGCCATGTGATCGTAGTGCTCAATTTGAGTAGTAGGGAAGGAGTGGTGCAGTTTTAAAGTTCCGCTTACAAAAGAAGTTCCAAAACTCTTCCAGTTAATTTGTGGATAGGCCACGTGGTGTGCGTTGTAATTTCCGGTTGCACCACCAAATTTTGCAGCGCTAGGTATATCTTTAAGTAAACGTATTTGCTCTTCAAGGCGTACTACAAACACTTCTATTTCTTTACCTAAACGTGTAGGCGAAGCAGGTTGACCGTGAGTACGTGCAAGCATAGGTATAGACTCCCACTCATCTGCAAGTTGCTTAAGGTGATCTAAAACTTCAAGAAGTTGCGGTAAATAAACCTGATTGGTCGCGTCTTTTAAACTAAGCGGTATCGCGGTGTTGTTTATATCCTGAGAAGTAAGGCCAAAATGAATGAACTCTTTTGATGTTGTAAGTCCCAGCGCATCAAACTTCTCCTTAATAAAGTACTCGACAGCCTTTACATCGTGGTTGGTTACCTGTTCAATATTTTTAACATGTTCTGCATCTTCAGTAGTAAAATCTTCATAAATACCTCTTAAATCTGCGTAATGTTTCTTTGGGAAATCAGCCAACTCTGGTAACGGAATTTCACAAAGCGCAATGAAATATTCTACTTCTACTTTAATTCGGTATTTTATAAGTGCTTTTTCAGAAAAAAAGGCTGATAATACTTCCGTTTTATTTGAATATCTACCGTCTATAGGTGATACAGCTTCTAATGAAGATAGCGACATAATTAGTTTTTAATTTAAACGGCAAAGATACATAGCTCAAAGCTAGTAACAAACCTCAAATAGAAAGAATGCGTAAGTAGAATCTATTACGAGCGTTTTAAAGCTTTCAAAATCTTCTTTGTGCGTGATTTTACACCAGGTTTTGCATTAGGATACATCAACTCTAACTGTAATTGCAATTCATTTTTAACCCATTTAAAATCTGTACTTAAATAAAAAAGACTTTGCATTGCATAAACTTGAGCAGCAACTTTCTCTTTTGCGATTAATAGATCAAAACACAAAGTTACGAGTAAGGTCTTTTGTGCACTATTCAGTAATTCTTGTTTTTTTATGTAGTGTGTTTCGGTAAGTAATTCAAAAATTTTTGAGAAAGAGCGCTTCGTAGCATTGTTAGTTAAATTTTGAGCTACTTCAAAAAATAAATCGAGTTGAGGTATTAGAAACTGAATTTTTTCTCGGAGAGCCATTTCTAAAACCCAGGCAGCCTTAATATGGTTTTCAGATTTTTTTTCAGAAATACACGCTAAAGTAAAAGCTAACAGATTTTCATTTTGAAGTAAAACTTTTGCGTGAGAGTATCTGCTGCTTCGGGAAGCGTAGGTTTGAGATAGTAGATAATCCCAGTGGGCAGTATCCATTTATTGCCTAAGTTTATGGGTATTAAAAATAAAAAAATGATCTGGATTAAACGTTTTCTTAAGTTGGCTCTTTTGGTTCTCATTGTAATTCAATTTTTTCCTGTTGAAAAAAATGAAGGAGGCTATGAATCATTAGAACCTTTTATTGCTGAAACGAGACCTTCTCAGCAGGTTGCTGGCATTTTAAAAACATCTTGCTATGATTGTCATAGCAATCAAACACAGTATCCCTGGTATGCAAATCTGGCACCTGTAAGTTTCTTTCTTGCAGACCATGTAGAGGAAGGAAAAGAACATTTAAACTTTGCAGATTGGGGAAATTATACAGCAAAGCGAAAAGATCATAAATTAGAAGAAGTTCTTGAAGAGATTGAAAAAAACGAGATGCCGCTAGATTCGTATACGTTAATTCATCAAGATGCAAAGTTGAGCGCTGCACAGGCTGAGGCTATTATTAATTGGGTAAAAGCTGCACGACTTAGCTATTCATCAATTCCTCAACCACAGTAGGAATACCTATAGTAGCTTTTTCAGCAATAACGTTAAGATTCTTACGGGAGTTGATGCTGGGCTTTGGATCTATAAAATAGATTGTAGCATCTTGTTTAGCATAATCAATTAATCCTGCTGCAGGATAAACCTGCATAGAAGTACCCACAATTATAATATAATGAGCTTGAGAGACCAGTGCTGCAGCAGTTTCTAGTAAAGGAACCATCTCTCCAAACCAAACAATATGCGGGCGCAACTGGCTGTTTTTTGAACAGCGATCACCGGTAATAATATCAGTATTCCAATCTAAAACAATACTTTCGTCGGCAGTGCTTCGGGCTTTTAAAAGTTCGCCATGCAGATGTATTACAGCACTGCTGCCGGCCCGTTCATGTAAATCATCTACATTTTGAGTAATGATATCTACCTCATATTTAGCCTCTAATTCTACCAGCGATTTATGCGCTGCATTGGGCTGTACAGTTTTAAGTTGTCGCCGGCGTTGATTGTAAAAATCTAATACCAGTTCCTGATTTTTAGACCAACCTTCGGGACTGGCAACTTCCATAACATCATGACCTTCCCATAAACCGTTTGCATCTCTAAAAGTTTTAAGACCACTTTCTGCACTTATCCCTGCGCCAGAGAGTACGACAATTTTTTTCATGTATATCTTTTAAGTTTCTGAAATATTAAAACCCAAAGGTTAAACTATTCGTAAATATTAAGTATTTAATTATCAATTTAATAAATTGAAGGTGTATTAACTTAAAAAAAAACAATTTTATGAAAAAAATTTATTTTATGGTCTTATCCTTATTTATCGCCGCATCGTGTAGTAATGACGATGATAATATTGATATAATTCCGGGTGAGGCCACAGGTAACATTATTACTTATGATTTGAGTGCTGTTTCTGATCCTAATTTAAGCGGTACGGTAACGTTTACAGAGAAAATAGATGGATCAACCGATGTAAGTATTTTACTTTCTGCAGCAACTGAAGGTCTTCACCCAGCGCACATTCATTTGAATAACGCAGCCGAAGGTGGTGATATCGCAATCGATTTAGAAGCGGTAGATGGTCCTACAAGAAGAAGTTTAACTAACATCACACAAACAAATAGTGGTACTACGGTTTCTTATGATGACCTGGTAAATTTTGATGGTTATATTAATGTTCATGCAAGTGCAGATAACCTGGCAACATTGTTAGCACAAGGTGATATAGGTCAAAATGATTTAACAGGCGATTCAAAAGTTTATGATTTAGTTACAAAAGATGTTGAGGGTATAAGTGGTACTGCAACATTTTCTGAACGTGTAAATGGAGAGGCTCTAGTTGAAGTAATGCTTGATGGAACCCCTGATGGTGGGATGCATCCGGGTCATATTCACAATAATTCTGCAGTTGAAGGTGGAGGTATCGCGATTACCTTAACAACTCTTGATGGAACAACTGGTGTGAGCAAGACTAATATAAGCGCTCTTAATGATGGAACTGAAATAGGTTATAGTGATTTATTAGATTTTGATGGTTATATTAATTTTCATTTAAGTGCAACAGACTTAGGAACCTTAGTAGCTCAGGGAGATATAGGTGAGAATGAATTAACCGGAGAATCAAAAGAATATGCATTAGTAACTAAAGATGTAGCAGGTATAAGCGGTACAGCAACGTTTGCAGAACGTAAAAGCGGAGCAGCTTTAGTAACAGTAATGCTTGATGGTACTCCTGACGGAGGAATGCACCCAGGTCATATTCACAATAATTCTGCTGCTGAGACAGGCGGTATAGCTAAAACGTTAACAACTTTAGACGGTACTACCGGAATGAGTGTAACTCATATTGAAGCCTTAAATGATGGAACTGAAATAGGTTATAGTGATTTATTAGATTTTGATGGTTATATTAATTTTCACTTGAGTGCAACTGATTTAGCCACTCTAGTAGCTCAGGGAGATATAGGTGAAAATGAATTAACAGGAGAATCAAAAGAATATGCATTAGTAACTAAAGATGTACCGGGTATAAGCGGTACAGCAACTTTTGCAGAACGTAAAAGCGGAGCAGCTTTAGTAACAGTAATGCTTGATGGTACTCCTGACGGAGGAATGCACCCAGGTCATATTCATAATAATTCTGCTGCTGAGACAGGCGGTATAGCTAAAACATTAACGACTTTAGACGGTACTACCGGAATGAGTGTAACTCATATTGAAGCCTTAAATGATGGAACTGAAATAGGTTATAGTGATTTATTAGATTTTGATGGTTATATCAATTTTCACTTGAGCACAACTGATTTAGCCACTTTAGTAGCTCAGGGAGATATAGGGCAAAATGAATTAACAGGTGAGCGTAAAATGTATGACCTTGATACCAAAGATATTCCGGGAGTAAGTGGTACTGCCACATTTGAAGAGCGAAAGAGTGGAGAAACATTAGTTACTCTTGATCTTGAGGGAACACTGATAGGTGGTGATCATCCTGCACACATTCATGCTGGTTCTGTAGCTGATGCACCTGGTGCTATTTTAATTACACTAAATAGTGTTGTAGGAGCTACAGGGTTAAGTGTTACAAACGTAGCATCTTATAATGATGAAACCTTAATTACGTATGATGAAATGATTACCATAGATGGTTATATTAATGTGCATTTAAGTGCTACTGATCTGGCTACTTTATTAGCACAGGGTAATGTAGGTTCTAACGTTGAGTAATAAGTTTCAAATAATAAATTTAAAACCCGGCCTATTGGCTGGGTTTTTTTATTTTTAGTCCTTATGAAAACAGAGTTACTAGAGTACCTAGAATCCTTTTTAACACCACGACGCCAGGAGCTATTTAAAGAGGTCCTTGAGCAACGTACACGCTTTTTAACGGTTGCTATAGAAGATGTAGGGCATTTGCACAATACAAGTGCTGTGATGCGTAGTTGCGATGCATTTGGCGTTCAGGATGTACACGTGATAGAAGAACTTAAAGGTAAGCGTATAGATCGTGAGATTGCAATGGGAGCGCAGAAATGGACCAGTGTTTACAGATATGACAGCACAAAAGAAGCGCTTAGTAGTTTAAAAAATAAGGGTTACAAAATAGTAGCTACCACTCCGCATCATACCGCTCATAAATTAGAAGATTTTAAATTAGATCAACCTACTGTTTTATTCTTCGGAAGTGAAAAAGATGGCTTGACTGATACTGTTATCGATGCAGCAGATGAATATATTTACATTCCCACGTTTGGTTTTACGCAAAGTTTGAATATCTCGGTTTGTGCTGCAATTTTACTTCAAGAATTAACTCAGCGTCTGCGCAATTCAGACTTAGATTGGGCTTTAAAACCTTCAGACATTATACAAATAAAACAACTTTGGTTAGCTCGCAATCTTAAAAATTATGATGAACTTGTTAAGCGCTATAGTTCTGAAATAAAATAAGAAAGCCTTCATACAATAAACTGTATGAAGGCTTTTATTAAGTTATAAAATAGCTATCTAAAATCTTTAATAGTTTACTTATCTCTATTAAGTACTTTATATTCTTCATAACAGCTGCTTAGTGCATCTAGTATTTGAAGATCATTTGCAGATTTGACAAAGCTTTGCGAGTAATCACAGCGTCCCAATATAGCTTCAATATCTTCTTTAGGAACCTGTAGTAATGCTGATAGCGTTTCTCGGTCAAATTTAGTAACCAGAAGATTTCTAATATTATCGTCTTCTTTCATTTGTCTAAGCTTCCGCATTTGGGAACTCTTATTAGAAAATACTTTATTCAAAAAATCTGCCGGATTAAATATGGCACTTAATACTTTATTAATTGCACCTGGTTGAGAATTCCCTGCTTCATAAGCAGTGTCTAAACCAGAGATACTGTAACGAACATTTTTATAAACAGGAACATTGCGCGCATCAATTTCAAGATAACCCGTAAGTTCTATATTCTTAACAACAACTTCTTCGAGAGCAATTCCGGTTTCGGTCATCTTTACCTTAACATCACCAAAACGTTTCCAGTCATTGGTAACGCGTACCTGTAAGGTTTTGAATCCTAAAAATGAAAAAAACAGGGTATCTGTAGAAGATGCCCTGATTTTAAATGTTCCGTCTGTACCCGTTGTGGTACCCTTTACGGTATTAAGGTTTATAATATTTACTCCTTCAAGTGCTTGATCTGTTGTGGCGTTAATTACAGTACCTTCTATGATACTATCTTCAGCCTCATCTGTTTCTACTTGTTGTGCAAAAATGGCACCGGGTAAAACAACACACAGGAGTAGTATAAAAATCTTTTTCATATAGTATTCAATTTAGAAAAAGAGACGATAAAATCATACCAAACGTGACAATTCTTATAAAATTATTACGGTATTAACGATCCCTTCTTCTTCTTTTTCCTGAAAACGGACTTTTATTTTCGCGTTCTCCTTCAGGTTTGCTTTTGCCTCTGCGTTCGCCGCCGCTACGTTCACTGCTGCTATTGCGATCTCTACCGCTTCCTCCACCAGAAGATCTGCGTTTTTTAAAACCACCATCACCGCCTGAATCATCTCTACGTCTTCCGCCGCCGCTACCACCACCAGATGGTCCGGTTCTGCGATCGTTACGTTTGCGTTTTCCGCCACCGCCACCGCCGCCACCTCTGGTGTCTTTGGTGATTTCTACGTGTACCGAGCGTCCTTTAAGATTAAAGTCTTCAAACAAAGCTAAAATCGCTTCTTTGTGTTCGGTATCTGTATTAAAGAAAGAGAATGAATCTTTACAATCTACTTTATAAATACCTTCACCTAATCCTGTAAGATCTTTTAAGAAGTCTTTTAAACTCATCCAGTCAAAACCATCACGTTGACCTATGTTGATAAAATAACGAGTAGACTCTCCAGAATCTTCTTTCATATCTGCAACCACTCCTGCATTAAGATCTTTTGTCTTTTTGTAGTAGTTAAAGAAACGTGTAAATTCTACCGAAAATACTTTCTTTATAAGCTCCTCACGGCTTAAACCTTCCAGAACTTCATTAATGCTAAAAAGATATGGATTGATTTCCTCGTTAATCGTGGTATTGCGAATATCATTTGCAAGGTGCATTAACTGTACTTCGCAAATTTCCATCCCTGTAGGAATATCTTTTTGAATGAATTTTTTGTTGATTATCTTTTCTAGCGTTCTAACCTTACGTACTTCGCTTTTAGAAACAATAACCATAGAAATACCTGTTTTTCCGGCACGTCCTGTACGACCACTACGGTGCGTGTAAGTTTCGATTTCATCTGGTAATTGATAGTTGATTACGTGCGTAATATCGTCTACGTCAATACCACGTGCAGCAACATCTGTAGCAACAAGCATTTGTATTTGACGTGCTCTAAAGCTTTTCATAACCAGATCACGCTGATTTTGGCTTAGATCACCATGCAATGCAGAAGCATTATAACCATCTTCTATAAGTTGTTCTGCTACTTTTTGCGTGTCTCTCTTTGTTCTACAAAAAACAACCGAGAAAATATCTGGATTTGCATCAGCAAGACGTTTAAGTGCCTGGTAACGATCTCTAGAATTTACTAGGTAATACTCATGAGAAACATTTTCTGCTCCCATGTTTTTTGTTCCTACTGTAATTTCAATAGGATTATTCATAAACTGCTTAGCAATACGAGCTACTTCTTTTGGCATTGTAGCCGAAAATAACCAGGTTTGCTTGTTCTTAGGTGTGTCTGCAAGAATAGTCGTTATATCCTCATAGAATCCCATATTAAGCATTTCATCAGCTTCATCTAGTATACAAAAATCAATACCACTAATGTCAACAAGATTACGACGCATCATATCCTGCATACGACCCGGAGTAGCAACAATTATTTGAGCACCACGTGAAATTTGACGTGCCTGTTCCTGAATGTTAGCTCCACCATATACCGCAACTGTATTTAAACCCTTAACGTATTTTGAGTAGCTTTTAAGTTCGTTTGTAATTTGTAGACACAGTTCACGAGTGGGAGAGATTATTAATCCCTGTGTTTTGCGACTGGTTGCATCTACTTTTTGAATAAGCGGAAAACCAAATGCTGCCGTTTTACCTGTTCCTGTCTGGGCGAGTGCAACTACGTCTGTTGCCTCGCGTAATAGGACTGGGATGGCTTTTTCTTGCACTTCTGAAGGCTCTGTAAAACCCATATCGGTTACAGCTTGCAAGATGGCATCATTAAGTCCTAACGCTTTAAATGTATTCATATAAAAAAATTATCTCAAATCAACGTCGATTTAAGAGGGTGCAAAGATAATGTTAATTAATGTAAGTATATGTAGAAGTGAATATTCATTTAGTTGACTTGATATCAACCTGTTGCGATAGTATTGATGTACTTAACTTACAAGTGTTAAAGTAAATTATTGAATATAAGCGCTAATTATTGAGAATTTTGAAGTGAAATAATTAGTTTTTCTGTAGCTTTTCCGCGGTGTCCTATTTTGTTTTTTAATGAGAGTGGCATTTGAGCAAAGGTTTCCTGATGTCCTTCAGGTTTAAAAACCGGATCATAACCAAAACCTTCGGCGCCCATTCTTTCAGAAGTAATCTCACCTTTACAAATTCCTTCAAAACAAGTTGTTTGTTCACCAATAATTAAAGCAATTACAGTTTTAAAATGTGCTTTTCGGTTTTCTTTAGTTTTGAGTTCAATGAGCAGTTTATCAATATTGTCGTTAGCATCTTTTTGCTCACCGGCATAACGCGCACTATAGACGCCGGGAGCATCATCTAAAGCTTCAACTTCTAAGCCAGTATCGTCTGCAAAGCAATCATAACCATATTTTTGTTTTACAAATCTGGCTTTTAGTAAAGCATTGCCTGTTATGGTAGGTGCATCTTCAATTATATCTTCGGTACAACCTATATCTGTTAGGCTTTTAAGTTGAATTGAATCTGGCATTAATGCCTGTATTTCTCGAAGTTTATTAGGGTTATGTGTAGCAAAAACAAGAGTCATAAGAATAGAATTTAGGAGAAGCAATTTATCAAATCTGAAGCTAATCTTAACGAGTTTAGCAGCTATTTGGAAAGTATCTAAAAACAATTTATACACTGGTATACAGTAGGTATTGGTTTAATTTAGCAGGATGCAAACTGAAGATCATTATGCACATCGCAGCGGCTGGTTACGTGCTGCAGTATTAGGTGCAAACGACGGAATTCTCTCTACAGCAAGTCTAATCATAGGGGTGGCTGCTGCGAGCACCACTCGCGAGCCTATTATTCTTGCCGGGGTTGCAGGTATTGTTGCCGGAGCCTTATCTATGGCAGCAGGTGAATATGTGTCGGTAAGTTCGCAAAGTGATATTGAAAAGGCCGATCTGGAACGTGAAAAAAACGAACTGGAAACGATGCCTAATGAAGAGTTACACGAATTAAAAAGAATCTACATCGCCCGCGGTCTCACAGAAGCTACAGCTCTTGAGGTTGCAAAACAATTAACGGCACACAATGCTCTTGAAGCACACGCCCGTGATGAATTAGGAATGCACGAGATAACCCAGGCTAAACCGCTGCAAGCTGCATTTTCTAGCGGTGCTGCATTTACAGTAGGAGGTGGGCTACCCGTACTGGTTGCCTTTGTAGCGCCTGTTGCCTATATGGAATACATACAATATGCCTCTGCACTTCTTTTTTTAATTGTATTAGGAGCAGTTGCTGCAAAAACAGGAGGTTCGAGTATGCTTGCGGCTATCTTGAGAATCACGTTGTGGGGTACTCTGGCAATGGTAGCTACAGCACTTATAGGCTATCTATTTAATACAACGCTTATATAATTTTATTCTCACCAAAATCTTCTATAAACTTTTAGAATATTTATTACATATACCTTTAAAATTCAATTATTTTTTATTTATAAAAGACTGATTTTTATCGAAATAAATATGCTCAATAATTTAATTCTATCCTATTAAGCATATTTAGTCTAAATAAGCTTGCTTAAATTCATTTCTAGTTTTAGCTTCGCGCATTATTTTTAATTAATCTAAACAAAGATGAAATTGAAGTTTCAGTTTTTAATAAGTATTTTATTCATGTCTTGCTGTATATGGGCTCAGGACGGAAAATTATCTGGGCAAATCAAATCCCCAAACAACACAGTTGTTGATGGAGTCACCATTACAATTGATGATACAAACAAATATGCAATTACAAATGAGGAAGGTTTTTATGTAATTGAGAATTTAAAGCCCGGAAAATATGTTTTAAGAATTTCTCATTTAGGATTTCAGCCGGCACAAGTATCGGCAATTATTAGTGCAGGAGAAACGACTCAGATTCCTGTAATACAATTAAAAGAAGCAAACAATCAACTAAATGAAGTTATCGTTTCCGGAAGTTTATTTAACAAAACTCCCAATGCTGCTAAAGCGGGTATACGACCTTTAGATTTGCCACAAAGTGCTGCGGTTATTTCGCAACAAACCTTAGAAAACCAACAAGTTAATTCCTTAACCGATATTTTGAAGAATGCAAATGGGGTTTACATCATGGGGAATACAGGTGGTTATCAAGAAGAGATTGCTTCACGCGGTTATAGTTTAGGAAGCAGCAATACATTTAAAAACGGAGTGCGTTATTTTAATGGAATGAAGTTGGAGACCAGCGGTATTGAGCAGGCAGAAATTTTAAAAGGAAGCGCCGCTATTCTTTTTGGTAATGTTGAAGCCGGGGGTATTTTAAATTTAATTACTAAAAAGCCGCGTTTTGATTTTGGAGGAAAGGTAGATCTTACTTTTGGCAGCTTCAACCTTGTTAAGCCCACATTTGATATTTACGGAGCATTAAATGATTCTGAAACGGTTGCTTTTAGATTAAACGGCTCATATGCTTCTGCAGATAGTTTTAGAAAATTTGTTTCTTCAGATACCTATTATTTCAATCCTTCATTATTATTTAAACTAGGAGATAAGACTAATCTTTTAATTGAGGCAGACTATACAAATGATTCGCGCACACCAGATTTTGGGGCAGGGATAATAAATTATCAGTTAGTAGATCTTCCCAGAGATCAATTTGTTGGAGTTAAGTGGGGATATTTTGATTCTGAACAGGTTTCTGTTACGGCAACTTTAAATCATCAATTTTCAGATAATTGGGGCTTGACCTATATAAATTCGTTTCGTCATTACAATACTAATTTATTTTCGAATACCAGACCCAATACTTCAGGAGGTACGGTGCAGGAAAATGGAGATTGGCAGCGCAATCTTCAGAAGAGAGATACTCGTGATAACTACAACATCAATCAGCTTGATTTAAAAGGTTTATTCAATACCGGTTTCTTAAAACATCAGTTTTTAATAGGTGCAGATGTTGAGAATTATAAAACAAAAGACACGCGTTACAACTCCTTTTCAGATCAGGATAATGGCGAAAACTTCTACGATGTGATCAATATTTTTAATCCTGATTATGCAAATTTTAGAAATGATATTCCAGATCTTGATCAAAGCAGACTTACCACAACTCCGGTTTCACGATTTGGTATCTATATTCAGGATTTGATCGCTGTTAATGATTATGTAAAAGTATTAGCCGGTGTGCGCTATACCTATCAGGATACAGAAAGTGAGATTACAAATTACCCGAGTGGGAACACAACAGTAACTAATTTGTATGACGATGCTTTTACGCCAAGATTTGGTTTAATTCTTCAACCTACACGACACAACTCGATCTTTGCGAGTTATGCAAACTCTTTTGAGACCAATACAGGTCTTGATATTAATGGAGAGGCTTTAGAACCCTCAATTATAGACCAGTATGAAGTAGGTGTTAAAAATGAATTCTTCGGAAGCAAATTACTTCTGAATATCACCGGTTACATTATTAAAAACAGTAATCTGGCACAAACGTCTTTGACAGATAATAACGTGCAGGAACTTGCCGGTGCTACTGAAAGTAAAGGTGTTGAAGTTGATATTACAGCATATCCTACTAAAGGTTTACGTCTTATGGCAGGTTATAGTTTTAACGAGATGAAGTATACTGAATCTAATATCTATGTCGTAGGAAGTTTATTTAGATACATTCCTAAAAATACAGCTAACTTAAGTGCTAATTACACAATAGGCAGTGGTTCTTTACATGGCTTAAATCTAGGAGTTGTAAGTTCGTACTTCGGAACTCGTTTTGCAGGAAGGTCTTTTCAAACTACAAATCCAGATAGTGGAAGACAGCTCATACCACTTTCAGATTATTTTCAGTTAGATGCAACTTTAGCATATACCTTTAGCAACAATATTAGCATACGCGCTAAACTTGCAAACATTACAGACGAATTAAATTATAATGTACATGATGACAATAGTATTAATCCTATTGCACCTAGAAACTATAGCGTTTCAATAGGTTATAGTTTTTAATATTCATCAATTGAATTGCATAAAAAAGAGACCTCATTTGGGGTCTCTTTTTTTATAAGTTTCATTAAAATTATCCTTTTACAGTAGTTTCTGTTTCAGTCATATATTTAGTCAATGGCTGTTTGAGAATACGATTTCCGGTTGCAGCTTTAATTGCATTTGCAACAGCGCCACCTGCAGGAGGCAGGCCCGGCTCTCCAAGACCGGTAGGAGCAATTTCACTTTTAACAAAATGAACAGCTACTTTTGGTGTCTCGTGCATACGTATAAGGCGGTAGGTGTCAAAATTTGTTGAAGAGGGTTTACCATCTGTAAAGGTAAAATCACCATACATCGCGTGACCTATACCGTCTAGAACGCCACCTACCACTTGATTATTTGCACCTGTAGGATTCACTACGATACCACAATCTACAGCTGCTGTAACACGCTCAACTTTAGGAATTCCGTTTTGCATACGTATTTCGGCGACTTCAGCAACGTGAGTGTTATGGCTGTAATAAGCCGAAAAACCTTTAAAAACACCTTCAGGAGCATTGCCCCAATCTCCTTCTTTAGCAGCGAGTTTAATCACTTCTTTCATTCGGGAAGCTGAGTACTGTATACGTTCATCTGCTCCTTCATTAACCTGGTCTAGCAAATCTAAACGTAACTGAACAGGGTCATGATCTAATACTTCTGCAACTTCATCAAAGAAACTTTGCTCTGCAAAAGCCAGAAAGTTTGTGTAGGGTGCGCGCCAGGCTCCTGTCGTTATATTACTGGAGTAATTTGCACTTTCTATTTTTAAATTAGGAATAGCTCCCGCCGGGAAAAAGTGCGGAATAAGACCATACATATTGCTGTTTATTGCCGCTTCTTTCAGTTTGTAGCCGGTAATTTTGCCATCTTTTAGAGAAGCTGAAATTCTATATTTTATCGCAGGTCTAAAAATTCCTGCACTCATATCGTCTTCACGAGAATACACTAACTTTATAGGTTTACCTGCTTTACTTGAGATTTCTGCAGCTTCCAGAACAAAATCACCATAAAGTCTGCGACCAAAACCACCACCCATACGGGTTAGTTCTAAATCTACTTCTTCGGGTGTACGATCTAATAGTTTAGCAACCTGCGCCGCAGTACCTTCTGGAGTTTGTATTGGTCCTGCAAGATGAATTCTTTCCGCAGTAACATCTGCATAAAAATTCATAGGCTCCATACAATTATGTGGTAAAAACGGCGATTCATAGGTGCGTTCTAAAACCTGATCTGCTTCTGCAAATGCTGTATTGACATCGCCATCTTCACGACGTACTTCACCTTCTTTGCTATCTAAAAGACCTATTAGAAGCGCATCATGTTTTTCGGTACTTTCTAAGTTATTATCTTGCCAATTCGCCTTCAATGCTTTTTTACCTTTCATAGCAGACCACGTATTTTTAGCGAGTACAGCTATTTTATCACCAAATTGAATAACATCGCTCACACCACTTACGGCGCGTGAATCTGTATCATCAAACTCTACTAAGGTCTGGCCAAAAGCCGGAGGACGCATTACCGAAGCGTAAAGCATACCCTCTTTTTTATAGTCTAATCCAAAAAGTGGTTTACCGGTCACGATTTTATCTAAATCTACATTGACAGCATCATTACCTATTATCTTAAAATCTTTGGGCTCTTTTAAAGTAACTTCTTCAGGCACTTCTAAAGTTGCAGCTTCTTTAACTACATCACCGTAGCCTAGAGTTTCTCCAGTTTTACTTGTAATTACACCTGCAGAGGCAGTCACATCTGCAGCATCTATTTGCCATTTTGCAGCGGCAGCATTGATCAACATTTGTTTTGCTGTGGCTCCGGTTTGTCTCAATACATCCCAGTTTTGTCGTATAGACTGACTACCACCGGCAACCTGACCTCTATATTTATCAGTGTCCAGACCGGCTTGCTTTACATAAACGTGTTCCCACGGTACATCAAGCTCTTCTGCAACAATCATAGGCATAGACGTTTTTACACCTTGTCCAATCTCTGGGTTGGGTGAAAAAATAGTTACATACCCATTGTCTGCAATTTGTATATAGGCATTAAAATCATTGAAGTTAAGATTGGCAATATCTACAGGTGGTTGTACATCTTCTTTACAGGCTGTAAGAAAATTAAATCCAATTAATAAACCACCACTTGCCAGTGCAGAAGTGCGTATAAACCCACGTCTGCTAAATGTCATTTTTTGTTCTTTTTTCATCATCACTAGTTTAGGCAAGTTTAGTTGCGGCATCTGCCACCGCTTTTTCAATACGATTATACGATGCACAACGGCAAAGGTTGCCACTCATCGCGTCTCGTATTTCAGTTTCTGAAGGTGTAGGATTGTCTTTAAGAAAAGAAGAGGCGGTCATAATCTGGCCGGCCTGGCAATAACCACACTGAGGTACGTCATGTTCTTTCCAGGCGACTTGCACAGGGTGCGTGCCATCATCAGAAAGGCCTTCAATAGTTGTGATTTCGGTATTTTCTAATGAGCTTATCTGTAATAAGCAGCTTCGGGTTGCGGCACCATCAATATGAATGGTACACGCACCACACTGGCCTATACCACAGCCAAATTTTGTTCCTACAAGATCAAGTTCGTCTCTTAAAACCCACAATAGCGGCGTATCGGGATCTGCATCGACGCTCATCGATTTACCATTAACTTTTAGATTGTAAACGGGCATAGCATTTTTTTTTGTTTTGGTTAAATTAATAAAAACTTAACAGGTTTGTTAGACCGTTACTTCTATTTATACAGATTCAAAAAAAGAGAAAGATTATTTCAGATCATTTTAGGTCTCAATGAATTAGATTTATACGGTAAAATAGAGTTATGAAATCTACAGCAATATTAATTCTTGCAGCAGGAAGTGCCAGTAGAATGGGAAAAGCAAAGCAATTACTCCCATATAAGAGCAGCACTTTATTAGGTCATGCAATGATGCAGGCTCTAGCCTCTAAAGCTGAAGTTGTTTATTGTGTTTTAGGGGCCAATGCAGAAGTTATTGAAAAAGGTATTCCACAAAAAATTCACTTAATTTATAACCCAGACTGGGGGCAAGGCCTCGGAAATAGTATAGCGACAGGTATTAAACATTTAAATAATACTCACTTTGATCGTGTTTTAGTGATGCTTGCAGATCAACCTAAAATAGATACAGACTATTTGAATCTATTAATTGATACTGCTGAAGTACACGATAATAAATGCATAGCTTCTGGTTATGGTATTAAAAACGGGGTGCCAGCGGTTTTTCCTAGAAGCTATTTTGAGGTGCTCGAAGAACTTTCTGGAGATTTGGGTGCACGTAAATTGTTAAACTCAGGTTCTGATTTTGTGCTGTCGATTGATGCAAAAAATAAAATTCAAGACATTGATACTCCCGAAGATTATAGACGTTTGCTAAAAAAATAAACTTATTTTTAATCACTGAAACCACAACACGATTTAATCAAATGACTGCTGATCAAGAGAAAAAACAAGCTGCATTAGAAGCTGTTAAATTTATAAAAGATAATATGGTCGTAGGACTGGGTACCGGTTCTACTGCAAAACATATGATTGAAGCAGTAGGGGATCTTGTTAAAAATGGGATGAATCTTACCTGTGTACCTTCGTCTGATGCTACAGAAAAGCTGGCGCGAGAACTAGGTATTACCATTGTTGAACTTCACGAAGTTGATACAATAGATGTCACCATAGATGGTGCAGATGAGTTTGATGATAATTTTCAACTCATAAAAGGAGGTGGTGGAGCCTTACTGCGTGAAAAAATACTAGCGTGGAACACCGCCTATAACATTATCATTGCAGATAGTAGTAAAGATGTACAAAAGCTAGGAGCCTTTAAGCTTCCTGTTGAAGTTATACCTTTTGCTACAAAACAAATTTTTAATTATTTGCAAGCTGAAGGTTTAAAACCTGTACAGCGAATGAAAGAAGAGCTGCCGTATCGTACAGATGAAAATAACAACATATTAGATATCGATATCTCAGGGGTTAATGATCTTCAAAGCTTGGAAATAAAATTACTAAAAGTACCCGGCATCGTAGAAACCGGTTTATTTCTTAATACAACTAGTCTGATTATAGTAGGTAAAGAGGGTGGTCCTGTGGTAAAGCATCGTAATTAAGGTATTCTTACAAAATATTAAAAAGGAGAATCTACCGTAAATAGTTTCTCCTTTTTTTATGCTTTAGTTTAACTGTAAACCTGTTCAAAAAGTGTTGTAATCGATTTAGGCTCGCGCCCTAACAACATCTGTAAGTCTGTGGAAATATTGTCAAATTCTCCTGCTGCTATTCCTAATGAGAACGCTTGCATCATACCTATGATATTTTCTGGTACACCAAAAGAATTCATTGTTGTTCTAAAGGTTTCAGGATCTGGTGATGTGTATCCTATGTTTTCTCCTGTAATTTTAGATATACTTTTTCCTATTTCTTCAAAACTTAGAGTTTCTGCACCATTTAAAGTATAGGTTTTGTTGATGTGGTCAGCTGTATTTTTAAGTACTATCGCTCCGGCCTCAGCTAAATCTTCACGCAATGCAAATGCAGTTTTTCCGTTTCCTGCGGGTAAAAAGATTTGTTTTGATTGCAATAAAGTTTTTTTATCTCCTATGAACATAGGTACGACTTCAGCATATAAATTATGTTGTAGAATAGTATGTTTAAATGCAGCGTCTTGTAACCATCTTTCTGTTTGCATATGAGCATTCATAACACCAAAGAGGGGAGCGTTTTCAGATTCATCTTTTCTGCCTGCACTGGTATAAATTACATGGGAAACCTTTGCATTAACCGCTGCGTCTATTACGTTTTTATGCTGTTTTAATCTTGAATTAATATCACTACCAGAAACAAAATAGAGGTATTTAATTTCTTTAAATGCTTCGGTTAGCGTTTCAAGATTATCATAATCTGCAACACGTAGATCAAAACCATTAGCTTTATATTCCTTTGCTTGTTTACTTTCGGTATCGCGTACCAAGACGGCTATTTCTGATGTGTCAACAGTAGTTAAAAGATGTTTTACTACACTACTCCCTAGACTTCCCGTCGCTCCTGTAATTAAATAGGTGCTCATATTTTTATTTTTTTAGTTATTAACTTACTTTTGGTTAGTCAAATGTATAGTGTAATTAGCTCTTAAGAAAGAACTTACGTTTGAGTAGGTGACTAACTTGAAGGTTATTAATGTTGAAAATCAATTCTTTATGATTGAAAATAGTTTGAATAAATTTACCGAAATTGAAAACTGTCCTGTTCGTAACGTGATGGACCGGTTTGGAGATAAATGGTCTATTCTTATTTTATTGCTTTTAAATGAAGAGCCTGTAATGCGTTTTAACGAGATGTACAAAGTAATTACTTCAATTTCTCAGAAAATGCTTTCTGTAAGCTTAAAATCTTTGGAAGCAGATGATCTGGTAATACGTAAACAATATCCTCAAATTCCACCACGGGTGGAATATATGTTGAGCAAACGGGGGCAAAGCTTAATACCACATCTGCAGAATCTTGCAGCCTGGGCAGATCAAAATCGTGTGGAGATCGAAAAATCTCGTGCTGCTTTTAAAAAATAAAAGCCCGAAAAAATTAATTTTCGAGCTCTTGTATCTACTTAAGTTGGCTGTTTAGTCTTCGATAGTATCTTCATTATTCCAATTAAAATAACCTCCTTCAAGTTCATAGATTGTAGTAAAGCCTGAGTTTTTCATCACTTCGGCAGCTTTATTACTGCGATTTCCAGAACGGCAATAAATATAAACAGGTTTAGATTTATCTAAGGTTTGTAGTTTACTATTAAATGTTGCGGTATCTAAAAAATCGATATTTTTTGCATTATCAATATGACCAGCTTCAAATTCTGAAGCTGTACGAACATCAACTAATGCTACAGTATTATTTTCAATACTACTTTTAAAAGTAGCTTTGTCTAAAACTTCGTGTTTAGACTCTTGCGCGTTCGCTTGAAAAGCAAGCGAAACAAAAAGGAAAAAAGTTAAAAATACTTTCATAATTTTATTTTTTAAGAGTGGAAGGGCATACAAAGTTAGTTGTTTTTAAGTTGGTTTCTTTTAAAGCTTTGTAACCACCCTGCACATCTACTAAGTTATGAATTCCGCGGCTTTTTAAAATACTTGCTGCAATCATACTGCGATACCCTCCTGCACAGTGAATATAGAATTCTTCAGTATCTGGGAAATCACTTAAGTGTTTATTTATGAAATCTAAAGGCGTACTTGATGCAACTTCTAAGTGTTCTGCTTCAAATTCGCCCGGCTTCCGTACATCAAAAACAGGAGTATTTTTATCAGCTAATACAGTAGCTTCTAACTCGGTAGCTGTAACAGATTTTACGTAATCGGTTTGTTTGCCAGCAGCTTCCCAGGCTTTAAATCCGCCTTTTAAATATCCTATAGTCCCATCAAATCCTACTCGAGACAGACGCGTAATTGTCTCTTCTTCACGACCTTCTTCTGCAACTAGTAAAATAGGTTGTGCGGTATCCGCAATAAGAGCACCTACCCAGGGAGCAAAACCACCATCTATACCTATAAATATAGATCTAGGGATATGGCCTTCAGCAAAACTTGCCTGATTGCGCACATCTAAAATAACGGCGCCGGTTTTATTTGCTGCAGTCTCAAATGCATCTGGAGTTAAAGCCTGTGTACCGCGTTCTATTACATCATCAATATCGTCGTAGCCTTCTTTATTCATTTTTACATTAAGTGGAAAGTAAGAGGGAGGCGGTAATAAACCATCTGTAACCTCCTTAATAAATTCTTCTTTAGTCATATCTGCACGCAAGGCATAATTTACCTTCTTTTGATTTCCCAGCGTGTCAACGGTTTCTTTCATCATATTCTTACCACAAGCAGAGCCTGCGCCGTGAGCAGGATATACAATGACATCATCTGCCAGAGGCATAATTTTTTCGCGTAAGCTATCGTATAAATAACCGGCAAGATCTTCTTGAGTTAATTCTTTAGCTTTTTGAGCCAGATCAGGACGTCCCACATCACCTAAAAATAAAGTGTCTCCACTAAAAATAGCGTGATTTTTTCCATTTTCATCTAGAAGAAGGTACGTGGTACTCTCCATAGTATGTCCCGGCGTATGAAGCGCTTTTATAGTAATAGCACCTAACTTAAATTCCTGATTGTCTTTTGCAATAACTGCATCAAATGTAGGGTTTGCATTGGGGCCATAAATAATAGACGCACCCGTTTCTTTAGCGAGTGTTACATGCCCGCTAACAAAGTCTGCGTGAAAATGAGTTTCAAAAATATACTTGATTTTTGCATTATCTGCTTCTGCGCGCTCGATATAGGGTTTTACTTCTCGAAGTGGGTCAATAACGGCAACCTCGCCCTGACTTTCTATGTAATAGGCTCCCTGAGCTAAACAACCGGTATAAATCTGTTCTATGTTCATCTGTTCTAATTTTCTATTACAAAGATAAGGCACCTGTTGTGGTATCTGGGTAACTCGTGTTACATTGATTTAACAGAATTGATTTTTTTGTTTAAGCACCAAATTTTAACCCGAATTGAAAGCGCCCACCATCATCACCTGTAAAGTAACTAAAGCTACTATTTAAAAATGCACCTATACTAAAATTAAGACCGCCTCCATAACTGGTGTGCCACATTTTTGAGTTTTCATTATTGAGCCATACGCGACCTAAATCATAACCTGCAAAGAGGTGTGAACGTACGGGAAAAAGAGCGGTTTTTAAGGGTTTAAATTGATATAAAATATCTGCGGAAGCACGAAGCGATTGGTCTCCTGTAAACCGATCTAGACGGTAACTTCTCAAACCGGAATTACCTCCCAAACGAGCCGCCTGATAAAATGGAATGTCATTACCAAAACGCAGTTGCCCGTCAACCTGTGTTTTTAAAACCAAATCTCTTGAGCTGTCTATCGCATTCCAAAAAGTGATTTTGGGGTCTGCAGCAAAAACGGTCTCAGCAGAATTTAAGTTATCACTAAAATACCCCGAAGCTTCAAAAATCATCCCTCGTGTAGGAAAATTTATGTTGTCTATGCTCTTGTAGGAATAAATTGCACTAGCGGTAGCATATTCATTATTAATGAGATTGTTAGCTGTATTTATTAAAAGTGAAGGGTCAAGTTCAAATTTTTGAAACTTAAGAGAGGTTTCAAATGAACTACCATATTCACCGTTATAATACACGCTTATGCCGCCCTCAAATTTCTGCATATTGATGCGGTTAAAATCAAAATTTGTGGCAGCATTTAAAGTTTCATTTCCGAAGCCAAAAAAGTTTTCTGTATAATTATTTGTGGTTGCAAGACCAGAAATTTTAAAATTCCACTCCGGAAAAATATTTGCAAAATGTACTTCGGCTTTAAAAATTGCTGCCTGCGTAAGTGAAAAATACTGCGCATCTAAGACAAATTGTGAGGTAAACGGGTTGCGTTCAAAACCTAATTTTTGACGTGCAAATCGTAAATGTGGTGCCAATCCCCAGTCAGGATTATAGGGTAATTCCAAGCCAATTTTTTTTGCTTCTCCAGGACGACGTTCTGTGTCATAAATATGGTTTTCATAAACCGAACTAAAGCGCATACGAGCCCCATTATTAGATTCTATTTTATTGCCTTTAGGCTGATCGTATATGGTAAGATTATTTCCATTTTTAAGATCATAAGTATCGTCATCCAGCCCACCTGCAATTACTAATTTAATGCTGCTTGTACCGTTACCATTTGTAGTAAAAACATCATCATCATCAAGACCATAAATCCATATTTCGGCAGTTTCCTGAGGATTAAATGTGCGGTCAAAGAGTAAAGTCCCATCTTCATCATCTTCAATTCTAACTGCTTTTATGCGAGTTGTGCCATCATCATTGCGGGTAATATAAAAATGATCATCCTTATCTGTTCCCTTGAGTGTTTGAAACTTAATATAGAATGCATAGTAGCGCTCTACGATGTCTTTAAGGTTGCTTTTGCGTTTTAGCAAATCATCTTGTAGTTGCAACCAATCTTCATCTTGAATTTCGTCAGGAATGTCTGTAAAAGCTTTTGCAACCACTTCAGGAGTAATTTGTTTTTGAATGTAATCAACAGCGTCTAGCCATTCTTCTTTTGTGCTTTTCTGCAATATAGCGCGATCTAGCGTGATTGCACTTTCACTAAACTTCTCAATAAATTCTATATCTGGACCGTAATTAGCGAGTTCGCGGGTACTTGCCATAAATTTTTGGAGCATTTTGATAATTTTACCATCAAATTTTGAAAATACCTGATCGCGATCGCGGGGTATTGCAATATATGTTGCTACATCTGCACTGTCTTTACGTTCTGCCCAGCGCCACTGGTCTTCATGACGGTCCCAATCTCCCACGAGCATATCAAATACACGTGCTCGTATATAATCGTTTTCTTCAACTACATTTTTCTCATCTTCACGTATGGCTTCAAAAAGATCTGTGGTGCTCTCAACATCTTCGTTAAAACCAAACATATGATCCCCGTTAAAATCGGCATCAGGCTTTTCTACAATCATATACAGGCGATCCCCGTGGGTTTCATTAAAATCACCTAATACTTTCTGTTTAGGAACATAAAATACCTTAGGATGCGTGTGGTTGAGGTCTGCAGCGCCTGCAAGTTTAGGTATTGCAAATGCGCCATAAGGATGTGATGCGGTGTAGAAATCTTCAATAAGGCGAGCAGGTAAGGTCCCTTTAAAATATTCCTGAGCATCCAGATCATCATAGCCAGAAGATTTTAAAAATGCAAATGGATCTTTAGCTAAAGCCCGCATATTGTATTCTCTGTCGTCTTTGTCTACCAGTCGTAATGACTGTGTTTGATGTCCGCCACCGGCGCGTTCAACCTTTAGACCGCCATATAGTGTATCGAGTAGTGCAACGGGAGCCTCAATCTCAACACCATATAAATCTCTATAATGTTTACCCCATTTTTTTTCATATTTATCAGAAACTTCAACTAGTTCTTTAGGATAAATACGTGCTTTTTTTGTCTTCGAAAATGTTACGGGTAACGAATCTACAGGATAAGCTTTTGGTTTTAAAAACGCTTCTTTTGAAAAAGTCTCGACGATTTGTTTTTGAGTATTTAAGGTATAAAAATGCACTGTTGAGGCACCATCTTTAAACAAACGTATTTCTGAAAATCCCGGTTCTACCGAAGCAAACAAGCCGTCTTTACCCAATCTTGCATATTCGGTTTTACTTCCTGTGCCTGTGATTAACTGGCGTATAGAACCGTTTTCTATATACTGCATAGAGCGCTCGTGTGCAGAAAGTACAAACAGTCTGGGAAGATCTATAGCCATCGTTTTAATCTCCTGCATCAAGCTATTCATTAACGGGTTAAATTGATCTTGTTTTGATATGCCGCCCTGTGTACGGGCAAAAGCCCAAATGAAGCCGGCACCGGGTATATAAGCATTTTCGGCAGAAGGTCTATATAAAGCACGGGTACTCATCTCACCACCATAAATTCCGTTAGAATATAAGGGATGGTGCATCACCAGAAGCACATTTTTATGTCGTGCTTTACGCGCCTCATCTTTTAAAATAGTCAAAAATTGTGCGCGCGTTTTAATGCCACATTTGTCGTTAAAACCCGGGTGTTTACTCCAGTCTTCGATATACCATTGAGAATCTACAATAATTATTTCGGTTTCCTCATCTACAGAAATCGTTTCGATAGGACACCCATTTTCTGGTTGAAAATGGTTGTCTTTCCCCATTTTCTTTTCTATAAAATCTTCAATCTTCTCAAGACCTGCAACACCGTGATCGTTCCATTCATTTTCACCGGGAATCACAAGTGTTTTTCCGTTAAAGTCTTCAATTAATTCAATTACATCTTTAAGCTGCTCTTCATTATTATCTTCCGTTAGCTTACTAGCATAAACATTATCTCCCAAAATCATCAGATAATCATTTTGATGCGCTCTTTCCTTTTGAAAATTTTTAAAACCAGTCAAAAGGTCTCTATTAGGTCCTTTTTTGCTAGAGCCCAGGTTTCCTAGTAGAAAAACGCTTCGGTAAGCAGTAGTGTCTATAGATGAAACCCCTATTTTAATTTCTGGATCGAGAAATTGCGTGCGTTTACTGGCGCAGGAATAAATTAAAAATGCAGCAATTAGCAGTAGGGAATAGGTGTGTAGTTTCTGTTTCATTTTGGGGTGATTAATGCGTATTTGAGCAAAATTATTAAATCTGCTCTACGCTTAAAGTTTTTGTGTAATTGTTAACGTTATTCACTAGTACCTTAATAGTTTACAGTTGGGCATTTAAAATCAACAATTGAGTAAGACAGATTTATTGAATACTGATCTTATTAGAATCTTTGAGGTGTCTAATCAAAAATTTGAACAGTTATGATTAAATTATTTATCTGGCTAGTGCATGCAGTTGCTTTATCAACAATGCCACAATCTACATTAGTAACTACTCGTGAGGGCTATGCGCAAAACGTTTTAAATGAATTAGTGACTGAAGTAGTCTACGAGAGTTCTGGAGATTGTAATAACTTTAAAACGGGGGAAATATCATTAAGATTACCCTAACAAAATTTAAGTATGACCAATTTTTTAAAGGAATTAGGAAAAGCTGTTATAGTAGGAATCGCTATCTATATTGTCTTTTTAATCATTCATCTAGGAGGCGGAAATGCCTTGTTATTTAATAGAACACTAGCTGAAGATTTTGCACAAAGTATGGTGTATTCAGTGGTGTTGTATCTACTTAATATGAGTGTTTTTAAATATTACTATGGTAAAAATTTAAACAATTTGTACTCGTATAAGCATCAAATTAAAGCCATCGCGGCAAGTCTTGTAGTTACTGTTTTTGGTATTTTTTTAATACGTATGTTTCTTAAGTCTGTAACACAGGAAATAGATCTTATAAAATTTGTGCAGGAAGAGTCTTATTCAGGATATTGGATGCCTCTTTTTATCGCGCTTGTCTGTAATTTAATTTTTTACTTTTTCTTTTACTACCGGTATAAAAAAGACCGGCAGGTAAAGGAGCAGAAAATTATTGCCGGTACTGCATCGGCACAGTTTGATGCGTTGAAGAATCAATTAGATCCACATTTTTTGTTTAATAGTCTTAATGTTCTCACCAGTTTAATTGAAGAAAATCCGCAGCAGGCACAAAAGTTTACCACCTCGCTTTCTAAAGTATATCGTTATGTATTAGAACAAAAGAATAAGGAGCTTATTTCGCTTGAAGAAGAACTTGCATTTGCTAAAACCTATATGACCTTGCTTAAGATGCGATACGAAGATAGTATTGTGTTTACTATGCCACAACACGTTATAAATCCTGATGCTAAAGTAGTGCCACTGGCTTTACAGCTGCTACTAGAAAACGCCGTTAAACACAATGTTGTTAGTGACCAGCATAAACTACATATTACTATTAAAGAAGTAGGTAACTATCTCATAGTAAAAAATAATCTTCAGCCTAAAAAAATAATGTCAAAGAGCAGTGGTGTAGGACTTATAAATATTAAACAGCGCTATGCGTTATTGACATCACGAACTGTTCAAATTAACACTACTGAAACAGCGTTTATAATTGAAATACCCACACTCACTCACCAATTAAAACAACCGGTTATGAATACAGAATATTACCTCTCAGAAAAGAAATACGCGATGGCTAAAGAACACGTAGAAAAGTTAAAGGGCTTCTATATAAACTTTGGTCTGTACTGTTTAATTATACCCATATTAATAGTGTTAAACCTATACAGTGGCTCATTTCCCTGGGCTATTTTCCCGGCATTGGGCTGGGGGTTAGGGGTATTCTTTCATGGTGCAGATGTTTTTAACTGGAATTTTCTATTAGGTAAAAGCTGGGAAGACCGAAAAATTAAACAGTTGATGGATCAACAAAAAAGAAAGTAATTACAGTTGAGTCACTTAAAATGACAATCGGGTAATTTGAAATTGAATTGAACCTGAAATCGCAGCAAATTTGTTTCAGTATAAACAATAAAACAAAATAAAATGGAAAATTTTGACAAAGAAAACAGATACTTGCAAGCTAAAGAACAAGTAGCAGAAATCAAGAAATTTTACGGTAGCCTTATGAGTTATGTGCTTGTAATAGGGGCTTTAGCAGCACTTAATTATTATACAAACAATCTTAGGTACCCCTGGTTTCTTTGGGCAGCTTTAGGATGGGGAGTAGGTTTATTGTTTCAAGCAGCTAAAGCATTTAACTGGAACCCTATTGTAAATAAAGATTGGGAAAACCGAAAGATAAGGGAGTTTATGGAGCGTGAAGAAAAGTCACAATCTAATATGGGCCGTTGGGAATAACTGAAAATTAGTATATTATGAAAGATCAAGACAAAACCTATAAAGAAGTTGTAAACCGTGTGAAACAGCTTAAAAATTTATACAATCATATTCCTGTTTATATTATCATATCTGTACTTTATGTTGCTTTTTGTCTGGGTGCTTTTGATGGAGGTAGATTTAGTCAATACATTCCATTTTGGTCACCTGTGTGTATGGTAGTTGGTTATGGTTTAAGTCTTGTAGGCTATTCCATTTACCTCAAACACGGAAGATTCTTTGAATCGTATTATAAACAATGGGAAAATCGTAAAATAGAAGAGTATTTAAAACGTGAAGAAGAGCGTGTTTCTTCTTTAGATCGTTGGGAATAAAGATACAAAACAATTTAAATTATAGAACCATTTTTTAAACTATGAATGTACTCGTCATCGAAGATGAAAAACCCGCAGCACGCCGACTCACGCGAATGCTTGAAGCTTTAGCGTTAAATGTACAGGCACAATTAAATTCTGTAGAGGAAGCAGTAAATTGGTTCTCTTCAAATAAACATCCAGATCTCATTTTTCTAGATATTCAATTAAGTGACGGGTTGTCTTTTGAGATTTTTGATGCTGTAGAAGTTACAAGTGCAATCATATTTACCACGGCTTATGATGAGTATGCTTTACAGGCATTTAAACTCAATAGTATAGATTATCTATTAAAACCTATAGATGATGACGAGCTTGAAGCGGCGGTAACTAAATTCAGAAAACAGAATAAACCAACTCAAGATGTTAAACTTAACTTTGACGATATACGCAAATTATTAGGTGTAAACCCGGTTGAGCGCGAGTATAAAAAACGTTTTACCGTTAAGATAGGGCAACACCTTAAAATGATTACTATTGAAGATGTGGTGTGTTTTTACAGTGAAAATAAAGGTACGTATGCGCGTACGTTCGATAAACGCGATTATCTTCTAGATACTACACTAGAACTCTTAGAAAATGAGCTTGCTCCAGATGTTTTTTTTAGAGTAAGCCGAAAGTATTTTGTAAACGTACAGGCAATACAAGATATCATTAGCTATACCAATTCGCGTTTGCAAATAAAACTTAAATCTGGTGATGATTTAGAAATTATTGTAAGTAGGGAGCGCGTCAAGGATTTTAAACTGTGGATTTCTTAATCTAAGCTGAGAACAGCTACATCTGTGTTATTTACAGCCTGTATTTTTTTGGCGATGGCAAATATACCTTCTAAATCTGTGCGGTTGTCAATGGCTTTTTTTGCATCTTCCAGAATAAGGTTAGCTTCCCTGATGAGGGTTTGATCTACATTTTTAATTACGCTTTCTACCTGCAGTAGAAAGTATAGCGCTGTTAACATTTTATGCAGCATTATCACATCATGTTTACAATATACGCGCAGGGGCACAAAAACAAAATAGATGAGTTCCTCAAAATTTAAAGTACGTAGACTTATAACTGCCTCGTCATTTTCATTACGTATAAAACTATAATCTTCTTTTTTTAAGCGTAATGCAAAGAGTTCCGAAAGGTAATCAACACAGGTAATAGCCGTGCCGGGGTCGTTAATACCAGGGCTCATTGCCTTAATTGCGATTTCTGTTAATTGTTTAAAACCTAAAACATAATTATGAGTTACAATTTCGCTACGTGAAAAACCAAAACAGGACAATACCTGCTCTTTAAAATCATCATTTAGATCTATAGAACAGCGTGCAATTGGGATGTTTTTAAGTATAAATGTCCCCTTAGGTTGCATAATATGTATTTTGCAATCTTTCTCTTTACAAATGTCAAGTAGCGTATCAATGGCTATTGTCTGTAGGTAGCCGGTTTTGTCTATACGTATTTCTTGCCAGTCACTAGTATCAGGAAAATCAGGGTGATTTGATTTATTTGTAGTGTTTTCTATAATCTGATCAAGTCGTGTTTTTGCCTTACTGTAAATATTTTCAACAATACGGTTTACCTGTATGGCTTCAGAAATTGAATGAATAAAATAGATAAACAACGCAAGTGTAAGCATGCTAAGACCAATACCTACCAGTACAGAAAATCCCGGAAGTTGGTATTTATTTTCTGTAGGTTCAATACTTAATAAAATGAGGATACAATAAATAAGCGTGGCTATATAGTACCCTAAAACGTATTGATGTTTTTTATTAGAAATAAGTCCGGGTAAAATACGTGGGGAATAATTGCTCGATGCCTGATTTAAAAGAATCATAACCATAGAGAAACTAAAAACCATAAGAGAGATAATTCCTCCAATGAAGGTACTTAGTAAAGTTCTTGCGGTATCTGCATCATTAATAACGAGGTTAGGAGCATGCTCTATAAGAAATCCTGAAATCCCACGGCTTTCTGCATAAAGCATGATAAAACCGGCAATTAGACCTATAAAAGCGATTACAGAAGGGTAAAACCCTATTTTTCCGGTGAGATTTACAATAAAGAGTTTGATTTTTGTAACAAGTTGACGCATTGAACGAATTTCTAATTTAATTATTTAACCTACAGTCTTATTTGTATTCTCTTAACACCTACAGACACTAAATGTTAGTTTTCATCAGAATCTGAGTCTATTCTATTTTCGTTAAAGGCGCTGGGTAATAACTCAGGAATAAATTTAACAAGCAGTGGTAATAAGATACCACCTCCGGGAAGTATAAAAATTGCCAGAGATGGTAAGCTTTTGCAGATACTTAAGAGTTGTGATTTAACTCTTTTCTTTTCAGCTTTGCTTAAATCTCTAAAAGTTGATTGGCTGAGTAACATAACTAAATCTTTACTTTCTGAAAGCTCCTGTATTAAACGTTTTTTATTTCTAAGAATTAGAATTTTAACGGTTTGACTGGTTTGATTGTAAAAGTGTTTTACGGGATTACTATAGTTGAGGTATGATATTTTCTTTCGGTTTTTAACAATAAATTCATGTATATAGGTTGCCGAAGTATTAATAGTTTCTGTAGGCAGCTCCAGTAATTTACCAAAATTCTTAAGAAAGAGATATTCTGTATAATCTAATTTGGCATCATCCCAAATGGCAAGCGCTGCAAGGTCTAACAAATATCTTCGTTGTGTAAGTTTTGGGAAGTGAACTAAGGGTAAATCTTCAATACTTTGTACTTCTCGCATTAAATTACGCGTGTACCGCAGTGATTTCTCAAATAACTTTAGGAGCAGTTTGTCGTAATGCTCTTTCTCTTCTTTTTGTATTAGCGCGAGCCAAATTGTATTCATAAGCGTTGCCTCTAATTCCTGAGCAAATGCTATGCTGTTCTCTCCTTGATCCAAAAAATAATCAAATGCGATAACGTCAAGAAATAGTAGTGCATTAGTAATTACATTGCTAAAGTTTTTCTGAAGAATAGGCTCATTGGTTTGTATACGCTCTTGTATGATTTTTTCTAATGAAGCGGCATTGGGTTTAGGGTTTATAAAACTGCTGAAATACTGATATTCCTTAGGGTTTATCTGCGAGTAAAAGTCTATCACAGCCGCATAAAAATGGGTATCGTCTCTATTGTGTTTAAAATAGATATAGTATAAACAGTCAAAGAAGTTGAGTTTAGCACGCTCAATTTCCGTCCACTGTAAAGGTTCATTAGTACCATAACTCAGTGTTGTTACAGAAACGCCATAAATAAAGCCGGTTTGTAAAAGTTGACTGTAAAGAACATCAGAATTAGGTTCTGTTGCGTGCAGCAATTTTTTAATTACAGATTGATGTTTTGTAATCCATCCGGGAGATGAGGGATTCATACAATTCTATTTATAAAGTTCAATTTGATTTTGTTTATCTTAAAGTTTTGATAATAAACCACTTAATCATTTTTAATAAGGATGCTTATCCAGGATTTATACCTAGAGCGACTCAACTAAAAAACTTTAACAGTATTATTAGCAGAAAGTTTAGATTCTACAAAACCATACGCTTTTCTTTTACGTAAATGTAGTGAATAAGTTAAGTTGGGCATTTAACTTTTTACTATGTAAAAATCCAGTTTCTCGATTTATCGGGGGTAATATGAAAAAGGAAAGGAAATCAATTGGTTAGTTGATTAGTTTTTTTGGATTTTTTGTTAGTTGGAGAACCACCATGTTTTGGAGAAGGCAGGTGGTTCTTTTTTTATGCCCTGTTTTGAAAGTTTTAAACATAAAAAAATGCCTCTAGTTGTCTAGAGGCATTTTTATTGAATTAACGATGTTTTAAGCATTTGTGCTAACAACCCCTAATGTATAGAGTTGTTCCATCGTAGGTGATTCACTACCACCTGCAGGTTCTAATGTTATCCCAAAGGCCTGTGACTCATTTGGATTATCAAATGTAAACACCTTGTTTTCATTTGCGCTAAAGTCATCTAATAGTCCCATACTCGTAGGAGTTAACGGATCAAGTTTTAAGGACCACACCTGGTAAACCATACCTTCTGGAGGTTCTGGTAATCCCATTGCATCTATATATGCTTTATTCTGAGCTTTATCCCAAAATACATTTACGTAAGCATCTGGGGCAACTTGTTGACCTGCCAAAGGAACCTTAGTCACTTTAGGATCTCTTACTACAGCTAAAATAGTTTTAGTCTGTTGTAATGAATTTTCAGCATCTTGCATCTTAGTCTCCATTATCGCTTTTTGAGCTTCAGCAACTCTCAACTCCTGGCGTAAGTTGTTTGTTCTGTTTAACAGAACAAATATTCCTATTAAGAAGATTAGCGAAGCCGCGACACTTATAAATGAGATAAGCTTAGTACGTTTGCTTGCTGCTGTAGGCTGAAGTTGTATAACTCCACTATGATTTCGCAGTTTTGCTTTTATAGCAGTTAACATTTCTTCAGGATTGTAAGGTGCAGCTGCCGTTGCGAGGCTTTGCAAAGCTCCTTCAATTTCTGAAACTTCACTTTCAACCTCAGGATATTGCATAAGTACCTTTGATACTTCTTCACTTTCTTGTGAAGTCAAAGCCCCGTATACATATAATTCGAGGATTCCAGAATCTATATATTCTTGTATATTCATCTTACTCTACTAATATTTCTCTTAATTTGTTAATGCAAAGTCTGTTACGGGTTTTAATAGTACCTAAAGGCATGTTAAGCTCTTCTGAAGCTTCTTTCTGGGTATAACCTTTAAAAAATAATAGATTAATAACCTTTTTACATTCTTCACCTAATGTCTTAATGTACTTGCTAATTCCTATAGCATCCATCTTGTTTGAAAAGCTATTCTTGCTTTCAATTATATCTACGAAATATTCTTGTGTGAGGTTTTTCTTTTGATTCTTAAATGACTTAGAACGTGTCTTATCTATAGCCGCATTGCGAGCTATGTTGAGAAGCCAGGTAAAAAAACGCCCTTTTTTTGAAGAATAGGAGTCACAATTGTCCCATACTTTAATAAAAACATCTTGTAAAACTTCTTCAGAAGCTTCTGTATCGTGTAAAACACTATTAATTACTCCAAAAATGCTTTGAGAGTAGAGACTATACAAACGCTCAAACGCTTTTTCATCTCTTTGTTGTAATCTCAGTATTAAATCGTCTGGCTGCATAGCTAAATTTAGTTGGTTTAAATGTATTAAATAAAACCTAAAAAAGCAGCCATTTGGCTGCTTTTAGTATTATATATTAAGGCTTGTATTATTCAATGATACCACCGCAGCTCACACGAGCTCCTGCGTCACCACTAGGCTGACTTTTAAAATCATCTGCACCCTGGTGTACAATTAAACCTTTACCTACGATATTTTTCATATTATCTTCACAACCTATGCACCACTCATCTGTAGTCATTGTAATTGTACCGTTTCCATTCTCATCTGCCTGAAAATTACCTATATCTCCTTTGTGATAACCTGCAGCATCACCCCATTTACCGTGTTGCTCTTTAGTAGGGTTCCAGTGACCACCTGCTGAGGTACCATCGTCTGCAGAACAGTCTGCATTTTCGTGAATATGTATTGCGTGCATTCCCGGTTCTAGACCTTCAAAAACAGCTGTCATCGTAACTTTACCATCTTCTTCTTTAAATACAGCAGACCCCTCTGCAGTACTACCACTTTTTGAATCTAATTTTACTGTAATTTTTTTAACTGCTGGTGCTTCTTGTACAGCCTCAGTAGTTTCAGTTGTAGTTACTTCTTCTGTTTCTTTGTCTTTATTGTCGTTCTTACAGGAAGTAAAACCTAAAGCTAAAGCAAGTGAAAAAAGTATTGCGTAATTTTTCATAATGATAATTTTGATTGTTTAGTAGAGTACTAAAGTAAAGGATTGCATAACGCCTACCAAAGAATTATATATAGCTTAACAAAAGTATTAAGAAGATGTTAATTGTTAAGGAATCGCAATACATAAATGATGCGGAGTCATAACCGCCTTGACTGAAGTTTTTTCACCTATAAATTCGCCATCAATTTGAAAAGCTATTGGCTTTTTACACGTTATCTCAGCTTCTTTACACGAGATTACAGTTACAAAATCTGGATTGAGCGCCGCGTCATCATAAAAGGTTTCAATAATTCCTTTGACGCTTAAATTTTTAAAAATTAAAACTTCAAAAATACCGTCATCCATTTTGCCTTTTGGATTAATATTTGCCCCGGTACCAAATTTATTAGCATTGGCGATCGCAACTAAAACACCTTGTTCTTTATAATGTTTACCATTAGCGTAAATTTCAACATCAAAAGGATAATCTGAATTTAAAAGGGTAGGTATAGCTTGTAAAAAATAGCCTAGTTTTCCACGTATTTCAGACTTTTCATAATTTTCTATCAATTTTGCATTAACACCTAAGTCAGCGATGTGCAAACAGGTAATTTTATCAATCTCTATAATATCAAGATTTATATACGTATTACCGAGCGCGATTCTGAGCTGATCTTGTAATTTTTCAGGAATATTAAAATTAGAAGCTAATCCGTTTGCAGAGCCCGAAGGCAGTAAACCTATTTTTAAATCTTTTGTTTTTAAAATTTCGGCCACTTCGCGTATAGTACCGTCACCGCCTGAAATGATTACCCTATCAATTTGATGTAATTCAATAAGTCTATTTATAGCCTCATTATCATCATCACCAGTGGTCTCATAGACTACAGGAGTATTCCCGTTATCGTTAACGTGATTTTTAAAAGCCTCAATTATGGGCTTTTTGTCTGTACCTCCCGCAATGGGATTAATGACAAGGAGAATGGTCTTTTGTGCTTTCATTAAGTAAATTTCGATTTAAAATTAGGTATTTTGAACACCTGAAAACGTTAACAAACTACCAATAGTGAAACTAGATTTACAATTATATAGAGGTTATGTAAATGAAGGTGAACTCATTGTTTTTGGACATGTGTTTAAATCCTGGGCTCCAGATAAATATCAGGTAGATCGTAAAGGTTTTAAACATGCCTTTTCTGTACTTCATATGTTTATAATTTCACCCTTAAAAGATGTTGAAGTACGACTTAAGTTTAAAAACCTTGACATTACAACGTTGACTATGCAGGACGGGTATTTTCGATTTACGGTTCCGTTTACCGATAGTCTGGAAAGTGGCTGGCACAAGTATGAAGTGAGTTGCAAACCCGAAGAAGCAACGTACGGAATTGTAGAGAAAGCAGATTTGCTAAAGCCTTTTGAAAGCGAACTAAGTATTATCTCAGATATAGACGATACTTTTTTGATTTCGCATAGCGGAAACCTATTTAAAAAACTCTATGTGATGCTGGCGCGTAATGTGAATAAAAGAAAAACTTTTGAAGACGTTGTTAAACATTATGACGCTTTAAGTAACAGCGGGCATAAGGCAGAGGGGCAAAGCAATTCTTTTTTTTATGTATCAAGTAGCGAATGGAATTTGTATGATTTTATCGTACAGTTTACAAAATTACAGCGGTTACCTAAAGCTGTAATAAAATTGAAAGATATCAAAACCGGGATCTCAGATTTCTTAACGACCGGAGGCGGAGATCACGATCACAAATTTGTAAAAATAAAGGATATAATTTCGTTTTATCCAAAACAGCAATACGTGCTTTTGGGTGACGACTCACAACAAGATGCATTTATATATGAGCGTATCTGTAAAACCTTTCCTAAGAATATTAAGGCTGTTTATTTAAGACAGACCAGACGCTCTAAAAAAGTAAAAGTACAAGAGGCACTCTCTAAAATGGAACGCCTGCAAGTAGCTACCTGTTATTTTAAAAAAAGTAACCAGGCTATTTCACATTCTAAAGAAGTGGGCATTATCAAAACTTGAAACTCACCAGGTTGTAAAAAAAAAGCCCGGAAGTAACGTGCTTCCGGGCTTTTATATAAATTAATAATCAGGTTAGTTAAACTCAAACGTTTCAATTTCTTTAAAAGGATCAAGTTCTAGCTTTTGCATTTCTGCTTTATAAGTTTTCCAGTCTTCATTAAAAAAGGTATTAACAGCAGCTAAAGCCTGAGTCAATTCTTCTTTTGCCTGAGTAACTAGAATATTTTCAGTCTTAGTTAAGCCGTTAGGCCTGCTTCCTACATAGCCACGAGCCGAATATATACGGTTGAGCACCGTGACTTCTTTATTTCTGGTAATTCCTTGTCTATCATCTTCCTTACCTAAAAATAATGCGATTTGAGCATCTATTTTTTTAGTAATAGCTTTAGAACTGTCAATCTGAACTTTGTATTTGGTTTTATCGAGTTTCTTTAAATCTGATATATAGTTATCTGCTATATTTTTACTTTCAACAAGTTGTTTTACAGCGTCTGCTGAAACCTGAATCATTTCTTCCAGATTCTTTTCAGCAGCATATATTTCATTTATTGCATTCGCCGAAATATCTAAACGAGGGTCACTTTTTACCGTGATGGTTTGACTATTTTCTAAGTCACCATAATTAAGCACCACTTTATAAGTTCCCGGTTTTACCGAAACTCCGCCAGATTCTGATGTACGCTTACGTAGTGTACGCGAAGGTCTGTCGCTGCCTTTCTCATCCATATACCAGCGCATGCTATACGTACCTGCACTATCTGGAGTTTTTGTTTTTAAAGTTCTAATAAGACGCTCACCATCGTAGATAGTTAGTGTGATGCTATCCCACTTTACAGCAGATTCAGAAATCTCTTCATCTTCAATATTCTCTTTTATATCTTCTTTTTTCTTTGCTTCGTCTTTTTTGGGTTTAAAAAAGTATTTTATCTGAGCGCCGCTGCTGCGGTTTTCTCCATTAAAGGTAGCATCTGCACCAAATCTACTTCCCATAGGTTGCTGTGAAGCGTTTTGATAGGCAACAGCAGGAGGGAAGATCTCAAGAGTAGGGGTTTCTGAGCTACTCATTTTAGCGATTAAGTCTTTATTGCTCGCCAGTGCGCGTAAGGGTTTAAGATCATCTAAAACCCAGATAGATCTACCAAAAGTTGCAATGGCAAGATCATCTTCACGCTCCTGAACTACCATATCTTTTACAGGAACAGTAGGGAAGCCGTTTGTCCATTTTTGCCAGTCTGTACCGGCATTCAAACTGATATACAAGCCATCATCTGTACCTAAAAACATTAGATTAGGTTCTTTTTTATCTTCTAATATAGAAAGTGTATAGCTACCTACATCGTCAACATCTACAATACTTTTCCAGGTTTTACCGTAGTCTGTAGTACGATACGCATACGGTTTGTAATCAAATCTTCGGTAATTATTTGCAACGAGCAGCGCCTCACCCTTTTTTGTAGCTGAAGCTTTAATCTGTGCAATCCAGCTGCCTTCTGGCAAGCCTTTTATATTTTTTGAAACATCGGTCCAGTTCTTACCACCATTTGTAGTAAAGAATACCTTACCATCGTCAGAACCGGTCCAGAGCATATCTTTTTCAACAGGAGAAGGCTCAATAACTAGAATTGTTGTGTGATTTTCGGCTCCTGTAGCATCCATAGTTAATCCGCCACTTTCGCTTTGTTTTTGTTTTTCGGGATTATTAGTGGTGAGATCTGGCGATATAACCTCCCAGGTTAATCCTTTATCTGTTGATTTATGTACAAATTGACTGCCAAAGTAAAGTGTGCTGTTGTCAAACGGATCGATATTAATTGCTGCATTCCAGTTAAAGCGTAGTTCTACTTCAGGATTCGGGTGTGTAGGTCGTACTGAATAATTGTTACCTGTAACCCAGTCGTATCTGCTCACAAAACCTTGCTGACTCATAGACCACCCGTATTGTGAATTGTCTCTATCGGGAACTACATCGAAGCCATCACCAAAAGAGATTTCCTGCCAGTAAGCGTTCCGTATTCCCTGATCTTTCCAAACATATGAGGGACCTCTCCAGCTTCCGTTATCCTGCATACCGCCATAAACGTTATAGGGGTATTCATTATCTACAGCAATATGGTAAAATTGACCCACTGGAATATTTTCAGCAAAGCGCCACGTTTTACCACCATCTCGTGTAATATTGAGTCCGCCGTCATTCCCGTCTATCATAAAATCAGGGTTTGTAGGATGTATATACCACGCATGATGATCTGGGTGAACACCATTTTCAACCCCATAGGCAGGCATAAGTTCTTTAAAGCTGGCACCACCATCTTCAGATACATTTATGTAGGTAAAAACGGTATACACTCTATTCTCATTATTAGGGGCGACGTAAATTTCTGCATAATAAAAAGGGCGATCTCCTATTTCATCTGTATTATCATTTACTTTTTTCCAGTTTTCACCACCATCTTCAGAACGGTATAAGGCATTCTTTTTAGATTCAATATATGCATAGACGATATTGGGTTTATTTGCGGCAATTGCAAGTCCCATACGACCTAGATCACCTTCCGGCAGCCCGTTTTTAGAAGTAATCTCTTTCCACGTATCACCACCGTCATAGGTAATATACAGGCCAGACCCGGGACCACCACTATTAAAAAACCAGGGGTCGCGCTTGTGTTGCCACATTGCAGCAATTAATTTATTTGGGTTTGTAGGATCCATTATAAGTTCACCAGCTCCAGTTTTAGAATCTACATAAAGAATTTTCTCCCAGCTTTTACCTCCGTCTTGCGTGCGGTACACACCGCGTTCTTCGTGTTCACCCCAAGGCGATCCTATTGCAGCGGCATAAACCACATCAGGATTTGTTGGGTTGATACGTACTCTATATATATGACGGGTATTTTCTAGCCCCATACATTTCCAGGTTTTACCACCGTCAAGTGTTTTGTAAACTCCAAAACCACCATTTAAACTATTACGGGGATTTCCTTCTCCTGTACCGGCCCAAACTACAGATGGATTAGATTGTTGAATTGCAACAGCGCCGATGGAAGCGGTTGCTTCGTTTTCAAAAACCGGTTTCCAGGTTACGCCGCCCGAGGTTGATTTCCAGATACCACCACTCGCAGCTCCTGCATAAATTATATCTGGGTTTGCAGTAACCGCATCTATTGATGTAATACGGCCACTCATTCCGGCAGGTCCTACGCTACGTAGTTTTATATTTTTGAGTAAATCGAGATTTACTTTTTGGGCAGATATTCCTAGTGACAATGCTAAAAAGGAGAGTAGTAGTGTTTTTTTCATAATTTAAAATAAGATGAATTTTTTTCTAAGTTAAGGAAAACTTAAAAATATTGATCTGATTTGCATTTTTAGGTCATCTTAACATAAAAAAAATACAATTAACAGAAGCTTATAAACCTGAACGTAAAAACTTGAGAAATTCATTATACTTTTGAGCAACTAAAATTTAAAACAACACTTATGAAAAAGATATTTTTAAGTATGGCAGTACTTGCTACTTTAGCTTTTACTTCTTGCAAAGACAATGAAAACAAAGAAGCTGATGAAGCTATGACCGAAGAGCAAATGGCTATGGAGGCTGAGGCAACTACTGAAGAAGAAATGCCAGAGCAACAAACTATCGCTACTATAGCAATGGGCAATGAGAACTTTACAACTCTTGTAACTGCTATACAAGCTGCAGAATTAGGAGAGACTCTAAATGGTGCTGGTCCTTTTACTGTTTTTGCTCCTACTAATGCTGCATTTGATAAATTACCTGCAGGTACATTAGAAGGTTTAACAAAACCTGAAAATAAAGAGAAATTAGCTGGTCTTTTAAAATACCACGTTGTTTCTGGGGAGTATATGGCTGCAGATGTAGTTAAAGCAATTAATGACAATAACGGAAGTTTTGTAATCAAAACTGTACAAGGTGGTGAGTTAACTGCTACTTTAGATGGTGAAAATGTTATTATTACTGACGCTAACGGAAACAAATCAAAAGTAGTTATGGCAGACGTAGATGCTTCAAATGGTGTGATACATGCTATTGATGCAGTTGTGATGCCAAAAATGTAAGACTTTTTATAAGTTCTTTATAAAACCCTTCAGCAATGAAGGGTTTTTTTGTTTTTAGTGTAATCTCGTTTAGTTTTAAACGTCTAAGCTTATTCTAAAATTGGCTAATTTTTAAGTCTAGCTTTTCTATTCTGGGCGTGGTCAAAAGTCTAAAATTCCGTAATTTTAAGTCGCTATGAAAAAACAAAATATACGTAAGGGATTTGTCTTTAAAACTTACGAAGCCCCCGAACAGTCGTTGTTTGATCAACTTTTTGAAATTTTTAAAGAGCTGATAACGCATACCTCGGGAGACTTTGATGAGGCAATGGACTGGCTTAAGGAATTGGATAAGGAATATAAATTAACTAATGAGGACTATACATTAGATGATTTTGTGCAGGAACTTAAAGATAAAGGCTATCTCAAAGAAGAACTAGAACCTGACGGGAAGGGTTCTTTATCAATTACTGCTAAAACAGAGCAGGCAATACGACAACGTGCTTTAGATCAAATTTTCGGTAAGCTTAAACGTGGTGGTTTAGGAAACCATAAAACCAATAGAGTAGGTAGTGGCGATGAGCATACTGGTGAAACCCGGGAATATCGTTTTGGTGATGGTCTTGAACGTGTCTCGATGACCGAAAGTCTCAAAAATGCTCAGATCAATAATGGTATGGGTAATTTTGATTTAACCGAAAGAGATCTTATTGTTGAAGAAACTCAGCATAAAGCGCAAATGAGTACAGTGCTTATGATAGATATCAGTCACAGTATGATTTTGTATGGCGAAGATCGCATTACACCTGCTAAAAAAGTAGCGATGGCTCTCGCCGAATTGATAACAACCCGTTATCCTAAAGATACCATAGATATCATTGTATTTGGTAATGACTCCTGGCCTATTAAAATTAAAGATCTACCGTATTTGCAGGTAGGGCCATACCACACCAATACCGTTGCCGGCTTGCAACTTGCTATGGATATTTTGCGTCGTAAACGTAATACCAATAAGCAGATTTTCATGATAACAGATGGTAAGCCTAGTTGTATACGAGAAGCAGACGGTCGTTATTATAAGAACAGTGTGGGCTTAGATGAATATATAGTAAATAAGTGTTACAGCCAGGCCAGTCAGGCGCGTAAACTTAAAATACCTATAACCACATTTATGATTGCACAAGACCCGTATCTGATGCATTTTGTACGCCAGTTTACTGAAGCTAATCAAGGAAAAGCATTTTACACAGGCCTCAAAGGACTGGGAGAAATGATTTTTGAAGATTATGAAACTAATAGAAAAAAGAAAATACGCTAGAAAAAGAAAATAAAGAAAAGACTATGAGCAAACCAGCTATTAAAACATTAGGTGAGTTAAAAAAAGCAAACTATGCCAGTCGTGGTATTAAAGATGAGCTTCGTCAAAATTTACTTAAAAATATTAAGGAAGGAAAAAACTCTTTTGAAGGTATACATGGTTATGAATATACGGTAATACCAGAATTAGAGCGCGCAATTCTTTCCAAGCACAATATTAATTTATTGGGTTTAAGAGGGCAGGCAAAAACACGTCTTGCACGTTTAATGGTTCAACTGTTGGATGAGTGGGTACCTGTTGTTGAAGGTTCAGAATTAAATGATGATCCGTTTAATCCCTTATCGCGTTATGCTAAAGAATTAATTAGTGAAAAAGGAGACGATACACCAGTAGACTGGCTTCATAGAGATGATCGTTTTGCTGAAAAATTAGCAACTCCAGATGTTACCGTAGCAGATTTAATTGGGGATGTAGATCCTATTAAAGCTGCTAATTTAAAACTGAGTTATGCAGATGACCGCGTGATTCACTTTGGGATGATCCCTCGTGCAAACCGCTGCATTTTTGTTATTAATGAGTTACCAGATTTACAGGCTCGTATTCAGGTAGCCTTGTTTAATATTTTACAGGAAGGAGATATACAGATTCGTGGTTTTAAATTGCGTTTGCCTTTAGATCTTCAGTTTGTATTTACTGCAAATCCTGAAGATTATACAAATAGAGGAAGTATTGTAACCCCTTTAAAAGATCGAATAGGTTCTCAAATTCTTACACATTATCCTGAAACAATAGAAATAGCGCGCACCATAACGCAGCAAGAAGCACGCAGAGATGGTCGTAATGAGGAGCAGATTTATGTGCCTTCACTAGCAAAAGATCTTTTAGAGCAAATAAGCTTTGAGGCTCGTGATAGTGAATATATAGATGTTAAAAGTGGTGTAAGTGCACGCATGAGTATTACCGCTTATGAAAATCTTCTAAGTACTGCAGAACGCAGAGCGTTACTGGCAGGCGAGGAGAACACTACTGTACGTCTGGGAGATTTTATGGGAATGATACCTGCAATCACCGGTAAGGTAGAGTTAGTTTACGAAGGAGAGCAGGAGGGAGCAGCTTCTGTTGCACATACCTTAATAGGAGATGCGATAAAGACTTTATTTATTAGTTATTTCCCCGAAATTAAAAAGCTCGAAAAACAGAATGAAAATAATCCTTATGACCCTATTATAGCGTGGTTTTTTGACCAAACCGATTTTGAATTGCTTGACGATTTAAATGAAGCGGAATATAAAAAGATGCTAGATGATGTTGCGCCTTTGCAAACCCTTATCAATACGTATCAGGCAGATCTTGATAAAAAAGATCAGTACTTTATGAAAGAGTTTATTCTTTGGGCACTGGTAGAGTTTAAGAAATTAAGCAAATACCGTATGTCTGAAGGGATGCGTTTTAAAGATTTATATGGTAGTTATATAAACGGTCTTTAGACTTATGAAAACTTAAAATTAAAAACCCCGCTAAATTTATTTAGCGGGGTTTTTTTATGAGATAATAGAAGTACTTCTGAAATCGAAGACTCAAATGGATTTGTGTATTACTTTAAGATGGTAAACTCACTTCTTCGGTTTACATCCTGTTGAGCATCTGTACAATTCATAGAATTACAATCGTTTATCAAATCGGTTTCTCCATAACCTTTAGCGGTCAAACGACTTTCATTAATACCCTGAGAAATTAAATAGGCTACTGTAGCCTGTGCTCGACGCTCAGACAACTGTAAGTTATAACCATCAGAACCCTTGCTATCTGTATGCGATGCAACTTCAATATTCATATTAGGATATTTTTGCATTACCTCAACGAGTTTATTTAAGATTTTAGCAGCATCAGGACGAATAGTTGCCTTGTCAAAATCAAAAAATATTTTCTCAAGATTTATCTGTGTTGTTTGATTACGTTTATTAAAAACAATTAAACTGTCTGAGTCTGCATATGCAAGCATCTCTAATTTAATAACCGTTTTAGTAAGTGGCGAATATTCAATTTTTACTTCCTTTTCGGTAGGAACATAAAGTTCTTTATTGGCTTTAAATTTATATGAACTGTTAGGGCGAACATCAAATTTGAAGCTTCCATCTTCAGCAGAACGGGTTTTAGTAATGGTACCGGTTTTAGTATTAAACATCGTTACCTCTGCGCTTGGAATAGGCTTTAAGGTAGTCTTATCATCTACATTTCCTAAGACCACATAATCTACGTTAGGATAGATTTCTAAGGCATATAATTTGTCTTTTCCGGTTCGATTAGAAGAGAAAAATCCAGAGCCATAGCCCTCTTTTAAAATAAGAGCAAAATCATCTGCATTTGAATTTATGGATGAGCCCAGATTGAATGCTTCTTGAAAATCACCAGACTCCCAGTCGCTTCGGTAAACATCTAGACCACCCAGACCTTCTACGCGATTACTGGCAAAATACAGGTTGCCCGATTCTGATACAAATGGAAACTGCTCTAATTTATCTGTATTTATCTGAGGCCCTAAATTTACAGGATTGCTTATACTGCCATCGGGATTTATTTCTGCCTTATATATATCAAAATTACCAAAACCACCAGGCATATCACTAGCAAAATATAGTGTGCTGCCATCTGAGCTAAGTGCAGGATGGGTTATTGAATATAACGGGTTATTTATTTCAATAGGTTTTACATTAGACCACTGTGTACCTACCAGCTCTGCACTATAAATTTGTAAAACACCCACTTTACTTTTGTCTATTCTACTTAATTGTGAGCTGGTACGTGTAAAATACATACGTTTACCATCTGCCGTAAATACTGCATTACTCTCGTGCGTATCTGTATTTATTGCTCCCGGAAACAAACCTTCATCAGTTATCGTACTTCCCGAAACTTTAGCATAATACAAATCTAGAAAGGGTTTTCCGGTCCAGGCATAAAGCGGTCGTTCTGCATTACGATTTGAAGCAAATACGATTTGTCTGTCAAAATAAGCGGCTCCAAAATCGTCATAAGCAGAAGCAGCATCTAAAACCGTAGGCATAAAATACTGTGGAAGTTTAAGATCGTTAGCTTCAGTGGTTTCTAATATAGAAATTGCTTCACCTGTATAAGTAGATAACAATTCATTTGCCTTGTCATAATCTTTGTTGCGTTTTGCGGCATCTGCATATCTAAAATAGGTACTTAGGCTTTGATTAGGATTTAGCATCCACGCTTTTTCATAAGTGGCAGAAGCGTTTTGAGCATCTGCAGTGTAATAATAAGCGTCAGCTAATTTTAAGGTAGCTGTAGAATCTAAAGTTTCTTCTGTCTCATAAGCTTGTATTGCTTCGGCGTATGCCTGATTAGCAAAAAGCTTATTGGCCTCTTTTAATGTTTTGCTTTGTGAAAATCCCACTTGAAAAACAATCAGCAGAATACATAGAATGGTATAAGTTTTCATAGTTATAATACTGTAAATTAAAAGAAGCGAGGAGATTTAAGATAAGATGGTAATTTGCTTAACAGGTCAAAATCAAAGAGAACCATAACTTCGTGGCTTCCGTTATTGTACGCTCCTAAATTTGATGTGGTATAATCATAGGCATAGCCTACGCGAACACCTGGTGTTACCTCAAAATTTAGCATTCCGGTTACGGCATCATCAATGCGGTAGCCTATACCTGCCTCAAAACGTTGATAAAAACGCACATTGGCATTAACATCAATACTTACCGGAGCGCCATTTACCCATCTCGCCATAAATGAAGGTTTAATCTGAAAGTCTGAAGACGGTTCAAATACATAACCACCGGTAAAAAAGAAATGTGTGTTTTCACTTCCCAGACGCTGAACGCCATTTTGATCTTCAAGATGTTGAGAAGCTACAAGATTAGGTGCAGAAAGTCCTAAATAATATTTTTCTGAAAAATAATAAGCTCCAATTCCTATTGTAGGATATGTGCGGTTTATATTCTGATCAAAAGAAGGGTCTGTTGCAGGACCACCGCTGCCTAGTTGAAGTCTGCTAAAGTCTGTACTAAAAAACGAAGCTCCGGCTTTAATACCTAAGGCAAGTGTAGCATTTTCCTGTACGGGTAATTTATAAGCAAAATCTGCATTTAAATTAGTTTCCTGTACTACATCGCCTATTTCATCGTGAACAATATTTAAACCCAGCTCTACTTTATCAGAGACGGGTAAATGGCCAAAAAAGCTGGCAGTTGTGGGAGCACCATCTATACTTACCCACTGTGCTCTGTAAATGCCACCTATTTTAGCTTTATTTACAGATGAATAAGCCGGGTTAATCACGCTCATATTATACATATACTGCGTGTATTCTGGGTCTTGTTGTGCAAACATACTTGTGCAAAAAAGGACAAGCACTGCAAAAAACGTGAATTTTGAAGTTGAAGTTTTCATTGAGATCATCCTTTTATCTGTTTAGGTAAACTTTACCTTGTTTAGAATTTGTTTGGCCATTGTTGTAATTGATAATGTAGAAATAGGTACCGTTAGGAAGTGTGTTTCCTCCTAAGCGGTTTTGATTTGCCTGTCCGTTCCAGAAGCCTGAAGAGGCATTACCTTTAAACACGACATTACCGTTACGGTTAAATATCTCAATAGTATAATTTGGGTAAATAATATCTATATTTTTCATTTCAAACAGATCATTTATTCCATCGCCGTTAGGAGAGAAACCATCTGGTATAAATACCGAATCACAACCTGTTAAATCTGCTGTTACAGCTAATCGTTGTGAACTTTCACAACCTGAAGAACTGTTTTGAGCAGCAAGATAGTAGGTTGTATTTGCAGATAAAGCGGTAGTTGAACTTACAAGAGAGCCGCCGGTTGCAGCATCGTAAACTAAGACGTCAAAACTTGAGCTCGCATTCGCTAAAAGATCAGCTACGGTAGGATCGTCGTTTACGCAAAACACATTTCCTGATGCAGTAAGTGATGGGGTAGTAGGATCTTCAAGGGCTATTACAGCAGGATTAGCAGTTACATTTGAAGCACTACACAATGTTGTAAAATTTTGAATATCTATAATTTCTATGGTAGTAACGCCTGCACTTATCAGTACTGAAGAATCTATAGACAAGGTCGCAGCGCCTGCTGTGAAAGGCAATGTAGCAGTTACAGACTGTACTGTGTTAGCTCCACTAAGCGCATAGGTAACTAAATAATCTGCATCTACTAATGCTGAAGCACCGCTTATTAATACAGATACCGGTTCTCCAAAACATACATCAGTACCGGTTACTACAACACCGGTAGCGTCTGGTAAATCGTATATTTCAAAATCATCACTCACAGCTAAAGTACCAGAAGCACAATTTGATGCGCTTGTAACCTGTGTAATATCTATGGTTGTAATCCCTGTTTGTGTTAAAGCAGTAGCTGGTATTTCAAATAATCCGGTTCCGTTAGTTACAGTTACGGTTGCCGAAAGACCTGAGGCTGTGTTCGTGCCAGACAAATCATAAGTTACTGTATACGTGCCATCAGTAAGATCTGCTGCATTTGCAATACTAACTAATCCTGGTTCATTTACACATATATCTGAAGCTGTCACGCTTTCATCAGCAAGTTCTGGAATAGGATTCACCTCAAAAGATGTAGTTAAACTTGTATCGTTAATACAGGTGGACGCTGTGCTTGTAATTGACTTAATAGTCAAAGTAGTTGTTCCTGCATTAGCTAAGGTTAGAGCATCAAGAGATAAAGATGCACTTCCTCCTAGGAATGTGATTGTAGCCGTTTGAGAGAACATATTTGCTCCGGTTAACTCATATTCAATTTCATAAGTACCATCTGTAAGATCTGAATTTGTAAAAAGAATATCTGAGCCTTCTCCTAAACATACCGAAGCTACACTAACTGTTGTATTTGTAAGTGTAGGAACGGGTAAGGTTTCAAAATTTTGAGAAATCGGTAAACCTGTTGCTGCACAGTTTAAAGTAGCAGTAGCTAAACTTAAAATTGTGATTGTATTAGTTCCTGCGTTAGTAAGTGATGTTTCGGCAATTGCTAAGATTGCCACACCAGCAGTAAAGGTCACATTAGCATTGGTCTGTGCCAGCGTATTAGCACCGCTAATTGTATAGCTTAACGTATAACTACCATCCTGAACAGCAGTTGGAGCAACATTTATCGTAAGAGTAGCTTCCTTGTCTTCACAAACATCAACTACCGTAAGTACTGCATTGGTTAGATCTGGTATAGGAGTAATATTAAAGTCGGCTGCTGGCATTGTTAAGTTATCTGCTTCACACGCCGTTAATGAATTTGCAATTGAAGTCAGCGTGAGGTTAGAGTTCCCATTTGCTAAAATTGTTGCAGGTAGTATAAATGATCCTTTACCGTTTGTTACAACAACGCCAGTAGCAGATTGATTTGTAAGTGTAATAGCTCCTGTTAGGTCATATGTGAAATCGTAAGTGCCATCTGTAAGATTTGCAGTCGTAGCTGTGTCTGTAATAGTGACAGTTACTGTTTCGTTTTCGCAGGCATCAGTAACACTAACGCTTAAAGTTTGAGCGTCTGGTTTAGGACTTACTGTAAATGTGGATGTTATTGTAACATCAGAGCTACATCCTGCATAGTTAGTAGCATTTGTTAATGTAATAGTATAGTCATCTGCCGTTAAGAGTGCTGTTGCCGGTAATGTAATTGTAGCTGTACCTCCTAAAACATCTGCTGTCTGTGTATAATTCATCGAGGTTGTAGAATTTGCCAGCGTATAGGTAAAGCTATAGTTTCCATCTATTAATTCGAGTTCTGAAGTACTTCCTGCATCACTTATGGTGAACGTACCATTTTCTTCAAGACATAAAGGTTGATCTACTTCAAGAAGCGCATCAGATAGATCAGGTAATCCCACTATAGTAAGTGTATCTCGAAGATCTCCTAAATACGTGATACATTCTCCAAATGTATTAGGGTCTTTGATAGACTCAATAACGAGTTCAGCAACTCCTACACCTGTGAAAAAACCTGTATTTGCATTAAAAGTACCCACACCATCGGTCATTGTAACAACTACCGTTTCTGTACCCGCATTTGGTGACGGACTTACGCTGTATGTCATTTCGTAATTTCCATTAGGTATATCAGCTATAGCTCCTGTAATGGTAACAATTGGAGTAATAGGTAACGTATCTACGCAAATAACGTCCTCATCTTCCGCAGGAAAACTAAACTCTAATATAGCATTTCTAAAATCTGCTACCTGCTCAATCACGATATTTACAGTAATTTCACTTTCATTACAAATTTGATTTACAGGTTCTACAGTGTAGGTAAAAGAATAGGTGCCTACCCCATAGGTATCGCGTATTCTTTCGATATTTATAAAACTATCTGTAGCACTGGTAATCTCACCGGTTTTATTTTCCGTCCAGAAACCGCCATCATCTTCGTTTATGATTGCAGTTCTTAAATTATAATTTCTGAAACCAGATAGATCATCAGTTTCACAAAATATAGTTTTTACGTTAGGATCTAAATTACCAGAGTCTGGGGCAGGAGATACTTCAAGTCTTACCATACTTGAAATAGGAGAAGGATTAGCAGAACTAGTCTGGCAATCTATTGCTGGTTGATCTGTAATGGTATATCTAAACGTGTAGGTACCTTTCCCAGCTTGTGAAGCATCAAAATTACGTCCTGATAGTGAGTTGCTGGCTGAGGCGACATCATCACCTCTTTCATTACTTACTGCTATAAGAGTCCAGTTTCCTGGCGTAGTTGCTGCAGGGCTACCTCCTGTAAATTGGAACAAGTTGACGCTACTATTGTCATCACAAGCCACAGCATTCATATTGCTTTGTCCCGGAAAGCCCGCTAATGTAAGTGTTACTGTAGCGCTTTCTGAACAATTGGGGTTGGTATAGGTATAAGTAAAAGAACCGCCGCTACTTATTTGCCAGGTATTTAGCTCACCCGTCATTTCGTTTAGACCACCTGTATTGTCGTTATCAGTCCAGGTACCACCCGGAGTTGGTGAACCACCTAGAGCTGCAAATAGGTCTAAAAATTGATTTGTTTCTTTGTTACACGAACTGAGTGTCGCATCCTCACCGGCGCACTGAGCATAGGTTGATGTAGAAAATCCGAAACTAATAAATAGAAAAGACAGCATAATTGCCTTTCCTAAAAAAGTAATTTTTTTATGCATAGAAGTTGGGATAAGTTTTAATAATACAATATTAATCGTTTAATTGCAAATAATCACGATTAAGGTAAAATTATATTAGTAAAACTTTCACACTTAAACTTCTAATTCTGACGGATCTTCTTTATTACCGTTAGGATATAAGGCAAAGCGTTTCATTTTCGCGTCGTGGGTATGCTCAGGTGAAGGCCACGGCCATCCACCAAATTCTGTTTCCTGAAAATTTCTGAAAGCATTTTCGATATCACTTCTTGAATTGCCTACAAAGGGTCCGTGTTTTACGACGTGCTCGTTTATGGGCATTCCTTCAAGTAGTAAAAGTGATGCAGGAACATTTGTATTAGTAAGTGTTAAATCTTGTGAGGCTTCTGCCTGTATCTCGTGCATAACCGGTATGGTAAATTCTTCAGAAATAAGTGTATTACCCTCATAAAAATATAATGAACGGTTAGCGCCTTCTTTTCCCTTAGGAAGTGTAAATGTCGCTTCAGCATCTAATGTTATCAGCCAAATGTTTATTCCGTTTTTAGGATTTGCTGCCCAGGAGTCTGGCGCAGGGTCTAATGCTCTTTGATTCTTATAAGTACCCGCAATAAGGGTTATGCTAATGTTATTGTTATGTTTATCCTTAAGATTAATAACCGGAATATTCTCGTGCCACATCATCCCAAAATAAGGAGCTACACCTTTACTTTTTGCAGGTAAATTCAACCATATTTGAAAAAGCAGCAGGGGATTTTTGTCTTCGGTATTGAGTAGTGGAAACATTTCACTGTGTTGTACACCTTTTCCGGCTGTCATCCACTGTACATCACCATTTCCAAATCTACCGGCAGCGCCTAGCGAATCTGAGTGATCTACAAATCCCTGTTGTGCTATAGTAACTGTTTCAAAACCTACGTGCGGGTGTGCCGGAAATCCCGGTATTTTAGAGCCGTGGTACATCGCCCAGCCATCTTTCTGAACAAAATCCTGACCCAAATTACGACCTGCTAAAGATGCTTCAGGTCCTAAATTACCATTGCCTTTAGGGTAACTATCGTGGTGAAAAGCACAAAAAAGAAATGGATCTTGAGTTTCCCACTGGTTCTGAAGTTGTTTTATTTTAATAATAGCAGCCATAGATTTAATTTCTAAAAGAGTACACTAAGTTAGGTGACCCAACCCGTAACTGAAACATTAAATGTAAGCACTTATTCACAGTCATCTATTAAAGACCAATTCAAAATTTGTAATTTTCAACAATACACAATTTAAAATCTTAAGGGCAGTGAAATTTTTTCAGAAGGAAATACAGTTAAAGCGACGAGCTAGAGGTTTTCATTTAATCACAAATGAGATTACAACTCATTTAGAAGAGTTGAGAACAATAAAAATAGGGCAATTACAGGTATTTATTAAACATACGTCTGCCAGCCTTACTATAAATGAAAATGCAGATCCTACAGTACGGGAAGATTTTGAAAGTCATATGAATAAAATGGTTCCCGAAAATGCACCTTATTATATACACACCTACGAAGGGCCAGATGATATGCCGGCGCACATCAAAGCATCGCTGATGGGAGCTTCGGTGACAATACCCATTACAAACGGAAAATTAAATCTGGGAATCTGGCAGGGTATTTATCTTTGTGAACACCGTAATCACGGTGGCTCACGAAGTGTTGTACTAACATTATTTGGTGACTAGCTGCTCTTTAGCTTCAATTAGCTGGCTTAAAATGTATTCTACGCCACCCTCGTTGTTGCTTTTAGTACTATAATTAGCTGCCTTGGTAATATTAGGATGTGCATTCTGCATAGCATAGCTAAAGTGAGCCAACTCCATCATTTCGATGTCATTATTGTAGTCACCAAAGACCATAGTCTCATCTTTAGAAATATTTAATTTATTCTGAAGGATTTTAAGTGCGCGACCTTTATCTGTATTGAGATGACTTAAATCTAGCCAGTTTTCTCCAGAAACTTTTGCCTTAATTTTATCTTCTAAGTGTCGTACTTCGGGATACGTAGTTGTTTCTGAACCACCAAAACTGTAAACAGCTATCTTAAAGAAATCATCGTCTTCGATTTGCGTTAGGTCCTCTACACGGTCATATTTAAAATAATACTCGTTAAAGATATTTAGGAATTTGTCGTGCTCAGATTCTACATACGCCTGTTTTTTTCCGCATAGAACAATATGTGCATCATCTATTTTACGCATACGACGTATTAAATCGTGAACCGTTTGCGTGTCTATAGTACAAGTATCTGTTACTTCTTCTGCGATTACGGTCATTCCGCCATTTTCTGCGATTATGGTAATCTCATCTTTAATAGGCTCTAACTTGTGAATCATACTGTAGTATTGTCTTCCGCTTGCGGCTACAAATTGTACATTATGCTTTTTAAGTTGTTCAAACTGCTCAAAAAATAAAGAACTCACAGCTCCTTGATCATTAAGGAGTGTACCGTCCATATCTGAGACTACTAATTTTACATGTGATAAATCCATAAGCGCGAAAATAACCCATACTCGCAACCTGACCGAATTTCTAACATTAAGAGTATCTTAAATTCTTAATATGTCTGTTTTTATAGATTGAGAACACGATTAATACTTAGCGCCCTGCGCTATATTTTTACTTGCTTTTTCAATAAAAACACGTAAATCTTCATTTGCATTTTTCAAATCTTCGTTGCGCAAATACATCATATGACCACTGCGATAGCCTTTAAAATCTATACGGTTTGTAAACTTACCATTGAGGTTTATCTGGCTCATAATATACTTGGCGTTAAAATAGGTACAGGCACCGTCATAATAACCTGATTGAACCAAAAGATGCAGATTTGAGTTCATAGCCATTGCTTCGCGTAAATCTGAACCAGAGTGGTTGTTACTACGATCCCAGGGTCTAACGTCGCCAAACATATCATATGTTAGATCTGTTTTAAAATTGAGTTCCTGAGTCATATAATAATTGATTGCCGGCGTAAAACTATGTAGCCAGGAAGTAAGTTCGCTGTTGTAATCTGGAGATGAGCCAGCATCAGCGATATCCAGACCTTTGTATCTGGAGTCAAGACGTCCTATGGTAAATCCTTCCTGATCGCGCAATAAATCTTTCCAGAAATAGTCAAACGGTACAGCAAGATTGTTTTGTTTTACGGTTTTTTGCGATAAACCAGAGTAGAAGGCTGTTTTTTCTATAGCGGTACTGCGTTCTGCTTCGGTAGCATAACCGCCTTTAGCCAGTACCGGAAGCAATTCATTTACAGCATAGGCTTCAACTTCAGGAAGCACTTCTAGTAAATCCTTATTTTGAAGGGCAGGAGGTAGGGCTTTGTGATACCAAGCAGCGGCTGCAAAATAAGGCAGACGGTTTGCAATTTCTACAGGACCTTCAAATTCAAAGCCTATTTCTGTAGGTGATACTAGAATCACACCGTTTAAATACATCCATTTGTTTTGCTGCAATTCCATAGCCAAACCCGAAACACGTGTTGTACCATAACTTTCACCAATTAAAAACTTTGGAGATCTCCAGCGGTTGTGGCGGGTAACAAAAGTATTGACCCAGGTGGCCAAATAACTTATGTCTGCATTTACTCCAAAGAATTGTTTGCGATCTGGCATTTCTCCCTTTTTATTGGGAAGCATTCTGCTGTAACCTGTATTTACCGGGTTTATAAAAACAATATCTGCTACGTCTAAAATCGAATTGGGATTGTCTTTAATTCCATAAGGTTGTACCGGGAATCCTTCATCGGTTATTTTAAGGATTCTTGGGCCGGTATAGGCAATATGCATCCATACCGAAGCAGAACCGGGACCACCATTAAAGCTTATAACCAGTGGGCGTGTCTGGTCATCTTTAATATCTGTTCGTGTGTAGTAGGTATAGTTTAAAGTAGCTACAGGATTTCCTGACTCATCCCAAACCGGCTGAAAACCCAACTCCGCTTTATACGGAATACTTTTACCTTTAATGGTAACATTGTGATTAGATATTATAGTAGTATCTACAGGGACTTTCATTTTTTGGGCAACTGCCGAAAAGCATATGGTTAATGATAAAAGAAGCGTAATTTTTAATTTCATGATACTGTAGTTGTTTGATATGTGAACATTCAGGATTGTATAAATTTAATATTTTGATGCTTTTAGCAAACTGTCTAATTCCCGCCTGTTAAATGATTTTCCGGCTTTTATAACCTCAAAAATATCCTGAGTACTTTTAATATCTTTTAAAGGATTTGCATTTAATAAAAGTAAATCTGCTTGTGCTCCGCTTTGTATTTTCGGAATCGTCTTATTTAAGAATTGAGCTCCGTTTTGAGAAGAAGTTTTAAGTGCTTCAAGCGGACTCAAACCTGCATTTACTAAAGCTTCGAGTTCTTGGTGTAAAGATATACCGGGATAGATATAAGAATTGTAAGCCCCACAGTCTGAACCTGCAAGAAGGCCTACCTTATTTTTATTCAATTCGCCGGTTAGCTTAACAAATGTAGAATCTAATTTTTTCCGCATTCGTACAAATTCTGGTGAGGCGCCTAGTGCACTGTTAATACGACCTTCGTAAGTTTTTTGAACTCCGGAACCTATATAACTTAAATAATCGTCAGACGTATGATCTTGCTCATCAAGGTAACTTAAGGTATGGCCAATATGTAGTGTAGGCACAACGTATACATTACGCTCATTCAGGCTATTAAAAGTTTTAAGAGCAGCAGCATCAGAATAGGTCTTCATAACCTGATCTAAGGAGGTCCAGAAACCTGTTTCACCTTTTTTTACAGCTTCCGTTATGGCTACCTCTTCTCGTGAACACCCTTTTAAAATGTAATACAAGTGTTCTATTGCGTCTATTCCTGCCTCGGTAGTTTCTTCTAGTGTAACCGAATAGGGCATATGCCCACTTGTGATTATGTTTCGACTTTCGGCCTCTTTAATGGTTTGTAAGTAATTTTCCGCGGAAATTTTACTGTCGTAAATTTTTACAAAATCTACATTTAAAGCTTGAAGCGAATCGAGCGCACGGTTAATTTCTTCAAGATTTGAAACTTCTAAAGATCCTGCCCAGGTTGCGCCGGGACCATCTATTTTAGGACCCGAAGTATATATTGTAGGTCCGTTTAAAGAACCGGCAGCCATTGCATTTTGCCACTCGTGTACCGCAGTGGTTAAATCTCCACCGGCATCGCGTACTGTGGTAATTCCGTTTGCCAGGTAGAGGTTTAAAAACTTTTTATTTTCTTCTATTAGACTATCTCCACCGCGAAAATGTACATGATTGTCCCACAAACCCGGCATTAGATATTTACCTGTTCCGTCAATTTGGGTTTTAGCAGCGCTGGTTAGCAAATCTTTAGTGCGTACAATAGAGTGAATGGTATCTGCATTTATAAATACCGATTGTTCATTAAGAATTTCACCGCTTTCTAAATTGAGAATATTCACATTATGAATTACCAAATCAAAAACAGGAGCTTTAGAGGTACAGGAAATTAGAAATAAAGAAGCAGTGAATAGAAGTAGCGATTTATTCATAAATCATATTTTAATTTAAAGCATTCAAAATACGGAGATTCTCTAAATAAATTGGGGTAAACTAAAAAAGAGCCCAAAAGGGCTCTTTTAAATTATATTTTATGGTGTTTTATTTTCCCCACTCTGTGTGAAAAATACCTTCGCGATCTATACGCTCATAGGTGTGCGAACCAAAGTTATCACGCTGCGCCTGAATAAGGTTAAGTGGCAATAAACTTGATGTGTACGCTTCAAAATAATTTAAAGAAGCAGACAATCCCGGAACCGGAATACCACTTAATGCAGCATAAGAAACCGTTGCTCTCACAGAAGTCATAGTCTCTTGTACCTTGGGTACAAATGAAGGTGCTAATAATAAGTTAGGTAATGATTTATCTGAAATATATGCTTCAGAAATCGAGTCTAATAAACCAGATCTAATGATACAACCGGCTCTCCATATTTTTGCGATAACAGACATGTCAAGATCGTACTCATATTCTTTAGATGCATCTGCAAGCTGGTGTAAACCCTGTGCATAAGCAACTATAAAGGAGAAGTACAAAGACTCTTCTGCCATTGCGATTAATTTGTCTTTGTCTATAGCCTGTGGTTCTGGTCTACTGTATAATTTATCGGCAACAATACGTTCTTCTTTTAATGCCGAAATCTCCCTCATACTCACCGCAACATCTATCGTAGGTACAGGTATTCCCAGATCCATCGCGTTTTGTGAGGTCCATTTACCGGTTCCCTTTTGTTTGGCTTTATCAAGAATCATATCTACCAGAGCACCATCACCTAAATCGTCTTTTTGAGCAAAAATTTCGGCAGTAATCTCAACTAAAAACGATTGTAAACGGCCATTATTCCATTTATCAAAAATTTGGTGCAATTCATCATTGCTCAAATTCAAAGCTTTTTTCAGCAGATCATAAATTTCTGAAGTAAGTTGCATCATTCCGTATTCGATACCATTGTGAACCATTTTCACATAATTTCCGGCAGATTTTGGTCCTAAATGCGCAACACAAGGTTCTCCTTTAAATTTTGCTGCAACCGCTTCAAAAATAGGTTTGATGTGGGTATATGCTTCTGCATCACCACCCGGCATTATACTAGGGCCTTTACGAGCTCCTTCTGCGCCACCACTTACACCGGCTCCAAAGAAATTAATGCCCTTTTCTTTTAAATACGCTTCACGACGATCTGTATCTGTAAAAAATGAGTTACCGCCATCTATAATGATATCACCTTTATCTAAGTGAGGAAGTAAGGTTTCTATTACCTGATCTACAATTTTACCTGCAGGAACCAGCAACATAATTTTTCGCGGAGCGGAAAGCGCATTTACAAAAGTGGTAATGTCTGAAGAGGCATCTACCTTAGCCAGATCACCACCTTCTTTTTTGAGTGCATCTACTTTTTCTTGATCTAGATCATAACCGTAAGCCTTAAAATTGTTGTCTGCGACGTTTAAAATAAAGTTACGTCCCATTACACCGAGACCTACAAGGCCAAAATCATAATTTTTATGCTCCATAATAATTAGTTATTGTTCTTTTTAATTTGCACTATAATGTTTTTATAAAGCCTCTTGTGTGCAGATAAGATGCCTTATTTTTGTATTGGTTATTGCCAAAATTAAATGATAACATTGACTTATTACTGCTTTATTCTATAAACTCATGTTATAATTACAGATAACCAATTAAGACTACAAAAATCAATAAAAAACCAATATTCTTTATGAATTCTACATCAAATCAACTGCTGGTCATTTTTGGAGCTTCGGGAGACCTCACAGCTCGTAAATTAATACCTGCATTATATCATTTATATGAAGGCGGGCACTTTCCTGAAAATTTTGTCGTTTTAGGTGCAAGCCGCAGTGATATGAGTGACGAAGAATTTCGTAAAAAAGTTGTTTATGAAAGTCCGTATTTAAAAGAAGAAGTTAAAAAGAAAGATAAGGAGTTCATTAAGAAATTTGCAGACCTGTTGTATTATCAGGATTTAGGCGATGATTATGACTCAGATTATACAGATCTTAAAAAACGTATAGAATCACTTGACAAAGAGTGTGGTACAGACGGCAGTTTTATGTTTTACCTCTCTACACCACCAAGTTTATATGAGCCTATTGCAAAAAATCTTACCGATCAGGGATTAACTAAAGGATCTGGCTCTGATAAAGGCTTTAGACGTATAATAGTAGAAAAACCATTTGGGTATAGCCTAGCAACTGCTCAGGAATTAAATAAAGGTCTTCAGAAGTATTTTAAAGAAAATCAAATTTATCGCATAGATCATTATTTAGGTAAAGAAACAGTACAAAACCTACTGGTAACTCGTTTTTCAAACTCAATATTTGAGCCGTTATGGAACCGTAACTACATTCATCACGTAGAAATTACCAATGCAGAAACGGTAGGAGTAGAGAAGCGTGGTGGTTATTATGACAAATCGGGTGCGCTACGAGATATGTTTCAAAGTCACTTGCTGCAGATTGTTTCATTAATTGTAATGGAGCCGCCTATAAATTCAAATGCTGAAGAAATACGTAATGAGAAAGTAAAGGCTTTAAAGTCTTTACGTATTATGAAGACCGAAAAAGAGCTTTTTGATAACACCATGCGTGGTCAATATGTGGCTTCTAGTATAGATGGTAAACGCGTAAAAGGCTATAGAGAAGAAGAAGGTGTTGATCCTGAATCTAAAACGGAAACCTACGCAGCGATCAAGTTTTTTGTAGATAACTGGAGATGGAAGGATACACCATTTTACGTGCGTACCGCTAAGCAAATGCCTACAAAGGTAACGGAGGTAGTAATTCACTTTAAAACGCCGCATCATCAGGTTTTTAAAGATCAGGATATTAATAATAAAGACAATAAACTCATCATACGCATACAACCAGATGAAGGTATTCTTATCAAATTTGGTGTAAAAGTACCAGGACAGGGCTTTCAGGTAGAGCGTGCAAATATGGATTTTTATTACAGCAGTCTTGCAGATTCTAATATTATGGAAGCCTATGAACGTTTACTACTTGATGCAATGCAAGGTGATGCAACACTATATGCACGTGCAGATGAGGTTGAGGCAGCCTGGGCTTTTGTAGATCCTATTTTAGACTATTGGGCAAATGGCAATGATGTAAATACCTATGGGTACCCTGCAGGAACCTGGGGTCCAAAAAACTCAGATGATCTTATAGAAGATGCTAATGGGTGGCGCAATCCCGGCGAACTGCTTACAGACGAGACCGGATTCTGTCTTATATAAACCGAATTTTAATTAAATATTTCCATACTTATGGACTTACGTATACAAGAAAACAAGCAACGTGTTGCTGAAGATTTTTCAGAATTTTTTAAAGAATTGTGTTCAACCGGGGAAGAGGTGCATATTGCCCTTTCGGGCGGAAGCACTCCCAAAATAGTTTTTGATCAACTAGCATCAGAATTTGGTGCAGATATAGACTGGTCAAAAGTAAATTTATACTGGGGCGATGAACGCTGTGTGCCACCTTCAGATGACGAGAGCAATTATAAAATGACGGTAGAACATCTACTTTCTAAAATCACGATTCCTGAAGCTAATATTTTTAGGATACTAGGGGAAGATGACCCCGAAAAAGAAGCTAAACGCTACACAAATGTATTACGTGATAATTTACCCACTCTAAATGGAATCCCATGTTTTGATCTCGTTATCTTAGGAATGGGTGATGATGGGCACACCGCATCTATTTTTCCGCATCAAATTGAATTGTGGGAAATGCCCGAAAGCTGTAAAGTGGCGACGCATCCCGAGAGTGGACAAAAACGTATTACCATTACCGGAAAAGTCATCAATGCGGCTAAAACTGTTGCTTTTTTAGTAACCGGAGCGAGCAAAAAAGAAAAAGTATCTGCTATTATTAATGAGCGCGAAGATTACAAGAAGTTTCCTGCGAGTCTAGTTGCTCCTAAAAACGGTGAATTGATCTGGTTTTTAGATCAGGACGCGGCAGCAGGTTTGTAACTGTTATGTAAATAGAAAATGCTTCGGAAACTAATCTGTTTCTGTAGTTTGAAATTTTAAAGGATTCCCGGGCTCAATATGTATTAGTACAAAGTTGAGGTTGGGAATTTCTTCTTTTAAATGGTCTTGTAATTTGTGTGCAATAATATGACCGGCGGTTACGCTTATCGTACCATCTACGATAGCGTGTAAATCAAGATGATAATTCATCCCTGCTTTACGTATGTAGGCTTTTTCGGTTTCTAAAACTCCGGGTACCTCGAGCGATTTTACGCGTACCAGTTCTATGACATCATCATATCTGTTTTCATCCATTATTTCGCCCAGGGCGGGTCTAAAGATCAGATATGCGTTGTATAAGATAATGCCAGATGCCAGTAATGCTGCCCAATCGTCTGCAGCTTCAAATCCTTCTCCAAAAATAAGTGCAATACTTATTCCTAAAAATGCCATTACCGAAGTTATTGCATCACTACGGTGATGCCAGGCATCTGCTTTGAGCGACGAACTATTAGTCTCTATACTACGTTTTAAAACAAGCCGAAAAGAGGCTTCTTTCCAAATAATAATAGCTCCTAAAACATAAAGTGTCCAGGATTTTGGAGCGAGGTGCGGAGTTTGAATATTTTCTATGCTTTCGTACGCAATCACTGTGGCAGAAGTCACTAAAAATGCCACTACGAGAAAGGTAATTAAGGGTTCTATTTTACCGTGACCATAAGGATGATTATCATCTGGCGGACGGTCTGCATATTTTAAACCAAAAAGCACTAAAAAAGAAGCAAAAATATCTGCTGTAGATTCGATGGCATCGGCTATTAGTGCATATGAATTACCAAAAATACCGGCAATACCTTTTAATATTGCAAGTATAGTATTTCCTATAATGCTAAAGTAGGTTGCGCTAATAGCTGTTTTTACTTTACTCATAATTTAAGCGCGGTAGGGTTGTGGTTTTAATTTTAAGGAATGCAAAGTTCCCCTTTTTAAAGGTTTTAAAAGAGTTTAGAAGTGTTAAGATTTAGATTAAAAGGCAATAAACTTCTAATGATAGCCAGAAGAACTAAGGTTATTTTTTTAATAGAAAAAGTCTGAAAATACAACGTAGGATGCATTTTCAGACTTCTTGAATTGAGTAGGTTTATCTTTAAATAGTTTCTATAATCTGATCTAAAGCAATTCTAGATTTTGGTTTTTTGCTAGGTTGGTTGGCATCTTCAGGATCTCTATAACCTATTGCAACTGCTACCAGTGTGGTATAATCTGATTGACCTATGATTTTATCGTAGTTCTCAGGTTCTATACCTTCCATAGGAGTCGCATCTATACCCATTTCTGCGCAGGCACTTAATAAAACACCTAATGCTAAATATACCTGCTTTTCAAACCAGGCTTTGGTTTGCGCTTCGGGTTGTGGTTTTATAAATTCTTTATAATAATTAACAGCGCCCTCGGGTAATTCACGTTCAATTTGAGATTCAAAGGCAGCTAAACTATCTATTCTACTTAGTACAATTACCGTATCGCTATCTGTAACTTTGCTAGTATTTATCCAGGATACTTTAGAAAGTTTCTCTTTAGTAGCACGATCAGAAACGAAGGTAAATTTCCAGGGTTGGCTATTAATAGAAGAAGGTGATAAACGTAAAATTTCTTTTAACTCTTCGATCTTCTGACTGTCTATTTTTTTTGATGCATCATATTTTTTTGTAGTGTATCTATGCTGCATCGCTTGTAAAAAACTCATATTTTAAATTTAAAGTGAATCATCTTTAAAGTCGTAAAAGTAGTCATTGCCTTTCCTGAAAGGTTGTTAAGCTTATCTCAAAATCTTTATGACCTTAGCGTATTGATGAGGTTAAATTAAAAATCCCAATATAAAATTGGGATTTTTAAAAATTGGATCGCTTGTTAATTTCTTTGTGGTGGGGTCCAGCGGTTTATAGATTCTTTTTGTAATCCGTCCGGGTATGTGATCAATTCAATAAGACTACCCCAAGGAGCTCTACCATAAACCCCGGCATTATCAGGTCCTTTTTCTATACCACCTAAACCGTGCGGTTGCGATAGTAATTCGCCACCGGCAGTTTTAAAACGTTCTGCAGCATACGTTATATCATCTACGTAAACTGCAAAATGCGTAATGCCAAAATCATTTAACGCAACAGGTTTTTTCTGACTTGTATTTTCAAATTCAAAAAGCTCTAAAGTGGCGCTTTTACCCAGTTGCATGAGTTTCATATGTACCACTTTTGCACCTTGAGGAATACCTAATTGTTTTTCAGTTTCCTCACCTTCCATAGGTTCTTCATCTTTTTGTACCAAGTCATACAATGTTTTAGCATCAAAAGCCTGTTCTAAAAATAGTGAAGCTTCGGTTACATTAGGTACGGTGATTCCAATGTGGTCTATACCGCGTATGCGTGATTTAGTGCTCATAATTTAGGAATTAGTATTCGTTATAATTTCTACTTGATCGCCAATGGTTACCTGTGTATTCTCGTGATCTAAAAAAGTTTTTTCATCAGGAAATACATGATTTTTATAAAAATCTGAATTGAGTGTGTTTTCCAGACCTTCTAAACTATCAAACCAAAGTTCTGCAGTGCCGTCATAATCTTCGACTTCAACAGCACTCGTTTTTTGTTTTATAGGATGGGTTTGTATATAACGGATGCAATGTTTATCTGCTTCCGGGATTTTTCTAAATAATGGGCCGTGTATCTCAATATGGTGTTTTACAAATTCTTCGTGAGTGAGTTTTGGATTTCGTTTCAACAACATGGTCATTTTTATCATGGCTTAATTTTTAAGGTTAAACATTACCCTAAAATTACAAGTGACGCGGCTTGTACTTAATTTATTTAGCTGCTTTAAAAAAAGTTTAACGGGATTGAGATCGCCTGTTAATAAGTCAAAATATCTAGACAAATGAATTTAAAGGAACTAGCTCATTACCTATATTTCTCAGCAGAATATTATAAATGGAGATTGCGTTAATTTTTTAAGAAGCAGATGATTTAAAATTATATTCTATTAGTTAGGAACTGAAATATATCGCTTCATATCCTTATAATTTGACTCTAAATAGGCATTGAAAATAAAAAGTTAGTAACTTTTTGAGTTGAAGTAACTTCTATAATTCCGTTATGTGCTTTTGCTATTTCTGAAGAAATATAAAGACCTAAGCCTAAACCCGATTTGTTGTTAGCAGAATTTGTTGTAAAAAAAGGTTTAAATAAGTTGAGCATTTTAGCTTCAGGAATCTCATCACCCGAATTTGAAACGCGTATAGAAAAGCTGTTATTTATGGCTAGGACATCTACTATAATAGGCTCTTCTGCAGCACCATGTTTAACTGCGTTTCCGAGTAGATTAGAATACAATTGCCCCACGCGATTAATATCACAATTTACATCTTGCTTTAAATCTATATTTAAGGTGATTTTGTGATGTGTATCTATCGTTTTAAGTTCTTTAGTAACCTGATTTAGTGATTTTTTAAGCGCCTGATTATTTGTTATACGATCTAGTCGTATGCCTTCACCCAGATGCCCTTTAGCGAAATCTAATAAATTATCAATGAGACCTTGCATACGATAGGAGGTACTTTTTATAGTACTCGCCTGTCTGTTTGCCATTTCGGGCAGATCCATCTGTAATAAAATATCTGCACACATTCGGGTTGTACCTACAGGATTGCGTAGATCGTGACCTAAAATTGCTATAAATGTTTCCCGTAATTCACCTATATGTTTTTCTTCTTTAAGCTTAATATTTAAGTCATTAATTTCTTCAACCGCATCTAGATGAAAGGAAATAAGCTGTGCATAAAGAGCGAATAAATCTTTAGTTTCTTGATTGTCTATTTTTGCAGGTTCAGGGTCTATGGCGCAGAGCGTACCAAAAAAGCTTCCATTTTTTCTGTAAATGGGATAGGAGATATAGCTTTGAAACCCGTATTTCGCTGGAGTAGGATGATTACAATAGGTGGCATTGCTAACCACTTCATCAATAATAACCGGGTTGTGATGCTGTTTAATCTCGTTGCAAATTGTGGTTTCTAAAACCAACTCATCTCCCGTTTTTAAGCCAAAGTTACATTCGTCTTGTGACACACACGTAATCCATTTCTCATCTGTAACACGTGCTACGGCAGAAAATTTCATTCCTGTAGTACGACAAATGACATTTAATATTGAAGGAATCGCACTAATTTGTGTGATATTAAAAATGTCATTTTGCAAATCTGTACTTAGGTTAGTGTTGATCATAGTTAGCTATAAGTAATAAATATAACGATTAATTTATTTTAAGTCTGTGCTGTATCACCAACCTATCTCTTAAGGAATTACGCATTACGTTTAATACCCTAATTGATTTTTGTGCTTTGTTTCTGCATGTTAATTTTTATAATCGTAACTAAAATAATAAGAATACCTACAGCCTGTAAAATTCCTATGCGTTCATTCAGCATAAAATAGGCACTCAATATAGAAACCGGTATTTCTAATGTTGCCAGTATTCCTGCTAAACCTGCACCTATTTTAGGCACTCCATTATTAAAAAGAATAGGAGGTAAGACAGTACCAAAAAGACCTAATACAACACCCCATTTTATAAGTGCCACAGTATTTAATTCTTCGATAATCTGAATATTCCAAAACAGGAGAATGGCTATAAAACCGCCCAAAACCAGATATTTACTTCGGGTGATATTAGGCAATTCTACCGAAACTTTATTTGTAGCATACATCGTGACAGTATACGAAAGGGCGGCAAGAAAACCGTATCCAAAGCCAACAGCGCTAAAGTTAAAATCACTTTCAAAAATACGTGATGCGAGAACCGTCCCCAGTAATACCACAACTGCTCCTATAAGTTTGGTCCGGTTTACGAGCTGGCGATCTATAAAATACTCAAGTATTATGCTCATCCATACGGTTTGCATAAGAAGAATGATACCTATAGAAACCGGTACATATTGTATCGCTAAATAGTAAAAACAACTGGTTAAACCTAAAGGGGCACCAAAAAGAATTAATTTCAGTTTGGGATATTTAGCCGAATATTTTTGAGATTTCTGCTCTTGGTTTTCTTGTTTTTTAGATAGAAAGAAAGAGATAATGCTCAAAACCACCACTCCAAAAACAAACTGTAGAAAGGTAAGGGCAGCGGTACCAAAACCTGCATTGTTAGCCAGTTTTACTATAGTTGCCAGAACGCCATAGCTTGCTGCTCCTATAGATACAAAGGCTATTCCTTTTAATTTATCCATAAAATGTATTACTGATTATTTCCCGGTAATAGGGGTTAACTTTTTCGAAACGTATTTTGATACGAAATTTTGAGAGGTGATTAAGATTAATCGATATAACTAGTCGTAATTTTTTTTAAACCTTATAAAATAAACAGGATTATTTTAAGCCTTCGGTATAGCTTAAAATTCAATTGTATATCTGAATAATTTAAGAGGGTAAATTTAGAACGAAAATTATAATACCTGTACAGGGATGAGCATTTATTAGCGTGTATTTATAAAAAGAGATAATACCACTTTAGCGATTTGTACTTAAGTATTAAAATATTTAAGGTGCCTATTGCCAAGGTATGGTACAATATTTAGCTTAATAAAATATTATTTAAAAAAATAGTAAACTTAAAAAAATTACATTTGATTCAAATAAATCTATACATGAACTCCATATATAAAAACAGATTACTTATCGCTTTTATGGCTATTATTCCATTTTATTCTATTGCACAGACAATGCAATTTGAACCCTTAAATGCCTATTGGAATTTAGTTGATACGCTTAAGAAAGGAGACTCACTTTCCAAAGAAAAGTGGGATGATTTTTTAGCAATAGAGGCTAACAGAACATATGTAGATAATCAGGGGTTTGATGCAAACTATTTAGAACGGTTTAGAAAGAATTTAGAACTCGTTTATATGCCTAAAAATGATAGTTTATTACAAACATATATTCCGGCTATTGAAAAAGATCCTTCCTCGTATTGGTTTATTTACAAAGTATATGTTTATAAAAAGTATGAGAACGAGTTGAAAGCATTTCAAAAGCAGCTTGAAGATCCTAAGTATATAAATAGAATCTACGAGCAAGCCTTTGAGTGGCTTCCCAGAGATTTACAACGCAAAGAAACTGGCGTAAATTTTTATTTAATAGGAATTGAAAATGATGCAATTGCTGGGGGTGAAGTGGTAATAGCGACGCTGTGGAATTTATACAATCAAGACAAAATAAACCAGGGAAGTACAGCAGGACACGAGATGCACCACATTTTAAGAAATCCTGTAAATTTTGAAAACGTGGCAGAAGCAGATTTGGGGTTACTCTATTTTTTAAATGGAGTGCTTAATGAAGGTTCTGCAGATATGATAGATAAGCCAAAGAATATTCAGTTTGAAGATGAAATACCTGGAGAACTTCAATTTAAAGAATTTGTGCTTTACCAGGCAGATAGTATTATAAAGGTCGTAAACACTAATATTATTGAATTACAAAACTCTAAGGGAGCCTCTTTTAAAACGGAAAGGGACTACCGCAATCTGGTAAAATGGACGAGTGGTCATTGCCCGGGCTATTATATGGCTGATATTATAGTGCGCAACGGTTACAAAAAACAGCTTTTAAAAAATATACAGAACCCGTTTTATTTTATGTATCTCTATAATAAAGCAGCAAAAAAAGATAAATCCAGTCCTGCGTTATTTTCTGAATCATCTATAAAATATATAAAATCTTTAGAAACTAAATACTGGGTAGAACCTCGTGGTAAAGCTTAATCTGAAATAAAAAAAAAACGTTGCAATCTCTTCAATTTGAGAATGCAACGTATTTAAGATAACACTACTTAAAAATTAAAGCTTTTGGTTTGTTAAGTATTAGTTTGAGTAGCTTCAGTAAGAACCTGTTTAAAAACATCTACCGGCTGTGCGCCTGTTAATGCACTTTTACGATCAAAAACAAATGTAGGTACAGAGTTTACACCCAGATTTTTCCAGTAGGCTTGTTTAGTACGCACTTCATATCGCGCTTCTTCACTATCTAATTTGCTTAGCGCATCTTCGGCATTTAAGCCCACGTCAAGTAGTGCTTGTTTTAGAATATCTCGTTTAGAAACATCTTTACGCTCGCTAAAAAATGCTTTAGTCAATTGCATTTTTAACTGCGTTTGCTTACCAAATTCGTGAGCATATTCTAATAAGATATGCGCTTCAAATGTATTTGCCATACGCATCTCTTCAAAATAATCAAAGGTAAAGCCTAACTCTGCACCGGCATCTGCCATACGTTGTTGTGATTCTTCTTGCTGTTCTAAAGTAGAACCGTATTTTTCTGAAATGTGTTCCCTTAGATTTTGCCCTTCTACAGGCATATTAGGATTCAACTCAAAAGGTTGCCATTCTATCTCAATCTGGTCTTCTATTCCCAGTTCTGCAATTGCTTTCTCCAGTCGTTTATAACCTATAGTACACCACGGGCAAACTACATCTGAAACAATATCAATTTTTAATTTATTAGACATATTAAATTTTTAGTACGTACCGTATTAGTCGTTCGAAATTCTAAATATTCAAACAAAGTTTAGCAATTCTATTTTTTAAACAATTCTGGCTTTAAGTCGTTGTTAAATTTAATATTGGTCCAGGTTACGGTAATCCAGGGATCGTTATTAAGTGCAGAATCCCAGGTTGATTTCTTGTATTTGCGATTAACAGGAATTAAAATCCCATCTATATTCTCATACTCAAGTAACATTAGATAGGGTGTTTCAATCACACCAAAATCAACTACAGTAAATAAAAACTGATCTATTAATCCCGTTTCTTTATTGATATAAACCTGGTAAATATCGGTAGGCTTACTTTTAGCAAAGTCGAAACTAATTTTGACAATATCATAAGCTTTATTATTTACTGTCTTTTCGCCCAAATACTCATAGGTTATACCATCATCGAGTAATTTTTGCATCATGGTAAACCAATAAAAATTAGTAGGTCTATTAAATTTTACCCGTTGCAGTTGATCTTCACTCTCTACATATTCGCCATTATGCCTAAGCCAGAAATTAGAGCCATCATAACCTTGTTCAATTAATCCCTCTAATTCGGGTAGCGTTCTCTCGTGTTGCATATACGCTCCATAAGAATACTCTCCATCAAAAACATATTTTTCAGTAGAAATATCTGCTTTGCCGTCTGGTGTTTGATATGTATACGTATATACAACATCTTTTTTGGTTTTTAGCAAATCGTAACTACCAACTTTTTGAACCATATTATATACCAACTCGTGACCATTATTTTGAAATTTTGGTACCGAAGCTGTTTCTTCTTTTTCTTTTCCGTTAAAGCCACAAGAGATAAAGAGCAGCGTTAGAATCCCTGATAGAAATTTAATTTTCATATACTAACTGGTTATGATTAGGGTTATAATTATGCAATTTCACTTAGTTGCACTTGTGGTTTAGCATTAGTAAAATTTGGAAGATCTGCTAAAATTGTTTCAGCATTGGCGCCAAATGAATGCTGAAAACTTTCCATAGATTCAAAAGTAACATTTGCGATTAGTACATATGGCGCTGGTAAATCTGGAGTCGCACCGGCAATACCAAAATTTACATCTGAAGCAACTATTGCTTCACCTATTAGTTCTGCTATTAATTTACTGTGCTGATTTATGTAATAATCTTTATCAAACTTCAAATCTGCACTATTAGGATACATTACAGTTAATTTTATCATTTTTTAAGTTTTAGGTTAATCAGCGGTAATCGTTTTATATATCACTATACGATCACCGTATTTATTTTTAATTTTTTTTAACTATTGAAATCACTCAGACCAGAGATCTATTCTAGTTCTTACAAGCAGTTTTAAACCCTTAAATTTTGAATTATCGTATTTTAAGAAAAATACTAATGACTTTCTACACTAAAACAGAAAGTCATTAGCATCTAAAAAATAGGGCTTAGTGATACGCTTTATTTTTTCCAGGCAAATTTTTCAAAAGGAGCATCTACCGGAGTATTTGCAATGTGATTTGTATAATTACTTATCACCTTTTGAGATAGACCCAGGATTACTTCAAGTACCTGTCGTTCACCATAACCCGCGTCGTAAAATGCTTGAAGTTCTTGTTGTGAAACATTACCCCGATTACGTACCATAGATAATGTAAACGTACGTAATGCTTCTAATTTTGAATTTTCTAACGGAGTCTCATTACGCAAAGATTCTGTAATGCTATCATCTACTTTCATCATATTAGCAATCGCTGTATGCGCAGGAACGCAGTAGTGGCACTCGTGCTCCACATTAATGGTCTGCCATACGACTGTTAGTTCGTCTTTATCAAAAGAAGAATCCATAAATAATTTATGTAGGTTCTGATATCCTTCTAATAATCCCGGAGCACCGGCTAAAACCCCATGTAAACCGGGAATCATACCATTGGTTTTTTGTGATTTTTCTAAAAAAGGTTTGCTGGCTTCGGGAGCAGTTTCTAAATCGTGAATTTTTAAAGTTGTCATTATATTCAATTTTTTATTATTTATTTAATAGCTAAACGTTCGTTTAGTTTTAGTGTAAAAAAAACGTTTAGATGTTTTTAAACGTCATTTCTATATAATCTTTAATTTCTTTATCTGTATTTACTCGCGAAGCGGCAGCAAGCCCGTGTTTTGCAAGAACCAGAAAATTTGCCAATTTGAGCAGTTCATCTTCATTTGTGTAACCACTTATTTTCAATTTTTCAATGAAAAGATCTTTAAGTGAATTCATAAACGTACTCATTAATTCATTTACTATTGGGTCATCACTTTCTGAGAATTCATTATAGGTATTAGTAAGTAAACAACCTTTTTCAGCTTCCTTCTCAGAGCTTATTTCAACAGAATCATAAAAAAACTGTTTGATATCATCAACACCTTGTGTGGCATTTTTAAACTTCTCAAACATCGCTGCCACTCTAGATTTGTAACATTTTAAACTTTCTAAAAAAAGACCGTGTTTGCTTCCAAAGCTTGAATAAATAGAAAATTTATTAATGCCCATTTCTTTCTCAAGCATTTGCATAGACGTATTTTCATAGCCCTTACGCCAAAACAAATTCATTGCCTTGGTAAGCACTTCTTCTTCTATATATTGTTTTTTACGAGCCATTTATTTTAAATCCGATGTAAAACTAACCATTCGTTTAGTTTCGACAAGAATCTTTAACAACAAATTAATTTTTTTGAATTTAAATATAGGAATGAACTTAATTCTCTTTCATTGAGAAAAGATTTAGATTAACAGATTTCCCCAGTAAGACATACCCTTCAATATTGGGGTGTAACCAGTCTTCAGTATAGTTTTTTAATATCTTTTCAGGGTCAGCGGGGTCTCTTAGGATTTTGTCAAAATCTATATAAGCATCAAAATTACCAGGAGTTCTAATCCACTTATTTACATTTTTTCTAACAATTTCGTGAGCTTTAGAATAATGTCCACTGCCTTTAAATGGGGTAATCGTTGCACCATAAATTTTTATGTTTTGAGCACGTGCATCGGTTATAATTTTGTGATACGCTTTTATAATTTCGTCTGCTGAAGCGTTGGAATAAATGTCATTGGTGCCATAAAATACAATTATATATTTTATACCTGTCTGTGCCAGTAAATCGTCTTTATATCTGTCTATGCCAGAGCCTATAAGTGTAGAACCGCCAATACCTAAATTTAATACTCCAATTTTTTTTGTTCGGGAATCATTCAGCAATTGCTGCGAAAAAATATCAGGCCATCTGTTTTGTAAACCTCCCGAAAGTCCATAACCATCTGTAATTGAGTCTCCCAAAATACCAATACAGGCCGAAGGTTCTTGAGTTAAAACATCTATAGCGCTTATATGAAACCAATGCGCAGTTATTGTAGGACTATTAAATGTTCTTAATGAAGTCTGATCACCCGGAAGAATATAAGAGTCTGTACGTGAGGCAACGTGGCTGGTAATACTAGATGATTCATCTAAATTACCATAAAAAGTAGTGATAGCGATATGCATACCCGGCTTTAATGCAAAAGCTACAGGGTCTGAAACTTGAGTGTCAAAAGGAGCTATAGTAATTGCAGTGTTTCCATTAAATTTTAAAGAAGTTAATGTGGTTGAATCAATAGCACTTCCCCCTTGTGAAACAGCAATGCTAACTGCTTGAAGAGTAAGTGATTCAGGACTGGTTTTGTTTGAAAACTTTAAACGTAATGTATCACCACCTATAGATACACGTACCACCTGGCGCAGCGTATTATTAGTTAAATAGGGAGGAGGAGGGGTGTTTGTTGATCCGGCTGCATAAGGTGCACAACTCCAGGTTGCTACCCAATTACCATTTTGACCTAAACCAGAGAAAGTAGTTAATATAGAGACTAATAAAACAAATAGTACTTGTTTACTATATTTTTTGAAATTTAAATAACTTGTCATATTTAATTCTATAATATACTGTCTAAATTATACCAACTACTAATATCGGTTTTTTAATAGTTAGATTTTAATCTTCTAGCATTGAATTATATACATCCTAAGTATTACTCTCCGTAACTATTAGGATTATTCTTTTATTTCCAAACCTATATTAAATACTATTTTACAACCGTAACTTCTAATTCTACTTTTAATGTCTCAAAAAGACTTTTTACTTCTAATACAGTACTTGCCTGTTTAATGTTATGTTCAGTTATCCAATTTTGGAAAACATCAAAACACGTGAATAGCTCTTCAGATGAAGTTGTATAAATATTTAATCTTACAATGTTTTCACACGCATATCCCGCTTCCTTTATAACTCTTTCTAAATTTTCTATGGAGTGAATTAATTGAGCTTTCATGTTAGAAGTGCTTGATTTGCCATTATCATCTATTGCTGTTTGCCCAGAAATATAGAGTGTACCTTCTGGCTTTGTAACTTCGACGGCTTGTGCATAACTTCTTTCGTTTTGCCATTTCCACGGATTGATGATTCGTTTTTCCATTTTTTCTTCTTTTTTCTTTTGTATTAATGTTGAACTAGGAGTTGATACTCTAATTGCAAATATTTGAATACTCGTATTACTTGGGCGTGACCTATGTCACAATAATAAAGAAGTGCAGATATTAAGAAGAAAGTCGGCTAAGTGTCTCACGCGAAACTCCTAAATATGAAGCTAAAAGAGTTTTAGGAACTCGCTGAAATAATAAAGGATATTGGTTGAGAAGTTGTTCATAGCGTTCTTTAGCACTTGATGTTAAAAAAGATAAAATTCTATTTTGTGAAGCTATATGTCCTGAATTAGATTTTTCAAGAAAGAACTGTTTCATTTTGGGTGATTCTGCTGCTAATTTTTGATAATTAGCAAAGCTCAATGAAAATACGGTAGTGTCTTCTATGCACTGTAAGGACATTTTAGCATTAGTTTGCGAGAAATAAGCTGAGAAATCACTTTCCCACCAGTCTTCCATCGCAAAGGAAACAATATGTTGTTTTCCATTTTTGTCATCGTAAACTAATTTCAAAAGCCCGGTAACAATTAAATAACAAAACTTTACCTGATCTCCTTCGTGAATAAGAAAATCATTTTTTTTAAATGTTTCAAATGAGAAATGTGATAGAATATGTGCGAACTCATCATCTCTAAGCAGTATTATATTTTCAATATGTGCTCTTAATTTTTCTTTCATCAAACTAGAATTCTAATTTTTTATCCCACTTGTCAAAGAGATTCCCAATGGTCTAATATAAGAATAGTTGCAGATCAAAAAGTATTAAGGCTTTAGTTATGCACAGACTATTGTTACATTCATTTAATTTAGATTAAGCACTTAAACCGCTATTGTTTTTATCAATTATTGAGTACTGGCTTACTATATTTCGTTTTTCTAATTAAATTCAATTGAAGCTTTTTCTAAATTCTAAGGGCGTCATTGCTGTTTTTTGCTTGAATAATTTGCCAAATGATTGTGGATGTTCAAAACCTAATTTGTAAGCTATTTCATTAACGGAAAGTCCGGTAGTTGATAGTTTTTCCTTTGCCAGTTTTATTATTTTTTCGTGTATAAACGATTGTGTGCTTTTTCCAGTGATTGTTTTTAAAAGTCTTGTCAAATAATTGGGAGACACATTGAGTCTATTAGCTATTCTTTCAACTGTAGGTAAGCCATTACGTTTCAACATTTCATCTCTAAGCAAATCATTTAAAATAAATTCAAATTGATCTAAAATTGTGTGGTTAGCCTTTTTGCGTGTAATAAATTGACGTTGATAAAACCGTTTTGTATATGTTAATAAAAGCTCTAAATGTGAAATAATTACATCTTGACTAAAATTATCAATATTTGAGTTATACTCTTGATAAATATCTTCCATAATCCGAATAAGCATTTTTTCTTCTTTTTCAGAAAGATGCAATGCCTCGTTCAACTGGTAGTCAAAAAAGTCATAGTTTTTAATTTTGTTAGCCAAAGCTGTATTCCATAAAAAATCTGGATGAAAGAGAAGTAACCATCCAGAATGATTCAGTTCGTTGTTTTCAACTTCAATAGCCATTACTTGATTGGGTGCTACAAATGCTAGAACACCTTCATCAAAATCATACTCTTGCTGGCCATATCTCATTTTTCCTTCGTATAAGCGTTTTAATGCGATGCAATAAAAGCCGTGCGTTACATGTATAGAAGTACCAGTTTTATGTTTGATATCCTCAAAATTAATGACGCTCACTAGGGGATGTTGTGGGCTTGCGAGATTATTAATTTTATGGTACTCGTTAATACTATGAATATGAACAATGTGTTTTGACATTTATCATTCTATTTATTGTACAATGTAGCAAATTCATTTGCGAAGTCTAAAAGACTCTCACGACCCATCTCTGAGGGTTTATTGTTTTCATAATTTTCAGTCAGCCTACCATTCTTTAAACTGTGATACATTTCAGTAAATAGACTGGCTATGTGGGTAGGTATTCCATTTTGTTCCATTCCTTTTTTTATGTCTTCGTCTGATACTATTGTCCACTTCAAATCTGGTTTACCCATTGCTTGACCCAATGCCGTTGCAATTTCCTGTCCGGTATGTTCTGAACTTGCAATATATCTAAACAAACTACTTTGATTGTTTTCTAATTCATAAGTTGCTACCTCTGCTATGTCTTTTGGCGAAACAAGTGGAAATTTAGTTGTACCGTAATTGGCTAAAATTTGACCGGTATATTTTATCATATCAATGTAATTATTGAGATTGTAGTAAAAGTAGGTTGGTCTTAATATGGTCAGACTTATTTTCGGTAGTTGTTTGATGATTTCTTCTGAAAAATGCGAACCCAATATTGGTCCTGTTCCATAATTGAGGTGCCCTCCAAAACTACTTAAAAGTACAACTCGGTAAACTCCTGTTGTTTCAATTGCTTTTGCAAAATTTGTACTTGTTTGTCTGTAATATTCTCTGATATCAGGTTGTGTGTAATCCGGTGGATTCATTAAGAAAACAGCATCTGCACCAGAAAAAGCAGCAATTAAAAAATCTAAATCCTGTAAAGAGCCAATTTGGGGTTTACAGTTGATGTTTTCAATTTCCGCCTTTCGTTCTACTGAGTGACTTATAATTGTTACTTCGTGACCTTTTTTAATAAGGTTTTCAGCAAGTGTTTTCCCGATGTTTCCTAATGAACTTGTAAGTGTTATTTTCATTTTATTATATTCATTTGTGAGCAACAAAATTCTAATAACGCTTATGTATTGATGTAGTCAAATTAGGCTTTTCTCAAGCCAAATTTGATAATTTCATTATGTCAAGGAGTTAAACACATCTTTTTTAAATGTCTAGTCAAAAAATACGGCTACAGGTTTAAATTAAGTTACGCCTGATTTTAAGTACCCTATCTGGCTTTAAGATACCCTAAAATTCAGCTCTCCGCCATTGCCTACAACTTCAAAAAATACCTGCAGTTTATTGAAAAACGCGTAAAAGTGGGGCAGGGATGCTCGGCTTGTTTTTAAAGTTCACAATAACGCCAAATCAAGAGTATAAGTCCATTTTAAAGAGACTTCATTCTGCTAATTTACAAACGATATAAAACTAGAAAACCGCTTAAAAGCGGTTTAAATACGTGATATTTTCTAAGAATTAAAGGCTTGTGCAACGGTTAACGGGTTTAGGCACAGTTATTTTAGTTTAAATATTTCTTCTCCAATTTCTTTTTCAATCAATTCATTCGCCAAATAAGTTATTTTAAATTCCTCCGTTTTGATTGAAAATTTTAGATAAGGTCTTTTGGCAAGCCCATAATATTCATTCAAATAGAAATCGTTGTGGTCAGAATATAATTCGGGATTGATTTTCGGACTTTCGGAATTGTAGCAATAATTCAAAGTCACATTTTGATTGTATATGCTAATAGCTTTGAATTCATAACACTCACAATCTAAATTCATTATTTTCTGATTTTTGATTTTCCCTTTACTCAATAATTTAAGAGAGTTTTCTCTTGTGTCCAAAGAGTCAACTTGAGAATTGTTTTTGTTCGTAAAATAGAGTTTAGCTTTTTTCGCAAAATAATATTGTGAATCAGCTCCAAATTCAGCACTATTCAGATGAACTCTACGGAAGTTTCCATTTACAGAGTAATACATTAATAAACTGTCTCCATATTTGTCATTCAATTGTTTTTGAAATCCTTCTGGGGCTAATTCAGTTGTTGTGATTTCGGTTGAGAACTTTATAACCCTCAAAGTTGTTTTGTCCGTTTGAACTACAACTTGTTAAAATCAAAAAAGCTAATATTATTAATCTGTTCATTTGTCTTGTACTGAAATAGGTTGACCAGTTACCGGTTTACTATTTTATTTTTATTGAGTTACTAATATCGGTATTTTTCTGTATTGTCTGTAATTATGATTTTGATTTGAGTGAGTGAGGTTTGGAGTTTTAAATTCCAGGCTGTAGTGCATTCGTTTGGAGTTGTATATTTTAACTGCTTTTTTAACCATTTTCTGAGCTAGTTTAAGATTCACAATTGTTTTACCCAATCCAAATACCTGTTTTAATATTCCGTTTATTCGTTCGGCTACGGCATTCTCATATGAGTCGTATTGCTGAGTCATACTTATGTTAATCTGGTTTAATTCAGCAAAAGAGGTATAAGTAGGATTACAGTATTGCAACCCGCAGTCTGAATGGTGAATGAGCTTTTGATGTGGGTAGTTGCGTTGTGTTAATGCCATTTGCAGGGCATCTATGCAGAGGCTTGTTTTTAAAGTTCACGATGACGTTAAATCAGGAATATAAGTACATTTTAAAGAGACTTCATTCTGCTAATTTACAAACGATATAAAACTAGAAAACCGCCTAAAAGCGGTTTAAATAAGTGATATTTTCTAAGAATTAAAGGCTTGTGCAAGGGTTACCGGTGTTGGGCATTAATACTTTTTTCAGTCCACAAAGGTTTCTTTTATTACTTCTTTGCATTTTTCAATTTCCGATTTTGTTAGACTTTCAAAAACTCGAATTATTCTGGTTTTATCAACTGTGCGAATTTGGTCGATTACAATCATTCCCTTTTTTCCGTTGTGTTTTACTGAAACTCTAGTCGGATATTGTTTCAAGCTAGTTGTCATTGGCGCAAGTACGATTGTATTCAAATATCTATTCATTTCATTTGGCGAAACGATAACACAAGGTCTTGTCTTTTTAATTTCACTTCCAGTTGTTGGGTCAAGGTTTACAAGAACAATTGAATATTGTTTTAAATCCATTCTTCGAGGTTTTCATCATCAAACACATCGTTCATAAGTAACTTGTCGTCTCCGTTTTCATTCATTTTTTTAAATTCTTTTTCCCAATTTTTTCTTGGTGAAGCAACTGGTTTAAGAATAATTTGTCCTTTTTCTAGAATAAGTTCAACTTTGTCCTTGATGTTATACTTTTCCAAAATGGTCTTGCTCAAACGAAGCCCTTTTGAATTTCCGATTTTTATTATTGATGTTTCCATAATTTACTAAATGTTATTACAAAGTAACTACATTTTATTGATATATTAATTGTAGTTCTCAGTTTTTAATGTTTGTCAACGGTCTTGGCTATGATTTCGTTGCTGGAAAATCCGCAGAATTCTTATCGCCATACTTGAAAGATAGTAAACTAGTCTGGAATTTTCGGTAGTAAATTCCGCCGCAATGAATTATAGTCGGTGTTACAAGCTGGCTTTTTTCGGTTCCTTATTTTTTTTTAGTCAGTTTAATGTTCATTTTATTTTGGGATATATCCTTTATAATATAAAAAGTCAAAAAAATTGATGAAATCAGAAACGGTGTACTTGTCCAAAATGCAATTTCGTAAAGCAAGTAATAATTCCAATTTCCAGAAGATAATAAGTAAACTGAAGTCCATAAGAGTATTAATCCAAATAATCAGTTAGATTTTTTGTCCGAATATTTTTAAGAAACAAGCTTATTATTAAAGTGAATTTACCTAAAATTGATAATATTATCACCAAAGATAATCTATCTTCAAATCCACCATTTAAATTAAATTCTATTCCGTTTTTTAGCATTAAAGGAACTGAAATAATTCCGATGACATCAATCATTCCCATAACCCCAATTCCGTGTCCAGCTCCTATTACGATGAAACAATGAATAAGTAAGGTGAAAATGATTAGTTTTTTTATATTCATACAGTTTTTATCAGCTTGCTTGTAACGGTCTAGTATAACCGTCAGTTACGGGTTAATATGCGTTAATTTTCGGTTTAGCACTGACTTTAGCAATTCCGAGTGGATTCGGACGTAGTCGAATCCGCCGTAATTGCGGTTATACATCTTAAGTTTGATTCTCTTTAAATTGATAGTATAAATCAGAAAGAACAAAGAGAAGATTAAGGTTATGTTATACGCTGAAGCGTTAGACTTCGTCAACATTGATAATCCCCTCTCTTTTACTACTTCAACCACGTTCAGTTCTGTGAGGCTCGACCTCGTTTTCAAGTTGTTGTGATTAAGGTAGTATGCTCTTTCATAAAATCAGTTCTTATGAATAAATATAAAGAAACTTTTGGAGTTGATATCAGTAAGGATGTCTTTGATGTTTATGGTAGTGAAAGCAGTCATTCTCAATATAAGAATGATGAGCAGGGTTTTAAATTATTTGTCAAAACACTAGCCTCAGATTCTTTGGTAGTTATGGAAGCTACCGGCTATTACCATTATCGGCTTGCACATTTTCTTTACAAAAAAGATTTTACAGTATCTGTAGTAAACCCATTGTCAGTCAAGCGCTTTATTCAGATGAAACTTTCAAAGATAAAGACAGATAAGAGCGATGCCAAAGCTATTTGTGAGTATGCTTTATTCAACGAGGTTACTGTTTACAATGCCCTTAGTGATGTACAGGCAGAATGCCTACAGCTCTTTAGGTTAATGGATAGTTATTTAAAGAAGCGTACGGCAACTAAAAACAAACTTCACGGGGAAGAAGTGCTGGGCACGCCATCTAAATATGTTTACAGGTCTTTAAAGCGTGATCTTAAACATTTAAATAAAGAAGTGAAAGGTATCGAAGATCGTTTGTTAGAGCTTGTTAAACAAGATCAACAGCAACAACTAACTTTATTAACTAGTATACCTGGTATCGGTATTAAAACGGCCTTATTTTTAGTTGTGATAACAGATGGCTTCTCTAAGTTTGAGAAGGCCTCTCAACTGTGCAGTTATGTAGGGGTCACCCCGACAATACGGGAATCTGGGAGTAGTGTAAGAGGTAGAAGCAGGATCAGTAAGATGGGAAACAAAAAGCTAAGGAACCTATTGTTTTTATGCGCGTTCAATGCATGTAAATACAACCAAGGTAGCAAGGAAATTTATGATCGAATCGTAGCTAAGGGTAAGAGTAAAAAACTGGCATTGATTGCAGTGGCTAATAAATTTTTAAAGCAGGCTTTTGCTATCGCTAAATCAGGATTACCCTACGATGAAAATTATGTTTCTGTTATACATAAAGGATAGCTCCAAGATGAAATAAGTGAAACAGTTAAGATCTGTAGTTACAGATTTTAGCAAAGGATACTTATGTCTCAAATTTAATATAGAAAAGAGTTGTTTTTTACCTCAGTTCTTTGTTACCTGCAGGCTTTTAGTTTTCCCAAGTTTTATTTCCATCTGTTGTTAACGTTCTTTTGTAATTGGTTAAGTTAGCAATGTTGTGAAAATTTTCTTGATTTATTTTAAGTCCATTCAAAAATGTTGAATTATCAATTTCTTGTTTAAAAATATTAGGATTTGGATAGAATTCTTTGGATTCAATTAATTCTAAACCAGAAATGAAATGTGGTAAAATGCCACCTAATATTGAATATTCTCTTTGATATTGATAAGGGTGAATAGAATACGTTGGTAAACCATATTTTAATAAAACATTTTTGTTTGCTCTTATTGGAAACCAACAATGCAATATAATTCTATAATTTTCTCGTTTACCATTAGCAAACATTTCTGCAATTTTATAATCTTTCGTTGTTGATACGAAATGAGATTTTTTTTTATAATTAATTGCAGCAAGTTGATGTAGCATTATTAAATAATAATTTCGAATATTTATTCTTTCTTGATGGTCAGCATTTTCAATTTGTTGAATAAAAATCTTCTTGTTTGCTTTATTCATAAAAAACTCAGTGAATTTTTTATTTCTCTCAAAGAAGAATATAGTATTCTTGTTTTTGCTTTTTAAAGAATCATTATAGTACTTGACTATTTTATTAAAAACATAATCATCAGCTTCTTCAATTCGGAAATTTTCATTATCCGTGTAATATCTTTGAGCTTTCTCACCAACCATAAACAGTCTATCCAATAGAGTCTCAATGTTAGTGTTCATTTCATTAAATTCAACATTTAATCTGTAGCATAGATTTCTGAGAGAATCACCTCGATAAATTGGTTGAATAATTCTTTTTCTAGTTAATTCAATTTGCTTTAATAAAAAATCATTATGTCTTTCTAATTCTATATTTGTCATTATGAGTGGTACAGCTTGCAGGTAACGTTATGTGTATGGGCTGTGGCGTGGACTCGTTACGGAACATTCCAAACCGATATATGCCCGAGGAAAATCCGCAGGATTTTCCAAGTAGGCAAGAACTAGCCATAGCTTATACACGGTGTTACCACCAGTTTTTATTCAGTTTTTCTTCAATCAAATAGTTTTCCGTTGCGGAAATTTCTTTTTTGAATGATAATTTTTCAATTCCGTTACTTTCTTTCATAAACCTTAAAGTTGCATAAAAATCAGAAACTTCCAAGTTAGAATCCAGTTTGATGTCTATAAAATAACTCGCCAATTTTCCTAAACTATCATTTTCTATTTGGTATTCAGCTAATGGTCCATCAGTTATTTTAAATGATTCAGGAATAGGTGTAATCCTCACACTATTTCCGCGAATTTTTATATTATCAATCTTGTGATTTATGTTATATTCTCTAATCGGACGAATCATTGATGAATCGCACAGAAAATGATAATTCTTAACCACTGAACTTTGATTATTTTCTAAAAAGTCAGTTATATTGGTCAATATTATGCTGTCTTTTGTTTTTTCCTTTTCAGATGAAGTGAGTTCTATCTTTACGGACTTAACATCATTTTTACAAGCAACCAATGAAATAAGAAATATTCCAATCATTGAAATCCGTATATTTATTTTAATCCTCAAGAGTTTGTCTTATACTGAAATAGGTTGACCAGTTGTCGGTTTACTATTTTGTTTTTATTGAGTTACTAATATCGGTATTTTTCTGTATTGTCTGTAATTATGATTTTGATTACTGTGAGCAAATTCCGGAGTTCTAAACTCCAGGCTGTAATGCATTCGTTTTGAGTTATAGATTTTGACTGCTTTTTTAACCATTTTCTGAGCTAATTTCAGACTCACAATTGTTTTACCCAATCCAAATTCCTGTTTTAATATTCCGTTTATTCGTTCGGCTACGGCATTCTCATAAGGGTCGTATTGCTGAGTCATACTGATGTTGATTCCGTTTCTCTCTGCGAAGTTAGTATAGGTAGGGTTACAGTATTGCAAACCGCGGTCGGAGTGATGAATTAGCTTTTGGTCTGGATATTCTCGTTGTGCTAAGGCCATTCGTAATGCATCGATGCAAAGACTTGTTTTCATATGATCATCAATTTTATAACCCATTATTTTTTTAGAATAGGCATCTGTTACCAGTGCCAGATATGCATTACCACCATCTGTTTTGATATAGGTGATATCACTTACCCACAGCTGCTCTGCAGCTTGGGGAATGAAGTCTTTAACTAAATTAGGATATTTATAAAAGTGATGTTTAGAGTTTGTTGTGATATGTGCTCTTTTGGTTCTGGGTATGAGCAGTCGATGTCTTCTAAGAAGTGAATAGAAGCGATCTCTGCCCATTTTAATATTCTTTTCAACAAGAGCCGGTTTGATTGATTTATATAGTTTTAAACCGCCTGTTTTGGGCATTTCTTTTCTGACCTGTTCAATAAGATCAAGAATTGCCAGTTCTTGCTTGTTGGACTTTTGATGTGTTGCCAGACGCTTGTAAAAAGCTTGTTTAGATATCCCGAAACATTGATAAACCCATTTCATTTTAAAAGGTCTCTTTTGCGTTTTTCTATCTCTTTGGCCAATGCTTCGGGCAAATGCTTTTTTGCTAGATCAAGTCCTGATAAGTTCTCGAGATTAGCGATGTAATCCCTTTGAAACTCTTTTACAAACTCCAGTTCTTTAATTTTATCTTTTAGCTTTTTGATTTCATCTTGTTTACTCATACCACGTTTCTTTTGTTCTAAGGTACTGTATTTTTTTAGCCAATAGTCAATAGAAGATCTTGAAACGTTGTAGGATTTAGCAGCATAATTAACGGAGATCTGACCATTTTGGATTTGGTCAATGATCATTAGTTTGAGTTCAAAGCTTACTTTTTGATACTGTTTTTTTGGGCAGGGAGGTTTGTTGTCTTTCATCTTGATCCTGAATTAAATGATTGATTTTTAGTCAACCTATTTCAGGAAATGACGGTTTTTCAAATTGGTGGTAACGTTGTTGTATATGGTTTGTTGCGTGGTTTAGTACGTAATTTAGCAAATAAAAACCGAATAGAAAATCCGCGAGGATTTTCGTAAGTAGGCAAGAACTAGCAATTTTTTATATACTGTGTTGGCAACAGTATTTTATTTAAGATATTTTACTTTTTCTCCTTTGGAAATAAATATTAATGCATCAAAATGCTTGAACCAATTGGTTTTATTTTCCTCAAGATTAAACATCCCTTCAAATTCTTTTTCCGAATATGCTGGATTTTCACTAATTAGTTGTTTTGAGTCAACAAAATAATTCTTTTCAGTTGTCGGTAATAAGTGAAGTAAGTTTCCAGTGTCTTTGCTAGATTTCTCTATCCAATTCTCTTTTCTATAAGGCATATGGATTGATGAAATAGCAATATGATATGAAATATTAGGGTTTATATTTACGAATTGTCCTCCCATAGTTTGACTTTTCATAAAATCATATTCGTATTTTGTCATATGTGCATTGGCTAACCAAACAATAAATTTTCTTTCAGGCATTGAATTAACCAAGAAATCCAGGTTTTTTGCCATTTGACTGTCTCTAACTGGTATTCCTTTTTTATTGCTTTTATGAGTTGAATTTATAATAATGTCGCTTTTGTAACTTTGCAAAAATTGAGACCAAAGTTTATCTTTTATTACTGTATCATTTTTTATTAGGTTATCAACCTCATTAATTAGGTATTCTAAATTTGATTTACCAACAATTTCGTTTGCCTTCTTTCTGTTTTTGATATAATTTTCAGTTGTTTCCGTGAATTTTTCATCAAAACTAATAGAATTATTTTTTAGAAATTCAGTCAGTTTATTTTTGAAATTATTCCAAGTATAACCAGAACCCATTTGATTATCAAAACCCCAAATGGTTACATTATGCTCTTTTAAAAATTTAAATAATTCTTTGCATTGAACTGAACGAGACCAGAACGAATATAAATTTGTTTTATCGTGGTCAAAATAAAGTCCGAAAAAATCCGCCTCAAATGCAATGTCTTTATATCCTTTCTCTAATACTAAATATTTTACATATTCAGTTTTCGCTAAAAAATCTGAACCAATATGATGTTCAGATTCTCCCAAAAACACAACTTTTTTATCAGCTAAATTTGCCTTTAAAATGTTTTTAACATCATCGGTTAAAAGATTTTCCATTGAGTTCAATTCGTGAATATTTTCATCGATTTGAGCCAAAATGGGATTTAGACCAAAGACCATTAAAAGTATTACTGTCGTTTTTTTCATATTGTTGCCAACGGTTTGTGTATGTTTAGTTGCGTGGTTAAGCACTTAATTTAGCAAATAAATCACAGATAGAATATTCCGCAGGAATGTTCGTAAGTCGGCAGTGACCAAGCAATTAATTATACACGGTGTTACCACACGTTTTTATTATTCATTTCAGAAAATCAGTCTTTCAATTTAACTTCTGATTGAGAATAGAAAAATCAAAATCAAAAGTGTAATTAAATTCGTTTTGAATTTCACATATTCTTGTTTTCTATTTTTTTTATTATTATTTAAATTAAAAATCCACCAACAATTAAAATCGGCAAATAATTTAAAATTATGTCAACATGCCATAATTCCGAAATTCGACTCGCAGTTGCTCCTTCTCCATAAATTCCCCAAAAAGCAAATATCTCAATCAAAATAAGAAGTAATAGAATTCCGAAAAACAGAACTGACCTAATTCCAATTCAGATATAATTGGTTTTAATTTTAAAAAATTCAGACGTATTCATCCAGAAAAAGTTTCAGTTGTTAAGTTCAAACAGACAATTGCTAAAATTATATGAATTCCAATTAAGTAAAATTTCCATTTCGGTTTTTTAGTCAGAATTAGAGCATAGATTGGAATTTGTACAATCGCAATTATGGTCGGCAAAATTCCAATTCCGTTTTTTGTTAAAATAGCAATCATCATTGTAATTGGATAAACAACTTTTGCAAGCAAATAAGTTCCGTGTCCACCACCCATTGAAAATACGACAATGACTAATAAAATTAATGTTATAAAAATGGTAGTTCCGATTTTCATCAAATGTGTGGTAACGGTCTAGTATAACCGTCAGTTACGGATTAATATGCGTTAATTTTCGGTTTAGCACAGACGTTAGCAATTCCGAGTGGATTCGGACGTAGTCGAATCCGCCGTAATTGCGGTTATACATTGTTGTAGTGCGTTTTTATTTTCCAATTCCGCTGTTATTTATATGTTCCAACAGAGCATTTTCCAGTTCGTCTGATACTTTCCAAAATTTATTGTCCATTTCCTCAATGTAGTCCTCGAATTCGTCTTCATCAAATTTTTCGAATTCCTCTTGTCGAGCATCTGGTCCTTCTGGAATTCCATTTGGCAAATAGGTTTTGTTAAATTCACGTAATTGGTTAGCCACCGAATTAAAATTCAGATATTCCAAATCCTCAATCGTATCGGCATTTTTGTCAGCTCCGTAATTCATATAATGGTCCCATAATCCGCCAGTTGTCAAAGGTTCAACATTAAACCAAACTCGTTGTTCACGAGTAAGTTTTTCATAATTGGAAAATCCAATTTCAACTATTTTTTCCCACGCGTCTTGGGCTTCGTCTCTTGTCATATTTTCGGTTTTCTCAAATGCACTACAACGGTCTAGTATAAGAAAAGTAGGGCAGGTGTATGCGATATTTTTCGGATTAAGCTAAAGCCAAATTTTTAAATTTTGTTAATTATCTTTTCTTGTTTCAATTATACCAAATTTAAAAATTTGGCGACTTTACAAATACACACAAACCTTTCGGTTAAGCACTTTTTGCCCTATTTTTTTTATACATTGTTAGCAACTGGGCTTTATCAGTTGTTTAATAAATATCCGAATTTTTCATTAATCAGCTTTTCACTGACATTTTCTTCTAATATGTTTCCTTTCGTATCAGTTGATATGTACTTCCCGTTCCTTTTTAAGTATACAGTATCTAACTCTTTATTAGTTAAATATGGCCATTCCCATAAAATTTGTTTGTATTGAATCGGATGAATTATTTCGTTTTTCCAATTAATTGTTCCAAAAACACCATTATTCGCTACTTTAATAAGTTTGGAATTATCAACTGAAATTTCATCATATTCTGTCGGTATAACTATTTTTCCATCTCTGCTTATCAACCCTTTTTTTCCATTCTTAGTTACGAAATGTTCATCAGGACCATACTCTACCCAATTGGATATTTCCTCATATTCAATAGGTATAATCACATTTTCTTCAATATCTATTTTCCCAATTAATCCATTTTTTTTAACCAAGAAACCATTATAAGTAGGGTCTATATGTTCATATGAAAAAGAAACTATTTGTTTTCCATTAAAATCAATTATACCATACTTATCTGATTTTTTCGCTATGAAATAATCATCAGAACTAACAGAAATAATTTCTTCAAATTCGAAAGGATATTGAACTTCTCCTTTATGGTCAATTAATCCAAACTTTCCATTTCGCTTAGCGAATGTAATTGGCTTTCCGTCAAATGGTTCAATTTTTTCGTATTCAAAAGGTATTTCCCTTATTCCTTTGTCCGAAACAGTTCCTACCATTCCAGAACTGTTAGTTAAAACGAAATATCTATGGTATGATTCTTTGCCTTTATAACTATCCCATTCAAATTCTTTGATGTCAAAATCGGTTATTGGATTTCCTCTGTTATCTAAAAGCTGTATATTTTTGCCTTTTTTGATTGCGAAAAGGTCAGATTCGTTTGAGTATTCAGTTGGATGTTCGATAAAGTCGTATTTGATTGGTAAAACGACATTCCCAAGTGTATCAATAATTCCATATTTGCCCTTTTTTGATACAATTCCTAAATAATTTCGATAAGGTTCTGCAATATCATAAGTTCCAAAATTCACTACTTCTTTGAAGTCTTTATTTAGATAAGCTACTTTGCCATTTTTTTCTACTCGGCAAAGTCCTCTCTCAAAATAGGTGTAATTTCTATCATCAAAGTAAGATTCAGTTATTTTGTCGTATTCAAATTCGGTCAATTGTTTGCCAGAACAAGAAAAAAATGCCCACTTTCCGTCTTTCATTGCACACACCAATGAGTCGATTTTGTTACTTCTTACTTTTTCAAATTGAATGGGAACAATCTCATTACCACTTTGGTCTATAAAACCATATTTGCCATTTAATTTAGCACGTGCCAATCTACATTTGTAAAAATGGCTTTCGTTTTCGTATTTAAATGGTATTACTACTTTACCTTTTCTATCAATAAAACCGTATTTATCATTTTTCTTCGCAGGCGCAAGTCCGTGAGAGAAAACACTTAAATCGTCATAAATGAAGGGTATTAGGGTATCCTGTTTTATGTTTATGTAACCACTTTTTCCATTTGATTGAGCTAAAATCATACCTTCTTCATCTATCGGATTCAGAAATTTATATTTATTTAGAGGTATAACTGCTTCTCCATTTTGATTTACAAAGCCCCAAGAATTTTCGCCCATCACTCGTTCGAAAGTTTCAAATTCTGAAGTTTTCAATTCGTTCTTATTTGGCTTGCAAGAAATCACAAGCAAAAGAATAATCAATATGTTTATAAATGTTCTCAATGTTTGTCTTGCCTTGTTGCTAACGGTTAGTATATGGCTCGTAGCGTGTAAATTAGCGATAACTATACGGTTAAGCACGAGCCGAATTTTTTAATTTTCTTATTACCTTTTTTCTCAATAAGCCAAATTAAAAAAATTGGCGGACTTCCAAATATGCTCTAACTTCGGTTAAGCAACTAATTAGCTATGAGCTATATACGTTGTTGTAAGCCGTTTTTTCTACGGTTCTTTTTAGAAACTTCTTGTATTCTTTTAGCGTTTCTGCGATTTTTATAGCGTCTATTTTATCATCTTTTTTACCAAGCCAATTATGTTTTTTGACAATTGCCGCAGTCATATATTTCCCGTGTCCAAATCGGTCAGGTCTTTTAACCTTGTCTAAACCTTCTTTCTTTGCGTTCTCTGTAATTAAGTGATAAATTTTGTTCCGTATTTGACTTCTTGTAATGTTTTTGGGCATTTCTAATTCTTCAGGGTCTGTTGATATTTTAAAACATAAATTACCCTGTTCAATTTGTAAATAGACAGGAAATATATCCCAATAGTCCCAATTTAAAACCGCGTTCCAAAATCCGCCGTTTTGATTATTTACATAATGCCAATTAACCAAACCGATTTCTGTTTCTAAAAATTGATAGAAACCTTGCCAATCTGCACCATTCCAATCGCCAATAATCTTATTGGAATATTGATTGTTGGAATGCTCTAATTTTGTAAGCCTTTCTTTAAAATCAGTAAAAATATCATTTTCGATTTCTGTATATTTTTCTAAAATCTTTAAAAAATCTTGTCTTTGAAATATCGAAAAACCTTGTTTTATTACAAAATCCAAATTCCGCATTGATTCGTTTCCAGTTTTTAGATAAACACAAATTGGTTCAATGTATTTTTTTTCTAAACACCAATCAACTGCAATTTGTTTGTAACGTTCTAATTGATTGGAATGAAAAGAACTGAAAGTTTTGTCTTCAATTATTATCAAATATTTCTCGTTTATGGCTGCCCAAACATCAATGTTTTGCCATTGTCTTCCAGCCTCAACATTTACTATTTCTTCATCGAAATTTGGTATTTGAGTTTGTATTAAACTTGTAATAAATTCTTTACCACACTTGTTTAAAGGCGTGTTTGTGTTTTTACATCCAATATCTGAATATTGAAGAAGCCAAGTTAAAAAAGCATCTTGATTTAATTCTTTGGTTGCAATATTGAAAATATTTGGTTTCATAGGATTTATAAGATTTCTACGTCAACACTATCACGTTTAAATAACATTTTTATTCCAGAATGAAAGCGAGGTTCAATATTGTATTTTCTTGCAAATTCTTCAACGAATTTTTTTTCTACAATATTGTTAAATGGTGAGCCACCTGAACCCAAACCTGTAACAGCAACTTCCACATTCATACCATCTGCATATTTCACTCCACCAGCTGAACCATTTCCCTTTATTCTAAATCTGTAAACAGCACTATTACCAGATTGTCTTCGTCTTTCTTTTTGTGGTGTTGAAGTTGTCCTATTCGTTGTATTTGAAGATTTACCACCAAACAATCCAGAAAAAAAGTTTTTCACTTTAATTATGATATAACCTAAAATTCCAAGACCAATTAACCAACCAATTATAGAACTATCTTCTTCTTTTTTTTCTGATTCTTCATTTATAGTACTTATGTATTTGGATGAAACAAAGCCTTGAAAATTCTCTGTCTTAACTTCTGACCAATTTCCAGATTTAGAAATTTCTATAACTTTTTCGTTGAGTTTAACTTGTCCTACAACATCATATTCAGTTCCCGCTCCACTTCTTACATTTAGAAGTTCAGTATTTACGAAAAATTCGGTTTGTGAAAAAGTCTGAAAAGAAATTAATAGAAGAGCAAAAGTAAAAATGTATTTCATAGGTTTCTTGGTTTGGTCAAAATGGCTTACAACGTTTTTGTATATGAGCTGTGGCGCGTCTCGGCACAGACCTCTCCAAATATAAACTATCTTTGGAAAATCCGCAGGATTTTCCAACTGAGGACTGACCAAGCCATAGCTTATATACGGTGTTGTAACACGTTTTTTTTATTTTCTTTTAAGGTATCAGATTTTCTCTCCATTGAGATTATTCGACCATTTTTAATCTCGGTTCTAATTCCGATATTTTTTTTAAAAATTCCGAAATATTTATATTCCTTTTCACAAATTATAACAGTATCAAATTCTTGATTGTAATCTGAAATCTCAACTACACTTAAACTCAATTTTATTTTATTAAGTTCATCCGTTTTCTTTTTTTCAGAGTTTGAGTAAGTCGATTTAATGTATTCACTAATTTTAGTCAAATATCCATTCAAGTTTTCAATTAGGTCATTATATGTTTTTGTATGATTTTCTGAAATTCCTTTTGTTCCAAAAGTTAAATACAAATCAAAAAATCTCCGATTTTCGTCATAAATAATCTCATAAAAATATGCTGAATTAATTAGCATAAAATTCCGCTTTATTTTTTCGGTTGTCAGAGTTTCCAATTTATGATTTTTGTTCAATTATGATTGGTTTTAAATGTGTTACAACGGTTTAGCTAAGCGTAGTGCGGTTGTAAGGAAACTTTTCGTTTCCGTCTTCGCACGAAGCTAAAGCTTTTGGTTTTGCTTTTTCTTTTTTTTGTCCAAAGCTAAATCCCAAAGATTTAGCGACTTAGTAAATATACACAGACCTTAGCTTTAAGCCCTAAAGTCCGCATTACGTTTAGGTTTTGTTGTGGTGTCGTTTTTTTATCCAGTATGTTTTTCGTTTTCCATTGCGGGCGGTGGTGGCAGAAAAGGTACGACCTCCCAAAATGAAATATTTAATTCCACATCAGCCTTTAACTTATCAAACTCCTGAGTTAGTTTACTTAAAAAATCTTCAATTCCGTCCACATTATCTTGCCGTTCCGATTCTATTATTACTAAGTAGCTTTCAGGATTTTTTACAGGATTTGAGTTTCGATAATATGAAAAATCATCTTTTAATTTTGACCTTAGAGAGTCGGTGTCAATTTCTATTGTTGTACTTGCTTTATATGGTTTTCCTCCACGAAATGTAACGTAATGTTTTCCTTCGGGGTCATAAATTAAAGGTTTGCAATTTTCAATTGGATAAATGTTCCTTATCACTTTATTTTTTTTGAAAACCATTTTTGGAAAACTGTCATTACAAGTTATTTCTCTAATCCTGTCAACGAGTAAGCCATAATTTTCAAACTCCGATAATTTTAAAGACACTTTTAAACTATCATTTTCCTTTTTCGGAAATCCATAATCTTTAATCTCATATTTTTGATTACTGCAACTTGCCGATAGAAATAAGATTATGGAATATATGGCAATGTTTAATTTCATTTCTAAAGTTTGTCAAAATGCACCACAACGTGTTTGTGTATGATTTCGTTGCTTGTTTAAGTAACTAAATTAGTAAACTAAAACGAACCAGAGGAAATTCCGAAGGAATTTCCAAGTAGGCAAGAACTAGCAATGAATTATACACGGTGTTGTAGCCAGTTTTTATTCTTTTATTATTTCAACTTTTGGTTTTTTGATTTTTATCTCAGAAATGTCTTTAATTTTATCAATAGTTTCATTTCCATTTTCATCTATTGTTTTTTTTATAAAATTTCCATTTCTATCCTTTTCGATAATCTCTTTTGAACCATTCTTAAAAGTTGTTTCTTTTCTTTTTAAACTACCATCATTTTCAAAAGAGACTGATTCTGAAGTTGGTAAAGAGTTGTTGAATTTCTCAAGCTCTTCAATAGTTTTGAAGTTTAAAGTGTTTTCTGGTTTAAGGGTTTCATCAAAATTCCAATTATCACCTAATAATGAGGTCAATTCTAGTGCAATTCGAGTTTTTTTAATGTCATATTCTTTGTTTTTAGTTTTTGAGAATATTCCTTCAATTTGCTCTTTCGTTAGTTTTTCTCTCGTTTTATCAAATGTAATTTTTAAACTATCATTTTCTTTCAATAAAGTTTTGACAAACTCGGTTGGAATATATTTGACACTATCAAGCACTTTTTGTTGAGAAAAAGAAAAGTCTGAAAATCCTAAAGAAAGAATTATGATAAAAATTATTTTGTTCATTCGTACTTTGTTTTAATTGGCTACAACGGTTGAGCTATGAACAGTACGGGAGCAAACGAGCGATTGCTTTCCGCCACGCATATAGCTAAATCTTATTGTTTTGATTTATCTTTTCTTTTCCAGAGCAAAATCCATAAGATTTTGCGGTCTTCATAAAAATACACAAACCCAGCGAATACCCCCAAAGCCCGTATTGTTTATAGGTTTTGTTGTGCGTAGACTTTTTTCAGTATCCTATTTCAACATTGATGGATGCTCCTCCATTTAATTTTGTCCAGCTACCTAAGCTATTTTCTCTATAATAACCTTTTCCTTTTGTTAATATACCTCCCAAATCCACTATTGTTGGTTTTTTGAAATTTGGTATAAATTCAATTCCTACGAAGAAGTCTTTTGAGATATAAATATCATTTTCATTAAGGTCGATTCGTATCCAATCCGAGTCCGTTTGAGCTGGTAAATCCGCTACAATGTTTTTAAGCACTATCTTTTCGTCAGGCGTATCATCCAAATTTTTATAAAAGTTGATTCTAACTTTTACTCCTTCCACTTCTGACCATTTTCTAATAGCGAAATTTACCGCTTTGACCTTGATTTCTTCATTTGGTATATTAATTCTTTGTGCGGCCTCTACAATATCATTGTTCTTGGAAATAACACGCATTGATAAAAGTCTGCTGTATGATTTAACTCCGATTTTTTTATTTTTCCTTTTTTTACTTGAAACGACAACCTCTGTAAGTTCCCTGGTTTTAGGTTGTAAAGCGATTATCCGATTTGAGAAGTTTTCGGCCAAGATATTTACAGAATAATAGTTTATGTGGCTAATTGTAATACTATCCGACGTAAATTTTTTGGGAATGGTCAGAATGAACTTTCCATTTGGGTCTGTTATTGTTCCTTGATTTTTATTCAAGATTCCAATATTCACAAATTCTATTGGTTTTTGGTTTTCGGCATTAATTATAGTTCCGTTCATTACGATTTCTTGCGAAAATGATTGAAAACTAAATAATTGAATTAAAAGTAAGATGTAAAAATTTAGTTTCATTTTTCAGTTTACGCACAACGGTTCGGTGTATAGTTAGTTGCGTGGTTAGGCAACTAATTTAGCAAATAAATCACAGATAGAATATTCCGCAGGAATGTTCGTAAGTAGGCTTAAAACAAGCAATTAATTATACACGGTGTTGCCATTTCGTTGTTTTTTCAGTTCAAATTATTTCGCTAAATTCCATTTTCCGATTTTCGGCGTTTGAGTAAATTCAGTCAGCTTTTAATTCCGCCAACTTCTTCAATTCAAATTTCGAGTGAGCAATTCCGCAACTTGCTAAATTCCAAATTCAGTTTGGGTTTCAGTTCAGTTTCCGATTCCGAAAATTAGCTAAAAGGCAGACCTTATTTTAAATCACTCTTTTTTTCTTCTATCCCAAATAATTAATAGCATTGAAATTATTACGAGAATACTTGATATCGAATTTTTAAATGGTTCATTTTCATATATATTGTAAGCAATCAAAAGACTTGAAGCTATTATTAAGAAATAGGCTATTTTTTTTGTCATAAATTTCGTTTTTTTCCGTTCAGAGTGCGTTCCGCAATGAATGGCAACGGTCTCGGCTATGAGTAGTTGCGTGGGTTAGCGCTTAACTTTGCAAGTATGCACCAAACTGAAAATCCGCGAGGATTTTCAGAAGTAGGTAATAACATGCAATTACTTATAGCCATTGTTGTAGCACGTTTTTTTAATTCAGAATTTCAGTTAAACTTCTGAAGTTGTCAATTATATAGTTTGGTTTTTGTTTTTCTAATTTTTCCCTTGTGTTGTTGCCATAAGTTACTCCGCACGTATCGACATAAGCCCTTTGTCCCATTTCAATGTCAAAAATTGTATCGCCAACAACTAAGCATTCATTCAATTGATAGTTGTATTTATCGATTATGAGATTTACGATGTCAGGTGATGGTTTTTTATTTTTTGCATCCTCTTCTCCACCTACAAATGAAAAAATATCATAGATGTTTTGCTTTTTGAGAATCTTAATTAATGCAGCTTTTCCTTTACTTGATGCAACAGTTAAATTTATTCCTTTAGAATATAAATCCAACAAGGTTTCTTTTACACCATCAAAAAGAGAAATTGTGTCGATCACAATTTCATTATAATGTTTACGATAAATCAAAGTCGCCTCCTCAATCAATTTTTCGTCAAGTAAAAAGGCTTTTTCGAAGGTAGTTTTCAGAGGTAACCCTATCAAACTTTCTATTAGATTTTCATCAACGTTTTGGAGATTAAAACTATGGGCAACAAATTTCATAGTTTGTATAATGCTTTCTTTTGTGTCGGCTAATGTGCCATCAAAATCTAGAATAAGAGTTTTATATTTCATTCTGGTTTACATTCTTTTCAAATGTGCTACAACGGTTTAGCTAAGCGTAGTGCGGTTGTAAGGAAACTTTTCGTTTCCGTCTTCGCACGAAGCTAAAGCTTTTGGTTTTGCTTTTTCTTTTTTTTGTCCAAAGCTAAATCCCAAAGATTTAGCGACTTAGTAAATATACACAGACCTTAGCTTTAAGCCCTAAAGTCCGCATTAAGTTTAGGTTTTGTTGTGGTGTCGTTTTTTTATCCAGTATGTTTTTCGTTTTCCATTGCGGGCGGTGGTGGCAGAAAAGGTACGACCTCCCAAAATGAAATATTTAATTCCACATCAGCCTTTAACTTATCAAACTCCTGAGTTAGTTTACTTAAAAAATCTTCAATTCCGTCCACATTATCTTGCCGTTCCGATTCTATTATTACTAAGTAGCTTTCAGGATTTTTTACAGGATTTGAGTTTCGATAATATGAAAAATCATCTTTTAATTTTGACCTTAGAGAGTCGGTGTCAATTTCTATTGTTGTACTTGCTTTATATGGTTTTCCTCCACGAAATGTAACGTAATGTTTTCCTTCGGGGTCATAAATTAAAGGTTTGCAATTTTCAATTGGATAAATGTTCCTTATCACTTTATTTTTTTTGAAAACCATTTTTGGAAAACTGTCATTACAAGTTATTTCTCTAATCCTGTCAACGAGTAAGCCATAATTTTCAAACTCCGATAATTTTAAAGACACTTTTAAACTATCATTTTCCTTTTTCGGAAATCCATAATCTTTAATCTCATATTTTTGATTACTGCAACTTGCCGATAGAAATAAGATTATGGAATATATGGCAATGTTTAATTTCATTTCTAAAGTTTGTCAAAATGCACCACAACGTGATTGTATAAGATTAGTGGCGTGTTTATACACTTAATTTAGCAAATAAACACCAAATAGAAAATCCGCAAGGATTTTCGTAAGTAGGCTAGGACTAGCCATTAATTTTATACATTGTTGCCACACGTTTTTTTACGCTAACTCTTTGGAAACTATTTCCGTTTTAATTCCACTTTTATTAATCGACCAAATTTGCAAAGAATCAAATCCGTTTCGTTTTACAATATTGAATTCCTCGTTTAATCCATTAATGAGCTCAATATTTCCGTTTTCGTCAACTTCGTTTCTGAATTCATCTTCGTAATCTATTCCGTAATACGTAGAAATTACTATTTCAAATTGGTCATTTCCTGTTTCATCGGTATAAATTTTTTCAGCTATTCTATTATTAATTTGGTCATTAGAATATTTGTCGCAGAACATTGAATTATATCCGTGATTACAACCATCAAATAATAAAATTTCATTTCCGTTCGTAACGTCAACAGCGAAAATTTTTGGAGGTGCAAAATCAGTACCCATAATTAAATTCTTATAATCTTGATGAAGTTGTCCGTAATATTTTATCTGAAATTTATTTTGACCAAGTTTTGTTTTTAGCTTTCTTCTCCATTCAATAGATTTCAACTTCACAGGATTTGCTATCTGCTCAGTAATGCCCTCAAGATATGTTGGTCCTAAAATTCCGTTATCCGTAGTTGATGAGGAATCTTTTTTTCCTTTATCAAAAATGTCAAATAATCCCATATTTTTTAATTGAGCACGATTTTCTTAAATGTGTGGCAACGGTCTCGGCTATGAGTAGTTGCGTGGGTTAGCGGTTAACTTTGCAAGTACACACCAAACTGAAAATCCGCGAGGATTTTCAGAAGTAGGCGAGAACAAGCAATTACTTATAGCCATTGTTAGGGTGCGTTTTTATATTCAGTTTATTTATTCCAGTTCGATATTTTTCCGATAAATAAATTTCGGTTGTATCATTTCCATTACTCGAACTACTTCCCGAAATGTTTATATGATTTTTTCTTAAAACTAATTCAAGACTATCTGAATTTGTTGTTTTTATTATAATATCTCTTTTTGGGTCAAATTCTAAAGTTCCGTTTCCTTGATAAAATTCAAATTCGTTTCTGAAAGTTTTGAGATATTCTTTATTGCTTTCAGTTAGCCAATCCAAGTCTAAAGTTTCATTTAGTCTACTTACGGCTTGCTCTTTTTTTCCAGCTAAGGTTTCGAGCATTGCGTAGTTGACCAAAGGACTTAAATCCATTTCATCTTTAACTTTTGGATTATCCGTTAATTCAAGAGCTTTTTTATAGTTTTCAATTGCTTGTTCTTTTTGTCCATTAAATTCATAAAGTCCGCCTTTTACTTGGTAGTAATATTCGGTTTCTTTTTGTTCAGCTGGTATTTTTTCTAAAAGTTCGAATGCTTTTTCCAGACTATCTTGCTCAACATAAACTCCAATTAGTTCATATCGGATAAAAGTATTGGATTGGTCAATTTCGATAGCTTTTGAATAATTTCTTTTTGCGTTTTCCAAATCTCCATTCATTCTGTATTCAACTGCTTTTTCGTTTAATTCAGTCACACGTTTTTTGTCCGCTTCCGAAATCGAATTTTTGCAACTACTTACAATGAAAAGCAATAATATGATGTATGTGATTTTTTTCATTTCAAATGCACCCTAACGGTCCCGTATAAAAGCTTTAACGAGTTTCCGGCTTTTTTTGTGTTTTGGTTTTATTAGCGTTGGCAGAAAAAAGCCGAGTTACTTACTTTTCACCAACAGCACTAAAATACTATAATCCTTTAATAAACGAACAACAAAAGCGCCGTTATTGCTTTTATGCATTGTTGTTAAATGTATTATCGGTCTTAGATCGACTAAAACAGAAAAATGATTTTTTTTTTTAGGGTAGCTTTTGCGAACGGCTTAGATACAGTTTTGAAAATCATTTTTTTCATCCGTGACCTTCGCAAAAAAGCGACACTAGGGAAGGAGTAAGACTTGTAAGTTTAATAGAAAGTGAGGTATGAAACTCAATATATTTCGTTCATTAGAGATCTGAACAAATTTTATATTTTACAACGGTCTCGTATAACCGTCAGTTACGGGTTAATATGCGTTAATTTTCGGTTTGGAACAGACGTTAGCAATTCCGAGTGGATTCGGACGTAGTCGAATCCGCCGTAATTGCGGTTATACATTGTTGTGTGCAGTGTTTTTTGTTTTTTCAATAGTTTCACTTTTCCAATTTACAGTTTTTGGATTATGCTTTTCTTTCCATTTGGTTATATAAAAATCAATATTCCGCATATCTTTATGTATGAGTTCAGATAACTTTTTCAGTCTTTTATTAAATCCATTTTTCGTAAAATACTGTCCAATTTTATGTTCAGGTAAAAACAACATATAAAATAAAGGCATACAATTATAAGTATCCGAACGTAATCTCATTTCAGTTTGACTATTAGGCGGCAAATGGAATTTTAACCCGTCAGAGTTTATCAAATCCTCAAGAGAATTAATTTCAGGTGTTAGATTGAAAATGTTTAATCTAATTTGAATCCAATTTTCATTTCTCAGAATATGAGTTTCTATTTCTAATCTGTTCAATGTGTATGAGAAATCATTATGATTTGTTCTTCCATACCAATCTGATTTGAACGGACTTTTTTCAAATCCCTGTTCTTTTAGGGAAAGTATTCCTGTTTCGAGAAATAATTTATTTCTTAAATCCAGATTTTCTTTCGGTTTAGGTTTGTAGAACATATTTTATTTTAATCTCGATTTTTGTTTTTCCACGGTTGCTCCGACATTGCACACAACGGTCTCGGTTAACACAAGTTGCGGGAGTAGGGATGCGAACTTGTCGGTTTAATTATTTTCTTACTTAGGATACTAAAATACACTTTTTAGATAAAACCCGTTATTTGTGATAACCGTTGTTGTGTGTAGCCATCTCAAATTAATTTTCTTACTAAAATTTAATTATAATAAGGAAGTTAAATGATTTCTAATCTATAGTTTTAATAACTTTTGCAGGAGTTCCACCAACAATGCAATTTTCAGGAACATCTTTAGAAACAACGGACCCTGCAGCAACTATTGAATTTTCACCAATTGTTACTCCCGGAAGAATTGTTACGTTCGTTCCTATCCAAGCATTTTGTTTAATATGAATATGTCCAGTTGTTAGGGTTTGTCTATTCTCAATTTGAACTGGGTGACTTTCAGATGTTAGATTAACTCGTGGAGCAATCATTACATTATCATCAATTGTTATTCCTCCTAAATCTAAAAATGAACAAGCGTGATTAATGAAAACATTTTTTCCGATTTTAATATTCTTACCATAATTGGTATAAAATGGAGTGAAAACTGTTGTACTTTCATCAATGAATTTTCCAGTTATTTGACCTAATAATTCTCTGATTTCATTTGAGCTTGATGCGCTATTCAATTTTACTGTGATTTTTTTGGTTTCTTCCACAGCAATTGGAATTTTAGAGTATTCAGGATCGCTAAAAGGAACTTGTTCTCCACATTTTAATCTTTCAAATATATCTTTCTTCAAGGTCATTTTCTTAGTTTGAATTTTTTCTGGTTACACACAACGGTCTTGGTTAACGCAAGAAGCGGGTTTATATACGTCATAAAGTCAGCTAAACTATTTCTTGCTTGAAGACTAAAATAATACTTTTAACTAAATACCAGCTTTTTGTAGGTTAACCGATGTTGTAAACTTTAGCTAATTTCGAATTTGTTCTTTTATTTTTTTAGATTCAAACCAATTTTTTCCGTCAATGTTCAATTGAACCGTATTGAGAAGATATCTTTGAGTTTGCAATTTGTCAGAATTAGCATTATTCATTTGTCGATTCACATCACTTATAAATCCCATTTCTAAATTTTCATCTGCAAAAAGTCGAAAGATAATTTGTTCATCAATCTTAAACTGATGCTTATCAATAATTCCTTTAATTTCATTTGTCACTTTTGAAAAGTCAGTTTTGTCAGATTCCACGAAGATCTGTTTGTCGGAATTTATAAAAACATTAATGTAGAAAGTTGAAATGTCATTAGTACGAGTCTGCGCAAAACTTAGAGTCGTAAGAAACATTGTCAGTGAAATAAGTAATAAGTTCTTTATCATATTTAGATTTTTATTGTTTTTTTTCTTTAACGAATTTTCAGTGCTATTGTTTACAACGTGTTTGTGTATGATTTCGTTGCGTGTTTCAGCAACTAATTTAGCAAATACAAACCGAATAGATAATCCGCAAGGATTTTCGTAAGTAGGCGAGTACTAGCAATGAATTATACACGGTGTTACCTGCTGGCTTTTATTCCGATTTAGATTTTCAGCCACCATTTTATCGTTTTCAATTTGTCCGATTCTATTTCGGTCAGATTTTGAGTTTCAAATTCAGTCAATTTATTTTTTACAGATTCAATTCCGTAATTTTCTTTTATCCAAAAAGGGAATTCCTCAACGCTTTTATTCCAATTTCCAATTGTTGATTTTAAAATCACAAGTAAATCTAAATCAGATTTCGGTTTTAATTTCTCTAATATTTTTCCAGCGTATTTTTGGTCGGTATACTCCGTTTCAGTTCTCTTTTCATATTCAAACACTTTAACAATTCCATCTACTATTATTTCATCAGAAACTTTATTCAGTCCGTCCATAAATTGTCGAATTCTTAAATCTCCAATTTTATCTATTAAGTCAATAGACGAATAAAATTCATTTTGAAAATCATCTGATGTTTTTGGAATGTTCATCGGTTTTTCAGCTTGCAGGTAACTGTCCCGTATAAAAGCTTTAACGGGTTTTCGGCTTTTTATGTGTTTTGGCTTTATTAGCGTTGGCAGAAAAAAGCCGAGTTACTTAACTTTTCACCAACAGCACTAAAATACTAAAATACCTTAATAAACGAACAACAAAAGCGCCGTTATTGCTTTTATGCATTGTTGTTAAATGTATTATCGGTCTTAGATCGACTAAAACAGAAAAATGATTTTTTCCTTTAGGGTTGCTTTTGCGAACTGCTTAGATACAGTTTTGATAATCATTTTTTTCATCCGTGACCTTAGCAAAAATGCAACACTAGGGAAGGAGTAAGACTGGTAAGTTTAATAGAAAGTGAGGTATGAAACTCAATATATTTCGTTCATTATAGATCTGAACAAATTTTATATTTTACAACGGTCCCGTATAAAAGCTTTAACGGGTTTCCGGCTTTTTATGTGTTTTGGCTTTATTAGCGTTGGTAGAAAAAAGCCGAGTTACTTACTTTTCACCAACAGCACTAAAATACTAAAATACCTTAATAAACAAACAACAAAAGCGCCGTTATTGCTTTTATGCATTGTTGTTAAATGTATTATCGGTCTTAGATCGACTAAAACAGAAAAATGATTTTTTCCTTTAGGGTTGCTTTTGCGAACTGCTTAGATACAGTTTTGAAAATCATTTTTTTCATCCGTGACCTTAGCAAAAATGTGACACTTGGGAAGGAGTAAGACTTGTAAGTTTAGTAGAAAGTGAGGTATGAAACTCAATATATTTCGTTCATTATAGATCTAAACAAAATTTATATTTTACAACGGTTTTGTGTATGATTAGTGGCGTGTTTAAGTACCTAATTTAGCAAATAAAAACTGAATAGAAAATCCGCGAGGATTTTCGTAAGTAAGCGAGAACTAGCCATTAATTATACACGGTGTTGCCATACGTTTTTTATCCTTTTTTCATTATCAGCATACTGTACGAATAACGTCCATTCGGCAGTCTGTTTAAAAAGTTCTGAAATTGTTCTTTCAAATCAAATTCTTTGTTGATAATCAAAATCAGTTTTCTTGCTTTTATAACTTCAGCTGGTAATTTTACTTTATTTTGATTGTAATAATAGTCAGATTCTAATTCCCAATAAGATGAAGTATTTATTTCTCCATCTTTAATTGCTTTAAAAAAAGTGGTTGTTCCATCTAATCCGCTAATACAGTTTTCTACTTCGTTGCAGTCTTTTAGATTTCCAAATCCGTTGTTATTTAGTTCCGAAATCAGTTTTTCCACCATAGAATTCGGAATCGCAATTTTTTGAATTATGCTATCTTTTCTAATTTCCTTTCTATTCGTAGTCCAAACCGAATGAGTAAGAGTTCCTTTAAATTCCCCATTTTTGAAATCAATCAATTCTACATTTTGATAATCCTCAATTTCAACACGATAAATTCGGTCGTGTTTTTTTGAGTCAAATTCTGTTAAACCAAATAGTTTTTCAGATTCAGTTTGAGAGAAGCAGAAATTAATTCCAATTCCTAAAAATATTAATATGTAAATCGTTTTTCTCAAATGGATGGCAACGGTCCCGTATAAAAGCTTTAACGGGTTTTCTGCTTTTTGTGTGTTTTGGCTTTATTAGCGTTGGCAGAAAAAAGCCGAGTTACTTACTTTTCACCAACAGCACTAAAATACTAAAATACCTTAATAAACGAACAATAAAAGCGCCGTTATTGCTTTTATGCATTGTTGTTAAATGTATTGTCGGTTTTAGATCGACTAAAACAGAAAAATGATTTTTTCCTTTAGGATAGCTTTTGCGAACTGCTTAGATACAGTTTTGAAAATCATTTTTTTCATCCGTGACCTTAGCAAAAAAGCGACACTAGGGAAGGAGTAAGACTGGTAAGTTAAGTAGAGAATGAGGTATGAAACTCAATATATTTCGTTCATAATAGATCTGAACAAATTTTATATTTTACAACGGTTATGTATAAGAATAGTGCGGTTTTGTATGCGAGGATTTTCCGCAGGAAAATCAGATGTAACAAAAGCGCACGAACTCTCGATTAAGCACTAAACTTCGCATTATTTTTATACGATGTTAGCTGCTGGACTTTATTCCGTTTTCTTTAGTTTAATTATTACAACTCCATCATATTCGTCAGTCGTATATTTTGCTATTTCTTTTTTGTCTTTTATCACATCCAGAGATTCAATTGTGTCAGGATTTATTTTTTCGAGTTCTGCTTGAGTTATTTGTTTATCATTTATTAAGAATAATACTTTACTGTCCGAAATACTTTTCGCAGCTTTCTCTTGAAACGGTTTTGTTTCAATCAATAAAACTCCGTTTAAGCTTTGTTCTCCGTAAATGTCAACCATTTGAGTATTATCCATTGCTACTAAACTAAATTCTAAAATATCAGACTTATAGAAATTTAATTTATCCAATTCGTTGTCTTTTAAAACTCTTTCGTTTACTACAATAACAGGATTTTTTTTCAGTTTTTTTTCTGCGATAGATTTTTCAATAAAATCGGCTATCATAGTTTTATCGGAATTTTCGTCGGCAAGTAAATAATCTTGAGAAAATCCGCTAAATGTTAATAGTCCGATTATGATTAAAAATAAGTTCTTCATTTTGTTTTTATTGCGATTTTTTTTGTCTTGCAGCTAACGGCTCGTATATGAAAAGTAGCGCTGAAAACAAGCTGTTACTTTTCGGATTATACACAAGCCGAATTTCCAATAATGCCCAAGCCATAGTGTTAGCAATGACTTGCGCTATTTTTTATATACATTGTTAGCATTTCGGCTTTATCCCACTTCATTTTCTGTCAGCTTTAATCCAAGTCCATTCGCTAATTCTTTTACATATTCTTTATGTCCTTTATGCAATTCAATATTGTTATAATATTCTTGAATTAATCGACCGCCTTTTTTCTTATCCGTTTGAAAGATTATTAGAGCCACATCAAGTTTAGAAGTCTTGGAAGATCCTTTAATATTTCCCCAATTCACACAAATTTTTTCTCTGGTCTCAAACATATCAAACCAAGATATACCTTTTTCGTTCAGTCCTTCAATTATTTGGTCAGATATAATTTCACTCTCATTGGTGATATCCCACCAATAATCGTCTTCCGAAATCAAGTGTGAAAGTCGTGTTCTAATTTGACAATCATAATCTTGATAAAAGGCTTTTTGTTTTCCTTTCATTTGTATTTCATAAAGCTCTTTTATAATCACGCCCATATTGACAGTGAATTTTCCGTAAAGGCTTTCTCGAATTCCTGGAATCACATAATTCTCTCCAACGGGGAATTGCCCGCTTTGAAAGTTTATTAATTGCCAAACTCCGTTTTCAGTTTGTCTATTAAAAGTTCGACCTCTCTTTTTGAATCCTAAAGGTTTGAGATATTGATGAACTTCTTTTTGAATCTGATTTAAGTATTGAACATTTTTACTTTTTTCCCCCACAGATTTTTCTTCCATCTTTTTTTCAATCGGTTCAGATTTGTTTTTTAAGAAGTCAAATAATCCCATTTTCATTTAAGTTTATGTGTTTTTTCAGCTGAATGCTAACGGTGTTGTGTATGATTAGTTGCGCGGTTAAGCAACTAATTTAGCAAATAAAAATCGAATAGAAAATCCTTGAGGATTTTCATAAGTAGGCTAGAACCTAGCAATTAATTATACACGTTGTTGGCTGTAGTTTTTTTATATTCAGTAAATTTGTATTTTAGAAACGTGGAAGAACAAGGTTACATAGAGTTAAGAGTGACGAATAAGGATAAAACCTTAAGTCCTAAAGACATTGATATTAATGAAGTAAAGGACTTTATATCAGATGTAGAATCGTTCTTGTATCCAAATCGAAAAGAGAAACAAAATCGACCACATATGTCTTATGACATTGAAGAAGGGTCTGCCAAACATAAATTCTTTTTACCAATAACTGCGGTAATATTATTTAATGGATTGACGAGTGAAATCAAAAGCAGGAATAATTTAGATTTTTTAGATTATAAAAGGCAATCTATAATTGATAAATTCCAAAAAAAGGCTGTTAAAGATGGTTATGTAATTGAGTTTAATAATTCGATTGCAAAAGAATCATCTTTAGTTATAGACTATACCACAAATTTCGTAATGATTGCTCCAACTTTTTATGAAAGTGAATTTTATCTTTATGGTGAAATCTATCAAGAAGGTGGGAAAAATCCAAATTTACATATAACTACTAACAAATATGGTAATCTCACAATTGCTGCTACTAAAGAACAGATAATGAATGGTGAGAAAAAAACTTATAAGCCTTACGGAATTAAAGTACGTGGTAAAAAGAGTTTTGAAGATGATAAACTATCTGATTTAGAATTAATTGAATTTATTCAATACAAACCAGTTTTTAATAAATCTCTTTTAGAAAAAGTAATTGAAAAAGCATCTGTTAATTTAAGTAAAATCACAAATGTTGATGCTTGGATTGATGACTTAAAAACAGATGGAATATGAAAGGAATAAGTAGTGTTCTTTTAGATAATTCTTTTTGTATTCGGTTATTGAAATCGGATGATGAGTTCCACCAAAATGCAAAAGATTATTTTGAATATTTTCTGGAAAATGGAATAGAAATGTATCTCTCCACTATTGTAGTTAGTGAATATGCTGTTGGTGATGACCCGGATAATTTACTTTCACTTAATGCATTTAGATTATTAGAATTTGATTATGCAGATGCTAAAACTGCAGGTGGCTTTTTTTTAGAACTCAAAGGAAATGAAACTTTAAGGGAATCCGAGCAAAGAAAAGTTATAATCAACGATATTAAGTTATTCTCTCAAATTCATAACAGGAAAATTGATGCTTATATCACAAAGGATAGGAAATCGTTAGGGAAAATGATTGAGCCTTTGAGAAAATCACATAATTTAAAATTTGAGTTTATTGATTTAACCATTCCTCTTAATGATAAATTAGGAAGATTGTTTTAATCTTATTTAAATTTTATTCTGGTAGTTTTTAGTAAAAAAAAAGCCCTTCGAATGAAGAGCCTTTATATAATTGAATGCCTAACAGGTGGATTAGATTTGTTCATTGTCTTACTTTCTAAATTTTCAATATTTTTTTTCATCATAATTTCCTCCTTTTCTTTTTTTATATTCTCGTTATTAAATATTTCAATATTGTAGCTCGTTACAAGCTGTTTGGTACTTTCGTACGAATGTAGAGTATACATTCCAGTTAATATTAAGTAAAACACTATGACAAAGAACAATTTTATTCTGTTCCAAACCTGCGACCAGAAGTCTGCGAATTTTATAGTTTATAATATACTAAATTAATCTGAATTAAACAAGTTTTTGTTCAGTTATTTTTAAATTAAGTCTTGATTGGAATAATCTACTTTGTTACGAAGTGCGAATCTCAAATTACAGCCAACGTGTTATATCAAAACTAAATATACGCTATATCAGTATAAGTTGCGTGATAACAGTATATTTTCATTGCTTTTAGCAGTTTGCTGTTATGCCTAAAATTATACTTTTTTAATAAATTATTCTTCTGCAGCATAAAAGGTATAAACAATATTGCAAATTCTAGGTTTTAAGGTAGTGATTACTGGAGCACCCTGTTTAATAACAACTATCTTTGCCACAAATTCAGGAAGCACACCTATGTCATTTAAAAAATTAATTGAGCCTTTAAAAGAAACACTTGCACACAAAGGGTTTCAAGAACCTTTGCCCTTGCAAAAAAAAATACTTTCAAAAATTAAAGGAGGTGCCAGTATGTTTGTCATTGCGCCTAAAGGTTCTGGTAAAACAACAAGTATTATTTTAAGTGTCATACAAAACCTAAAGGAGGCTGTCGCAGATGCACCTCGAGCGCTAATTTTTGTAAAAAATAAGCAGGCGGCTCTCGATCTTGAGACAGAATTTTACGCTTACAGACAACAGACAGATTTGCGTGTGTATTGTGCTTATGACGAGAAAAACATAGACGACCAGCGCGATGAGATTTATATGGGTACAGATATCGTTATTGCAACACCTAAGCGATTAAATAAGATATTTTTTCTTAATGGTATAAACCTTAACGAACTTCAAATGTGCATCGTTGATGATGCGCAGTTTTTACTGGGTAAGAGTAGCTTTTCTGATGTTGTACGCACACCCGAAAGTATAGGTAAATGCCAGTACCTTATTTTTTCTGAAAACTTTGACAAACGTTTTGAAAGTTGGCAAGATACTTTTATGGCTAATTCGTTATATATTAAGCAGTAAGAAGTCTTTAATTACTAGACATAGCTATTCCTAAATATCTTTTTTCGGGTATTCTGCTTTACGTATTCCCGGTTTATTTCAGTAAATTTCAGTAAACAGAATTTTATCTTTGCACTATGCAGTCTACAATTCTTTTTATAACCCCACCGTTTACGCAGTTGAATACTGCTTATCCCGCAACGGCCTATCTTAAAGGCTTTTTAGAAGAGCACGGGGTTTCAGTAACGCATTTTGATTTAAGTATAGAGCTCTTTACCTCAATTTTTACCGGTGACTTTCTGCGCGCTATATTTAAGGAAGCTCAAGAATTAGAAAATTTTCAATATCCACAGGTACGTAAATTGATAGACCGCTATATAGCCTGTGTAGATGTGGTTATTGGGTTTCTACAAAAACAGGATCTTGAGACTGCACATAAAATTCTTGATCCTTATTTTTTACCGAAAGGACATCGCTTAATAAACGTAAATACAGCCATAGATTGGGCTCCCGGTGAATTAGGAATTATAGATAAAGCAAAACACTACGGAACGCTTTTTATTGAAGAAATAGGCGATTTTATACAGGCAAACGTAGATGAGTTTTTTGCCTTTACAAAATATGCCGAGCAAATTGCTACTTCAGCCAGTAGTTTTGATCAGCTTGATGAGTTTTTGAGCTACCAGCCTACGCTTATAGAGGAGCAAATGCTAGACCTTTTAGTAGCGCAAATAGAAATTTGTAATCCACTGCTGGTGTGTTTTACCATTCCGTTTCCCGGAAATTTATTTGCCGCACTACGCTGTTCTCAATTTATAAAACAACTCTTTCCGCAAATTAAAGTTGCCTTTGGTGGCGGCTATTGTAATACCGAACTGCGATCTCTTGAAGATCCCAGAATATTTGAATTTATAGATTTTATCGCTTTGGATGATGGCGAAGGGCCACTACTTAAACTTGTAAGGTATCTTGAAGGTACAATAGATACAGATCAGCTTGAGCGTACCTATATTCTTGAAGGGAACACGGTCGTGTATAAGAATAAATTACCCAATACCATTTACCACCATCGCAATTTGCCGGCTCCTGATTATTCGGGATTACCTTTTGAGAAGTATGTTTCTTTTCTAGATGTGGTAAACCCGATGCACCGTATGTGGACAGATGCACGATGGAATAAATTGACAATTTCTCACGGGTGCTACTGGAAACAATGTTCGTTTTGTGATGTGACTTTAGATTATATAGGCAATTACCAGAATACAACTGCTACCAGTTTAGTAGATAAAATCCAAAAAATAGTAAGCGATACCGACATTTCGGGTTTTCACTTTGTAGATGAGGCAGCTCCGCCAAAAATGCTAAGAGCTTTATCTCAAGAACTTATCGCTAGAGGGATTAACATCACCTGGTGGACAAATATCAGGTTTGAAAAAACCTTCGATTATGAGTTGTGCGCATTAATGGCGCAAGCCGGTTGTATAGCAGTAACAGGAGGTCTTGAAGTAGCTTCAGACCGCTTGTTGGCCAAGATGAAAAAAGGTGTTGACATTGCTCAGGTTACCCGGGTAACGCACTATTTTTCGCTAAATAAGATTATGGTGCATGCGTATCTTATGTACGGCTTCCCCACACAAACCGAACAGGAAACCATAGATTCACTTGAGGTAGTACGCCAACTTTTTGAAAGCAATTGTATTCAGTCTGCATTTTGGCATCAGTTTACGACAACGGTACACAGTCCTATAGGTAAAAATCCGCAGGATTTTGGTATAAAGATCACAGGTCCTGTTTTTGAAGGTTTTGCTCAAAATGATTTATATCATGAAGATGTGCAGGGAGCAGATCACCCTAAATACACGACCGGTTTAAACCGTGCCTTAAACAGTTATTTAAACAATACCGGCTTTGATGCAGAATTACAAAGTTGGTTTGATTTTCCGGTGGTCAAAAAGAGTCATCCGGGAGATTTAATTACCGGGTTTTTAAGTGTCGAAGCAGCTTCGTAAACGTTAAGTTTAAAACCGAATTGTTCCGCATAAAATAAAAAACCTAATAGTGCGATACGGCTTTGAGGCCTATTATAGAACCTATAAGCGTGGTGATAAAAAAGATGCGCAGAAAGGTGGCGGGTTCTTTAAAAATGAATATTCCAACCAGTACAGTTCCTACCGCGCCAATACCCGTCCACACCGCATAAGCGGTACCTATAGGCAGTGTTTGAGTAGCTTTTATAAGAAGACCCATACTCAGACAAAGCGCTACTAAAAAGCCTGCATACCAGAAATACATTTCGTTGCCCGAAGTTTCCTTTGCTTTACCTAAACAAAACGCGAAAGCTACTTCAAACAGGCCCGCAATAATTACTAAAATCCAATTCATAAACGTGATGTATAGATTGCAAAGGTCGAGATTGCAAAGTGATTAATTGGGCTATACTAAAAAAAATGCTTTCAAATTTCGCAAGGCGGAAACACAAAAACTTCTCTCTTACGAGCCGGTAAAATAATCATACGTACATTTTGCAATCTCTGCAATGATCTGTTGGTTGGTTTCAGGATCTTCGGAAGAATTACTCACAAATACACTCAGGTAGAAGTAGGTGTTATCGGGTAAGAAAACAATGCCGATATCATTTAAAGCAGCCGTCAAACCGGCTTCCGTTTGCCCACTGCTTCCAGTTTTATGAGCCACTGCAGTAGTTGCGGGCAACAAACCTTTAATACTGCTTTTTCCGGTGGTAGTTTCTTTTAAGGTTTCTAATAAAAACAAATAGCTTTCGGTACTTAATAGGTTTTCGTTTTCGTAAAAGCGTTTTAAAAGTTGGGTTGAAGCTCTAGCAGTCGTCCAGTTCTCAAACTGATTCTCAAATTGAGACTGCATAGTCATTTCGGTATGTATAACGGCGATATCATCTATACCAAGTTGCTGTAAATAGTGCTGAAGAACAGCGGGACCGCCCAGTAGGTCAAACAGTACATCGCAGCCCATATTATCACTCCACGCAACGGTATATTTTAAAATTTCTTGCAACTCCAAAGTCGCCCCATTAGGATATTTTTCACGCAGCGGGCTCCACAAATGTTGATAGTTTTCTATCAGCTCTTTACGTATTTCAATTGGGGTGTTCAATGCAAGTGTTCCGTTATCAACTTCATTTAAGATTGCCAGTGCAAGGTGAAATTTAAACACACTTTGCATCGGCAGATGTTTTTCGCCATTTATAGAAAGGGTGTCTGCTTCACGCATTCCGTGTATAGCCACGCCCACAGTTGCAGATTTGTTAATGATAACAGCTTTCAGTTCATTGCGTAAGTTTTCAATAGATTGCGCTTGGATTGTTGTAGCTATAAAAATGAATAGCATTGATAGTGCCGTTTTGTTACTCATAACATACGCATTAAATAGATTTTCCCGGCTAAATTAAGGAATATAAGTGCATAGTTTAGAACACTTTTTTAATACAAATAGAACTTAATCAATACGTTTTATGAGTTCTCTGGGAACATCTAAAAATTCCTGATAACACCAGCTGTTAGGGCAATCTTCATTTCGTTTTGTATGCTCAGCAATTCTAATGCGTATGGTGGGACCACCGTCATCAATTCCACTAAAAACAGCTCCTTTTTCAAATGTTTTTTCCGTAGTACCTACCACACCGCCTACGGTTACCGTATCTGAATAGCTAGTAATAAAGGCGTAATTGAGTTGCTCATTTTTATCTTCAAGAGCACTACAGGAAATTAGGACGATTCCTAAGACTAAAGTATAAATAAGTTGTTTCATAATCTGATTTACTTATTAGATACCACCAGCGGTAATTAGTTGCGTGCGTCAGGTTAATTTAGGAGATAAGGTAAAATGTAATGATCTAAAATTGATTCGGGTTGTTGCGTTTTTCCGTTTCTGTAATTTCCGGAAGTAATTACAACAACTACTTCAAGCTTCGGAAGTATAAAAATATATTGTCCGCCCGCACCTCTGGCCTCGTAAGTATCTATTTTAGTGGTATTAACGGTGTAGGTATGATGCCACCAGAAGTAGCCATAGCCGTTTTTATCTTCTGTATTTTCTAATACCCGGTAGTTCTGTAACGAGTTTTCTATCCATTTTTTTGAGATGATTTGTGTTCCATTACACCTTCCTTTATTTAGATACAGTTCGCCAAATTTTAGCATATCAAGCGGTGTCAAATACATTCCTCCGCCAAAATAGGGTCTTCCTTTTAAATCGGTTTGTATGATATAGTTTGAGATTCCTAAGGGCTGAAATAAATACCGGTCTATAAACAGTTCAAGAGGTTGAGATACCCTAGAATCAATAGCAACTCCCAGAAGATACGGGTTTGCAGACCCGTAGTTTGCGTGTGTATTGGGAGCGTAAATCATTTGGGCTTCCAGAATACTTTTCGTCCAGTCTGGTGTAGGTTGATACTTATCTTCTACAGCAAGAGATTCTGGGTTGGCATTTAAACCGTAATCTATCGCGTCTAACCCAGAACTCATCGTGAGTAAACTTTGGAGATCTATTTGTGCCTTTAAGGCGTCTTTATAGCTTTGATAGGTTTCTGGTAGAAAATCAAAAATAGATTGGTTTACACTTTTAAATAGTGATTGGTCTTTTGCAATCCCCACAATAGCCGAAGAAATACTTTTAGATGCAGAGCGCATATCGTGCGGAATGCTTGCTGTATAACCTTTAAAATAGGTTTCGTATATACGCTTCCCCTTTTTCGAAATAACTACAGAATGGGTGTTGGGTAAAGAGTCTTTAGCAATCAAAGTTTCCAGTTGCGTAAGCTGAAGCGTATTGGGTAAATCTCCGAAATGTATATCTTTAAAATCGCCAGTTTTCCAGTCTTGTTGAGATTTTGATAACGTCATTACAGTGATTAAATGATCGCCCAGATACATTTCCAATTCGATTTTTTCTGGTAGAAGGGTTCCTTTAAATACCATACCGGTTTTAAAATCAGTAAAAAAAATACGATTGTTTTCTTTGCTGAAGTTAGCACACCAGGTCCCTGTAAATCGATCATCAGCTAAAATGGGGTAGGCTTCATAAGAGTCACCAGAACCGTTTTCTACGCTTAAATAAAAGTCCTGTGCCTTTAGAGAATCTACCATAAGTAGATTCCAGATTCCGGTATAAAAATTAGCATTTGTTTTAATAAGATCAAGATGATAGAGCAGGAGTCCTGATTGTATAAACCCTGAAATCGTCTTTTTATCTTTAGATATATTACCGGTAAACGATAGATTTTCAGCAAGAGGTATGTTTAGAGCTTCGCCGGCTTTAAATTGAAACGATTGCTCTAGAATTCTATGATCATTTACAATTTTAAAAAGCGCTTCTGAAATTGTTTTGTTTTCTATAGAAATAGTTAAGCTGAACGTTTTTGGGTTTGCTATTTTACCTTCCCAGTTACCGGTGTACTGCGCCATATCCTGTGCAAAGAGGTTAACACTAAGTAGTATAAAAAACAAAAAACTAATCTGTTTAAGTCTCATTTTTGATTGATTTAGATGAACGGTAAAAATGAGCTTTTTAAAACTGAAGAAATTGTATAAAATTAGCGTCGGTGCCTATTTTTTAAAAGTTTTGAAGGTGTGGTGTGGTAGATGCGTTTAAAATTTGCAATAAAATGACTTTGATCGTAAAAACCGCAGGTATAGCAAATTTCAGTCATCGATAATTTATTTAATAAAATAAGATTAAACGCCTGATTCACTTTAATTAACCGGATGTAATTGCCCAGACTCGTGCCAAAATATTTACTGAATTCGCGTGATAAGTGCGTAGGATGTATTTGTAATTTATGACTTAAATTCTCTAGAGAATAGATAATTTCTTCCTCAAAAATCAGTTCTTTTAATTGATTTACCCAAACTGGCGTTTTCTGAATTTTAGTATTGGGCTTATACATCAAATCGAATATCGCATGCAGCGTACTTTCAATACCCAATTGAGTATAGCGGTCATTCCATTTTGCTTCTAAATAGATAGCATTCATAGCCATTTTAATCATCGGGTTTTGAATGGCTAAACTTCCTTCAAAATCAGTAGATTCAAACGCCTGATTAGAAAACCAATTTCTATTTAATTCTATATGAAAACCTCTTGTAATATCTTTGGGCTTGATGTTGTAATGCGCATCATCCCAGTTATGAAACAAGAGATGACCTGGTTTTAAGTAGTAGAATTCTTTCTTATTTGCTTCCAATAACTTTCCCTGTAGTAAGTAGGTAAAATACGGATTCTCGTGATAGTGCCAATCAACTTTGTCGTGAATGTATTCGGTATCTGTAACGGTAAATGCATCAAAAATTAATTTTTGATTGTGTTTGCCATAAAATTCTCCCGTTTCTAATTTGCGCACTGTTTTATGGGGTTTTAACGGATTAATTTAAGAGGTAATAACCCGATCAATTTAAATATATAAGCGCAGTCTTGTTCTTATCCAACTAGTTTATACTTTGCAATGCTAAAACCTGTTCAATATGCGTCCAGTGATCTTTTCTCATAGTATATAAAACCCGATTGTAAAATCTCATTTTCCATCTAAAAAAAGGGTTTAAACGCTTACTATAGGCAGCGGTACAGGCGTTATTTAGCCAGGCTTCATCAAAACCCTCCCATACTCCTGTGGGGCTAATCAGGTTTTCTTTTAAAACCGGAAATACCTCATACAGATCAATTTTTTTTAGTGTTGAAATTGATAAATTAGATTCTTTGAAAATTTGAGCTATAGCTTCGTAATCGTAAACTGTCAACTCAGTATCAAGGTAAAATGAAGCAATAGCCCGCCAAAGTTGCTTTCTAATTTCAAGTTTTCGATTAATATTAATTGAATGTATTCTTGAAGATGTCTCTTCCTCTTTTTGAAGAACCGCGTTTTCAAAATCATTTTCTTTAGTTTTCATGCTATTGATGTACTAAAAAACACATTTGGGGTTACGCGTTGTTTATGAGGTATCTAAATTAGTCATTACTATTTAATTATAACCTGTTTAACGATTTAAAAACTAGAGTTAACCTTTATTTTTCTTCTTTTTCAATACACGTCCTCGGGGTTCATTTGCTTCATGCAAAACCACTTCTGAATGTAAAAACTTTGCAGCTTCGGCAGAATCTTTCACCTTAGTAGCACTGCGTTTGAGCATTTCAGATTCAAAATCATTAAGTACCTGATTACGTATCCCGTTTTCCTTCCAGTTTGAAAAAGGACCACATCCTTTATAAATAGCTCTGGCAAGTGCTAAGGCATCTAATAAGGCTTGATTGGCACCTTGCCCTTTAAACGGACTCATAGGATGCGCTGCATCTCCTATAAGCGTGATTTGAGTCTCTTTTTCTAAATCTGTAGGCTTTAGTAATGCCCTATCGTAAACCGGGTAGCCCGAAATTAATGAGGTTTGTGTTGCTTTAATAATCTGCGGAATAGGAGCGTGCCACTGCAATCTGCGACAAGCTTCCTCTTTTAATGCCTGAGGTCCTTTTGCACTTAATAGTTTAGCTTCCTGTTCAGGCAATGGGAAACTGAGTTGCCACATAATCGAGTCTGTGGCATACGGCATCATATAAACGCGTTCGTTTCCGTTTGCGGTTTGAAAAACGGTAGCTGCGTCTAACAAGGGACTTTCAAGATCTCCCAAATCTGCTAAAGGGCAAATTCCTAAAATTACGAGACAGTCCAGATAACGTAAAGGAGTATGTTTTTCACCCAGGAGTAGTTTGCGCACCGAACTGTGTATGCCATCTGCACCCACAATAAGATCTGCTTTATACTTTTTTACTTCGTTATTAAAACTAAAATTTAGGGTTGGTGTATCGCCATCTGTATAATTAATAAACTGATGATTCCACCGTACACAATCTGTACCTTCAAGTTGATTTAGAAGTTGCTCGCGCAGGGCTTGTCTTGCAATGTGAATGTTTGTGCGCTTTGAGAATGTAGGCGCTTCGGTATCTAGCCATTTACGCATTCCCCATTCGCCGATTATAGTACCATCTGTTGTGTGAACGACGTGTCGTGTAGAGACCACGCCTTCTTTTAAATTAAAAAGGCCTAATCCTGCGACTGCTTTACTTGCTTGCTGAAGGGTAAGTGCATAGCCCTGAGAACGCGCATCAAAACCTGTATCACGCTCAAATAAGGTAAAAGGAATACCGCGATGCAAACAGGCCACAGCTAGAGCAACACCGCCTATGCCACCTCCTACAATTGCAATGTGCGGATAGTTATAAGATTCAGGAACGAGTTTTTCTGATACAGTAACTAAACCAGAGCCGGCACAAGATTCACAGGTGTACAGGTGACCTTTAGGAGGAGTAGGAGCAGGACCTTCTCCTTTATTGAATTTATCAAGTGCCTGTGCATAATTAAGACGTACTTTTTTACGAAGTCTGCGCCTTTTTTTGCCTTGTCCTTTGCATTCCTGACAAACTGCATGGTATTTTTTATCCTTTTCTGTGTTCTTCAATTCTTATTGATTAATTCTCATTAGAAGCAATTTAAAAACTAAACTTCGGTTTAAAAATTACATTTTAAAGAGCTAACGAATTTAGCAATTAGAAGTGGAATGGCAGTATCAGGAATTTTATTGAATTTTAGAAAAATTACTTTCTCAATAAATCTGAAGGCTCTGGTTCTGAAACCGATTTTTCTGATTTTGGGGTAGCTTTTAAATCCTGCATTTCTACACGGGTACGCGGTAAACTATGCGGATAATTTTCCTGTATAAAAAGTACTAGTTTTTCACGTACTAACACCCGCAAATCCCAGGAAGTAGGAGAATCTTTTGAGCTCATTAACGCTCTGGTTTCTACCACCTCATTTTTTGTATCGGTTACTTGTAAGACATTAACCTCACCATCCCAGAGGTCTGTATTTTCAAGAATTCTGGTCAATTCATTTCGTAAAGCATCAAACGGTACATTATAATCGGTATAGATAAAAACAGTACCTAAGATGTCTGATGAATTACGCGTCCAGTTTTGAAAAGGTTTTTCAATAAAATAAGTGGTAGGCAATACCAGACGGCGTTTATCCCAGATTTTAACTACAACATAGGTTAAATAAATTTCTTCAATACGCCCCCCTTTCGCCTTCAACGACTACCACATCATCTATACGTATGGGTTGTGTAAATGCAATTTGAATCCCCGCCATTAAGGTACCCAGCGCTTTTTGTGCAGCAAAACCGATGATAATTCCGGCGATTCCCGCTGAGGTTAGAATACTTACACCTATAGCTCTAATGCTGTCAAAACTCATAAGTGCAATACTCACGGCAAACAGTATGATTAGAAAAATAAAAACCCGCTCCAGTACGGTAAACTGCGTATATATTTTACGGGCGTGTACATTATCTGCCACACTCATATCATACTTCGTCAAAATATTCCTTTTAAATGCTTTGATGATAAGAATCAACGCCCAGGTTAGACTTATAATAAAAAGTAGGGTACTGGTGTGAGATAGAATACTGGCTTGAATATATGAGGTAATTTCTTCCCTTACGAGTATAATTCTAAGAATTAAAGCAAGCAGAAATAAGGCTAGCGGAATACGTATGCGTACCGCAAAATTTACGGGTAAAATCGTTCTGGGACTTTTACCAAATTTTTTTAAGATGTAGAAAAGTATACCGAAAGCCACAATTCCCGAAATCAGAATTATAACAAGAAAAAGGGATGTTTTTGAATCTATAAAACTAATCATATAATTTTGTTTAGTGCTCTATCTTTAAATCTAACTGCTTGAATTCAATTTACTTGTTAAGAATTTTAAAAACTTTTAAAGCTTGTAAACTATAACGTTAGTAAATAAGCAGCTAGTTATTGAGTATAGGTAAATCCTAAAAAAAAGCCTGTGATTTTTTAATCACAGGCTTTTGTAAATAAATAAAAAGGTTAAGATTTAATTTGTTGAATATCCCGGATTTTGCTCCAGAACGGCATCTTTATTCAGTTGTATTTCGCGTAGCGGAATAGGTAAAAGTTCGTGAAATTCCTGTAAGCCTTCTATGCGCATAGTCTGGGGCAAAGGTATACTTGGGTCCTGAACATTAAGACGAGTTGCACGTTCCACAAGTGTTTTGGTACGCATCAACGTCATTCTTCTATTTTCTTCGGCAAGTAATTCACGCACACGTTCATCAAGAATAAAATCTAAAGACATATCTCCCGCAACTACCTGTGGGGCGTTTGCACGTGTTCTAAGTATGTTTATCGTTGTAGCAGCGCCTGTTGTGTTATTTTGCATTACTTGTGCTTCAGCCTTTAATAAATACGTTTCACCTAATCGCATTAAGATAAAATCTTTCCACATTCCAAAACCAAATACATCTGCTGGGTCAAAATGTCCCCATTTTAATGTGTAGGGTTGAATTCTTGCAAGGGTATCAATCCCGGTATACGGTACTAATTCTCCGTAAATATCTGCGAAATTAGAGTCAGGATTGTTGTATCTAAAGCGTTTGTGAATACTATATTTTGAATTACGCATATCGCCGTCATCATATAAATCATAGATTACCCAATTATTTAGACGTATACGTGCAACACCTCGACCTCCTAAAGAATCTGCAGGGATCATCCCGTTTACGTTATGATAACCGGCTCCCCAAATACGTCTTTGTTGAGGGTTACCACTAGAACCACCGCGTACATCAGAGGGGTTCTCATTTTCTAACACCCATAAAGCTTCGGTATTGCCTTGCGAACGTCGCTGATTTCCTTTAAAAAACATATCAGAAAATGGATCTCCTTCTTCTGAGGCTTTAACTCCATAACGTTGCGTTACCAGTTGAAAAGCCTGGCTGTTGATGATAATATCTGCCTGATCTTCGGCAAGGTCTGGTTTTCCTGCACGCAGGTAAAATTCTGCAAATAATTGATTGGCGACATACTTGTTTACACGAGCTTCAAATTGAGGAGCATTTGTAGGTGCGCCCAGATTTTGAGTTGCAAACTGTAAATCTGTCTCAATTTGAGTATTAATTTCGGCTAACGTATTCCGTGTATAATCAAAGCGAGCTTCAGTAATAGGCTCAGTAATTAAAGGCACTCCACCAAAAAGTGTAGCCAAATTATTATAAGCATAGGCTCTAAAAAATCGAGCTTCGGCATTAATAGCATCTTTTTGTTCTTGCGTCAATTCTGCAGAAGTAGAACTTTCAACACTTGCTATTATACTATTTGCATTTTCAACCATATTGTACCACAGTTCCCAGCTTTGAAAAGCAGCGTTGTCATCTGTAGTTAACTGGTTGTATTTGTAATAAGGCACTTCAATACCCTGAGGAGCTGTTGGCCAGGTAATGTCTGTTCCTGCTTGCCATACAGACAACCAGCCTTGATCACTACTGCGGGTATAAAAAGTACTCAGCATCTGGTACAAGCCTAATAATTGTGCTTGATAACCCAGTTCATCATTCAAGGTTTCTGGTGTATAGTCAGAACGTATTTCTTCTACCAGAAAATCATCACTACACGAGCTTAACATAAAAATGTTTAAGCTCAAAAGTGCTATAATTATCTTCGATTTATTTTTCATAAAAGGTATCATTTATTTTTATGGAGTATTATAATGAGACGTTAAGTCCCAGTGAAAAGGTGCGTACTACCGGGTAGTTATTTATCCAATCGTCAGATCCTCTGGAGTATTGCGTACTTTCTGGATCCCAACCTTTCCAATCTGTCCAGGTATACAGGTTTCGTCCCGTTGCGTAGATCATTAAGTCACTAAGTCCTAATTTTTCTATTTTTTCTATAGGAAATCTGTAACTAAAGCGGATGTCTTTTAACCTTACAAAACTTGCGTCTTTAGGGTAGCCATAGCGTAATGTATTGCGATAGGTTAGCGAAGGGAACTCATTACTTTGATTTTCTGGAGTCCAGTAACCTACTTCTGTTGGGGTATTTCTACGTGCCAGCTCATCACCATAATTAAGATCTGTATTTCTTTTTAAAACTCCTTGTACGGTTTGTAAGAAAATTGATAAATCAAAGTTCTTATACGAGAATGTATTCGTAAGACCTCCCGTCCATTCAGGAAGAGAAGAGCCTAAATAGGTACGGTCATTTTCTGGATCTATAACACCGTCACCGTTGAGGTCTTCAAATTTAAGATCACCGGGATTTGCATTAAAAGTACCCGTATCTTCACCTTCTTGCCAAACACCTGCTAATTTATAATCGTAAATGGCACCTAATGATTTACCTATAAACCAGCGGCTAGGTATGTCATCTTTACCATCACCATACAGATCTAAGATTTCATTTTTATAGGTTGAAAAGTTTACGTTTGTTTCCCATTTAAAATCACCGGTATTGATATTAGTAGAATTAATACTGAATTCAAATCCTCTGTTTTCTACTGCACCAATGTTTTCAATAATGTTACGGGTACCCGTTAAAGCAGGAATACTTCGGTTAAGTAGTAAATCTTTAGTTTTAGATTTATATACTTCAACAGAACCATTAATGCGGTTGTTCCATAAACCGAAATCTGCACCTAAATTGCCAGAAGTGGTTGTTTCCCATTGTAGGTTAGGATTTCCTAAACCGTCTATAAAAGTACCGGTGTAAGCTTGCCCGCCAAAAGGATAAACCGTTGTTCCTGTTCTGGTTTGTGTTTGATTTATATCCACACCTCGGTTTCCGGTTTTACCGTAGGAGAATCGAAGTTTTAAATTATCTATGGCATCTGCATTTTCCATAAACGATTCTTTGTGAATGTTCCACCCTAAAGCAGCAGATGGGAATACACCATATTTACTCGTATTTGCTCCAAAAGCAGAATACCCGTCACGACGTACCGTGGCAGTAACTAAGTATTTACTGTCATAATTATAGTTTACACGACCCATTTGAGAAACCAGGGTTGAAAGTGTGCTGTAGTTACGATTAGGATCTGCAGATAAAACTTCGGCAGCAGAGATGCGGTTAAATGATAATTGATCATTTACAAAACCTACGCCGGTTAATTCTTCTCTAAAGAAGTCATTAGACTGTGCGCTGTAAAGGGCAGTAAAATCTAGATTGTGTTTACCAAAACTTTTAGCATACTTTAGAATATTTTCTACAATCCATACTTTTTCTTCATCACCACCTATTACAGCAGTCCCACGGTTATCATTTGCCGCTCTACCTTTATAGGTTTTGTATGAATACGGATTGATGGTGTATGATGCATTTACGCGATACGATAAACCTTCTAAAAAGGCAGGAGTAATTTCGGCAAAAACATTCCCAGAAAGGGTGCGCTCGCGTACTTCACGATCTGTGGTTAAACCTAATAATGGGTTTTCATATAACAACTCAGGTAACATAGGGTTTATAATAAGTTGACCATTCTCGTCATAAGGTACAGAGTAGGGGCTCATAGCTGTTGCAAGCAATAAATTTGCACGGCCGCCGTCAAAGTTATTATTAGCAAAAAATGTGTTTAAACCTACTTTTAAATAATCTGTGATTTCAACATCCAGATTAGAACGTAGTGTAAGTTTTTCATAATCATAACCTTTTATAACACCTTGCTGATCTAGGTAGCCACCAGATACAAAATACTTTACTTTCTCACTACCACCGCGTATACTTAAATTGTGTTCCTGAATAATTCCTGATTGTGTTACTTCTTTAAACCAGTCTGTAGTTCTGCCTGCGTCATAGTTTTCTATTTCGCTCTGATTCTCTAAAACTCGATCTTGTGTAGCACCGGGATTGTTCTGACTAAAGAAGTCTGCATACTTTTGTACATATGCATCTGGACCTAAAGGTTTAAGAACGTTAGCAAATTCTTCTACGGCTACATAAGTGCTGTAATTAATAATAGGTTCACCACTCACCCCTCTTTTGGTTTGTATAAGTATTACACCATTTGACCCACGGGTACCATAAATCGCAACAGCAGATGCATCTTTTAAAATCTGAATAGACTTAATATCTCGTGTATTGATGTCATTTAACGTTCCTGTAAAGGGAATCCCGTCAAGAACAATAAACGGACTTGTACTTCCTGTGATAGAATTTACGCCACGTACTTGTATTTCACCACTAGATCCCGGCACAGATGAATTCTGACTAATATTTAAACCGGCAGTAGTACCTTGAATCGCTTGTGTGACGTTAGTTACCGGTAAATTTTCCAGTCGGTCTTCTGGTACAGAAGAAACAGATCCTGTCACATCAGAACGTTTTTGGCTACCATAACCTACGACAACGATTTCGTCTAGAGCGCCAATATTTTCTTCAAGAGCGACATTAATTTCTGATTTTCCATTTACAGGAATTTCCAAAGTTTTCATTCCTACATACGAGAATACTAAAACTGCATTTTCTGAAGAGGTATTCAGCTCATACTTACCGTCAAAATCTGTTGTCGTTCCCGTTGAAGTACCTTTTACTAGAACAGTAACTCCGGGAAGGGGCATACCATCTGCTGCAATAGTAACCGTACCTGTAATTTTTTGCTGTAAACCTTCAGACCCTGTTGTTAAAGCCATCGCGGGATAGCTTAAAACCAACAGCAGACAGAAAATCATTGAAGATTTAAAGCGCGTTAATTTTTGTTTCATAAAGTGAAAAATTAAAAATGAATACTATTAAATTGAAGGTTAAATGTATAAATAACATTTAATATGTGATTCATTTTTTCAGTTTATTTTTTTTACGTTCCTATTTAAGATGACGCCAACAGGTATAACAGATGCGAGGTTTTTATACCGAAATGCTAAAACGTTTTATCTTATTAATTAATTGAGTGATTGATTTGCAGACTAATAGAACTTTCACAAAAAATTTACTATCAAAAGAGAAAATTGAAACTGGATAAATAATATTTTTTCAATATAAATGTAAAAAACACATTTATATTTGTTTATTTTGTTACTTTCCCATTTACTGAAAAATGTAGAATGATTTGAAAAGGTCAAATTTTGAGTCGTGTATACACAGTAATCGATACTAAGTAGTTTTTAGCTTGCTTTAAAATTAAAAGTTGTTTCATTTTATGCCTCATGATTTATTTCTAAGGCCATTTACTAATTAATTTCTTAATATGTTATCATTAAAAATTTCGTTTATCGCACTGGCCAGTTTGGTATTTTCGTGCTCAAACCCTACGGTGCCTGCACAGAAAACAGCGTATTTATTTACTTATTTTACCGGTAATGCAGAAGGTGAGGAGGCCGTGCATTATGGGCTTAGTAGAGATGGTTATAATTTTTATGCCTTAAATGATGACCAACCCATTGTAAGTACACAACGTATTAGCGAGACTGGCGGTGTACGCGACCCTCATATTTTAAGAGGCACAAATGATGCTAACTTCTATATGGTACTTACCGATTTAAAGACCGATAATGGATGGAGCAATACAGGAATCATTCTGGCAAAGTCACCAGATTTAGTAAGCTGGGAAACAACGGTTATCGATCTTGCAAAAACATTTCCCGAGTTTTCAGATATAACCCGCGCCTGGGCTCCACAAACCATTTATGATGAGGCTGCCGGTAAGTATATGATCTATTTTTCAATGCTTCAGCCGGGAAGCTATGACAAGATTTATTATGCCTACATCAATAAAGAGTTCACCGCTTTAGAAGAAGCACCAAAACAGCTTTTTTATAGCCCCGATGAGAAATCGTGTATAGATGGAGATATCATAAGTAAAGATGGTAAGTTCTATTTGTTTTATAAAACGGAAGGGACTGCGACAAAAGGTATCCGCGTTGCGGTATCAGACCGTCTTACCGGCGACTATATCCCTAAAGAAGGCTATGTAGATCAAACCGATAGAGCAGTAGAAGGCTCTAGCGTATTTAAGATGATAAATAGTGACACGTATATATTGTTATATGATATGTATATAGATGGTAAATATCAATTTGCCGAAAGTACAGATTTACTCAACTTTAAGGCGTTGGGAGCAGATAAAATCTCTATGAATTTTCATCCGCGTCACGGGACGATTATTCCCATAACTGAAGAAGAATCTACGCGCTTATTAAAAGCATTTCCTTCTAAAGACTTACCCTTAATTTTAGGAAGCCAGGCAACTGCTGTAAGACAGCAAAATATAGTTGTTGACCCGGTTCAAAAATCTGTATACCTTCCTATACGGGTAGATAGCAGTTTACAAAATTTAGATGCGCAGTTGATTACGTTTCCGGGAGTGACATTAGAAGAAACAGGTGCTCAGGATTTCTCAAAAGGAGCTGTGCCGTATACTGTGTTATTGCCTGATGGCGAAAAAGTAACCTATACCGTTGAAGCGGCTGTTGCTAAAAACCCGGCATTAGATGGCTTTTACGCAGACCCCGAAATTATCTATTCAAATACAGATAAAAAATTTTATCTCTATCCTACCAGTGATGGTTTTGATGGCTGGTCTGGCACCTACTTTAAAACTTTTTCCTCTGAAGATTTAGTACACTGGCAGGATGAAGGTGTTATTCTTGATTTAAAGAAAGATGTATCCTGGGCAGATCGCAATGCTTGGGCACCGTGTATTGCAGAAAAAGAAATCGACGGTAAGCTGAAGTATTTTTATTACTTCTCAGCAGCACAAAACATAGGAGTTGCTGTATCAGATAATCCTGCAGGTCCTTTTACAGATAAGGGTACTGCTTTTATTAGTGAGAAACCGGCGGCAATAAAACGTGGTGGCGGCCAAATTATAGATCCAGATGTTTTTACAGATCCTGTGAGTGGTAAGTGTTATTTTTATTGGGGTAATGGGTATATGGGAGCTGCAGAACTCAATGAGGATATGCTCTCCTTAAAAGAAGAAACAATTGTAGAATTAACTCCAGACGGCACTTATAGAGAAGGTACAGAAGTGTTTTACAGAAACGGAATTTATTACTTCCTGTGGTCAGAAGATGACACTCGTAGTCCAGACTATCGCGTGCGGTATGCAACAGCTAAATCGCCTTTAGGACCTTTAACCATACCAGAATCTAATATGGTGATTAAAAAAGATGAAGCAAACCAAATTTATGGCACAGGGCATAACTCGGTAATCAATGTTCCGGGTACTGATGACTGGTATATTGTTTATCATAGATTTACGCGACCACGCGGCCTGGCAATGGGTGGTGCTGCAGGATTTCACAGAGAGGTTGCAATAGACAAACTTACATTTGCAGAAGACGGCTCTATACTTGAAGTTACCCCAACATTAGAAGGTATTAACCCGGTAAGTGTAGTTAAATAAGTAGTTTATCATTATTCTCAACTGAATTAAAAAAAGCCCTTTACTTCACGTAAAGGGCTTTTTTTATTTAAGTGTAGACGGGGTTTTGCCGTATTTCTCCTTAAAAATTTTTCTAAAATATTTTGCGTCTGCAAAGCCTACTTCAAAAGCAGCCTGAGATACGGTAAAATTCTCTTTTTCGATAAGATGTGCGGCGCGTTCTATTTTTAAATTACGTATGTATTCATTAATATTCTGACCCGTTATAGCTTTTATTTTACGGAATAAAGACGACCTACTCATACCTATTTCTTCAGATACAACTTCTACAGTTTTTATGCCCTGCTGCATATTGTCGTAAACCGCAGTATGAAATTCTTCCAGAAACTTTTTCTCTATCTGTAGAAGTTTTCGGTCTGCATCATCCTGATTTGAGTCTTCATTAGCGTTTTTTGAAAATCCTTCTAATAGTTTTTTACGGGTTGCGATTAAATTTTCAATACGGGCTCTTAAAACCTGCACATTGAAGGGTTTAACCATATAATCATCTGCGCCTTCAGTATAACCCGTTTCAATCATTTCAAAATTACTTTTAGCAGAAAGTAAAATTATAGGTATGTGAGAAGTTTCTTTATTGTTTTTAAGGAAATGACACAAATCAATGCCTGTTTTTACAGGCATCATAATATCGCTTATAATCAAATCTGGTATGTATTTAGTAGCCTGTTGAATTCCTTCCTCGCCATTCTCTGCATGAATTAAATCGTATTTAAAAGCTAATGCACTATCTAGAAACTCAAGTATATCTGGATTGTCATCTATAAGCAGTATGAGTTTACGTGCATTTTCAGTTTGTACCAGCAGATTATTTACGGTAGTTTTTTCAATAGATATATCTGCATCTTTAATGCGTTGCTCAACCGCTTTTTTATTAAATAAGGCATTGGGACTGTTTTCTAAAAAGGCATCAATTAAACGGTCATCTTTAGGTAGGGTGAGTGTAAATGTGCTTCCTATACCTGGATTGCTCGTCACATCCAATTTACCGTTGTGTAACTCTGCAAAACGTTTTGAAAGCGCAAGACCAATGCCGGTACCATCTTTTTTTACAGATGTGTTAGATTGATAATACCATTCAAAAATATGATTTAGATCGTCTGCCCTAATTCCACTTCCAGAATCACTTATACTTAAATATATAGACGTATCATCTTGCGTAAAACTTACCTTGATTTGACCGTCTTTAGTTGTATACTTTATGGCGTTTGAAAGTAAATTATTTATGATGATATGCAATTTTTCGAGATCACAATAAAATTTAATAGGGTTTTGTGGCATCGTGACCGTCAAATTTATGTTCTTCTTCTTCAATAGTGGTTTATACGTAGCGAGCCATTTAGTTATATGTTTTGAAAGATTATACTCATTAAGATTAAGTTTACTCAGACCTTCTTCACTTTTTCTAAACTCAAGCAACTTGTTGATGAATTGTAATAAATTATTTGCATTACGCTTAATCAACTTTAAACTATTGCGCTGTTCTTTCTGTTTGATTTCCTCAAGTAAAGTTTCTAAGGGTGCAAGTATGAGGGTGAGTGGTGTTTTGAGTTCGTGCGAAAAACCCGTATAAAACCGTATGCGTTCTTCGTTTAAGTCCTGTTCTAGCTGGCGTTGCTTTTTTTCAAAGAGCAAGGAGTTTTTGAGTTTGATACGTTCTGAATAATATCTAAGACCTGCAGTAATTAAAATAATAGATGTGATTATATAGAAGATATAGGCAGGTAAAGTTTTCCAAAAGGGTGGGAGAATGGTGATTTTAAATTCTTTATAGTAAGGGGATTCAACATCAGACTCTGCAACTATTTTTAACGTATAATCACCAGGAGGGATGTTGCTGAAATTTATGCGGTTAGAATTTTTTAAACTGGTCCAGAATTCATTATATCCTTCTAGATTGTAGGAGTAATTTACATTGTCTGCAAAAGGAAATTTTAAACTCGTAAAATCTAATGAAAAATTATTTTGATTATGTTTGAGTATCAATTGGTCGCTATATGCAATTGACTCTTTTAAAATTGCGTTCTCATCTTGTGACTCAACAGCTATATCTGTATTGAATATAGACAGGTTTTTTATAATAATGCTATTAGTTGTGCGCTGCACATTTAGTTCTTCAGGTTTAAAAATAGTAAGACCTTTATTACCGCCAAAATACATAAAACCAGAACTGCTTTTTAATGCGGCTCCTATATTATATTCACTCTTCTGTATATTATTAAACGAATTAATATTTTCTAATGTATGATCAATATAATTGTATTTGCTAATTCCTTTATAAGTACCTAACCATAGACTGCTGTCGTCATACATCGCCATGCTGTTGACTGTATTGTTACTTAGACCATCTTTTTCGGTAAGATTTAAAGCTTCAGTATCATCTCTATTAAAATGTATAATACCTCCGTATTTTAATCCTGCAACAATACTGTCATCATGTAATACCCAAATACAGAAAACAACATTATTGGTCATTCCGCCAAGACTTCCATTAAAATAAGAATATGCCTCTTTGGTTTTAGGATTGTATCTCAAAACCCCATTTCCGTATGAAGCCATCCACAGGATTCCATGACGATCCATTTTAATGTCTCGTATATCCATTTTTGGGTAGATTACATCTAATGCTGATACATAGTCAAAGGTATCTTTAGTTGTATTGTATTTATAAAGACCACCGCGGTTTGTACCAGCCCAAATATCATTGTTGAAATCCTGATAAACCACACGTACGTCATTACCGTCCTGAGTGTCTCCCTGCAAATAATAGCTCCATTTTTGTGTAGCTAGATTGTACATATTGAGACCATCTCTGTAAGTTCCTATCCACAGGCGTTGTGCATTATCTCTAAGTGTAGCTTGTACCTGATTTGATTTTAAGCCATTAGCGGTACTATAGACTGAATAGTTAAAATTACCGGTAACAGGATCATAAATATCTATACCTCCACCATCAGTACCTAAATAAATTTTACCGGTAGCGCATTCTGAAATAGCACTTATACGATCATGAGCTAACTTTTGCGAACCTATAAGATCATTTTTAAGCAATTTTACAGGTTCGCCATCAGGATCAACAAAATTTAAACCCGCATTGGTGCCTATCCACATATAGCCTCTATGATCTTTAAAAATGGTATTTATGGTAGCATTGTAAATACTGCTTCCATCTTCTTTAGGCAAATATTTGCGTACAGAAAATCGCAAATCATCCTTAAGTAACAAATTTGGATTTATGATGTTAAGACCACCAGCATACGTACCTATCCAAATTTGACCGTAATTATCTTCTGCCACAGCATGTACCTGATTATTACTAAGCCCGTATTTTGTATTTGTTTCATTAAGACTTACCAAGCGTCCATTAGGCGTTCTTACAGTCAAGCCATTATTAGTACCTATCCATAAATTATTATTGCTATCTACAAAAAGGCAATTGATCCAGTTAGATTTTGTTGTTTCAGTTTCAATAGCAATATGTTCTACCTTGAGGGTATTTAAATTGAGTTTATCTACACCCTTATCAAATGTACCTATCCAGATTATTGAATCTTGTTGGTTAGCAAGACTAGATATTTTTAAGGATGTTAAATGGTGCTCTCCTAGATATACTTCTTTATTAGTTTTATTAAAAATGTGTAAACCTTGATTATAAGCACCTATCACTAAACGAGAGTCTTTTAACTCTACCAGCGAATTTATACTCAGACTTAAGGTAGGGTCTACTTCATTAAATAGTGTTAATTGCTCTTTACGTGGATTATAATTATTTACACCACCATCTGTAGCTATTTTTATAGCGCCAGATTTACTAAGAATCAAATTTTGTATGTAGTTATTGCTTAAGGCAGAATTTTCTTTTCTAAAAATTTTAAACTCATTACCGTCATATTTATTTAAACCATCAGATGTGCCAATCCATAAAAAGCCGAGTGAATCTTCAACGATAGATTTTACAGTATTATTTGACAGGCCTTTTTCGGTATCCAGATTATAAAAGCTAAGACGTCGCTCTAAAGGAAATTGATTCTTCAGATTCTCGGTTTGACCATAGAATGACCAGGAGAGAATGCATGAAAAAAACAGTAAGTATATTTTGTTTATCATAAAAAAGTAAGCAAAATTTGATTTTTCGAATATCTTAATTTTTTCTTAAACTAAAATGTTCTTTATAGTATCAGATCATAAAAAACTATTGATTCTAAAGGGTTTGAACGATTAACCCCCCTAAATTTAGCGATTAACCCCCTATTGTAATGCTTCGATTTATAGAAAATTGTATAAGTAATTAACATTACTTTTTGATTTGACAATTTACGCTCAAATTAAGTGTGTAAATAACACAAAAATCATAATTCTTTAAGATGAAATTAATCGGCTTTTTTCTTTTTCTTATAATGTTCACACAATCGTGTGTATCTCAAAACGCAACTAATAAGCATTTTGAGCCTGGTAAAATTTGGAAAGACACAGACGGTAAACATATAAATGCACATGGCGGTGGTATTTATTTTGAAGATGGTACTTACTACTGGTATGGGGAGCATAAAGACCGAAGCAGCATAGCTCAGGTAGGAGTGCGAGTTTACTCTTCAACAGATCTTTTTAACTGGAAGAATGAAGGGGTAGCTCTTGCGGTAAGTACAGATTTAGATTCAGAAATCACTAAAGGATCTGTAATTGAAAGGCCTAAGGTAGTATATAATAAAAAGACCGGTAAGTATGTAATGTGGTTTCACCTTGAGCTTAAAGATCAAGGATATCATGCGGCACGTACCGGTGTTGCAATTAGTGATTTGCCTACAGGTCCATTTCACTACTTAAAGTCGTATAGACCCAATGCGGGAGTATGGCCATTAAATTTTCCTTTAAAAAACCAAGAGACACAGAAAAATGATGCCAGCCTTGAATGGTGGACACCAGAATGGAGTGCTGCCTTAGTTGAAGGTCTATATGTACGCAGAGATTTTGAAGAAGGGCAAATGTCTCGGGATATGACCATTTTTGTTGATGATGATGATAAGGCTTACCATATTCACTCTTCTGAAGAAAACCAGACGCTTCATATTTCAGAATTAACAGACGATTACCTTGATTTTACTTCTAGATGGGTGCGTATGCAGCCCGGAGGTCAAAATGAAGCACCGGCAGTTTTTAAACAGGATGACACCTATTATATGATTACATCAGGCCTAACCGGTTGGGCACCCAATCCTGCAAGATCCTTTAGCGCAAAATCTATATGGGGGCCTTGGGAATCTCTGGGCAACCCGGCAAAGGGTAAGCGCGCTGAGGTAACCTTTAATTCACAAAGCACTCATGTATTACCGGTTGAAGGTAAAGAGAATACATTTTTATATATGGGTGATCGCTGGAATCCTAAAAATCATATTGACGGCAGATACATCTGGTTACCTATACTAATCAAAGATGAGAAACCCCAAATAAAGTGGATGGATACGTGGAATTTTGCAGACTATAATGCTACGCAACCCTAGATTTAAAAGTAAAATGATTAAAAACTCCTCAATCGATATAGTAAAAGGAGGTTTTCAAATAGAAACAGCTAAACAATTTAAAAACAACAAACTATGATTAAACAAATGAAGGTGCCCATTTTCTTATCAATCAATCTGAATTAAATAAATGAGAGTATTGAACAAAATTACTTTGACGATAATATAAAATTATGATACATACTATTAATAAATTAAAACACCGGTTTTGCTTGCTTCTCGTGGTTTTAGGTAGTCTCACTTCCGGCAGTTTATTTGCTGCAAATACAGAAATTTTAGGAGCTCCTCAAAATGTGGTTACAGGAACCATTTATGACGGTAACGATAAGCAACCTTTAATTGGTGTTACCGTACAGGAGAAAGGTACTAATAATGGTACGGCTACAGATTTTGACGGAAAGTATAGTATACGGGTTGCTAAAGGGGCTACGTTAGTATACTCATTTGTAGGTTTTGTCACAAAAGAAGTTGTGGTGGGTGACCAGCAAACTATAGATATGACTCTTAATTTGAGTCAGGAATCTCTTGAAGAAACCGTTGTTATCGCCTTTAGCGGAAAGCAGAAAAAAACAAATATGGTGACTTCGGTTGTTTCGGTTAATCCAGAACAATTAAAAGGACCTACAAACAACCTTACTAATATGCTTGCCGGTCGTGTTCCCGGTATGATTTCTTATCAACGTTCTGGAGAGCCGGGTGCAGATAATTCAGACTTTTTTATACGTGGTTTGAGTACGTTTGGTTCGGGTAAACGGGACCCTTTAATACTTATAGATGGTATAGAATCTACTTCTACAGATTTAGCGCGTCTTCAACCTGATGATATTGATTCATTTTCAGTCTTAAAAGATGCTGCAGCTGCTTCGGTCTATGGTGCACGAGGAGCAAACGGGGTGGTTTTAATTACTACCAAACGTGGTAAATCTGGTAAGACAAATTTTAGTTTTAGATCACAAACACGGGTTTCTTCAAATACTAAGAACTTTAATTTCGCAGATAATATCACGTATATGAATATGGCTAATGAAGCTGCTCTTACCCGAGATCGCCAGGCCATATTACCATATACACAAACAAAAATAGATAGAACTGCTGCGGGAGATAATCCCCTTTTATATCCTAGTAATAACTGGATAGATCAGATGGTTAAAGATTATACGGTAAATGAAAGTATAAATATTAGTGCAAGCGGTGGTTCTGAAAAGGCACGATACTATGTGGCAGGTACTTATAATATAGATAACGGAATCTTAGATGTAGAGCCTATTAATAACTTTAATAGTAACATTAAACTACGTAACTATTCCATTAGAAGTAACTTAGATATAGAACTTACAGAGACTACAGACTTATCACTTAATGTGTATGGTCAGTTTGATGATTATAATGGTCCGGTAGGTGGTAGAGATCGTTATAATGGTAATCCTGTATCTGGAGGTACTTATGTATTTAATACAGCAGTATGGTCAAACCCGGTTGCGTTTCCTGCAATTTATCCGCAGGAATTAAAGCCGCTTATTGAGCATCCACTATTTGGAGGTGCTCCTTCACAATTAGGGGGAAATACATTGTTATTTAATCCGTATGCAGAGATGGTTAAAGGATATCAAACCAGTAAGGCATCTACGATACAGGCACAAATTCAAATTAAACAAGATCTTGGTTTTATTACTGAAGGATTGAGTTTTAGATCTATGGGCTATATACGACGCTATGCTTTTTATGAAATTCAACGTCAATATAATCCCTTTTACTACTCATCTTCACTTAACCCCATTGATAATTCTATAGATTTAAGTGTACTTAATGATGGTAGTGAAGGCTCTATAGGTCAGACAGGAACCGAGTTTATTGATGTAATAGGTGGTTCTAACCGTCAAAACATCAATTCTAGAATCTATAATGAATCGCAATTAAACTACAACCGCACATTTGCAGAAAAACATACAATTTCTGCCATGCTCCTTAACTTAATTTATAGTACAGAAAATGGAGTAGTAGGTAACGACTTACAAGGTTCATTACCATTTCGTAATCACGGGGTTTCCGGTAGTCTATCTTATTCATTTGATGATAGGTACTTAACATCATTCAGCTTTGGATATAATGGTTCAGAACGATTTGCAAAAGGGCATCGTTATGGCTTTTTCCCATCGGTAGGTTTAGGATGGAGAATATCTAAGGAGAAATTCTTTGAACCTATAAGTGATGCAGTAACAAATTTAAAATTACGCTTAACATATGGTAAAGCTGGTAATGATCAAATAGGTGAAGACCGGGACCGTTTTTTCTATTTATCTAATGTTGATTCAAATAATCCTTTTTATGGGGCAACCTTCGGTCAGGATTTTAACTATGGAAGACCTGGAGTATTAATATCTAGATATCCTAATGAGGAAATAGGTTGGGAAGAATCTGAGCAATATAACCTGGGAATAGATTTAGAACTCTATAAATCCTTAAATCTAACCTTTGATATATTTAAGCAGAAGCGAAGCAATATACTACAAACACGTTCTGAAATAGGATCTGTAATAGGGTTAACGGCTCAACCACAAGCAAATTTTGCAGAGCTTGAAAGTCACGGTTTTGAGGTGGCTTTAGATTATAATAAACAATTTAACAACAACTGGTGGACACAGTTACGTGCCACAATGACTTATGCGACTAATGAGATTACCCAATATGACGAATTAAACTATCCCGATAATTTGAGCTATTTGTCGCGTGTGGGGCAGCACTCAAGTCAAACCTATGGTTATATAGCAGAGCGACTTTTTGTAGATCAAGAAGAGGTAAATAATTCACCTACTCAGTTTGGTGATGTAAATGGCGGTGATATTAAATACCGTGATGTAAACGGTGATGGTCAAATCACACCCCTTGATAAAGTTCCTATTGGTTTACCTACTGTGCCAGAATTTATTTATGGTTTTGGGGGTAGTGTAGGCTATAAGAATTTTGATTTAAGCATGTTTTTTCAGGGTTCTGCACGATCGTCATTTTTCATAAATCCTCAGCGCATAGCTCCATTTGTGGTAGAGGGTCGCTATCAGAACGGATTATTAAATGTAATCGCAGAAGATTATTGGTCTGAAGACAACCGTAACGCCTATGCATTTTGGCCACGTTTGAGTCAAACTCAGGAAACAAATAATATTCAAGAATCTACCTGGTGGTTACGCAACGGGGATTTTTTAAGATTAAAAAATGTTGAATTTGGGTACAAGGCACCAGAAAGCGTTTTAAATGCTTTAAATATAAAATCAATGCGTGTTTATGTTAGTGCATTAAACCTTGCGGTGTGGAGCAGTTTTGATCTTTGGGATCCAGAAATGGGAGGTAATGGTTTAGGTTATCCTATACAATCTGTTTACAATTTTGGTTTACAATTTGACTTTTAAAAAAATAGTTATGAATATGATATTTAATACTAAAAAAAGCAAAAAACGTTTGCATTCGTTAGTGCTTTCGGTAATTGCCTTAATGCTACTGAGCTCTTGTGAAGAGGAGTTTCTGGATGTAGTACCAGATAATGTGAATACTGTAGATAAAGTTTTTAATCTGCGAAATGAAGCCGAAAAATACCTATTTACATGTTATTCATATATGCCGGCAAATGGCAATTTACAGGGTAATCCGGCATTTTTAGCAGGAGACGAACTATGGATTCCTGATGAATTTCAGGCAATTACAGTTAACTCACTTAACATAGCTCTAGGTTTACAGCGCACAGGAGATCCGTATAATAATTATTGGGATGGAAGATTTCAGGCAAAACCCATGTTTCAGGGAATTAGACACTGCAATATTTTTATTGAGAATTTAGAGGATCCCTTACAAGTACCAGATATTGACGCTAGTGAACGAGAGCGATGGATAGCCGAAGCAAAATTTTTAAAGGCTTATTACCATTTTTATTTAATGCGTATGTATGGTGCATCACCTATAATTCGTGAAAATGTAAGTATAGACGCAGATGCGTCTGAGTTTGATATCCCGCGTTCTCCTTATGATGAAGGCATAGATTACGTTGTTGAATTGCTTGATGAAGCTGCAGCTATATTGCCTCCTTCTATAGCAGATCAAAATACTGAATATGGCCGTATTACGTCAGTCATTGCAAAGGGTCTAAAAGCTCGTGTATTGTTAACAGCCGCCAGTCCCTTATTTAACGGAAACGAAGATTTATCTGGTGTAATAAATCCTGATGGGACGGCATTGTACAATACTACTTACGAGCTATCTAAATGGCAGGAAGCAGCAGATGCTGCTCTTGAAGCTATAGAAACAGCAGAAAATGCAGGTCATGCTTTGTATGAATTTGCAGGTAATACCTTTAATCTTTCAGATACAACTGCTACTAAATTAAGTATACGTAACGCGGTTACCTTACGTAGAAGTCAGGAAGTGTTATGGCCCAATACCCAGAGCATTGTAACAGATTTACAGCGTCAAACTATGGCACCTCTTTCTATAGACGACAATCACAGGTCTGCTGAGAAAATTGTTTCGCCAACGCTTGATATGGCAAAGCTTTTTTACTCTAAAAATGGAGTGCCTATAAATGAAGATAAAAATTTAAACTTCAACAATATCTTAGAAATTAGAGAAGCAAATGCTTCGGAAGGAAATAATATTCTTCAGGGATATAGAACTTCCCGTTTAAACTTTGACAGAGAACATCGGTTTTATGCAAATTTAGGTTTTGACGGTTCGATATGGTATCGTAACGCAGATCAGGATGTTGAGAACGAGTCGCATATTGAAGGTAAATACGCAGACTACGCCGGAAGCAATCACGCGTTTTTCTTCAACGTAACAGGTTATTACTTAAAAAAGTTAGTTAATAACGATCAAAGCTTTGGTGCGAATGGTTCTTCATTTAGATCTTACGCCTGGCCAGAATTGAGATTAGCAGACTTGTATTTAATGTATGCTGAAGCTTTAAATGAAATAAATGGTCCTAGTGGTGAAGTTCTTCAGTATCTAGATTTAATTAGAGACCGTGCGGGACTAGAGGGTGTTGAGACTTCCTGGACTCAATTTTCTAACAACCCTAATAAACCAAATTCTCAAAATGGTTTACGAGAAATCATACATCAAGAGCGTTTGATTGAGCTTGCTTTTGAAGGTCAACGTTATTGGGATTTATTACGATGGAAAAAAGCCGTACGTGAATTTAATCAACCTATACAGGGATGGAATGTTTATGGTGAAGATGAGGCTGCTTATTACCAGATTAGAACATTACATCAACAACGTTTTGTAGCGCCTAGAGATTATTTCTGGCCTATTTGGGAATATGCACTTCTACAGAATTCGAATCTGGTACAGAATCCGGGGTGGAATTAATAAAAAAAAGAAAAATTATGAAAACAAAATTTTTAAATTATTTAGCAGTTTTGGGGTTGATCATTGGGATATCTTGTTCTGATGAAGATTTACAAACCCCTTTAGAAAATAACGCTAATGCTCCTTCGCAAGTTACAGATGTTAGCGTAGAAAACTTACGAGGTAAAGCAAGGGTTTCGTACAAACTACCCAAAGACCAGGACTTGCTCTATGTAAAAGCAAGTTATACACTCGCTAATGGCCGAGAAATGGAAGTAAAAACTTCATTCTACAATTCAAGTATGTTGTTAGAAGGATTTTCTGGAGCACAAGCTAATGAGGTTAAGATTACTACTGTTAATCGTAGTGAAAAAGAATCTGCTCCCGTGTTAGTAACAGTAAACCCATTAAGAGCTCCCATATTTGATGTATATGAGAGCATAGAGTCTGGTGCGGCATTTGGTGGGGTTTATCTAAAGGCAGATAATCCTGATCGAGAAGATATAGCCTTATTACTTATGGAAAAAGATGATCTGGGCGATTGGGTAATTAACCCCAATAGTATTTATACTTCTACAGATGAGATTACAAGTACCATTCGCGGTTTTGATACCCTATCACAGGAGTTTGCTATAACCGTTAGAGATCGCTGGTTAAATTATACAGATACATTATTTACCACAATTAAACCGCTTTTTGAAGAAGCTATTCCTAAATCTGGATACAGAGGGTTGGCATTACCTAACGATGCACCGCGTCATAATTCTACACCGCTTAGTGGTCTATGGGACGGTAATTTAATGAACTGGTCTGGAGTGTATTTAACACAGGGTACTTACACAGAAAATTTGCACATGTTTACTATAGATATGGGGGTAGAGGCAAAACTGAGCCGGGTAGTTATTTGGGATTATCCTGAGTATTTTAATGGGCGTACGTATTACTATAAAGGTTGTATGAAGCGCTTTGAAATTTATGGAAGTGATGAATTAGATACTTCCGGAGATTTAGCAAGCTGGACACTTTTAGGAACTTATGAAGAAGTTAAGCCTTCCGGGCTTCCTTACGGTCAACAAAACAATGAGGACTATGAGACTGCTGTAGCTGGTTTTAGTTGGGAGATCCCTGCAGATGTACCTAAAATGAGATACCTGCGTATACGTAATCTAGAAAACTGGGAAGGTGGCAAAAGTTTAGCCATAGGTGAAATTCAGATTTACGGTAATACTAATTTTTAATTTTAGAAATCATAATGATTATGAAAATACATAAATTAACCAAAATAGTTCTTCTCGTACTGTTAACGGTGCTCGGCTCCTGTGCAGATGTTGCAGAAATGGATGATTTTAAAGATTTTACCGCAGACGGTGAGATTAATTATTCTGAGAAGGTAGATTCTTTAAAGATTTTTTCGGGAAAAAATCGTGCTAAAATACAGGGTATTGTAGATGCAGATCCTAAAATTACTGAGTTTAGAGTTTATTGGGATAGTAAAAAAGATTCTGTAGTAGTGCCTATTACGCGTTCGATAGGAATAGATACACTAGAGGTAATAATTTCAGACTTACCAGAGAACATTTATAATTTTGAAATACGCACATTTGATAGTCAGGGCAATAGTTCTATACCTGTATCTGCAACGGGAGAGGTCTATGGAGAGCGCTACCAGGCAACCTTGTTTAATAGACCTGTGATAGCAAATAATCTCATAGAAGATAGTTTAGTTATTAACTATGCAGGAATGGATCTTACTTCAGGTGTTTTAGGAACCGAGATTGTATATACCAACACAAGTGATGAAGAAATAGAATTGTATGTACCTATAGCTGAACCATCGGTAACGATACTTGACTTTAAAAATTCTTCAACATATAAATATCGTACATTATTTAAACCAGAAGAAACGGCGATTGATACATTTTATACGGCGTACAATAATTTAAAGCCTATTCCTAAGCCATTAATGGTTAATGCTAAAATGCCTTTTGCTACTAGTGCAAGATCTGGTAGATGGGGAACAGTTGCAGAGTGGACAACAAATGATAATGCAAAAACGCACGGGAATCCACCAGTAGGAGGGTTTGACAATAATGGTGGGCGTGATGCAATGGGATTAGAAAGTTGGGGATCACCCCTAATACGCAATGGTAAAATTCACCAGATGGTAGATGTGCAGCCTGCTTCATACTCGTTAAATGTAAATTTATCAAACGGGAATAAACTGAGTGAAGCCGGAACCCGCGTGTTTATAGTAGTTGCGAAAGGTGAAGGTCTTCCTGATATTGATGACGTAACGACTTCTACTGATGTATTGGGCTTCAAAAAAATTACAGCTACAGGAAATATTATAGTAGATTTTATTTCAGAAGAAAATGCTCCGGTATCAGTAGGTATTGTGACAGATTTTACTGTAGATCAGAGTTACTGGAAAATACTTGAGTGGGATATAGTAGTAAAATAATAAAGAGCAGACGTACTAATTAATTAATAAATCAATAAGGCTCTTTCTGCACAAAAAAACTTGTGCGGAAGGAGTTGTATTGTTTAAAGAGCTTAATTATAAAGCAAATTTCTATGCTGTATTCAGCTATTTACAACCAAAGTAATTATTAAATATACCTATCATAGCTTTTAAAGTTTACTTGATAAATCTATAAATTCCTAATATTTAAGTTTTATGAAAATTAAATATACAATGCCTTTATTTTTATTGATAAGTGTACTCTTTTTAAATTCTGGATGTTCTGGCGAATCAAGTTCTGAAGTTACGGCACAGCCCGAAGAACCTGTAAAAGAAATTAATTTGGCCACCTTGATAACAAAAGAGCCAGAAAATTTAGCACCATATTCTGCAACTATTTGGGGACAAGTAACAGATGATGGCGGTACCTCTATTATTGAAAGAGGGGTTTGTTTTGGTTTAGAAACAAAACCAGATTATGATGGAAACAAAACCATAGCAAGCACGGTAAAAGGATCAGGAGAATTTGAGGTAAATCTTTCTAATCTCGCAGAAGGCAATGAATATTACGCACGGTCGTATGCAAAAAATGCAAAAGGCATCGCCTATGGCAACGAAATACAGTTTACTACAACATTTGCAGATCCACCAATATTTAGTATAGGAGAAAAGCGGGTTTCAGGAGCTCACGATATTTTTATAGCCATACGTTTAGATGAACCTGGAGATACCGAATTAAAAGAAATAGGAGTTGTGTATGGGTTTGAACAAAGCCCAACACTTGAAGATAAGGTTATAAAGAGGGAAAATCTTGACGCTTCTTTTACGGAACGTATTAGAGATTTAAAGGAAAATACCTTTTATTTTATTAGACCTTATACCAAAACAAGTAAACGTGTAGTATATGGAGAAGAAGTTTTAGTTAAAACAATCACTGAAGGAAAATTTACATATTCATTTAATGGTTTTGATGCAGCAAATGAAAATCACGTTCGTATTAAAGATGCCTTTGATACGGCGACACAGTATTACAATAATTTCACTTCTATTACTAAGCACGTCGTTGTTAATTATTCTCCGGGTACACCTACGGCAGATGCAAATTTTGCGGGCAATATTAGAGTAGGTTCTAATGCAGGATATCAGCGCACAGGAACCGCAATGCATGAGATGGCGCACACAGTAGGAGTAGGGCAACACTGGAAATGGAATGAGCTAATTAAGGCAGGAATTTATCAGGGAGCAGAAGCCAATGCTATCTTAAAAATGATGACAAATGACCCTAATGCTACCGTAAAAGGAGACGGAGTTCACTTTTGGCCTTACGGTGTTAATGGTGCTCACGAAGATAATGGTAAGGAAATGACGTATATCATTCACGCACTTATTATACAGGGGATGAAAGCAGACGGTTTGCCTTCAAACTAATTATTAGTTATTAAATCGATAAAGTATTATAATCGTAAAATACAGGTATTACATTTAAATTACGTACTTTTAAACGTATGTCATACATTTAATTGTTTTTGATGGGGATAGAGTTGTCTAAAATTTACGTTTTCTGCCTTTTAGGTTGTGTTTTAGTGTCGTGCGGCGTACATCAAAAAAATATAACTCCTGAGGTTTCAACTGTGGGTTTGGGTTGGTCATCCAATTCGGTGAATACAGTAATCTTTCGTCAAAATGCCCTAACAACTTATAAAAACACCCAGTTTACAGCTTTTTACGATGCAGATTCGAATCTCATTTTAGCAAAAAGAGAATTGCCTAATGGAGCCTGGGTAACTGCTAAAACCCAATATACCGGCAATACAGCAGATGCTCATAATACGATTAGTATTGCAGTTGATGGCGAAGGTTTTTTGCACGTTAGTTGGGATCACCATGATAATGAATTGCGCTATGCAATAAGTAAAACACCGTTAGGCTTAGTGCTAGGCGACAAAATAAGTATGACAGGTATAGATGAGCAAAAGGTATCATATCCTCAATTTTATAATCTTACTAATACTGGAGGTTTATTATTTATGTATCGCTCAGGGCAGTCTGGCAGAGGTGTTTTAGTTCTCAATAGTTATGATGTGTTAACTAAAAAATGGACGCAGCTTCACCAAAATTTAATAGATGGTGAAAATCTAAGGAATGCCTACTGGCAAGCTTATGTAGATTTAAAAGGAACTATACATTTATCCTGGGTTTGGCGCGAGACCTATGATGTAGCTACAAATCACGATATCGCCTATGCTAGGTCTTTAGACGGTGGCGTAACCTGGCAAAAATCTACAGGTGAGCAATATACGTTACCTATCACTGAAGCAAGCGCCGAATACGCCTGGAAGATTCCGCAGAATAGCAGTCTTATTAATCAAACCGCAATGACTACAGATTCAAACGGCAATCCCTATATCGCTAATTATTGGAATGAAGATCATAAAACGCAATATCAAATAGTTTATTTAGATAACGGCAACTGGAAAAAAGAAAACACGGCTTTTCGCACTACAGAATTCAAACTGGGTGGTGGCGGAACTAAAAAGATTCCCATCTCAAGACCAGAGATTTTTATAGATAAGCAATCGGGTAAAAAGATTACCTATTTACTATTTAGAGATGATACCAAAGGAAGTAAAATTTCATTAGCTTATAAAAATTTACAGGATGTGAGTAACTGGCAATTACTAGATCTAACTGAGCAAAGCGTTGGAGATTGGGAGCCTAATTTTGATAAAGAACTTTTTAAAAAAACAGGAAAGCTGCATATTTTTCAGCAAGAAGTAATACAGGTAGATGGTGAAGGTCTTAAAGCTAAAATGGCAACACCTGTACAAGTAATAGAACTAAATAAATTACCCTATAAAAACCTATTGTAAAATTCCAATTAACTAAATAAATGAGAAAAACTATTGTAAACCTTTTGAGCATGTTATGCATTTGTAGCGCAATTGCCCAAAACCAACAGAATGAGTGGGAAAACCCTACAATTTTAGATAGAAATAAAGAAGAAGGTCGCAGCGCATTTGTTTTATACGATAAAGCGAAAAATGCCCAAACGCGTACTCCTGAAAAGTCATCTCTTTATAAAAGTCTAAATGGAAGCTGGAAATTTAATCTAGCAAAAAACCCGCAACAACTTCCGCAGAATTTTTATAAAACCGATTTAGACGACAGCGGTTGGGATGCTATAAACGTTCCCTCTAACTGGGAGACCGAAGGTTTTGATATTCCTATTTATACAAACGTAGCCTATCCTTTTCCTAAAAACCCGCCCTTTATAAACGGGGATTACAATCCTGTAGGCAGTTACCGTACCACATTTACTGTACCTGAGGGGTGGAGTGATAAAGAAATTATTTTGAGTTTTGGCTCAATCTCAGGTTATGCGCGCATATTTGTAAATGGCAAAGAAGTAGGTATGACCAAGGCTTCTAAAACACCTGCAGAATTTGATATAACCAGTTTTCTGCAAAAAGGAGAAAATTTACTGGCAGTACAGGTTACTCGCTGGCACGACGGAAGCTATCTAGAAGATCAGGATTTCTGGAGATTAAGTGGTATAGAGCGTACTGTTTTTCTACAGGCAATGCCAAAAACAACAATTTGGGATTATCGAGTTACCAGTGATTTAGATGCTAATTATAACAATGGAAAATTTACCGCTGAGGTAGACATACGTTATTTTGCAAAAAGTAAAATAAAAAATCCACGAGTACAGGTTGCTCTTTTTGATAAAGATGGAAATCTGGTTCTAGCCGAAAAGAAAAATGTACCTGTGGCAGGTGGTAATTTATCATTTAATTTGACAATCCCTGATGTATTGAAGTGGAGCGGAGAAACTCCATATCTATATAATTACATCATAAAGCTAGAAGATAAAAATGGGCACACAGTTGCAGTTACTTCTGGGCGCACCGGTTTTAGAAAAGTAGAGCTTAAAAATGCACAGCTATTAGTTAACGGTAAGGCTGTGACAGTACGTGGGGTAAACCTGCACGAGCATCACCCAGATAAAGGTCATGTACCAGATCTTGAGATGACACGTAAAGATTTTGAATTGATGGCGCGTAACAACATCAACGCTGTACGTATGAGCCACTACCCACATGGGCAGGACGTTTATGATCTTGCAGATGAATTTGGTTTTTACATTGTAGATGAGGCAAATATAGAAACCCATGCAATGGGCGCAGAATTTCAGGGGGCTATAGATAAATCTAAACATCCTGCCTATCTAGAAGAATGGGCTCCTGCACATTTAGACCGTATAAAGCGTATGTATGAGATGGATAAAAATCATACTTCAGTAATTCTTTGGTCTATGGGAAATGAGTGTGGTAATGGTCCGGTTTTTTATGAAGCTTATGACTGGTTAAAGAAGACTGATGCTTCGCGTTTGGTAACTTTTGAGCAGGCAGGGCAAAATCCCAATACAGATGTTGTAGCACCTATGTATCCGCGGCTTAAGGATATGAAAGAATATGCAGAACGTACAGATGTTACACGACCTTTTATAATGTGTGAGTATTCTCACGCAATGGGGAACAGCAGCGGTAATTTTAGAGAGTATTGGGATATTATAGACAGCAGCCCACATATGCAAGGTGGTTTTATTTGGGATTGGGTAGATCAGGGATTGAGAGCAAAAACAGATGATGGACGTGAATTTTTTGCTTACGGTGGTGATCTTGGAGGTGAAAATTTGCAAAATGATGAGAACTTTAATGCAAATGGTTTAGTTACTGCAGATCGCATTGCTCATCCTTCTTTAGCCGAAGTGAAAAAAGTATATCAGCCTATAGAATTTTCGATCATAGGTAATACCTTGAATGTTACAAATGAATACAACTATACAAATCTTGATCAATTCAGTTTTAAATGGAATTTACTGAAGGATGGTGTTTCGGTAAAAACAGGAGAATTTAATGTTTCGGCAGAACCTAACACACAAGAATCTGTACAACTTGATTTACCTGAAATGTTACAAGGTGAATATTTCTTAGATGTTTATGCATATACAACTAAAGCTTCAGCATTAATTCCGGCTGGTTTTGAGATGGCGCTTGAGCAATTTGATATGAACAAGAGCAACTACTTTACTTCTAAAAAAGACATTACTTCAGAAAGTAAACTTGTTTTTAAAACTACAAATGACACCTTACAGTTCAGTTCTGATAAAGTAGTGGGAGCTATAAACCTAAAAACAGGTCAGATTGAAATATACCAACTTAAGAATGCAGGTGCTGTAGTAAGTGAGTTTCCGCAGCCCTATTTTTGGAGAGCTCCTACCGATAATGATTTTGGTAATGGTATGCCGAAGAAATTACAAGCCTGGAAAACGGCTTCTAAAGACGCACAATTAATATCTGCAGAGGTAGGAAAGCTTACTGATAATGGCTTGCCGGTTACCGTAATGTATCAACTTGAAGGGGTAGATGTGCCATATACGATTAGTTACTTAATTGCGAATACAGGAGAAATCACCGTAACAGCTAGTATAGATATAAGCGGTAAAGAATTACCTGAAATGCCTCGTTTTGGGATGCGTATGATTCTAGATGGGGATTTTGATAATTTAAAGTATTACGGCCGCGGACCATGGGAAAATTATTCAGACCGTAAAGAGTCTGCATTTTTAGGCACTTATAGTGATAAAGTAGAAAATCAATTTACGTATACCTACATACGCCCGCAGGAATCAGGATATCATACAGATGCACGTTGGTTAACATTAACCAATGCTGCTGGTACAGGATTGAAGATTTCTGGAGCTCAACCACTAGGGTTTAGTGCACTCAATATTTCTACTGAAGATCTTGACCCCGGTTTAACTAAAGATCAAAGACACCCAACAGATTTAACGGTACAGGATAAGGTTTTTCTTCATTTAGATTTAAAACAACGTGGTTTAGGAGGTCTCAACAGTTGGGGTGAATATCCTTTAGAAAAATACAGATTAGAAGATAATTCATACACCTATAGCTATACAATCTCATTGTTAGAATAAACAAGCAGATGCTAAAAAACCTTGTATGTATAAGTTGCATTCTTCTGGCTCCGTTTTTATGGGGCCAGACGGCTGCAATAGTTACAAGTCCGGATAATAATCTTAAAGTAACTGTTGCACTTATAGATAGTAAGCCTGTTTATACTGTAAAACTTAATGGGGAAATTTTTTTAGAAGAATCGTCCCTAGGTTTACAAACCTCGATAGGTGATTTTAGTACGGGATTGACTTTTGAACATTCAGAAGTGAAGGCTGTTTCTAAATCGTATGCGTTACCAAAAGCCAAAGTTAGTCACGTCGATTATTTGGCAAATGAGCTTATAACAAACTATACAAATCTCAACCGGGATACCTTATCCATACACATTAGAGTAAGCAACAGAGATGTTGCTTTTTCGTATAAACTAACTGCTAAAGACCGCAATACTAAGGTTAAAATTTTAGCGGAAGCGACAGGGTTTAATTTACCGGATGACGCTACTTCATTTATTACTCCACAGGCATTACCGATGTCTGGTTGGGAGCAAACCAAACCTTCTTATGAAGAAGAGTATACTTTTAATGAAACATTAGGAACCCCTTCACAATACGGTGTAGGTTATACGTTTCCGGCATTATTTAAAAATGCTGAAAATGGCTGGATTTTAATTTCTGAAACCGGTGTTGATGGGAGTTATCCGGGAGCACGCTTGGGAGAGTCTGATAACGCCGGTCTGTTTCCTTTGGTATTTCCACAAGAAGGCGAAAATAACAGTATTGGCGAAACCTATGCGGCGATGGCAATGCCGGCTCAAACGCCTTGGCGTACAATTACTCTTGGTAAAAGTTTAAAACCTATAGTAGAATCTACAGTAACATTTGATCTTGTAGAACAAAAGTATGCTCCTTCTCAAGATTATAAAATGGGTAAAGCAACCTGGAGTTGGATTGTCTGGCAGGACAGCAGTATGAATTATCAGGATCAGGTCACTTTTATTGACCTGGCAGCAGACCTGAATTTTGAATACATACTTATTGATGCTAATTGGGATACCTCAATAGGACGTAAAAGGTTTGAAGAGCTTGTTACCTACGCACAATCTAAAAATGTAGAAGTTTTGTTATGGTACAACTCAAATGGTTTTTGGAACAACGCACCTCAAACGCCACAAGACCTTATGAATACGGCCTACAAACGTCAACAAGAAATGGCGTGGCTGCAAAAAATAGGAGTAAAAGGATTAAAGATTGATTTCTTTGGAGGCGATAAGCAGGTCACGATGCAGTTGTATGAAGACATTCTTACCGATGCTAATAATTACGGACTGGCAGTAACTTTTCACGGGTGTACCTTACCACGTGGGTGGGAAAAAATGTATCCCAATTACATAACTTCGGAAGCCGTTCTGGCATCAGAAAATTTGGTTTTTAGACAAGATGCATTAGATAAACACGCCTATTATAGCACGATCTTACCTTTTAGCCGAAACACAGTAGGTGCTATGGATTTTGGGCCGGTATTTCTTAATAAGCGACTTTCAAAAGATCAAAAACGAGGTACGTTGCGAAGTACTTCAGATGTATTTGAGTTAGCTACAGCAGTTCTTTATTTTTCCCCTATTCAGCATTTTGGACTTACGCCAAATAATCTGGAAGAGCAACCTAAGTTTGTAATAGACTTCTTAAAAAAGGTGCCAACGGTTTGGGATGAGACCATTTATATAGGAGGTGAGCCAGGTGATTACGCAGCCTTAGCAAGACGCAAAGGAGCTGTCTGGTATCTCGCGGTTACTAACGGAGAGAAAAAAAACAAAACTTTAGAGCTCAATTTGCCGATGTTTAAAGGAGCTAAAGCAACTTTAATTTATGATACTAAAGATCATACAGCAGCAACAAAACCAGTTACAATTAATAAAAACGGAACGTTTACAATAAAACTATATGGTGAAGGCGGGGCATTGCTAATTACTCAATAAACCTAATTCATCAAGTTTAAGAATGCGATTACAATACATTTATGAATTTTAGAAATACTCAATTATTAGCACTTGCGGTACTACTTTTTACTTGTTGTAAAGAGGAAGCGACCACACTTTTCACAGAAATGAGTGCAGAAGATACAGGTCTTGTTTTTGAAAATACTTTGGTAGAAACCGAAGATTATAATGTAATGACTTATGAGTATATCTATAATGGTGGTGGCGTAGCTGTAGGTGATTTAAATAATGACGGCCTTGCAGATGTGTATCTTTCGGGCAACCAGGTAAACAATAAACTCTTCTTAAATAAAGGAGATTTTAAATTTGAAGACATTACTGCAAAAGCAAAAATTGAAGAAAAAGAAGGTTGGAAAACCGGAGTCTCGATGGCTGATGTCAATGGTGATGGATTGCTGGATATTTATTTATGTTACTCGGGCAATGCTCCTTCAGAAGGATTTACACAACCCGTGGTTAAAGAATATGCGGGACGTGCAAATCAGCTATTTATTAATCAGGGTAATGATGCTAATGGCATACCCGTATTCTTAGAACTAGCAAAAGAATTTGGTGTTGATGCGCTAGGAACATTTACAACACAAGCCTATTTCTTAGACTACGATCTAGATGGCGATCTTGATTTATTTCTACTCAATCACGCCAATAAATTTTACAATACACTTTTTAATGTTAAGCACCTTAGGAACTTACGTCACCCGTATTACGGCAATAAATTATATCAAAATCAAGACGGAAAATTTGTAGAAGTTTCTGAAGAAGCAGGTATTTATGGTACAGGAATCAACTTTGGATTAAGCGCAGCAATAAGCGATTTAAATAAAGATGGCTTGCCAGACATTTTTGTAACCAACGACTATTCTGAGCAAGATTTTTGCTATATAAATAAAGGAGACGGTACATTTAAAGAAATATCAAAAGCATCTTTTGGACACTTTTCCAAATACGCAATGGGATCTGACATTGCTGATATAAACAATGATTTAGAACCCGATCTTTTTGTAGTAGATATGCTGCCAGAAGATAATTACAGGCAAAAAGCACTAAAAGGGGCAGATAATTATAACCGTGCGCAAACACTCATAGATAGTGGTTATCACCATCAGTATATGCGTAATAATCTTCAGATAAACCGCGGGCACGACCCGGAAGGAAATCTGCAATTTTCAGAAATTGCGCAGTTGTCGGGTATTTCAAATACAGATTGGAGTTGGGCACCTTTAATTGCAGACTATGACAACGACGGGTTAAAAGATATATTTGTTACTAATGGTTATTTAAGAGATTACAGCAATCTGGACTTTAATAATTATACTGTAAATGAGGCAGTGCAAAGCGCACAGGAAAAAGGTGTTCCGCTAGATGTAGGATTATTGATAAGTAAAATTCCGGCAACTAAAATTTCAAATTATGCATTTAAGAATAAAGACGGATTAGCGTTTGAAAATGCTACTCAGGATTGGGGACTAACTATTAAAACTGTTTCCAATGCTGCTGCTTATGCAGATTTTGATAATGATGGAGACCTTGATTTAATTGTAAATAATCTCAACCAGCCGTTACTTATTTATAAAAATAACGAAGAAAAACGGGAGAAAAATAATTACATCACGCTGCAATTACAGGGTACTAACAAAAATACAAATGCGCTTGGTGCAAAAGTAATTTTGACGCTAGCCAGCGGAAAAACTATTTATCAGGAGGCGTATTATGTAAGGGGGTATCAATCTTCGGTACACCCTCAAATGACCATAGGATTAGGTAAGGAAGATAAAGTAAGCACATTGCAGGTTATTTGGCCTTCACAAAAGCAAACAACCCTTAACGAAGTTGCGTACAATCAAAAATTGGTTTTAAATGAGACCGATGCAACTGCAACCTATACTTATAAAGTCGAAACCAGTAAAAATTTACTTACCAACATTACAGAACAGGCACAGCTAGATTTTACGCATACAGAGAATGATTATGTAGATTTTAATTACGAGAGTTTAATACCCTATCAGTTATCAAGATTGGGCGGTAAAGCAGCGGTAGGAGATGTAAATAATGATGGTAATGATGATGTATATATAGCAGGAGCTAAAGGGCAAGCCTCCCAACTGTATCTGGGTAATGATGATGGTACATTAAAACAATATAATGATAATCAAGCCTGGACCTTACCGGAAGAACAAAATTATGAAGATAGTGATGCTTTGTTTTTTGATGCAGATGCAGATGGCGACCTGGATTTATATGTTGTAAGTGGAGGAAATGAAGAATTTAATGGTGATGCGTATTATCAGGATCGTTTGTATTTAAATGATGGTTCAGGGATGTTTACTAAAGCAGTAGGAGCATTGCCCGATATGAAGTTTAGTGGTGGTGTGGTAAAAGCCAGTGATTATGATAAAGATGGAGATCTAGATCTATTTGTAGGAGGAAGACTCTCTGCCGGTAATTACCCGATGATTCCGCGTAGTGTTTTATTGCGTAACGATAGCAGTAACGGAAAAGTGATCTTTTCATCGGTACGTAGTTACGATATAGAACAAGTGGGGATGGTCACAGATGCGGTATGGGAAGATATCGATAATGACAGCTGGCCAGATTTGATACTTTCCGGAGAATGGATGCCAATTACTGTTTTAAAAAACACAGAAGGACAGCTTAAAAACGAAACCGAACTCTTTGGACTAAATAATACAAACGGATGGTGGTTTAGTCTTACCGCAGGAGATTTTGACGGAGATGGTGATATTGATTTTCTTGCAGGAAACCTAGGTGACAATATGCAATTTTCAGCAAGTGAGACAGAGCCTATGCGTTATTACATACAAGATATAGATAATAATGGCCGTATAGATCCTATTTTAACGTATTACATCAATGGGGTAAGTTATCCATTACCTACACGCGATGAACTGCTGGGACAGGTGCCAACGCTCAAAAAGAAGTACGGTTCTTATGAAGCTTATGCTCAGGTAAACACTGAAAGTTTCTTAACTGAAAATGCTATAAAACCCCGCTTTACTTTAGAAATTTCTCATTTAAAATCTTCATTTATAGAAAATTTGGGCAATGGTAAATTTGAACTTAAAGCCTTACCATTTCTTGCGCAAAATTCAGCAATACAAGACTTTGTGTTTGAAGATTTTGATGGCGATGGTAAACAAGAAATTTTAGCAGCAGGTAATTTATTTCCGTTGCGTGTGGGAATAGGGCGTATGGATGCTTCTTTTGGAACGCTTATGAAATTTGAAAATAATGCGTTTAAGATTTCAGAAAAACAAAATCAATTGTGGCTATCGGGAGATATTAAAGGTTTAAATATAATGAAGTTTAATTCGGGTAAAAAAGAGCTTTTGGTAACTCGCAACAATGATAAAGCCCAGTTATACGCAATTCAATAAATGATGAATACAATCAAACACCTTTTTATTTTACTCTTTTTAATACAGGTTTCTTGTAAGTCTACAGACGCACTGACTAATACTAAAAAGCTTGAAGTTCCTAAAGGATATACGCTTGTTTGGAATGACGAATTTAATAAAGGATCAAAACCTAATTCTGAGTTTTGGTCGTATGAACATGGCTTTGTACGTAATAATGAGATGCAATGGTATCAAGAAGAAAATGCCACTATTGAACGTGGTAATCTCATACTTACCGGAAAGCGAGAAATGGTTAACAATCCCAATTATGAAGCGCAAAGTAACAATTGGAAAAAGAATAGAAAAGTAGCAAACTATACATCTTCCAGTATCAATACGCGTGGTAAGTATGCGTTTAAATACGGTATTGTAGAAGTACGTGCAAAAATTGATACTGCAAGCGGAATGTGGCCTGCAATCTGGACATTGGGAATCGAAAAAGGATGGCCTTCAAATGGCGAGATAGACATTATGGAATATTACCAAATTGATGGTGTTCCTCACATTTTGGCGAATGCCGCATGGAAAGGAAAAGAACGAGGGGTTTCCTGGGATAGTGAGGCAATTCCTTTTACAGCCTTTTTAGAAAAAGATTCAGACTGGCCCAATAAATTTCATATCTGGAAAATGGACTGGACCGAAGATTATATAAAACTCTATCTGGATGATGAGTTATTAAATACAATAGATTTAAGTAAAACTAAAAATGTAGACGAATTTAATGGGTTTCAACAGCCGCATTATCTATTGCTTAATCTGGCATTAGGTTCTAATGGAGGTGAACTAAAAGACACAAGCTTCCCAAGATCCTATAAGGTTGATTACGTGCGAATATTTCAAAAATTATAAGATAATAAGACGATGAATAAACAACAGTTAACTTTTGTTTTAGCGCTATGTATTGGTGTAATCACGGGAACACAAGCTTTGCAAGCACAAGAAAAGCGGGAGTATATGGTACATACCATGATAAAAATTGCCGATCCCCTTTTAGAGGCATTAAGTAAAGACCAGTTAAAAGAAAAAATGCCAGTAGAGCGCTCTCCGGGAGCCTGGGATGATCGTAAACACGTAACCTATTTAGAAGGTTTTGGGCGTTTATTTTCTGGAATGGCACCGTGGCTGGAGTTAGGCCCTGATGATACTAAAGAAGGGAAATTGCGAGAAAAATATATCAAACTCGTTTTAAAAGGTTTAGAAAACGGTACCAATCCCGAGGCTGATGATTTTATGAATTTTAGCACAGACCGTCAGCCACTGGTTGATGCTGCTTTTTTAGCACAAGGTTTATTAAGAGCGCCTACACAAACCTGGGATCGTTTAGATAAGAAAACGCAAGAAAACGTAATCAATGCTTTAAAATCATCACGTAAAATAGAACCTTATTACAGCAATTGGTTACTCTTTACCGCTATGGTAGAAGCCGCCTTGCTCAAGTTTGATACTAGTGGAGATTTAATACGTATAGACTATGCATTAAATAAGCACAAAGAATGGTATCTGGGAGATGGAATGTATGGCGATGGACCCGATTTTCACTGGGATTACTACAACAGTTTTGTAATTCAGCCAATGCTGCTTGATATTTATAAAACACTTGAAGAAACCGGTCACGCAAAAGATAGAGATTATAAAAGAGCGAAAGAACGTGCAACCCGTTATGCCGCTATTCAAGAACGTTTAATTGGTCCACAAGGTACATATCCTCCTATCGGGAGATCTCTGGCTTATCGTTTTGGAGCATTCCAATTGCTGTCGCAAGTTGCACTAAGAGATGAGTTGCCTAAGGATGTAGCACCCGCTCAAGTACGAGATGCGCTATATACCATGGTGAAAAATCAAATTGAGGCTCCGGGAACTTTTGATGATAAAGGCTGGCTTACGGTAGGACTTTATGGGCATCAAAACAATATAGGTGAAGGCTACATCTCAACAGGAAGTTTATACCTCTGTTCTGAAGTGTTTTTAATACTGGGGCTGCCTGCAGACGCTCCGTTATGGAGTAATGCTGAGACAGACTGGACTCAAAAGAAACTATGGAGTGGTCAGAATATTAATATAGACCACCATTACTAACTTATAAATTAAATCTTACAACCTAATAATAATGAAATTAATAAAGTATACAAGCCAGATGGCATTGGGAATAACCTTGGGCCTACTTGTAGTAAGCTGCAAGAGTACCACAGATAAAAGTACAGATGCAGTAGTAGGAACCGTTGAAATTTCGGCTTTGCCACAAGATAAAAATGAAGTCGTTGCGATTATAAATAAGGTAAATACGCACTGGCAGGAGACACATCTAGAACACGCGAGAGCTTTTTGGCATCCTGCTGCATATCACACCGGAAATATAGAAGCCTATAAGGTTACTAAGAATCAGGATTTTTTAGATTATTCTACGGCCTGGGCAGAGAAAAATGAATGGAAAGGCGCCAAATCTGATGATAAATCAAACTGGAAGTATTCTTATGGCGAAAGCGATGATTATGTGTTATTTGGTGACTGGCAAATTGCGTTTCAAACCTATATAGATTTATATACGATTGAAGGTTCTACAGATGATTCAAAAATAGCACGCGCCCGTGAAGTGATGGAATACCAGATGTCTACCGAAGCTAATGATTACTGGTGGTGGGCAGATGGTTTGTATATGGTTATGCCGGTTATGACCAAGTTATATAAGGTTACAGGCAATGAACTATACTTAGAAAAGTTGCATGAATATCTGGCATATGCAGACCGTATTATGTTTGATGAAGAAGCAGGGTTGTATTTCCGAGATGCAAAATATGTATATCCAAAACACAAAAGTGCTAATGGAAAGAAAGATTTCTGGGCTCGTGGTGACGGTTGGGTATTTGCTGGCCTGGCAAAAGTTATTCAGGATTTACCGGAAGATGCAAAATATCGTAATGAGTATGTATTGCGTTTTAAAACGATGGCAGCTGCATTAAAAAATGCACAACAACCCGAAGGCTACTGGACGCGTAGTATTCTTGATCCTGCGCACGCTCCAGGACCAGAAACCAGTGGTACAGCATTTTTTACTTACGGGTATTTATGGGGAATTAATAATGGTATTCTAGATACAGATACGTATGTGCCGGTTATTGAAAAAAGCTGGGCGTACTTAAGTGAAGTAGCATTACAGGATGATGGCAGTGTAGGATATGTACAGCCTATCGGCGAAAAAGCAATTCCCGGGCAAGTAGTTGATGTAAAATCTACTGCAGATTTTGGAGTGGGAGCATATTTACTAGCTGCTTCAGAAATGTATCGTTTTGTAGAAAAACAATAGGTTATAAATGGTATAGTTTCTTCAAATATGGGGGAAACTATGCGAAATTTTGCAAATGTGTTTATTACATTTATATAAAAAATTATGAGAATATTAAATGTACTTTGTCTGTTGTTGCTTACCGGCATTGCATTCGCTCAAGAAATAAAACCGGCGAAACAAGTAGATGGCGAAATGCCACTTTTTAAGGTCGAGAATCCAGATTTTATAACGAGTCCGTTAACGGGGATGACTAGAAAACACTGGGAAGATGCGGCACGTTATATTCTTGAAGGTGCCTTTAGCTACATTGATAATTTAGACGATCCTATGAAGTTTCCTAAACTTCCGGGTAAGAGTTATCCACATAGTGTAGATCGGGTTCCTACCGAGAAATTAGAAGGTTTGGTACGTACGCTGTTTGTAGCAGCACCACTGCTTAAAAAAGAACCCAATCTTACCTTAAACGGAATAAAAGTAGCAGAATATTACCAGCACCAAATTCCTAAGTTAATAGACCCTAATGATCCTGCTTTTATAAAGCCGAGAGGCAATGGCGGTCCTAGTCAGAACTTAGTCGAATATGGAGCATTGGCGATTTCATTATTTATATCACCCGAAACTTTATGGGAACCATTAAGTCAGGAGGTAAAAGATGGTCTTGCAGCTTCTATGTTGAGTTATGGAGATGGTCCTACAGTAGATTCTAACTGGAAATTCTTCAACATATTTGTATTAAGCTTTTTCGAGTCTCAAGGCTATGAAATTAATAAACCTTTGCTTGAAGAATATTTACAAAAATCATTAGACGACTACCGGGGTCAGGGTTGGTATAATGACAATCCCGCTTATGATTATTACAGTATGTGGGCATTTCAGGTATACGGTCCTATGTGGGCAACGGTTTATGGTGATACGCATTACCCGGAATTTGCAAAAGGGTTTAAAACTAATTTTCAGGATCTGGTATATCACTACCCCTATATGTTTGCAGAAGATGGTGAGATGATTATGTGGGGAAGAAGCATCAGTTACCGTATTGCTTCAATTAGTCCGTTTCCCTTTTCGGGAACATTAAATGACGATACGATTAATTTTGGCTGGTTGCGTCACATCTCATCCAGCACATTACTTCAGTTTTTAGAAAACCCCGAATTTTTAAAAGATAGAATTCCTACGTTGGGGTTTTATGATCATTTTGAACCTGCAGTGCAAAACTACAGTACACGCGGAAGCGTGTTTTGGATGGGTAAAGCCTTTCTAGGATTGCTATTGCCAGAGGATAATCCGTTTTGGACAGCTACCGAAAACGAAGGTCCGTGGGAATCAACTTTTGAAAAAAATAAGGTTTATAATAAATTTCAAGCTGCATCAAATATTTTAATTACAGATTATGCAAATATCGGTGCTGCTGAGGTTAGAGCCTGGTGTCACGAGAAAAAAGCAGACGATTGGCAAGGATTTCGCTCTAGCGAAAATTACAATAAGCTATCGTATAACTCGGCGTTTCCGTGGCAAGCAGATGGTGAAGATGGTACCATCTCTATGAACTATGTGTTTTTAAATGCAAATAAAGAATGGGAGCCGTGGAGGTTGTATACCTTTAAAAATTATGAAAATGGCGTGTATTACAGAGATGCAGTTTTAGAAACAAACGATCAGGTTAAAATGCAGCTCGCAGAAATGCCACTACCTAACGGAATTTTACGCGTAGATAAACAGTTGAGTACGGTGCCTGTAAAAATGCGTTTAGGACATTACGCTTTACCTAAACTAGAAGGTAAGACAATTACAGAATCTAAAATTAAAGTGGGTAACACCGAAGCGACACTTATTGATAATGGCGAGTATGTATTGGCACTTGTACCCTTAAGCGGCTGGAGTAACATCGAAATAAAAGAATCTGAAGGTTTACATCCTGTAGGAGATATTAGCAAAGTTATCAATGTGACTGCTGATTTTTCACCAAAGGCTACAAATAAAGTGTTTGCCACATTAATGCTTTGGAAAAAATCTGGAGAATCGTTTAGTGATGAGGAATTGATGCCCCTTACCTTAGAGGTTATAAACGATAAAGCAGAAGTAACATTTACTACTGGAAAGACACAAACCATTAAATTTTAATGTCGACTGAGCATTAGAGCTACTTAATACTGAAATTATGAAACCTAAAAACAACTTATTATTATTATATCAGAAACTGTTTTTAGGTTTTATGCTTCTTTTTACTTCTGTATTATTTATTTCCTGTAGTGAGGATATCAAAAAAGAAATAATTTTTGAAGCAGGAGTTGTTGATACGATCCACTTTAATTATTCTAATCAAGCTCACATCGCTGTGCCCTTAAAGATAGATAGTACAGTTTATGATTTTATATTTGATACAGGCGCACACACCACAATTTTTGATGATGAAATTGCAATGGAATCAATTAGTAATCATACCTCTATATTTATGGATTATTATGGAGAGAAGCGGACTGATAAATGGGTATTTCCAGAGAAAGTACATGTGGGAAACGTTTCTTTTTTAAATTTCAATGATTTTAAGCAAACTAGTCTAACTATAAGTGGAATTTTAGGAAACAATATACTACGGGAACTCTGTTGGGTGATTGATTTTATAAATGGTAAAATATACGTCACTAATGACATAAAAAATCTAAAGCTACAATTAGGAGAAGGTTTACCTTTTACGCTGAGAAATAATATTGTTCATGTGAATTCTCAAATAGGAGGCAACACCGTACCACTAATAATTGATACAGGTGACCCAACAGCGGCAATAAGGATGAACAACCGTTATCTGGGTGAGGATCGTAAAGTTGATATGATTAAATGGAAATATTATAGAGATCCCCTGAACATATACAATGAGTCGAAGCCTGTGGTAGAAGACTCATCTTATGAAACAATTTTACCACTTAAGTTAGGCGATAGGATTTATGGAGATGAACTAGTTAAATACGTCAATTATAGAGAACACGCTGGTGTGGGATTGGGTTTTTTATCTCGATTTGAGAAAGTGATATTTGATTATCCCAATCGTAAATTATATTTTTTGGGAGAAGGTCACAAAACGGTAGCGTATCATATTGAAGCTAACGAAGCTTTAAATGGTTCAGGTGTTTATGTAGGATTAAAGGATAGTTTGGTAATCGTAAAGGGCCTTTCAAATCAAGTACAAAAAGAAGGATTAAAATTGGGTGATACTATTATCGGAGTCGATGAAGTAGTTTTTCCTAAAAGTTTAAGGGACGATTTTTTTCAAGAACAAAAAGAAATGATGTATTATATCAATAAAACGGATAATGATTCAACAGTACAATCTTTTGAGGAAATAAAGAATTCAAAATTTATGCAGTTAACTACTAAATTACGGAATTTAGATACAGTTGCTGTTCTGCACGTCAAGAGGAAAAAAGAGTTTGTTAATTTGGCTGTAAAGCCTAAGGTGAATTTTGATAAATTTCCTGATACATTCCAAACTTATACGCAGTTTAATTTAGATTATTTACCAATTTTATATACAAAAGGTCATATGTATAAGAAGCCACACATTTATTTTAAAAAGGAGTAATGTGTTAGTTATTATAGCCCCTACAGAATAATTATACAAATTTTAAAATCTGTAATCCTATATTAATATGAATTTAAACCGATCACTTTCTGTAAAATCCTTTTTAAGACTAGTGCTTTGCACTTTTCTATTTTTTACAACTTTTAGTCGTGCTCAGGAACAAATCGCACAGGAGGCCTTTGCAGAAAAGGTGTATTTGCAACTCGATAAAAGCGTCTATCAAAAAGGAGAAACCTTATGGTTTAAGGCGATTGTAACTCAGGCAAAAGATCATCAGCCATCTCCATTAAGTAAGACGTTGCACGTAGAACTCATAGATGCCAATGATAAAATAATAGATAGTAAGCAGATTCCGTTAGAGCAGGGAATGGGTTCAAATTCTTTTGAATTAGCTTATTACTATTTAGCAGGTGCTTATCAACTCAGAGGGTATACAGAGTGGAATCGTAATTTTGGAGATGAATTTACTTTTGAAACTCATATTCAAATTTTAGAAGATAAAGCCTCACAAACTACAGAGGTTTTTAAAATTCTAAATACAGGTACAGCCGTTGCCGGAAATCAGCTTGAAGTTTTAATTAAACCTGAGTTTATAGATTCTACTGCTGGAGCTACTATTGACGTACATTTTGAGGTAGCCGGGAATACTAAAACATACCCTGTAGCAAAAAATGAAGCTGGAGATTTTATATTTAAAAAGGATATTCCTCAAGATGCTCAATGGAGCGAGTTAGCGGTAGAAACACCTAATGGCGCGCGGCATACTGAATTTTATAATTTAGCAAAGCCAGATATTGATTTACAATTTTTTCCTGAAGGCGGAAATTTTGTTGCAGGTGTTACCAATTTGGTTGGTTTTAAGGCACTAGATCATACCGGTAAGGGCGTTTTGGTCGAAGGTGAAGTTGTTGATGGGAGTGGAGTTGTTATAGGTAAATTTAGAAGTAATAGTCTGGGAATGGGGCAACTTTTTTTGGTTCCGAAGAAAGCTACAAAATATCAGGCCAGACTTACAAAGACTGATGCTTTATATGAATCTAAAACCACGACATTCTTTGATTTACCCGAAGTTTCTGACCAGGGAACTTTATTAAATGTAAAGCTCCTTCGCGATAAATTACTGCTCTCAATTACTTCTACAGAATTTATAAATGATTCTATTGCAATACAGGTTGCAAGTCGCGGGATTTCTAACGGTAAAATATATCAAAAACTGAATGCGGGAAAACTTACCCTACCGGTTGATAAAAGTAGTTTGCCTGCCGGTATTATTGTCTTTACATTATTTGATGTTAATGATAAACCACTTGCAGAACGTCTTTATTATAATGATTTAGAAACGCAATTTTTAGACCTTAATATCAGCACAGATAAGTTGAGTTATCGCTCAGGAGAAGAAGTAACCGCCAAATTAAATATTTCTAATTTTTCTAAAGAAACGGCACTTCCTACGGTTTCTGCAGTTGTTGTAGACTCTGTATTTTCTTCAGCACAAATGGGTAAATCTATTCAAACCTATATGCTGCTGAGTTCTGAGTTGAGAGGAACTATAGAGAATGCGACTTCTTATTTTGATAAAACTAATACACACAGACAACGAGACCTGGATGCTCTTATGCTAACACAAGGCTACCGAAACTATAAATTTATTTCAGAATTAAATGATAATTTTGATTTTGAGCCGGAACTGGGTTTGTATGTAAAAGGGGATGTTGCCGCATTGCTTGCCGAAAATAAAAAGAAAGAAAATGTCGAGGTTAGTCTTATGGTTTTTGGGGAGCAGCAAAGTTTTTATGAACAACAAACAGATAGTTTGGGAAGATTTTATTTTCCGCTTCCACCATTTACGGGAAATCGTTTACGCGCCGTGCTTCAGACTAAAAATGATGCCGGTAGACAACGAGATTATACCCTTAATCTAAACAAATTTGAAAGACCTCAGGTCGATTTTAAAACACAGGATAAGGTGAATAATACGTTAGCCTCGAATTCGGAATTTTCAGATAAAATAGCTAAAAATCCTACAGATTCATTTTTTGATTTTGATTCTAGCATAAACCAGTTAGATGAGGTTGTTTTAGATACTTATGAGATGACTCCACAACGCAAAAAGGTTCAGGATTTATACGGTAAACCAGATGTTATTTTTGACGGAGATAAAATACGCGATAAGCAAGAAAGTTGGTCGTTTGGGTTGTTTAGTGTACTTCGGGCCGCTTTTGGCAATGAGATTACCTTTTTACCGGTAACAGACAGTACCGGGACGTACTTAAAACCGCGTATACAGGCGGGAGATGAGACCTTAATTCTGGTAGATGGGATTACTGTGCGTAATTATGAATATCAATTACTGCAAAATTTGTCAACGGCAGATATTAAGAGTGTTGAAATAATTAAAGAGACTTCCTCAAATTATCAGGATTTGTTTAGAGAAGCAAATCCGTTTTCAGACTTTAATACAGTGCCTGCCTGGGGAAGTATTTTAGCGATTTATACTTATAGCGGTAACGGAATTTTTACAGCGTATAAATCTAAAGGAATATTAAAAACAACCATACCGGTCTATGCTACTTCAAAAGAATTCTATGTTCCGAAATATCAAGATAGGGAGAATTCTACAGCAACAAATCAACTAGAAACTACACTTTATTGGAATCCCGATGTTATAGTAGATGACGCAGGTACCACGCATTTTTCATTTTATACTAATGACCTTCCGGGAACAAAAACCATACTCATAGAAGCGCTGTCACCTTCAGGAAAAATAGGATATTCCCGTTATGAATATACCGTTTTAGAAAATTAGTTTTTAGAATAAAAAAATGTCGGTTGTAATTTAACTTTAATAGCAACCGACATTTTAAAATTTAAGGTAAGTCTTCTCCCTTAGAAGCGATATAAATTTTATACCACTGCTCGAGGCTTAATTCTATTTTAAGGGCATCTACGGCACTTTTAATACGGTTGATGTGTTGAGAGCCAACAATAGGCATTATGCCCACAGGATGCTTCAATAACCAGGCGTACATCACCTGATCTATCGTCTCTACATTTAATTCTGATGCAATTCCTTTTAAAACGGAATGTAAGCGGTGTTCCTGTTCGGTTTCAGGTTTAAATAAACCACCACCGGCTAGTGGAGACCACGCCATGGGCTTGATTTTATGCTTTTGAAAAAACTCGATATTTTCATTATCAAAATGCTCTAGACATCCTACCGAAATTTCAACCTGATTGGTCGCCAGTGGCATATCTAAATACGCTTGTAAACTATCAAATTGCATAGGAGAGAAATTTGAAACCCCAAAATTAAGCACCTTCCCGCTTTGCTTTAATTCATCAAATGCTTTGGCAACTTCTTCCGGGTTAAAAAACGGAGCCGGTCTGTGTAATAACAATAAATCTAGACGGTCTGTACCTAAGTTTTTTAAGGATGCCTCAGCTTGCTGAATGATATAAGCCGCACTATAATCGTAAATTTTTACATCTAGTTGCGGATTAAAATCTGTATTCAAACGAATGCCGCACTTGCTTATAAGCTGCATTTTAGATCTCAACTCAGGTTTTAATGCGAGCGCTCGCCCAAAGAATTCTTCGCAGGTATAATTTCCGTAAATATCTGCGTGATCAAAAGAGGTTATACCCAATTCTAGAACCTGCTCAATGCGTGTTAAAAGTTCCTGGTCACTAAGATTCCAATCTCTTAAACGCCAATAACCGTGTATGATTCTTGATAGGCTTAGGTTATTGTTGAGTGCTATTTTATTTTCCATAGTATTGTATCGGTTTTTGCAAAAGCGAAAAAATTAGTCGTTTTTAAACTTAGGTAATTTGATTTTATAAATCTCAAATTCCATATCACTAATATCACCTGTAGCTTCGTTAATTCTAGAATTTGTATAGTAAAAATAGCCATCATAAATACTGAAGGTATCTGCCCAATTTACTTTTTTTCCTTGTGCTAAGGTTTTTGTTTTATTGCGGTCTGGTGATAAATATTCAATTTTATTTTCCTCCAGATTTGCGAGAAAAAGTCTGTTGTGCGCATCTAGAAGCATACCATCTGGAGCTCCTGTTGTATAACTCTTAATGTTTGAGGTGTCATTGTTGAGAAGATCTTCAATATTTATTTCGTATAAAGTGTATCCTGAAAGTGCGTGAAAATATAAAATGTCTTGTTCTTCATTCAGCGCTATACCATCAGAGTTTACCGTACCCTTCCAGATTCCGTTATCAAACGTCAAAGTTTCTACTTCAGCTTTTGTCGTTTTAGAGTCGGTTAAATATCCTTTAGAAATACCGGTTTTTAAATCTATAGTTATGATGCCACCTGCGCCTGAATCTGTAAGAAAAATTAGATCGCGTTTATGATCTATGCGCATATCATTAATGTAGGTGTTATTTGTAAAACTGCCGTCAGTAAGCGTGTAGGTTTTTAAATGAGAATTTGTTTTTAAATCAAAAACCTGAACTTTAGGAGTGGTTATGATCCCTTTAAACTGCGGGTTTGCTGTTTCTATAACATACAGTTTATCTGCATCGGCCCACATAGCCTGCACACTTATAAATTGATTATCCTGCGGTTTTTGATCTAAAGACCAGATATTCCAGGCACTATTAGGGTAGGGTTTTATGCTGCCGTCATCCATCACTTCAACTACAGAGTAAGGAATATCTTTTCTCCATCTGGGAAAATTGGCAAATAATCTTCCGGTTTCAGAAATGGTAATTCCGGTTACTTGAGCACCTTTAAAAGAAACGACTTTTTTCTGACTCAAAACAGGTGAATATATCAGGAAAAGCAGGCTCAATAACAAGCTTATTTTGAATGTATTTGAATGCATGATTTTAAATTAAAAATTGACTGCAAAGATACAGTTGCTAAGCGCTACAGGAGGTTGACTTACGTTAAGACTTTCTTATTTTAAGCGGTACAGACAAACCTGATTCGTCTCTTTAATATAGGTTGAAAGAAAATTAATTGCTTAATAAAATTGTACCAAAAAGTCCTGAATCGGTGGCTATTCTATTTTCATAATCTTCAGGAATAGGCATAGAACCTATGATCGTATTTGTTGTTTTTGTCTTTTCTAGAGAGTCAACACTAACATAAGCGAGGGCAAAACCTAATTTTTTATCTACGGAAAGTTTAACGGCCTCATTAGGCTGATTGTCACAATAACTTTCTTTAAAAACAGTAACCTTAATTTCCCAATACAATTTAGAGTCAGTTTTTGAAAGTTCGCTGTCTATATGATTGTTGTAAATAGTGGGTTTATTTTCTGCATTATAATCAATTATAAAACCATCAGAAAGTATCTGATACGCAAATGCACTATGATTAGCGGCGTGATCGCCGCCGCTATTATTTTCGTCAAGATAGACTATGACACGGTTCTGATCTTTAAACGTACTCAGCGGATTATTAAATGTACGTTTGAGTTGTTCATTTTCAATAGCGAGCAAAATAAAAAGAGCATCAGGCGTCCACGTAAGTTTGTATTGCGCAGCATATGTTATGTTATCACCCTGCCAAGTATTATCAAGTGGAATCCAGGCAATCTTTTTCCAGGCAGGATCAGTTGGTTTTCCGTCAATGTAGGGTGAGATTTCTGATCGGGATACCGCCTGAAAAGTTTCTTGAGACTTTTCAAAAAGTGGAGGAGGGGTTTTATCTTTTTCGCAAGAACTGAATGTCACTGTGAGTATAACGAAAACTAAAAAATATTTCATAAACTAACGTAATATCTACAATCTCAGAATCTACTACAGAAACAGCGACTTTTATTTGGATTTATTCTTGTGGCTCCTTGTTCTCAATAAACTAAAAATGCCAAATATAGGACCTACAGCTAATACCAAAAAAAGATACTGCATATCAAATTGAACTGCAAAATAACCTACCAATTGAATACTGATAATGGTTATTGCAAAACCTACACAATTTACTAACGTGAGAGCTGTACCGCGATACGCTGCAATTGCATTGCTAGCAACTAATGTCGAAAACTGCGGACTGTCTGCAATCACCATCGCTCCCCAGAATAATAGAAACGATATAAAAAGCCAAAACGGAAGATATATACTAAAGGGCGAGAGCAAACAGCATAATCCTGATGCGATGAGAGAAAACCGAGCGACGCGCTCACTCCCTCTTTTTGCACTTATATGTCCTCCTAATGCACACGCTATAGCACCAATAGCCAAAGTTGAAAAAGCAATTAGCGGAACATTAATCAGCAAATTTTGGGTGTTTGCGTAATAGGCAATAAAGAGTGGTATAAAGCCCCAAAAGGCGTACAATTCCCACATATGACCCCAGTAACCAAAAGCAGCCGACCGAAAAGCCGCTCCTTTAAAAAGTTGCGGAATTGCATTTAAATTCAGGCGTTGTTGTACTTTTCTAAAAGGGCCATCAGGAACGCCAATGCCTATGAGTAAACCTCCTAACAATGCTAGGCCACTGGTAAGCATAGTAATAGTTTTGTAATTTATAGAAACTCCTAAACTATTTAAAAAATGTGGTAAAGCGGTTCCTAAGACAAGTGCTCCCACTAGATATCCCAATGCTTTACCCAGGCCTTTTTCAAAATAATCTGAAGCTATTTTCATTCCTACAGGATAAATACCGGCTAAGAAAAAACCCGTTGTGAAGCGGGATGCTAAAATCGTATTCAAAGAAACCTCAGGAATGATTAAGGTAAGATTAGTAAGTGCTCCCAAAAATGAACATAGCATAAAAACCTTTGAAGGGGAGTAGCGGTCTGCAAAAGCAAGTATGGCAAATACTAAAGTGCCGCTTATAAACCCAAATTGTACAGCGGCTAGAATATCACCAATGCTGTTTGTCTCGTTCAATTGAGAAAACGGCAATTGAGGTACAACAATATTCCCCACAAACCACAATGAGGTTCCCAGAAATTGAGCGAGAACAATAAATAGAATTATTCGGGAATTATGTGGCACAAATACAACTTAAATTAATTGACAGGTTCTGCTGCTAGAGCGAGGTGTTTACCATCGGGGCTAATAGAAATTCGAGTTATACCTGTAAGCTTATAGCTGTTTAAACTGGCAGCAAATTTCCAGGCAGGTTCACCAAAAAGGTCATAAATAAAAAGACTGTCACCGCTGCCTAAAATGATTCGGTTTTCATCTAGCCACGCATAATCCTGTCTGCCTATAGGCAACTCACAAACAAAATAACTCGTAGGTTCTTCGCCTGAAAGATCAAGTATATATAAATCCATATTCTGATCATCATTTTCAACGGTGTAACTCATAGAATGGCTGTTAGGGACTTTATGAAGCGATCTCCCGGCATTGCCTATAATTTTTTGAAGACTGTCTTTATTTGAATTTTTAAAGAATAAATCCATTTTATTAGGAACTAAAACAGAGGCTATAAAGGTGTCTTTATCGTAAAACGAAAAATAACCTACCTGACTGCTGTCTAGCAGCTTTTGAAAAGCTTTGGTTTTAAAATCATATACAGCAAGTCGTTGTTTACCTTCTGAATCTTGACGCACCGCCACGACGCGATCGGTTTCTGGAAGGCGTTGCGGTGAGAAGAATCCGCTGTTGGGTTCGTCAGTTAAAACAGAAGTTTTCTGTGTGCTGATTTCATAAATACCTATTGCCGTCAGGCTGTCTGCAGTATGGCTGTAGATTAAGGTAGTATCATCATAAAAAGAAGGTTGACTATCGTATCCTTTATTTTTAGATATATTCTCACCACCGGTGACTTCAAAAGTAGTAGGAGTTGTTTTGATATTAAACAGGTAAACTTCAGGATCTGATTGAGCATATGTTGCAAAGCACAGAAAACCCAGAAGTCCTAATAAAGATAATTTTAGCATAGTGGTTCAATAAAGTTTTAAAGATACAGATGTTTGTGCAAAGACAAATGCAAGGATTGAGCCGTTTTGATAAAATTAAAAATGCAAAACCTGGAATTTAAAAATATAGAATTTAAAACCGCGTGAGGGATTGTAGTGTAAATCCTTTAAGAGCATTAAAGCGATTAAAGATTGTAACGAAAAGCCCGGCCCAAAGGGCACGCCCAACGTTTAAAAACAAAAAAACCTGTAACTCGTGTTACAGGTTTAATTTTTTTAATCTTAAAATTTAGGAGTGAAAGACTAAAACGGATATGTATTTTCTGAAGTTACTTTTTCAGCAATCAGGTTACGCAATGCAACGACGTTAGGCTGATTTTGATATTTTGTAAAGCGCTTAAGACCCATAAGCATCATGCGTTGCTCATCACCTTCTGCAAAAGAAACGATACCTTCTTTTGCTTTTAAATTAATGGTGTCAACTGCGTGATACAGGTACAATTGAGCCATAGCGATTTGTTCTTTTTGAGTGTCTTCGCCAAAACGTTTTACATTCTTTTCGGTACGTAAAATGGTGCTTTCTGCCATATAAACCTCAATTAAAATATCTGAAGCAGCCATTAACAACTGCTGATGAGATTCTAAATCGGGTCCATATTTTTGAATTGCACTACCTGCGACCATTAAGAATACTTTCTTAAGTTTTGCAACCATAGCTTTTTCTTCTGATAGCACTTCAGAATAATCTGGGGTGTCAAAAGAAGGAATTCCTGTAAGCTCTTCACCAACAGCCATTGCCGGATTTAGAAGATCTACATGACCTTTCATAGCTTTTTTAACAAGCATTCCTACCGCGAGCATACGGTTAATCTCATTAGTACCTTCGTAAATACGTGAGATACGTGCATCTCTCCAGGCAGCTTCCATAGGAGCATCTGCGCTAAAGCCCATACCCCCATAAATCTGTATCCCTTCATCTGCGCAGCTTTGCATATCTTCTGAAGCAGCTACTTTAAGAATAGAACATTCTATCGCGTATTCTTCAACACCTTTAAGTTCGGCTTCAGAATGGCTTGCGCCTGCTTCAGTACGCATGGCTATGCGATCTTCAATATTTTTTGCAGCACGATAGGAGGCGCTTTCACACGCATAGGCATTAGTAGCCATCTCAGCCAGTTTAGATTTAATAGCACCAAATTTTGCAATAGGAGTATTAAACTGAACGCGCTCATTTGCATATTTTACACCCATATCAATCACGCGACGTTGTGCATCAAGACAAGCTGCAGCAAGCTTTATACGACCTACGTTAAGGGCATTCATTGCGATTTTAAAACCTTCGCCACGACCTGCAAGCATATTTTCTACAGGAACAACAGTATCGTTAAAAAATACCTGACGGGTAGAAGAGGAGTGAATACCCAATTTCTTTTCTTCCTCACCTAGAGAAATACCATTTGAAGGATCATTTTCTACGATAAACCCGGTAATATTTTTATCGTCTTCAATACGAGCGAAAACAATGAATACATTACAGAAACCTGCGTTTGAAATCCACATTTTCTGACCGTTAATCTTGTATGATTTTCCATCTGCAGAAAGTTCTGCTTTAGTCTTACCACTATTAGCATCAGAGCCTGCACCCGGTTCTGTAAGGCAATATGCGCCAAACCATTCGCCGGTAGCTAATTTAGGAACGTATTGTTTCTTTTGTTCTTCGGTACCGTAAAGTGTGATAGGCATTGTACCAATACCGGTATGTGCACCAAAAGCGGTAGCGATAGAACCGGTTGCTCCAGAAATGTAATCGCAAACAAGCATTGTAGAAACAAAGCCCATCCCAAGACCATCATATTCTTCAGGAACAGCTATACCTAAAAGACCAAGTTCACCGGCTTTACGCATTACCTCTTCAGTAAGTGCATAATCTTTGTGCTCAAAACGTTCTTTATGAGGAACAATCTCACGGTCTACAAACTCGATAACCGTTTCTTTCATCATTTTTTGCTCCTCAGAAAAATCTTCGGGAGTAAATACATCTTCACACGCGGTTTCTTTTACTAAGAACTGACCACCGCGTAAAATTTCTTTTTTGTCTGCTGTTTCTGCCATTTTTTTATTTTTAAGAATAAAGAAAAGAGAAAAAAGAGAATGGATTAGTGGCTATAAACCATTTTGAAAACCCATCGTCATTTTTTGCCATTCCTGTATTTTAGTTTCTAATTCGTTTAATGTTTTATCGTTGATGTAATTTTTATGTCGAGCTATAAGTAACTGGGTTCCCAATTCAAAAGATGATCCAAGCGCATAATCTATAAACGTGCTAAAAGCTTTATCCGTTCTGGATGATCCTTCAGAAATATTACTTGGGATTGAAGTTGCACATCGGCTTATTTGTGAGGTTAGGTCAAATCTTTCATGCTTTGGAAACTTTTCAACTAAATCTGAAATATCACAAGCTATTTCTAAACCTAAAGACCAAATTTTCAAATTTTTATAATTATGTCTTTTTCTCATCATTATAAAACTCTTTAGTCTTTTCTCTTTCTTCTAAATATCTATAGTCTAGTTGAGAAACTCATAAACCCCTGCTGCTCCCTGGCCGGTACCTACGCACATGGTAACAACGCCGTATTTACCTTTCATATCGCGTTTGCGCATTTCATCAAATAATTGAACTGAAAGTTTAGCACCGGTACATCCTAGTGGGTGACCCAGTGCAATGGCACCACCATTTACATTAACGATATCTGGATTTAAACCCAGTTCTCTAATAACTGCAAGGGATTGCGAAGCGAAAGCTTCATTAAGTTCCATAAGGCTGATATCATTTTGAGTTAGGCCTGCTTGTTTTAAAGCTTTAGGAATAGCTTTTACAGGACCTATTCCCATAATACGAGGCTCAACACCTACGGCTGCAAAGTTTACCATACGAGCAATAGGTTCTAGATTTAATTCTTTAACCATCTCTTCGCTCATAACCAGTACAAAAGCTGCACCATCACTCATTTGAGAAGAGTTACCTGCGGTTACGCTTCCGCCTTCGGCGAAAACAGGACGTAATTTTGCAAGAATCTCTAGTTTAGTATCTGCACGCGGACCTTCATCTTTTTTTACCGTATAGGTTTTAGTTTCTTTTTTGCCTGAAGCATTTACGAAGGTATGCTCTACATCAATAGGTACAATCTGATCGTCAAATCGTCCTTCAGCCTGTGCTTTTAAAGCTTTCTGGTGAGAATTAAAGGCAAACTCATCCTGATCTTCACGAGAAACATTAAACTGATTTGCAACTGCTTCTGCAGTTAATCCCATTCCCCAGTAATAATCTTCATTTCCCGCTTTTGCTACTTTATAATCTGGTACCGGTTTGTAACCACCCATAGGTATGTAGCTCATACTTTCTGCACCACCGGCGATAATACAACTTGCCATACCCGCCTGTATTTTTGCTGATGCCATAGCGATTGTCTCAACCCCAGATGCGCAATAACGGTTAACGGTCACACCAGGAACGTCTTCAACCTTTAAACCCATTAAAGAGATTAAACGTGCTACGTTAAGACCTTGTTCGGCCTCGGGCATTGCATTACCTACCATAACATCGTCAATACGTGTCTTGTCGAAATTAGGTAGCTCATTCATCATATACTCGATGGTTTCTGCTGCAAGTTCATCTGGTCTTTTAAAACGGAACAATCCGCGGGGAGCTTTCCCCACAGCTGTTCTGTATGCTTTTACTATATATGCTGTTTTCATTGTTTAGATTTTAGATTCTAGACATGAGATTTGAGATCTTTAGTCTATTGTGAAAATTTCTTTATTAGCGTATAATTCATTTTTTGAACCTCTTCTAATTGTTGTAGGATATTTAAAAGTTGTTCATTTTCAGATATAAGGCCTAAGCGTTGCGACAAAACAAGCTGTGTATATAGCTCATTAGAAGAGCCGCTTGCAATTCCTAAAAAATTTTTAAACTCACCATTTGTATTTCTCCCAGCTCCTTCTGCAATATTGGAAGGTATACTCACGGCACTTCTTCTAATTTGACTTGTTAAACCAAACTTCTCTTCCTTTGGAAAGTAAGCAGAAATTAAATAGGTGCTTTCAGCGATATCCATCGATTTCTGCCAAATCTTGAGTTCTTGAAAATTGTGCATAGGTTTTATTTTAGTCTATGGTCTTATATCTAATGTCTCTAGTCTAATTTCTTAGCGGTTTCCCTTTTTGGATCATATGCTGTAAACGCTCTAAAGTTTTGCGTTCTCCACAAAGACTTAAAAATGCTTCACGCTCGAGGTCTAACAGGTATTGCTCACTTACATAAGAAGCTTCAGATAAATCGCCACCTGCCATTACATAAGCAAGCTTGTTTGCGATTTTCTTATCGTGGTCACTTATATATTTACCGGCATTCATCTGGTCTGTTCCTACGTAAAAAGCACCCAGAGCTTGTTTACCCAGTACTTTAATATCTGTGCGTGGTATCGGTTTTGTGTATCCCTGATCTGCCATAAATTTAGCAACCTCTTTAGCCGCTGCGATCTGGCGATTTTTGTTAACCACGACAATATCTTTACCGTGTTTAAGAATGCCTAGATCATACGCCTCATATGCAGAAGTAGAAACCTTAGCCATACCTATAGCTAGGAAATACTCACGTAGTCTATTAAGTTCTACATCATCTTTATGAAATGTTTCTGAAGCTCTTAATGCCATTTCTTTAGAACCACCACCGCCGGGAATCACCCCAACGCCAAATTCTACTAACCCTATATAGCTCTCTGCAGCTGCTACTACACGATCTGCGTGTAAAGTCATTTCACAACCGCCACCTAAAGTCATTGCGTGTGGTGCAACTACAGTAGGAATAGAAGAGTAACGCAAGCGCATACAACTATCTTGAAAATATTTTACAGCTGCGTTAAGTTCATCATATTCTTGTTCTGCAGCCATCATAAAAATCATTCCAATGTTTGCACCTACTGAAAAGTTTTTACCCTGATTGGAAACTACTAATCCTGCGAAGTCTTTTTCGGCCATATCAATCGCTCTATTTAAACCGGCAAGTACATCGCCTCCAATAGAGTTCATTTTTGAACGGAATTCCAGATTTAAAATACCATCACCAAGATCTTCAACAACAACACCACTGTTTTTAAAGACTTGTTTTGATTCACGAATGTTATCTAAAATGATAAAGCCGTCCTGACCTGGTTTTTTGATGTATTCTTTCTTCGGAATGTCGTAGTAAAAAGTACTTCCTTCTTTAACAGAATAGAATGAATTTTTGCCGGAAGAAACCAGTTCTGAAACCCAGGCAGCTACTTCATAACCTTCTGCTTTCATCAGCTCAATTCCTTTCTCAACACCTACAGCATCCCAAATTTGAAAGGGGCCGTGTTCCCAGCCGTATCCGGCGCGCATTGCATCATCTATTTTATAAAGTTCGTCTGTGATTTCCGGAATACGATTTTGTACATAGGCAAATAATCCTGCAAAATTCTTACGGAAAAATTCACCTGCTTTATCTTTTCCTTTAATTAAAACAGGAAAACGATCTATAACATTGTCAATAGATTTTGTAAGTTCTAACGTGGTAAATGAAGCGCGTTTGTTTGCACGATATTCCATCGTACCTAAATCTAGCGTTTGAATCTCACTAGAACCATCTTCATTTCTTATCTTTTTATAAAACCCTTGTCCGGTTTTGCTACCCAGCCATTTTTTATCGTGCATTAAGTCGATGTAGTTAGGCAACGTAAAAAGTTCTTTACGCTCATCGTCTTTTACATTCTCACGTATACCGTTAGCAACGTGAACTAAAGTGTCAAGACCTACGACATCTACTGTACGGAATGTAGCTGATTTAGGGCGACCTATTACAGGACCGGTTAATTTATCAACTTCTTCAACGGTCATTCCTAATTCTTCAACCGTATGAAATAAGCTCATAATACTGAATGTACCCACGCGGTTTCCAATAAACGCCGGAGTATCTTTTGCAACTACCGAAGTTTTACCTAAGAATTTTTCGCCGTAGGCATTTAAAAATTCAAGAACTTCAGGATCTGTTTTAGGTCCCGGAATTATTTCAAAGAGATCTAAGTAACGAGCCGGGTTGAAAAAATGCGTTCCGCAAAAATGCTTCTGAAAATCTTCACTACGACCTTCACTCATAAATTGTATAGGAATACCTGATGTGTTTGAAGTAATCAAGGTTCCCGGAGTTCGGTGTTTATCTAAATTTTCGAAAACCTGTTTCTTGATATCAAGGCGTTCGATTACCACTTCAATAATCCAATCTACGTGCTTTACCTTTGCAATATCATCTTCCATATTACCGGTGGTAATGCGTTTAGCAAAATCTGGATGGTAAATAGGAGAGGGTTTTGATTTTAAAGAATTAGTAAGGTGATCGTTTACTAATCTATTACGAACTACTTTATCTTCTAAAGTAAGTCCTTTTGCTTGTTCTTTATCGGTAAGTTCTCTGGGAACTATATCGAGCAGTAGTACTTCGACTCCTATATTAGCAAAATGACAAGCGATACCGCTTCCCATAATACCAGAGCCTATAACTGCAACTTTGTTTATACGTCTTTTACTCATTGTTTTATAGTAGTTTCAGATGTGTTATAAATTTTTTTATTCTGTATCAAATCATTGATGACGTGAATGACTTCAAAAAAATGTTCGATTTTTTGACTGTCTATATTATTTCTAACAGCATCATTAAACCGAAGGACTCTATTTTTACTAAAATCTCTATTTTCTTTACCAAATTCGGTTAAGAAAATAAGAACTCCACGACCATCAGCAGGATTGGGTTTGCGTACGATTAAACCGCGCTCTTCCATAGACTTTAACGTTCTTGAAAGGCTTGTAGCTTCCATCCCCATTTTAGGTCCCAATGCTGTAGAAGGCGTACCTTCTTCAGGATCTATACTTAATAAAGCAAATCCTGTAGCCATCGTACTATCTAACTGAGCAGCCTGCTCGTTATACATTTTTGTAATAGCCTGCCAAGTTGCTCTCAGCGCGTGATCTATTGTGATATCTTTTTTACTCATACGTTTGCGTAAAGTTAAAAAAATAATACTATGCGTGCATAATAAATGTAATAAATTTTACGAGATTAACATTTCATATGTTAGGAGAGCGGTATATTCATAAAAAAACTCCTTATTTCTAAGGAGTTTTTCAATTAATTATGTTCGTAAATTTTGTTGTATTGCTCAATATACATTTGTTTCACAATACGTCTTTTAAGTTTCATCGTAGGAGTAAGGTGGCCTGAGTCTATGCTCCATTCATCTGGAGTAAGTTCAATTTTCTTAATACGTTCCCATTTACCAAACTTCTCGTTATATAAGTCTACATCTTCTTGAATACGTTTAATTACTTCAGGATTTGTAGCCAGGTCCTTTCTAGTAGTACCTATATCAATACCTTTCTTTTTAGCCCATTCGGTCACAAATTCAAAGTTAGGCTGTATAAATGCAGCAGGCATTTTCTCGCCTTCACCTACAACCATAATATGCTCGATAAAGCGAGATTGCTTCATTGCATTTTCTATAAGTTGTGGTGCTACATATTTACCGCCGCTTGTTTTAAACATTTCTTTTTTACGATCTGTAATTTTCAAGAAACCCTGTGTGTCAATTTCTCCTATATCACCGGTATGAAAATAACCGTTTATCAAAACTTCATCTGTTTTCTCAGTGTCTTTATAATAGCCTATCATTACCTGCGGACCTTTGATTAGAATCTCACCATCCTCGGCGATTTTCACTTCAGTCTGCGGAATAGGTTTCCCTACGGTTCCTATTTTAAATCCTTCATTACGCATATCGTTTACAGAAATTACCGGAGAAGTTTCGGTTAGACCGTAACCTTCCATAACTGCAATGTCTGCCGCATTAAATACACGCGCCAGTCTAGGTTGTAAAGCAGCACTACCTGAAGCAATTACTTTTAAGTTTCCACCTAATGCTTCCTGCCATTTGCTAAAAATTAATTTACGGGCAAGGGCAAGCTTCTGCTCATACCACCAGCCGTTTTGACCGTAAGGTTCATATTCTAGACCAAGTTCTACAGCCCAGAAAAATAGCTTTTTCTTTACGCCTGTTAAATCGGCTCCCTTTGCAATAATTTTATCATATACCTTTTCTAAAAGGCGTGGTACAGCAGTCATTACTTCTGGCTTAACCTCTTTTAAGTTTTCACTTATTGTTTCTAAGCTTTCTGCAAAATAGATACTTACACCGCTATACTGGTAAAGGTACATTAGCATACGCTCATAAATATGACATACCGGAAGAAAGCTCAATGCCTGACTTTTACCAGGAATTATAGGGAAGCGGCTTGCACTGTTTAGCGCATTTGAAGCAACGTTTTTATGACTCAACATAACCCCTTTTGGCTTACCCGTGGTTCCTGAAGTATATATTAAAGTAGCAAGATCATCTTCACTAACAGCTTCTTTCAATTTTTCTACCTCCGGTTGCAATTGGGTATCTGCCTCCTTAACTTCTTCCCAGTTTGGACATCCCTCAATGGTATCAAAACAATAAATACCCTTTAAAGAGGGAACATTATCTTTTATGGCATTAAGTTTATCTAAAACTTCTTTATCTGAAACAAAACAATAGCTCGATTCACTGTGATTGAGTACATACTCATACTCTTCTTCTGAAATAGTAGGATATACCGGTACATTTTGAGCACCTAATTGCAGGATACCAATGTCCATAATATTCCATTCAGTACGGTTTGAAGAAGAGATTACGGCAATTTTATCGTTAGGTTTTACGCCTAGTTTTAAAAGACCACGGCTTATCGCATTTGCCTGATCTATATAGGATTGTGTAGTTGTAGCTACCCACTCCCCATTGTATTTAGTTACTAGAGCTTTTTCTAGTTTATACTTCTCAAGCTGGTAGTATGGGAAGTCAAAGAGACGTTTAGGTTCCATAGGTTGTCTTATAGGGTTTATCTTGCAAAATAGGAAATTTGACCACTATATTCTACGTTTTTAAAAAAAATTACAACGTTGTAATACGAATATCAAAATAGCATAGATTTTTAGACTAAGCTCTTCATAGGATTATATTATGCATCTATGTACCCTGCATTTATTGATTCAATACATTTAAAAATACTAACAGCTTTTCAAGATTAATACAATTCTCTTACGTTCGAGAGTACCCATATTCCATCAATTTTTTCAAAAATATGAATACCTGTATGACCATCACCTATAAAGTATGTGCTATACCAAATCAGCGCAAGTTTCCCATCCATCGAAATGACTGGTTTTGTAATTTTTATTTGTTTTCTTGATTTATATTCAAAATTCCTATTCTGATTATTCTCACCATCATCATACTTAAAAAGTAAATTTATTTTTTGTTTAGGAAAATATTTTTCTAAAGAACCATCTGACTGATTGAGTTGATTTATTAGATAAGTACCATTTGATCCTTTGAACATAGCTATAGCTTGACTTTTGGAATAAAATGGATTTGGATAAGATAATTTCGGTTCCTTCTCAAACATATAATCTTTCAAATAGCTTTTAAATGCTTTAGAATTAGAAAAAGTATCAATAAATCTAATATTGTCAGCCTCATGAAAATTAACCTCAAGAGCTATTAATGATTTAATATTGAAGTTGTTACTTTTTGAGTTTTTTATAGAGCCACAAGAAGTCTGGATCAATATAAGAAATACACTAATTACAAGGAAATACCGATAAAACAGATTTGCCTTTTGATGTTGCTGTGAATAAGGTGCCATTATTATAAATATAATTACAAGTTGAATAACTAAGTTTTATTATTACCAAAAGATCTCGTTTTTCAACTAAAACAAATGATGTTTTGTGCGCAATTATCGAATCACCCTGTTTTTTTACAAGACATATATGACTTCTACCTAGAGTTCTAACTAATTCATATCTATCAAAAGAATATTTTGTCAGAATTTTTTTTAATTCTAAATCTAGTTTTAACTTAATTAAATTATTAGAATTCTCTAGCGAGCAGTGATTGTTAATTTTTAATACTTTAAAATAAATTCCCGGGTATATTCCTGTTTCTGATTCTTAAATAGAATTGATTTTGACCATAAAGTTTTTTCAGAATTACACTTTCATCATCGATTATGAATATCTTATTATTAATAGTATCTTCTTGAGTATAAATTAGGGAAAGACTAAAAAGCGTTATCAATATGAAAAATATAGCTTTATTCATGTTTAATTTTGAGGACAGGACTTGGTTGTTTTATGGTAATAATTTAATAAGCATTTTCTTTAACAGAAAGATCGAATTTTTTTAGATTTAAATATTTAAGACTTAAATTTTAAATTAATATAATTTCAAGTCTATGATTTAGAAATTTTACTTCTCAAACAAGTTGCTAATGATTGATATACGTTTTCAATAAAAAAAAAGCTCAGATTCAAAGAATCTGAGCTTTTTTTATCAAAATATTTTCAGCTAATTATTGTTTCTCAACCCATAAACGGGCATTAACAAATGCTTCAACCCAGGGGCTTACTTCGTCTTTACGTCCTTTTGGATAATTTGCCCAGTTCCATTGAAAGATAGAACGTTCTATGTGTGGCATCGTTACCAAGTGACGACCGGTTTTATCAGTCATCATTGCCGTGTTGTAGCTACTTCCGTTAGGGTTTGCAGGATATGCATCGTACCCGTATTTACCTACTATTTTATAGTTATCTTCATCAAGTGGTAAATTAAATTTTCCTTCACCATGAGAAATCCATACGCCCAATGTAGCTCCAGAAAGCGTAGATAACATCACCGAATCATTTTCTGCTATAGTGACACTGGTAAAACCGCTTTCATGCTTATTAGAGTCGTTATGCTGCATAACTGGTTTTTGCACATGTTCTGGATTTAATAAATCGAGCTCTACAAAAAGTTGGCAACCATTACAAATACCTACAGAAAGCGTATCTGGTCGCGCAAAGAAATTCTTAAGAGCCGTATTGGCTTTTTCATTGTATAAGAAAGCACCCGCCCAGCCTTTAGCAGAACCTAAAACATCTGAATTTGAAAAACCACCCACTGCACCTATAAATTGAATATCTTCAAGCGTTTCACGACCGGTAATCAAATCGGTCATATGCACGTCTTTTACATCAAAACCAGCGAGGTACATTGCATTTGCCATTTCGCGTTCAGAATTCGATCCTTTCTCACGCAAAATTGCTGCTTTGGGGCGCGGTCTTGCAGCATCGATTACAGGTTTTTTACCTGTGAATTGTTTTGGGAATGTATATTTTAAATCCTGTCTGTCAAAATTTGCAAAGCGCGCTCCTGCAAGTCCTTTAGCAGTTTGTTGCTGATCTAATAGATATGAAGTTTGAAACCATCTTCTACGTAAAGAAGGGATATTCAGTCCTATTTCTATAGTATCTTTTTTAAGTTCTAAATCTGCAGTTTCAGTAGTAGTACCTATATTGAAAAAAGCAATATTATTTTCAGTCAAAATAGATTCAACATCTGCATCTTTAGCTGCCTGAAATACAATACCTGCATTTTCAGCAAAAAGTATTTTTATTAAATCTTTCTCTTCAAAAGCAGTCAGGTCTATAGATGCACCTAAGTTATTTTCAGCAAAACACAATTCTAAAAGTGTGGTTATAAGTCCGCCAGATGCAACATCGTGCCCGGCAACGATCTGATCCTTTTTAATCAAATCCTGAATAACATCAAATGTTTTCGCGAACGCTAAATTGTCTTGAATAGATGGCGCCTGAGTACCAACTTTATTCTGAATTTGAGCAAAACTAGATCCTCCTAATTTAAAATCATCCTGAGATAAATTTATGTAATAGATAGCTCCTTCACCGTGTTGTAAAACAGGTTCAATAACCTTATTTATATCGCTACAAGTCCCGGCTGCAGATATTATAACTGTCCCGGGAGCAATCACATCACCATCAGGATATTTCTGCTTCATAGAAAGCGAATCTTTACCGGTAGGAATATTTATTCCCAGGTCTATGGCAAATTCAGAAACAGCTTGTACCGCTTCATATAAACGCGCATCTTCTCCTTCATTATTACACGGCCACATCCAGTTTGCAGATAGTGAAACCGATTTTAGTCCTTTTTCAAGAGGAGCCCAGATAATATTTGTAAGTGCTTCTGCAATACTGTTTTTACTTCCTGCAACAGGATTTATTAAACCACTTACTGGTGAGTGACCTATTGAAGTTGCTACACCATTTTTAGAATTAAAATCTAGGGCCATTACACCCACATTATTTAGTGGAATTTGTAAGCTCCCCACACATTGCTGTTTTGCAACTCTACCACCCACACAACGATCAACTTTATTCGTTAACCAGTCTTTGCTGGCAACAGCTTCCAGCTGCAATACATTTTCTAAATAGTCGTGAAAATGCTCTAGCGAGTAGGAAACATCATCATAAACCCGACTAATTTTAGTGTCATTCATTATGGTTTTTGGCGAACTTCCAAACATATCATTCATTTCTAAATCCATAGGTTTTTCACCTGTAGTTTTAGATTTAAACGTAAAGCGATGATCACCGGTCACATCTCCTACTTCATACATAGGAGAACGTTCGCGATCTGCGATGCGTTTTAATGTTTCAGCATTTTGAGCACCTATAACAAGACCCATACGTTCTTGCGACTCATTACCTATAATTTCTTTAGCAGAAAGGGTAGGGTCACCCACGGGAAGTTTATCTAGATCAATTAAACCACCGGTTTCTTCAACCAGTTCAGAAAGACAGTTTAAGTGACCACCGGCACCGTGATCGTGAATAGAAACAATGGTATTTTCATCACTTTCTACCATGCCACGAATAGCATTTGCAGCTCGTTTTTGCATTTCTGGATTAGAGCGCTGAATAGCATTCAATTCGATACCTGAACTAAAGGCGCCGGTATCTGCAGAAGAAACTGCGGCACCGCCCATCCCTATGCGGTAGTTATCACCACCTAGAATTACAATTTTGTCTCCGGTTTGCGGTTTTTCTTTTAAAGCTTGATTTTTCTTGCCATAACCTATTCCGCCGGCTTGCATAATCACTTTATCATAACCAAGTTTGCGACCACCTTCTTCGTGCTCAAAAGTTAAAACAGAACCTGCAATAAGGGGTTGACCAAATTTGTTTCCGAAGTCTGAAGCTCCGTTAGAAGCTTTTATCAGTATATCAATAGGTGTTTGATACAACCATTTTCGGGCTGGCATACCATCTTCCCAATCGCGTGGAGATTCTGCCTTTAATCGGGAATATGCAGTCATATAAACTGCAGTTCCTGCCAGCGGTAATGATCCCTGACCACCTGCCAGACGATCCCGAATTTCTCCACCGGCACCGGTTGCAGCACCATTAAATGGCTCTACAGTAGTAGGGAAGTTGTGGGTTTCTGCTTTTAGTGACAGTACACTATCAAATTCTTTTTCGGTATAATAATCGGGTTTATCTGCGGTATTAGGAGCAAATTGGGTTGCTTTGGGACCATTAATAAAAGCGACATTATCTTTGTAAGCAGAAACAATTTCGTTAGGGTTTTCTGCGGAAGTCTTGCGTATCATCTTAAAAAGTGAAGTAGGCATCTCCTCACCATCTATCACAAACGTACCATTAAAAATTTTATGACGGCAATGCTCAGAATTTACCTGGCTAAAACCAAAAACTTCAGAATCTGTAAGCGGGCGACCTATGCGCTTTGCCACACCTTCAAGATAAGCTACTTCTTCCTCATTTAAGGAAAGACCCTCTTGCTGATTGAATGCTGCAATATCTTCAATATGCAAAATAGATTCGGGTTCAATATTTATTGTAAATACATCCTGACCCAGACTTGCATATTCCTGAGAAAGCATGGGGTCAAAATCTGCTTTGCCGGCAACAAACTCTTCAATACGTATGATGCCTTCTATACCCATATTTTGAGTAATCTCAACTGCATTTGTACTCCAGGGCGTTATCATTGTAGCCCGCGGACCAATAAAAAAAGCGTCTAAAGTAGACGCTTGTATTTTAGGCTGGTTGCCAAAAAGCCAGTTAAGCTTGTTTATATCTTCTTGAGAAAGTTCATTATTAGTTTGAACTGCGAAAATTTTGGTTTCTTGTGAACCGAAAAAATGAATCATAGTGCTTTTGCTAAAGAAGCGACAAATTTAGTGATTTTTGACCTTTAGACTAGCCTAAGATTTTAAAGAAATTCAACAGAATTTAATTGATTATTGTTGATAACCTACAAGTATTCTATTTAATTAAAAATCAAAAAGCCTCTTAGATTTTTCCAAGAGGCTTTTCAAGTTTAAGCATTGCTTAAAATTAAGCTTTATCTTTCTTTACCATTAAGCACATATAAAATCCGTCATAACCGCTTTCGCTAGATAGGATTGTTTTTTGCTTTTCAATTTTAAATTCTCTTCCTTCCTCAGTTTTCAAGAATTTTTTTACTTGTTCTTGATTCTCAGAAGGTAAAATTGAGCAGGTTGCATAAACCATTTTCCCACCCGGTTTTACTATTCTTGAATAATCTACTAGAAGTGCCTGTTGTGTTTCCTGAATTTTTGCAACAAAATCTGGTTGCAATTTCCATTTTGCATCAGGGTTACGACTTAAAACACCAAGACCTGTGCAAGGTGCATCTATAAGTAAACGATCTGCAGAGTTGTATAATTTTTTAATAACCTTAGTACTGTCTATAGTACGGGTTTCTATATTATGAGCACCGGCACGACGTGCTCGGCGCTTTAATTCTTTTAATTTATTAGCGTAAATATCTAAAGCAATTAATTGACCTTTATTATCCATTTGAGCAGCTAGATGTAGTGTTTTACCACCTGCACCCGCGCACGCGTCTACTACACGCATACCCGGTTCTACCCCTAAATAGGGTCCTACCAGTTGAGAAGATGCATCCTGCACTTCAAAAAGGCCATTTTTAAAAGCTTCTGTAGCAAATACATTTCCGCGCTCCTGCAGTTGTAAAGCATCAGGATAGGCTTTAAGAGTTTCGGTCTCGTGACCTTCTTCAACTAAAGCAGCTCTAAGTGTGTCTATATCTCCTTTAAGACGATTAGCGCGAAGCACAACAGGAGCTTGCTTATTTAAAGAAGCGATCTCAACATCCCATTTATCGCCTAATTCTTTCTCACCTAATTCATCTAACCAATCTGGGATAGATTCACGCAGTTTTCTAATTTTAGAAAGTTCATCAAATCTACCTTTTATACGACGGGTAGGTGTGTCTTCAAACTGCGGCCACTCTGGTAATTTAATACCTTTTAGGGTACACCATACGGCAAACATGCGCCAGATATCCTTGCGGTCTATGGGTTCTTTAACTTCTGCAATTTCTGCGTAGAGACGTTTCCATCTTACGATATCATAAGTTGTTTCTGCTACAAAACTACGATCGCGAGACCCCCAGCGTTTATCACGCTTAAGTTGTTTTGATATAACTTTATCGGCATAGCTGCCTTCGTTAAAAATTTCGATAAGACCATCAACGACGGCGAAAACCAGATTGCGGTGTAAACGCATAAAAAGTGTATTTAAAAATGTGGGCAAAGGTACAGGTTTAAAGGCGAATAGTTTTAAATTTCCCTAAATTTTAGAATATGAGACTTTATATTACAATTCTTACTTTGATTATTCTTTCGAGTTGTAAGAATTCCGAAGAAAAAACGGAAAAATTGAGCCCTATTAAACGTGTTGAAATTGAGACTATTTATAGTGACTCTGTAAGTATACGCGCAATAGATATACTTAATGATGGCAGTCTTGCATTTGCAGGCTCTAACGGCAAATACGGGTTATATGATTTTAGTACCCAAACCTGGAATACCGGAGTTTTAAAACAAGATAGTTTAATACCTAATTTTAGAGCTGTAGCACATACGGCGGAAGACTTTTTTATGTTGAGTATTGAAAGTCCTGCATTGCTTTTTAAAACTGGTGATACGGGTATGGAAGTCGTATATAGGGAAGATGATCCCAAAGCTTTCTACGATTCTATGATCTTCTGGAACGATAAAGAGGGGATTGCAATGGGTGACCCTACTCAAAATTGTATTTCTATACTAGTAACCCGAGATGGTGGCAACAGCTGGACAAAAGTTGACTGCTCAGAGCTTCCCAGTGTCGCAGAAGGAGAAGCTGCTTTTGCAGCTAGTAATAGCAATATTGCCGTTTATAAGGATCACGCCTGGATAATTACGGGAGGTACTGAATCTAATGTAATACATACTGCAGATAAAGGTAAAACCTGGGAGGTATTTAAAACTCCCATTGTGCAGGGTATTGCAACTACGGGAGGATATTCAATAGATTTTTATGATGAAAATACGGGTATTATAATGGGAGGTGATTATACCAATCCTAAGGGTAATACTGCAAATAAAGCACTAACAACAGATGGTGGTAAAACCTGGAAGTTAATCGCAGATTCAAAGAATCCCGGTTATAGAAGCTGCGTGCAATTTGTACCCAATACAAACGGGCAGGAGATTCTTGCTATAGGTTTTGAGGGTATAGATTATACCAGCGATCAAGGATTGACCTGGCATAATTTGAGTACTGAAGGATTTTTTACCCTACGTTTTGTTAATGATAGCACTGCTTTTGCAGCCGGTACAAATAGAGTTGCCAAGTTGAAATTTAAGCGCTAAAAAAAAAAAGCCTGTTTACTTCAAGTAAACAGGCTTTTTTAAACTTAGATTCTAATCTTACTTTTTCCTTTTACGATATTCTTCCCAGAGTTTTTTACCGAATTTATGTTCAACTTCAGGTAGAAATACCATTTTTGACGCAGGTAGCTTTTTGGTTAAATCAGACATTAACCTGCTATCTAGCTCGTAACGCTTTTCTATAATATCATTATATTCTATAATTAACTTATTTGCTTCAGCTTCAGAAAAATTGTTTTTTGCGCCTGCAGAACCATATTTTTGTTTGAACAATGCACGCTCTCTATTGCGCAAATCATCCATCTTCTTGTCGTAAATATTGTAAATAGGCCAGAATTTTTCTGCTTCAGCTGGAGTAAGTTCTAATTCTTCTGTTAAAAAAGAGACTTTTAAGGCTTTTATACGATCATGGCGATCGTTTTGAGCAAAGGTTGCAAAGCCTATAAATAATCCTATTATTATAATTAAATTCTTCATAGTTATTGGTTTTTGTTTACTGATCTGCATTCCAGGAATTTGCAATAATATCCTGATCTACATAATCATAAATCACTTCATCATTTTCAATCTGTGTGTCAAAAATTGAAGTGTTATCTTCGATATTGGTTAATTCTTCATCAGAAAAGTAATAGGGTAATTGATCCTGATCTATTAGATAACTTTCAATACTTGAAACAGAAAGTGAATCAAAATCTTCGTTAGTTGTTATAGGGTTTATCACATAAAAGATTAAGGCAACAACGGCTGCAAGTGCTACAAAAGCTTTTGTAACGGTTTGGAAATCGTAATTGATTAGTTTTCCCTGAGGCTTATTTTTATTTATAATGGTTGATTCTACAGCTTCAAAGTAACCCTGAGGTACCGTGTACGGATTTACTTTAATTGGGAAAAGCTGTTGAAATTTAAGTTCTGTAAATAGACGATCATCAAACGATTTGAAGTATTCGTCTGGGACTTTAAATTGCTCGTTATGTTTACTCTTGCTTTTCATTGTTTTTTAGACTTTAATTGAATTAAAAGGTTTAAATACCAGTTACATAATCTGTGATTTTTTTAACAGCATGATGATAACTGGCTTTTAATGCACCTTCAGAAGTGCCTAAAATTTCTGAAATCTCATTGTATTGTAATTCGTCATAATATTTCATTATAAATACCTGTTTTTGCTTAGCAGGTAAGGTATCTATAGCTTGTTGTAATTTTAATTGAGCTTCATCACCATTAAAATAAGGATCACTCGTAAGATTTGATATAAGACTTTCCTGAAAATCTTCACTACTTAAATGTGTAGTACGCTTTCGTTTATTTATAAATGTCAAACTCTCATTTGTAGCAATGCGGTAAAGCCAGGTATAAACCTGACTATCACCATTAAATGTGTCTAAGTTTTTATATACTTTGATAAATGTATTCTGCAAAACATCATCTGCATCTTCGTGAGATACAACCATACGTCTTATGTGCCAATACAAACGCTCTTTGTATTCGCTGACCAGATCTTCAAATTTGATCGAAACTTGATTTAATGTTTTGGTACTCAATTTCTCTTAAGCTTTGTTTCGCAAACTAAACTTAGTATTTGCTCTTATTAAGACTTTACTTTATTTAAAAGGTTTAACGCTTTAATTTAAATTAAGATAAAATTATAAGTCAAGGTTGTTTAATATGTTTTTTGTTATGCGTAATTCTTTATTTGTTAATGAATTAGAATACGTAAGAAGTGTTAGTGAATTTAATAATTGATAAATTGTGATAATTAAAACACGTTAAAATGCATTTATTTGAGGTTAAAATGCAATTTAATATTGTTTTGTATATAAATTGATCTTATATTTGAGAAAGAAAGTAAGTAGTTTTAGAATGTTAATTTAAATTAATGTAATTAGTTAAACCGTTTAAAATCCCTTTTTTGCCCCAAGTATAAAAGTTGATTTAATTGTTTCTGTTATTTTTCCCGACTAGATTAATTACATTATAAAAAAAAGCCATATTTAATTAAAAATATGGCTTTTTTATTACTGAAAATTTGGTGTCGATTAGCTATATAACTATAGTAATACAAAAGCTTTTTTTGTCTCGTTGAGAATTTTTATTTAATTCCAATAGCTTTTTTAACTTCAGGCATTAAGTCTTTACCTTTTGCCATAATGAGTCCGTTTGAGGCTGCTGAATCTAAAACATATAAGAAGCCTTGATTGTCTGCAAGTTTTGTTACTAGTTCTTTTGCTTTTTCACGAATAGGTGCAAACAATAGTTCTCGTTTTTCAGCAAGTTGTTTATCTATGTTTTGTTGAGATTGTGCAAGGTTACGTTCAATAAGTTCAAGATCTCCTTTACGCTTTGCTGTTTCGGTAGGAGAAAGGGTGGAGGCCTCATCTTCAAATTTTACATATTTTGCCTGATATTCTCTATATGAGGTTTCAAAATCTGCGCGATAAGCCTGGTTGAGGCGATTAAGTTCTGCCTCGGCTTGTTTACTTTCGGGCATAATTTTTATGAGCTCTTCCATATTAATATGGGCAACGGTGCCCTGAGCACAAATACTGCCGGTTAGGCCTGTAAATACTAAAAGTATTAAAAACGCGTGTTTCATAAGGGGAACTTGATTATGTAGTAAAAATACAGATATTAAAAGTATTTCTTCTGAAGTGATTGCTTATATAGACATTTAATTAATCACAAGTTGTACCACAAAGACGTTATTAGAATTCTATTGTTTCAATCTCTATCTTAAAATTTCATTTAATGCAATAAAAATTGGGTTAGAGGTTCTAATAAGACTCATTTACTTTTGATCAGTCTGTTAATTAATTTTATATTTCCCCATCTAAAATCCCTAAACTAGAAATCATGAATTTTTATTTCCGCTTGAGCGTGCTTATTGTATTTATAAGCTGTTGCAGTACACAAACTAATTACGCACAAAATACTAAAGAGCGAAGTGGTTTTAAAGATTACTTTCCTATATCTGAACGCCCGTTTTTAGCTGCGGGAAGTGGCGATAATCCATATGAAACAATTTTACTTGAGGCACAACCTGTTGTTTATTATAGTATTTATAATGACATACGTGAAGCTTTAAACAGAGATACTATTGTCGCAGGTGATGCCATTTATTTAAGCATACAGCCGCATTTAAGAATTTATGATGAGAATTCTAAACCCGTTAAAACGCCTTCTTATAAAGCATTTATAGGATGGCAATCTATAATTAAGACACAACGAAATAATTTTTTAACGGCAGCTATTGAGTCTGGTCATTATTCTAACGGGCAGAGTAAATCTGCATTTAGTACAGAATTTGAAGATAATAGTCCACAAAGTGCATTATTGTACGATAATATTGATGACGATACAGATCTGGCAGCGCTATTAAACCGATCATCGGGTAATTTCTCAACAAATCTAACCCGACTTTCTTTAAACTACCGTATAAATACATTTGATCAAAATAATTACCCCTCAAAATCTCATTCCTTAACTGTAGCCTACCAATTATATCATAACCGCTTTTTAGGTATGTTTCAGTTTGGAGGTTATAATCCTGAAGATATTAAAATTTATGGGCGTCATCAAATAGAAGCCGAATATGAGTTTACAGATCATTTTAAAGGGATGCGTTATAGTCTGGGACAAAAGATACTGCTACACCCAGATGTGCATCCTTCCGCAGATATTTATCGCTCAGAGACAAGTGCTATTTTATATCCGTGGGATAAAGATTTGGGAATTATGGCTCGCTTTAGTTTTGGTTATGATGATTATAATTACCGCTTTGTAGATAGTTATTCTAGAATTTCTATAGGACTTACCTGGGATTTTTTCACGCCATTTGTAGTTAAACCTATAAAAGAACAAAAAGTAGCAGAGTAGTGACTTATTGAAAAAAGAATATAACGAAGTGTTTCCGGTAATTTTTTACTACTAGAGCCGGGTTTTTCTAAATTACCAAAGAATATTTTTGACACTAACCGGTAATTCTAAGACTCATTTAGTATTATTTCAAAAAAACCTATCATACCCTGTAATAGGTGATACTTCTGATTTCTAATTATAGCCTTGCAGAAATTAAAATCTATGTATATTAAATTACATGCACAAGATGCATTATAACATAGCTAAAATTTATGCCTGGATCTAGATTTAAAACTTCAGAGCGTACTTATAGCTTTGTAATAACCTTGCTTTACATCCTAGGATAAAGGTTTGAGCATTGTGGCTTATTATAACCTTGAATATTGAAAGTGCAATTTTACTAAAGCAATTAATTCTTGCTAGAACTCTACAAGGTTTCTTTACTTGATTAGTATGCTAAGTATAGTTTAATTAAAGAAGAAGAAGAAGGCTGCATTGTAATTGAGGTCATTAAAAAAAAAGCCCTGTCGATAGACAGAGCTTTAAACAACTTAACTAATTGTGATTTGGGGAAATCATTTATTCGTTAGAAGCAATACTATAATTTGTAGTCGAGCCTCCATTAGTATCATAAGCTAAAGCATCTGTGTTTAAGTCAAAGTTATTTTGAGCTAATGCGATAGAAGTAAGATTTTTCATTTTAGATAATTCTTTAGGAACAGCGCCGTATAAACTATTATTAGAAAGATTCAGTTCTTTAAGGTTATTTAATTTTAAAACTGCAACTGGAAATTGACCATTAATGTTATTATCAAAAAGATTTAAAACTTGAAGATTAGTAAGGTTAGATAAATTTTTGTTTATAGAACCACTTAAATTATTGCTGGTTAACATCAATTGCTCAAGTTTAGTCAGGTTATATAAAGAATCTGGTAAAGATCCATTAAGCATATTGCCGTTAAGAACTAATACTTTAAGATTTTTAAGGTTACCTATAGAGTTAGGTATTGAACCTTCAATTTTATTGAAGAATAATTCTAGAGTAACTAGTGATTCAAGATTACCTATAGATTCTGGTAATTGACCGTTAAGGTTATTCATACTTAGGTTAAGACCTACCACATTATTATTTATTACACGTACACCATACCAGGTAGAAACATCTGCATTTAAATCCCAGGTAGTGTTCCATTGAGAACCGTTTGTAGCATTATACAAATCAACCAAAGCTTCTTTTTGCGTTGTAGCTACTTCAGCTACAGCATTTAAACTTAAAAAAGCAACCGCAATAAAAGTGATAAGTGATTTCATATATTTGGTTTTTTGTGTTCTACAGCGTAAATATACTACACTTAATCTTTTAAATACACAATAATTCGATGAAATACACAAAAATAATTTATGCAATGATATTTATGTATAATATACTTGTATAAAACCACTAAAGTGTGACGATTTATTCAAATTCTAAATATATTATACCAGATGAAAAGCATTAAATGAAATATATCTGGATTAAATAATAAGTATTTTCCTACTTTGTTATGAGCTTTGAGTCTTTAATTATTTTTTTTCGTATTACATTAAGGATAAGTGCAGTAGTGTAGGTTCGTGAACTTCGTGCTTACCTTTAAAATGTATTATGTTGAGTTTATTGTTAAATATCGATTTTAGATAGTTCAATTCAGCTATCATTTTAGATTCTGATAAATACATATCGTCTGTACCATAAATAACGGAAACTTTAGTGTGATTAAGGTGTTTGAAGGTTTCTGAATGAAATTCTCTAGGAGTAGAGCCTGAGTGTAATAGAAGGTTATCACAGTAAACCTTAGCGTGAGCTAACCATCTGGTTACAGCAGAAACTCCTTGAGAATATCCAAGAATGGTAAGTTTAACAGGGCCTTGTAACTTAGCGCTAATCTCCTGCTCGTAAACCTGATCAAGATAATTTGTAACATTCTGAATTTCTAGTTGCGTATTTACACGAGTAAACCAGGATGCACCCACATATTTATACTTTTTATCCTGATAGTATTTACTAGGTGCTTGCGGGGCAATTATATAATTCTCATCTGGATCAAGATGTTTAAAATGATCTAAAAAATAGGTGCTTAGATAGCCAATTCCGTGACAGACAAGCCATATTTTTTTAGTTTTTACTGTAAATGTATTTAACGTGTAATAGGTGTTTTGGGTAGTATAGCTTACAGTTTTTTCTTCGTGCATCCTTGAGGTTTAAGTATCTTTACAAAGTAAATCAATCTAAATCTAAAAAACGATTTTAGAGCGCCAGACACTAGTAAATAGAACAGGTTCATGAATTTAAATGATAAGACTGAAGCACTTGCTAAATGCAATGCTATCTGTAAAAACACGCTAATGGAAACTATGGATATCAAATTCATAGACATTGGAGAGAATTTTCTTACTGCGTCAATGCCAGTAACCTCTAAGGTTCATCAGCCCGATGGTGTTTTACACGGCGGTGCTTCGGTAGCACTGGCCGAAAGCGTAGGAAGCGCGGCGAGTTTTATGTTTCTAGATGCCAAGAATTTTTTTGTGAGGGGAATCGAAATTTCTGCGAATCATGTTAAGAGTATTGCTGAGGGTATGGTATATGCTAAAGCTACCTTTTTACATAAGGGTCGTACCACTCAATTATGGGAAATACGTATTACTAATGAAGCAGATCAGCTGATTTCTATTGTTAAACTTACAACCATTGCGCTGCCTAAAAAGTAAGTATGACTGCAAATGAACTTATAAAATTAGTAGAAAACCAGTACACTGCTAACCTTCCTTTTGTTATATATAAAAAATCGAACGCTAATAATATAGGAGTTCTCTTACAAAATGATGATACACTGCATACCGTTACTAATTTTGAAGAGCAGGGTTTTGTTTTTGCTCCTTTTGATTCAAGTAGAACAACTGTTTTAATACCTGGAGAACCTATTTATGTTGCTGATTTTGATTTTGGTCATATGAGTTCAAAAGCTTCAATTAAGGAAACAGCTTCAGAATTTGAAAAAAATGAACATATCGCTTTAGTTTCAGCTGCAATTAGATATATAAAAGAAACCGAACTTCAGAAAGTTGTGGTTTCGCGTAAGCAAAAAATAGAAACTCCAGATTTAGAACCGTTAACTTTATTCAAAAAATTAGGTGCAGCGTATAAGAACGCTTTCGTTTATTTATGGCATCATCCTAAAGTAGGAACCTGGTTAGGGGCTACGCCAGAAACGCTAGTTTCTGTAAACGGAAGATCTTTTGAAACTATGGCTCTTGCAGGAACACAGCCTTACATAGACGACACTAGAGAAGTAGAATGGGGCACTAAAGAACAGGAAGAACAACAATTAGTAACCGATGAAATTGTGTCTAAATTACAACCTTTTAATCTGGTGAAATTTAAAGTACACGAGCGGGAGAATCATCGTGCAGGCAATTTACTGCATTTACGTACACGTATTACAGGTAGCTTTAGCATAACAAACACTTCAATAAAAGATATTGTTGCTGCATTGCATCCTACACCGGCAGTTTGTGGTTTTCCTAGAGATTTAGCCAAAGAATTTATTAAAGAGCAAGAGTCTTACGATAGGGAGTTTTATACCGGTTATTTAGGCGAATTAAATATTTTGAAAGATCAATCAAAACGCAGAAATCCTCGAAATGTCGAAAACCTGGTGTATAAAACGCTTACTAAATCTACACAACTGTATGTGAATTTACGCTGTATGCAGTTTAAAAATACTACCGCGGAAATTTATATAGGTGGTGGTATTACAAAAGATTCTGATGCAGTTAATGAATGGGAAGAAACGGTAAATAAAGCACAAACCATTGCAAGTATTCTTTAAGGCTTGAGCCTTTATTGTATTTTTGATATAATGAATTATTCTACTATACCCGTCGCACAATCTGTGGTTTTGCTTTGTTTAGAAAAAGGCGTGAATCATATTGTAATATCACCCGGTTCGCGTAACGCGCCTCTAACAATAGGCTTTACACAGCATCCTCAAATGCATACCTATAGTGTAGTTGATGAGCGTTCTGCGGCCTTCTTTGCATTGGGATTAGCGCAGCAGTTGCAACAGCCTGTAGCAGTTGTTTGTTCGTCTGGTAGTGCTGTTCTTAATTATTACCCGGCAATTTCTGAAGCCTATTATAGTGACATTCCTTTAGTGGTGATATCTGCAGATCGTCCTATAGAGCGTATAGATATAGGAGATGGTCAAACCATACGTCAGCGCAATGTTTTTGAGAATCATATATTATATTCGGCAAATTTATATTCTGAATATGTTCCTGATGAGGCAGTTACAGATCCAAAGCTTATTCAGAAACAACGTGAAGTCACAAAGCATAACCAGCAGGAAATAAATAAAGCACTTAATGAAGCGTTGGTAAATCAAGGTCCGGTACATATAAATGTTCCGTTTTATGAACCACTGTATAATACCACAACTCAAAAACTGGTAGATCCTATTATTGTAGCACCAGAGTCTAAATCTGATGTACTCAGCCAGGATCAACTAGCTCCTTTTATTACCAAGTGGAATGCCGCAAAGCGAAAAATAATACTAATAGGTGTTTTACAACCTAATACGATAGAACAACAGTTTCTAGACAAGCTGGGTACAGACCCTAGCGTACTTGTATTTACAGAAACAACTTCAAATACGCATCATCCTAACTTTTTTACGCGTACAGATAATATTATAGGATCTTTAGATGATGAGGGTTTCAGAGATCTTCAGCCTGAGATATTAATCACGCTGGGCGGAATGATCATTTCTAAAAAGATTAAGGCATTTCTTAGAAATTATCAACCTAAAGAACACTGGCACGTAGATCCTAAAAAAGCATACGACACCTATTTCTGTTTAAATAAACATTTTAAGGTACCTGTAAATTATTTCTGGGCTAATTTTTTAGATAAGACCCAAGTTGTCAAAAGTAACTATCAAAGTGACTGGTTGCAAGTACGATCACGCCGCGATGTATTGCATCAGGATTATATTAAAGAAATGAGCTGGTGTGATTTTAAAGCTTTTGATCTACTTCTGGCAAAATTGAGACCAGATAGCTTATTACAGTTGGGCAACAGCTCTACCGTGCGCTATGTTCAATTATTTGATATAGATAAATCACTAAAAGTGTATTGCAATAGAGGAACCAGTGGTATAGATGGAAGCACATCAACAGCTGTAGGAGCTGCAGTAGGGAGCCAGCTACCTACCACTTTAATTACAGGAGACCTCAGTTTTTTTTATGATAGCAATGGGTTGTGGAATGCTTATCTGCCAAAGGATTTTAAAATTATTGTTATCAATAACAGTGGTGGCGGTATTTTTAGAATATTACCGGGAGATAAAACTTCAGCTATATTTGAAACGTATTTTGAAACCATACACAATCTTGATGCATCGCATCTATGTGCGATGTATGGTATACATTATTTTTCAGCGACTTCAGAAGAAGAGCTGCAATGTGCTCAGGAAGAATTTTATAGCATAGCTGATGCTCCGTGTTTGCTTGAGATTAAAACGCCTCGCACGTTAAATGATCAGATTCTACTGGGTTATTTTAGTTACATACGTTAGAGGCTAATTTTAGTTTTTATTTTTATGTATATTTAAAGAACTTAATTAAAAATAACTAAACACATTAGTATCTTATGAGTAAAAGAGATGAAATGATCGCTAAGTATGCAGCAGATTTAAAAGAAAAACTAAACCACGAGGCAGATATGGATTTGTTGACCAAAGTTACAATAGGTTGCGGTCCGTCTATATATAATAAAGACTCATCAACGGTTTCTGCAGGTAGTGAATCAGAACTTGAGACCGTTAAAAACAACTTTCTCATTAAAAAATTAGGCTTATCTGATGGTCCCGAGTTGATGGAAGGACTTCATAAAGTTATGGAAGATTACGGTAAATCTAATCGTAATAAATACCGCGCAGTTGTTTATTATTTACTTACTAAGCATTTTGGCAAAGAAGAGGTATACAGTTAAAAATATCTTTCTTAAAAATGTAAAAGTCTGCTAATAATTGCGTTAGCAGACTTTCTTGTTTAACAGAGATTCTATAAATAGGAGCTGTAATTTCAAATTACTATTCTTTACTATTAGTGAAGTATAATCCCTATTACTTTCCTAATTTTGAAGACACAAAAAAAATATTATGCTCGCACTCGGGGAATTCCATAAAATGATAATAGATCGTGATACAGCACCCGGCTTGTATCTGCGTGATGAAGAAGAAAATGAGGTGTTATTACCTGGTAAATATGCTCCCGAAGGTTTTCAGTTAGAAGATGAAATTGAAGTATTTGTATATCTAGATAATGAGGAGCGACCAGTCGCCACTACACTTAAACCTTATATATTAAAAAATGGTTTTGCCTATCTAAAATGTACATCTGTTTCAAAAATAGGTGCTTTTGTAGATTGGGGAATAGACAAAGAACTATTTGTGCCATTTTCAAATCAGGTTACAGATATGCGTGAAGGCAGCTCTTACCTAATTTACATGTATCTCGATGAGAAGACAAACCGTCTTGTAGGATCTTCAAAATTTAATACATTCTTAAAAAATGAGGATATTGATGTTGAAAAATTTGATAAGGTAGATTTATTAGTGTCTCATTTTTCAGAATTTGGAGCGCACGTAATTATCAATGAAAAGTTTCAGGGATTAGTACATAAAGACGTGATTTTTGAAGATATACGCGTAGGAGACCGCCTTCCGGGATATATAAAACGCGTACGAGAAGATAAAAAAATAGACGTTTTGCTTCAGCCTGAAGGGTATAGAAGTGTTGAGCCTAATGCAGAATTTATCTATGAAGAATTAAAGCGTAACGGCGGAAGCTTACCGGTACACGATAAAAGTTCGCCAGAAGATATTAATGCCTATTTTGGTATAAGTAAAAAACTTTTTAAAAAAGCAATAGGTGCTCTTTATAAAGACCGAATGATTACCATTTCTGATAAGGGAATCACTCTAAAAAATCAAGAAGAATAAACACGTATTAGTTCGCCCAGGCGGAAAAATAAAAGAATAGCAATGCAAGAACCAGATTGGATAACCGTAAAAGAATACCAGGATATAACCTATAAAAAAGCAGATGGGGTTGCGCGAATTGCGTTTAACAGACCTAATGTGCGTAATGCTTTTAGACCTAAAACTACTGCAGAATTATTAGATGCTTTTCACAATGCACAAGAAGATACTTCTATAGGAGTAGTGCTTTTATCTGCTGAAGGGCCATCTTCAAAAGATGGTGTTTATAGTTTTTGTAGTGGAGGAGATCAGAAAGCTCGTGGTGATCAAGGTTATGTGGGTGATGATGGGTATCATCGTTTAAATATATTAGATGTTCAACGTTTAATACGTTTTATGCCTAAAGCGGTAATCGCCGTTGTACCCGGCTGGGCTGTAGGTGGTGGTCATAGTTTGCACGTAGTTTGCGATCTTACCTTAGCATCTAAAGAACACGCGATTTTTAAACAAACTGATGCAGATGTGACCAGTTTTGATGGTGGGTATGGTTCTGCCTATTTAGCAAAAATGGTAGGTCAAAAAAGAGCTCGTGAGATTTTCTTTCTAGGTCGAAATTACTCTGCTCAGGAGGCTTATGAAATGGGTATGGTGAATGCCGTAATTCCTCATGAAGAGTTAGAAGCAACAGCTTTTGAATGGGCTCAGGAAATTTTAGCAAAATCACCTACATCTATAAAAATGCTCAAATTTGCCATGAACCTTACCGATGACGGTATGGTAGGACAACAAGTTTTTGCAGGGGAGGCAACCCGATTGGCATATATGACCGAAGAAGCCAAAGAGGGTAGAAATGCATTTTTAGAAAAAAGAAAGCCCAATTTTGAGAAAAAATGGATTCCATAGGTCATATATTGGTTAGGTTCTAGTATTTTTAAAACACGCACCAAAACCTATATTATGGAACAAAAGTTTACAAACGCCCCGGTAGACATTGACTCCTTACCAGATTATCAAGAATTAACCTATACACAAGTCTCTGTAAAGAGATTGTATAAGGTTTTTCTTGTTTTAGGACTATTCGTTCTTGCTTTTGCAATAGGTCTTTACTTCTTGCGAGAAGTGACAGAAGTCCCCGGTTTAATTTGGGGACTTATGATTACAGGACTGGTAATTTTTGGACTATTATTCTTCTTTCAGATAATGTTTCAGAAACGTATAGGCTATGCTTTGCGCGAGCACGATATTGCCTATAAGCGCGGTTTTTTATTTGAAAAGATAACCATAATACCTTTTAACCGCATTCAGCATATTTCAACTTCAGAAAGTATGCTCGACAAAATTTTTAAAATCTCAAACCTTAATATATTTACCGCCGGTGGTTCTGGGAGCGATATAGATATTCCCGGTTTAACTCCAGAAATCGCGGCTAGATTAAAGAATAAAATAGCTAATCACTTAATCGATATAGATGAGTAAGCTTTATTCTATACCTCAAACGCAATCAAAACTAGGTGTAATTCTCATTTTTTTATCTCAGTTTTATAAATTTTTGAGAGCTTTTGGGGCTGCTTTAATTTACTTTTTTGTTAAAGGGATCAATTCTGAAATTTTAAACAACGTATTATTAGGTACTGGTTTTTTTATAATACTATTGCTTATTTATAGCGTAATTGCTTTTTTGCGTTTTAAATTTCATATTAATTATGCAAATTCTGAATTTGTATTAGAGAAAGGAGTTTTTAATACTGAAAAGGTAAACGTGCCATTTAATAAAATTCAGCAGGTTTATTTTAAAAGATCTTTATTGCAGCGTGCTATTGGCGTGTATAGTCTGGTGCTTGATACAGCGGGAAGTAGTGGTAAGGAAATAAGTATAAAAGCACTTCGAGAGGCAGATGCTAAAAAACTTCAGCAGGTTTTAATTGATGTTGCAAAAGTGGAGGAAGACGCTCCAGCTACAAATGATGTACTTATAAAGGAATTTGTATCAAACCCATCAAATGCGTGGGAGCACAAACTTTCTCCGGCAACTTTGATAAAACTAGGTCTTACGAGTAACTATTTTAGAGGCGTTTGGTTAATTCTAATTTTTGTAGTTACTATCTATCAACAATTAGGTGATTTTGAATTTATACAGAGTGATATGTATACAGATAGTGTACAAGGTTATTTAGAGGCATATAGTAGGCCTATTGAGCTCTTTATACTTACAGCTATTGTATTTACTGTTATTTTTCTTTTAGGACTTTTAATCTCGTGTATAGAAATATTTATTAAATATTTTGATCTCAAACTGCAACAAACTAATGACAGTCTTGAGTTAGAAATGGGTCTGAAAACCAATACCAAAACCAGTTTAAAACCCAGAAGAGTACAATTGCTTAGGGTAATTACAAACCCCATTCAAAAAAGGCTAAATCTTCACGAGGTTCAAATCGCCATTGCCAGTAGTCAAAATGATTTAACAAAAACAAAAATTCAAATTCCAGGATTAGAACGTATTCAAGTAGAAAAAGTAAAGAAATTTCTATTTACCTATAAAGTTAAACCAGGTAATCTTTTTAAGCCGGCGGTATATCTTTATTTCAGATTAATAATATTAGCAGCATTGCCATTATTACTAACCGGTGTAGTGGCATCGTTTTTAGTCCCTAATTATTTGATTGAAGTAACCAGTATTTTATCTATTATTTATGTTGGTATAGTAATACCCTATCAATATTTCTGGTATCGCGCCTTGTCGTTAGAAATTACTCCTGAATTTGTAATTATAAAAAAGGGAGTCTGGAATCAAAAAGTTGAAATAATTGAGCTGTTTAAATTACAGGCAATTACTGTAAACCAGCCCTTATGGTATAAAAAGCGAAAGCTTTATAATTATATTTTTCACACTGCGGGTGGCGATTTAAGCTTTCCGCTTACTTCAGAATTAGTTCAGAAACAGATAAATTATGCTCTATTCAGGGTTGAGATAGATCATCAACCCTGGATGTAGCAGTAAAAATTTATCGTATTGAAGGATATTTTTTAGGATTTACCTCGTGCATAATTGCATAGATTTTTTCAAATATATCTTCAGCAGAAGGCTTTGAAAAGTAATCTCCATCTGTACCGTATGCAGGTCTGTGTGGTTTTGCAGTTAAGGTTTGTGGTGTACCGTCTAAGTATTTAAATGCCTTTTGCTCATCTAAAATATGATTCATCAAATATGCTGAAGCACCACCTGGCATATCTTCATCAACTACTAAAATGCGATTAGTTTTTGCAATACTTTTAACGGTATCGTGATTTAAATCAAAGGGTAAAAGCGACTGTGCATCAATAACTTCAATGTTTATTCCTGAAGCCTGCAATTCCTGACCGGCCTGCATTACCAGTCTAAGGGTACTTCCGTAAGATAAAACGGTTATATCTGTACCTTCTTTTACGACTTCAACTTTACCAATAGGCGTAGTAAATTCTCCTAAGTTGAGCGGTAATTGCTCTTTTAAACGGTAACCGTTAAGGCACTCAATTACGATTGCAGGTTCATCACTCTTTAAAAGCGTGTTGTAGAATCCTGCTGCTTTGGTCATATTACGTGGTGTAAGGATATAAATTCCTCGTAAAAGTCCTAAAAGTGCACCCATTTGAGAACCGCTATGCCAGATACCTTCAAGTCTGTGTCCTCGTGTTCTAACAATTACAGGAGCTGTTTGTTTACCGTGGGTTCGGTAACGTAATGTGGCAAGATCATCACTTAGCGTACTAATCGCATAAAGTACATAATCAAGATACTGAATTTCTGCAATAGGGCGCAGGCCGCGTAATGCAAGACCTATTCCCTGACCTATAATTGTAGTCTCTCGTATACCTACATCAGCAACGCGCAGTTCGCCATATTTCTCTTGTAAACCTTCAAGGCCTTGGTTCACATCACCTATGGTACCTGCATCTTCACCGAAAACTAAGCTGTTAGGATATTTGCTGAATATAGCATCAAAATTATCACGTAAAACTACTCGTGCATCAACATCTTTTGCCTTGTCGTCATATTCAGGTAGAATTTCAGCTACGTTTATAGCCTTAGACTCGTTAGCGCTGTATAAATGTTTACTGTAATTAGGTTGCTCATTCTCGATATATGAAGTAACCCAATTTCTTAACGATGTTATCGCTTTGCTTTCTTCCTGAGCAACAAATCGAAGTGCTTTGCGAGATGCCGTAAGTAAATCTGATTTTAAAGCATCTTTTTCATTAACTAGTGCTTTAAGAATAGGCTTTATAAATTGACCATTACTGCTTTCTGAAACAAGCGTCTCGAGTAGACTAACTACCTTTTTCTTTTCGTCCCTAATAGGATTTAAAAATGCATCCCATGCTTTACGTTTTCCTTCGCGAACGTTGCGTTTAATATCTTTTTCAATATCAATTAGTTCTTCTTCAGTAGCGATTTGGTTATTAAGCATCCACTCTCGCATTTTTGCAATACAATCATGGTCTTTTTCCCATTGTAGGCGATCACTATTTTTATAACGCTCGTGAGAACCTGATGTTGAATGCCCTTGCGGTTGTGTCAATTCAGTCACGTGCAGTATTACGGGAACATGTTCTGTACGGGCAATATTTCCTGCTTTCTCAAAAGTTTCTATAAGGGCGGGATAATCCCAACCTTTAACTTTTAGTATTTCAAAACCTTTTTCGGTTTCAGTACGTTGAAAACCGCTTAAGATTTCAGATATACTTTCTTTTGTTGTTTGATGTCTTGCATGTACTGAAATACCGTAATCATCATCCCAAACACTAATAACCATGGGTACCTGTAATACACCGGCAGCGTTTATAGTTTCAAAAAACATTCCTTCAGAAGTGCTGGCATTACCTATGGTACCCCAGGCTACTTCATTACCCTTATCAGATAATCCATTGGTTTCTGTTTCAGTAACATTTCTAAAGATTTTTGAAGCCTGAGCAAGACCTAATAGTCTTGGCATTTGGCCTGCAGTAGGAGAGATGTCTGCACTGCTATTGTATTGCTCCAATAGATTTTTTAATACTCCGTGTTCATCAAGACTGTGTGTACCAAAATGACCGCCCATTTGTTTACCGGCACTCATAGGGTCATTTTCTATACTTGTATGCGCATAGAGACCCGCAAAGAAATTTGCTATAGTAAACTCGCCTATAGCCATCATAAAGGTCTGATCACGATAATATCCTGACCGCCAATCACCTTTTTTAAAGGCTTTTGCCATTGCCAGCTGGGGTACTTCTTTTCCGTCGCCAAAAATACCAAACTTAGCCTTACCTGTTAAAACTTCTCGACGTCCTAATAAACTACATTCTCTACTGGTAACAGCTATTTTGTAATCTTCTAGAACGGTTAATTTAAAATCTTGAAAAGATATTTCAGAAGTAGGCTCAGATTGCGTGTGCATATGTATAATGAGTTTTCACAAAAATAAGTAAAAAACCCGTTAAACACAATTCAATAATTATCTAATAAAATGATAATTTTTTAATAAAAACCTATTTAATTGCGGGTTATTCAATAAATGGAAATTTAAAGGGGTATTTAATGAATTTATTTAAATTTATTGATGATCAAATAATTAAAATAAACTCAATACCATTTGCGGGTAAAGAGGCTTAACATTGTTCCTATATCTAAGGTAACGATAAAGCGTATTTTCTGATCGTAATTTTGTTGACCTACTTCCCAGCCGTTAGAAGAATATACCGGGAAAAACAGCTCAAAATAATCTTCAACTAATACGGTGCGTATCCCGCTATCGTATAAAAAACGTGCAGGATCTCCCTGGTTTTTTATAAGCCCTACATCTACGTAGCCGTGAATAAAGTTCCAAAGGGTTGTACTTGTATTAATAGAGGTGAGCCATTGATTTCCGAAGGGAGTATCAAGTTGTGATTTAAAACCACCTTCAGCCAGTATAAGTTGTTGACTAAACAAACCACTGCTTTCTGAACGACCGTAGTAATTGTAATTAAATAAATAATCTGTAGGTCGGTCTGTAGCAAAGCTAAAATAGTCACCATCAGAACGGGTATCGTTGTATAAAAACGTACCACCAAAGAAACGTAAATCAAATTGCCTGTTGTTAAGAAAAACTTTTCGGTATTTAGCGGTTACTGATAGTTTACTAAATTTTTGAGCGAGTTGAAAATCGGTATTCCAGCTTAATGAGTTTATTACTCCGGGATCATTATTTGAATACTGAACATTAAAGACACTGTAATTAGGATCATCATTGCTTATAAAATTAGACTCATCGCGGTAAACATTAATGTTGCGTATACTTAGATATTCGCGTTTGTCTGATCTAAAATCATCTGGTCTAAAAGCAAATGTTATAAACGGAGAGTATTTTTTATAAAGTGCGTCTGGCGCATAAGAAGATAAGGAGCCGCCTATACCATAGCGTATTGCAAAAAGATTTCCCTCATCAAGATTTTGAGTATAGGTAAACCCCGCGCTTCCGGTAATTTTATTTGATTTAAAACCATATTGTGGTTCAATCTTATAATTGAAGGGTTTAGAGAGTAAAGTCTTATTATACATTTTAGCTCCTAATCTAAAACCGTCGTAAAAGTTATATTCTGCAACAGGCATAAAAAACACCTGATTTTTTGAAGGATCTTCTAAATCCTGAAAGAGCTTAAACTGAAAGGGTTTATTAACACCTAAAAAAGGATTTAATTTTTTGTAATTATTACGTCTATTGAATTCAGGAACAAATCCTTCCGCATTAATAACTACCCGATCTATATTTTTATTTGAAATAGAGATTTGCTTTTCTTTTTTAAAACCCTCAACCCAGGTTTTAGAAACTATAGAATCTCCTTTCATCCCATAAACTGGAACCGGGACTAAGATTCCTGTTTTATTACGTAGTTCTATATTTATAGAATCTCCTCTTTTCTTTACTTCGTTAAATTTAAAATCTATGTTTTTTCGGGTAGTTACAAAATCATTAAAAAACCAGTCTAGGTTTTTATTGGTTTTAGAGCGTACAATTTGTTCAAAATCTTTAGGAGAGGTAAGCTTTAATTGATTTTCGCTGTAGAATTGTTTAATGCTATTTTGAATTAGCGTGTCTGATAAATATTCTGAAAGATAATTTACACCACTAGCAGCTTTGTAAGAATTTGAAATGTTTACATTAAACTTAATTAAGGAGTCTTTAGGGGTCGCTAAAGATTGATCAAGATTCAACCGAGCCATGTGCAAATACAACAAATTGTACTGCTCATTAAATTCTAAGTTTGAAATATTAAACTGTCTGGCGACCCAGTAACGGTTTAAAGTTCCCAGTACTTTTAAATTGGGATAATAGGTATCCATATACCGCATCATCATATTCATCTTCACAACATCTGCAACCCATTTATGTTCTCGTGGGTTTATAAAAAGTGTGCGATCTACATAATTATTAATTGCAGTTTTTAATATTTTAAGCTCGTACTTAAAATCTTCTGGGAAGGGACTAAAGAAGTTGGGTAATTGATTTAAGCCATAAACAGGATTTTCCTTATAATCAATATTAGAAATTACCAGTTTCTCAAAAGGATAATCTCCTAACTCTTTATCAAGATAGTTTGTAATTTTATCAATGATAAGCGCTTCACGTTCTGGAATTACCTTAGTGTCACTGATATTTGTTATAACCGTTACAGGATCTGTTTCAGTAATTAAAAAATCTGAATTCTGCCGAAAGTAAATAGTGGTATTGTTTCTGTTTTTTCCTTCGAGTTGTATGGTTCGGTATAAAGATTCTTCATCTAATGAACTTTTAGTTTGAACCAACTCATTTATAAGAAGATAATTTTTCTTAAACGAGAAGTCTATTTTAAAATCTGTAGGAACCATGTACAGATCGTCCAGGTCTTTATTGCTGTAATAATGCCATTCACCATCATAAACAGCGGGAGCAATAAACCAATATTTTAAATTGAAATCTCCATTATTTAAAGCACCATAACCTGTAAAGCGAGAATCGGGTATATGTATTTCATAATTAAGCCTGAGCATTTGTGTTTCTCCCGGAGCTAATGGATGATTGAGTTTAACTTCTAGAATATCTTCAGCTTTAGGAATACGTTTAAAGTCTAACATCTTAAACGTGTCGTCTATAATTGAATTGACTTGGGTATAACCTCTTTCTTCTGTTGAAGCTAAATGAAATCTTCGGTCATAATTTTCTGCAAAGCGTCTACCTAATTTTGATTGCTTAGACGCAAAACTATTTGCCCAATCATTAAAATATAATGATGTTAATGTGTCTTTAGCGGTATTTACAAAAAAAACTTTCTGTTGAATTACAAGTGTTTTTGAGTCTTCATACAATCGTGCAGATATATTAATACGATTCTGCGCTTCGCCGGTTGCGGGAAGTATAAAAATCACTAGTAGAAGCGCTTTTAAAAACGTCTTCATAAATTTATGTGTAAATGCAAATTGACCAAAATGGGAAATAGCACAGGGGTTTTTAATGATTAGCGTTAAGTATTGTCACTATACTTAACGCAATTACACTGGTACTGGTTTTACAACTTTAAAAGTTAGGACTTAATTCATACTCATTATAAAAATTATTAAGTACTTCAAGAACTTCGTCTGCAGTATCAACTAAATAAATAAGATCTACATCTGCATCACTTATATTTTTAAAACTGTCTAGCAGCGTATTTCTAATCCACGTCATAAGGTCTTTCCAGAAATCTGTACCTACCAGTATGATAGGAAATTTATCAATCTTATGTGTTTGAATTAGTGTAATTGCCTCAAACAATTCGTCTAACGTGCCAAAACCACCGGGAAGTACTACAAATCCCTGAGAATATTTAACAAACATAACCTTGCGCACAAAAAAGTAATCAAAATCTATACTCTTATCGCCATCTATATACGGATTATCGTGTTGTTCAAAAGGTAAATCTATATTAAGACCTACCGAGGTACCGCCTGCAAGGTGTGCACCTTTATTACCAGCTTCCATAATACCGGGACCTCCACCTGTAATTACGCCATAACCGTTATCTACGATTTTCTCTGCGATTTCGACTGCTAGCTTGTAATATTTTTGATCTGGTTTTGTACGCGCACTTCCGAAGATAGAAACACAAGGTCCTATTCTGCTAAGTTTCTCAAAACCACTTACAAATTCGCCCATAATTTTAAATAGGGCCCAAGAATCATTTGTTTTTATTTCATTCCAGCCCTTAGGCTTATTTTCATTTCTCATATTAAGAGTTTGATTTTAATGTTTAGGAGAGCGTTCTAATTTAGCTCTTTTTGTAAGAATTGAGCTGTATAACTCTTCTTATCTTTTGCTACTTCTTCTGGTGTTCCTTTAGCAACAAGTTGTCCGCCGTTCTTGCCACCTTCATAACCAATGTCTATAATGTGGTCTGCCAGTTTGATAACATCCATATTATGCTCTATGATTAGCATTGTATTTCCTTTATCTGTCAAACGATTTAAAACATCCATCAGGATACGTACATCTTCAAAGTGCAAACCGGTTGTAGGCTCGTCGAGTATGTAAAATGTGTTACCGGTATCTCTTTTAGAAAGCTCGGTTGCCAGTTTAATACGCTGTGCTTCCCCACCAGATAGGGTAGTAGACTGTTGACCCAGCGAAATATAACCCAGACCTACATCCTGTATTGTTTTTACTTTTCGGTAAATCTTCGGAATGTGTTCAAAGAAGGGTACCGCCTCATCAATGGTCATTTCTAGAACATCGGCGATACTTTTTCCCTTATATCTAATTTCTAAAGTTTCTCTATTGAAACGTTTACCCTGGCAAGTCTCACATTCTACATACACATCTGGTAAGAAATTCATTTCTATAACACGTAAGCCACCACCTTTACAGGTCTCACAACGACCACCTGCAACATTAAAGCTGAAACGCCCTGGTTTATAACCACGTATTAACGATTCTGGCATCTTAGCAAATAAACTGCGTATTTCGCCAAAAACTCCCGTGTACGTTGCCGGGTTTGAACGCGGAGTACGACCTATGGGAGATTGATTAATGTCTATTACTTTATCACACTCATCAAGACCTTTTATACTTTTATAAGGTGCCGGTTTTTTAACTCCGTTGAAATAATGTGCATTCATAATAGGGTAGAGGGTCTCATTAATAAGCGTAGATTTTCCGCTACCGGAAACACCCGTTACCACAATCATTTTTCCTAACGGAAACGTAACATTCACGTTCTTAAGGTTATTACCTGTTGCACCTTTTAAAATTATCTTTTTGCCATTACCTTTTCTACGTTTTTCAGGTACAGCAATTTCTTTTTCCCCATTAATATACTGTGCAGTTAGGGTATGTTGCTTTAAAAGTTCTTTAGGGGTTCCCTCGCTAATGATCTCCCCGCCGTGCTTACCAGCAAACGGCCCGATATCAATAACATAATCTGCACGCTCAATCATATCTTTATCGTGCTCAACCACTAAAACTGAATTGCCCAAATCGCGCAAAGCGACCAGCGAATTAATTAGTTTTTCATTGTCACGCTGATGCAAACCAATACTAGGTTCATCAAGAATATAAAGAACTCCTACAAGCTGAGACCCTATTTGAGTTGCTAAGCGTATACGTTGCGCTTCCCCACCAGATAAGGATTTTGAGCTTCGGTTTAAGCTTAAATAGGTAAGACCTACATCAACTAAAAACTGAAGACGGGCATTAATTTCTTTTAAAATTTCGGTCGCAATTGCTTTTTGTTTTTCACTTAAATGCTGAGGCACCTCTTTAAACCATGCGGCGAGTTCCAGAATATCCATATTAGATAGTTCTGCAATGTTTTTTTCATTTACTCGAAAGTATAAAGACTCTTTGCGTAAGCGTGAACCTTCACAAACAGGGCACTCTACCTTTTCCATGTATTCTTTTGCCCATCTTTTTAGGGAAGCAGAATCATTATTCTCGTAGGTGCTTTCAATAAATTTAGCGACACCTTCAAAATCTATTTTGTAGCTTCTGCTAACTCCTAAAGTTTTAGAATCTACTGTAAATTTCTCATTGCCACCATACATAATCATATCTATAGCCTCTTTCGGAATGTCTTTAATAGGATCTGTCAATTTAAAATTAAAGCGTTGTGCGATAATTTCTAATTGCTTAAATATCCAATTGTTTTTCTGAGTTCCGTGAGGTGCGAGACCTCCAGCTTTGATAGAAAGTTTAGGGTCAGGAATTATTTTATCTAAATTAACCACGCGCAATTCGCCAATACCGTTACAATTAGGACAGGCTCCTTTAGGCGAGTTAAATGAAAAGTTATTAGGTTCTGGGTTAGGATACGAGATTCCTGAAGTAGGACACATTAAACTACGGCTAAAATAACGCGCCTCGTTCGTGTCGTGATCTAAAATCATCATCACGTCTTCACCGTGATACATCGCGGTGTTAATAGTTTCCATTAAGCGCTTATCTAAATCCTGCTCATCATCAATTTTTAACCGGTCGATTACGATTTCTATATCGTGAACCTTGTACCGGTCAATTTTCATCCCTTTTTCGATGTCTTTTATTTCGCCATCAATTCTAACTTTTAAAAATCCTTGTTTTGCAATTTGTTCAAAAAGTTCGCGGTAGTGCCCTTTTCGACTTCTAATTACTGGGGCTAAAACATTAACTCGTTTTCCGTGGTACTCAGATTTTATTAGATCTTTAATTTGATCATCGCTATAGCTCACCATTTTTTCACCCGTCTCATAGCTGTACGCATCACTAGCGCGTGCAAAAAGAAGACGTAAAAAATCATAAATCTCTGTAATCGTACCCACGGTAGAACGCGGACTTTTACTAGTAGTTTTTTGCTCAATAGCGATTACGGGAGAGAGTCCTTGTATTTGATCAACATCAGGGCGCTCTAAACCTCCTAAAAACTGGCGGGCATATGCCGAAAAAGTTTCAATATAACGTCGCTGCCCTTCTGCGTAGATTGTGTCAAAAGCTAAAGAGCTCTTACCGCTACCCGAAAGGCCCGTAATTACAACTAGTTTTTCTCTGGGAATTTGAACATCTATATTCTTTAGATTATGGGCTCTTGCGCCATAAACTTCAATGTATTCTTGTGTTTCTGCCATTTTCTTTTTCAAGTGTGCAAAGGTACTGTAATTGAGTGAAAAATTGAAGAAAGTGCCGTTGTAGAAGACTTAAATAAAACACAATACCGTGCTCAATTTGGTTACTTAAATGACTTTTAAAAATAATTGTGAATAACGCTAAATTCTTATTAAGCCATTAAAGGGTTTAATTAAATTAAATTGTAATCTCATAATTACCCAGCATCTGGGTAATAACGGTTTCAGTTTTTGAAATAAAAGAGTTGGGCTTTAATTTAACCTGATCAACTTTATCAAAATATGCTGTGATACTGCCATCTGCATATGCTTCAGGTATTACGGGATGTACATAATAACTTTTGCAAACGCTCCTGGTATTACCCAGACCTTTTGCCGCGGCGTCATATGCGGTCAAAATGTTTTTAGCATTCTGTTTTTCTTCTTCAACATAACCGGAGTCACGCAATGACTCAAAGAATATTTTTGTAGCTCCCCAGGTTCTAAAATCTTTAGCCGAGAATAAATTGCCACTCAGTTCGTGAATGTAGTCATTCACCATACCGCTGTCAATATGATGTTTGGTTCCGTCAGCATCGTAGAACTGAAATAGATCCCAACCAGGTATTTCTTCACACTGATTTACAAGATCAATTAGTTCTGGATCTGTGATTTTAATTTTATGTTCTTTGCCTTTTTTTCCTATAAATTCAAACCGAATATCGCTTTCTGTTGTTTTAACGTGACGCGTGCGTAAGGTAGATAGCCCATAAGTTTGATTGCGCTTTGCATAACATGCATTTCCTACGCGTATATGGGTTTCTTCCATAAGGCGCAGTACCAATGCAAGCACTTTGCGTCGGGTCATTTTTTCTTCGTCAAGATCTGCATCAACTTGCTTTCGCAATTGCGGAAGCACATTTGCAAACGAAGCTAATTTTAGAAATTTGGTCTCATTGCGCAGTTTATTCCACGTGTCGTGATAGAGATATACTTTACGGTCTTTGTCATCGCGACCCACAGCTTGCAAATGCCCATTCTCTGGTTCTGCGATTAAAACGTCTTCCCAGGCCGGTGGTATGACCAGTTTTTTTATACGGTTGAGAATAGGTTTTGATTTTATGGTTTTATCACCTTTACAATAGGTAAACCCCTTACCGTGTTTTTTACGGCAAATTGTAAGGTGTTGTTCTTTCACATAGATAAGATCTGCTATGCGAGCGGCCTCTTCGGGGCTCTTTAAAAGAGTTTCTAGTTTAGTTTCGGTGATGGTCATGCTATCAAATTTAAAAGCAATTTTGTATGATTTGTACTAATAAAGTGTGAAATGTCTATTCAAAAAAAATGAAAGCAAAAAAAATGTCCGAAAGCAGCAGTGCTTCCGGACATTTAAATTCAGATATTATAATTAACTAGTCAAAATAACTGAAGCTTTGACCATCTTTAATTTTTAATACGCTTTCGTAAATCATTTTAATAACATTCTCAACATCATCACGATGTACCATTTCTACAGTAGTATGCATATATCTAAGCGGTAAGCTTATTAATGCAGAAGGTACGCCACCATTGCTGTAAGCAAAAGCATCTGTATCTGTACCTGTAGCACGACTGCAGGCAGATCGTTGAAAAGGTATATTTTTCTCTTCTGCTGTTTCTATAATTAAATCACGTAATTTTTGTTGAATTGCCGGTGCATATGAGATTACAGGACCATCACCTATAGCGGCGCGACCGTTTGTTTTCATCTCAATCATTGGGGTGGTTGTATCGTGGGTCACATCGGTTACGATAGCCACGTTAGGTTGAATGGTATGCGTGATCATTTCGGCGCCACGTAATCCTATTTCTTCCTGTACCGAGTTTACGATATACAGACCAAAATCTAATTTCTTACTATTTTCTTTAAGCAAACGAGCAACTTCAGCAATCATAAAACCACCCATACGATTATCTAATGCACGACACACAAATTTATCGCCATTAAGAATCGTGAATGTATCAGGATAGGTTATAACACAACCTACGTGTACACCAAGTTTCTCTACCTCTTCTTTGTTTTTGCAACCGGTGTCAATAAAAATATTATCAAGTTTTGGAGCTTTTTCATCACTCTTATCCCGCGTATGTATTGCCGGCCATCCAAAGACACCCTTTACGATACCATTTTTAGTGTGTATGTTAACCAGTTTAGAGGGTGCTATTTGATGGTCACTTCCGCCGTTGCGTATTACATAAATTAAACCATCGTCTGTAATAAAGTTTACATACCAGGAAATCTCGTCTGCGTGACCTTCAATTACTACTTTGTATTTAGCGTCAGGATTTATTACACCTACTGCTGTACCGTAATTATCTGTGATAAAGGTATCGACATAAGGTTTTAGATAATTCATCCAGATTTTTTGACCTTCCCACTCATAACCTGTAGGAGCGGCGTTATTTAGGTAAGATTCTAGAAAATCAAGAGATTCTTTATTTAAAATGCTTTTTGACATAATTTCAATTTTCTACGAAAGTAAGAATATTAATAGCAATTTCGCAACGCAATCTGAACGATTGCGTACTTTTGGAACAGTTTTCGCTCTATAAAATGAAAAATAAAATTTGAATAAATTAGTCATCCTACTTACACTCATTTTGAGTGGTACGTTATTAGCACAAACTACAGAAGAACCAACTACCGAGACAGATACCTCAAATGTTGAATTCTATATTGTAGAAGGCGACAGTATTGCCCGAAAAGCTATTTTTTTAGATGATGTAATTGTTTTAGGTAAGGTAAAATTTAGTGATAATGAAGCACGACGCCGATATCTTATTTTACGCAGAAAAACCCGTAAAGTATGGCCGTATGCAAAATTGGCAGGAGAGCGTCTTGTTGAATTAAATCAACGGCTCGATTCTATGAAATCTAAGCGGGCTAAGAAAAAATACACAAAAATCATACAGCGCTATGTAGAAGACGAATTTGGTGCACAGCTCAAAAAACTTACCAGAACCGAAGGTCAGATCTTAGTAAAACTGATGTATCGTCAAACGGGTTCAACCACTTTTGAATTAATTAAAGATTACCGCAGTGGATTAAAGGCTTTTTTCTTAAATACTACGGCTAGTTTTTTTGATATTTCTCTCAAAGAAATTTATGATCCTAAGAGTGTGCAGGAAGATTATCTAATTGAAGATATTCTACAGCGTTCTTTTCAGGCAAAAGTGCTGGAGCCTCAAGATCCTGCCATTGATATAAATTTTCTTGAACTTAAAAATAAATGGATTAAACCGAAACCTACTCAAGGAATAAAGTAGTCATTATGAAATTCAAAAATTACAATTGGATTTATGTGATCGCTGCGCTTATTACACTCATAGGTTTAATAACTGGTAAATATTTCTTTCTGTTTTTTGCTATTCCTTTCGGTTTTTCAATATTCAAAAGAAATAAGAACAAGTAAAAGTGTATTTTGAAATATTCTGTTTAAAAAAATAGATACCTTTGCTAACCAAAACAAGCGCAACTCCCACTATGAGTCAGAAAGTCTTACTTAATGCAAAAGAAGTAAATATTATATTGAATAGACTGGCTTGTCAACTCATTGAAAATCACAGAGACTTTAAAAATACGGTTCTTATAGGCATACAGCCTAGAGGGGTTTATGTTGCAGAACGTATTAAAAAACTGTTGGAAGAAGACTATAAGATTGAAAACATAAAAATGGGATATCTTGATATCACCTTTTTTAGAGATGATTTTAGACGCGGAGACAAACCACTCGAAGCAAATAAGACAAAAATTGGGTTTGTTGTAGAAGACAAGAATGTTGTTTTTATAGACGATGTTTTATACACCGGCCGAAGCATAAATGCTGCTCTCACAGCGGTTCAAAGCTTTGGGAGACCACGTGAAGTAGAATTGCTTACCCTTATAGACCGCCGTTTTAGCAGACATTTACCTATACAACCTAATTATAGAGGTAGGCAGGTAGATGCAATTAATGCTGAAAAAGTAAAAGTGAGCTGGGTAGAAAATGGTGGTGAAGACAGTGTTTATTTAATTGAAGAATAAAGTTAACGGGAATAACAATCGCACAAATTAAAGTAGCAAATGAGCGAGTTAAGTGTAGATCACTTATTGGGGATTAAGTATATAACAAAAAAGGATATCAATCTTATTTTTGAAACGGCTGATCATTTTAAAGAAATCATTAACCGTCCTATTAAAAAAGTTCCTTCCCTTCGAGATATTACCATTGCCAATTTATTTTTTGAAAACAGTACCCGTACAAAACTTTCTTTTGAACTGGCGGAGAAGCGTTTAAGTGCAGATGTTATCAATTTTTCTGCAGGTGCATCTTCAGTAAAAAAGGGAGAAACACTTATAGATACGGTTAATAACATTTTATCTATGAAAGTAGATATGGTTGTTATGCGTCATCCCAATCCCGGTGCCGGCGTTTTTCTTTCAAAAAATATTAAAGCAAGTATTGTGAACGCCGGTGACGGTGCTCACGAGCATCCTACACAAGCATTATTAGATAGTTATTCTATTCTTAAAAAATTAGGAGATGTAGGTGGTAAGAAAGTTGTTATCGTAGGAGATATACTGCACAGTAGAGTAGCGCTTTCAAACATATTTGCATTAAAACTCTTAGGTGCCGAAGTAAAAGTTTGTGGCCCTAAAACTTTAATGCCAAAATATATTGAATCTTTAGGTGTGGGGGTAGAGCTTAATCTTAGAAAAGCTTTAGAATGGTGCGATGTTGCTAATATGTTACGCGTGCAAAATGAACGTATGGATATTAGTTATTTCCCGTCTACACGAGAATATACACAACAATATGGGCTTGATAAAGAACTCTTAGATTCTTTAAATAAAGAAATAGTGATTATGCACCCTGGACCTATAAATAGAGGTGTAGAAATAACAAGTGATGTGGCAGACAGTGGCCAGTCTATAATTTTAAATCAGGTTGAAAACGGTGTAGCAATACGTATGGCTGTGATTTATCTTTTGGCTTCAAAAATTAAAAAGCAATGATTATAACACAAAATGACACTTTTACCATACTCGAGGATGAAGAAGATGGTGTAAAGGATTTTGCTTCCTTTTTAGAATTTATCATTCCTAAAGCGTATTCAGATGTAAATCTTGTTATAGATCTACTTAAATATGAGAATATTACCTTAGATGAGCTTTTGAGTTTTCTACATATTTCAAATACCCAGCGTGCTGCTCACAAGTCATTTGTGTTAGTTAATAAAGTTCCGCAGATAGATAGAGTACCCGAAGAATTAATGGTTGTGCCTACACTAGAAGAGGCAAAAGACGTGATAGATCTTGAAGAAATTCAACGCGATCTGGGGTTCTAAATCATAAGCTTATTTTAGGTAAAGCATTCTTTTTTTGCTTAATTAAGCTTAACTTAACGACTTTATGCGTTAAGATGTTTTATCTACGCATTTAATCTTTTTGTTATGCAGTATAAAGTTGATTTCTAACCGATTTTAAACTGTTTACGTTTAAATAATTTGTTAGCAAAATTTAATGAAGCTTACTATACTCGGTTGCTATGCAGCCACGCCACGTACATTTACAAATCCTACTTCTCAAGTATTACAAATAAAAAACCACCTTTTTCTTATTGACTGCGGAGAAGGAACTCAGGTTGAGCTTAGAAGAAATAAAGTTAAGTTTTCAAAAATCAAGCATATTTTTATTTCGCATTTGCATGGGGATCATTTCTTTGGTCTAGTAGGGTTAATATCTACCTTTCGATTGCTTAATAGAGAAGGAGAACTGCACGTTTACGGTCCCAAAGGGATCAAACAAGCAATTACGCTTCAGTTAAAATTGTCTAATAGCTGGACAAATTATCCGCTATACTTTCACGAGTTAGAATCTAAAGAACCGCAAATCCTGTTTGAAGACGATAAAGTTTCCGTAGAAACCATTCCTTTAAAACATCGCATTTATACTAATGGATTTTTATTTAAAGAGAAAGAAGGAGAGCGTAAACTGAATATGAGCGCTGTTCTTAAAAAAGAGATTGACGTATTATATTATAAAAAAATTAAGTCTGGTAAAGACATGTTGCTCGATGATGGTACGCTCATACCTAACGAAGAATTAACGTTTGATCCAGACCCGCCAAGAAGTTATGCATTTTGCAGTGATACGGTTTATAAACCAGATAATTTACCACAATTACAGGGAGTCACGTATATGTATCATGAATCTACGTTTCTAGAGGCTCATGCCAAGTTAGCGGAACCTACCGGCCATTCTACAGCTCGACAAGCAGGCCTTATGGCTAAACAGGCAAATGTTGAATTTCTTATTCTAGGACATTACAGTACTCGTTACCCAGATCTTACACTTTTTGCAAACGAAGCTAAACTTGAGTTCGAGAATGTACTTACGGCAGATGATGGTAAAGTGTTTGACTTTGATGAATTATCAAGTGCAAATTAGTTTTGACTTTAATTTAAATAAATGTAAAAGATAGTAATGGGCTTTTTACAGTATTAATCATTAGCGTAAATTGCTCTAAAATCTCAATATGGCACACGATTTAAGTGATTATAGAAAATCTTACGATAAGAATGCATTAACGATTGAACAAAGTGATGCTAATCCTTTCAGTCAATTTAAAATGTGGTTTGAAGAAGTAGAAGATGCTGCTGGTGTTGATGAAGTTAATGCAATGACAGTAGCAACTGTAGGAAGCGATGGCTTTCCTAAAAGTCGTATTGTTCTTTTAAAAAGCTATGATGAAAATGGCTTTGTATTTTATACAAATTATGAGAGTGAAAAGGGTAGGGCTTTAGCTGATAATCCGCACGTATGTATATCTTTTTTCTGGCCTAATCTAGAGCGACAGGTTATCATTAAGGGTATTGCAGAGCGTGTTTCAGAAGAAGTTTCTACGACTTATTTTCATTCAAGACCACGTGGTAGTCAACTTGGTGCGTGGACATCACCACAAAGCGATGTAATTGCAGACCGCAATTTTTTAGAAAATAGACTTGCCGATCTTGAGCAGAAATTTGAAAATAAAGAAATACCGAAACCAGATTATTGGGGAGGTTACTGTATTAAACCAGTATCATTTGAATTCTGGCAAGGCAGACCTAATCGTTTACACGATAGGTTGTTGTATACTCCGGGAAGGGTTCATTGGAAACTAGAACGACTTGCTCCTTAATTTTACAGTTTATGAAAACACTTTACCTGGTACGACACGCTAAATCATCCTGGGAGTTTAATCTTGAAGATCATTTACGTCCTTTAAATCAGCGTGGAATAGAAGATGCCACTAAGATGGGTGTTTTTATACGCGAGAAAATATCAATTCCTCAGCGCATTGTTAGTAGTGATGCGGTACGTGCAAAAAGTACGGCTATTTTATATCTTAAAGAATTAGGAATTCCTGAGGAGCGACTGGAGCTTGATGCTCGTTTATATGATTTTACGGGTAATAAACTAGATACAGTAATCAAATCGTGTGATAATCGTATTGATCGTCTTATGATTTTTGGCCATAACAACGCCTTAACCTTTTGGGTAAATCAATATGGAAGTAAAAGCATAGATAATGTTTCAACCGCTGCATTTACAGCAATTACATTTGATGTTAATGACTGGAGTGCTATTAATAAAGGTGAAACTATTCTATATGTTAAACCTAAGCAACTTAATTAATGGATAATAAATTGAATACAACAACTTTAGTAGCAGACGAATCACGTTATATAAATAGGGAAATAAGTTGGTTGTCATTTAATGCTAGGGTATTGCAAGAGTCAGCAGATGAGACAGTGCCACTTATTGAGCGCCTGCGCTTTGTAGGGATTTTTTCTAACAATCTGGATGAGTTTTTTAAAGTACGATATGCTACAGTTAAGCGAATTGTAGAAGCCGGTAAACGTGGCCGTAAAGCTTTAGGAGTATATGCTGCAGATGAACTTTTAGAAAAGATAACGCGTATTGTAATTGAGCAGCAGGAAGAAAGTTTAAGTATAATAGATACCATACATTCTCGTCTTAAAGATCAGGGTATTTATATAATTAAAGAAAATGAGGTTCACTATCCAGAGCATAGTGAATTTATTAAAACCTTTTTTATGGAAAAGGTAAGTCCTGCGCTAGTAACAATAATGCTTAATGAAGATATTGATTTACCGCGTATTCAGGATTTAGAGGCATATCTCACGGTAACGATGAAAAATTCGGTTACCAAGAAAATACTCCATGCTTTAGTTGAAATACCAAGTGAATTAGACCGCTTTGTTGTGTTGCCCCAGGTAGATGGTATAGATTATATAATGATTTTAGATGATCTTATTCGGTACAACTTAGAATCTGTATTTAGCATTTTTGAATATGATGAAATTTCTGCTCATATGATTAAAATTACTCGCGATGCAGAACTTGATTTAGAGTCAGACTTAGGTAAGAGTTTTATAGAGAAATTATCTAAAAGTGTAAAAGGAAGAGAAGATGCAGAACCCGTGCGTTTTGTGCACGATCAGGCGATTAATAAAGACACGTTAAATTTTCTGCTTGAAAAGTTAGGTATAGAAAATACAGATAGTATTATTCCCGGTGGTCGTTACCATAATCGCAAAGATTATATGGGTTTTCCAAGTCTTGGACGTACAGATTTATTATACGCCACTCAAAAGCCACTACCTATAACAAATATTAGCCTTAATGACAGTATGTTTAAAAAGGTTGCCGAAAAAGATTTTCTGCAATACACACCTTATCATACGTTTGCTTATGTAATTAAATTTTTGCGTGAAGCTGCTTTAGACCCTAAAGTTAAAACCATAAAAATAACAATTTACCGTTTGGCTAAATTGAGTCACATTGCCAGTGCGTTAATAAATGCAGCAAAAAATGGTAAAGATGTAACGGTACAAATAGAATTGCGAGCACGTTTTGATGAAGAAAGTAATATGCGCTATGCAAATCAAATGCAGGATGAAGGTATTAAGCTCATTTTTGGCGTTCCGGGATTAAAAGTACACAGTAAAGTATGTGTGATTGAGCGTCTTGAGGCAGGTAGACTGAAACGTTATGGCTTTATAAGCACGGGTAACTTTAACGGCAAAACGGCTAAGATATATACAGATTATACACTATTTACTGCAAACAAACAGATTTTAAAAGATCTCATAAAACTGTTTAATTTCTTCGATACAAATTACATTGTAAATACCTATCAGCATTTAATAATTTCTCCGCATTACGCAAAAAATACATTTTTTAGATTAATTGATAACGAAATCAAGAAAGTAAAAAGTGGTAAAAAGGGATATATAAGACTTAAATTAAATAGTATTTCTAACTATTCCATCATAGATAAATTATACGCTGCAAGTGAGGCAGGAGTAAAGATAGATATGATTATAAGAGGTGTTTGCTGCTTAATTCCCGGAGTTAAGGGAATGAGTGAAAACATTAATCTTATTAGCATTGTAGATAAATTTTTAGAACATCCTCGAGTATTAATTTTTGGGGAAGAAGGTGAAGAAAAAGTTTATATATCATCTTCAGACTGGATGACGCGTAATCTTGATAATAGGGTAGAAGTCACCTGTCCTATTTACGATGCAGATGTGAAGAAAGAGATTATAGAGACCTATTCAATTTGTTGGAATGATAATGTAAAAGCTCGAGAGATTACAGCATTACAAAATAATGCGTATCGCAAAAATGATGAAGCTCCCTTACGGTCTCAATTTGCTACATACGATTACTACTTAAATAAATTAAACTAATTATGATTCAGTTTAAAAAATATGGGGCTATAGATATTGGGTCTAATGCTATTCGTTTATTAGTAGCAAATGTGATTGAAATAGAAGGCCGTGAACCCCTGTTTCGCAAAAGTTCATTGGTGCGCGTACCTATTCGTTTGGGTGCAGATGTATTTAAAACCAAGCGCATTTCTGAAGAAAACATCGAGCGTATGTCTGATACGATGCAAGCTTTTAAACTTTTAATGCGTTCTCATAAAGTAGTTGATTATAAAGCCTGTGCTACCTCTGCAATGCGTGAAGCTGAAAATGGAGAAGATGTTGTTAAGCAAATATTTAAAAAAACCGGCGTAAAAATTAATATTATAGATGGCAATGATGAAGCTGCAATTATCGCAAATACAGACTTACAATCATTAATCTCTACAGATAGGTCATATCTGTATGTAGACGTGGGTGGTGGTAGTACCGAGTTTACATTATACAGCAATAAAGAAGTAGTTGCCTCAAAATCATTTAAATTAGGTACTGTACGGCTGTTAGAAGGATTAGTAGGGCATACTGTTTGGGAAGATGTAGAAACCTGGATTAAAGAAGTTACAAAAGGATACACCAAAATAGATTTAATAGGTTCTGGCGGAAATATTAATAAAATCTTTAAACTAAGTGGTAAGAAAGATGGTAAGCCTTTAACCTATTTCTACATGGTGAGTTTTTACGAATTTTTACAATCCTATAACTATGAAGAACGCATTACTGAATTAGGGTTGAATATAGATAGAGCCGATGTTATTATACCGGCCACCCGTATTTATTTATCAGCAATGAAGTGGAGTAGGTCAAAAAATATACACGTTCCTAAAATAGGGCTGTCAGATGGCATCATAAAATCACTGTATAACGATAAAAATCAAGTTGTTTAGACTATCAAATAAAAATTATAGTAATATTGCAGAGCCCAATTTATCGATGAAACCAATTAAAATATTTATTATGAAGAAATTATTACTCGTTTTATTAATTACAGCTTCTGCAACTTCTTTTGCGCAAAATGTGAGATATGGTGCAAAATTAGGATTAAATGTTTCAGAATTGAGTGGTGACTATGATGATGCTTTGAGCCGTTATGGTTTTGTTGCCGGTGTCTTTGCAGATATTCCATTAAGTGGCTCTTTAGGTTTTCAGCCAGAATTATTATACTCTGCGCAGGGAAACAAACCTAACTCTGTACCGGGTAGTGCTAATGCAGAACGTGCAGAACTTGATTATCTTCAATTGCCATTATTGCTTAGATACAGCAAACAACGTTTTAATGTGCACGTGGGGCCTCAGGTAGGTCTTGCTATCTGGAATTCTTTTAACAGATATGAATATAAAAATTATGATGTTGCTGCCGTAGGTGGCATAGGTTATCAAATTATTGATGGTCTTACCTTAGAAGCTCGCTATAACTTTGGTTTTATAGATGTTGTGAATTCAGCTAAAGAAGGAAAAAATAGATACTTTACTCTATCAGCTGCATATAGATTATAAGTATCAATAGAAATGAAAAATAATAAAAAAACCAGTTCAATTGAACTGGTTTTTTTATTGTCATAAATTTTCTAGCCGTGTATGCTTTGTTGTATACTTAGATTTTTCATTATTTCAGCTTCAAATTCTAGCAAATGCTGCCATTTTGAATTTACCTCGTCTTCATTACCATATTTACGTGCAAACCCTAAAAACATAGTGTAGTGGTTTGCCTCGCTTACCATTAAATTGTGATAAAAAGTTCTAAGCTCTGCATCTTTTAATTCTTGAGATAATAACCTAAAGCGTTCGCAACTGCGTGCTTCAATTAGTGCAGCATACAGTAGTCTGTGAACAAGTTGCGTAGTACGACTACCTCCTTTAGGAAAAAATTTAAGCAGTTTATTTACATACTCATCTTTCCGATCATAACCCAAAGCATTACCGCGAGCAATTATCTTATCGTGAACCAGTTTAAAATGACTAATTTCTTCTTTAACTAAAGCAATCATTTCTTGTACTAGCTCGGTGTATTCGGGAAATGAGACGATAAGGGATATGGCTGTTGATGCTGCTTTTTGCTCACAAAACGCGTGATCAGACAGAATATCATCAATATTCATTTCTACTATATTAACCCATCTTGGGTCTGTGGGAAGTTTAAGGCCTAACATTATATATCAAGATCAAAGGTGGTTCGTAAAATTTCTAAATCTGGGTTCTTTTCTTTTAGTTTCTCATATTTTTCACGTGGCGAATACGCATATTTGCGTTCTGCAGCCTCATTAACCGTAATCTCTATGGTAATATCGTAATTGTTGAGTTTACGCTTTAAATATTCTAATAAGCTATGCTGAGCTCGTTCTAGTTCAACCCGCATCGTTTCATTAGGAAATTCTAAATGGATAACAGTTCCTTTTAACGTGGGCGTATCTGTCTCAAGATTTGAGGCCAAAATTTTCTCTCCTTTCTTTTGAAGTCGGCTTACATATTCTTTCCAGGTAGCGAGTAATGCATTCTCAGTAAAAGGATCTTTTGGCAATTGACTAACGTCAACTTCTTTTACCGTCTTTTTTTCAAGAATTTCTTTCTTACGCCTAAGCCCTTTTAATGAAAGACTTGATATATGACCCGGGTTTACCGAGGTTTGTGGCCTTATTTCGGGTTTGACCGTAGGTGTAGGTGTTGTCTGTACAGTTTCTTGAGTATTTTGTACTGGTGCTACTGTTGATTTAGATACGCTTTCAATTACAGAAGCTTCAGTTTGTTTTGCTGTTTGAGGATTAGTTAATCCTTGTTGAGCATTTTGAAAATACGAAGCAGGAATTATAAAGTTAGAAGCTTTTTTTTTTCTCCATCAAAAGTGATAGAGGCCATTTGCATTAGGCAAAGTTCTACAAGAAGCCTGGGGTTGCGACTTGTACGGTATTTTAAATCACATTCATTAGCGATTTCTAAAGCCTGCAATAAAAAATCAAAGTCTGCTTTTTTTGCCTGCTCGTGATATCTAGCCTTAGTTTGATCACCTACTTCTAGAAGGGTAATTGTCGCTGCATTTTTACAAACCATCAAATCTCTGTAGTGAGATGCAAGACCTGCTATAAAATGGTGCCCGTCAAAGCCTCTTGATAAAATCTCATTAAAGTTTAATAACAATTGTGGAATGTTATTTTCTAGAATAAGATCTGTAGATTCAAAATAGGTGTCGTAGTCAAGTACATTTAGATTCTCGGTAACCGCGGCTCTGGTCAAATCATTTCCGCAGAAACTTACAACCCTGTCAAAGGTAGATAAAGCATCTCTTAACGCTCCATCTGCTTTTTGAGCGATAATGTGCAATGCTTCTTCATCTGCAGTAATACCTTCTAGTTTAGCGATATCTGCAAGATGCTCGCGAATATCTTTTACTGTAATTCTTTTAAAATCAAATATTTGACATCTAGAAAGAATAGTGGGTATTATTTTATGTTTTTCAGTAGTTGCTAAAATAAATATAGCGTGCTTAGGCGGCTCTTCTAAGGTCTTTAGAAATGCATTAAATGCTGCGGAAGAGAGCATATGAACCTCGTCAATAATATATACTTTGTATTGACCTACCTGTGGTGCAATACGTACCTGATCAATGAGGTTACGTATATCATCTACAGAGTTATTAGAAGCAGCATCTAATTCAAATATATTAAATGCGTAATCTTCGTGCTCATCTATAACTTCATCTGCTTGCTGATTAATTTTTTTAGCTAAAATACGGGCGCACGTGGTTTTTCCTACACCTCGGGGACCCGTAAAAAGTAAGGCCTGTGCAAGATGATTATTAGCAATGGCATTTTCTAACGTATTAGTAATAGCCTGTTGTCCCACAACATCTTTAAACGTCGCAGGTCTGTATTTTCGGGCTGATACGATGAATTGCTCCACAGATTTAAAATATAGGTTTTAAACCGAAAAGAGATTCGGTTAATAGATGCTCAAAGATAAAAATAGCTAGGTCAATATGCAGTACAGATTTGTATTTTTTGCGATTTTCTTATTAACAATGGGTCTTCGGTGAAATTTATTTAAAACAACTATCATAGGTTTTAAAAGTGTATTTTTGCGCAAAGCAGACCGCCTTATCGCTCTAATTATTTAGGGAGGAAAGTCCGGACACCATAGGGAAGCATAGCGGCTAACGGCCGTCTAAGTTAGTAAGTAATTATTAACTTAAGGACAAGTGCAACAGAAAGTATGTACAGGTAATGCTGTAGTGAAACCAGGTAAACTCTATGCGGTGCAATGCCATGTAAACCGGCAATTAAGTGCGTCTCGTGCGATGCCGGAGGGTAGGCAGATAGAACAAATAAGTAATTATTTGTCTAGATAAATGATAAGGTATTATTGCTTTGCAATAAGAACAGAATCCGGCTTATAGGTCTGCTTTTTTTATAAATTCTCGATATTATTCTTTACCCAATCAATCGCATCTTCTAGCGTATTAAAAATCTCGTAAGGTTTAGGGAAAAACGCCTTTTCAAAAGTTGCAGTACTGCGCTTAGCTTCGGTGTTAGTTACAATAGCAACGGCCAGCATATTAGGGTAGTCTGAGCAATTAATATAATCTACGGGATTAACATTGTAATCTGCTCTTCTATAAGCGATATACACATAGTTTTGATCATCTTTAAAGTGATCAAATAAAACAGAGCCTGCTTCCTTAAAAAGCTCTTTGTTAAGAACAACTCCCTGATTTATTTCAGAAATTACATAGTTTTCTGCGAAAGTAAGTTTGCAAAAACTTAGATCAATTGTTTTTAGACTTTGGGTCATTCTAATTTTCTTAAATAGTTATTTTTTGTATTAAGTTAACTAAAAACTACTTAGAAAAAAAACTAAAAGCACTACCACCGTATTTACGTATTTCAAAAAATGAAGGGTGATCTTGTAGATCTGTATTTTTACTATGCTCAATTATTAGACTGCCTTCTGGTAATAGCAAATCATTATCTATTACATATTCAACGATTTTTGAAAATTGCTCCTTTTCAAAATCATAAGGAGGATCTGCAAAAATGATATCGTATTGATTAGTTTCCCGTGATAAGTATGTATAAACATCAGACTTGATCACTTTAATATTCATTTCAAACGAAGCTGCGGTTTCTTCTATAAATTTTGTGCAACCGGCATTGCCATCGACAGCGGTAACTGCTTCTGCTCCTCTTGAAGCAAACTCATAGCTAATGTTACCTGTCCCTGAGAAAAGATCTAGGACATTTACACGGGTAAGACTGTATCTATTACGTAAAATATTAAAGAGCGATTCTTTAGACATATCTGTAGTAGGTCGTACCGGTAATTTTTTTGGAGCCGTTATACGTCTGCCTTTAAAGCTGCCGCTGATAATTCTCATAAATTTAGATTGTATTTTAAAAAAGAATAATTCAATTGATCCTGTTCTACAGATTCTGCTATTTGTACATTACGTACGTAATCATAAAGTATTAAATACTTAGAATCTTCTGCATTTATATTACCGCTGATTTTTAACGTAGTTTCTTCAGGATTTAAACCTAACTGTTCAAAACAAAAGAGAATATAATACACAAAATCTATATCTGTATCAAATCTAAAATGATTACTTAGCAGTAATTTTTTACCCTCATATACCAGCACATCAATTGTTTTTAAACCTACCTGAACAAAAAATGTTGCTGAATCGAGGTTCGTTGCGCGCTCTAATATATTTTTTATTAAAACAGTCTGACTGTGATAATAAGTAAATGTACCGAAATGATCAAAAAAGAAATTATTTATGTTTGTGTAAGGTACGTATACATTTATAAGGCCCAACGTTTCTAGTTCATCATAAACAATAAAATCTGTCTTTAAAATTTTAGTATTAAACTTTAAATAATCAGTTAAGTTTTTAGAGTCAAATAGATGTTTGGGAACTATTGTAAAAAGTTCATTTGCATAGATCACAACAACTTTTTTAAAGTTATTGTGAAGAATTTGCGTATGATCAAATATTTTTTGGATTTCTATTAACGCATGCTCAGCAGTATGAACATTTTTAAAGGGAAATTGTTTGCTAAGAGGACTGTTTGCAGAACTATCATCGTGTATATAAAACGAAAATCCATCCAGGCTAACCTGGATGGATAATATATTAAGTTCTGGATTTACCAGAGAATTAGTCTTCACTGTCACCGTAACTTTGAGGCCAGTTACCAGCTGTACTTATTTCGGTCATAGAACCTACAGATAGATAAGCACCATTTACACCTTCAACAGAAACGGTCTGTTTTTCTTTAGCAACGTAATCCTTTGGTTGATCAAATAATATTACGTCTTTAGAAACTTTAGCTTCAAAAACAGGAATTTGAACATCATTCTTAAGAACTGTTCCTGCTTCCATTTCAAATTTCTTATCTGTTCCAGGAACATTCATCATCGTTTTGTAACGATCTGTCCCCTGATATAAAGAGTCTTTTACAGAGGCTGTACCTAATGTATCGATAATAGTAATTTCTTTACGTGTATCTACACGGTAACGTTTTGTTGCTTCTTCATCAAGAACTAACGTATCGCGACGTTCAGTAAGTGTAAACTCTGCGGTATCAAGAAATTTAATTAGTTCATCAAAGCTACCGGCAAATTTGCCATTAAGTTGTTTAAACGCTAATTGTCCTTTTTGAATGTCTTTAAGTTTGTTAACTGATTTTTGATAACGTACAACTTTAAGATCATTAAATTTAACTTCGCCGTAAACAGAGTTAAAAAGAAGGTATCCTAATACTCCGATAACAACCCAAAGTACTAACTGAAATACTAATTTCATTCGATGTGTGGTTTTAGATTTAATAATGGTTATCGACAAATCTACAATTTTTTTTTAATCGTTAAAGGATATCCCGAAAAATTCATTACTATCTTTACCCGAATCAATAAATATCTATGGAGCTGGATTATCAAGCATTTTACAAACTACTTCTCAAGGATTTCCCATTCGCCCCAACTTTAAAGCAAGACATTCTTTTACAACAACTTAGTAAGTTTTTATTAGATCCTAAAAATGATACAATTTACCTTCTAAAAGGGTATGCAGGTACCGGTAAAACGACTGCAATAGGGACTATTGTTAAAAACTTGTCGAAAATAAAAATGTCTTTTATACAATTAGCACCTACAGGAAGGGCCGCAAAAGTCATTTCTAATTACAGTGATGAACCCGCTCAAACTATACATAGAAAAATATATTATCCTAAAAAAGAGAGTGGTGGTGGAGTGTCTTTTACATTACAAAAAAACAAACACCGCAATGCATTATTTATAGTTGATGAGGCATCAATGATTTCTGATTCTGCATCAGAGTCTAAGTTATTTGAAAATGGCTCTTTATTAGATGATCTCATGTCTTACGTTTATAGTGGACATCAGTGCAAGCTTCTTTTAATAGGTGATAATGCACAGTTACCACCCGTTAAGATGGATTTGAGTCCGGCTTTAGATGCCCGTCATTTAGAGCTTCAGTTTAATAAAAAGGTACTTAGTATCGAACTTGATGAAGTGATGCGCCAGGCAGAAACGAGCGGTATTCTCAAAAATGCCACACGCATGCGTGAGTTTCTTAATGAGGGCTTGTATGAAGATTTTAGATTTGACCTTAGTGATCAATGCGATGTGGTACGTCTTATAGATGGTCACGAGATTATGGACTCTCTAGGTGATTCTTACCAAGAATATGGTAATGAAGGTACAGCAATAATTGTTAGATCTAATAAACGTGCCAATTTGTATAATCAGCAAATACGCTCTCGCATTCTCTTTAAAGAAGAAGAGGTAAGCCCGGGAGATTATTTTATGGTGGTCAAGAATAATTATTTTTGGCTCGATATTAAAAGTGATGCTGGTTTTATAGCAAATGGCGACATTATTGAAATTCTGGAGATTTTCAGTATAAAAGAGATTTATGGATTCCGCTTTGCGGAAGTAAAAATACAAATGACAGATTACCCAAATCTTGCTCCTTTTGAAACAGTTTTACTATTAGATACCCTTACTTCAGAAACACCTTCCTTATCTTATGAAGAGGGAAATCAACTATATCAAGAGGTGATGAAAGATTATGCAGATGAAAAATCTAAGTATAAGAAGTTTCTTAAAGTGAAAAACAACAAGTTTTTTAATGCACTACAGGTAAAATTCTCATATGCCATTACGTGTCATAAATCACAGGGTGGGCAATGGGAAACTATTATGGTCGAACAACCGTACCTTCCTAATGGTATGGATAAAGATTATTTAAGATGGCTCTATACAGCGGTAACCAGAGCTCGAAAAAAACTTTATCTTATAGGTTTTAAAGATGATATGTTTATAGAAAATTAGGAGAATGGATTTTTTAATAAGTATTTGCCTGGGAATAGGGCTGGCAGCTGCAGCCGGTTTTCGTATTTTTTTACCCCTTTTAGCATTGAGCATTGCCGCTTATTTTGATGTACTCAATTTAAATGAAGGCTGGGTTTGGCTGGGCTCATTACAGACATTAATTTTATTAGGAGTTGCTACTTTATTAGAATTGTTAGCCTACTATATACCTTGGTTTGATACTATTTTAGACACTGTGGCGGTACCTCTTGCCGGCATTGCAGGTACTATATTATTTTTTGTCACTTTAGGAGATTTTGAGCCTTGGGTATCGTGGTCTCTTGCGATTATTGGAGGTGGTGGTACAGCAGGATTAATTGCCGGTTCTACTGCCGCTGTTAGAGCTGTATCCTCAACATCAACATTGGGTATGGCTAATCCTTTATTTGCAACATTTGAAAATATAGTTTCCATCTTCCTTTCTATACTAGCCATTTTTATTCCGCTGTTTGCAGGGATACTCGTGGTTTATTTAATTTATAAATGCATAAAATGGTTTTCTAACCGAAAAACTAAAGTCAATATATAACGTTTACAATGACTGAAAAATTAAAAGTAATAGCAATGATACCTGCACGCTATGAGGCCTCTCGTTTCCCGGGTAAACTTATGCAAGACCTTGAGGGTAAACCTGTAATTATACGTACTTATGAAGCTGCTGTTAAGACAGGCCTATTTGACGATGTATATGTTGTTACAGACAGTGACTTAATCTACAAAACCATCTTACAAAATGGTGGTAAAGTTGTTATGAGTCAAAAAGAACATAACTGCGGCAGTGATCGTATTGCAGAAGCTGTAGAGAATCTAGATGTTGATATAGTTGTTAATGTACAAGGTGATGAGCCATTTACAAATGAAGCAGATATGCGTAATGTACTTCAGGTTTTTTATGAGCAGGGAGCAGAACAAATAGATCTGGCATCTTTAATGACTCCAATTACAGTTGCAGCAGAAATTGAGAATCCTAATAATGTAAAAGTTATTGTAGACAATGAGAACTTTGCGTTGTATTTTTCAAGAGCGCCTATACCTTATCCCAGAGATAGGGATATTGAAGTTACTTATTATAAACATAAAGGTATTTATGCGTTTAGAAAGCAGGCAGTTCTTGATTTCTATACATTACCTATGCGTAATCTTGAGGCTGCAGAAAAGATTGAAGCAATACGTTATTTAGAATATGGCAAGAGAATAAAAATGGTTTTTTCAGAAACGCCGGCTATAGGTATTGATACCCCCCAGGATTTAGAAGAGGCGAGACTTATATTAAAATCTCAACACGGGAACTAATGGGATGGTTATCTAAGAAAATATACAAAGCATTAGGTTGGCACATACGAGGTAGATTTCCTTCTGAAGTCAATAAAATGGTGGTTATCGCCGTACCTCATACGAGCTGGCATGATTTTTATATGGGAATTTTATTTAGAGGAACATTAGGCGAACGTATAAATTTTCTTGGTAAGAAAGAACTTTTTAAATGGCCTTTCGGGTTGTTTTTTAGAAGCCTGGGAGGAACTCCATTAAATCGTATAAAAGGTCAAAATCAAGTAGAGCAAATTGCAGCACTCTTTGATACCGAAGAAATATTTAGATTAGCGCTTTCGCCTGAAGGTACACGCAAAAAGGTAGAAACCTGGAAAACCGGATTTTATTATATCGCCTTAAAAGCACAGGTTCCTATTTTACCAATCACCATGAATTTTAAAGATAAAGAGCACCACATAGGTTCACTATTTTACCCTACAGGTGATATTTCTAAAGATATGTTAGAATTGCGCCTTTTTTTTAAAAATATACAGGGTAAAATACCTGAGAAAAGTTAGTATTTTTCTAATTAAAACTGCTTTTACGCTCGAGAATAGCGTTAAACAATCTTAAGTATAGCATAAAAAATAGTTAAAGAAAATTATAGTTGTAATTACAAATAATTGATAGCTAATAACTTGAAATTTAGGGTCTAAAAGATTTAAGGTTTCACTTAAATTCAATTGAAACCATATTTAATAATTCTGCGTTTATTAAATGAACAAAAAAATATTTTAAACTAAAATTCAATTTATGAAAATTTCAAAACTTATTTATCTGGGAGCACTTGGTGCTTTTGCATTTACTTCATGTAGTGATGATGATGATAATACTACAGATATGAATACGGGTACAGCAGATTTATATGCTACAAGTCACACTGATGGGAACGTTACAAAATATAATCTACTAACTAACGAAACTACTTTATATACTACAACTGCTACAGATGCAGAAGGTATTTATTACGCGCCAGAAGATGATAGTTTTACAATTGCATCTAGAGGAGCCACTCAAACATCTTTACAAACTTATATTAGTATTAGTGACATTGTTTCTGCAACTGGGTCACTTAACGTTGATATTACCGGTCCTGCTGCCTTACAGAGTCCAAGAGATTTAGCAGTAAGCGGTAATTTTTATGTAGTTGCAGATAATACAACAAACAATAATAGATTATTTGTTTTTGAACGTACTAATAGTGGTTTTACTTTAAGTAGAACACTTAACGTTGATTTCCCACTTTGGGGTATTGAGTTTGTAAACAATGATTTGTACGCGGTAGTTGATAATAAAAGTGAATTAGCAGTTTTTAGCAACTTTCTGTCAAGTAATACTTCAGATGCGGCTATCACTGCTTCTAAAAGAGTAGTTATAGAAGGTATAGTACGTACGCACGGTCTTGATTTTGATGGTGATACTATGGTAATGACAGATATTGCACAAGCAGCTAATACAGCAGCAGGTTTTGATACTGATGGTGCAATACACGTAATAACTAACTTTAGCTCTAAGTTTAATGCGGTAGCTAATGGTGGTACATTAGCACTTACAGATCAAATACGTATATCTGGTGCTTCTACATTACTGGGTAATCCTGTAAATGTTGTTTACGATGCAGATGCAGATGCAGTTTATGTTGCAGAACTAGCTAATGGTGGAGGTAGAGTATTAGCTTTTACTTCAGTATCTAGCAATACGTCTGGTACTGCTACTCCGGTAGTGAATAACATGCTTTCTGGAGTATCGTCTTTATACCTTTATAAAAATTAAATTATTAGCAGTTTAATAAATTTTAAAGCGCGGTCGTTGACCGCGGTTTTTTTTATGCTTTAAACACAAAATATTCTTTAAATATGTTGAGTTCTTTAAACCCAAATTTGTCTTTTATAAACTGTAATGCCTTTTCAGTATAGAAAAAAGTATGGGTAAAATCATTTTTGTACCACCAGTTTTCAAAATTAATAGAATCAGATAGCAAATTAGTTTTACAATATAATTTAGCGTCAGGTTTTAAGAGCGTACGCAGCTTAGTGAATTCTAAATTGGGGTTATGAAAATGTTCTATTACCTCGCAACAAATTATATAATCATAGGTTTTATCTAAAAGTGAAGCGTCGTTTGAATAAAACGGATCGTAAGGCTTTACAATATAGCTCTGTTCTTGCAAATAGGAGGTAAGTACAGGATTAGGCCCCGAACCATAATCTAAGCCAATATTTTCTGGATTTTGATCTTTAAAAACGGCATCGAGAAGTGGCTTTAGGAAATTTAAATATCCACTATTATCTGAAGTGTTCTCGTGCTTATCATACCGCTCTTTTTCCTTGGTATAGGTTGGAAAATCTGAGGTGTCTAAAAAAACAGATGCACAATTCGTGCATCTGTTATAATTTCTATTTTGAAAGCTACCCAAGAAATCAGCACTGTGATTACATAGTAGACATTGCATAGCTTGGGTTTAAATTAGTAAAGTGTTTTTAGCTTTTTTAATTTTGCTTTCCAGATTTCTAATGTTTTTTTGTGCTCAGCAATATTTTTATGTACTTCTTTAACTAAAGGATTGTCGTCTGCCACGTGTTGAAAGAAACCAAGATTATTTTCTAATTGATTTATTTCAGCTTTGCTTTCTTCAATTTTCTTAGTTATAAAAAAGCGCTCTTTATTTAAAGCGTGATCTCCATCTTGATCTGCTAGTGATGCTACACGGTTATCATATTTAATAAGTTCTGCATCTTTTCTGCTGAGATCTAAAGTTTTAAATAAGCCATCTAGCACTTTATTAAAATCCTGATCTATACTTTTCTTAGAATGGGGTACACGACCGGTATCTTTCCATTCTTTAATAATGGCTTTAATCTCTTTAAGGTTTTCTTCAGGAGTACCTTCAAGTTTAATACCTTTTGTTTTTTCTAATAGGGTGATTTTCTTTTCAAGATTAACTTTCTCTTCTTCAAGAATTTCATTCTTTTCAGCGTGGAGGCGATCAAAGAAATGGTTGCATGCTTTTTTAAAGCGTTTCCATATTTTATCGCTGTCTTTTCTAGGTACGTGTCCTATTTTTTTCCAATCTGCCTGAATACGTTTCATTAAGTCAATGGTTGTTTGCACATCTTCATTGTCTTTATTGTCTTCAGCTAATTGTATTAGATCAATTTTCTTCTGAAGGTTGTCGTATTGCTCTTTCTTTTGATCTTTGTAGAATCCGTTCTTTTTATGATTAAATTCTCTGGTGGCCTTTTTAAATGACCTCCAGGTAGGTTCATTATCTTTTTTAGGAACTTTACCTATTTCAAAAAAGGATTCTCTCAATAAATTTACTTCCTTCATCTGCTTTTGCCAACCGCCGTGTGAAGTAGGTGGTTTTGCAGCAATTGCTTCAATCTTAGAAATAACTTCTTCTTTCTTTTCTAAATTCTCTTCAAAAACTTTATCAATATTCCTAAAATACTCCTGACGTGCATCATGAATTTTCTTAGTAGCATTGCTAAATTTCTCCCAGATTTCTTCTCTATATTCTTTAGAAACAGGTCCTATTTCTTCTTTCCAGATTTTATGAAGCATCTGTAACTCTTTGAAGGCTCTATTTACGTCAGACTCTTTAGTAAGTTCTTCTGCCTGCTCTATGAGTTTTAATTTTTTATCTAAGTTATCCTTAAAATCTTTATCTCTAAACTCTCTATTAAGATGTAAAAAATCATAGAAATTCTCTACGTGATGGTGGTAATTATTCCAAACGAGATTGTAGCGGTCACGCGGGATGTTACCTGCATTACGCCAGCGGTCTTGTATGTCTTTAAATTTATCAAACGTGGTGTTAATGCTATCTTCACCACCTAATTCATTTTTTAAATCTTTTAACTCTTCAATAAGTGCCGTACGCGTCTCTAAATTTGCATTAAGGTCTTTCTTTAGATTTTGATAATAATGGTTGCGTTTATCACGGTATTCGTAATACAGGGAATTGAAGTCTTTTTTTAACGGATTATAATATCTGAAATCAATTATATTCCCACCTTCTTCAAGAAACTTGTCTTTAGCCTCGTCCTGCTCTTCTTCAAATTTTGCGATGAAAGAGGCTCTTAAGTCATTTACGTGCTCTTTAATTGCCTGAACGTTGTATTTATTGAGGAGATTTTTAAATTCTTTTATAAGCTCTTCTTTACTTAAGCTATCATAATCTTTATGCGGAATAGTATCACGTTCTGAAATGCTCTCGTCTTCTACATCTTTGCTAAGTGCAGTTTCGAGATCTTCATTTTCTTCATCTTCATCCTCATCTTCAACTACAAAGTCTTCATCATCTTCTGTGCTTTTTGCAGCTTGTATTACAGCTATAGACTCCGTAGTGAGTGCATCATCTTGATTTTCAGTAGCGTGGTCTTGTTGATCATCATTTGTGGGAACAGCGTTCTCAGAAGACTCTGGTTTCAAAGCTTTATCTTTAATCTCTTCGGTTTGCTTTTCGGTCTTAGATGCTTTGTTTTCTTCAGACATTTCTTTCAATGTTAAGGTGCTTAATTTATTGAGTTAAAGATACTATTAACTGTTCAAATAGCAAGAGCCCCTTATTTGATAGCGATTAATTCCAGATTTCCCAGGCAGCTTCAGCTTGTAATTTCAACATTTCTAGTCCGTTGGCTGTTTTTGCACCTTGCTCTCTACCATTTTTTAAAAATTGCGTTTCAGCAGGATTATACACCAAATCGTAAAGTAAATGATCTTTTGTAAGTACACGATAAGGAAGTTTAGGACATTCTAAAATATTAGGATGTGTTCCCACCGGAGTAGTATTTATTAAAAGTGTGTATTTTGATAAAATGGCACCGTTAAGTTCGTTGTATGAAAATTGTCCTTTTTTAGGCGTACGTGATACAAATTTATAGGAGATGTCTTCTAATTCTAAGGCGTAAGCAATTGCTTTAGACGCGCCTCCTGTGCCTAATATTAATGCGTGATTGTGACTTTTTTGATTTAAAAATGGTTGTAGTGATTTTCTAAATCCAATATAATCTGTATTAAAGCCTTTTAATTTTCCATTTTGCTGCCGCTTAATCGTATTTACAGCACCTATTGCACTAGCATGCTTATTCATCTCATCAAGAAATGGAACCACAGTTTGTTTATAGGGTATCGTCACGTTAAACCCAATACAATCTTTTCTTTTCTGAAAAAGTTCTTTTATTTCCTCAGGAGACTTACAATCAAAATTAGAATAAGTTCCCTCAATAGTTTCTTTTTTGAATTTTTCATTAAAGTAAACTCTTGAAAAAGAATAATCAATATTCTTACCTATTAGCCCCAATTTAATCATATGCATTACTAGAATTACACCTTGTTTTTTACAAGTAATTAATTACAATATTAAATGTCAAAGATACCCTTTTTATTTGGTTAGGCGCGGGTGTTTTCCCCGTATTTACCTAGCGCCATAACACTTACTATACCAATAAATATAAAAATTGTCGCGATTATATTTTCAGTAGAAAACTGTGTGGGTATAAACCGATCATAATTGGTAAGAATGGGATCGCCTACGCGATCATAATTAATTTCGCCTAGAGTATTTGTTTCAAAGATGGGCCTTTTCCAGGGCCAAACAACTCCTAAAGAACCGGTAATAAAACCTATAATAGCAGCATTTGTCTGATTTTTAAATCTTTTTAAAAGAAAAGCCAGAAAATTAGATAAGGTTACTAAACCTGTAGCAGAACCTAAAGTGAATATTGCCAATACTTTTAATAAGCGTATTCTGAAGGGATTGTTAATAAATGAAAAGTCACCGCGTATAAGATCTGAAATGGTATCAAATAAAGCATTTACAGAGTCTACGAGTAATAGGACATAATTGCCTAGTAAAATTAATATAAATGATCCCGAAAGGCCGGGCAAGGTCATCCCTGAGACACCTATTATTCCACAAAAGAACACAAAAATTAAATTATCATTCTGTGTAGCGGGTTTTAATAAACTTATACCTATACCCGCTACAATACCTAAACATAAAATAATAAGATTAGCACGCGACCACTCATTAAAGTCTTTAGCTATTATATAAACACTACCTATAATCATCCCAAAAAAAGCACTCCATACATAGAGCGGATAGTGCTCAATTGCGATATCTAAGATTTTTGAAACACTAAAATAACTAATAATCATGCCGAAAATCAGCAAGAATAGAAACCTGCCATTAACATAACGTGCAAAACTTCTAATACGACCTCCCAGAAGTAATTTAAAAGCTGTTTTGTTTACTTTTTGAAGCGAGTAAATAAATTCTTCATAAAAACCAGCTACATAAGCGACCACACCTCCAGATACGCCCGGCACTTTATTAGCCGCGCCCATGGCGAGACCTTTTAGAACCAGCCAGATTTTATCTGATAGGGTACGGTGTTTAGATTCCATTCTTTTGTTTAGAATTGGCAAAACGTTCTAATAAGAAAATAGTCAAAAAGCCTATTACAGCCAGTATAATTACAGCAATAATTTGTGGGTTGCCTTCAAAATTCTGAGGTAAAATGCTTTTCTCTAATAACGCAACTTCTTTACCGTGAGAATTTGTACGGTAAGAGAGTACTTCTTTCCAGGGCCAAACTTTATTAAGCGCACCTATCATAAATCCTGTTAGTAGGGCAAGGGTTAAATTCTGATGATTTTTAAATAAATAGGTAAGTACCTTTGAAAATGCTTTTAAACCAATTATACATCCCAACATAAAGAGAAGTAATTTTAATGCTGCGTCTTTGATCATGGCAAAGTCCATTGCTATTAAGCCATCTACAAAATTGCGAACGGTACCTAAAACAATGCTATATGATCCTAATAGAAGAAGAATAAAAGATCCTGATATACCCGGTAAAATCATGGCAATAATTGCGATGAATCCACTTAAAAAAATAAACCAGTTACTGGCTCCTGCGCTTAACGGTTCTGCAATTGTGATGTAATATGAGAACGCAATACCTATGATGCCAGTTATAAAAACACCTATAGAATAGCTTTGTATTTGTTTTCCTATATAAACAATACTGGCTACAATTAATCCAAAAAAGAAGCCCCACAGCAAAAGTGGTTGTTCTTCTAGTAAATAGGTTATGAGTTTTGCAAGCGATAAGATACTTATAGCTACGCCAAGAAAGAGTGCACCTAAGAATTTAAGGTTATATTCTTCAGCCGCATTAGAAAAACCGTGTTTCTTCCAATATTTAAAGAAAGAAATATCAAGTTTATCTATCGTGGCAATAAGTTCTTCATAAATGCCGGCAATAAATGCTATAGTACCTCCAGAAACCCCGGGAACTACATCTGCAGCACCCATAGCTAAGCCTTTTAAAGTAACTACCGCATAGTTAAGTAGTGATCTGTTTTGAGACATTGGTTGTATTGGTTATGCCTCAAATGTAAGAAAACAATTAAGAATTCTTGGCGCGCTTTATTTTTTCTAATACAGATCTTTTAGCATAGGCAAAGGGAAACAACTCTTCAAGAATAATATCAAACTCGGTATCTATTTTTAAAGCATTTTCTAGGTGAAAATGGCCTTTGTCGTCTTCTCCTAAAGTAAAATATAGGCCAGAAAGTCTATATTCAATCTCTGGAGATTCGGCATAAAAAGCTTGTGCTTCAATAAGATTTTGCACGGCTGTATCTAACTCTCCTAAATTGATTAAAATGTCACAACGTGTTAACCAGGTATCCAGTTCATAATTACCCAGTTCTAATGTTTTGCTGTAACCGCGTTCTGCTTCTTCATAAAACTTAAGGCGATTATTTATTTTAGCATATCGTTTCCAATACAATACATTATCCTCATCTATATTAATGGCTTTGTTGATGTAATACAGCGCATTTTGATAGTCCATCTTTTTAGTATAGAAATCAGTAATAGCTATCCATCCTTTATCTAAAAGTGGATCTTCCTTTACAGTTTTTAAAAAGTAGGTTATAGCAAGATCGTCTGCGTGTAACTTCTGGTAACATTTACCCATGCGTAAGTAGGCAAAAGAAGTAGGATCGTCTAGCCCTAGCGTAATTTGGTAATTTTCAATCGCTTCATTGTATTTACCTAATTTCTCAAGTACTTTACCTTTTTCAAAATAAGCGCCAATAAATGTATCGTCACTAATAATTGCAAAGTCAAAAGCGGCAAGCGCTTTTTGATAATTTTTTAAATCAAAATATTGCTTGCCTACTTGATGCCAGGCCACTTCACAATAGGGATTATTGTCCAAAAACATATTGAGGTAGTCTATTGCCTCTTGATGCTGCTCAAGAAAATCAAAGCAATAAATAACATTATAAAGCGCAGAATAATCGTCTTCATCAACTTCAATGCATTTCATAAAGTTGAGTTTAGCATTTTGATAATCATCCATAAACAGATATTCCATACCTATTAAAGAATAAATATCTGCATCGTCATCGGTAAGTTCTAGCGCAATTTCTAAAAGCTCAATTGCTTTTAGGTGATCATCCTGTTTAGAATATATATTTGCTTTCTGAATATAAACCTCTTCATTCTGTGGTTCTAATTCATATAATTCTGCCAATAATCGATCTGCATCTTCAAGCTTATCCTCAAAAATTAAAATTTCTATTTTAAATAATTTAAGGTTTGAAGATGAGGGGTGCTGGTCAAGACCAAGCTTAACTGCTTTTTTTGCCAAAGCAATTTTACCATTTTCGAGGTAATGGTTTACAATATTTTCAAAATCATCCGAATCGAAGAAAAGAACATCATTTGTCTTTAACATAGATTCAAAACGGGTGAGTGGGAAATTATCTTCTTCGTGTTCTTGATTAAACTTCATACACGGTTTTTTTAAAAATTTCTGCCAACATAAAAGTAAAAAGGAACAGCAACAGCCCTAATCAATTTTAGTATTGTTGTTAACAAAATAATCAACAATTGAGCCTAAACTTAAAATTAGGCTTCTTTAGTCGCTATTTTGTCTAAGACCTTAAGTAATATATGACATCCTTTTTCAATTTCCTGATTTGAGATTGTTAAAGGTGGCGTAATGCGTATTGCTTTTCCTTCAAAAAGGAGCCAAAATAAAATTAGGCCTTCATCCTGAGCCATAAGCACGGCGTCATTTGTAACGGCCTCAGAGGTTGTAATAGCTGCAAGCATTAATCCTTTACCACGTACTTCAGTAATGAGTTTGTGTTTTAATAAAGATCGAAACAGCTTCTCTTTTTCCAGGGCTTCCTTCATTAAAGATGTTTCAAGTATTAATTTTAGAGTTGCTAATGCTGCTGCCGCAATGACAGGATGACCGCCAAAGGTTGTTATATGACCCATTTTAGGATTGTCTGATAACAATTGCATATGTTTTTTTGAGGCTGTAAAAGCACCTATAGGCATTCCGCCTCCCATACCTTTACCCATTACCACAACATCAGGAATTACCTCAAAATTCTCAAAACCAAATAATTTACCGGTGCGACCAAAGCCCGGTTGTATTTCATCTAAAATTAGCAATGCGCCTACTTGCTCACAACGATTTTTGACGGCTTTAAGCCAGCCGCTTTCTGGTTGAATAAAACCGGCACCACCTTGTATGGTTTCTAAAACCACGCCGGCAGTTCGCTCGGTTATGAGGTTTAAATCTTTAAAACTATTGAAGTTAAGAAACGAAATATCGCCTATGACCGGCCTAAAGGGAGCAACGCGCTCTTCATAGTCCATTAAGCTAAGTGCGCCAAAAGTATTACCGTGATACGCCTTTTTAGCTGCTATAATTTCAGTTCTGCCCGTTACCCGACGCGCAAGTTTTATGGCACCATCTATAGCTTCAGTCCCGCTATTTACAAGATAGGTTTGTTCTAAAGGTTCTGGTAAATGCTCTGCTAGAAGTCGCGTTAGTTTTACAGCAGGATCCTGTGCATATTCCCCATAAACCATTACGTGTAAATACTTATCACATTGCTCTTTTATAGCATTAATAACTTGGGGGTTAGAATGGCCAACACTTACAGCGGAAACACCTGCGACAAAATCAAGATAAGCTTTGCCGGATGTATCGTATATGTAAGAGCCTGTCGCGTGAGAAACTTCTAGAGCAAGTGGGTGCGGACTCGTTTGAGCCTGATATTTAAGAAAATCAGCTTTCATTTAATTTTCTGTTTGAGTAGAGTCTTTTGCCTTAACCGGTGGTTGTTCTTTTAAGATATTTGCCGGGTTTTTAGGAGCCAGAGAGTCTTGTTTTATTGTCGCTTTATCATTTACAGGTAGCCCAATTGAAGGTGAATCTTCATCACGATTTTTAAAATCTGAGGGGTCTAACTGAGACGCGCTGGGAATACCTAATTTATTATCTGGTATTGTATTATCAAAAAAATCTTCTTCAATCTCGGGTAGAGGTATACCCTCAATTTTGGTTAGTGTAAATGGTGCTTCGCCTTTAAAAATATCTTCTTTGGTCAATAAACGTTCGTCACCCCTCCAATTCAAACCGGGGAATTCACGAGCTTCTTTTTCAAATTTTGAAAGTGGAAACACATCACCATCAACCTGTCGCCATTTTGTAATCTCTACCAGTTCATTATTTTCAAGTATTGCAGTAATTGATGCCGATTTACTTTTATCAATTCCTTGTAAAATGCCATCGTCAGAACGCATGTAATTGATGCTTTCGGCATTTTTAATGATATCTAACTGATGCAATTTATTATCTAAAAAAGTACCATATAAATCATCTCCCTTAACCTGATTGTAACCTCTTTTAGAAGGGGTGTCAGATAGCGGTATCATATCTTGTTTGGCCAAAAACGCATTTTTAAAGACGCGCAGTGAATCTAATTTTTCTGTAACAGTATTGCTTTTTAAGTGAATGGTGTCACCGGTCATTTGGCTTAAACCACTCCATAAAATAGGCTTGCCTATCATTTGAGTAAGACCGCTTTGCTGGTTGATGTGTATAGAGTCAGATTTTCCACTTAAATCACTTTTAAAGAGGCGTACATTGTAATAACCACGTACGATTCGTTTTTCTGGGATGCCGGTAACCACTAGCCGGTCACCGTGTACATAAACAGAATCCTGATCTTGAACAGTAATTGCTACCGCCCGTTTAGTTATAAATACAGAATCTTTGGCTTTATAGACTTCGGCATAATGCCCTTTTATAATGCTTTTGTTTGCGGTATCTATTACCCGAATATTATTAGTCGCAGATGCAAAATTAGTAGGTCTGTCAAAATATAAACTATCCCCATAAACCGTACGATTATCGTAATCTATACGCGAGTTTTTTACAAAATAACCATTATCATTACGCGTGTCGTAATAACCCCGTTCACAATAAACTACGCTCGCATCACTGGTGATTGTTGACGGCCCATACAAGTATGCGATACCAGATTCTGAATAGAAATCGAGTTGATCGCTATTAATTACATATTCAGGATTTGTAACTACCACATTTTGAACAAAGGAATACTTATCCTGGTCTAAAAAATACCTGCCTATTTTGCTATTTATAACACTTGCAGTATCTCTAAGGGTACCCGAATTTCGATAATATGCCTGTTGTTTTATTCGGTCAAAGTACAATGTGTCTGTATCTAAGGTGGCAGTAGGTGTTCTAAGATTTACACCGCCAGAAGCCCATGCAAATTGAGTGTTACCATTGTATTCTGCGTAGTTACTGCGCATGGTAATAGTATCGCCTTGATTCATACGCACATTACCAATAGCTCTTACAAAGTTTTCATCTTTATAATTAAAAGCAAGATCACACCACATTTCAATACCCTCATGTTGAATATAAACTTGTTTAGTACTTTTGTACATGACAATGGCTCCGGGGTATTTTGCTTCGTCAATTTGCTCAACATCAGATTGAATATTCAATTCTTTTCCCTCTTGGGCAAAAGCACTAATCGTAATAAAAAATACGATTATTAATATGGTGTTTTTAAAAAAATTGGGCATAGCTAATTTTGATGCAAATATAACGGAAAAACTACTGTAGATCGTATCACAGGTATTATAATTGAATAACAGATTACACGCTACTTTACTTATCAGCTTTAAAGAATTATAAACTGTGTTTTAAATCAAGCTGTGTTTTCAGTTTCGTTAACAAGATCAACATAATACGATGTTGTTAGTTGGTCTTTTTTAATTTTTATGCCTTCTAAAAAATCGTAGAGTATTTTAAAAAGAGCGTCAGTTTTCTCCTGATAAGGTGTTAGGGTTTCAATTTCTAAAAAAGTGTCTTTTAGCTTATCAAGCTTCACTAGTGCAACTTCCAATTGTGAATCTTTATATGTAAACTTGAAAATTTCACAATGCTTAGTATAAGATAATGTTTTAGTATACCCCAATTGGTTTAGAATAGTTTCTGTAGCTTCAGGGTCTAAGACTTCAGTTTCAAATTCTGGTTTTGATTTACTTTCTACATCAAAAGGGCTTTCTTTAAAGGTCAGAAAGTATCTGGGTTCTGCAGTATCAATAGTTGTTTTTGTACGTAGTCTAAGTTCTTTTTCGGTACTATTTAATGCGTTATTTAAATCATAATACCGATCATAATAATCTACAGGGTAGGTTGAAATGGGTTTTTGCTTTAAGAGTTCAGCTTTTGTAAACTCATAATTATTTAGCTTAGCCTTTAATTCAACTTCGTACATAAGCGTTATTTAATTTTTACGATTTACCACTTTATGAATGAATGTAAGTTTTTGAATTACCGGTTCTGAAAGTATAAAAGGGTAGGCATCTGCATGTCCCATACTTCTGTTTAGCGAATTTAAAACATAAGTAAGTGGCAGATAATGCTTAATTATTTTATCCATTTTGGCTCCATCATAGGGATCAAAATCACAACTCACATCTAAGCTAGACACTTTTTTAAGTTCAGGATCTATTTCTAGTCCAAAATTATATGAAGTCTCCAGCATATCCATCATATGCATGTAATGAGACCAGGTTTCTGCCCAGTCTTCCCAGGCGTGCATAGTAGCGTATGAACTTATGTAGTGTTCTCTCCAGTTTGATGGTGCACCATTTTTGTAATGCTCTTGTAATGCTTCTCCATAATCTTGAGTGTCGTCACCAAAAAGAGTTCTAAACTCTTTTAGAATCTCTTCATTAGGCTTAATTAAAACATCCCAGTAAAAATGCCCTACCTCGTGTCTAAAATGCCCCAGAAGTGTGCGATAACGCTCTTGCAACTGTTCTTTTACATACTCTCTATGTGCAGCATTTGCTTCTTGTATGTTAAGGGTGATTAAACCATTGCTGTGACCTGTTTTTACAGCGTCAGGATCATTGGCTAAGGGCGCTAAAAAGTCGAAAGTCAATTTTAAAGGCTCTCCTTCAATTACAAATTGAGTAGGTAAATTTAATTTATGCAAACTGTAAAAAAGACGACGTTTTGCTGCCTCAATTTTTTGCCAGTCGAGTTTGTTTTCAGGAATACTAATATTAGGAATCATGTGATTTGTAGCACAAGCTTCGCAATATTCACTTTCTGAATCAATGCCAACTAGCCAGTTACAAGCATCATTATTAAAATTTGCGCAATATGTTAGTTCTGTATCATTTAAATGAGCTTTCTTTTCGTCATTAAAAGAAAGCATCTCTTCAGATTCATTTAAGTAGCCTAGACTGTTTCCGCATTTTTCGCAAGAGGTATTCTCAAAGTAAATGGGATTATTGCAATTAGAACACTGAAAAATTTTCATAGGCTGGAGTTTCTGTAGTTGACTGAATGGTATATAAATTCAGCAACAAATGTAAAGTAATGTAAATTGCCTTACTGTGAAGGTTTTCAGAAAATTAGAGCAAAAAAAATCCGAAGTTTAACTTCGGATTTTTTAAATTTATCTGTGAATTGTTTGTGTTCTGTCTGGTCCTACAGACACAATTTTAATAGGTACTCGTAATTCTTTTTCTAAATATTCAATATATGCGGTAAGCTCTTTAGGGAGTTGCTCATCACCTTTCATTTTAGTAAGATCTTCTGCCCAACCTTTCATCTCAAAATAAATAGGCTCAACATTCTCAGGCTCGATATTGTAAGGTAGGTGATCAATTACTTCACCTTTATATTTATACTGCGTACATATTTTAAGAGTATCAAAACCACTCAAAACGTCACCTTTCATCATCATTAATTGGGTAACTCCATTTACACGCACTGCATATTTTAGAGCTACAAGATCTAACCATCCGCAGCGTCTGGGTCTACCTGTTGTAGCGCCAAATTCATTACCTACGCGACCCATAGTCTCTCCTGCCTCGTCAAAAAGTTCGGTAGGGAAGGGGCCAGATCCTACACGTGTAGTATATGCCTTAAAAATACCAAAGACTTCTGCTATTTGACCTGGAGCTACACCTAGACCGGTACAAGCACCTGCTGCAGTTGTATTAGATGACGTAACATAAGGATAGGTTCCAAAATCTATGTCAAGTAATGAACCCTGAGCACCTTCAGCAAGAATAGATTTTCCTGCTTCCTGAGCTTGATATAAATATTCTTCAGAATCTATGAATGTAAGTGATTTTAAAACTTCTACCGCTTTAAAAAATTCTGATTCTAATTCTTTTAAATCGTATTCAATTTTAGCATCATAGAAATCAATCATATCTATATGCTTATCGCGAAGCGTTGCATAACGATCTTTCCAGTCTGCTAACTCTAAATCTCCTACACGTATACCGTTTCTACCGGTTTTATCCATATACGTAGGGCCTATACCTTTAAGAGTAGAACCTATTTTTGCTTTACCTTTTGAAGCTTCAGAAGCGGCATCAAGTAAGCGGTGGGTAGGAAGTATTAAGTGCGCTTTACGCGATATTAATAACTTCTCTTTAATATTTAGCTTAAACTGAGCTAAATTATCAAGTTCTTTCTTGAAAATAACTGGGTCAATCACAACGCCATTACCTACAAGGTTTATGGCATTTTCGTGAAAGATACCAGATGGTATTGTATGTAAGACATGTTTTATACCGTCAAATTCAAGGGTGTGTCCCGCATTAGGACCGCCTTGAAAGCGTGCTATAATATCGTAATCTTTTGTAAGAACATCTACAATTTTGCCCTTGCCTTCATCTCCCCATTGGAGACCTAGAAGTAAATCTACTGCCATCTATGCGTTGTTGTCTTCGGTTGTGTTATCTGTTGAAATTTCTTTTTTACGGGTACCGTAAAAATAGAGTGAGTGTTTATTGATATCTATATTAAAAACCTCTTCTATTGTTTTTTTAATAGACTGAATACGGGGGTCACAAAATTCTATAACCTCACCGGTATCTGTAAGTATTACGTGATCGTGTTGCTTGTCAAAATATGATTTCTCGTATTGCGATTGATTTTGACCAAACTGATGTTTACGCACTAAACCACAAGCGAGTAATAATTCTATCGTATTGTAAAGCGTAGCTCTACTTACCCGATATTTTTTATTCTTCATACTTATGTATAGCGTCTCGATGTCAAAATGATCTTTATAATTGTAAATCTCCTGCAGAATCGCATAGCGCTCTGGAGTTTTACGATGACCGTTGTCTTCGAGAAACTTAGTAAAGACGTTTTTAACGACTTCCTGATCTTTATTTATTATTGCTTTAGGTCCCATAATTGAAGGTGCAAAGTTACGTATTTACAGGCGTATGACTTTGTCGATACCGTTTATTTTTTTTAGGTTTTCTATGAGCTTGCGCAAATGCTCTTTATTCTTAACAATTACAGTGATATTTCCTTTAAAAATACCGTCGTGTGTGGTAAAATTTAAGTTACGCATATTCACGTGCATATGTTCTGATATCTCACGCGTAACGCCATTTACCAGTCCCAATGTATCTATTCCTGATAGTTCTAAATCTGCCTGAAATTCTTGAGCAGAAGAGTCTATCCACTTTGCAGGTATGATTCGGTAGGCATAATTACTTTGCAAAGCGATTGCATTAGGACAATTTTGCTTGTGTACTTTAATACCTTCAGAAACCGTAGTGAAACCAAAAACTTTATCACCCGGTATAGGATTACAACATTTAGCTAAAGAATAATCAAGTTTTTGCTCATCTTTTCCAAAAACGAGCATGTCGTACTTATCTGTAATTTCATCTTTATCTACGTGCTCGGCTACAGGAGCTTTACGTATTTTATTTTTAATGTAACTCACAAAGGCATTACTGCGGGAAGCAGCATATTCTTTGATCATTTTATTATCTATAGTTCCTATACCTACTCTGTAAAACAAATCAAGACTCGTCTTGAGCTTAAAGTGTATTACCATCTCATTGATGATATTTTCATCTAAAGTAATTTTTTGCGATCTTAATTTTCTACTCAAAATTACTTTACCATCTTCGGCAATAACTTTTTTCTCATCTTTTAAAGATGATTTTATTTTTGCACGGGCTCTTGCTGTGGTTGCGTAATCAAGCCAGTTATTATTAGGTCTGGCATGTTCAGAGGTAATAATCTCTACTTGATCTCCACTTTTAAGTTCGTGACTTAAGGGTACTAACTTACCATTTACACGAGCTCCACGGGTATGCATTCCTATTTCGGTATGTATACTAAAAGCAAAGTCTAATGGAGTAGCCGCTTTAGGGAGTGATTTTAGCTCACCTTGAGGGGTAAAAACAAATATCTCTTTGTTGTATAAATTCAGTTTAAACTGTTCAACAAATTCTACTGCATTAGTCTCATTACTTTCTAAAGCTTCCTGCAAACGGTTTAACCACTGGTCTAATGTCTGATCTTCTTCAGTTTCTGTAGTAGGACCTTGTTTGTATTTGTAATGTGCAGCATAACCCTTTTCAGCAATCTCATTCATACGATCAGATCGTATTTGAACTTCTACCCAACGCCCCTTTAAACCCATTACGGTGATGTGTAGCGCTTCATAACCGGTTGATTTTGGAGAAGAAATCCAGTCGCGTAGTCGCGTGGGGTTTGGTCTAAAATGATCTGTAACGATTGAATAAATTTTCCACGCTAAAAACTTCTCGCTATCAGGAGTACCTTTATAGATAATACGAATTGCAAACTTATCATATACCTCATCAAACGGGATATTCTGTTTCAGCATTTTTCGACGTATGCTGTAAATAGATTTGGGTCTACCTTTTATTTCGTAATCTAATACTTCTTTATCTAGAGAATTTTGAACGGCCTGAGTAAACTCTTCAATATATTGATCCTGTTGCTCTTTAGTCTCTTTCATCTTCCGCGAAATGCTTCTAAACATTTCGGGTTCTGTATATTTAAGACCCAGATCTTCAAGCTCGGTTTTAATATTATAAAGACCTATACGATGGGCAAGTGGAGCATAAATGTAAAGCGTCTCGCTTGCAATTTTGACTTGTTTGTCTGGTCGCATAGAGTCCATAGTTTGCATATTATGCAAACGGTCTGCTATTTTAATAATGATAACGCGTACATCATCATTTATCGTAAGCAGCATTTTTCTGAAATTCTCTGCCTGCAGGGAAGCATCGTGATGCTTTTTTAAATTTGATATTTTTGTAAGACCATCTACTATACGGGCTACGGTAGGGCCAAAAAGTTCTTCTAAATCTTCTACCGTATAAGACGTATCTTCTACGACGTCGTGTAGTAAGGCAGCAGCAATAGAAGTAGCATCCATACCTATCTCACTGGCAACGATACGTGCAACTGCAAGCGGGTGAAATACATAAGCCTCTCCAGACTTACGGCGTTGATCTTTATGTGCATCAACAGCAACCTCAAACGCCTTCCTGATCATTTTTTTATCGTCGTCAGATAGGGTGCGATAGCTAATGCGCAATAATTCTTTATAGCGTCTGGTAAGTTCTTTATTTTCTTTTTCTATATCCTCAGGAGTCATATTCTAAAAGTACAATTATATAACAGAAATGCAAACGCAAAAACATTACCAAAGATGCTGAAAACGCTTTTAAAAGAGTGCTTTTCTTAAATGAGTTTTTGTAATTATTTAGAGAGATTACGATAGCGTTGCAATAGGGTAGGATGCGAGTATTGAAACTTAACGTATAAAGGATGCGGTGTCAAATTGCTTAAGCTATTGCGCGATAATTTTTTTAAAGAACTAATAAGTGGCGCTGCCGAAAATGTATCTTTTGCAAAATCATCTGCCTGATATTCAAATTTTCTCGATAGCAAGCTCATTAAAAATCCCGTAACTCCAGAAATAGGGGTGTATAAAATTCCGAAGGCTATTAAACTTACGTGAAAACTGGGTTTTGATACGCCCAATGCTTCTGAAAATATAGGCTGACTTATAAAAACTCCTAAGAGCCATAATGTAAAGCCTGTGAGTAGGATTGAAGTAACTAAGTTTATGATGATGTGATTTTTTTTGTAGTGACCCACCTCGTGTGCTAAAACAGCAACAATTTCTTCTTCTTCAAGGTCATTTACTAAAGTATCATATAGTGTTATTCTTTTTTCTGAACCAAAACCTGAAAAGTAAGCATTGGCTTTTGTACTGCGTTTAGAACCGTCTATTATAAAGATGTTATCTAATTTAAAACCTACAGTTGCAGAGTAGGCTTCTATTTGATTTCTTAAAGAACCTTGCTCTAAAGGTCTCTGTTTATTAAAAAGCGGTACGATAAGTTTTGCATAGAACATATTCATAACCAATGCAAAAAGAGCAAAGACAATCCAGGCATAAAGCCAGAAATTGCTACCGCTTATTTGATAAAACCAAATTATAAGTGCTAATAACCCACCACCCACGAGAATAGTCATTATCCAGCCTTTTAATTTATCTGCGAAAAATAGTGCCGGAGTAGATTTGTTAAAACCGAAGCGTTCTTCAATGATAAATGTTTTATAATAACTGAAAGGGGTGGTAAGCAGGTCTGAGCCTAGCATAATTATTCCGAAGAAAATAAGACCTACTACAATTTCATTATCACTAAATGATCTGGCAATCTTGTCTATATGAGCAAAGCCATCTATTACAAAAAAAGCTAAGGTTATAAGAAGCATAAAACCAGACGTAAGCGCTGAGAATCTTGCATTTGCTTTTTTATAGGATTGTGATTTTCTATAGGTTTCTAAGTCATAAACATCAGCTAATTCTGCAGGAACTGGATCATCAAAATGCCTGGCATTTAACCAGTCTAAACCCTGATCAATTAGAAAACTAATTATAATAAATGCAATGATTATATAAAATACGAGCGTAGGAGTCATCAAAAAAAAATAAAAATATTAATTGAAACCACGCTGTCTGCGTGCTTCAAAAACTAAAATTGCAGCAGCTACAGAAACATTCATAGAATCGAGACTGCCTTGCATAGGTATAATAATATTTTGAGTAGTTTGCTCGCGCCATAATTCAGAAAGGCCATCTGCTTCGGTACCTACTACGAGGGCAGTGGGTTGTGTATAATTTTGAGTTTCGTAAGAGACTGCTTCCTGTAGAATTGCGGTGTATCGGTTGATATTATGTTCAATCAAAAAGTCAATAACCTCTTGTGTCGTTCCTGTAGCGATATTTACTGTAAACACGCCGCCCACGCTAGAACGTATAATATTAGGATTGTATAAATCTGTTTTAGGATTTGCAAGTATAAAAGCATCTACTCCTGCAGCATCTGCCGTGCGTAATAAGGCGCCAATATTGCCTGGCTTTTCGGGGGCTTCAGCTACTAATATTAATGGATTTTCGGGAAGTTGTAAATCACTTAAACTATTTGATTTAGATCGAGCGCAGGCGATTAAACCTTCGGTACCAGAACGGTATGCAATTTTTTTATAAACTTCTTCAGTAACAGCGATTTGTTCAACATGGTGATTGAGTTGTATTTGTAAGACTTTTAAATCTTCAGAATAAATAATTTTTTCACAGAAAATAATACGAGTCAACTCAAAGCCGGCTTGTATAGCCAGATTAACTTCGCGTACACCTTCAATTAAAAATTCTCCCGTTTTACGACGTTCTTTAGCCTTTTCCTGTAAGGTTACCAGTTGTTTAATCGTGGGATTGTGAATGCTGCTAATTTCTTTAACCATAATACAAAGTTACTACAGGTTTTAGCGTGTATGGGTAGAATCTTTAGTTTTCTTAAAGGTGTAATGTTCTTTTAGAACTTTAAGGAATTCCTCTTTAGCATAGCCTTCTGAAGTTTTACTAATTAAGTGGAAATCTACCTGATCATTATCTCTAATTTTTAGAGAGTCTGAAGGATATAGTATGTCTACCACCTTTTGTAAACTACAATTTTGAGCTTCTAGACATAAAATATTTCCGTCATTAAGGGTGTCAAAAGTCAAAGTTGATGCGCGCTCAACAGTAAAGGCTATGCCGGTAGCTTTAAAATTTACATTTTCATTGTCAACCAGTACGCGTTCGACGTTATGAAAAAATAAAAAGGCAAGCATTATCAAGATAAAATTATGAAAGAAATGTCCTAATACAGCCCATAAAAAACCGAGTTTCAGTCTTAAAAAACTGAATATAATACCGGCAAATAGTTGAGCACCTACGATTATGGGAGCGAGTAGGAAAAAAGTTAGATCAACATTAGTATAGTTACTTAGATGGATAAAGCCAAAAACAGCAGAAAATAAGTAAACAATAACCCGTAAATTACGTTTCCAGAATCCTGAAAAGTCTTTTTTGAGCAAATACCCTAAAGCTCTTAATGGGTAATTGCGTTTGTATTTTAATGAAAATCGAAATATACCTTCTTCAAGCAGCGGTGTGAGTATGCAGATTATTAATATGGAAGTCCAAATCGTATAGCTTTCTGAATTTAAAAGATTTTCATAAGGCTCTAGCACGGGACTTAGCGCACCCATTAAAATTACAAATATGAAAGCAATCCCAAAATCATAAATTACAGCCGAAAGTAACAACTTTATTTTTTCCCAAACAGATACAGGTAGTACGAGATCATCTGGGTTTTTAATAAATGAGTTGATGACCGTAATACGTGAACCTAATCCCATCGTCTACAAGTATCTATTACTTTTTGAAAATAGGTATAAAGTAAGAAAGAGAATAGCCGTAGCCCGCGCCATAAACATTATCTGTCGTTACTTTATTAAATCCTGGCGCAAATAAATTAGCAAAATCATCTGGTGCCTTCTGGGTTAATGCTCGTTTTAATTGAACATTTACACCAAGATAGAGGTTATTAAATAATTCTACTTGCATTCCTAATTGGAGTTCAACCCAGATTAGATTAAGATTATTATACGTACGTGAATCTGTACGTAAGTCGGGTTCAAAAAAAGTGTTTGTAGTATAAATGGTGTAACTGTTTAGATCCTGGCTAAATGTTGAAAATCCGCCGCGTACCCCCACATAAATAAGATTAGACATCCCAACCCAGTTGTTGTAAATGTTGTAGTTAAAACCAGCCTTTATATAACTTCCTTGAGTTTTAGCATTAAAGTTAGCTTCATTGTGTTCTTTAGTTTCAGTACCTAATTCTGCAGCGAGATAATAACGCTCACGTATTCTAAAATCTCCTACAATTTCAAATCCCTGATAGGTGTCATCTAATAAAGTTCTAAGAGGTTTGCTAAGATCTATACCTACGCGTAAACCATATTTATCTGTCTTAACTCTGGGAGTTAATGTGTCTGACTCTATTTTTTCTAGAGGCTCTTTTACTTCAATCCCTTGTTGCTGAGCATTCATTGCAGAAAGCCCAAACAGCACAAAACTAATGACGAATAAAAACTTGTGTTGTGTCTTCATTTGCGATAGTTCTGTTGTTTATAATTAGATCATCTATCCAGCGGCCATCAGTACCGGGATTAGTTTGTATAGTAAGATTGTTAAATACTACTCTATAACCACAAGCTCTACTAATAAAAGTTTCTTCGGGTACGTAGGTAAATGTAACGGTATCTGCATTATTAGGATCTTCTGCGGCAACTAGGTTATTTGGGTTTTTAATAAAAACCAGTACCGTTGCAGTAGTATCTGTTCTCAACGGAATTTGAATGGTAGAAGCTCCAGTATATACGATGCTGTCTGAACGATCTTGCTTATAAATTGTAATATTTAAAGGCTTAGCTTCATTCACGTTATCAGAATCAAAAAAGCCAATCGTTAATTGCGGTGTAGTAGGGGTGCTGGTAGCACAAATATCATCACGTTCACAAGATAGTGACAATAACAAAACGCAAATCATTAAAAGGAACCATTTCTTTATCATTAAATCCCTATTGTTTCAGTTTAAGTAACACTACATTTTCTACGTGGTGGGTCTGTGGAAACATATCTACAGGTTGTACGCGTTCTACCTTGTAATAAGGATCTAGCAAAGCAAGATCACGGGCTTGTGTAGCACTGTTACAACTTACATAAACAATACGATCTGCTTTTATTTTTATAAGCTGTTCAACAACATCTTTATGCATACCGTCACGAGGAGGATCTGTGATAATCACATCTGGCTGACCGTGCATTTTAAGAAACGCGTCGTTAAATACGTTTTTCATATCTCCCACATAGAACTCAACGTTTTCTATACCGTTTAATTGCGCATTAGCTTTTGCAGCAGTAATGGCATCTGGCACAGCCTCAACACCTATAACTTTCTTAGCATTACGCGCTACAAATTGAGCAATCGTACCGGTACCGGTATATAAATCATATACATTTTCGGTTCCGGTTAATCCCGCAAAATCACGTGTAATTTTATAAAGTTCGTAAGCCTGTTCAGAGTTAGTTTGATAAAAAGACTTTGCATTAATTTTAAATTTGAGTCCTTCCATCTCTTCAAAAATGTGATCACGTCCTGCAAAGCAGATAACCTCCTGATCATATATAGTATCATTGCCTTTCTCATTAATAACATATAGCAAGGAAGTGATTTCAGGAAAGGTATTTTTGAGATAATTCATCACGAGTTCGCGTGGCGCTTCTTCATCATGAAAAAACTGTACTAGAACCATAAGCTCACCTATACTGCTGGTGCGTATCATTAACGTACGCAGTAAGCCCTCTTGATTACGGGTGTTAAAAAACGGAATATCATTTGCGTTAGCAAATTCTTTAACGCCGTTGCGTATCGCATTACTAGGATCACGCTGTAACCAGCATTTGTCTATATCTAGAATCTTATCCCACATTCCAGGTATATGAAAACCTAAAGCATTTCGGTCTTCTATAATTTCGTCACTTTGAATTTGTTTTAACGTAAGCCATTTGCTGTCGCTAAAAGAAAACTCCATTTTATTACGGTAAAAGTATTGTTCTTTACTACCGGCAATAGGAGTTACTTCAGGAAGTTCAATTTTACCCAGACGTTGTAAATTATTTACAACCTCACGCTGTTTATATTCTAGCTGGTAGTCGTAATGCATATTCTGCCACTTACAACCGCCACACGTACCAAAATGCTTACAGGCAGGTTCTGTACGCTTAGGAGAAAATTCATGAATTTTAATGGCAGTACCTTCAAAATACGCTTTGCGTTGTTTTGTGGTTTGCACATCTATAACATCTCCCGGTACGGCATTATTTATAAATATAACACGCCCGTCTGGAGCTTTAGCTATTGCTTTACCCTTTGCACCGGCATCTGTCACGAGTACATTAGGGAAAATTTTTCTGGAGTTCTTTTTTCTTGACACGGGGCAAAAATAGCATAAATAAGAAGATTTACCATCTGTATTGCTAATAGTCTCAATCTATAAAATTTATAAACTTAAAATGAGAATTTTATAAATCATAGCTTGAATGAATATACTGCTATGGATGCGATACTATTTAGAGGAGTCTTAATTTTTTAGTATTTTGCAACAACTTAAAGAGGATGATTTCTCTCCTTTTAAGGGTGTTCTAGACTTAAGACATCATAAGCAGGAATCGTAAAGAGATTACCATAAAATTAGTACACAATGACTACTGCACAAAAACTTACATCACAAGAGACAATTGCTCTTGAGGAAAAACACGGCGCGCACAATTATCATCCACTTCCTGTGGTTTTAAAACGTGGTGAAGGTGTTTATGTTTGGGATATAGAAGATAAACGCTATTATGATTTTTTATCTGCCTACTCTGCGGTTAATCAGGGCCATTGTCATCCTGCAATTGTAGGAGCAATGAATAAGCAAGCCGAAACTTTAACGCTTACTTCGCGAGCATTTCACAATGATATGCTGGGTAAATATGAAGCATACGCTACAGATTATTTTCAGTTTGATAAATTGTTACCGATGAACACCGGTGCAGAGGCTGTTGAAACCGCAATTAAAATTGCACGTAAATGGGCTTATGAGAAAAAAGGAGTTGCGGAGCATGAGGCACAAATTATTGTATGTGAAAATAACTTTCACGGAAGAACTACCACAATAATCTCATTTTCTAATGATGAGGGAGCACGCAAAAACTTTGGTCCGTACACACCCGGATTTATAAAAATACCGTATGATGATCCTAAGGCATTAGAGCGCGCTTTAATAGAAAATAAAAATATAGCCGGTTTTCTGGTAGAGCCTATACAAGGTGAAGCCGGAGTTTTTACTCCGTCTGATGATTTTCTTAAACAAGCACAGGCCCTGTGTAAATCGCATAATGTATTATTTATTGCAGACGAGATTCAAACCGGTATCGCCCGTACGGGAGCACTATTGGCAGTTTGCGGTAACTGTACGTGTGAAGGACACTGCGAGCGCCAGGAAACCTATGTACGGCCAGATATTTTAATACTGGGTAAAGCACTTTCTGGTGGGGCATATCCTGTTTCTGCAGTTCTTGCAGATGATGCGGTAATGAATGTTATTAAGCCGGGACAGCACGGTTCTACCTTTGGCGGAAATCCTGTTGCTGCAGCTGTAGCAATGGCTGCCCTTGATGTGGTTAAAGATGAAAAATTAGCACAAAACGCACGTGTTTTAGGAGATCTTTTCCGTTCTAAGTTAAATGAATATATAGCTGAAAGTTCTATCGTAAATCTGGTACGTGGACGCGGCTTGCTGAATGCGATTTTAATTAACGATACCGAAGAGAGCAGCACAGCCTGGGATATTTGTATGGCTTTAAAAGAAAACGGATTGTTAGCAAAGCCCACGCACGGTAACATTATACGTTTTGCTCCACCGCTTGTAATGAATGAGGAGCAATTACTAGATTGCGTTTCAATTATTGTTAAAACACTAAAAGAGTTTGAGAAGTAGATTCTCAATCAATATGTAATAAAAAACGGCGACTCATTTAGAGTCGCCGTTTTTTTGTTTTAGTAACTGCATTACAAGTTCTAAAAACTTAAAATATAAAGTATTTAAAGCACTTCTATTAACGTAACATCAAACAGAATTACCGTATTTCCCGGAATACTAGATCCCGCTCCGTTAGCACCATAGCCGATGCGTGCAGGAAGTAAGAATGTTGACTCACCGCCTTCTTTCATAAGTAATAAACCTTCCGTAAAACCGGGAATCAATCCGCCGGCATTAAACTCAGCTACAGGTTTTGATTGGTCAAAAGTTCTTCCATCCAGAAAATACCCTTTATAAATAACTTTTACTTTAGAATTAAGCGTTGGTGACGCACCGGTACCTTCGGTTTTGGTAATGTATCTAAGTCCAGAGTTTGTACGTGTAGCGGTTAACTCATTTGTTTCAAGATATGCAGTGATTTCGGCTTCATTGCGAGCAAAAGCTTCAGCTTGAGATTCACCATCATCACTAGAACAGCCTACGTAAAGTGTTAAGACGCAAATAAGGGATATAAAGGTTTTCATAAAATAAAATGATTTAGGGAAGCGAAACTAAGTCTTAAATCTGTTCTGAACAATAAAAATGTAGGCGTCTACAGTAAGCTTGAGTGGTCATTATTTTTCTAAAATTTAACTTTTTTCTAGGCGTTAATCAATTCACAAACAAAATATGAGATTTGATTAATCGGGTACTTTTGAAAAAAACTAACACATATGAAATCGACTATACAAAAATCTCCTGGCATGGGAGCTGTCCTTGTTGATGGCGTTACCACATTTAGAGTTTGGGCTCCTAACGCAGATAAATTATTTGTTACCGGCGACTTTAATGATTGGAGCGATACCGCTCTGGAAATGGAGTTTGAAGAAAATGGATATTGGGCAGCAACAACAGATAAAGCTAAAGAACGTGATGAATATAAATTTTTAATTCATAACGGCGATCAAAAACTTTATCGCAATGATCCTTATGCTTTTGAATTGACAAATAGTAATGGGAACTCTATAATACGTACGCTCGATTTTGACTGGGAAGATGATGAGTTTATTATACCTTCCTGGAATAGTCTGGTAATATACGAATTGCATGTAGGCACGTTCAATAGAAAAAATCCTGACGCTGTAGGCACATTTGAAGATGTAATAGAGAAGCTTCCATATTTAAAAGGTTTAGGAATTAACTGTTTAGAGTTGCTTCCTGTTGCAGAATTTGCGGGAGGTATTTCCTGGGGATATAACCCGGCTCATCCTTTTGCAATTGAGCAGGACTATGGCGGTCCAGACGGTTTAGCAAAATTAGTAAAAGAGGCTCATAAAGTAGGTATCGCCATTATAATGGACGTAGTTTATAATCATTTTGGTCCTTCAGATGTTGATTTGTGGCAGTTTGACGGGTGGAGTGCAAATGACAAGGGAGGGATCTATTTTTATAATGATCACAGAAGTGAGACCCCGTGGGGAGACACAAGACCCGATTACGGTAGAGAAGAAGTACGACAATATTTGAGAGATAATGCTTTAATGTGGATTGAGAAATACCATTGTGACGGTCTTAGACTTGATGCGACATCTTATATACGTTATGAAGGTGGAGGTCTGGGTGATGATGTGGTTATTGAAGAAGGAAACCAGATGATGCGTGAAATTAATCAACAACTACAAGATAAGTATCCTCACATCATTACGATTGCCGAAGATTTAAAAGGACAGGAGATTGTAACCAATTTACTAGCAGATGGCGGTATTGGCTACGGGTCACAGTGGGATATGAATTTTGTACATCCAGTACGTAAAGTACTTACAGATATTAATGACGATACGCGCGATTTACAAGCCGTTGTAGATGCATTAGAATATACCTATAGTGGAGATGTATTTAAACGCATTATTTATACCGAATCGCACGATGAGGTTGCAAATGGTAAAGCACGCGTTCCGGAAGAGATTCAACCGGGAGATGCAGAAAGTGGTTTTGCTAAAAAACGTGCTCTATTAGGGATCGTATTAACATTGACCGCTCCGGGAATCCCAATGCTTTTTCAGGGTCAGGAATTTATTGAAGATGAGTATTTTCAGGATACTGAAGGTCTTGACTGGGAAAAGCAAGAACGACTTAAAGGTATATCAAGATTAGTAGGAGATGTAATTAAACTTCGTACCGGATCTTATGAAGGTACAGACGGGTTACGTGGGCAAAATCTAACGATTGTGCATTTTAATCTAGAAACAAAAATACTGGCTTATATACGTGGTGGTGAAGGGGAGCAACCTGTACTTGTAATACTCAATTTTAGCAATACAGAATATGGTGACTACGGAATAGGTATTGACGATGGTATCAACTGGAAATTGAGGATCAATAGTGTTTGGAAAGGCTATGACAATGACTTCTCTGATACAGATGTTGAGAACATTAGAAAAGAAGAAGGAGAGACAGATAATCGCGATTGGACGGGTAAACTCGATATTCCGGGTTATGCTGCATTAATCTATTCGCTATAGATTAGGCCTTAGGGCATTAGTACATTTTAACGCTTTCGAGTTAAAATATATTAATATTATTAATAATGTGGTTTGAGTAAATTAATTTTATTAAAAATATTAATTATGAGAAAGCTATTAAGACTTATTACGCTAGCCCAGGTAGGATATTACGCTTACGACTGGATCAAGAATAAACGATCATTTAAAGAAGAGTTTGTTCCGAATCTTAAAAAAGTGAAGCGGAAATTTCTTTAAATTTTCTTATGATATAATTATTAACTATAAATCCAAAAAATTATGAAAACGACAATAGAAGAAGCACGCGAAAAATCTCACGAAAATTTAGTATCTAGTTTACAAGGTTTGCTAGAAAAGAATTACGATGCAGAACACGGTTACAAAGAAGCGATGGTTAAAGCAGAAAATGGCCATTTAAAAGAATATCTAAAGGTTAGAGCTGCTTTAAGAAATCGTTTTGCAACAGAGCTAAGTGATGCAATTATTAATTTAAATGAGAAGCCTATTGAATCTGGAAGCGCAACAGGAGCTGTTCACAGAACTTGGATGAATATAAAAGATGCTTTTAGTTCAGATACTGATGAATCTATATTAGAAGAGTGCATACGTGGTGAAAAAGCAAGTATAGAAGAATACAAAAATGTACTTAAAGAAAATGAAAATCACTTTACTCCCGAAATTACATCAATGATAACAAATCAAATGTTAGAAGTGGAGAAGTCATTAGATACTATTGCAAAGCTAGAAAACTTAATGTAAAACATTTTTAGAAATATAAAATTAAAGACCGCCTTTTCGGCGGTCTTTTTTATTTTTTATTCGATTTAATCACAATATTCAAGAGCTCTTAGTCTCATAAAATCGAGCATAGCTGTGTTTACTTCACCATTCATATTAGTATTAATTTTTTCAAATTTTAAGCAAATAACATTTTCTCCTTTATAGAGATTAACAACCCTTGAATTAGAAAATCCCCAGTCTGACCACTCTTCTGTACCGCGTTGCGGAAAGACCATCACACCCTTAAACTTTTTATTTACCTTAAGACTTCGTATTGCACATTTATTATCAGTATTCCAAGGGCCGCTGCCGTTACTGTATCTAAAATCGAGTAAATAGCTACCCGCTTTTTGCATAAAGACTGAAACTTTTATCTTTCGGTTTGTAGTATGGTTTAGTTCTACAAAGCCTTCACCGCTATAATTGGTATAGGCCAATTCAGATTTTTCTGCAAAATTCTCAAGTTGAATGATTTTTTCCGCTTTAGCGAAAACAATAGGTTCACTTGCAAAACCTTCGTTTTTCAATTTATCATACGCGCTTACCTGGTAATTAGCATACAACTCTTCAGGTACATCAAACTTAGTTTTCTTAGTACTTTTAAGAAATACTCCATTTTTGTAGATGAGGTAATGAGAGCAGTCGTTTACAGGATTCCATTGCAAACCCGTAGTAGTTCTATGGGTTTGAACCGTAGGAGGGCAGAAGTGGTTTTCAACTTTATTGATGTGTTGATTGCTTAACGCAATGTTTGCCAATTCAATATTTAAATGCTGCTCTCCGGTAGCGTGAGCAGGTATAAAAGCTTTAGTTATTTTTTTACCGTTAAGTGATATCTTTTTAATTTTTGAGCCAAAACCCGAAACTGTGACGTTTAAGATGGCTTTGCGATAATTGAAATTTGAAAGCTTCCGGGTTCCTCGATATGCTTCTGTCACCACCGGATTAAAATGAATACCATCAAGCTCAAAGCGAATTCCCAGAAAAACACGGTAAACCATTGCCAGATTTCCTGCTATACTCCAGAGCATACGTTCAGAATTGATTTCAGTACCGGTAAAATCACCATTTTCAGCAACCATATTTTCATAATTGCTTAAAAATAAAGCCGAAGCTCTATATATACTTGCCAGACCATGATTGAGAACCGATTCATTTTTTGTTTTTGCGGCAGCTAAATTCCAATATGCCTGTACAAAAGGCCAAATCCCATTATTGTGATACGGCGGTATACCCGGTAATTGTGGATAAATGCAAGTAGTGCCAAAGGGAGTTAATGGTGATTTCGCGATAATAGATTTGGCTTTTTTCTGATCTGCAATTTCAAATAATACCGATAGGGATTCTCCCAGGGCTTCAAAAAACGGAGCAGGCATCAGTTCATTTTTGCCATACAGGCAATGCGCATAATAGCCTTTAAATTTAAGCCACAGATGTGTGTTTATTCCTTTTTTAATGCCTTGAGCGCGCCGTTCGTAAACCTCAAAATCCTTGTTTTTTAATTTTGCAATTTCTATAAGAATGCAATGTGCTCTGTAATGAACTGCATTAGTTCCTAAATTGTGAGAGGCATAAATATCTGCGTTAGACATCCATTTAGGATAGGTTTGCTCGCGCCAGTCTAAAAAAGAAGATTCTCCAGAATATAAACCTGTTTCTGCATTATAAAGTGTTTTATAATCATCATCAAGTGTATTTTTAATAACCGGGTAAATCTCATTGAGCCATTTTTTATCACCGGTAACTTTATATATTTCCCAGGCCGCAAGAACCCAGGTGGTGCGATCTGAAGAAACGGGCCAGGCACCACCAGAACCAGTATCCTGAACGATGCGTTTATTTTTTATTTTTTTCCGAAGACTTATTTTAGAGATTTCAGGTTCGTGAAAGGCAAACGCCAGAAGTATGCTGTAACTCACATCCCGCGTCCAGACTCCGCTCCATTTTGCACCGGTACGTAATGTTTTATCGAGCTCTATAGCTTTAAGTGCTTCTTCTAATGATAGGTTATAAAGAGTGTCTACAAGAATCTGATCTGACTCGTACTGTGGCTTTTGGTCAATATCAAGTTTCAGGTGCCAGTCTTTACGTTCATATTTTGAAGCATTAAATGGGTTGAGCAGCACCGTAATTGAATATATGGCAGGATCTGAAGTGGGCTGCATTTGTAAACCTCTGTTTTCAAGATTCACAAAATCCCAGGTTAATGGTTTTGAGTCTCCTGCTAAATAAAAGCCGTTAAAATCTGATTTAGCAATGCGGGAGCCATCAAATGCCTCATAATATCCTTTCTTTTTAAACTGGTCAAATACAGGAGAAACATCGAGCTTAAAGGTAAACTCGTAATTAGCAGGTAAATAATTAGTGCAATGTTTAGGTTTAGCCGGTGAAGGCTCACCAAAGGTAACTACAGGTAATTCTTTTTCAGAATTTATAATAAACCAGTGATCTTCACCTATAGGTAACTCATTGTCTTTTTGGTTAATACTGAATTTAAATACAAGTAAACGCGAGTACGTCTCGTTTGCTTTAGAATTATAATTAGAAGTTAAGTGTTTGCGTGATTCTGCAACAGCTATATTTTGACCCTGTATGACCCTGTCACTATAAATACTGAAAGCATCGCATTCATAAATTTTTTGTTCACTTTTTTTGGAGAAAGAGTTGGTGGACATGGGTTACGTTTTAAAATACAGGTAGTTATTATTTCAACTTATATATTTTTAATAGTGATATGAAATTAACCCAATTACTAGTATTCAAATATGCACTTAACATATAATTGAGATACACTTATTATTACTGAATTGCTTTTCTATTCTAACTGTACTTTAAATTTTAAAAACTAATTGGTTATAGATGCTAATACTAATTTTCCCATTTTTTCAAGTTCTTCATCAGAGCCCGCACAAAAGTTTTTGTTTGATTCAATAACTATAGAAATGTTATTAAGTCTAATACTTAACCTTTTTAAATCTGGATCATTTAAATAAGCTTCATTAAGAATCGCGTAATCACCTAAATTTTTTATTGATTTGGCATTTTTAAATTCCATCTTATTCATCTGCATGAATGCCTGTTTTTCTGCTTCATTTCTCATTTGAATTTCTTCGGAATTTAATCCTGAATAATCTTTAAATAAGATACCTAATTCAAGAGCTCCATCTGCCAGTGTAATTTGGCACCTATTATTCATAGAAGACATGTCACCCGTCGTATAGGGTGGGTTTTTCTCATCTGTAAAGCATAATGTTGAAAAATCTATTGCATTTATCATATCTGGGCAACTTGTAGTTAAGCTATAGAGCTTAGAATCTTTAGCAGAACTCGTCTGCTCAACATCTTTATATTCTATGACTTCGTCAATTTTGGCTTTGTCTTCAGTATTATTTTTACAATAGGTTAGTGAAGCACTTACAGCCCCTAATAAAAAAAGAAGTTTTGAAAATTTAAAGGTTCGCCGGTACATAGTTGCCTTTATATTTTAAGTTAGAAAAAGTTTAATTTTTATAAATATAATATTATCAGATTTATTGAACAGACGCCATATGGTTTTTATTCTGATAATTTGAATATTAAACAAGCAAATAAATAAATGCTTACAGCTTTCTGCCATAGTCTACAACCTCAAAAAATACCTGAAGTTTATTGAAAAACGCACCAAAAGTGGGGCAGAGATGCTCGGCTTGTTTTTAAAGTTCACAATGACGTTAAATCAAGAGTATAAGTCCATTTTAAAGAGACTTCATTCTGCTAATTTACAAACGATATAAAACTAGAAAACCGCCTAAAAGCGGTTTAAATAAGTGATATTTTCCCAGAATTAAAGGCTTGTGCAATAGTTACCGATGTTGGCAACTGGGCTTTTTATTAGTCAAAACTTCTGTTTAATTCTTTTTCAACCTTTGTCAAAGGAACTTCTTCAATGCTTTTCAAGTCTTCGTTATTTAATTGGCCAGCTTGCTTAGCTCGGCTGTTAGACCATTTTCGTAAAAAATCAATTTGGTCTTTCATTGTCTTGGAAAGCGGAACTGTGTCTTTGATTGCATTTAATAAATGAACAATTTGTAATTTCGGTTCATTAGGATTTTCAGTATAAGCCGTGAACATTGCTTCTTTAACACATTCTTCAATTTCTGCTCCGTTAAACCCTTTGGATTCTTTTGCTAATTTGTCTAATCCGAAATTATCGGGCTTTTGGTTGTTTTTGGCCAAGTGAATAGAGAATATACTTTTCCTATCTTCTTCGGAAGGAAGGTCAACAAAAAACATTTCATCAAAACGACCTTTGCGTAAAAGTTCAGGGGGAAGTTGTGAAATGTCGTTGGCTGTTGCAACCACAAAAACAGGTTGTGTTTTTTCTTGCATCCAAGTCAAGATTGTTGAGAAGATTCGTGATGTAGTTCCTCCGTCTGTAGCACCACTGCTTTGAACGCCTGAAAGTCCTTTTTCAATTTCGTCAATCCACAAAACACAAGGTGCAACGGCTTCTGCTGTTGCAATCGCTCTACGAATATTGTTTTCACTACTTCCAACTTCTCCCTGAAAAACTTTTCCGATGTCAAGTCGTAACAAAGGCATATTCCACAAAGAAGCTATACATTTTGCTGTCAAACTTTTTCCGCACCCAGGGACACCCAAAAGCAAAAGCCCTTTTGGTTCTGCAAGGCCCCAAGTTTGTGCTTTAAAATCAAACGCTTGTCTGCGTTTTTCCAACCAATCTTTGAGATTGTCCATTCCGCCTACGCTTCTCAAACTTTCATTCACTTGAAAGTAATCAAGCAGACCACTTTTTTTAATGATTTGCTCTTTTTCAAAGGCAACCGTCCTTGGCGAATTAATACCTAAATCATCTCTTACAGCTGCAAGGCAGTAAGCCAAATCGGCTTCCATTACTGTCATTCCCAAAGCTGCATCAATCAATTTCTTTTTAAGGTCATTGTCAATTTCCTTTTTTGCGTTTTTAGTAACTGAATTTAAAACAACTTCCAAATCAACTCTGCCCGGCAATGGCATTTCAAGGACTGTAATGTATTTTTCTAACTCAATAGGCAAACTCAGAACTGAAGAAACAATTATTATGTGCTTTCTGTAAAATCTCAATTTCTCCGCTAATTGGCGAAGTTGAATTTTAATATTTCTTTCAGTAATAAAATCGTGAAAATCCTCTAAAACATAAATTTCGTTATCGTCTTTTTCTGTTTGATTAGAAATGTGTTTTAATAGTTGTTCTGGTTCCTCAACGTTTTCAATAAGTTTTAGACCTCCTTCATTTAAATCTCTTTTCCCCAAACCATCGACAGAATTCCATTCATAGAATTGAAAATTCTTATTGAGATTTTTGGCTACGCCTCTCAATTTTTGTTTTGTTCTGTCATACTCAAATGTAGTCAAGTATAAAATCGGGTAATATGCTTTCAGCATATCCTGAATTTGTCCGAATGTGTCGGTCTTATTCTTTGTAATCTGTGCCATTATTTCTTAGTAATTGAGATTGTTTTTTTGTTTTCACAAAATGTTTTATGTTTATACTTTAATGGAATTTCTTTTCCGTTTACTTCTCGTTTACTTCCGAATACGCCTTCTAATGATTCCATTGCTTTGTCTGCAAGTTCGTGAATGTCTTTAGGTATGTAGTCGCTATCGGTTTTTACTGATCCGTCTTTAAGTATTGTAAATTTAATTTGTGAAACTGGTTCGGTTTCTTCTTTTAGTTTACTGCGACCAACCATATAAAAACTCACTTTTTCATTTTCGTTTGCTTTGAATTTATCATTGCTCTTAAAAGTCCAGCCCTGTATTTTAAATTCACGAATTATTGATTCTTCCGCATATTTTACATTTAATTCGTAGAAAGTATTTTGCAATTCTTGCACTTTGCGTTGGGCGTTCTGTAGATAGTATGTGTTGTATGTAACTTTATTACCGACAATCTTCATTGCGTATTCACCTCTTAAATTTCCATTTGAGTTTAATTGAAAAACTGTTAGTTCGTTTCCTGTAACAGTATATTTCCACCTCAGCTTTTCACAAGCTGAAATCAAAAGCTCCTGATTCATAATGTCAGGGTTTTTCAAAAATGTTGATGATTCAAAACAGGACATAACTATCTTCTCTTTTTGTTTTTATTGTGGTTGTGTTGTTTTTGGTGTTTCGGGATAAATACTTTCAAATTGTTTATCATATCCGTCACCTCTGTGCCTTTGCTTATTTGTAGGTCAAGAAAATCTAAAAATTCCTCTCGAAGTTTCTCAAACTCATTTTGCAGACTTTTCTTTCTGTCTGGTGATAAAGGTTTATGAAATAGTTCAATTACTTGCTTCTTATATCGCTCAATTTCTGACTCGAAGAAAATTTTGCGATAGTGATTTAGGTTTTCTGTTTTCGTTTCTTCAAGTGTTCCTAATGCACTATCAAATTCCGCAACTCCAATTCCTTTGAATGGCGATAGTTTAGTGTTTTCAACTTTTCTTAACTTCTGTAAATATTCTCTATTAATTTTCGCTGGCGGATTTTGGCAAAGAGTATTAAAGTCTTCAATAGCAGAATTAATGTATTTCAATCCGAACTTTTTAAAAACTTCAAGGTATTGCTCTTCTAATTCGCTATCCCAACCCATTCTCGTCATTTTTTCCTGACGAACATTCTTCATGTTCTGATGAACGAAAAATGAAAGAATATTATAACTTCCTGAATAATAGCTATTTTCTTTGTTCTTTCTCATTAGCCAAACATTTTTGTAATGGAACGCTGGCAATTCGCAACAATAAAAATTTAAGTTCTTATCTAATTCAGCAAGTAGCTTCTTTGATTCTTCCTGAACCATATCTTCTCCACCAAAACTTTCATTTTCGGAATAAGCAATGTAAACTCTACCACCTTTACGCAGATATTCTTTGATGAATGGAACTCTGTTTTTGAAAGCAAAATTACGAACCCAAGGACTTTGAATTAGAATTGTGTCAGAAGTTGTGTCAAACAACTTTTTCAATTCAACTTCAAATTCCAAAGAGTTGAAATGACGTTTGATCGCTTCAACTTCTTTTTCAATCTCTTTAATTTTGACTGTATCTTGTCTTTTTATTGCTTCCTCAATTTCTTCTTGCTTGTTAATTAACGCTAGTTCAATCTCAACTTGTTCTTTTTGTTTTTCTTCATTTGTAAATTCAATTTCATCATCAACTTTTACCAATCTTTCAAGCAATTCAGATTTTAATTCATCTTGTTTATCCAATGCTTCGGATAAAGTGTCAATCACTTTGTTTTGCTTTTCGTCATAGACGATTGCACGTAATGTGTTATCTCTGAAATTTTCTAATAATACAACCCAAACTTTCGCTTTAAAGCCTTCAGCGGCTGTTGGCTTGCATTCCTGCAATAAAAAATTCTTTTTCGGAAAATGAATTTCGGGGGCTTGTAATTCTGCTATTGGCTTTACTTCTTCAATGTTTTTGGGCAGAAAATCTTTATTGAAATTCGGTGTTTTTTCGCTTTTGAGATTGCTGAAAATTTCTTTTACTTTTTCTTTTGATACACCAATGCTGTCTATATATAAATCAAAATCCCGTGTGAAAGTCGAGAATTTCACACCATTCTTAGCATATTCAATTCCTACATTAGTAAGCCATAAAATACTTTCATCTCCGTCAAGCATTTTGTCAGCTTTCAAATCTTTAATTGCCTTTAAAAGAATATCATTTTCTGCAGGGTCTTTTTCAATGTCAAAACCAAGAATGTTTCCAATTTTTTCAGCCGACATTTGTTCTGTTAAAAGCAAATCGCAAAGCACTTCATCAAACAAATTGAAATCAACAGGCTGTGAGCAAGTACCTTTAAATTTTGCAATAGTGTAATGCCAATCAAACTCTGTAAAACCAATAATTCGCTCAATCAGTTTTTTTTCTTTGCTAGCAGAATCAATAATCTTTAATTCCAAAGGAACCTGTTCGCTTGGAATAGTATCGGTGTTTTTTTCTTTCTTTTTCGGTACTTGACTTAGATTTTCTTTGTAACGTTCAGAAAGAAATGCAGGGAAGTTGTTTTCAATAAATTCAGCTACTTCACTTGAAAATTCTACTTCGGGGTCTTCCTCACATTCGTAGCCATTTACACGTAAAAATTCAACAACTTCCGAAATGTGGCTTTTAAAATCTCTTGCTATTTTTGATAATCGTGTCTTCACTACTATGTAAGATTTTGAATTTGTGCAATGTCAATTCTGTGCATTTTTTGAATTGCTTGTTGGTATTCGGGTTTATGCGAAAAATGTTTTTCATTTCCGACTACAATCAGCAATCTTTTTGCCCTTGAAAAACCAACATTGATACGTTGTAATTCCCTTGCAAAACCTAATGCAAAAGGATATTTATTATTATCAATAGGGATTTTCTTTCCCCTTTCTTCTCTGTATTGTTTGTTACTTCTTACCGTTGAAACGATAATAATATTTCGTTCCATTCCTTGAAAACGGTCAACTGTGTTTATTCTAAATGGAAGTTGAAATTCATTTTCAAATTTATGTTGCTCAAAATTTCGCCACTCATTTTTTGAAAATTGTGGATACATTGCTTTTCTTATGTTTTGCATTTGTGGCATATAGTAAGTTATGATTCCAATTTCTTTGTCCTCGTCTTTTTTGAAATGATTTTGATATTGTTCAAATCCTTCGGCTTTGGTTAATGCTCTCAAAACAGTCTGAATGGCTTTAATTTCGCCTTCATTTTTGTAAGATGTACCAACTTTATCTTCTGGTGTTTCAACGTTTACCCAAATAGCGTGGTGTTTTTGCTCAATGAAAGGAACTGATGAAAGTCCGTGCCAGCGACTTGCTTTTACATTGAAGTCACGAATATTCATTTCGCCTTTAATTCCACAAATCAAACCGTTTTCCAATTCTTCTTGGTCTGAATAGAATTCAGAAATACAATTCATAATTTGTTCGTGCATTCTGAATTGAGTGTCCAAACTTGCAACAAAGTTTTTCGGTGCATTTTTGAATAATTTTTCAAATTGTGAAACTTTGTAATCGTCTTTTGTCCAATCTTCAATCAGTCTTTTTGCTCCAACGGCTTCTAAGGCTTCGCCAAATTCTTTTTCGTCAATCATTGGTGGCAACTGTTTGTGGTCGCCAATTATCACAACTTTTTTTCCTAACGTTAAAGGCAAAACCAATTCGGGCGGTGTGGCTTTACTCGCCTCATCCATTATTACCAAATCAAATTCAGGTTCGCTTTTTCTTTCTGAATTTTGGTTGAATGTCATTTGATAGGTTTCGCCAAAATTACGACTGCCACATTCGCTACACGTTGCGGCAAATACGTTTACATATTCGTAGTAGGCACGTGAAAAAGTTGATTTAATCAATACATCTTTTTCATCTAAACCTTTTTTCCATTTAGAAACTGCCTTTGCGTATTTTTCTTCTTTACTGCATTTGTCTTTTACATTTTCAATCCATTGGCAAACGGCATTATCAGAATATTGCTTTTCTTCCTTTGAGCCTGTTTTTGCTTGAATCCAACTTTTAATTCTATCGTTGGAATATACTTTTCCTTCATCTTCAAACTTGTCAATGTTTCCAACACGAATTGGTCGAACTAATTTTTTACCTTTAATACGTTCCAAAGCATTATCAACAGCAAGGTTCGTTTGCGATGTAATCAACAATTTTGCTTTTGGTTCTCGCAAAAGTGTTTGCCAAATTATTTCTGCAATTACGGTTGTTTTTCCCGTTCCGGGCGGTCCTTGAATAAGTGCCAAATCTTTTGCTATAAGCGTTTTTGCAACCGCTTCAAGTTGTTTTTGTTGGTCTTTGAGCAAGGGTTCGTTCAGGTTCTGAACAACTTTTTGTTTTTCACCTTCAAGGTCGGTTATTGATTGCCTTGCTTCGTTCGGGTCAAACAAAAAGTTGGGCAAATTTTGATTGATAGGAAAACCATTTCGGGTATTTGGTTCGGTAACTTTTTTCATTGCCCGAATCATTCTACCAATGTTTGTTAGTTCGCCTGGAAAAATAGGTTTTAAAAAGCCTTTTCGAATTTCGCTTAATTCAATACGGTCTTGTTCTCTTCCGTTAATGATTTCATCAAAAGCATCAGTTATTTTGAATTTTAATCTGTCTTTTTCCTTTTTTACCAATCTGCCTATTTGTATTCCTTCTCGAAATACCGCTTCTTCTCCGTACTGTTCAATTTTCTCGGCTAAATTTTTTCTTTGTTCAGGATTTAGATAAATAAAAGTAGCTTGACTAATGTTTCGTCTTACTTTTTTTTCCTTTTCAAGTTCAAGTGTTTCATTTTTAATAAGTTCGTAGGTTGTTCTTCCTAAGGGGTTTTCAAAAGTACAATTCAAAATATGACGATGTTCTGAACAAGCTGTGCTAACCGCTTGTTTAAAAATATCTCTGTCGTCATCTGTTTTGAATTTATAAGAAAATAAAATTCTTCTATGATTTTTTATAGCGTCAAAATCGACTGATTTGCCAATTTCTTTTCTGATTTCGTTTTGAATTTTGTTGATTATGTTTTGTCGTTTTGATTCAACATCTGTGTCGAACAAAATTTGAAATACTGGGTGAAACGGCTTTTCTTCAACAGTTGCACTTGGAAACTGTTGTTTGATACGTTTTAATTGGTTTTCGTAATCTGTATTGTTTTCTGCTGAAATTTTAAGCATAGAACTTGCTAAAACAAATTCCGTTTTTCCTTGTAAATCACTTTGTGTTTTAAAATTACGAAGCGTTTCAGTGTTTATTTTTTCGATTGCTTTGAAATAGTATTGAGTTGGCAACCTGCGAAAAGAAGAACCCGAAAAATTTTGTTTAATCAATGAAAGTGTATTGTCAATATCTTTTTTACTTGCGTTTTTAATTTGATAAACATTCCCGACAAGCTCAATTCCTTTTATTGGTTTTACTTTAATCGGTTTCATAGCTTGAAATCTTGATACAGATTCAACGAAACCTAACCCCTCTGAATTGAATTTATTATTTGGAATAAATGCACCAACTTTTATAAGTAAATTGTTGTCTTGCGTTATTAAAATTCTTGCCCTGTCTAATCCTTCCGAATTTAGTTTCTGCTTAATCGGTTGAATTAGTTGTTGCAATCCATTGTCCGTTCTGAATTTAACTTTTAGCTGTACAATATTATCTTTGTGAACCGAAAGAATATGCGAATAATTGTCAGCAACGATTTTTTGCAAATGCAGAATATCATTTTCGTTTAGGTCAATGTAACCGTCATTGCTGATTGAACATTCAAGTTCATATTCGGTTTGCAATTTGTCTTGTATTTCGGAATAAATATCTTCTTTTGAAACATTGTCGGTATACTTGAAATCAATTTTTCCAGAAATGGTATGAAATGGGGAACTATTTGAAATTTCGTAAAACAATTCATCTCCCAATTCTTTGAGTTGACTCAATTCTTCTTGACCTAATTCTCTGTAATTTTTGAACTCAACAAACGCTTTGTTTTCACCCACGCCATAATCTTCTAATTCACTTTCATTGAACAAACCTAAAATATCATTTTCTAATTGTTCTCTTAGTTCTGTTTCATTGATGTAAATATCAATGTAAGTTGCTCTTTCCGCTTCGCCTTGTCGTGCTTCCGCATAAGGCATTTTAATGTTTTGGATTTTCCAAACTTGTTCTTTTTGCTTAACCAACTTCTTCAAAGCATCAACGTAACTTTGCCAAATTTTTTTGTCTTTTTCTTTGTTGATGTCAATTAATGGAATTTCGCTTGATTCAACTGCCGAGTATAGTTCTTTAAAACTATGGGCGTTTGTGCCGTCTTTTTTATCAATTTCGATAAATCGAAATTGGCAATTTCGTATAATTGTGTTTTTTGTAGGTTCGTTGAAAAAGCCAACTTCTTTAAATTTTGCAACTCGGTATGAGTACAGTTCTGTGAAAGTATCAATTTTGACTGTCGATAAACTCGCAACAAATTCAACTGCTCTCTCATTACCAACAGGAACAATAATTTTATGTCGAGAACGATTATTATAGTTGTCTGCTTTTTGCTTTTGAAAGTAGCAGACTCTGTTTTCATTTATGAGAAGTTCTCTTAGCTGCTCTGCTCTTAGTTTGTTTTCAGGATTGCGATTATAGCGGCCATTGAAGTCGTCTTTAACTTTCAAAAAGACGTCAATGACTTCATCAGAAGTTCCTTCAAATAGGTTGTTTGTTTCTGGTCTTCGATTAAATTCTGCCATAGTTAAACTCCTGAATTAGTATGGTGAAAATTAATTGCGTTGGCAAAAAATGGCTCTTTTGGTTTTGCGAAGGGTTGCCTTGTGTGTCGGGCAAAACAAAATGTGCCATTTGTGCGGCTGGCTAAAATTGTTTTTAAAAAATGTACGGTGGGAAAAAATAAAAATACAGAAGCTTTGGCTTTTAGGTCGGCTGTCTGATGTTTCATTTGTCCCTTCACTATTTTATCTTTTATTCTGTCGTTCATTTAATGCTTTGTCGTTTTTTTAGGCTTGCAGGTAACGGTCCCGTATAAAAGCTTTAACGGGTTTCCGGCTTTTTTTGTGTTTTGGTTTTATTAGCGTTGGCAGAAAAAAGCCGAGTTACTTACTTTTCACCAACAGCACTAAAATACTATAATCCATTAATAAACGAACAACAAAAGCGCCCTTATTGCTTTTATGCATTGTTGTTAAATGTATTATCGGTCTTAGATCGACTAAAACAGAAAAATGATTTTTTCTTTAGGGTAGCTTTTGCGAACTGCTTAGATACAGTTTTGAAAATCATTTTTTTCATCCGTGATCTTAGCAAAAAAAGCGACACTAGGGAAGGAGTAAGACTGGTAAGTTTAGTAGAAAGTGAGGTATGAAACTCAATATATTTTATTCATTATAGATCTGAACAAATTTTATATTTTACAACGGTCTAGTATAACCGTCAGTTACGGGTTAATATGCGTTAATTTTCGGTTTAGCACTGACTTTAGCAATTCCGAGTGGATTCGGACGTAGTCGAATCCGCCGTAATTGCGGTTATACATCTTAAGTTTGATTCTCTTTAAATTGATAGTATAAATCAGAAAGAACAAAGAGAAGATTAAGGTTATGTTATACGCTGAAGCGTTAGACTTCGTCAACATTGATAATCCCCTCTCTTTTACTACTTCAACCACGTTCAGTTCTGTGAGGCTCGACCTCGTTTTCAAGTTGTTGTGATTAAGGTAGTATGCTCTTTCATAAAATCAGTTCTTATGAATAAATATAAAGAAACTTTTGGAGTTGATATCAGTAAGGATGTCTTTGATGTTTATGGTAGTGAAAGCAGTCATTCTCAATATAAGAATGATGAGCAGGGTTTTAAATTATTTGTCAAAACACTAGCCTCAGATTCTTTGGTAGTTATGGAAGCTACCGGCTATTACCATTATCGGCTTGCACATTTTCTTTACAAAAAAGATTTTACAGTATCTGTAGTAAACCCATTGTCAGTCAAGCGCTTTATTCAGATGAAACTTTCAAAGATAAAGACAGATAAGAGCGATGCCAAAGCTATTTGTGAGTATGCTTTATTCAACGAGGTTACTGTTTACAATGCCCTTAGTGATGTACAGGCAGAATGCCTACAGCTCTTTAGGTTAATGGATAGTTATTTAAAGAAGCGTACGGCAACTAAAAACAAACTTCACGGGGAAGAAGTGCTGGGCACGCCATCTAAATATGTTTACAGGTCTTTAAAGCGTGATCTTAAACATTTAAATAAAGAAGTGAAAGGTATCGAAGATCGTTTGTTAGAGCTTGTTAAACAAGATCAACAGCAACAACTAACTTTATTAACTAGTATACCTGGTATCGGTATTAAAACGGCCTTATTTCTAGTTGTGATAACAGATGGCTTCTCTAAGTTTGAGAAGGCCTCTCAACTGTGCAGTTATGTAGGGGTCACCCCGACAATACGGGAATCTGGGAGTAGTGTAAGAGGTAGAAGCAGGATCAGTAAGATGGGAAACAAAAAGCTAAGGAACCTATTGTTTTTATGCGCGTTCAATGCATGTAAATACAACAAAGGTTGCAAGGAAATTTATGATCGAATCGTAGCTAAGGGTAAGAGTAAAAAACTGGCATTGATTGCAGTGGCTAATAAACTTTTAAAGCAGGCTTTTGCTATCGCTAAATCAGGATTACCCTACGATGAAAATTATGTTTCTGTTCTACATAAAGGATAGCTACAAGATGAAATAAGTGAAACAGTTAAGATCTGTAGTTACAGATTTTAGCAAAGGATACTTATGTCTCAAATTTAATATAGAAAAGAGTTGTTTTTTACCTCAGTTCTTCTTAAGGAATCATAATCTTTCGACAATAAGTATTCTTTGTTTCTCCATTCAAATATTTGATAATCAGTATTTATTTTTAAAGAATCAGCTCCATATTCCAATATTTCCTTTCTATCTTTTTCTTCTGGAAAACTTGAATAAACAATTAGCTCAACCTTATTAGGATTTAGTTGAAGAGTAGAATCAGTCATTGTGTATTTTCCGAAATGCTTTTCAATTCTAGCATCTCCAAAACAACTCGCTACACTTTCAAACCTGATAAACTCCTTGTTGCTTAATAAATCTAATTTCCGATGATGATTAAATCCGTGATAAGAGTATAAAATAGTATCAATTTTTATCGCACTTTCTTTTGTTTCCGATGATTGTTTGTTAGAACAACTGAAAATTAAAAGTAGAATTAATGTTTTTAGTACGATTTTCATCTAATGTTTGCTAACTGTTTTGTGTATGATTAGTGGCGTGTTTAAGTACCTAATTTGGCAAATAAAAACAGAATAGGAAATCCGCGAGGATTTTCGTAAACAAGCTAAAACTAGCCATTAATTATACACGGTGTTGGCACACGTATTTTTTTTTATTTTCCAGTTCTATAATCAGTATTCGCATAGTCAAAATCGGAAAAGTCCTTAAAGAGTAAAATCCGTTTTTCACTAGTCAAATAGTTTTTTATTATTTCATAATTTCCTTTCGGAAAACTAATTCGGTCGCCTTTTGTTAAATAAGTGTCGCCACCAAATTCGCACTCACATAATTTTCCTCGAACTGTTGTTGCGTAAACAGTTACTTTTTCTTTGTATCCGTCTTTCCATTCTTTTTTGATTACTTGGATTTTCTGTCTGTTGTCTTTAACTAATTCACGCAATTCAGTCAGATATTCGCTATAATTTTCAGGGAAATTAAATTCCGTTCCGGTTGTCATTGCGTAAGGATAAGATACCTTTCCTAAACAACAAGATTCTAATTGTTCGCTACCATAAAATTCGTGTAAAAAAAGAGAATAGATTTTCGGTTCTTTATATTCATCTACTTTGTCATATTTTTTTAATTCCGCAACCCAATAGTAAATAAAAGTTCCGTGAGAATCTTTATTTCTTTCCATTTCAAAAGTCAGAATTACGAACTCTTTTTCAGTCAGATTTTGAGTAAATCCGCTGAATGAAATTAGAAGTAGAATTATTAAAATTACCTTATTTTTCAATTTAGAAACGTGTTTTTTATATGTGTGCCAACGGTTTTGTATAAGAATAGTTGCGTGTTTGCGTGCGAGGAATTTCCGAAGGAAATTCAGATGTAGCAAACACGCAACGACCTTTATTTAAGCACAAAATAGCAATTATTTTTATACGTTGTTACCACACGTTATTTTTGCTTTTGTAATTCTATTATTTGATTATAAACCTTTCTAACATTAGATATCAAATCGAGTTGCGGGTTGGCTTTCATTCCAGGCCACCAATTCATTCCATTTCCCCATATCATCATAGGGTTTTTAGGTCCGATTGAAATAGTTCCGCTTCCATCATTTTTTTCATTGTATTCGATATCAGATAAAGTCCTAATATTTAAAGATTTCACATTTTTAGAAAATATTCCACTTTTTATAATTATTCTATCCTCTGTTAATCCGTAATAAGTATTTTCTCGTTGTTTTGAGTCAATTATAAATCTGCCGAACACAAATATCAGCCCTATGATTACAAAAGGAATTCCGAATAAAGCAAAAATTCCGCCACCTTGCGAAGCCATAAACATCCAAAATATTGCAAATCCGCACCATAATAGACTGAAAGGTATTAGGAAAATATCTGCTGTTCTAAATACAATACCTTTTTTTGGTTGACCTGTCCAAAGCAAAGTTTCTTTATTGTCTAAATGTTGTCTTAATTCCGATTGTATATCTCCTCTCATTCAGTTTTTTAATGTGTGGTAACGGTTTGTGTATGTTTAGTTGCGTGGTTAAGCACTTAATTTAGCAAATAAATCACAGATAAAATATTCCGCAGGAATGTTCGTAAGTCGGCAGTGACCAAGCAATTAATTATACACGGTGTTACCACACGTTTTTATTATTCATTTCAGAAAATCAGTCTTTCAATTTAACTTCTGATTGAGAATAGAAAAATCAAAATCAAAAGTGTAATTAAATTCGTTTTGAATTTCACATATTCTTGTTTTCTATTTTTTTTATTATTATTTAAATTAAAAATCCACCAACAATTAAAATCGGCAAATAATTTAAAATTATGTCAACATGCCATAATTCCGAAATTCGACTCGCAGTTGCTCCTTCTCCATAAATTCCCCAAAAAGCAAATATCTCAATCAAAATAAGAAGTAATAGAATTCCGAAAAACAGAACTGACCTAATTCCAATTCAGATATAATTGGTTTTAATTTTAAAAAATTCAGACGTATTCATCCAGAAAAAGTTTCAGTTGTTAAGTTCAAACAGACAATTGCTAAAATTATATGAATTCCAATTAAGTAAAATTTCCATTTCGGTTTTTTAGTCAGAATTAGAGCATAGATTGGAATTTGTACAATCGCAATTATGGTCGGCAAAATTCCAATTCCGTTTTTTGTTAAAATAGCAATCATCATTGTAATTGGATAAACAACTTTTGCAAGCAAATAAGTTCCGTGTCCACCACCCATTGAAAATACGACAATGACTAATAAAATTAATGTTATAAAAATGGTAGTTCCGATTTTCATCAAATGTGTGGTAACGTGTTTGTGTATGATTTCGTTGCGTATTTCAGCAACTAATTTAGCAAATACAAACCGAATAGAAAATCCGCGAGGATTTTCGTAAGTAGGCAGTGAACTAGCAATTAATTATACACGGTGTTGTAACACGTTATTTTTTAAATTCCGATTTGTTCTTAATTACGAATGCAATTAATAATTCGGTCAAATTATCTTGATATTCATAAAATTCCGAATCGCATTTGTTCCAGTTTTCCTCCGCTTTTTCTTCAATTAATTCCAGTTCATTTTGTCTTTCAGTTCTTTCTTTGGGAACAGTTCCGTTTTTAAATTCAGAGTTTGCCTTTTTTACAATTTCCGCTGTTTTTTCCGCTCCAATTTCCAAAAGAGCATTTACAGTTTCTTGACTAAAATCTCCACTTGAATTAAAATAGAATTGGTTAAATCCGCCGTTATTTATTTCACGCTCTAAATTTTCCACAAAGAGAAAAGTCCTTTGGGTAGAATTCAGTTTCTCGATATTCTCGCCATATTCAGATTTTGAATTCAGATATGTGTCAATTTTCATAACAATCATATCTCGTCTTTCGATTTTCAAAACTTTTTCTAAATCAAATTCAGTTTGCGCATTTGTGTTGGAAAAGAATAATGACGATATAAATACTAAAATTTTCTTCAATGCACGATTTTTTAATGTGTTACAACGTGTTTGTGTATGATTTCGTTGCGTATTTCAGCAACTAATTTAGCAAATACAAACCGAATAGAAAATCCGCGAGGATTTTCGTAAGTAGGCAGTGAACTAGCAATTAATTATACACGGTGTTGCCACCAGTTATTTTTTCACTAACCATTCATAATTCGGTTTATATTTAAATTCAGATATTTTTAAAATTCCTCTTCTCATTGCTATGTAAATATCATTCGAATCAACAACTGCTGAAGAAGGATAAAACATTCCCCAATAAAAAGGTGCGTTTAAAATTTCGGTCAGTTTCTCGTTTTTGTCAAAACTTAATATATGTTCTGAAGTAAGAATTAAAATATTGTCTTCTTCGTGTAAAACGAAGTTTGGCGCTCCTGGTAATTTAAAAGACTTTGAAACTTTCCATTTCTTCTCTTTTTTCAGTTCAAATATGCTTCCATAACTTGAGCCTAAATGCGCAAGTCCTCTGATGACATATAATTTGTTGTTATAAAGAAATATATCTTTAACTCTGATGTAAGATGTAATTTCATAAGATTTCTTTCCATTTGTAGATAAAAACCACAGTCCACCTCCAAATTCTCCACTATTGAAACCTATAATATATCCATCACTCACCTTTTTAACTGCTCTAATTGAATAGTGATTCTTTATTTTTTTTGCAATTTGTTTTTGACTAAATGGAAGTGAGTCACCTTTGAAATAGTTGTAATCATTTTGACGAATTTTTATAGAATCGCTTATTTTCTCAATAATCCAATGAGTCTTTGAGTTTTTACCTTTCCAATTGTTTTGTTGTGTTGGGATTGAATCTGTTTCAAAATCTTCCAATCCATAATCTTGTCCGAATAACAGAACTGTAGAGAATAGAAATATCAAATTCAATAGTTTTCGATTAATCAGATATTTTGTCATATTTCTTTCAGTTTTCTCAAAACTATACTTTAAAATCAAATTCAGAAACACTGAATGAGTGAACGAACCATTTGGTTGAGGAAATGCGTTTTTTTAATTGGTGGCAACGGTTTGTGTATGATTAGTGGCGTGTTTAAGCACCTAATTTAGCAAATAAAAACCAAATAGAAAATCCGCGAGGATTTTCGTAAGTAGGCGAGAACCAGCCATTATTTTTACACGGTGTTGTGTGCAGTTTTTATTCGCGAGTTCCATAGGAAATTCGCTCTGTTTCTAAATTGTAAATATTAAAATCTCTTGTGCCATTCATAATCCCGTATGATATGCGTTTTCCATTCAAATCATAGATTGAGAAATTTTCATTGCTGTTAAAAATCCCATAAGCAATATAAATTCCGTCATTATTGTAAACAGAAAATCGTTCAGAATCAGTCATATTCCCGTAAGAAATACGTTCTCCATTCAAATTGTATATATTAAATCTGTCGTTTTCTTTCATAAGTATTATATTCTCCTACGTTGTCCTTTGTCTGAAAAAATGGTCAATTCAAAAATCTTATAGATTATTTCTGTTGTTCCATATCCACTCCATTCGTCAAATTCCAAATTTTTATTTTCGTGAAAATATTTTAAATAAAGTGTTGGCATTCCTTTGTAAAAGTCCAGAAAAAGATAAGAGGTGTAATCATAAATTCCTAAATCAGCAAATTCATTCAATACAGAGGTGTTCCAAACAGTACATTGTCCTGTTTTAGATTCGTAGCCAGACATATCAAATCTTTTATGCTGTTTGTCAACTTGTTCAGATTCCAAATATCTCATTGAACTTGATATTCCTTCATCAAAGTTTAATCTTTTTCTAATAAAGTTCATTACTTCTTCTTTAGACCTGTTTTGTAGCTCTTCTGCTGTCATATTTTGGTTTTTTGTAGTTAGTTTGTCAAATTGCACACAACGGTCTCGGCTATGAGTAGTTGCGTGGTTTAGCGGTTAACTTTGCAAGTACACACCAAACTGAAAATCCAGGAGGATTTTCAGAAGTAGGCGAGAAAAAGCAATTACTTATAGCCAATGTTGTGCATAGTTTTTTATTCATTCCAAAGTCGATTCATATAATCTTTGTCAGAATCATTTGTTATAAAATACGTCCAATTCGATTCGTCCGCGATTAAAAAATTAAATGTAACAAACTCTTTCTTGTTTCCGTTTTCGAATACTTTTAATTTATACTGATAAGTCGGGTGAAATATTGAGTCCAAAATTCCATCTCGATAATCAGAAACTTTGCTTTTGTTCCAGTCTTTTATAAATCGTTCAGTTTTAATTCGGTTGAGTTTTTTCCTTTTGTTTAGGTTAATTCCAGAAATCATTATAATTGAATCAACTTTTTGTATATCAATTTTAGTCTTTTGAGATTTTAATTTCGCTATTTTTTTATCACAGATATTAATTATCAAATATTGCCCATTTTTAGGCTCAAATCGAATGCTACAAGAGTCAAATTTATAACCGCTACTGGCAATATATTCTCCGTTCTTTTTCAAGTCAAGAGGGTAATAGTGTGGTCCAGCCCAACCAAGACACTTATTTTCAATTATTTCATATTCGTTGATTGTCCAAGTATTACTTACCTCGCAGTCAGCTCCAAAAGCCTCTCCGATTGTTTTTAAAGCAAAATATCCTCCACCAATAATTAGGACTATCAAAATTGAAATTATTATTAAGGCTATTTTTAATCCTTTGCTCATTTCTCAAATTATGCACAACGGTTTGGCTATGAACAGTACGGGAGCAAACTAGCATTTGCTTTCCACCACGCACATAGCAAAATCTTTTTGTTTTGTTTTTTCTTTTACTTGTTTAAAGCAAAATCCCAAAGATTTTGCGGACTTCATAAATATACACAAACCCAGCAATTAAGCCCGAAGCCCGTATTGTTTATAGGTTGTGTTGTACACAGTTTTTACTGCGCTTCGTTGTTCCATAATTCTTGAAACACATACTTTTTAAGTTTCTGCATAATGGATTCAAATGATTCAGATTCTGATATTTCTTTTTTTAAATCATCCGATTCAATGAATTGTGTTAAAATGTCATCATCATCGTCAATACAATCAGAAATTTCTTTTTTTAATTCCTCAAGAGTATACCTGTCCATTAGTGTCCAATGAGTTTTTATATCAACAATTGGATTGTAAAAAGTATTAGCCAATAACCTAGTCAGAAACTTGTCACTCACTTTATCAGAAGTAAACTCATAAGTCCATTTTTGTCCATTTCCGTCAAACGCATAAGTATTTTCACTTCCATTTAGAACAGCTAGGGCAGTAGCTTTTGTCAAATTAGCATCTGAAGGAATAATGTCTAATCCTTTATTATAAATAGATATGATTGGAAAGTGAGGCTTCATTTAAATTGTGTACAACGTTAATGTATATGGAAAGTTGCGGTTTTGTGTGCGAGGATTTTCCGAAGGAAAATCAGACGTAACAAAACAAGCAACGACCTTTATTTAAGCACAACACCAGCAATTTTTTATATACTGTGTTGTAAACAGTTTTTTATTCAGTTTTTTTCATTTCAAGCGTTATTCCGCTTTCATCAAGATGAAATATTTTCTTGCCATTATTTTCTTTAACTGAAATTCCCATTATTGAATATCCGTCTTCTTGATTTCCAATTTTAACATACTGTTTATTTTGTTCCACTTTCCATTTAGTTCCGTTGGTCATTTCGGTTATCATTCCGAACAATTCAGATTTGGAAGTAGTTGTCAGTTTAAAATTCCCATTCTGATTAAAAAAGAAAGTAGCGTTCTCAAATCCATCTATTAGGGTTTCGAATTGAGGGTTTGTCGGTTTTTTTATGATTTTTTCCACCTTCCATTTTCCATAAATTTCCTTTTCGGATAGTGTTTGTCCAAATACAGTCGAACTTATAGTCAATAGAAATATCAGTGTAAATATCTTCTTCATTTTTTGTATGTTTCTTGGTTTTCGTAAATTGTTTACAACGTTAATGTATATGAGCTGTGGCGTGTTTCGGTACAGACCTTTCTTGATAAAAACTGGCATTGGAAAATCCGTAGGATTTTCCAAGTGAGGACTGACCAAGCCATAGCTTATATACTGTGTTAGCAATAGTTATTTCTTCCGAATTGGTTTTATTTTTTGCGTAATAAATAGGCTTTCAAAATTTGAAATTGTTAGTTTTTCAACGTAATCTACATCTTCTTGGTCAACACCTCCAACAAAAATCATTGTACTTCCGTCAACTTGATAATCTAAAATACTATCAAGTTTAATATTTAATATTCCATTTTCTTTTTCGGTTATAATTAACGAAAGATTAATTTCGGCTTTCTTTTCAGGGATTTCCAACTTGGACAAATACTTGTTATTTTTTAGAGAAAGATAATACAAATTTGATTTTTTAATAATTTCGTGTGTTGTTTGTATATCTATTTGATAATCCGCTTTTTGATTAATTACTCCAGCTTTGCTCGGAACTGAAGTTGCAACAAAAGCAAAACAGCAAATTCCAATTATGACAGGTTTAAAGGCTTTATTTGGACTAATAAATTGCTTAAAGTTTGATTTCCAGTAAATGAAAGAAATTGGTAAAATCGTAAGAGAAATTAAATCTGAATAATCAATTGTTCGGTCAATTCCAATTCCGTAAGAGTGAGCAAAATCAAACATAGGTTGCGAAAATTCCGATTTCCAAAACACAAACAAAAGTCCGCTCAATATATAAATTGGTTTTCCTTTCTTTGGCAATAAACAACTGAAAAAATATGGAAAAGCAAATAGCCCAGCAAAATCCGATAATTTTCCAGTCAGATAGTTATGATATTCATATTTTAGGTATAAATCATTAGTCAGCAATAGGAATATCGAGGCAAGAAATAAAATCCTATATAAGTGTTTTTCTTTCGTCACGATTTTTTTATAATTATTGCTAACGTTTATGTGTAAGGAACGTTGCGTGTTTGTGTGCGAGGATTTTCCGAAGGAAAATCAGATGCTAGCAAACAAAGCAACGACCAAACGGCTTAACTAAAATAAGCAATGTTTTTTACACGGTGTTGTGGTTAGTGTTTTATTCAACGATAAGGTTTTTCCAGTTTTCGATTTGTCCTTTTCTTGTCAAAGTGTCATTTTTAATGTAGTAATCTAGAATTTGCATTTGATTTTTAGTTTTATAGTCCGTTTGCATTTTTTTTAAAATACTATCAGCACTTTTATTTTTATTCACTGTCCTTAAGGCTGTGACAAATTCCAATTTTAAATTAAAATCAGTAGAGTCCACTTTAAGGATGTTTTTGTATTGATTTACACTTTCTTTGTAAAGTTTTAGTGCATTTATACTGTCTTTTTTTAAGTCAAAAACAAATCCTTTAATTAATTTCCAATAAGGTTGGTTTGGTCTAAGTTCGACCATTTTGTTAACGCAACTAAACATTCCATTTATGTCTTTTTTTTGGCTTAATAAACCATATTTGTTTTCATAAGCCTTGAAGTTATTTTTATCTAATTCGATAGCTAAGTTTAGAAGAGTTAGTGAACTATCAATACGAGTTTCATTGTCCAACTTATATTCCGTAAAGACTGCCATAGCTTGTTTAGTAAGTTCGGTAGATTTTTCTTTTTTATTACAGCTTGTTGCTGTGAATATCAGAATTATAATGAGTAAAATTTTATTCATTTAGTAGGTTTTTTGGACATTAACCACAACGTTTATGTGTAAGGAACGTTGCGTGTTTGAGTGCGAGGATTTTTCGAAGGAAAATCAGAAGCTAGCAAACAAAGCAACGACCAAACGATTGAACTAAAATAAGCAATGTTTTTTACACGGTGTTAGCCACTGTATTTATTTTTTAATAATTGTAATTATAGTATCGGTTTCTATATTTCGTTCAGTTCCGTAAATATTTTTTTTATACTTAATTTTTAATTCCGTCTTTTCGTTAATTGATTTAATCGAAACATTTTCAAAACCGATTACTTCTTCGAGATTTATTTCCGCTATTTTTTTTTCCAGCAACAAGTATTTTTTTTCAGTCACATTATATGTACAACAGCGTCCCAAAAATCCTTGATGTTTTGTGTGAATAACAATTTTTCCATTCTCCGCTTTTATTTCATTAGGATAAATTGGGTAGAGAACTATCGAAGCCAAAATAGCAAGAAATATTCCGCCAAACAACCAAAAAAGCAAAGTAAAAATTGGTGTGATTATATAGATTGAAAAATAAATCGCTATTTTTTTAAAAGGTCGTAAACTCAAGAAAAACATTAAAAATCCACTAATATAAATCAGAATAGTTATGAAATAAGCTAAACTGTAATTTAGACTTATTTCAATTATGCTTTTCAGTGCGAAATTCAACAGACCAAAACCCAAAAGGTAGAAATGAATTTTCTTAGTTAAATTTATCATTTGGGTTTTGGTCATATTGTGGCTAACGGTTTTGTGTATGATTAGTGGCGTGTTCCACACACCTAACTTAGCAAATAAAAACCGAATAGAAAATCCGCGAGGATTTTCGTAAGTAGGCGTGAACCAACCATTAATTATACACGTTGTTGGCAAATCGTTTTTTATTTCCAGTAATAATATAATCGGATTCTATATGTTGATGCTCCGAAAATCATATTTAATTTCATAAATCTTTTGTCCGATTCCCATATTGTATTCCGAGACAAATAATCTGGTCCACCATAATCAGATTTCGTTTCTTGTGGTCCATTGTCTTGTTTAATCGGTTGATTGAATTCTTTAATCAGTTGCTTTTTAATTCGTTCATATTCCGAATTATATTCAATCAGTTTAGTACTTTGTTTTTCCCAATCTTTTTTCTTGTCGTTGTAGTTCCCGTAACGATTATTTTCCCAATCGTAACTAATATATCTCAAGATTGAGTCAGATTTTGAGTAAAAATATTCCGCATAAATTGGTAGTAAACTTGTTTTTTCTCTGCGAACAATTAGGGGTTTTGACATATCAAACTCCTTTACTCTCGGAAATATACTTTCCGACAGACTAACGTTCATTTCTATAAATTCTAAATCGGGATTTAATTCAGATTCAAACTTTTTTACTTCTCCGATTTTAGATTGTTTTGTCCATAAGTTCAGTTTTTTCGAACTTGAACATCCTATTAGAACAAAAGTGAATAAAATCAGAAGTGTAAATTGTCTTGTCATAGGTTTTTCTCAAATGTTTGCCAACGTGTTTGTGTATGATTTGTGGCGTGTATCAGCACCTGATTTAGCAAATAAAAACCGAATAGAAAATCCGCAAGGATTTTCGTAATTAGTCGAGAACCAGCCATTAATTATACACGGTGTTGGCAGTAGGCTTTATTTTTCTCACAAAATCGTATTCAAAATGTCCCTTTTGTAATTCTAATAAAACTCTATCTCCAACTTTTAATTTATTCCACAAGTTCGGTTTTATTTCAAACCTTCTTTCAGATTCTTTTATTTTAATAAAAATCCAATGTGACCTATTCTTTTTTCCACCAGTACTTTTTCGATTAATAGTAAATTCAGTAAGCACTGTTTGTTTTTCGGCATTTTTTTTATTCAGAAAACTTGTAGTTGAAATAGTTAATCCTGTTAAGCCAAAAACAAAACCAAAAATGACCGAATATCTCCTTCCGCTTTCACTAAATACTGAAGGTTGAAATTTATAAAGAAAAAACAAGCCAATTAAACTGAAACTAAATCCTAAAAAGCCAAAATTTTTCCAAAAACTTGACTCCTCAATTATATTTTCAATATTGCCCATTTGAAATATTAAAAATACTAGCCCGGAAAAAAATAAAACCATTGATAGGTGACTCCAAATTTTATCTTTTAGTTTTGGTTTTTTCTCACGAATTGTTTTCGTTGGAAAAATATAAAATAGGATTTCTTCAGAGTTAGAAATAAACCAAATTAAACTTCTCAATATTATTAAGATAGCTAAAATGTTAAAATATCTCAACCAAGAAGTTTCATTTCCAAATACTATGATAATTAAAATTCCAATTAAAATAATTATGGAATGATTCCGAATTTGTCTTTTATGCGTTTCGTTCATTTCAGCTTACTGCCAACGGTCTCGGCTATGTGTCCGTAGCGTGGTTTTATAAACTAAGATAATAAAAAGAAACTGGCTAGAGAAAATCCGTAGGATTTTCCAAAAGTTCAGGGAAGCAGCTATGGCATATAGCCAATGTTGTGCAACATTGTTTTATTCAAGGAACATTTTAGCAAACTTCCCACTTAACTTATAAGTAGAACACTGATTAGTATGAATAACATAATTTCTATCTGCTATTTTATTCCATTTTTTCAAAGTTCGTTTATCCGACGAAAAACAGTCCATTATAGAATTATGAATTTCATTTGAGGGCGGTGGTTGCAAATGTTCACTGTCTGATTTGTCAGATTTATTTTGAGCTTTCAAAGCCTTAAATCCCTTTATGTGAATACCAAGCACTAAATATTCTTTGTCAAGTTCAAATAATTCTTGGCAATTTCCAGTAGAAAATTGATTTATAACAAGATTTTCAAGATCGTTCGGCCCTTTTATAATTGAATCAATTTTGAAATATCCGTTCAAATTCGATTCTTGATCGTATCTGTCAACTGGTATTCGTTGAGTGAATTTTCCGATTACAATTACGTCACTATTTTTTTTCATTTCCGCTACATTTTTATTATCCAATTTTGAACAAACACAGAAATTTGGTGAAGAAGATTTAAAAGGGAGAAATAACAGGATTACAATTGCAATTATAAGTTTCATCGCGGTTTGTTAATGTTGCACAACGTTGATGTGTATGATTAGTGGCGTGTTTAAGCAACTAATTTAGCAAATAAACACCAGATAGAAAATCCGCGAGGATTTTCGCAAGTAGGCGAGAACTAGCTATTAATTATACACGGTGTTGCCATTAGTTTTTTATTCATCGTCTTCTGGTAAAAGCACAACAAAAAAATCAATTACCAATGAAGTTATTTCTCCGTTTTTATCAATTCCCCAAAATGCAGGATACATTCCATCTCCGTAACCTGATTGAAACATTGTAATATTTAAGTTAGAATTCGGAAGTTTAAAGTTTATCCAATTACCATAATCCTTTGGGTCATTTTGGTCTTTTGCACTTTTCTTAAATTCCATTGCAAAAATTTCGTCATAAATATTCCCATTTGGGTTTGACTTCATAAAGTCGTCTTGAAATTTCAAATATTCCACTCCAGCTTGAATGTCAAAAAATCCACCTAATCCAGCGTCAACAGGAAATCCAAAAAAATCTCCTTCGTCAATCAATTCGTTAATGTCTTCTCCGTCTCTTAAGGCTAAAACCCATTTTATTGCTTTTTTTTGATTAAATTCCAACTTTGCGATGGCATATCTGTCTCCAGATTTTTCTGTTTTAACTTCATAAATCTTTATAGGAAATTCCCCTGTTTTAACCTCTCTAGTTAGTGGTTTCATATCAGGTGTAACAAGTGGGTCGCACACTACTATTTTACCTGTTGGGACTTTTAATTTCCCAATTTCAATTACTGAAATCGGCATTCCTTCGATTGTGTCATTTTCAAAAATCTGGTTGTAATCTGCGTGCGAGAGAACTTCTGATTTCTTTTGGCTTTTCTTTTTAAATATGTTGAACATTTCTTGGTCTTTTTCCGAGTTATTTTTCTGTTGTGAATTACAAGCTGAAAAGCTTAAAATCAAAAGATAAATTATTATTAGGTTTTTCATTCTCAAATTAATGGCAACGGTCCCGTATAAAAGCTTTAACGGGTTTCCGGCTTTTTATGTGTTTTGGCTTTATTAGCGTTGGCAGAAAAAGCCGAGTTACTTACTTTTCATCAACAGCACTAAAATACTATAATCCTTTAACAAACGAACAACAAAAGCGCCGTTATTGCTTTTATGCATTGTTGTTAAATGTATTATCGGTCTAAGATCGACTAAAACAGAAAAATGATTTTTTCCTTTAGGGTTGCTTTTGCGAACTGCTTAGATACAGTTTTGAAAATCATTTTTTCCATCCGCAACCTTAGCAAAAAAGCGACACTAGGGAAGGAGTAAGACTTGTAAGTTTAGTAGAAAGTGAGGTATGAAACTCAATATATTTCGTTCATTATAGATCTAAACAAAATTTATATTTTACAACGTTGATGTATAAGGAAAGTTGCGTGTTTGTGTGCGAGGATTTTCCGAAGGAAAATCAGAAGCTAGCAAACGAGCAACTAACTTTGGTTTGGCTAAAACTAGCAATTTTTTTTATACGGTGTTAGCCATAGTTTTTATTCGGTTCTTAATTCAGTTTTAAATTCCAACCAAATAGTCAAAATATTTTCCGCATTATCAATTTCGATATCGTCAGTTGTATTTATAATTGTTAGCGATAAATTATCTGTCAGCTTTATTTCCGCTCGTTTTGTATTCCGCCAAATCGGTCCAGAGTTTTCTCGGTCCAATTCTTTTTCATTCAAGTATGATTTTCCGATAACATAATATGGAATCACGTATAAATGGTGATTGTCATAATCGTGAGGCATTAATTCGTCCATTCCTTGTCCGACAGCTTTAGTCAAATCAATTCCTAGTTTTTTGTCAAGACCATTTAATTCAGATTGAACATCGGAAATTTTACTTACATAATCCACGCAATCAGGACAATCGCAAATAAATCCATTTTGAGTTGCATAGAATTTTTCCGTTTCTATTCGGTTAATTTCTAATTTTATATTTCCTAATTCTATGGTTGTCATAAATTATGGCTAACGTGTTTGGCTATGGTTTCGTTGCGGAATGGTTCGGCAGAACTATTCCGCCGTAAACCAAAGTTAGTAAATACGCAGGAATTTCCGAGAGGAAATTCGGCCGCAATGAACTATAGCCGGTGTTAGCTACTGTGCTTTTTTTCTTTTTGACTCAATAAATATTTTTCCGTTCAAAGGTGTCCAAATTCCAATAGCATTGTCATTTTCAGTTCGGATTTTTTGTAATTCGTACACTTTGTCGCTTGTCAAGTCTCCCCAATATTTGAGAGGTATTTCTTTTATGATTCCAAATAGTAACTTGTCTCCGCCTTCACAGGTTGTGTCAATATGAAGTTCAGTCGGTTCAAAATTCAGTTCATATTTCAATTGACCCTCGTCATCATAAATTTTCCAAATTCCAGTTCGGTAATAATGAAAAGCACGAAACGCTCCTCCTGCACCACAGCCTATATAAGAGCCCAATTTGTAGTTCCCTTCCATTTTTAAGGTTCCGCTTTTAGAGTATTCTTTCCAATATCCAACTTTTAGGTCACTAACTCCGTATTTGCTAACAGCGAGAGCTCCTTTCCCTGAAATTATTCCGTTATTTTTTAATTCAATGATTGTATCTTTTTCAGGAATTCCATTTTCTAATTCTCCATATAGCTTATTATCAGAAATATAAATTCCTAAATCTTCCTGTCCAATTATTGTTTGATACTGAAATAATGTAACTAATATTATAATTGTGATTCTCATTTTCGGCATTGTAGCTAACGGTCTTGGCTATGGTTTCGTTACGGAATGGTACGCGAGTATCATTCCGCTGTAACCATAAATTTAGCAAAAAGGCTTGAAATTCCGATTAGGAATTTCAGCCGTAATGAACTATAGCCGTTGTTGTGTGTAGTGTTTTATTCGTTATTAAATAATTCGATTTCACTTTTATTGTTGTCAAACTTTTCTTTGGCCTTAAAGATAAATCCAAGGATAAAAATTGCCACAAAATTTATATTTATGTATGTCAAATCAGGGTCAGAATTCCAATTCATTTTCCAAGTTGTCACATTAAAATTCAGACCAATTATAAAATCATTTGTCAAGTCAACTTTAAGTCCAGCGAGTATTCCAGATGTATATTTAAATCCATAACCTAAAACTCCAAATCCTATTACTTGCAATGCTTGGTTTATCATTGAAAAGTTTATTCCCTTTTCATATTGCTTTTTGATTAGTAAAAATCCACAATAGATTGTATATATCATTAAACCTATGGCAATTAAATATATAACCATTAACGGTCCATTCAGAACAGGTTGATTCATTAGAATATATAAAGTAAATAACAGTCCGATTATTCCACCAATTAATTGATAGTATCCGAGTATATTCAGCTTTTTTAGGGTGCTATTCATTCGTTATTTTGGTTTTGGACATTACACACAACGGTCCCGCATAAAAGCTTTAACGGGTTTTCGGCTTTTTATGTGTTTTGGCTTTATTAGCGTTGGCAGAAAAAAGCCGAGTTATTTACTTTTCACCAACAGCACTAAAATACTATAATCCTTTAATAAACGAACAACAAAAGCTCCGTTATTGCTTTTATGCATTGTTGTTAAATGTATAATCGGTCTTAGATCGACTAAAACAGAAAAATGATTTTTTCCTTTAGGGTAGCTTTTGCGAACGGCTTATATACAGTTTTGAAAATCATTTTTTTCATCCGTGACCTTAGTAAAAAATCCACACTAGGGAAGGAGTAAGACTGGTAAGTTTAATAGAAAGTGAGGTATGAAACTCAATATATTTCGTTCATTAGAGATCTGAATAAATTTTATATTTTACAACGGTCTCGGCTATGAGTAGTTGCGTGGGTTAGCGGTTAACTTTGCAAGTACACACCAAACTGAAAATCCGCGAGGATTTTCAGAAGTAGGCGAGAACAAGCAATTACTTATAGCCATTGTTAGGGTGCGTTTTTATATTCAGTTTATTTATTCCAGTTCGATATTTTTCCGATAAATAAATTTCGGTTGTATCATTTCCATTACTCGAACTACTTCCCGAAATGTTTATATGATTTTTTCTTAAAACTAATTCAAGACTATCTGAATTTGTTGTTTTTATTATAATATCTCTTTTTGGGTCAAATTCTAAAGTTCCGTTTCCTTGATAAAATTCAAATTCGTTTCTGAAAGTTTTGAGATATTCTTTATTGCTTTCAGTTAGCCAATCCAAGTCTAAAGTTTCATTTAGTCTACTTACGGCTTGCTCTTTTTTTCCAGCTAAGGTTTCGAGCATTGCGTAGTTGACCAAAGGACTTAAATCCATTTCATCTTTAACTTTTGGATTATCCGTTAATTCAAGAGCTTTTTTATAGTTTTCAATTGCTTGTTCTTTTTGTCCATTAAATTCATAAAGTCCGCCTTTTACTTGGTAGTAATATTCGGTTTCTTTTTGTTCAGCTGGTATTTTTTCTAAAAGTTCGAATGCTTTTTCCAGACTATCTTGCTCAACATAAACTCCAATTAGTTCATATCGGATAAAAGTATTGGATTGGTCAATTTCGATAGCTTTTGAATAATTTCTTTTTGCGTTTTCCAAATCTCCATTCATTCTGTATTCAACTGCTTTTTCGTTTAATTCAGTCACACGTTTTTTGTCCGCTTCCGAAATCGAATTTTTGCAACTACTTACAATGAAAAGCAATAATATGATGTATGTGATTTTTTTCATTTCAAATGCACCCTAACGTTGATGTGTATGGTTAGTTGCGTGGTTAAGCAACTAATTTAACAAATAAATCACAGATAGAATATTCCGCAGGAATGTTCGTAAGTCGGCAGTGACCTAGCAATTAATTATACACGGTGTTGGCGTTAGTTTTTTTATTTAAACGATTTATAAGTATTCCAATTTTGGTCAGTTTTGTTATAAGTCGTTAGCTCATATTTCGGATATTTCTTTTTTAATTTTCCAATCTCACATTAAATTCCGCTAAATCTTTTGTGTAAATCACAAATTCTCGAAATCCAGAAGTCGTAATAGTGATTGGAACAATTGAATTAAAGTCGGATTCTAAAAAGTCAAATATATCGTCTTCGAGATTATCCAATTCAGGTTCGTTTTCAATGTCAGGTAATCCGTCAGCATTTGGCGATAACATTTTGAAAGCAATTCCGCAATTCGTTGAATAATTTTTATTTCCAGCAATTTTGTCGCACGCAACGTTTTTCCGCACAAACATTGGTTTTCCATTATTTTCTCCAGTCGAAACACTCCAACTTTCGGGAATTTCAGTTATTAATTCCGATGAATTTGATTCGTTTTTTTTCTTAAATATATTGTCAAAAATCCCATAATTTTAATTTCTGTTCGGTTTTCTCAAATTAACGCCAACTGGTTATATCAAAACTAAATATACGCTTTATCAGTGTAAGTTGCGTGATAACAGTATATTTTCATTGCTTTTAGCAGTTTCAGATAATCGCTTAACTACAAGGTCAAGAGGGCTGGCAATTGACTGTAAATCTTTTTTACCTACGTGTGTATATATCATTGTGGTTTCCGTTCTACTATGTCCCAGAAGTTCTTGTATATAACGTATGTCTACTCCGTTTTCTAGTAAATGAGTGGCGTAACTGTGTCTTAAAGTATGTGGCGTGACGTGTTTTGTTATTTTGGCCAGCTTGCAAGAACGCTTTAAAAATGCCCGAATGCTTTCTGGACTATATTTTTCGCCGTGTACTCCTTCTACAAAGTATCGTTTAGGAGTGTATGAGGTAAGATAATTATAAAGAAGGGGTTTAAAGCTTTCTGCCATCCCTACATACCGGTCTTTACGACCTTTTCCCTGGCGTATATGAAGTTGGTTTCGGTCTATGTCTAGATCACGCAATTCAAGATTTAAAAGCTCTCCTATACGTAAGCCACAGGAGTATATGAGTGCCAGAAGTGCGCGATGTTTAAGATTGCGTGTGGCTCTCAATAAATCAAGTATTTCTTGTGCACTTAAAACTTCAGGAAGCTTTTTTGACTTCTTAGGTTGTTGTAATGCTAAGTCTTCAATGCTTAGCTTTGGCGTAAAATGTATGAGGTGCTTAAATGCGCTTGTCATTTGACGGTGTGTACTTACAGAATAGTTATAGTTTTTTACACAGCTTCGTATATATAAACTTAGATCATCAAGCTGTGCATCTGCTAGTGATTTCTTAGATAAGTAAATGGCAAAGCCCAAAACAAAACTATAATACGTACGTAATGTACTTTCACTAAAACGCTTCCCTCTCAAATACGTCACATATTTTTTAAGAATAGGAATATTTATAGGTTCTACATGATCTTTACTTAAATTCTGGCGTTTCGTTTTTACAATATCTTTTGGTATAGGCTTCGATATATTAAATGCGGAATAGTCTACAAAAAAGTCAAAGTCACGCAAATTTTTATATAAGGTATGTAAAGAGGTAAAACGCTCAAATATGTAAAAACAACTGTGAGTTTTACTATAGCTAACGTGGACTATACGTTTTATCTTACTGCGATTAATATAGTTGTTTTCAAATTGAAGACTATATGCGGCTTCGTTTCTATGTATAAGAGGTTCTCAAACTACAGTATTCATAAAAAATGGCTTTACAGGTATGTAAAGCCATTAAATTAATGAAATTGAATTATATACGTGTTTTTTTAACTAATACTACATAGCCTTACTGAAAAATAACGCGTTCATCATCAGTTTATTAGTACCGTACCAGAAGGCTCTAAAGTTGGTATTATCTGTAAAGATGAGAACATCACCACGACCTGCAGACTGGTATACAAATGGGCGGGATTCTTTAAGAGCATCTAGATTTATAGAACTTATATAGCCACTTACCAATGGGTCATCAGTATATTGTATTGGGTTTTTGTAACTGGTTTCATCAGCTTCAATAAATAGTGTGGTATCTCTAAATAGATTAATATAATCAGACTCATAACCAAAGGCAATAGGGTGAGAGCGATCTAACTTAGCTTTAAAAATAGCACCACCTATTACCTGCGCACCGTTAAAATCGCTACGCTGTTCAAAAGATATACCCTCAGCAGGATTTTCGGTTTCTTTAGTGCTAAAATCAATAAGTCCTTGTCTTTTAATCCATTTTGCTGAATTTTTAAAACCGACTAATGTACCACCATTGCGAACCCAGGTTGATATTTTTTCAGATTCTTCATCGCTTATAGTTGACCCCCACGAGCTGGGCATAATGAGGGTTGTATAGCTGCTCAAATCTGTGCTGCCTAAATTACGGGTGTCTATCTTTGTTACTGAGATAGCGAAGCGGGTATCTAATACGTGCCAGATTTCACCGGCATCAAGTGAACTTATTCCTTCGCCTACCAGCAAAGCAATCTTTAAAGGTTTTAACGCTTCAAACTGGCGGCTTCCTAAGTCTATTCCCTGAGTTGAACCGGTCTTTACAGGATCTATATGTAAATGAGATGCTTTAGCAATTCCATCTAAAAAAGCATTCAACTCTTCATTTGTCAACTCTTGATTTTGTACCGGTATTAAAATGGTACCATAGTCATAGCGTTTACTGTTTAAAGTAAATGGTTGCATTGCCACTTTTGCGCGTATTCCTTTATTTAAAATACTATTAAGTGCCTTAGGTGCATAATAATTTGACCAGGGTAATAAATAGGCATAGTCACTGGTTGCTAGTGTAAGAGCAGCTTCAAATTGTACCGAATCTATTTTAGAGCCGGCAAGTGCTGCCGGCGCGGTCTCACTAAAATCAAGATTAAAAGCAAGGGGTAAACTCCACGCAGAAATATCATAAAACAAGCTGTCTTCAAAAGTGGTGCGCTTTTCAAACATCGCATTCAACAAGCGGCTGTGTTTTTGATTTTTAGGAACTACATAGCTGGTTTCGGTAGTAAAAGAAAGTTCTTTAGCAGTGTAATTTTCTTTTGCCTTATATATGGCAATGTGATGACGTTCTAATAATTGTGCGAGAAGTGTTGCGCGTGCAGGATCTGTTTTACTGCCAAATATATAGGCATCTCCTGCTACTTCAGCTCTAGACTTAGCATAAAAATCGCGTTGATAATCTAGCAGTTTTGTACGCATTGCCTGTGCTGCCTCTAGCGTAGATAAGAATGCTGTAAACTGGTTACGTACTGTAAACGGAAACGTTAATATTCCATTTTCAGTTTCCTGTAAATGACCCCGAGAACTGGCCTGTTCAAATAAAATACCTATGCTTCCATTTATATCTGGGAAGGTAGAACCTTTTCCGTAGTAAAAGTCGTCATAGTCTTCTTCAGTATAATAAAGCGATCCTATTTTATCAAAAGCTTTAGCGTGGTAGGTTCCTATTTCTGCAGTTAATTCCTGATTCAATTTTGGGGTTAGCGGGTGTGTTCTACTGGGTATTCCCGGTTGAAAGAAAAATGAAGAATTGCTGCCCATCTCGTGATGATCTGTTAAGATATTAGGATGCCAGTCGTGAAAGGTTTGAATACGGGCCTGAGATTCGGGCAATTGTGCCGGTAACCAGTCGCGGTTAAGGTCAAACCAGTAATGATTAGAACGCGCGCCAGGCCATACTTCGTCATATTCTCGGTCTTGAGGGTCTGCGGTAAGCGTTACATTTTTATTAGTGTTTGCCCAGTAAGAGAAGCGCTGCAACCCATCAGGATTAAAAGAAGGATCAAATAAAATAACGGTATTTTTTAAAAGCGCATCTATTTTAGGGCCTTGTGCAGCCGCTAAATAGTAAACAGCAAGTAATCCCGCATTAGAACCACTGGCCTCGTTACCATGTATGCTCATACCTTGATAAGTCACTATGGGCATCTTCTCAGTATCTAAATTTTTTGCATCAGCTTCTGTAAGCGCAAGATGTTGTTGTTTTATGCTTTCTATATTGGCGTGATTTTCTGGCGAAGTGATGGTCAAAAGTAGTAGCGGTCTGCCTTCAAAAGTGACACCGCGACGCGCTAATGTGATGCGGGGAGAGGCAGCTGCCATTTTCTCCATATAATTTACAAGTAAGTCGTGACTCACGTGCCAGGTACCCGGTACATAACCTAAGATATCCTGAGGTTTAGGTATCGCTGCATCGTAAGTAACATCATTAGGAAGGTAATAGTCGAGCGTAGGCGAAGTTACCTGAGCACTGCAAAAAGGGAAAATAACTAAAAGGAGCACTAATCTGAGTACATATTGCTGCATAAAGAGAGAGTTTTTTAATATCGCTTCCGCGGAAAATTTTAAGATTAAACGTCGTGTTTAAATATATTAATTAAAATACAATTACATCGTGAGTAGCTTTAAATGCTTGGGTTTAAATGGAGTTGTTAGGAATAAAATCTAAATTGTAATAACGGAAGCATTGATTTTAATTTAATAAATGAGCATATATAAGTTATTGGGATTAAAGAATTAGTTCAGGGTATGACATAAAAAAAGCCGCAAATAATGCGGCTTTAAACTGTTTTAGATTAGGCTATGCTTTAAATATCATCAAAACTTACATCTGTAAAAGCTTTGGCTGACTGTGCTTCTACAAGAATTTCTAAATCTTCATCTTTAGTGTAATCGCTTTGGTGACGCTCACTTATTACTTCTTCTCCTTTTTCATTAAGAATGTAACCGGTCATCTCATTTAAAATTTCTGAAAACCCTTCAAAATCTTCTTTATATAAATAGATTTTGTGTTTTTTGTAGTGAAAAGAGCCATCGTCATTTGTAAACTTTTTACTTTCGGTAATGGTCAGGTAATAATCTCCTGCACGTGTAGATCGCACGTCAAAAAAGTACGTGCGTCTTCCTGCTCTTAATACTTTCGAGAATATCTCATCATTCCCCTTCATTTCATTATTGCTCATAATCTTGGTTTAATTGATACGCTTTATGCACTCAAAAATGGAAAAAAATTAAATGGTGTACAAAATTTTTATTCCATTTCTTTTTCGTCAAGTTGTTTTCGGTAAAGTTCTTGATAATATCCCGGTTGTTTTACAAGGTCATTATGAGTCCCTCGCTGTATAATTTCACCTTCTTCAAGAATAATTATTTTGTCTGCATTTTTTGCAGAAGAGATTCTGTGGCTTACTAAAATAGTGGTCTTTTGAGAAGAGATGCGTTTTAGGTTTGCTAAAATTTCTTCTTCGGTTTCTGTATCTACAGCAGATAAACTATCATCAAATAGCAATATCTGTGGATCTTTTATAATCGCTCGGGCAATAGATACACGTTGTTTTTGACCACCACTTAAGGTAATTCCACGTTCGCCTAAAATAGTATCATAGCCTTTAGAAAATTCGACAATGTTTTTATCTACCACGGCATTTTTTGCGGCTTCAACTACCTCGGCATCGGTCGCTTTACTGTTACCAAATTTTATATTTTCTTTGATACTATCACTAAATAAAAAGGCTTCCTGCGGCACATAGCCTATACTGGTGCGCAGGTCTTTTAGATTAAATGATTCTATAGGTTTTTGATCTATTAGAATTACACCGCCATTAGTATCGTATAAGCGGGCTATAAGCTCAAGAATGGTAGATTTACCAGAGCCTGTTTTACCTATTATTGCAAGTGTTTCACCTTCTTCTACTTCAAAAGATACATTTTTTAAAGCCGTAATATTAGTATCATCATAAGTGAACGTTACATTATCAAATGTAATTCTTCCGGTAACGGGGGTATGTTCTTTTGTATTATTTACAATTTCAGGTTGCTCTTTTAAAAACTCGTTAATTCGTTTTTGAGAAGCTTCCGCTTGTTGCACCAGAGAAGTGATCCACCCTACAGATGCCACAGGCCAGGTTAGCATATTTACGTAGATTAAAAACTCTACAATTACGCCCAGATCAGGTATTGTTCCGTCTATATATTGTTTGCCACCTATATAAAGCACCAGTAAATTACTTGCGCCGATAAGGGCAATCATTAGCGGGAAGAAAAACGCCTGTACTTTTACGAGATCCAGGTTTTTCTGTTTGCTGGTTTCAGATAACTCTGTAAAATTTTCAAAAGTTTGAGATTCGAGTCCGTAGGCTTTAATTACACCTATTCCACTAAAAGATTCCTGAGTAAACGTGCTCAAATGGGATAAATATTGCTGAACCACAGTACTGCGTGCGTGAATTAATTTACTCAATTGATAAATTGCCACAGATAATATAGGTAACGGTATAATTACATAAAGCGTTAGGGTAGGAGCGGTATAGTACATATAGGGGATTACCGTCGCAAATAAAATTACGGTGGTAACACCGTACATAATCGCGGGGCCTAAATACATACGTACTTTGCTCACATCCTCACTTATACGGTTCATAAGATCCCCGGTTCGGTTTTTCTTATAAAAATTTAAAGATAAATTCTGGTATTGGTTATACACCTCATTTTTTAAATCGGCTTCCATGTATCTGGAAACCACAATAAACATCTGTCGCATTAAAAAAGTAAAAAATGCAGAAAGTAATGCAGCTCCAAGCAACATCAGCAAAGTCATCATTAATTGATGTTTTAATTCGCTGATTTGGCCTCCGTTAGTCATATAATTTTCGACATATTTTACCATATCGCCAGAAAATTTAGGCGTAAGTATGGCAAAAATGCGGGCTATAACAACAATGAAAAAGCCTAATATGAGCTTCCATTTATATTTATTAAAATATTTATTAAGGTGTTGCAGTTCTTTCATAGCGTATTTTAATCTGCTGCGTACAATCTATTTTTTAATGTTAAAAATAAGGTGCAATCAACAGCGGCGCAAAGATAAACGATTAGACTGTATTTGAGGGCTTGAGTTTTTTGAGATAAAAAACAAAATACCTTGCTAAGAACTCTTAGATATCATGTATTTTTGCAGCGTTTTTGAAGAGAACCATCCTATTGATGCTCATCTTCAAAAAATTGATATATCAAACATCAAAAGTTCTTTAAAGCTATGCTCAATAGACGGCACATTCGCATAAAGGTAATGCAAGCGCTTTACGCCTTAAGTCAATCTGAAAACCAAGATTTGATTAAAGAAGAAAAATTTATGAATGCGAGTACGGCACAGATGTACGACTTGTATCTTGTAATGGTAGATTTACTGGTAGAAATTCACGCTCACGCGAAAGATTTTTTAGAGAAATCTCAACAAAAAATGTTAGCGACAGAGTCTGACAAAAATCCCAATCTAAAGTTTGTAAACAATAAGGTACTCGTAAGCCTTGCCGAAAATGAACTTCTTCAAAAAGAACTTAAAAAAGCAAAACTTAACAACTGGCGTTTAGATAGCGAGTATGTAGTTCTTATTTATGAGAGTCTTATAGAAAGTGAGTTCTTTGAAGAATATATGCTGAAGCCTGAAACCGACTTTAAAGAAGATCGGGATTTCGTTATTCAATTTTTTACAGAACTGGTAGCGCCTAACGATAAGTTATACGAGTATCTTGAAGATTACAGAATCACATGGATAGATGATTTACCAGTGGTAAATACGACGATCATTAAGCGACTTTCAAAATTAAAACCAAACTCTCCCGAATCTACTATCTTACCTAAATTGTATAAAGATGAAGAAGATCGCCAGTACGCAAAAGATTTGTTGCTGCGTACCTCTCGTAATGATGCGGAGTTTGAAGCAGAGATTTTAGGAAATACCCCAAACTGGGATCAGGATCGTATCGCAACACTGGATAAGATTTTAATAAAAATGGCATTGTGTGAATTTTTAAAATTTGCCTCAATACCGGTAAAGGTTACAATTAATGAATATTTAGAGCTTTCTAAAGAATATTCAACCCCTAAGAGTAGTATATTTATTAACGGTGTTTTAGATCGTCTTGTAAAAAAATACAAATTAGAAGGAAGGCTTAACAAAGCTGGCCGCGGGCTAATTGAGTAATAAATAAAATCGTATTTTTGAGACCCTTTTAAAAAATGATATCAATATGAAAAAAGTATTTCTGGCAGCTGGTTTAATAGCTGCATTAGCATTTACAGGTTGTAAAGACAACGCATCTGAAAAAGTTAAAGGCGAAAACGTAGAAATGGCAGCTAATCGTGATGCTAATGCTACTGCATTTCCTAAAATGGAATTTGAAGAGAGTGAGTATGATTTTGGTAATATAGAACGTGGTACGGGTGTAGAACATGTTTTTAAATTTAAAAACACAGGTGATGCACCTTTGGTAATAGTTGACGCTACAAGTACTTGTGGGTGTACTGTTCCTAGTTTTCCTGAAGAGCCTATCGCTCCCGGTGAAACAGGAGAACTTCTAGTTAAGTATAATGGAAGTGGTATGAACGCAGTAACTAAAATTGTAACTGTAAAATCTAATACTCAAAAAGGAACTGAAACTGTAAAAATTACCGCATTTGTTAAGTCTGAACAAGGACCTACAAACAACGGATAAGCACCACTAAATGGAACAAATAACAAGTTTTTTACCTATACTCCTTATGATTGCCGTCGTGTATCTTTTTATGATACGCCCGCAAATGAAACGTCAAAAAGATGAAAAGAAATTTGGCGAAGCATTAAAAAGGGGAGACCGGGTAATTACAAAAAGTGGTCTTCACGGAAAGATATTAGAACTTAATGAAAGTACAGTAGTACTGGAGAGCGGAGCCGGCAAAATGATTTTTGAACGTTCTGCACTCTCATTAGAATTAACTAAAAAACTTAATGAGCCTGCTAAACCTGCGGTTGTTAAGAAAAAGTAATTTTACAAACTTCTTTATAAAAAAAATCCCGATGCATTTGCATCGGGATTTTTTGTTTTATTCAGATTAACAATGACCCTAAATACTTAAAATTTAGAACCATTAATTATTTTCGATATTATTGTACGATAAATAAGCTTGCAATTGCAACAGCATCATCACCAGTTAGAATCTCATCATAAGCTTCTGTAGCAGATGCCATTGAAAATGGGCGGGTATCGTTGTTATTTTTAGGATCAGGACCTATATCTGTCATAACATTTACACCTCCCTGATTAAGATTATCTTCACCGTTATATACTGCCTGAGTAGCTTCTGGCATACCTGCACCTCTTTGATTTCCGGTGATCCAACCATTTAGACCGCGTAATCTGCGAATTTCAGAAGCATGTCTTGCCTCAACAGAATGAATCTGTAATGCTGCCGTTAAAACACCAGGATTGCCTATTAAGTTAGCAGCCTGCCCTTTATAAGCACGTACTCCTGTATCTTCAAAGGCTTGAGCTAAGGCTAATAATTGAGCATATGCTGTAGCATTACCAGAATTATTATCATTAAATGGATCAAATGCACCACCTACAGTAAAATCAAAAGTTGGTTTAGTTACTGGTGTTGCACCCTGAGCCTCTATTGCTCCTCTTAAAAAGTCTACATGCTGAGACTCATGCTTAGAAATTTGCATATATATAGCTTCAGCTTTTGCATTTCCAGATAAAACTCCAGAATCTAAAGCTTTTGCATAGAATTCATCTTCTAAATATTCTAGGGTTAAAGCCAAGTTTAAAACTCCGGTAACATCACCAGTAGCCTGAGCATATGATTTATTTCCTACGGTAGCTAAACCAAAAGGTACAGCTAACATTGCAGCTTTCTTACTTATACTTCCTAATTGACCAAAAATTGCACGTCTTGATGACATTGGAGCTTGAAGTTGATCAGTTGTAAATTCGTCTAAAAATTTTATAATATTCATTTTAAATGTCTTTGATAGTTAGTAATTAGGCTTGTGGATTTTTATATGTAAATGGTGTCACGAAAAATCCTCCGGCTGCTGTGATAACTTCAGCAGGACTTTTAGCTAAGTCAAGACCGTTTGAATCTATGATGTCATCTCCAGCAAAAGCAGTATAATCTGCAGATCCACTAATTAATGACCGTATTGCTGCAGCATGACGCGCTTCTACAGATACGATTTTTCCTGCAAGGGTTAGATAGGCGGCAGTTTGTATATATTGCCCTGCGCCATTATATGCGCTAACGCCCGTATCTTCTAAAACTTTTGCAGTACCAAGAACAGAATCTCTATCTGAAAAATCTACTGTACTAAAATCAAATTCTAAATTTGCAGTTAATCGAGCATTTGGATCTGGCACATTTGCATCAATTGCAGCTTTAAACCACTCTCTATGATTAACCTCATGATTATATAAAGCTAATAGAATTGCTTTTTCATCTTCATTTGCACTTGCATAGAATGAGCCATTTACAACATTAGTATAAAATGCTGCTTCTAATTGTTCTAATGCGTAAGCATAATTTAATACACCAACATCTCCTGTACCTAAGTCAAAAGTACCTCCCATCATATTGCCATTATCATCATCATCACTACAAGATGCGAGTAATAGTCCAGAACCTACAACAGCTAGGCCGCTCACTTTTAAAAAGTTTCTGCGGTTTCTACCTACAGTTTGAGTTTTTACCTCAATCGATTTTTTCATTTTCATAACGTTTGAATTTCTTTGGTTATTAATACTTATAGAAACCTACGATGAAAATGTAATTAGGGTTTTGAGAGAAGTCTGTTTAACAAATGTTTAAGATATAATGACATTTTAGGTCATTATTTAACAGTAATTATCAAAAATAGTTAATGATAATATGATAAAATATTTAGAAATAAATTTTTAGAATGCGTTTATTATTCTTTAATAAATGAGATTTTTCTAATAAAAAACCCTAATTTGTCTCAAAAGGGTAATTTGTGAACACAAAAACCTGTCAACACGATTGGAAAAAAGTAGAATTTATTATTGTGAATGATTAATCACAGGTAAAATTGAAATCGATTATTTTATAAGAATAATTTTTCTTGTAATTAAAATGCCACCATTCTGTACGTATGGTTTCAAAGCCAAAAAGCGTCATCCCATCTTGTAGAATCCGTCTGTTCTCAAGAACTTTTTTTGGCAAATTTGTATTATCTATATGAGCTTCTCTTCCAAAAAAATCGTGATCTGTTCCCATATTTACCGGCGTACCATCTAATTTTTCAAGACTTATATCTACTGCGGCACCTCTATTATGTACAGAACCACTTTTGTAGGGATTAGCAACATACTGCGCATTGGGAAAAGCAGCCCACATTTTTTTCTGAGCACTTACGGGTCTGTAGCAATCAAAGAGTACAATACGATAACCCTTCTCACAAAAGTAATGATTAGCAGCTTTTAAAGCTTTTGCAACCTCGGGACGTAAATAACAGGCTGCACAGTCATAGAAAGCTTCTTTTAAAAAATTATTACTACTAGCGTAGCGTATATCATAAGTGAAACCGTCTTTTAGCGTATCTAAAAGAATTAGTTGGGTTTTAGTCTCTTGTGCTTTTGTAAAGCTGAAAATAAATAAGCTAACGCAGAGGAAGTAGAATTTCATTTATTAAAATTGAATTGCTTCAGCTTCAAAAAACTGAAATTTAAAGATAAAAATAAACCGGTTATGCCTTGCCTGCCAGGTATTTTTTATCCATCCAGAAAGTCCCAAATGGGATAATTGAACACGCCAAAACTATTAGTAATGTTTTAAAATTCCAGTTTAATTCGGTTTTAAATACTATAGCCATAACCACGTAAACTAAAAATAAAACACCGTGAGCCATTCCTATAATTTGATTAGGCATACCCATTTCAAAAATATACTTAAGAGGCATGGTTACAAATAAAATAAGCAATAGCGATATTCCTTCAAGTATGCTTATAATCTGAAAAGCTTTAATCATGAAACTAAATTAAAAATTGCTGCACCATAAATTGCAAAACGCACAAAGCGTAATAAACCAAAAAGGAGGTAGTTTACAAATGGATATTTAATCATTCCTGCTGCCAAACTACTTACTGCAAAAGGAACCGGTAAAATTGCACCCACAACAATTAGGAAACCACCCCATTTACGGGCATTTTTTAAGTGTTTAGCCATTTTTACCTCCAGATATTCATGTACTGCATGAATACGTGTAGATGCGCGCCCTGTGAAATAACTAATAATTCCGCCGGCGTAAGATAAAATTGCTATAAGTGACAGGTACAAAATAGGATCTGGCATTTTATCACTCCACGCAATAAAAATTTCAGGTGGTATAAGTCCCAATATACTTTCCGAAACAAAGAAAACAAACAGCACCCAAAAAGGAGGGAAGGTGTCTGTCATTTTAATTAATAAATCATTTATATCAATTACAAAATAATGAATACATACGAGTGCTATTACAAATACTAAAAGGGGGGTAAGGGCTTTTTTGAGACTACTGCCCACAAATGAATAGAACCCCGTATACTTGTAATACTGGTGTAACAATTGAAGTCTGGACTTTTTCTCTTTTTTATGTTCTGAAGTCATCCAATTAATTTTTTGCAAAGATACTTCTTGAAATACAGGATAACAACGTTGTTCGCCTTTATATTATTTTCTTAATACAGTTTTGGGAAAACTTTAAAATATGAGTTTTTCTTCTGCGTATATTTAAAGTTAATTTTAGCCTATGGATAAATTTAAAGACAAAGTAGCTCTAATTACAGGAGGTACAAAAGGAATAGGTAGAGGAGTTGCTGAAGCACTTCTTGAACTGGGAATGAATGTAGCGATTACGAGTAGAACACTTAGTAGTGCTGAAGAAGTTGCCGCAGATTTAAATGAAAAGTTTAAAGGTAAAGGCAGAGCATTAGGATTGAAAGCCGATGTACGAAATTTTGAAAGTCAGGTGCAGGCCGTAAACAATTTAATTGCAGAATTTGGTAAGCTAGATGTTCTGGTTGCTAACGCCGGTTTAGGTCATTTTGGTAATATTAAAGACTTAACTGTTGAGGAGTGGCAAGAGACTATAGATACTAATTTGACAGGTGTTTTCTATAGTGTTAAAGCTTCGTTAGCACATTTAAAACAAGCTAAAGGGTATATATTTACCATATCAAGCCTTGCAGGAACTAATTTCTTTGCAGGTGGTACTGCTTATAACGCCAGCAAATTTGGTTTAACCGGTTTTACACAGGCGATGATGTTAGATCTTAGGGACGATGATATAAAAGTCTCTACGATTATGCCGGGTTCGGTAGCCACTCATTTTAATGATCACGAGCCTTCTGAAAAAGATAGCTGGAAAATTCAGAGTGAAGATATAGGGGAGCTTGTAGTTGATTTGATAAAGATGAATCCGCGTACATTGCCAAGTAAAATTGAAGTACGACCATCTAAGCCACCTAAAAGTTAGAGACTTTAGCTTTAAGCATAAAAAAACACCCATTAAAATGGGTGTTTTTTTATGTAATATTATAGTAGAACTTTTAGTTCTCTTCAGCGTAGATCTGCATCGCTTCAACGTAAGCTCTTAAATCTAGTCGGTTTGTTTTATTTTCAGGTTCAGCTAATAGGTTTAAAAGGTATAAAAGACTTTCAGCAGGTTCTGAATTATTATCCTGCTCATCTAATAACTCTTCATAACCTTCAATAGGCTCTTCTTCAGGAATAGGAATATCAAAAGTCTGGTAAGCCTCAATATGTTCAAAAACTAATCGTATAGTTTTAGCTATTAACGGGCGTTCTTCTTCAACAGCATACGGTCTTAGATTTTGTAAATCTTCAACAACAGTATTGGTAATGATACCATTTTGCTCAACATCTGAAATGAGCTTGTTTAATAGTTTTATCGCTTTTTGATTCTTCAAAATGAATTTTTTAATGTTGTTACAAAGGTAACAGATTAGGTATTTTTTTGTTATCTCGAGAGCTACTTTTTTTATGTTTTAATGAACATTATTTTTTTTAGTGGTAACCGCTTGAAAATAGAGCAATTCTATTTTTTTTATTTTAGAAAAATATTTAACCCTTATAAATAATTTAATTCCTTATTTAAACTTGTGAGAAGCCCTTTAAATGCCTTATTTTTGCAAGATTCATTACAAAACAAAGCTACTTTTGAGCGATAAGGCAATAGGACAGGACACAGACAGCGGCAAAGAACTATACAGTTATCAAGAAAATGATCTTGATCGAATTTTTACTTGTATAGAAGAATCTCCAGATGATTTTAATCTTTTATATCAACTTCCTACGGGTGGAGGTAAAACTGTTATTTTTTCGGAAATAGTACGTAGATACATTAGGGAAAAACAGAAAAAGGTGGTTATTCTAACACACCGGATAGAACTTTCTGCGCAAACTTCTAAGATGCTTAAAACATTTAATGTACCTAATATGGTCATTAATAGTAAAGTTAAAACCTTAGAAGGTAATGAAGATTATATGTGTTACGTTGCGATGGTTGAGACGTTAAATAACCGTTTGCAAGATGAACAAATAGACATAAAAGATATAGGTCTTGTCATTATAGATGAGGCGCATTACAATTCATTTAGAAAACTGTTTAGTTATTTTAAAGATGCATTTATATTAGGTGTTACGGCAACTCCTTTAAGTTCTAATGTGAAGTTACCTATGAAAGATAACTACCGCAAACTTATTATAGGAGAAAGCATAGGATCTTTAATAGAAAAAGGTTTTTTAGCGAAAGCTAACATGCATACCTATGATGTAGGACTTAAAACACTACAGGTAGGTATAAATGGAGATTATACCGTAAAATCTTCTGAAATTTTATATACCAATCAAAGCATGCAGGAAAAATTACTTGCAGCTTATGAAGAACAGGCAAAAGGTACTAAAACCCTAATCTTTAATAATGGTATTAATACCTCACGCTATGTCTATGAGACGTTTAAGGAAGCAGGGTATGATGTGAGGCATCTTGACAATACGCATACTAATAAAGAGCGAAAACAAATTTTAAAGTGGTTTAAGCATACACCAGATGCTATATTAACTTCTGTAAGTATATTAACGACCGGCTTTGATGAGCCATCTGTAGAAACGATTATCTTAAACAGAGCAACACGATCGCTTACCCTATATTTTCAAATGATAGGTAGGGGTTCACGTGTTCTACCCGATAAAAAGAAGTTTGAAGTTATTGATTTAGGAAATAATATGGCGCGTTTTGGTCTATGGGATGCACCTATGGACTGGAATGATATTTTCTTATATCCAGATTTTTATTTAGAAAATTTAGTAAGTGACGAAGAAATAGAGCGCAATTTTGAATATGTAATGCCTCCTGAGTTACGTGCAGAATTTAGTAAAAGTGCTGATATTTCTTTCGATATAAAGAAAGAATACGAAGATGTTTTTGCAAAAGGCTTAAAATCTAAGGAAGCTTTAGAACGTTCTATAGATCAACATGCAAAAATTGTTTTTGAGAATTCTGAAGACATTTTTGATGCTCGTATTCTGGCTCGTGAGCTTAAAGACGAAATACAATATAGAATACGCCTGTATTCTTACTGTATTATGAAAAATACAAAAAACTATAAAAATTGGTTAGAAGAAGATTACAACCGCAAGTTACGTTTGAAATTAAGTCAAATGTATGCCAGTGTTACAGCTACTAACTAACTTTTTATGAGCAAATTTAAAATCGCCTTATTAGCAATTCTGTTTTATTCATTTTCTAACAGTGCTGCATTATATGCCCAGGTTGGTAATAGTGAACTTGGAGCCTGGTATAGTTATTTTTTTAGTACTGGCTTTGGTGAAAGTGGTTTTGGTGTGATGGGTGATGTACAGCATCGAAATTATAAGGTAGCTAGTGACTTTCAGCAATTAATATTAAGAGCGGGACTTACTTATAAGATCAAAGAAACACCTTTAAAACTTGTTGCCGGTTACTCGTATTTTAATTCTGGAACCCCGGGTGAAGATAATTCTCAAACAATAGAAAATAGATATTATCAAGACGTATTGTGGAGCCAAAAAATAGGAACTCGTATTTCCTTTAATCATCGTATTCGGTTTGAAGAGCGTTTTATTCAAAATCAAGATTTTAGAACGCGCTATCGTTACGCTTTGAATGTAAGAGCACCCTTAAATAATAAGGAGCTTGTGCCTAATACGCTCTATTTGTGGGCTGCCGGAGAGGTTTTTATAAATGGTCAAAAACAGACGGGTTCTGGCACTGTAAATCTATATGACCGAACCTGGTTGTTTAGCGGTTTAGGGTATGAAATAAATAAGCCTTTACGTTTAGAGCTCGCTTATATGCGTGAAGTTACTAATACAGCTACTAAGGGTCAGTTAATTATGAGTTTATTCCATAATTTTTAATTTTTTTAACAACTAGTCCTGTTCATTTATAAGTAAATTTGAAGCGTGATTAAGAAAAGTAACATATTAAAATCGGGCATCAGTTTAATGCTGGTTTTGGCGTTCTTTTCATTTAAGATTCTTGATCTTCATAAGTATTCTCATACAAATGATTCAGCTAAAGGTAGCCACTGTGAACTTTGTTTGCTCACGCAGCATTCTAAAAAAAGCTTAGATTTAGATTTACCGGTTGTATTTGAGTTTAATGCTCACGAGCCTATTTTAGTAGATAAAGTTTCCGTTTTTTATACTGAATTTATTAAAGTTACCCGATTTCCGTTCGGAAGATCACTCAACAAAGCACCACCCGTTTTATCAGTTTAATCCCTTCTCGGGGTTTTTAGAAGTTTCTGACTTCATTTGAGGTATTAGATTAGACTTTAATGTTTACAATCTAATTGCCTACTATTTATTTGATTTTAAGAATATACTGAATTATTCAGCCTATTGAAACTAGGAATTAAAATCAAGTAAAAGCTTCGTAAACTCTGGTTTATGGTAGCTAATTTAAACTGATAACAATCCTTTACTAGGGTTATTCAATTCCAAAATATGAAATTATTCTGTCTTGGGTTATTGCTGATTTGTACATTAAATCTGCAAGCTCAAAAATGCAACTATAGCATTAGCGGAGCCGTACGTGATTTTCACGATGGTAATGTATTAGTAAACGCTACTCTTAGTGTAAATGGTTATGATATTTATTCGGTTTCTGATTTTGATGGTAATTATAAATTAAATGGCCTTTGTGCAGGATCCTACACGATTACCATTACACATCCTGAGTGTGAAGTTGCAGAATTTACAATTCGGCTTTCGGGTGATGTAAAACGCGATTTTAAATTGGAGCATCATACCGAAGAGCTCAATGCTGTTACGGTAAGAGGCGAGAATATAAATAAAGGGTCTGCGTCTGCAACAGAAGCTGTTTTACATACTGAAACACTAGAAAATTATAGTAATGCCAGTTTAGGAGATGCGCTGCGCGAAATTCCCGGTGTATCCTCGCTCAATACAGGTAGTACTGTGGTAAAGCCAGTAATACAAGGTTTACACAGTAGTCGTGTGCTTATTATTAATAACGGTACCCGTATGGAAGATCAGGAGTGGGGCGTAGAACACGCACCTAATCTTGATTTAAATACAGCTTCATCGATTACAGTAGTTAAAGGTGCAGGTGCACTGCGATATGGTGGTGATGCCGTAGGTGGTGTAATTGTTACTGACGTTCCTAAAGCTCCTGTTAAAGACACGCTTTTTGGAAAAACTATTCTTAGTGGGGCTACAAATGGTCGGAGCTTAGGGGTTACTACAAGCTTATTAAAAGCTTTTAAATCTGGATTTTATATTTTGGGTCAGGGGACTACAAAATTTGCCGGGGATTTAGAAAGTCCTGATTATGTTTTGTCTAATACCGGTTTGCGGGAACATGACTTTTCGGTTGGTTTTGGGCTTAATAAGTTTACCTATGGTTTTGATGCTTACTATAGCTTTTATAATTCTGAAGTTGGAATTTTACGAGCCAGTCATATAGGAAATGTAAGTGATCTGGTACGGGCTATAAATAGTGGTGTGCCTAATTTAGTTTCTGAATTCACCTATGGCATAAATGCTCCTAAGCAAGATGTGCAGCATCACCTGGCTAAATTTAGTTTCTTTAAGCGATTTGAAAATGCAGGGAAATTGAGTCTAGATTATTCTTTTCAGCAGAATAACAGAAAGGAATTTGATATTCGACGAGGAGATGATAGAGATAAAGCATCACTAGATTTGCAGCTAACTACACATACACTTGCAACAAATTTTCTGTACGATGCTATAACCGGCTTTAAAGCTAATCTAGGGGCAGAGGGTTCGTATCAGGAGAATTATCCCAATCCTAATACCGGAATCCGTAGGTTAATTCCAGATTATGAGATGTATACCTTTGGGGCATATATTTCAGCAGATTTTGATGTAACAGACCAGTTGCGTATAGACGGTGGTGTGCGGTATGACTATAGTGAGGTAGATGCTCAAAAATACTATCAAAACAGTAGGTGGGAGGAGCGCGGTTATGAGACAGATTTTGGTAATCTGGTAGTTGACCGCTTAGATAACCAGTTGTTAGTTAACCCTGTTTTTGATTATAATAATTTTTCAGGAACCCTGGGAGTGCGATATAATCTAGCTACAAATTGGGATCTAAAACTTAATCTAAGCACAGCTTCTAGAGCTCCTAATCCTGCAGAACTATTTAGTGATGGGTTACATCATTCTGCGGCAATTATCGAATTAGGAGATCTAAGATTAGAGAAAGAGCAGTCGTATAAGGCGAGCTTAGAGCTTAATGGTCAAACAGGTGGCTTTTCCTTCGGAATAAATCCGTTTTACAACCGTATCAATGATTTTATAATTTTGGAGCCAAACGGACTTCAGTTTACAAATCGTGGTGCTTTTCCTGTTTATCAATATGCTCAGGTAGACGCGCGTCTTTATGGTATTGATATTCAAGCTGGCTATGCTATAAGTTCTAATTTTAATTTAACCTCGGCATTTGCTTATGTGAATGGTCAGGATTTAAAGCGAAATCGCGCATTGATAGATATGCCTGCTCCGAATTTGAATACGACGCTTTCTTTTACAAAACCTGAATGGAATAATTTAAATCTATCTATAAGAAATCAAGGTGTCTTTAAACAAACGCGCTTTCCAGATAATGATTTTGAGGTGACCTATATAAATGATGGAGGCCAACAAACAACTGAAACGGTTGCAGTAAGTAAACCTCCCGCCGGCTATAGTTTATTTCATTTTGCATCTTCAGTAGATTTAAATGTGTTTAAACAATCCCAATTGACCTTAGGTTTATACGTGGATAATGTTTTAAATATAGCGTACCGAGATTACCTGAATCGTCAGCGTTATTTTGCTGATGATCTGGGTAGAAATTTTAGAATACAATTAAAACTCAACTATTAAATTAAATACAAACATTTTATGAAAACCATTAAATATTCAATCTTAGCTTTAGTCGCGTTAATCAACTTAAACTCTTGCTCGTCTGATGATGACACAATACCTGCGGTTATTAATGAAGAGGAAGTAATTACGACGCTTAACGTAACACTGGTTCCTCAAACCGGAGAAACCATTGTTTTAACTTCTAGAGATCTTGATGGCGATGGGCCTAATGCTCCTGTATTAACTGTTTCAGGACCTTTACAGGCGGGAATGCGTTACAGTGGGTCACTTACTTTACAAAATGAAACCGTATCACCTGCAGAATTAATTAATGAAGAAATTGAAGAGGAAGCAGATGAGCATCAATTCTTCTACCGTTTAACTGGTGGTCTTGATGCTACCGTTACTTATACTGATTCTGAAAATGATTATTTATCTAACGGTAGTACTAATCCTGTAGGACTTCAATTTTCTTTACAGGCGAATACAGCATCTTCAGGAGGATTAACTATTACCTTAATTCACGAACCTGCAAAAGATGCAACTGGTGTGGTGAATGGCGATATAACAAATGCAGCCGGAGAAACAGATGTTGAGCAAACCTTCAATTTAAGTATTGAATAGTTACAAAGTAAGGTTAACAAAAAACGGGCTTCGATTATATCGAAGCCCGTTTTTTATTTTAACAGTAAGCTATCGCTTATCCCAAGTAAGTCTTAAGCACTTTACTTCTTGAGGTATGACGTAATCTACGAATTCCTTTTTCACGAATTTGACGTACGCGTTCACGGCTTAAATCAAACATTTCTCCAATTTCCTGAAGCGTATGTGGTTGCTCGCCACCTAAACCATAATTTAATTTAATAACATCAGACTCACGAGGAGAAAGTGTTTCTAAAGCACGTTCGATTTCTGTTCCTAATGATTCCTGCATTAAGTCTGCATCAGGATTAGGTGATTCACCAGATTTCAATACATCATATAGGTTTGAGTCGTTCTCACCTTCTTTAAAAGGTGCATCCATTGAAAGATTACGACCTGAGTTCTTCATAGCTAATTTTACTTTAGCTACAGTCATATCAAGTTCTTTTGCAATCTCATCTGCAGATGGTGGGCGCTCTAAACTTTGCTCTAAGTAAGAAAACGCTTTGTTAATCTTACTAATAGTACCAATTTTGTTAAGAGGTAAACGCACAGTTCTTGAGTGTTCTGAAATGGCCTGTAAAATAGACTGGCGAATCCACCAAACCGCGTAGGAGATAAATTTAAATCCACGGGTTTCGTCAAATCGTTTAGCTGCTTTTACAAGTCCTACATTACCTTCGTTAATTAAATCTGGTAATTTTAAACCCTGGTTTTGGTATTGTTTAGCAACAGATACCACAAAACGCAAATTAGCCTTCGTCAATCGTTCTAAAGCTATCTGATCGCCTTCCCGAATGCGTTGTGCCAACTCGACCTCCTCATCAGCTGTAATCATATCGAGCTTACTTACATCTTGTAAATAGGTATTTAAAGATTTTGATTCCCGATTGGTTACCTGCTTGGTGATTTTGAGTTGTCTCATATTAAAAATTTAGTTTTTAAATGTAAATAGGATGTAGTATAACATGGATTATTGTCAAATCAAAATTATAAGGCAATTTTATGATGTAATTAGCATTATTGTTTGATTTTCTTCTTATCACTTACAATGAGAATCATCCTAATTATCCTCATTCTTGTTTTTTCTTTTTAAAAACGAAAAGAATCCTTTTTTAGTGTCATCTTTTCCTGATTCCGGTTTATTGTTATCTTCTGTAAATTCTAGATCTTCATCTGGGTTTACAGATTCATTTTCGGTTCTAATTATTGTACCATTACCATCTAGGTAAACCTGTTTCTTAGTATTTACTTCTTCCTTTCCGCCGCCAAAAATGTTTGCAAGAAAAGATTGAACCTGAGAAGTACTGTCTCTAACAATAGGCGGGCAACTTAAAGCTTCAGAAACCGAACCTGAAGGAGCCGCAAAACGTTGCTTTGTAAGTTTAGTATAGGTGGTGTCTGCGTTCATACGCTGCATAAACTTCGCATAAATGGGTAATGCGGAATTTGCTCCTGCACCTATTCCCGTGCTGCTAAAACCTATTCTATAATCATCGTTACCTACCCAGGTTACTGCAACCATATAGGGTGTAAGTCCTACAAACCACCCATCTTTATTATCTTGAGTTGTTCCTGTCTTACCTGCAATGTCATTTTTTAATTTATACTTATACCTTAGTCGGGATGCAGTACCTTCACTTACAGTACCGCGCATCATTTGTACCATAGCTTCTCTGGTAAAGTTGCGCATAACCGACTTTTCTGGAGTAACGGGTTTAAAATCAGCAATAGTCTTACCGGCTTTATCTGTAATTTTAGTGATATAATAAGTTTTCATGGGTTTTCCTTTATTTAAAAAGGATGTATACGCCGAAGCCAGATCTCGTATTTTTATCTGCGCAGTACCTAAAGCTAACGAAGGTACGCGAGGTAGTTTTGAGGTAATACCCATTCTTTTTGCCTGTGCAATTACATTGTCTATACCAACATCTAATAAAACTTTTACAGCAACCGTATTTACAGAGTTACTCAAAGCTCCTTTTAGAGAATAGGACACACTCGTACTATCAGATCCTCCTGAGTTTGCAGGAGACCAACTTTTATTATTAAAATAATACACTTCCTGATCTGCACTATAATATGTGCAGGGAGCAATATCTTTTTCTAATGCAGTTGTGTAAACAAAGGGTTTAAAAGTAGACCCCACCATACGTTCACTTTGACTTACGTGATCGTATTTAAAATTATTAAAATCTATACCACCTATGTAAGCTAATACACCACCGGTTTCTGGTTCTAATGCCAGAAAACCACAATTTAAAAGTGATAAATAATGAGCAATACTGTCTCTTGTAGATATATTTTGAGTAGTTTTCTTAAGATCCCAGTCAAAAACAGTGCGTTCTGACTTAACACTTAGAGAATCATAAATTTGATCTTCAGTAAGTCCCGCTTTTTCAAGACGCTTATAAATGTCTAATTTCTTTAAATTAGGCTCCAGAATGGCATCTTTTTTCCAGGGAGCATAATTACCATAAGCTTTCTCGTATTGTGCCTGCAGCTCGGCCATATGCTCTTTCATAGCTTCTTCTGCATATACCTGTAAATTTTTATCTAAGGTAGTATGTATTGTAAGACCATCCTGATACAAATCATATGGAGAACCATCTTCTTTCTTGTAATTTTTAAGAATTTCACGAGCTTCTTTACGTATAAGTTCTCTAAAGTAGGGGGCTATTCCTAAATCTGAATGTTTTTGATAATTAAGACGAATGGTGTCACGTTCCATTCCCACAGTATCCTGAGGTTTTAAGTAGTTATAACGTAACATTTGTTTTAAAACTACATCCCTTCTGCGTTTTGCATTTTCTGGATACAGTCTTGGATTGTAGCTATTATTTGCCTTCAGCGTACCCACGAGAATTGCAGATTCGCTTAAAGTCAATTCTTCGGTACTTTTATTAAAGAATTTTTGACTGGCGCTTTCTATTCCGAATGTATTATCAGGAAAGGGTACTGTATTGAGATATAGATTTAGAATTTCATTCTTACTATAGACGTCTTCGAGACGCTGCGCTAATATAAATTCTTTAAACTTAGAAACCACAAGGCTCAAAGCACCACCTTCGCGGCGGTCATAAATATTCTTAACTAGCTGTTGAGTTAAAGTACTACCGCCACCTGCAGAATCATCCTGCATTAATAGGGTTTTAAAAAAAACTCTAAATAGGCTCCGCTTATCTATACCGTCGTGCTTGTAAAAACGTACATCCTCTGTAGCGACAAGAGCGTCTTTAAGATGTTTAGGAATTTCATTAAAAGCAATAGGTCTTCTATCAAAGATGTAATACTTTCCTATTTCTTCACCATTACGGTCAACTAGTTGAGTAGCCAATGATTGCTCTAAGTGAGTTAACTCATACCTTGAAGGAAGAGAGCCCCAGGCACCTAGATAAATGCTAAAGAAAAATAGTGAGAATACAAGGAATAAACCACTAACAGCGATTGCAGGGTAACGCACCCATTTAATCTTCATTAACGAATTAAACTTTATAGATAAGAACCGGGAAAAAACTAATGCCTTTTTTACCGATTTCTTTTCAGACAATTTTAAAACAAGTTCTTTAAAATTGTTATTTAACCTATTTAGTAGCGGGGTCTTCATACAGACCGCAAAGGTACATGTATTATTTTCTTACAGGCTAATAGCTTTACATTTGTTTAACAACAATTTTAAATTATTTAAGCTACTAAAATTTCTTATCTATAAGAGTAAAATCTAGACTGTTGCATTTATAAGATGCTGAAAAACAGATGTCAATAAGAAAACAGTAATAATAATTCGAAATTTAATTTACAAGCTCTGTGATTGTGTAGCTTCAATTTAATGCAAGTGAGACCTTAATGGTAGAGCGTAAATGTGATATTTAGGCGCAATTTTCAGCATAAATTTTAATAATTATTAAGTTAAAAGAGTGTTGAAAGTAAAAGAGTTCCCAACACGCAAAGTACTATAGATAAAATACCTCCTATAAAGAGAAAATGCTTGAATCTGTAAATGCCTAAATTATAAATAAGGGTATTGGTTTGATAACCTACAGGAGTAAAAAAGCTGAAATTTGCAGCAAACATTACTGCAAGTAAAAACGGTTTTGCAGGTAACTCTAAGCCGGCTGCAACAGAAATTGCAATAGGCGCCATAATAACAGCCGTGGCGTTATTAGAAACACTACCACTCATTATCATGGTTATTAAAAAAATAGCTCCTAAAATAAAAAGTTTATCTTTTCCTTCAAATAAAATAAGTAACTGGTCTGATAACCATATATCTGCACCACTATTTGTCATGGCAACTCCTAACGGAATCATACCTGCAAGTAAGAAGAATATCTGCCAATCTACTTTAGTGTAAATTTTATTCATTTCTAGACAGTTTGTGGCGAGTAACAGCGCCATACCCGTTAGTGAACTGGCTAAAATACTTAATACGCCACTAGCTGCTAATCCTATAACAGCGAGTAAGACTGCAGTTGCAATATATTTTTTAGTTTTATTTTTTGGCTGAAAAGGTTCGTGTGTTTTTAGAATTACAACTCCTTCAAGATTATTGAGTTCATTAATACTCGATTTATCAGTTTCTAGAAGTATACGATCTCCCGGTTTTATACGTATTTGATCAAGATTTTTACGTATGAGACGTTCTTTAGTATTTCTAAGGTTTTTTCTTTTTTTTATTGCAATGGGTAAAATACCCTGTAGATTAAATCTTTTAAGATCACTAAGTGTACTTCCTAAAAATACAGATCCCGGCAAAATTAGGATTTCTAATAATTGAATGGCAATGGGTTCTTTTTTATCTTTTTCAGATTCTATCTTAATGTCTTTAGGTAAACCTGCAAGTTGATCTGATGTTTCTGCAGGTTTCTCTTCTTTATGCGCTCCATCAGTCATTATGCGTTCTAGATTATCAATATCTGCCATAACAACAAGTTCGTCTCCAGATTGTAGAGTAATATATTTTCCCGGGGCGTTTGTTGTTACACCATTACGTACTAATTTTAGTAAGGTTACATCACTGGCTTCTTTTAAAAAAGTATCGTTTATGGTTTTGCCTACTAATGGTGAAGAGGGCTTTATGTTTATAGTAGTTATGAGTTCGTCAATTTCATAAGCCAACTCTAAACTTTCAGAAGGATCTTTTTTAGGTAAGAAACGTGAAGCTATAGTCACTATGATAATACCTGCAACTAGAAATATACCACCCATCCAGGCAAACTCAAAAAAGCCCAATTTATCAACGCCCCGATTCTGAGCAATTGAATTAACGATTAGGTTTGTAGAGGTTCCCATAAGTGTGCAGCTTCCGCCTAAAATACCTGCAAAAGAAACCGGTAAGAGTAACTTTCCGGCAGGAATACCAAAACGTTCAGAAAGTTGAAAAATAATTTTAATGAAAACAATTACAACTGCAGTCGTGCTTATAAATGCAGAAATACCTGCGGTAATAAACATAAATGTAGGTATCAATATCAGTAACGGCAAGATACTGAGACGTTGCAGACCCTGAGCAAACCAGGCAATTACTCCATTATCTTCTAGCGCAATGGCTATTATCATTAAGGAGAGTACGGTAATAGTTGCCGAGTTAGAAAAACCGCTTATAGCCTCTTCTGGTGTCACCAGTCCTAGCAAGACCAGTGAGACAATAATAAAAATAGCAATCTTATCTACTGGAAATAATTCTGTGACAAAAAAGAAGATGGTTAAACCAAGTATGATAAAAACTTCTAATATTGCTATATCCATAAATTGAGCTCTTAAAAAGTTTAAATTTATATTGAAACTCCTTACGTAGTTCATAAATATTACTTAATAATAAATATACGTTAGCTAATTATTCAACTAACATTTTAGTAAATTTTTCTTCAGATGTATACTGCTATCAGAGAACATATCGAAAAAATAGTCCCACTTACAGATCTCGAATTTGAAGAGTTTAAGAGCATACTCAGTATTCATAAACTGCGGAAAAAGGAAACACTTATAATTCCGGGAAATCGGGTAGATACTGAATTTTATGTCGTAAAAGGTTGTTTAAAAGCCTATCATACTTCTGAGAGCGGTGATCGATCTATTGTTCAATTTGCTATTGAAGACTGGTGGATTAGTGACTTTAAGGCATTTTTTAACGAGACTACGGCAAAATTAACTGTAGAGTGTATTGAAGATTCTGTAGTATTAGGTTTAAAAAAAGCGGCCTTAGAAGAACTGTATATGCGCATTCCTAAGTTTGAACGTTTTTTTAGAATTAAGACAACCCGAGCGTTTATAAGTTTAACTGGTCGCATTCAGAATGCATTAGAAAAGGAAAGTAGTGATTTGTATATTGATTTTTGTAAATCGTATCCTAATATTGAGCAGCGCGTTCCTAATTATGAGATAGCAAGTTATCTGGGCATAAAGCCAGAATCGCTTAGTCGTATTCGCAAAGAGATTACATTAAATAGTTTGCAATAGCTATTTAACAAGGCTTAACAGTATTTTGCGCAACTTAACATTTAGCACTAACATACCTCAATTAGATTCGTTACTTACCGTAATACCTTTGTAACTTAAAATATACAAATTATGAGTTTACAAAATAAAACAGTTATAGTTACAGGTGCTTCAAGTGGAATAGGTGAGGCTACAGCAAAAACATTAGCAAAAGCAGGCGCAAATGTAGTACTGTCTGCAAGACGTACAGATCGCTTAAAAGATTTAAAAGAGACTATTGAAAAAGAGGGTGGGAAAGCACATGTTATTACAGCAGATGTAACCAGCAAAGAGGATTGGAAAAGGGTTATTGAAGAAACTCACAAAACTTATGGCAAAGTTGATATTCTTGTAAATAATGCCGGTTTAATGCCTTTATCCTTTATTGAAAATCTAAAAGTAGATGAATGGGATAAAATGGTTGATGTAAACATTAAGGGTGTTCTTAATGGTGTTGCTAGTGTTGTACCCGATATGAAAGAAAGTAAATCTGGACATATTATTAATATTTCTTCTGTAGCAGGTAGAAAAATTATGCCAGCGGGAGCAGTGTATTGTGCAACTAAATATGCCGTACGCGCCTTAAGTGAAGGAATACGTTTAGAAATGGGACCTAAGTACAATACTAAAGTAACTTCTATTGAACCAGGTTTTGTGGCTACCGAGTTAACCAACACGATTACTGATGATGATGTTAAAGATATGATGTCTCAATATGAAGATTTAACTATGTTACAATCACAGGATATTGCAGATTCTATTTACTATGCCTTGACACAACCAGGTCACAGTAGTGTAAATGAAATTTTAATACGCCCTACTAATCAGGAGTTGTAATAAAAACCAATATATGTATATAAAAAACAGAGCCTTGCTAATGCATGGCTCTGTTTTTTTTTTGATTTGAAATTTTCTAGAATTTCTAATTAATTACCTTATTAAAGGTATTGATAAATATAAATCTTAACCCGTTTGTCGGTTTTCAATAGCAATATTTAAATTTTCCTGGAGATTTAAATACATAAATGCCTCGGTTAAACTCTCATAACATTTAATAGAATTTTTATAAAAGAATTGTTCAATTTCAACATTTGTAGTTGCTGTTTCTCTATATGTAACGATTATATAAGCTTTAAAACATTGATAAGTTTGTTGAAATCGTATCCAGTCTTGTGGCATAAGTGCATAATTATTGACTCTGTTTGAAATAAAGTAGAGATTTTCATTTGATTTACCATAAAAGTGTTCTTTACAAGTAATCATCGTAGCTACCATATCCCAGTTGAAAAGAACACCTTCATTAATTTCTGAAATAATAATGTTCTCTAAAAAATATAGCTTTCCAAAACTGAAACTATGTTCCTCGATTACATACTTCATTAAATGGGTATCCTTGATTTTCATAATTAGGGGAGTGGTTTATTTGAACTTTGGGTATACTTAAATATACATAATAAGAATTCGTTTGCTGCTTTTTAAATTTGGTTATTCGTTTTACTAAAACAAAAAACCCACCATTATGGTGGGTTTTGACTTGTATATTATAAAATGCTAGTCGTTACTACCTACAAGTGATAAAAATTTATCAAGATTGGGAAGTATTACAATACGCGTACGTCTGTTTTTCGCTCTGTCTTCCTTTGAAGCGTTATCCACAAGGGGAAGGTAGCTACTACGACCTGCGGCAATTAATTTTTTAGGATCTACACCATAATTGTCCTGTAATTCTCTAATAATTGCAGTAGAACGCTCTACACTTAATTCCCAGTTATCTTTAATATATGCACCCGGTTTTACAGTTTGATCATCTGTGTGACCTTCAACCATAACTTCAATAGCCGGTTCTGAGTTAATCACATCTGCAAGACGTTTTAGTAAATTATCTGCTTTATTACTTACGCGGTAGCTTCCGCTGTTAAACAATAATTTGTCAGATACATTAATCATAACCACAGTCTCATCAATATCTACCTGAATGTCATCGTCTGATGATACCGTCATATCCAGGTTTTTCTTTAAATTATAAGAGATTGCAAGGTTCATAGAATCTTCAAGAGTTTTAGCTCCTGATAATTCTTGTTGATTAGTATTCTTAAGTGTTGCACGCATTTTGTCTTTTGTGCTTTCTGATATAGCCGCGATATTCTCTACAAGATCAAGCTTGTTGTAATTCTCATCTCTAAGTGAATTAATCTTAGTATTATAATCTGCTACACGATTTTCTATTGCGCTATACTTAGCCTCAAGTTCTTCTTTTTCGACCTGAGTTTTAGTTAATGTAGATACGGTATTATCGTATTGTCCTTGTAATTCTGTGTATTTCTTTTTTGATACACACGATACGGTAAGTAGTGTAGCTCCCACAAGAGCGACGGTATTAAATATTCTCATAGTTATTAATTTAGTTAGACAGACATAACCACCGATAATTCAATTTATTTTTTTGGAATCTTATAATTGTGTTAAAAACAACTATTGCGATTTTTTCTAAAATGATAAAAGCCCGTAAACAAAGGGCTTACGGGCTTTTTAAAAATTTTATAAAATAATTACTTAATCTCTACTAACTCTAAGTCAAATGTCAAATCCTGACCTGCAAGAGGGTGATTTGCATCTATTACAATGCTCTCATTGCGTACTTCTGCAACACGCAATTGGCGCTCAGTACCATCAGGGTTCTTTGCAACTAATCCCATCCCTACCTGAGGATCAATTTCTGGTGGTAAATCTGCCTTAGGCACTTCCTGAAATAAGTCTTTGCGTACTTCACCGTAAGCTTCAGCTTCGGGTATTGTTACACTTTTCTTCTCATTTACAGTCATATCAATTAATCCCTTTTCAAAACCTGGAATTATTTGACCCTGACCCATTTGAAATTCTAAAGGTTCTTTATCTACAGAGCTGTCAAATATCTGACCATTAGCCAGTTTACCTGTATAATGCACAGCTACAGTATCGTTATCTTTTACTTTACGTTCTATATTTCTATCTGTTGTTTCCATAGGTGACAAGCTAAAAAACACAACAAGCAATACCGAAGAAAAAGTGTTAAAATCTGAATTTTTACAGTATTAAAAATAAAAAGCATCAGATCCCGAAAGATTGATGCTTTTATATCTTAAATAGATGAAGATTATGATTTTAACTTCCTATTCTTTACAATTTTTGAAATAACGATGTATGCTACCAGAGCGATAACAAAATATAGGAAATAGGATACCGGTTTACCATTACCACCTACAGTTGTAAATAGGCGGTCAAAACGTATTTTTTCCATTATACCGTTACCATTGCTATCCCAACTAAACCAAATGAATACCGGCTTTCCTACAACGTGGTTTTCAGGTACAAAACCCCAGAACCTGCTGTCTTCACTATTATGACGGTTATCACCCATCATCCAGTAATAATCCTGTTTAAACGTATACTCCGTTAAAGGTTGATTGTCTAATAGTACCTGATTTCCAGAAATGGTTATAGTCTGAGGGTGCCCCATTTCAATACCTTCATACACTTCGATTAAGCGTTTGTAGAGTGGGATGTTCTCTGTGGTAATAGGAGTTGATGTTCCTTTCTTCGGAATATATAGCGTAGAAATTTGGTCGCGGTTTCCTAAACTTGCAGTTCCTTTAGGAAAAATAGAAGGATCTTTTTGATCTGCCGGAGCGATGATCTTTTCTAAAGAAGCTACATTGGGATGATTTCTAAAGCGTTCTGCATTCTCATCGGTTATAGATTGAGTAGCAAATTGTGTACTATTAAAAAACTGAAGGTTTGTTATCTTATAACTATCATACAGGTTTTTAGCATTAAATCCACTTCCTTTTGATAGACCTTGATAACTGTATTGCAGTTGGGCACGATCTGGTAATTCGAGAGGTTTATTGTTAACATAAACCTTTCCATCTACAACTTTAAGGCTATCGCCGGGAATACCCACCGCACGCTTAACGTAGTTTGATTTTTTATCTATCGGTTTTTGATAGTATTTACCATCATCTAAGCCATAAAAACGGTTTACAGTATCTACAGGCCAACTAAAAACAACAATATCACTACGCTCTATTTTCTGAAAACCGGGCAATCTAAAATAGGGGAGTTGTGGTTTATCTAAATAGGATTTTATACCAAGACCGGGAATTGTGTCGTGTACCATAGGAAAACTCACAGTAGTCATAGGAGTTCTGGCACCATAATGAAATTTGCTAACAAACAGAAAGTCACCTATGAGAAGAGTGCGTTCTAGCGAACCTGTAGGTATCGTAAAAGGTTGCATTACATAAGTATGAACTATGGTAGCAGCAACTACAGCAAAAAGTATAGAACTCGTCCATTCACCAGAAGCACTTTTAGGTACGAGCGATCGCTCAGTCTTGTAAGTTACCGGCGCAACATAATTAAGATAATACAGGTAAAACCCTAAGGTTACGATAACCAGAGCGGTATCTGTAGTTGTATTTTTGCCAAAGCTGCGTGCGGTTTCTACCCAGATAACCGGAAACATTATCAGGTTTACAATGGGTATAAAAAGTAAAATCGACCACCACCAGGGGCGACCAATTATTTTCATCAAAATTACCGCGTTATAAACCGGAACGATTGCTTCCCAGGGTTGGCGTCCTGCCTTTTTGTAAAGTTTCCAGGTGCCCAAAAAATGAATTACCTGAACAGCCAGAAAAAATATAAACCACTGCATCATAGTCATAGGTTTCTCGTTTTAAAATTTTTAGATACGTTTATTCAGAAAGATTTAAAACATCTTTCATGGTATGTACACCTTTTTTATCTTTTAACCATTCTGCTGCTATGATTGCTCCTAAAGCAAAACCATGACGGTTATGTGCTTTGTGTTCTATCACAAGTTCGTCTACCTGGCTTTTGTAGGTAATCGTGTGCGTGCCGGGTACTTCTCCTTCACGTAAGGCTTTAATGGTTATTTTATGTTCTTCTTCGGCATCTAGAATCCAGTCAGTATTATCTGTTTCCTTGATAATACCCTCGGCAAGTGTGATTGCAGTACCGCTGGGTGCATCTAACTTGTGTATATGATGCACTTCAGTCATACTTACCTGGTAATCTTTAAGTGTTTTCATCATTTTAGCTAATTTTTTATTCAGCTCAAAAAAGATGTTTACACCTACACTAAAATTAGAAGCATAGATAAAGGCTCCGTTTTCTTTTTCGCAAAGTGCAACCATTTCAGAATAATTATCTAACCAGCCGGTAGTACCTGAAACAACGGGAACACCAGATTTAATTGCAGAACTTATGTTTGCTACGGCAGCGTCAGGAACACTAAAATCAATGGCAACGTCTGCAGCATTAAAATCATAGCTGTCATTTTGGTCTATTTTAGCAACAATTGTGTGACCACGTTCAATGGCTAGTTTTTCTATGGTTTTTCCCATGCGGCCGTAACCAAGAAGGGCAATTTTCATAATTTAAAATGTATAAGTTATGCGCATACCTACGGTATTTGAAAAGTCAAAATCACTGCGCTGTAAAAATGGGGTAAAACTGAGACGGTCTTCAACCTCATATTGAGAAAGATGCGAATCTACGTTTGCTTCAATAATCTGCAGAACATAAATACCCGCAGTAATTAGTATAGAAAGCTCTTTATTTCTTCTGTAGAAATCCTGAGCACTTATAAGTTGATCTTCGGTAAAAATTTGTGTGGCATTACCATTTTCATCAATAACCGTAAACTCATCAATGCGTCCTGCAATTCGATCTTTGTAAGCCGTTCTGTATTGCTGAAAAAGGTCGTGATTGTAAATTGCAATACCTACACCGGTACCTACAGCGCCGTAAACTAGTGGTATTTTCCAGTAATCACCGTTGTACGCCTGACCCAAACCTGGTAAAATACCCGAATAAAAAGCTGCTTTAGCTGGTCTTAAGGGGTCATATTCTTCAAATACAGGATCTATTTCCTGAGCTGTAATTTCGGGTTCATCTTTTTCTTCTACAGTTTGAGCAAAACCAAAGCTGTAGAGGAATAGAAATAAAATTAGGACAGGTTTATTGTGCACCGGAAATTAGTTTTTTTAATCGCTCAAAGTCTTCTTGTGATGAAAACGGAATAATAAGTTTTCCATTGCCCTTTTGTGCAACTTTTACATCTACTTTAGCGCCAAAATAGGATGCAAACTGCTCTTTTCCTTCTTTAATAAATTCTGGAACACTAGTTTTTACAGGTGTTGCTTTTCCTTTACCCTCTTTGTAGTTTTTTACTAAACTTTCAGTAGCACGTACAGACAGTGCATTTTCAATAATCTTCTCGTAAATATCAAGTTGATCTGAGGTACTTTCAATATTTATTAATGCTCTTCCGTGGCCCATAGAGAGAAACCCATCGCGCATTCCTGTTTGAATAATAGGATCTAATTTTAATAGACGCAGGTAATTGGCAATGGTAGATCTGTTTTTACCTACGCGATCGCTCATTTGCTCTTGCGTAAGGTTAATCTCTTCAATTAAACGCTGATAGGATAATGCAATTTCGATAGGGTCAAGATCTTCTCGCTGAATATTTTCAACAAGAGCCATCTCTAATGATTCCTGATCATTTGCAATACGTATATATGCAGGAATGGTCTCTAAGCCTACTAATTTTGAAGCTCTAAATCGACGTTCACCAGATACCAGTTGATATTGACCAAAACTTATTTTACGTACAGTTATGGGTTGTATTACGCCTAGCTCACGTATAGAAGAGGCTAACTCTTTTAATGCATCTTCATTAAAACTACTTCTGGGCTGAAAGGGGTTAACCTCAATTTGCTCCAGTTCTAATTCTACAATATTCCCTACAACTTTATCTGCTCCTTTATCTCCGGCAGTCTTTATATCATTGTCAGGATCTTTAAGCAATGCAGAAAGACCGCGACCTAATGCTTGTTTTTTTACTGCTTTAGCCATTATTATGCGTCATTTTTTGTGATTATCTCCTGGGCTAAACTTAAGTAATTTGCCGCACCTTTACTGCCTGCATCATAATTAATAATGCTTTCGCCATAACTAGGAGCTTCACTTAATCGCACATTACGTTGTATAATGGTGTCAAAAACCATCTCGTCAAAATGCTTCTGAACCTCCTCAACAACTTGATTAGATAGTCGCAGTCGAGAATCAAACATCGTCAATAAAAGACCTTCAATATCTAAAGCCGAATTATGTATTTTTTGAACACTTTTTATCGTGTTTAATAGTTTTCCTAAACCTTCTAGCGCAAAATATTCACACTGTATAGGTATTATGACAGAATCTGCTGCGGTAAGTGCATTTAAGGTTAATAAACCTAGAGAAGGAGCACAGTCTATTATAACATAATCATAACTGTCTTTAAGATGACGTATGGCTTTGCGCATCATATACTCGCGTTCTTCCATATCTACCAGTTCTATTTCTATAGCGACCAAATCTATATGAGCTGGTATGATGTCGAGATTGGGAGATTCTGTCTTCATTATAGCATCTTCAGCAGGGCTGGAATGCTCTAATAATTGATAAGTACCTAGTTCAATACTTTCTACATCAAGCCCTAATCCCGAAGTAGCATTTGCCTGAGGATCTGCATCAATGAGAAGTACTTTCTTATCTAAAACACCCAGGGATGCGGCAAGGTTTACCGATGTAGTTGTTTTTCCTACACCTCCTTTTTGATTAGCAACAGCTATTATTTTACCCATAGAAATCTTAAAAATTGAAGTGCGAAAGTACGATTTATAACCCGCAATTAAAATGCTTTTTGTTAACAGCTTTTAATCGTTCTCGACAATTGCTCTATCCCAATCATAAACATTAAATAGGCAATTAATAAAATATATTGTAAACCGTAATAAGTATTAATGGAGAGAGATAATTTTAATCTATGAATACCATACTTTGACCGAAAATTATTTTTTGGTAGCTATTGAAACTGTAAGTTCGAAAGATAATTAAACAAACTTAATTTTATTAGTTATGAAGAATTTTACCAATCAATTAGAAGCTTTCTCTTTTGAAAAATTAGAGGAGCGTAAAGAGTTTACATTTTATTTCCACAGTCACTACAGAGGTTGTGGCCATAACACACACAGCTGTAACCCATGTGACCCTTGTGCACCAAAATCTTGTCCTAACACAGGAGGTACTCCAGTTTAATTTTTTAACTTAGAATTTTCTAAGTTTTTAATAATAAAAAAGCTCAAATTTTATGGTTTGAGCTTTTTTTTATTTTTAAAGTATGTCAAAACCTTCTGTATCTGCTTTATTCTTTGAGCAATTAGTACCTTATTTAAGTCCGCTTTTTAGCATTGATAATGAGGAAAAATTTAGTTCTTTTCAAAAATCTGTGAATAAATACATCTTTTATGTCTTTACGTTAGATCGTATTATAGATCAGGAAATTAATTGGGTTGAAGATTTTGACACAGCGACAGAAACACTTAAACGTGCACAAGACTATAGCACAACTGCTATTTTAGGCCTGGGACAGCTCTTTGAACCTGAGAATAATTTCTGGAAGCACTTTAATAGTTATATGAATAGCTATTATGAAGGCCTGGTGCTCGAAATGAAAAATTCTGCCCTGCAAATTAACCATACTATAGAATCTTTTGAAGCTTATAGTTTTAGCAAGCATGCACCTGCTTTTATACCGGTTGAAGGTCTTTTTATTCTTTTTAAAAGTGATGTAGATTCTAAAAAAGTAATAGAACTGTTCAATCAATTATTTTATGGTATGCAAATGCTAGACGATATTGAAGATTTTAATGAAGATGTTCTTAAAAATCAACATACTTACTGTATAAGTGCTGTTAATGAATTTATATTAGAACATAAAATTGAAGAAAAGCCTGGTTTAGATCGTTTTAAAGAACGAGTTTTCTACGTTTCTGGTCTAGCTGAAAAATGCAATTCTTATGCGACACGTCAATTTAAAATAGCTCAGGGTACTGCACGGAAACTTAATTTAAACGAACTTGTAATTTGGATTGATACTATGCTTCAAATGCTTGAGCACAACAGAAATATTATAAACGAGCTTACAAAATAAAATGGCTGTTATCGTAAAACCATATGAACTCTCGAGTTATAATGCTAATACCTGGGTTCTGGAAACTCCTGAAGGACATTTTAATATAAATCAACAGTCTAAACAATTATTAGATCTTTTATCGCGCTCCCATTCTTTTGAAGATGCGCACAACAGGTTTATATCAGAATTTGATATAGAGCTAACTAAAGAAAATTTTGATGCTTTTATTAATTCTCAGCTCGCTTCAACTGGTCTTCTAGGAGACCTACAACAGGAAGATAAAAAAAAGGAAAAGAGTTTTATAAAACTTGAATTTACCATTTTTAAAGAAGCGACAGCAAAGAAGCTGGCGACACCTTTAAAACCTTTATTTCAACCTGTATTTTTTTGGATAGCATTTACATCATTATTCGTACTGGCATTATATACCGTGTTTTTTAGGAGTTTTGAAGAAACAGAAGTTTCTGCTCTGGCAGTAGCTGTACTATATTTTGTAACCATAATTTTTCACGAGTTAGGACACATCGCTGCCTGTTCAAGATTTACGGGACGTAATGGTGAAATAGGAGGCGGGTTTTACGTTATTTTCCCAGTATTATATTCTAGTATCTCTTCGATGTGGCATGCTACTAAAGGCGAGCGTGTAATAGGTAATCTTGCCGGGGTTTATATGCAATTATGGTGTTTACTCATAAGTTTAGTGCTATTTTCTCTGTTTCCAGATCAGGGAATATTTGCAGAAATCGCTTTTATGGTGGGTATTTATAGCCTAATTCAATTGGTTCCTTTCATTCGTTCTGATGGGTATTGGTTACTATCAGATCTTACAGACACACCTAATTTACTCAGCAAATCTTCTCAGGCAATTAAAGATTTATTTACAAAGCCACAAACCTTATTTGTAAAACAAGAACGTTTAAAAAATACAGGTCTTATTCTTTACGGAAGTTTTAATACCCTTATTGTAATCTATTTTGTAGGATATCAATTGTTTTATAATTGGGAAGAGATTATTCATTTTCCGTTACACCTATGGGATATGCTCAAACAAATACTACAATTACAAATCCCAGATTTTGAAGCGGAATTTATTATCGTGATTCTATTTTATGTTATTCTGTTCAATTATTTAAAACGAGGATATACAGCTATTTTTAAACCGAAACTTAATTAATTAATTAAAAAATCCCTTTAAGCAGACTTAAAGGGATTTTTTAGTTTCTATTGAAGAAAACTAACTTTTACGTTTTGCTCTTACAGCAGCTTCAAGTTGGTCCCAAAGCTCTTCAGGGATGTCTTTTAATAAATTGAATTGTCCTGCGCCTTCAAGCCACTCACCACCATCAATAGTTACAACTTCACCATTTACATAAGCAGAAAAGTCTGAAACTAAGTAAGCTGCCAGATTTGCCAATTCCTGATGATTACCTACGCGGCGCAAGGGTACTTTTTTAGAAAGATCAAATTTTTCGGCCAGATCACCGGGCAATAAACGTTCCCAGGCACCTTTAGTAGGAAATGGTCCCGGTGCAATGGCATTAGAACGTATGCCGTATTTAGCCCATTCTACAGCCAGAGACCGCGTCATTGCCAGTACTCCGGCTTTTGCTGTTGCACTGGGTACAACGTATGAAGAACCCGTCCAAGCGTAGGTTGTTACTATGTTTAAAATAGTTTTGTTTTTTTCGCCAGCATCAATCCAATGTTTTCCGAAGGCAAGCGTGCAGTTTTTGCTTCCTTTTAAAACAATATCAATTACTACATCAAAAGCATTTGCCGAAAGCCGCTCTGTTGGAGAGATAAAGTTTCCTGCTGCATTATTGAGTAAAACATCTACACTACCAAATTTCTCAACAACAGCATCGCGCATTGCTTCTACCTGCTCATAATCACGTACATCACATTGCACTGCAAAGCAGTTTCCGCCGGTTTCTTCTTCTAGTGCTGAAGCTGTAGTTTTTAATTTATCAAGGTCACGCGAACTAATAGCTACGTTGGCACCTAATTCAAGAAAATATTTAGTCATAGATTTACCCAAACCGCTTCCGCCGCCTGTAACTACTACTGTTTTTCCTTTAAGCGCATCGTCGCGCAACATTTTATCGGTATAGCTCATTTTATAGTATTTAATTCTTTATGCCTGTTTAAAAGGCTTAGATTGAATAGTTAAGTTCAATTAATTTTAATTTTCGCACAGAAACCCTATATCTATAACTTAGTCTTCAAAACTTTGCATCAAAACTTCTAAGATAGAAATGGCGGCTTCACTTATTTTTGAGCCGGGACCAAAAATAGCTACAGCACCGGCATCAAATAAAAATTGATAATCTTTCCGCGGAATAACACCACCTACAATGACCATAATATCTTCACGATCTAATCGCTTTAATTCCTGAATTACTTGCGGCACTAATGTTTTATGACCTGCCGCGAGCGAACTTATGCCCAGAATATGTACATCATTTTCTACAGCTTGTTTTGCTGCTTCTTTTGGTGTTTGGAATAAAGGACCAATATCAACGTCAAAACCTACATCTGCATAGCCGGTTGCAACCACTTTAGCACCACGATCGTGACCATCCTGACCCATTTTTGCAATCATAATACGCGGGCGTCTTCCCTCTAATTCGGCAAAACGATTTGCGAGTTCACGGGCTTTTGCAAAAGCAGGGTCCTTTTTAACTTCTTTACTATACACGCCTGTAAATGATTTTATTTCTGCTTTATATCTCCCAAATACCGATTCTAAGGCTGTCGAAATTTCACCTAAAGTCGCTCTGTTACGAGCAGCCTCTACGGCTAAATTTAATAAATTACCGCTTCCTTTTTCTGCAGATTCAGTTAAAGCTGCTAAAGCCTGAGTAACTAATTGTGTATTCCGATCTTCTTTTACCTGAGCCAGACGTTCTAGTTGTGATTTACGCACGGCATCGTTATCTACTTCAAGAGTGACAATATCATCTTCAGTCTCGAGTTGGTATTTATTAATTCCCACAATTACATCACGACCACTATCTATGCGCGCTTGTTTGCGTGCTGCAGCTTCTTCAATTCGTAATTTTGGTATTCCTTTTTCTATTGCTTTAGTCATTCCGCCCAGTGCTTCAACCTCTTCAATAAGTTTCCAGGCTTTTTCTGCTATTTCATGTGTCAGTGATTCTACATAATAACTACCGGCCCAAGGGTCTACGGTGCGGGTGATTTCGGTTTCTTTTTGTAGATAGATTTGTGTATTACGTGCAATACGTGCAGAAAAATCTGTAGGTAATGCGATCGCCTCATCTAGTGCATTTGTATGTAAACTTTGAGTACCGCCAAAAACAGCGGCAGCAGCTTCAATTGTCGTGCGCGCAACATTATTAAATGGGTCCTGTTCGGTTAAACTCCATCCACTAGTTTGGCAGTGGGTACGTAGCGAAAGAGATTTTTCATTTTTAGGATTGAATTGCTTCACGATTTTTGCCCAAAGCATTCGGGCAGCACGCATTTTTGCAATTTCCATAAAGTGATTCATCCCAATACCCCAAAAGAAGGATAAGCGAGGTGCAAAACTGTCTATAGTCATTCCCGCAGCTAAGCCAGTTTTTAAATATTCGAGACCGTCTGCAAGCGTATAGGCCAGTTCAATATCTGCGGTAGCACCGGCTTCCTGCATGTGGTAACCCGAAATAGAAATCGTATTAAATTTGGGCATTTTTGCCGAAGCATATTCAAAAATATCTGAAATGATACGCATTGAAGGAGTAGGTGGGTAGATGTAGGTATTTCTAACCATAAACTCCTTTAAAATATCATTTTGTATGGTGCCTTGAAGTTGTTCGGGTTTAATGCCCTGCTCTTCTGCGGCAACAATGTAAAACGCCATTATAGGTAGCACCGCACCGTTCATCGTCATCGATACGCTCATTTTATCTAACGGAATCTGATCGAAGAGAATCTTCATATCTTCAACCGTATCAATAGCTACACCGGCCTTACCTACATCACCTTCTACACGCTCGTGATCACTATCATAACCACGATGTGTAGCAAGGTCAAAAGCCACCGAAAGTCCTTTTTGACCGGCCTTTAAATTACGTCTATAAAAGGCATTGCTTTCTTCGGCAGTAGAGAATCCTGCATATTGTCTAATTGTCCACGGTTTACGCACATACATGGTGCTGTAAGGGCCCCGTAAAAAAGGTGGTATTCCTGCAGCAAAATCAAGATGCTTTAAATCACTAATGTCGTTAGAAGTATAGCGCTTTTTAATGTGTATTTCTTCTGCAGTAACATTTGATTCTGCAGTAACAGATATGGTTTTATGGTCTGTTTTTAGTTTAAGATGTTGAAGGTTTTTTCTACTCATCCTTTAATCGTTTTTGCTCAACTTCTTCTGCAAGACGTTTTGTAATAACCGGTTCAATTAATGTTTTACGCGGGTTCATTTTTAGAAAAGGATAAAGATCAAGATCGTGCTTCATACGATCATCAGGGTTTTGGTACGTATTTGTACCTACTAAAAGTTTTTCGCCTTTATCAAAAGCTTCTTGCTCTTTAGCTGCAGAAGTTTTTATCTTTTTCTGAATTTTTCCTTCTATTAACTGGGTTACAAAACCACCACCGGCTTCAATATCTTTAAATAGACTTAAGGCTTGTTCAGCAAATTGCTGCGTGAGATTTTCTATATAATAAGTACCGTCTGCAGGATTTGAGACCAGGTCAAAATAACTCTCGTGCTTTAGGAGCAATAATTGATTGCGTGCAATACGCTGCCCAAAATCATTAGTTTTATGGTAAATCGCATCGTAAGCGAGATTGCAAATACTGTCTGCACCTCCCAAAACGGCACTCATACATTCGGTGGTTGTGCGTAACATATTGGTATTATAATCATACAAAACCTTATTACGTAATGCCGGTTTAGCAATAATGTGACAGGTTTCGGGTAAACCATATTCGCTTGCCAGTGTTGCATAAAGCAAGCGTAGCGCTCTTATTTTTGCAATCTCAAAGAAATAATTAGAACCTATTGCAACTCTAAATGTGAAGCGTTGACTTTGTAATAAATCTCCATAATGATTAAAGTACTCATTTGTTTGGGCAAGAATATAAGCCAATTCCTGAACAATAGTAGCCCCGGCGTTATGGTATACAGAAGAATCTATACCTACAACTTTATCGTTTTTTGCGTTTAAAAGAAGTTCTTTAAGCTGGTAGCGATCTTGTTTTAAATCTGAAAACCAATTGCCATTAGCAGCGAGATTTCCTATAATATCAATATTTAGAAAACAAGTAAATCCTTTATCTTGGGTTTTTTCTGAAAGTGCTGTAAAAAAAGAAACATCTAAAAAAGAAAAAATAAAATAGAGGTTCAGGTTTTGCTGCGGAAGATTTTCTAGTAATTGATCAATGTTGAACTTATGATCTGCCTTAAACTGAAACGCTTCAACTCCTTTTGAAAGCAGTTCTAGTACCTTAAGAGCTGCAGTTTCTGGCTTCTTAATGTAAATTTCTTCTGCAATAGACCAGCTTGTAGGATGACCGGGAATCGATAAGGAATTCAAATCTTCACGGTGGTAAAAGGGTTTAATATGTATCCCTTCTGGACTTGACCACAACAGCGTTTCATTATAATCTGCACCAGCCAGATCATATTGTATTTTCTGTTTAAAGGCTTTAGCCGTAACCGGATTAAATTCTGAAAATAAAGCGTTATCCATCGTTCTCTTCTGTTTTTAGGCTGTCTTCATATTCAATGATAAAAATCTCTTCCTTATCTTTTTTCATATAATATTCTTCACGCGCAAATCGCTCAAGTTCTTCGCTGTCTTTGAGTTTGTTAATTTGCTCGCGATCATTTTTTATTTCTTGTTTAAAATAGGCGCGGTTGCCCTCAAGCTTATCTATCTCATCATTTAATTCTTTATGAATAAACCATGAATTGGTGTCAAAAAACACCATCCAGATTGTAAAAATCAATAAAATAAGCACGTATTTGTTTCCCAAAATACGGAACCACTTTTGTTGACGGAGTTTTTTTAATAAAGACACGTTACAGCTAATTTAATTAAACCAATCGTTGATTTATAATACTGCGAACGATATCTATCGCCACGTTGTTGTATCGGTTATAAGGTATGATAATATCTGCATACTCTTTAGTAGGTTCTATAAATTGCTGATGCATAGGTTTTAATGTAGTCTGATAACGGGTAAGCACTTCTTCTAAATCTCTGCCACGCTCAGCAATATCACGCTTTAAACGACGTATTAATCGCTCATCTGAGTCTGCGTGAACATATATTTTTATATCAAAAAGGTCGCGTATTTCGGGGTGGGTAAGTATAAGAATACCTTCTACGATAACTACTTTACGCGGGTGTGTGATAACCTTGTCACTGGTACGATTATGTTTTACAAAAGAATAAACAGGTTGTTCTATTGTTTCACCTTGTTTCAACTGTTCAAGATGCTGACATAGCAATTCAAAATCAATAGACTTAGGGTGGTCAAAATTTATTTTTACACGCTCATCATAGCTTAAATGAGACGTATCTCTATAATACGAATCCTGAGAGATTACGGTTACCTCGCCTTCCGGTAGTTCCTGAACAATTTGATTTACCACGGTTGTTTTACCGCTACCGGTACCGCCGGCTATTCCTATAATAAGCATAAAAAATAATTTAGCGCAAAAATAGGAAACTTAACGCACTAAGTGCATCATAGTATTTACCGCTTATTCACAAAATAAAAAAGCACCTTCAAATAGGGATTAGAAGATGCTTAATACTTTATATTTAGATTAATATCGCTTGAGGATCTATTATAAATATTAATGCGGAAGTTTATGTTTTACAATTCCGTAGATAAAGGTGCCCAGAAGGGCTCCTAAAATCACAATTAAAATCGATAGATAACCTGCGCCGGCAAGTACATACATTGGTCCGGGCAGGCACCTGCCAATGCCCATCCTAAACCAAATAATATTCCGCCAATAGCATAGCGAGCAACACTTTTATTTTTGGGCTTCAGGTGCATATCCTGTCCTTTAATTGCTTTTATGTCAAAGCGTTTTATGATTTGTACTCCTATTACGCCCAGAACTAATGCAGATCCTATAATACCATACATATGGAAAGAACCAAATTCAAACATTTCAAAAATGCGAAACCAGGACGCCGCCTCAGATTTATACATTACGATACCAAAAAAAGTACCTATTATTAGATAAACTATTGTTTTCATTATGCGAAAATTAGGGGATAAATAAAATGAATCATTATAAGGCCGCCTGTAAAAAAACCTATAACTGCAATAAGCGAGGGTAATTGTAAATTACTCAATCCTGAAATGGCATGACCACTGGTACAGCCTCCTGCATAGCGGGCTCCAAAGCCCACAAGAAACCCACCAATGATTAAAATAAACCAGTTCACAGGATTACTTAATGCTTCTAGACTAAAAATTTCGGTAGGGAGGTAGGCTTCCCCTGCGCTGTTGATCCCGTATCCCTTTAAAGTAGTGATAACATCTGGAGCAAGTTCAACCGTGTTGTTAGACATAAATTGTGAAGCAAGAAAGCCACCTAGAACAGCACCTACCATTACGGTAAGATTCCATTTTTCATTTTTCCAATTAAACTTAAAAAAGTCTGATGCTTTACCTGCACCTGTAGCAGAACATAAGGTTCTAAGATTTGAAGACATCCCAAATTGTTTACCTGCATAAAGAAGTATAAACATTGTAAGGGCGATTAAAGGGCCGGCAACATACCAGGGCCAGGGATTATAAATCCAATTCATATTTAGGGTTTAATAGGGTTTATTATATAACTGTCTATAAGTCGAGCAAAGAACTACAAACTTGCATGAGATGTACGTAACCTGAGTTACACAGATTGATTAAAATGAAGAATTAGAGTACTCTATTTTGCAAAAAGTTCAATTAAAATACTTCTAATTGCTAATGCGCTAATTGTGTTAAACAAATCTGATTTTTAGGTATTAACCTATTAAATTAATCGAAATTGGACTAAGCAAATACTTAAGTAAACAGTTGTTAATCATTAATGCATTTATAATTTAAACTATGCGACTACGTATTACCTGTAATTTGAAGTTTGAAATTGTAGTACCTACCCCATTTATTCTCATGCTCAGACCACGCAGCGGAAGTCAGCAGTGGGTAGAACGTCAGGAGTATGAATTAACGCCTAGCACTGCTGTAAGCGAGTTTACAGATAATTATGGTAATTTGTGTCAGCGATTAACAGCTCAAGAGGGTTTGTTTTCTATAGCTACAACCTCAGACGTTGTCACTTCAGAATATAGTGACCAAAATTTTGGAGCTCCTTTTGTTGAAATTCAAAATTTACCAGATTCAATATTGAGTTATTTATTACCCAGTAGGTATTGCGAGTCTGATTATTTTAACGATCTCGCTGTTACAATCACTCAAGGTCAATTACCTGGTTATAATCAAGTGGCAGCAATAACAGAATGGGTGCGTACTACTATAAGTTATATACCCGGCAGTAATAATGAACCCTTATCTGCGGTACAGGTAAACAATAAACGCTATGGTGTATGTAGAGATCTTGCACATTTAGGAATTGCACTATGCCGCAGTTTAAGCATTCCTGCACGTATTGTAGTGGGGTATTTATACAATTTACAACCTATGGATATGCACGCCTGGTTTGAAGCCTATATAGGGAACAGATGGTACACCTTTGATGCTACACAGCGAGGAGCACAAGGAGGTTACGTTATTCTGGGTTTAGGACGCGATGCCGCAGATGTGGCTGTTTTTAACCAATTTGGACCATCTGTATTTCCCTATGAACAGCTTGTAAAAGTTGAGCGTATTGCTGAATTTTAATGAGATAAGTTTACTTACCATATAGATTGAGCATACGCTGAACTCCATTCATTTTTTGTCTAAAAATTGTCAATATTTATTAATTAAATATAGAATAGCCAAATATTAGAGAAGTACCTCTAAAGTTGGAATCCCAATTTGGATAAATACCTAAAAGGTTTCGTTTTAAATCATGTCTTAATTCTATACTGTATCTATCTCTAAATTTATAACCTAATCCCAAAGCTAAATTGGGATTACTTCTAATATCTAACGATGTTTTATTTCTACCTTCACTTCGTTCAAAATCTACTGAAGAACCAAAATCTATACTAAACTGATACAGTACGTTTACAAATAATTTTGAATTATTATTTATAAATAAATAATGTCTTAAACCTAAAGGTATTTCAATACTTTGATAATCGACAGTACTTGTCAACTCTGTATTAAAACCTTCATTGGGATCAAAATATTTAGTTTTATAAGATTGATAGGTAGGCTCTAGCGTTAATGCCCATTTATTATTATTGAATGGAAGAATAAATTCGGCTTCAATACCTAGTCTTAATGAGAGTTCACTTTCAAAATCGGTATCTCTGTCATTTCTAGAAGAATTTTCAATAGATAACGCGCTCGATTTTAATCCCGGTCTAAAGGTTAAATTAAATATATCGCGCTCAGGCTCCAGTTCTGCAACTTGAAAATCTGGGTTTATACATTTATTGTAATCAACAAAGTAATTTATAAGATCACGCTTGCCATACTCTATACTTTCTAAATCTGAATTCTTTTTGTTATCACAATTTACCTCGTTAAAGAGTTGTTGTAAATAATAGTTGTTTGATCCTAATTTACTATTTGAGGTTAGGTATTGCTTATAAATTAACTGCTTGATTTCTGAATTCTTGGTACTGAAAAAATAACGACTTAGTTGTCCCTCACGATAAAAGTAAAGATTCGCATCACCTTCAACCAGTATTTTTAATAATACGGTCTCATTAATAAATTCAGGTTCGCGGTTTTCATCAAGATCTTTAATTTTATTACTTGTTTTATCAATATCTACAGTGGCTTTGACATATTTAGATTTATTAATAACTGAAAATTCTTGGATATTAGCAATTACAGCCTTTTGAATATCACCATTATCGGTAAGCATATATTCAATTTCTGTAGGATTATTGTTCCAATCATAGTTCTTGATTAAGCATTCAATTTTATTTCCAGAATTATTTATAAAGTATCCTTTTTCAAACGACGTTTGAGCAAAACATTGGACTCCTATAGTCATTAAAATAAATACGAAAAAAGTAATTTTTGACATGTGTTGTTAATTTACAGTTGATTATTAGAAATAATAATTACGAAAATAGAATTAATTATAATTTAATATTTACTGAATTCTGTAAAATTTAAAATTTATGGAGTTATACAAATCGTATTGTTATTTATTATAATTCTAATAATTACTCTGAAAATCTATTAAACCTTATCTTCTCTACAAATAATAGAGTACACAGAGTCTTTTAAACTTAAAAAGGCAACGGAAAAATGAAATATCAATTTCCGTTGCCTAAGCTCATAAATAGATTGCTTAATGATTTTACTTTAGCATTAAGAGTATCTAACTTTTCTAATTATAGGGATATATTAAAGTAAGTAATTACTTTTTATGAACTGTTTCTGCATGTGTTGCAGTATTCATTATGAATTTTTTTAGCTCAAAGCAGGAGATTAATCAAGCTTTTTAAAACATTACTAAATGAAAATATTAATTTTCAAAATTTAGCGTAGTGTGAGCTAATGATAATAGTACTTTAGTTCTTTACGAGAACGGATGATTTTTTTCTTCTACCCCAAATAATAAATAAAGCGATGCCCAATAAAAAAATATTCATTCCTATAGCTGTAAATTCACCTCTTGATGCGTGAAATATTGCGGCAAAAACCATCACCAGCGCTAAGCCCATAGCTGCCCAGATAGTAAGAACAGGTTTTAACTTAAATACCGCAGGTAGAACTAAACCAAGACCTCCTAAAATCTCCGTGAAGCCTATAAACCTTACTAAACTGAGTGGAGTAGAAGTAACCCAGGGTAACGAATCTGCTAAGACTTCAACAGGTTGTGAGATTTTCATCATTCCTGCCATAATAAACATTGCGGCTAATAGCCCTTGCGCTATCCATAATATAATGTTTAATGCTTTGTTTTTTTGATTTGCCATTTTAAAATTCTTTTAGATTAGTAGCGCACAAAATTGAAGCAGAAAAGATTATCTAAACTTAAGATATCTTAAGAAATGGAAATTGCATTATTTTTTAGCCAGTTTACGTCTTATTTCGCTTAAATATTCTGGAGTAATTCCTATATAAGAAGCTATTAATTTTAGAGGAAGTCGTTGAATTAATGTAGGATACGTATTTGTAAAATCAAGATAGCGCTGTTCTGCAGTAGAACTTAATAAGCCTATAACCCTTTTATTAGTAGCAATTAGATTATTGCGCAATTTAGTAGCCATCTCTACAATACTGTCTTTGTCTAAATCGCTAAATTCTTTAAAATCAGATTTGTTCATTTCTGAAATTTCAGAATCTTCTACAGCCTCGATACACACAATCGCTGGTATTTGATTTGTAAAACTATCTAAATCTGTAATTAACCAGGATTCCGGTGCAAATTGTAGAATGTGCTCTTTTCCGGTATTATCAAGTGTGTAACTTTTTAGACAGCCTTTTTTTACCAAATATCCTTGAGTTGCTATAGACCCTTGCTTTAGCAATATTGTTCCCTTAGAAACGAGAATATGATTTTCACTTTCTAAATTTTTCATTTTGAATATTTCATATCGATACAATCGCTAAAACTAAAAGAAAAAAATAAATAAGAAGATATTTACGATTTTCAAAGCTGACAGTTTTTGTATGCTGTTACATCTTCTATTTCAACTAATTTATTTACCATAAATGCTGCTGTTTATTTACCCACAACTTTACTGCTAACCGTAGAACATATTAGGCTTTCTGTAGCTAAATTATTTAAAGTCATTAACAGCATCACCTAAATCGTAAACCAAAACCTCTCTTATATGATTAGCGACAATACTACTTCCGGCAGCGCTGCGATATCCGCCCGCACAATGTACTACAATAGGTTTATCTGTAGGTATTTCAGCAATACGCTCTCTTAACTCGTGTAGCGGTATGGTAAGTGCTTTATCAAAAAATTTACCAGCTTCCGTTTCGCTTTGATTTCTAATATCAATAATTGTATATGCTTCTAAATTTTCTTGGAATTTATTCAAATCTAATACTGAAGATTTTATCCAACTCTGCTCTCCAAGTGTATAAATTTGTTTGACCTGACTTTCGTAGCCAATTTTAGCAACTCGACTTAGTAATTCTTCAGCGTGATTGTAATCTTTAGCAACCATACTAAATTCTTCTTCAGGTTTTACAATAGAGCCCAACCACGTCTCAAATTTGTGGTTTTCTTCTAATGCCATAATATTAAAACTATTTCGTTTATGACCATTTTTAAAATCCTGTTCATTGCGTGTATCTATTACTAAACCATCACCGTTTAGATGTTCGTCCTTAAGTTTTAGCGGAATATCAGCAATGCTGCCTTTTAGATTAGCTGCACCATTTTTATTGATGTCTACATTATAACCAAAGTAATGCGGAATAAAGGGCTGTGAGTCGAGTAAGTGGTCTACAAACGCACTTTCGGTATGTGTATTAAATGCCCAGTTTGTCTCACGTTGTTCTCCTAATTTACTACTCCCTTCGCTACTCATGTTTTTTCCGCATAAAGAGCCCGCTCCATGAGCAGGATACACGATAGCATCATTAGGTAAGGAATTAAATACTTGAGTAATGGTCTTGAACATTGATTTTGCAAGATCAAGGCGTTTTGCTTTTGTGTTTCCGGCATTTTCCCGTAAATCGGGTCTGCCAACATCTCCTATAAATAAGGTGTCACCTGTAAATAGTGCGGTATTTTCATCTTCTGTAGCTACAATTGTAATACTATCTGGGGAGTGACCCGGTGTATTCAAGGCTGTAAAAGTTACGTTTCCTATTTTAACAACATCGCCGTCATCAAAGGTTTTATGGGTATAATCTGCACCAACGAGTTTACTTGCATAAAGTATAGCGCCGGTTTCTTTATGTATTTGTAAATGCGAACTCACAAAATCTGCGTGAGGATGTGTTTCAAAAACGGCAACTATAGTCGCATTATGTTCTTCTGCAAACGTATAATACTGAGCAGGATCGCGCTCGGGATCAACTAAGGCAATTTTATTACCGCATAGTATCGCATAAGAAAAGTGAGAAAGGGGCTTATATTCAAATTGTTTAATAGTCATGAGTCATTAATTTTTGGTAAAAATAATTTAGAAGTTATTAGGAGGCTGTAACCTAGGATACATAACATATAGGCTTATAGAAATTTTAAAAATATACTTAGCTTAATTTGTACAGCGATTAGGCTTGTAAAAATTTAATTAAAGAACGGTTCTAATTTTAAGGAAAAGCTATTTTTAGAGATTACGCGAGAAGGATTAACAAGGCGATGCTATAGGTACTCAGGATTTATTTATAGTTTATTAAACTATAATGAAAATTATTATAAATGGTTCTTTTGATTAAATATAATGCACACTAATTCTTAAAAGGATAGAGGGTTTGATCTTTAAAGTTAGAAGGAAAATGCTCATCTCCCTTAAAACCTATTTCCAGATTTTTTCCGCTCTTCGGAACATATGCAGTACCAAAAAGATAATCCCAGATGCTTAACGTTAGACCAAAGTTCATACCGTACCGGTGCTGAGGTGGTAGTTGTTTTGCGTGGTGCCAGATGTGCATACGCGGATTGTTGAAGATATATCCAAGCTTGCCATAACTCCAATCTAAATTTGCATGGTTGAGGTGACCTACAAATACTGAAAACATGTGCACAATAAAAAACTGTTCAATACCAAAACCTATCATCGCCAGCGGAATGTATTGGACGCTTTTGTAAACTAATGTTTCCATAAAATGAAAGCGAAACTGTGCTGCAAAACCCATCTCTTTTACACTATGATGTATTTGATGAAACTTCCAGAGCCAGGGAACACGGTGTAGCATACGATGCACATTCCACTGTATAAAATCTGCTATTATAAACATAATGAGCAATTGTGCCCATACGGGAAGATTATCTACCTCAACAGCCACTAAATTTTCAATATTAAAAATGCCCAGAAAGTCATTAAAGAGTTCAACACCTACATTAGATAGTGCATTGTAGCCTATTAAGGAAAACAGAAAAAAATTGAAAAGAATATAAAACGCATCGAGCCAAAACCCTTTTCTAATAATGGGTTGCTTTTTACGCCAGGGTATACTAATCTCTAATGCAAAGACGAGAAGAGATAAACCTATTAGCCAATAGAAATAATTGGTCCATCCTGGGTTTGTTATCTCTTGTATGAGATAATCAAAGTAACCTACAAAAGAATCTTCTATTATTTTAAGGTACTTATTCACGTTAGGGATTATGTGTTTTACAGTATATTCTGTCGGTATTTTATTGAATTTCTTACGCAGGCTTAATAATATTAGCCTCTAAATAGTTAAAAATTAGGCCTGCACCTATTGCAATACCAAAGCTCAGGAGAGTGCCTATTAAAACATATTCGGTGAGCTGTCTGTTTTTACCTTCTGTGAGATCACCAAAACGAAACACTGATTTTGCTGCAATTAGAAAGCCTATCGCAGACCAGGCATTAAGGAGTATAAAACCAAAAACAAATAAGCGTTCTAGCATTCCTATTATTTTACCGGCTCCTGCAAGAGATGTACTTTTTGTTTTGCCGGTTTTTGATTTTGCGTTCGGCTCTATGGCGTCTTGCCACGGCTGTAAAAATAAGCGCATTAAAATACTCGTTACAAAAGTCACGAAAAAGCCCAGTGTAAGTAGTAATAAGAGTTTAGGCTGATAAATTAGATCGATGTCAATGTTAAATGGAGCGTAGCAATACACTACAAAACTGATTACAATAAGATGAGCGAGTTGATCTGCAATAAATAGTTTGCTGCCATTCTTTTTTGTCGTGTATTTAATTTTTAGAATGTCTATACCATAATGTGTTATGATAATGCCTAGAATACCCGCAAAATAAGTAGGGTTAAATTGTAATACAACAAGAAGTGCCGCAAGGTGTACAGCAATATGTGCAATTAGATATTTTGATTTATACCCGTTTTTTAATTTATGGTTTACCCACTTTGTGGGCTGTAGTACAAAATCACCAATAATATGCGCGAGAATGAGTTTTATAGCGAGCGTTAACATTAGTATTTTTTTAAAGTTTCTATGTAATACTGAATGAGTCTGGTAATTTCTGCGTAGCCTGCCCTGTTAAGCGCTTTGCTAATTGCGCTTTGCGCTTTACCTAGTATTTCACTTAATTCGGTTTGATTGAGCTGAGGGTGTTCTAGCTGTGTTTTAATTATAGCTGCAGTCACGGGTGGCCATAAATCCATAGTTAAAGTAGCGAGATTTAACATTAGGTTTATAGTGGTATCAAATTCTGCTTGATCTGACTGTAAAACCAGCGTATTTTTTTTAATGGTATCAAAGGCAGTACCCGAATGTACAAAGGCACTCCCATTTGATTGCGTTACTTTAGATGCATTATAATTTTTATCTCCCAGGCCTATTGCTATACGTACATCAAGTTTAGAAAAAGTCTTAATCGCGGCTTTAATATGTATGGCAGCAGCTAGTGCCTGTTCTGCCTGGAGTTCTAATTGGAAACTGTCTCCTCTAAATAATTCCCATTCCTTAGGCTCTGAACCGTATATATTTAATACACGTATAAGTTCTTGCTGCCAGTCATTGCCAGATTGAGAACTAATAATATCTCCTGTTAATACTGCTTGCATATTGATTATAATAAGTATTCTTAATTAGTATTTAAATATACATTAAAAAGGGTATAAATTTAAATATATACTAAATAGAATATAATATATTTTTATACACTATATAGGTTATAAATCATAATATATACTTTAAACGGAATAGTTCCTAAATCAAAAAATTAAAAACCTACAGCCGTATCATCACCGCGACGGTCTGCACCACCTTCAAGAGTTCCGTCTGGTAACACAAGTACGCCATCTACTTTACCTAAAATAACACTATTTTCTTGCTGAATATTATATCCTTTTAAACTCAAACTATCTAGCAAAATTTTACCAAAGGCATTTGGCTCAAAGGTAACTACATCTGGTAACCACTGGTGGTGAAAGCGTGGTGCATCTACAGCTTCCTGCATACCCATACCAAAATCGCTAACATTTAAAATGGTTTGCAACACCGATGTAATGATTGTAGAACCGCCGGGTGTACCCACAGTCATCCACAATTTGCCGTCTTTTTCTACAATAGTGGGTGTCATCGAACTTAACATTCGTTTTTGAGGTTCTATTTTATTTGCTTCTGCACCTATAAGGCCAAACATATTAGGAACACCCGGCTTGGCGCTAAAATCATCCATTTCATTATTCAAGAAAAAACCCAATTCATCTACATATAATTTAGATCCGTAGGCACCATTTAGGGTAGTGGTAAGGGCTACCGCATTCCCAAATTGATCAACCAGTGAAAAATGCGTAGTTTCCATAGACTCATAACCTGCAACTTCCCCATGTTTTATTTCTGAAGAAAGGGTTGCTTTATCAAAACTAAAGTTCTGCATACGTCTATGAGCATAAATTTCACTTGTAAGACTATCAACAGGAATATCATTAAAATCAGGATCTCCCAGATAAAAACTACGATCTGCGTAAGCACGACGTTCTGCTTCGGTTATAAGTTGAATACTTTTTAAAGAGTTATGACCGTATTGTTTAAGATTATAAGGCTCAAGCATTTTAAAAATCTGAGCTAATGATATACCACCACTAGAAGGTGGTGGCATTCCTATTAATTTTAAATCTTTATAAGTAGATACGATAGGCTCACGCCATACAGCATTATAATTTCTAAGGTCTTCAAGCGTTATAATACCACTGTGTTTTTGAATAAAGGCTACCAGTTTTTGAGCTGTTTCACCTTTATAAAATTCATCCTCACCATTTGCAGCAATACGCTTTAATGTTTCGGCTAAAACCTGATTTTTTATTAGCGTTCCTGCTTTTATTTTAACCGTATCGCTTTCGCGGAAGCCGATAGAATACAATGTTTCTTTACCGTTAACCTGATCAAATACAGGAGCATAATTTTTAAAACGTGCCAATTGGTTTTCAGTAATCATATAACCATTTTCAGCTAGTTCAATAACCGGTTTTAAAATATCTGCCATAGGCATAGATCCCAGTTTTTTATGAATGGCAAACATACCGGCCATACCTCCGGGAACACCTACTGCTAATGAACCCTGTCTACTTAGTGAATCTATAGGATTGCCTTCTTTATCCAGGTACATATCGTGTGTGGCTGCGATGGGAGCTTTTTCACGATAATCTATACTGCCGGTCTCGCCATTTGCTTTTCTATACACCATAAAACCACCACCACCTAAGCTTCCTGCAAATGGATAGGCCACATTAAGCGCCATATCTACGGCAATTAATGCATCAAAAGCGTTACCACCTTTTTTAAGAATTTCTGCACCAATACGAGAAGCTTCTTCCCGGGCAGAAACGACCATAATACTATCTGCAAGTTGACCTCGATTGATTAATCTTGTTTCTGTTTTTTCTGTTTTGCAACTGGTAAGAATTAAAGAACAAAGAAATCCTACAACTAAGGTTTGATTGATTTTTATAAATGATACATAGCGTTTAACCATACAAGCAATTATTTTTTTATACTGAATTTTAGGTCGAGTTCTTCCCGTTTTAACTGGCAAAAGTGCCTCAATTCTTCAAAAAAGCGCGTGAATTCGTTCTCAAAATCGTGATAATGTAGTTGTAGATCTTCAACGGCACGGTCCATACCGCTTATGTTACGAGTACGTCTGTTCATATTGTACAAAACTGTGCCTATGCCACTTATTTCAGAATAACTCAGTAACCAGTTATCTGCAATCATATGAGGTATCATTCGCTGAATGCCAGGGGTAAGTAACTCGTAATTTTCATCAAGGCTGTCATAAAATTTTTCTATATATGCAGCGAGCGGTTCATCTGAATAAATACGCCAGTTTTTAGCAAGAAAGTGATCGTATAATATGTCTACAATAACACCACTATAGTGACTGTATTTGCTATGTAAACGCTTAGTGCTTTGCTTTACAATAGGGTGTGAGTCTGTGAAGGTGTCTATACCGCGATGCAGTAAAATTCCTTTTTGCAATTGAGGTAAAAATTCTTTGTATTGTTTTCCTTTTATGCCGTCTGCCATAAAATTACCAAGTGTTACGAGCGTGTCGTCACCAGAAAGATAGATATGCGCTAAATAATTCACAGGCTTAAATTACAAATTATCAACTTAGGGTAGTGGTGTGATTGGCTATATTTGTCCAGAATTAATTCAATTTAGTTACAGAATTAATTTTTAAAAATGATTCAATAATTTAGAATGCTATATAACTATGACCCTAATAAAATCTATATCAGGAATACGCGGAACAATAGGCGGCCAGCCGGGAGAAAATTTAACACCAATTGATGCTGTTAAATTTGCTGCTGCTTATGGGACCTATATAAAAAATCAGCGCAATAAAGAAACGCATCGCGTTGTAGTAGGTCGTGATGCCCGTTTGAGTGGGGAGATGTTGCAGCAGCTTGTTATGCAAACTTTAGTAGGTATGGGGATTCACGTTATAGATTTAGATCTTTCTACAACACCTACCGTTGAGATAGCTGTACAATTAGAGCACGCAGATGGTGGCATCATACTAACTGCCTCACACAATCCTAAGCAATGGAACGCGCTAAAACTTTTAGATAGTAATGGAGAGTTTTTAAATGCTGAAGCGGGAGCAGAAATCCTAAAACTATCTGAATCTGTAGATTTACAATTTGCAGAAGTAGATGATCTGGGCGAGATACATAAAAACGATGCATATATAGATATTCATATAGATGAGGTACTCGATTTAGAGCTTGTAGATGAAGACGCTATTAAGGCAGCAAAGTTTAAGATTGTCGTTGATAGTGTAAATTCTACAGGAGGTATCGCTATACCTATGCTTTTAAATCGTTTAGGCGTACACACGGTTAAGTTGTATTGTGATCCCACAGGACATTTTCCGCACAATCCAGAACCTTTAAAAGAGCATTTAGGGGATATCTGTGCATTAGTTAAAGAAGAAGACGCAGATCTTGGTATTGTGGTAGATCCTGATGTTGATCGTCTGGCGTTTATAGATGAGACCGGCGAAATGTTTGGAGAAGAATACACACTTGTAGCCTGTGCAGATTATGTTTTAGGCGAAAATCCGGGAGATACCGTATCTAATTTAAGTTCGTCAAGAGCTCTACGTGATGTTACCTTAAAACACGGCGGCAAGTATCACGCTTCGGCAGTAGGTGAAGTTAATGTGGTGACAAAAATGAAAGAAGTAAACGCAGTGATAGGTGGAGAAGGCAATGGTGGAATTATTTACCCAAAATCACATTACGGTCGTGATGCGCTGGTAGGTGTTGCGTTATTTTTGACCCATTTGGCTAAAAAGAAGATTAAGGTAAGTGAACTTCGTGCGAGTTACCCGTCTTACTTTATGAGTAAGAAGAAGATTGAATTGACTCCGACTCTTGACGTTGATAAAATTTTAGATACAGTAGCAACCCGCTATAAAAACGAAGAAGTAAATGCGATAGATGGTGTAAAAATTGATTTTGAAAAACACTGGGTTCACTTAAGAAAGTCAAATACAGAGCCCATAATTCGTATTTATACCGAAGCATTTACACAAGCTGAGGCAGATCAAGTTGCTGATGCCATGATTGCTGAAATTAAAGAACTAGCAGGTATCTAAAAGTAGTAAACAGTTAGTTGTTAAACCTCGATGGATGTTTAATAAATATACTGTATACGATTACTCCGCGTGCTTAAAACGTTTATGCGTCCACAAGTAATATTGTGGCGCATTGCGTATTTGAGCTTCTAGATTTGATATAAATGCATCTGTGATTGCATATTCGGGTAGTGATGTTGGTTCTTCTGTAATCACTTTAAAAATGGCTTTATAGTGGCCTCGTTTTACCTTATCTACAGCAAGATATAATACCGGCATATTTTCGGCTATTGCTAAACGCTCTATTCCTGTAAAGAAGGGTACATTTTGTCCTAAAAAATCTGTGCAATATTGATTTTTTCGGGTTTTAGGCGATTGATCTGCAATAAAAGCATACGTCGCCATTTTACCTGCACGTTGCTGTTTTTTTATAATAAATGTGGCTTCTTTGTTATTTATCAATTCAGAATTCCACTTTCCTCGTATATCTCGTATAAGTTTATCAAAATATGGATTCTTAATACGTTTATAAATACCATAACCGCTATGGTCAAAATAAAATTGCAAAGCCGTAAGCCACTCGTAGCTGGCATAATGCCCCATAACGATAAGAGAACTCCTGCGCTCTTCTGCTAGTTTGTGTATGATATCTAAATCTGGCAGTTCAAATCGTTTCTTTAATTCTTCCGCAGAAATGGAGATTGATTTGATCATCTCAAGAAACATATCGCACATATGGCTGTAAAACTCCTTTTCAATCTTTAATAACTCGGCATCAGATTTTTCAGGAAAAGCAGTTTTAAGATTAAATCTCACAGTTTTTTTACGGTAACCTACAAGGTAGTAGACCAGTATGTAAACCAGATCAGAAACTTTATAAAATAACCAAAACGGAAGACGCGATATAAGCCACAAAAGCGGGTAAACAAGCCAGAATATAAGCCATTGCATGAGCGGTAAATTTTGGGTAAATATAGGTATATTTGAGGCTAAATTAGTGTAAGTATGGGCGATTTGAACTTGGTTACCGTTATTGTTATAGCAGTAAATGTGTTAATCTCAATGAAGGGTTTTAAAGACTATTCATTTTTTGAGAAATACAAATTTAATACAGGAGCCATACGCAGAGGTGAACATGTACGGATTCTTTCTTCGGGCTTTTTACATGTGACCAATTCGCACTTATTTTTTAATATGCTAACCCTGTATTTTTTTGCTCCTATAGTGATTGGCTTTTTAGGTAATTGGGAATTTATCGTTATTTATCTAGGAAGTCTTGTTTTAGGTAATTTACTTTCCTATTATTTTCACAAAGATGAATATCACTATACAGCTGTAGGAGCGAGTGGTGCTGTTTCTGGGATATTATATTCTGCAATTTTGCTAAACCCAGATATGAGTTTATATATGTTCTTTATTCCTGTGCCTATTCCAGCATATATCTTCGGTATTGGGTACTTACTGTACTCGATTTATGGAATGCGGGCAAATAATGATAATATAGGTCACGATGCGCATTTTGGTGGGGCAGTAGGGGGTTATGTTATTACTTTGTTAATGGTTCCTATATTGCTCCAGGTTAACTCCTTGATGGTAGGACTTTTAGCAATTCCTATTATTATTCTCTTTATTCTCAACAAGACCGGGAAGATATAATGGCACAGGTCTTGCCTATAGTTAAGCAAACAATAAAACAATCTTATATGAAAACTATTTTAATTTTAGCTATTACAGCTATGACTACATTGGCAAACGCTCAACAAATACAACCATCTGTAAGTGTAACTGGCGAAGGAAAAGTAATTGCTGTACCAGACGAGGTTACTATAAGCCTGGGTGTGCAAACACAAGGTAAAGTCGCAGAAACTGTAAAATCTGAAAATGATACTTCAGTAGATAAAGTGCTGGCTTTTTTAATGAAAATGAATATCCCGCAAAATCAGGTCCAGACTGAATATGTAAGCTTAAACAAAAATTATGATTACAATACCAAAACTTACAACTATAACGCCAGCCAGACTATTTCTGTAAAACTGAAAGATTTATCGCGTTATGACGAGGTAATGTCTGGTCTTGTAGCTTCAGGGATTAACACAATTAATGGTGTTGATTTTGGTTCTTCAAAGATGGAAACTTATGAGGCAGAGGCACGTAAAAAAGCTGTAGCTGATGCAAAGATGAAAGCACAGGAATATGCAGGTGTTCTTAATCAAAAAATAGGTAAAGCTCTGATGATTGCAGAACAAGGTACAAATGCACCACAACCACAGCCTATGTATAAAGTAGCGATGATGTCTGAGTCTATGGATTCTTCTCAGCGAACTTTAGCTCCGGGAGAAATAACCATAACTTCAAAAATTCAAATTTCTTTTGAGCTTTTAAATTAGAAGAAACTACTTTAAATAAATCTTGAAGGATCTATAAATCACGTTTATAGGTCCTTCTTTTTTTATGCATTACATGCTCGTAATTCTTCCACAGTTGCTGTATAGCTTTATTTTCTTCCAGTTCAGGATTGGTTTCTACTTCTGTAATTCCGTTAGCAGAAAATAAATCTTGCATCGCCTGAAAGATTACTGCAGTAAGACCTTTTCCTTGATATTCAGGATCTATACCTATTAAGTAAAAAGCCGCAGTATCATTCTTTGAACGGGCGCGTAGCATATGAATAAAGCCAAAAGGCCAAAGGCTACCGTTAGCTTTTTTAAGGGCATTACTAAAGGAAGGCATCGTGATGGCAAACGAAATCAATTTACCGTTTGCATCTTCAATACATTTTATATAATTAGGATTTATATACTTAATGTACTTCTCTTTGTAGTGATCTATTTGATATTGCTGAATAGGCACAAAGGTGCTTAACTCACTATAGGTTTTATTAAGAAGGCCAAACATATCATCTACGTAAGGTATAATCTCTTTTGTATTCTTAAAATGAATCATTTTAAGCTTGTAGCGTTGTTGGACGATACGCGCAAATTTTTCAACTTTTTCGGGAGATTTTTTTGGGATTTGAATTTTAAATTCAACCCATTCTGAAGCTTTTTCAAAATTCAGTTTTTCAAAATGCTCTTTATAATACGGATAGTTATACCATGTAATCATGGTATTTAAATACTCAAAACCTTCAATAAGCAATCCGGCTTTTTCCATATTACTAAAACCTACCGGACCTTCAATCCACTTTAAGTTATTGGCAATACCTATTTTTTCAACTTCAGCAATTAAGGCTTTTGTAACCTCAACATCGTCAATTGCATCAAACCAACCGAAACGCATTTTAGGTTTTCCCTGCTCATCTATTTCAATACGATTAATGATTGCAGCTATACGTCCTACAGGCTTATCATTTTTATAAGCCAGAAAAAAGCGAGCTTCAGCATTCTTAAAAACAGGATTCGTATTTGAGTCCATACTTTCAAGCTCATCATTAATTAATGGTGGAACCCAGTTACTGTCTTTCTTGTATAGCGAAAATGGGAATTTGACAAACTGCGTCAATTCCTTTTTCGTTTTCATTTCTTTAATCGTAATCATTGTAATTTTTAAATAGCGTGTAAAGGTAACCGTATTTTTATTTCTGCGGAAGTAACTCGTCTTTACTATGAAAATCTAGTCTATACGACACTCCTAATCCCAATTGTCTGCGCTTAGGAGTTTCTTTAAAGTTTACTAATGCACTTAAATCTACCTGAAAGTTTTTACTAATTAGATAAGCACCACCAAAACGTAGCAAATCATCAGAATATATATCACTTGAGATAATTTGAATTTCTGCAAAAGCTGCAATTTTAGGATTAAAAGAGTGGGTCATTGTGGTGATCCAGGCTTTTGTAGGATAGTCTGTTAAAAACTGGTCATAGATAAAATTATTTACCCATACCCAGGGTCCCCAGTTGTGTTGTGTAATTATAACTGCTTTAGGTGTAAACCCAGCCTGACTGTCTGGTAAAAACGGATTGTTATCTTCATACACATAATTTGCACCAGAATAGATAGAAACAGCCGGGATTAATGTATTCCATTTAAACCTGCGATTTGCCCAGTAACTATACAGGTTTATTTTATCTTCTCTATTTTTGTAGGGGTCGTAGATAAGGTATTTAGCACCCGCTGTTACAATAGGAAATCCACTTTGTGTATACGGCTCAGCATTGCCTGCTGTGGGGGTAATATCTTCATAAAGAAAATTACCGTTTACTATAAATTCTAATTGCTCTCGTATGGCACCAAAACGTATGGCAAATTCTGCTCCTATATTGTCTGTTTCAGTAAATCTTAGATTGTGTGATTCTCTTCCTAAAGTAGTACCTAGTTCTGCCTGCAGAACACCTCGCCCAGGAGCAAAAGCACCTTGCGATTGTCCCGGTCTGTTAGAATTAATAGTTTCAGTGTATTGAGCGTTAGCTTCTTGCGTGATAATACCTAGAAGCAAAATACTACTAAAAATTAATCTCCCTAGCATAATACATTTTAATTTTTGAGGTTTACACTAGATATATTCTTGTGTAATCTCACAAACATAGTTTAAATATAAGAGATAGCCTAAAGATCAATTGATAAGAGCAGGGTGTTGTTTTATTCTTTTTTTAGGTATAAAGAATTAGCGAATAGTTAATTTTACAACAAATAGTACAAAGATGAAATTGTTACAAACCATACTTATAATTCTGCTTATATTTTTTGGGTTGCGCATACTTTTTAGATTGGCAGCACCTTATTTAATGCGTTACATCGCTAAAAAAGCGGGAGAACGTTTTCAAAATATGGCCGGTGGTTTTAAAAACCAGAATACGCAAACAAAACCAGAGGGTGAGATCGTTATTGAAAAAATACCGAATCAAGACAGGACTTCAAATAAAAAGGTAGGTGAATATATCGATTACGAAGAAATTGAGTAATTTCAACCCTTTAGTTACAGTTACATTCTATGAGTTTTTCGTTTAAAAAAATAGGACCACACGTTGCTGTGGTATTTGTATTTATAGTTACTGCACTTCTTTATTTTAGTCCGGTACTTTCGGGTAAAAAAATGTTTCAAAGTGATATACAGCAATATCGCGGAATGGCTAAGGAGCAAATGGACTTTAGAGCGCAAACCGGGGAGGAGCCTTATTGGACAGACGCTGCATTTGGCGGAATGCCAACTTATCAATTAGGTGCTAAATATCCTAATAACTGGATTAAAAGTCTTGATTTAGGAATTCGGTTTTTACCGAGACCTGCAGATTATTTATTTCTCTATTTCATAGGTTTTTATATTTTATTACTCGTTTTAAAACTAGACTGGCGTTACGCTGCACTGGGTGCGTTAGCTTTTGGGTTCTCGAGTTATTTGATTATCATATTAGGAGTGGGGCATAACGCTAAAGCCCATGCTATTGCGTATATGCCGCTGGTATTAAGTGGTATTTTACTCACATTTAGGCGCAACTATATCTGGGGCTTTATACTTACTACGTTGGCAATGGCACTGGAGATCGTGGCTAACCATGTGCAGATGACCTACTACCTTATGCTTCTTGTAGTTGTTTTAGGTATTGCTTACCTCATAGATGCGATACGTAAAAAAGAACTTGCGCATTACTTTAAAAGCGTAGGTATTCTAATACTTGCTGTGGTTCTTGCTGTTGGGACTAACGCAGCGAGTTTAATGGCTACTTCAGAATACAGCTCATTTAGTACCCGTGGAAAAAGTGAATTGACAATTACTCCAGATGGTTCTCCTAAAGAAGATATAGTAGGTCTTGATAAAGCTTACATAAACCAGTATAGTTATGGTATTTCTGAAACTTTAGATTTATTTATTGCCGGTCTTTACGGCGGTTCAAATTCTGAACCTTATAATAAAGATAGTGCCTTTGCTAACTTTTTACTGAAACAAGGCGTGCCACCGGCTCAGATAGAATCTGTTTACGGGCAATTTGGTCTTTATTATTGGGGAAGCCAACCGGGAGTTTCGGGACCTGCCTATTTAGGCGCAGTAATTGTATTTCTGTTTGTTTTGGGATTATTTCTGGTACGAGGCAGATTAAAATGGTGGCTTGTAGGAGGTACGGTTTTATCATTGCTTCTTAGCTATGGGAGTAATCTAGCCTGGTTTACAGATTTATTTATTGATTACTTCCCACTATACAATAAATTTAGAGCAGTAACCTCTATACAGGTGATAGCAGAATTGTGTGTTCCCGTTTTGGCATTATTCGGATTATTTAAAATACTTCAGCTAACAGAACCGGTAGAACGCAAGTTATTAGCTTTAAAATGGAGTACCGGCATCACCGCAGGATTGGCTCTAATAATTTTACTTTTTAAAGGAAGTCTGTTTTCATTTGCCGGCGGAAACGACGCGTATTTCATTCAGAATTTTGGGATGGAATTCATGAATGCCGTAAAGGAAGATCGTAAAGCACTTTTAGTAAGCGACAGCATTAAAACGTTTGTGCTCGTTCTTATCGCAGCTGCGGTTCTTTGGTTTTATTTAAAAAAGAAAGTTTCAGAAAATCAGGCGCTAATTGTTCTTACATTACTAATTGTGTTTGATTTGGTTCAGGTTGACAGGCGTTATGTAAATTCAGAAAATTTTATGGCCGCACGGTTAGTTGAGCAACCCTTTCAACAATCTGCGGCAGATCAACAAATATTACAGGATACAACGCGCTATCGTGTTTATGAGCAAAGTATAGGGCTTAATGGTGCGCGTACCAGTTATTTTCACAGTTCTATAGGTGGGTATCACGGTGCTAAGCCGGGAAGACTGGCAGATCTTGCTGACTTTTATTTATATCAAGGTAAAATGGCCCCGCTTAATATTCTAAATGTAAAATATGTAATTACTCAAAATGAAGAAGGAGAGGAGCAGGTACAAATTAACCCCAATGCAAATGGCAATGTGTGGTTTGTTCAAAATGTAAAACTTGTACCTAATGCAGATGCCGAGATTTTAGCTCTTGATAATCTAAATACGCTTCAAACTGCCGTTGTAAATGAGAGATATAAAAACGAACTGGGAAGTTTAATTTTTCCTGAAGATAGTCTTGCTAGTGTAAAACTAATTGAGCATCAACCTAATTATTTAAAGTATAAAGCTACAACAGGAGCAGAGCGTCTTGCTGTCTTTAGTGAAGTGTATTATCCTAATGGATGGAATGCTTATATAGACGGAAACCAGGTTGATTATATAAAAGCAGATTATATTCTAAGAGCATTAATGGTACCCGAAGGAACTCATACAATAGAATTTAGGTTTGAGCCTGAGGTAATAGAAACCGGAAGCAAAATAAGTCTTGCAAGTAATATAATTGTAATCTTGATTCTTCTGGGATCCTTGTTTTTAAGTTTTAGAAAGAACAAACAAAAAGTTGAAACTGAAGCTTAAAATTTTTAGTTAGAAATTAGAACCGTGTTTTGTGAAAAAAGCCCTGATTATTTGTTATTATTGGCCTCCTGCGGGTGGTCCCGGGGTGCAGCGCTGGCTCAAATTTGTAAAATACCTACGAGACTTTGATATAGAGCCGGTAGTTTATGTGCCTGAAAATCCACATTATCCAATAGTTGATGCAAGCTTAGAAGCAGAAATCCCGCAGGGGATTACTGTTTTAAAACATCCTATTAAAGAACCCTATGGCTTAGCACAATTGTTTTCTAAAAAACAAACAGATCAAATAAGCAGCGGTATTATTAAAGATAAGGAAAAGCAGGGTCTACTTCAACGTCTGATGCTTTTTGTACGCGGAAATCTATTTATTCCTGATGCCCGCAAATGGTGGATAAAACCTTCGGTCAATTATTTGTTATCTTACCTAAAGTCAACAAATATTGATGTTATTATAACTACAGGACCGCCACACAGTTTACATCTTATAGGACTTCAGTTAAAAAAACAAACACAGCTTCCCTGGGTTGCAGACTTTAGAGATCCCTGGACGACTATAGGCTATCAGAAAAAGTTAAAACTTACTCAGAAATCACGTCAAAAACATGTAGATCTCGAGTTTGAGGTATTAAATAAAGCAGATCATATTATAGTTACCAGTCCTACTACTAAAAGTGATTTTAGTAAAACGACGACAACGCCAATAACCTGTATTACAAATGGTTTTGATACCAGCTACAATATAACCGCAAGTTTAGATAGTAAATTCACATTAGCACATATAGGTTCGCTTCTTGAAGATCGTAATCCAGATATTTTGTGGCAGGTTTTGAGTGAACTTAAGCAAGAGCATAATGATTTTTCTCAAGATTTGCGTATTCAGCTAACCGGTAAAGTAAGTGCTACTGTAGTTCAAAATATAACGCACTATCAATTATCCCAAAATCTAGAATTACCGGGTTATGTTTCGCATCAAGAAGCAGTTAGCAGACAACAGAGCGCGCAACTGTTACTTTTAATTGAAATAGATTCTTACGATACCCAGGCGATAATTCCCGGTAAATTATTTGAGTATTTAGCCTCTAAAAGGCCTATAATAGCAATAGGTCCAAAAGATTCTGATATTATAGAAATACTGGAACAGGCAAAAAGTGGTTCTTATTTTTCGTATGGAAATAAAGTTCAACTAAAAAACACCATTTTAGATTTTTATAATAGGTATAAAACGGGCGGTATTTCTCAAAATACTTCAGATTTGACAGCCTTTACCCGCAAAGAATTAACCAGACAACTTTCAGAAATACTTCATCAATTTTAGATTAAAGCCTTTATGGGAATTGTCTCTTCACAATCTTTTAAAAACCTCATAACCACCTATCTTGGTTTTGGAATAGGTGCCTTAAACACATTGGTACTTTATGTTCATTTCTTTAAAGATGAGTATTATGGTTTGGTAGGTTTTTTATTGAGTAGCGCAACACTAGCAATGCCTTTTATCGCTGTGGGTGCTCAAAACACACTTATTAAGTTCTACTCCATATATAGTGGTAGAAATCAAGATGTATTTTTAAGTTTTATGTTGCTTTTGCCGTTACTTGTATTAATACCAAGCTCTATTCTCATTGGGATTTTCTATGATGAACTTGTAACTTTTTTAGCTTCAAAAAATGAAATTGTACGCCCTTATGTTTTTCTCATAGGAATAATTGCTTTTGCAATGGCATATTTTGAGATTGCCTATGCATATTCAAAAGCACAGTTGCGTAGTGTCTTTGGGAATATAATGAATGAGGTTTTTCACCGCTTAGGAGTAATGATTCTTCTTCTGTTTTTTGCATTAAAAATTATAACTACTCAAGATTTTTTATATGGGGTGGGTGTAGTTTATATGTTACGTATGGGTATTATGATGGGGTATGCTTTTTATTTAAAAAAGCCAAGGTTGAGACTGGCAATCCCTTATGAATGGGTTGCAATACTTAAATATAGTGTGCTTATAATCATAGCAGGTTCTGTAGCGGTAATGATTTTAGAAATTGACATGTTTATGCTGGGGAAGCTGGTGCCAATTGAGAATGTTGCTTATTATTCAGTAGGAATTTATATCGCCGCTGTAATTGCTGTACCGGCCAGAGCGATGCATCAGATTATGTATCCGTTGACAGCTAATTATCTTAATGAAAGACGTTTTTTAGAGCTCAAAGATCTCTATAAAAAAAGTTCACTAACACTCTATATAATTTCTGGTCTTCTTCTGTTGTTAATTGTATGCAATATAAAAAGTCTGTATTTAATTTTAGATCCTGCATACAGTAAGGGACTTTACGTGGTGCTTTTGATTTCGCTTGCAAAATTAGTAGACAACATTTTAGGAAATAATAACGCAATATTATACAACAGCGATTATTATAGACTGGTGCTTGTATTGGGCGTTTTCTTAGTTGTCGTAGCGGTAGCTCTTAATCTTATTTTTATACCAAAACTAGGAATAAATGGTGCCGCTATAGCAACCTTTATAGCTTCAGTAGGTTATGCATTTGCTAAAATTGTAGTGGTGTTTAAAAAATTTAAGATGCACCCCTTTACTCGAGAAACGCTATACACAACATTCTTACTCGTGCTACTAGGTTTAGCTTTTTATTTTTGGGATTTTACTATAAATCCGTTGTTAGCGATTGCATTAAAATCATTGATAATAAGTTTTAGCTATTTAAGTGTAGTTTATGTCTTTAAACTCTCTCCCGAGATATATAAATGGATAAATGATTATATTTTGAAACGAAAATCCCGCTTTGAATAAATCAAAAACGGGATCTTCCAACTAACCAACCAATATTTTAATTACCTCTTCCTCTTGAGCTTCTTTGAGATGAGCTTTCTCTATTTGAACTTTTACTTGTTCTGGCAGCACTGCTGCTACGTGAATTTTGAGAACTTAGAACAGTACGCTTAGGTGCAGCAGAACGTTGTTGTGACGTATTTCTCTGCGCTACCTGTCGTTGCGAACTATTATTTGATTTAGTTACACTGCGACTTTGAGGTGCGCGTTGTGTTACTGCTCGTTGTGTTTTTGAAGTATTTCTTTCTGGGGAAGCACTTCGTTGATTTCTCACAGGTGCTGCTGCACGTTGTTGTGGAGCTCGTTGAGCAGCCTGTGATGACCTTGCAGAAGAGCTACGTGAATTTGTAGTTCTATAAACTTCAGGGCTTGCATTTCTAGAACCTCGTGAATCAATTATAGCTGGTGATTTACTATTGCGTGATGGAGTAGAGGATCTTGCTGAATTACTTCTTGAATTGCTAGAACGACTCTGCACCTGATTTGACTTACTATACTGTCTAGAATTTGTATTTCTCTTAGCTTCCTGAGAACGACTTGTATTAGATCTATTATTAGCAGCACTTCTAGAGTTAGTAGCATAACGTCTATCGTTATTTACTTGAGTCCTAGCTGTAACATAACTACCTCTTCTTGCGTTATTATGTGCCACACGTCCTTTAGGTCTTTTAAAGTCGTGATATGCATTTGCATACCCATTGCGGTAACCTTGATTGTAATGGCTTCTGTGATATGCGTAATCATAACGTACAGGACGATAATATCTTCTATACGGTGTATTATACACTAAACATCTATCAAAAAACGGGCGGTAGAAAAAATTATGGTAGGGATGGTACACATAACCTCTGTTGTATATATTTATATAACCGGTTACGTGCGAAAATCTTGATCCGTTATAAAAAACATTCAACCCACCTACATTTACAATACGATCATTGCGGTAGTTTATATATACATTACCTGCCTGTGTAATTCTACCCCAGTTATCGTAGTAAATAGGAACATCTTCTATTTGTAATACAGCACCATAATCATCGTATTGAACATAAGGATCGTAATTGTAACCCGAGTTATAGCTAATATTTACAGGGCCCGCATTTACATTTACGTTAACTGCTCTTTGAGCTATTTGAGGTAGAACAAAATCGAATTCACCATCTGGGTAAACCGAAAATTCAACACCGCCTTCAACAAAAATATAACGACTGCCATCATACCGGGTCGAAGTAGCATCCAGGGACTCCGCTTGTATTGGAGTAAGGCCAGACATAAGGCCTATAAAAAGAAAGAATAAGTTTTTCATGATTTCTAAATTTTAATGGTTTGTACTCTTTGAACTTTTTGGATGGTACATTTAATACTTTACAAGGAGCGTGCCATAATTTAAAAACACAGGTTTTGGATTGTGTAACAAATGGAATGATTTGGGTACTTATATAGTAATCAATCAAATATCAAAAAATCATGAACTTAAGAGAAGATAGAAGTTTAGTTGCACTCGCACATTTAAGTCAATTAATAAATTTTGTTACAGGTTTTGGAGGCTTCGTAATACCATTGGTATTGTGGTTAACCCAAAAGGATAAAGTTTTTGACATGGATTCTCAAGGAAAGCAAATCTTGAACTTTCAAATCAGCACGTTTATCCTAACGTTGTTTTGTGTGCCAGCAATTTTGCTTTTTGGGCTTGGTGTTCTCGGCCTTCTTATTCTCGCTGTGCTTATTTTTATTTTCCCCATTATTAATGCTATAAAAGCAATAAATGGAGAACATACGTATTACCCGTTATCGTATCAATTCTTAACGTAATTAAATAAAAAAACCCCGCATCAGAAGATGCGGGGTTTTTAAAAAGTAATAACCGAAATTTTAATGTTCGTTTAATCCAAAATCAGGATAAGCGCTCATACCGTGCTCGTGCTCGTCTAAACCTTCGAGTTCTTCTTTTTCAGAAACTCGAAGACCCATAGTCTTTTTCAGTACAAACAAGATTATAAAAGCTGTTGTACAACAGAATGCACCTACAATACCTACACCCGTTAATTGGGTAACAAACTGCTCCATACTAGCCATTGCACCAAATATACCTACAGCTAAAGTACCCCAGATACCACATATTAAGTGTACTGCTACAGCACCTACAGGATCGTCTAATTTTAATTTGTCTACTAAAGCAACACCAAAAACAATAATTGCACCGGCTATAACCCCTATAATAACTGCGTCATTAGGAGACATTTGATCTGCACCTGCTGTGATACCTACCAGACCTCCTAAAATTCCGTTTAGGAACATGGTTAAATCGTAGTTTTTATACATAATAGTAGAAACTATAAATGCACTTACACCACCTGCTGCTGCAGCTAAAGAGGTTGTCACCAGTGTTAAAGATGTTAAAGCAGGATCTGCAGATAGTACAGAACCTCCGTTAAAGCCAAACCAGCCTAACCAAAGAATTAATACTCCTGCTACAGCAAAAGGAATATTGTGTCCCGGTATAGCATTTGCTTTACCATTTTCATCAAATTTACCTATACGTGCTCCCAGTAAGTAGATTGCAATAAGCGCAGCCCAGCCACCTACAGAGTGTACAAGAGTAGAACCTGCAAAGTCATAAAAACCCATTGCATCTAAGAAACCGCCACCCCATTTCCAGGAACCTACTATAGGGTATACTAAGCCTACATAGATAACTGTAAAAATCATAAAGGCGCCTAGTTTAATACGCTCTGCTACTGCACCAGAAACTATAGTTGCAGCTGTAGCGGCAAACATTCCCTGAAATAAGAAATCTGTCCACCACGTGTAACCACCATCTGCATATTCTGGGGTCATACCATTTTCTGGAGGGGCAATACCAAAACCGGCAAAGCTAAAAATCCCTGAAGAATCTTCTGCAAAGCCAGGATACATTAGGTTAAAACCTCCTATATAATAAACTAATAGACCTACACAGATGATAAACACATTTTTAAATAAAATGTTTATCGTGTTTTTCTCGCGAGTAAGTCCTATTTCAAGTAATGAGAATCCAAGGTGCATAAAGAACACAAGCCCTGTACAGATCATCATCCATACGTTGTTTGCTGTAAATAATCCTGCTTCCATATATTAATTTGTTTTGTTAGGGTTGATTAGTTTAGTTTAAAGTGTCGCCACCTTTTTTACCTGTTCGTATTCTGTAGGCTTCTTTAATGTCAGAAACAAAAATTTTCCCGTCACCTACTTCTCCTGTAGATCCTGCTTCAAGAATAGCTGCAATGGTTATTTGCTCAAAGTCATCGTTTACTACTATTGATAAGTATCTACGCTGTATGTCACTTGTGCTGTATGAAACACCACGATAAACGTGACCGTGTTTTTCATTACCCAGCCCGGTAACATCCCAATAAGAGAAAAAGTTTACTCCTTTTTCATGTAAAGCCTTCTTTACGGCTGAAAATTTTGATTTTCTAATAATCGCTTCGATTTTTTTCATTGTGTAATTTGTGTTTTAGATTAAAAAGAATATACGGCAGCAAGCAGGAAGGACCCTAAGCTTCCTTGTGGTGTTAAATCACCATCCAAGAATACATCTTCGCTAGCAGAATCTAATCTAAATTCGGGAATAAAAGTAAGAGGGCCAACTTTTGCGTTACCAGATAAGGTTAAAGCAAATACATTTCCGTCTCCGTTAGCGTCATTTCCACCTATTGCATCAAAACCACCAAACTGGCTAAAATACTCTGGGCGTAGACCTACAGAAAAGGTTTCGCTTGCTGCGATTTGTGCGTATAACGCAACACCGTAAAAACCGAAGGAATCACCACCTAAATCTCCTGCTTCGGTAGTGTTATACGTTGTATTAAGACCTAAGTAAAAAGAATCTGAAAGGTCTAATCCAGCTGTAAGATCTACTTGAAAAGTAGCACCTACACCTTCGCCTAAGCCCATATCTGTATAGTCACCATCCTGATCACCATATAAGAAGTTTAAGTAAGCACTGCCTGCATCTGCAGAATACCCCAGTTGCGCACCGGCAGTGTAACCACCAAAAGGATTATAGTCTGTGTAATCTGTAGAGTTCATAACAGCAAGCATTGCGCTCCAATTATCGTCAAGGGCAAAATCTGCTTTAAGTCCAGAGTGAGAGAAAGGACCGTAAGAGAACATATAAGAGGTAGAGTAGTTGAAATTTGCTGCAGGCGAAATCACTTCATAACCTAAATAGGTATTCCAGTTACCAAAGGTTAATTTTACTTTTTCACTCACATTCCAGTACACATATAATTGGTTAACAATACTAGAACTTGCTGTAGTAGAGCCAAAAACAGCATCTGTACCACGAGGACCGTAGACAAGATCTGCAACAACTCCTACATTTCCTTTTTCATAACCAATAATAAGATTGGCCATACCTAAAGCAAAACCAGGTTGGTTTGCAAAAGAAGAGCCGGGAGCGACATAACTATCTACTTCCCCGTCTGCATCTGTATCAATTAATTTATTTGGAGCATTAAGATTTTGTCTAAAATAGGCATCAACAGAACCCGAAAGTGTAAAACCATCAGACCAGGATGTTTCTTCTTCTTGAGCTATTGCAGAAATGCTCAAGCAAATCATTAAAGGTAGTAGTAATTTTTTCATTCTAAATTTGATTAATTGGTGAGTTGCTAAACTAGATAATATTTAAGACCACCCCCAATATTTTAGGGGTTACTGTTTAATTTTTATTATTTAATCAAAATTTACCCCCTATTTTTTAGGGTATAACATTATTTAAGGCTTAATAAAGTTGTGTTTTGTGAAATTGATTGTGTGTTATGTCCATTTTTTGTGATTTTTTAAGGTTTATGTGGTTAAAAAAGCATCGAAAACGTCAAATGTTAACATGTGTTTAAGAAAATGCTATTTTTTATTTTCTGCCAAAAAACCCTTAAAACTGAAAAAGTGCGTTTCATTTTTTATAAAATCTGTTAACTTATTTTGATTTGTTTGCATTTTAAGTCGGTTTTATTGCTAATTATGGAATAATAAAAATCTTATTCTTTAAAATTATTAGCATAAAAGTTTATTGAATAGCTTTATGATTCAGTCTTTAAATAAGAGGAGAAATTTTATGGAAAAACAGGGTTTATATTCACCAGAATGGGAACACGAAAATTGCGGCGCAGGGTTCATTTGTAGTCTTGAAGGAAACAAGTCAAATGATATTATTCATAAGGCTCTAGAAATTCTAGAAAAACTAGAACATCGTGGTGCAGTTAGTAGTGATGGTAAAACAGGAGATGGTGCAGGTATTCTTATAGATATACCGTACGACTTCTTTGAAGAGAATTGTGATTTTGATCTTCCGGCACCTAGAGAGTATGCGATGGGTAATGTCTTTTTACCTAAAAAGGAAAATCAACGTGCATATTGTAAAGAGGTTTTTGAAAAACAAATTAAAGATAAAGGGCTTGTACTCCTAGGTTGGAGAAAAGTACCGGTAGATGCAGGTTATCTTGGGTCTATTGCAGCCAGCGTTGAACCTCATATAGAACAGATCTTTATAGGTAAGCCTAATGCAGATATGCAGGAGCAGGAGTTTATGATTAAACTTTATACGGCACGTAAAATTACAGAGCATACCATATTAAGTAGTAAGCTTTCTGAGCACTCTTATTTTTATTTACCAAGTTTATCTAACAAAACTTTAATATTTAAAGGGCTTTTAATGCCTGAGGATATTAAATTTTATTATACAGATTTATTAGATCCTAAGTTAACTACACGTCTGGCTCTGGTACATCAGCGTTTCTCTACAAATACGTTTCCTACCTGGGATTTAGCACAGCCATTTAGATATATGTGTCACAATGGCGAAATCAATACCCTGCGTGGTAATGTATCTCGTATGCGCAGTAGAGAAGAACTTTTAGAAAGTGAGTGGTTTGGCGAAGAGATCAAAGAGCTTTTTCCAATTATTCTAAAAGGAAAATCTGATTCTGCATCAATGGATATGGTTGTAGAGTTGTTATTAATGTCTGGTAGATCATTACCAGAGATTATGATGATGTTAGTTCCTGAAGCCTGGGAGAAGCATCAGGATATGAGCGAGGCTAAAAAAGCATTTTACGAGTTTAACAGCTGTATTATGGAGCCTTGGGATGGTCCTGCATCTATTCCTTTTACCGATGGTGATTATATAGGAGCAGTTTTAGATCGTAATGGTTTAAGACCTTCACGTTATTCTGTAACTAAAACAGGATATGTAATCATGTCTTCAGAAACAGGTGTTCTCGATTTAGAACCAAAAAATATAGCTTTTCACGGCAGATTAGAGCCGGGAAAAATGTTTTTAGTAGATATGAAGGCTGGTCGAATCATTAACGATGAAGAGATTAAAGAAAGCATCGTATCTAAAAAGCCCTATGGAGAATGGCTAAATAAAAACCGAGTTAACTTAAAAGATATCCCGTATCGCGATGTAGATCTAAAAGTAGAAGAGACCATTTTTGATCTACGTAAAAATGCGTTTGGTTATACTGCGGAAGATATACGTACTATTATTCTGCCTATGGCGGGAAAAGGAAAAGAGCCTATAGGATCTATGGGATCTGATACGCCATTAGCAGTATTATCTGAAAGACCCCAGCTTTTATATAACTATTTTAAACAGCTATTTGCTCAGGTAACAAATCCACCGCTTGATGGTATTCGCGAAGAGCTTATTACAGATTTGAGTTTAACACTTGGACCTGACACTAATTTGATGGAGATTACTCCAGATTATTGTAAAAAAATTAGAATACAGAATCCGGTAATTTCAAAAGAAGATTTAGATAAGATTAAAAACTTTGATCATCCAGATTTTAAGGTTACTGAAATACCTATGCTTTATGATGCAAACAGAGGATTAAATGGCCTTGAAGATGCATTAGAGTCTATGGTAGCTCAGGCTTCTGAAGCTATTGATGCTGGTCACACTATACTTATACTTTCAGACAGAGGAGTTAATGAGAAAATGGCGCCTATTCCTGCACTGTTAGGTTGTTCTTATATGAACAGCGGACTTTTTAGAAGTGGGCAGCGTTCAAAAATGAGTATTATCATAGAATCTGCAGAACCACGTGAGGTGCATCACTTCGCTTTATTATTTGGTTATGGTGCCAGTGCGATTAACCCATACATGGTTAACGAGATTATTAGAGAAGAGATAGATGAGAAAAATCTTGAAAATATAGAGTTTCAGGATGCTGTCGAAAATTACAATAAGGCCGTAGGTAAAGGAGTAATTAAGGTAATGAATAAAATAGGTATCTCTACCTTAAATTCATACCGGGGTTCTCGTTTATTTGAGGCACTGGGATTAAATTCTAAATTAATAGAAAAGTATTTCCCAAATACGCCCAGTCGTATTGAAGGTATAGGTCTATATGAAGTAGAGCAGGAGGTTGCAAAACGACACAGCCGTACATTTAAGCGTCAGGATATTTCAGGAAACCTTGAGATGGAAATAGGTGGTGATTACCGCTGGCGTCGTAACGGAGAAAAACATATGTTTAATCCGTTAACTATAGCAAAACTTCAGGATTCTGTGCGTCAAAACAATCCGAAGACATATAAAGAATATGCGAGTTTAGTAAACGAGCAGTCAAAACAATTAATGACCATACGCGGTCTTTTTGAATTTTCAAATTACGACCCTATTCCATTAGAAGAAGTAGAACCCTGGACGGAAATCGTAAAACGATTTAAAACCGGAGCCATGTCTTATGGTTCTATTAGCAAAGAAGCGCATGAGAATCTTGCTGTTGCGATGAACCGTATTGGCGGAAAAAGTAACAGTGGAGAAGGTGGGGAAGATGCAGAACGTTTTTACAAAAGCCCTAACGGAGACTGGCGCAATTCTGCGATCAAGCAGGTAGCTTCAGGTCGTTTTGGAGTAACCAGTAATTACCTTACCAGTGCTGCAGAGATTCAGATTAAAATGGCACAGGGAGCTAAACCGGGAGAAGGTGGTCAATTACCGGGAGAGAAAGTAAATAAATTTATTGCTAAAACCCGTAAGAGTACACCTTACGTAGGTCTAATCTCACCGCCACCGCATCATGATATTTATTCAATTGAAGATTTAGCACAATTAATATATGACCTTAAATCTGCAAACCGCGAAGCACGTATTAATGTGAAGCTGGTTTCTGAAGTAGGAGTAGGTACGGTTGCGGCCGGTGTTGCAAAAGCAATGGCAGACGTAATTTTAATTTCAGGTTATGATGGGGGTACAGGAGCTTCTCCATTAACATCTCTAAGACATTGCGGTTTACCCTGGGAATTAGGTATTGCTGAAGCACAACAAACCTTAGTGCTTAACAATCTACGTAGCAGAATACGTCTGGAATGTGATGGTCAGTTAAAAACAGGACGTGATGTAGCGGTAGCTTGTCTGCTGGGTGCAGAAGAATTTGGTTTTGCAACAGCTCCATTAGTAGCATCAGGTTGTATTATGATGCGTGTGTGTCATCTAAACACTTGCCCGGTGGGTATAGCAACGCAAAACCCAGACCTTCGCAAGAAGTTTAAAGGGAAGCCAGAACACGTAGTAAACTTCATGTATTTTGTGGCAGAAGAGTTACGTGAGATAATGGCACAACTTGGTTTCCGAACTATAGATGAGATGGTAGGACAGGTTCAAAAGTTAGATCGCAGTAAAGCAGTAGAGCATTATAAAGCTGCGGGAGTAGATCTTTCTCCTATATTACACAATATAGCTGTTCCTCAAGGCGTAAAAGTTTATAATACGGAAACTCAAAATCATCACTTAGAAAAATCTATCGATTTTGAAATTATAGAGTTAGCACACACCGCTTTATTTAGAAAAGAGAAAACAACTTTAGATCTTGACATTACTAATTTAGATCGTGCAGTAGGTGCAATCTTAAGTAACGAGATTTCAAAAATTTATGGCGAGCAAGGATTACCTGACAATACGTTGAAAGTAAACTTTAAAGGTTCAGCAGGTCAAAGTTTTGGAGCTTTTGCTACTCGAGGCTTAACCCTAAAGGTAGATGGTAACGCAAATGATTATGTGGGTAAAGGTCTTTCCGGAGCTCGCTTAATTGTAAAAGTACCAGAAGAAGCAACCTTTGAAGCTAGTGAGAATGTGATTATAGGTAATGTTGCGTTATATGGTGCAACAAGTGGTGAAGCGTATTTTAACGGTACAGCCGGAGAACGTTTCTGTGTACGTAATAGTGGAGCCGTGGCTGTCGTTGAAGGTATTGGAGATCACGGGTGTGAATATATGACCGGTGGCTTAGCAGTAATTCTGGGTAAAACAGGACGTAATTTTGGAGCAGGTATGAGCGGTGGTGTAGCCTATGTTTTAGATGCAGACAGCACATTTAGATCAAAATGTAATGCTACAGATTTAAATCTCGATCCGGTTACAGAGTCAGAAGATGTAACGCAACTTCACGAGCTAGTAACTAATCATTACAATTATACGCAAAGTACTTTAGCACAACGTATATTAGAAAACTGGGATTCTTATCTGCCTAAGTTTGTAAAAGTACTTCCAGAAGAATACCGTAAGGCTCTTATACGATTAGAAGAAGAAGAAAAATTAACAGATTTAACGGAATAATAGAATCATGGGAAAAATAACCGGATTTTTAGAATACGAAAGAAAAATAGAACCGTACAAACCTGTTGAAGAACGGGTGAAGAAGTATGAAGAATTTACAATACCCTTAGAGAAATCTGAACTTAAGAATCAAGGAGCCCGCTGTATGGATTGTGGGATTCCATTTTGTCATAGTGGTTGTCCATTGGGTAATTTAATACCAGATTTTAACGACGCAGTTTACCGTGAGCGTTGGGAAGAGGCAGCACATATACTGCACGGCACAAATAATTTTCCTGAATTTACAGGTAGATTATGTCCTGCACCATGTGAAGAAGCATGTGTTTTGGGTATAAATGAAGACCCGGTTACTATTGAGAATATTGAAAAAAATATAGCTGAAGAAGCTTTTAAAAACGGATGGATAAAGGCGAACCCGCCTCATAAACGCACCGGTAAAAAAGTGGCTGTAATTGGATCTGGTCCCGCTGGTCTTGCCACTGCGCAGCAGTTAAATCGTGCAGGACATTTGGTTACTGTTTATGAACGAGATGAAAAACCAGGAGGTTTATTACGTTACGGTATTCCTGATTTTAAGATGGAAAAGCACGTCATAGACCGTAGACTGGTAATTCTTGAAGAAGAAGGGATTACTTTCAAATGCGGAGTTCACGTTGGCGTAGATATTACGGCAGATGCATTAAAGGAAGAGTATGATGCAGTAGTGCTTTGTAGTGGTGCAACCGTGCGCAGAACATTACCTATTGAAGGAGCAGACTTAAAAGGTATTTATCAGGCTATGGATTTCTTACCTCAAAATAACCGTCGCGTTGATGGCATAAAATGGAAAGGTGAAGAAATAAATGCAAACGGTAAAGATGTCATCGTAATAGGCGGTGGAGACACCGGTAGTGACTGTATAGGTACATCTATACGACAAGGTGCTACCAGTGTAAATAATTTTGAGATAATGAGTAAGGGAACTCCTGAGCGTCCTGAAAATCAGCCTTGGCCTTATTGGCCTATGCGATTACGTACCAGTAGTTCTCATAAAGAAGGTGCAGAACGCTTTTTCTCAATCTCTACAAAAAAGTTTGTAAGTGATAAAGATGGAAATTTAACCGGTTTGGTAACCTCTGAGGTAGAGTGGACCCATAAACCCGGAGAGCGACCTAATCTTTCTGAGGTACCGGGTACTGAAAAAGAATGGAAAGCAGATATGGTTTTTCTTGCTTTAGGTTTTACCGGAAGTGAAGCTACAATAGCTGAGCAATTAGGTGTAAAATTAGATCCAAGAACAAATATTCAGGCTTCTGTAGATGATTATATGACTAATGTACCGGGTGTTTTTGCAGCAGGAGATACGCGTAGAGGACAATCTTTAATTGTATGGGCGATTTCTGAAGGTAGACAAGCGGCACACTATGTTGATAAATATTTAATGGGGAAATCAGATTTACCTCTTAAAGGAGATGGTGATTTACCTCGAGTATAATTATACATAAACTTTAGTTTTTTAAAACGACCGGAGCAATCCAGTCGTTTTTTTTTGTTTTTAGACGCAACCCTTCTTAAAGTTTTTCATCTACTCAAAAAACATATTTATGAAGTTTAGATTCTCCTATTTATTTTTGAGTTTGATAATCCTGGGGTCGTGTTCAGATACCTCAGAGCAGCCCATAGAAGTACAAGAAAATCAATCAATTAAATTATCTCTTGTAAAAATGTCTGGTAATACGCTTAATTCTGAACGCAGCGGTTCAGAAATGGAATGGCAGGAATATTATGAATTAGGCAGTGAGATGCGATTTACTAAAGTGCAGATTCGGGATGGAGATACCTTAAGCTCTCAGGGCGAATTTGATATTGTAATGATTGAAAGTGATAAATATTTAAAATTCACACACGATACAGACAATGTGCTGGTAGGAAATTGTACGGGAACAACTGAAGAATTTTTAGAGTATATAGACTCGAGTAGCCTAAAGAGTAACTGGGAACAGTGCGATGGCCCTGGTTTGTTTTATAGTTTTGGAGATAAATAATTTAACTGGTTTAATAGCTTACTAATCTACAGAACATTACTTTGATTAATATAGAAAAAGCCCTGTTGAATTATCAACAGGGCTTTTTCACGTAATAAAAGGTATTTTTAAACTGTCTAGTTGTTAAGCATTACCGGCATAACCAGCATGGTTACTTTTTCACCTTCATCTAAGCCATCTACGGGAGTTAAAATTCCCGCACGATTAGGAAGTGACATTTCAAGAGAAACGTCATTAGCATTCAGGTTATTAAGCATTTCTACCAGAAAACGACTGTTAAATCCTATTTGCATGTCGTCACCTTGATAATCACAGGTTAAACGCTCTTCTGCTTTATTACTGTAATCTATATCTTCTGCAGAAATATTTAATTCTGCACCCGCAATTTTAAGTCTGATTTGGTGTGTGGTTTTATTTGAGAAAATAGAAACACGACGTACCGAATTTAAAAACTGATTACGGTCTATAATTAATTTATTAGGATTCTCTTTAGGAATTACCGCTTCGTAATTTGGATATTTACCATCTATAAGACGACACAACAATTGTACATTGTCAAAACTAAATTTTGCATTAGAATCATTGTATTCTACCGTAATATCATCGTCGCTAGAAGCTAAAATACCTTTTAAAAGATTCAGCGGCTTTTTAGGCATAATAAATTCTGCCGTTTGTGTAGCTTTTACATCTGTGCGACCGTATTTAACCAGTTTATGAGCGTCTGTTGCAACAAACGTCAAACCTTCGGTATCAAATTGAAAGAATACACCACTCATCACCGGTCTCAAATCGTCATTTCCGGTAGCAAAAATAGTGTTGCTCACTGCTGTTGCTAAAACTGCAGCAGGTATAGTTACTTTACTAGGGTCGTCTAATTCAACTGCATTTGGAAATTCTTCACCAGAAGCATAGGCTAGAGCATATTTACCGTGGTTAGAGCTTATTTCTATAGTGTGGTTATCACCTACAACAAAAGTTAAAGGCTGCTCAGGAAACGTTTTTAACGTATCTAATAAAAGACGTGCAGGTACCGCAATATTTCCCGTATCTTCAGACTCTACATCAAGAACGGCAATCATTGTAGTTTCTAAATCTGAAGCAGAAACTTTAAGAACATTATCTTCTAACTCAAATAGGAAATTATCTAAAATAGGAAGCGTGTTACTGTTGTTAATTACCCCACCTAAAACTTGTAGTTGTTTTAAAAGGTAAGAACTTGATACAATAAATTTCATAAGAAGGTGCTATTTATAAAGTTTGGTTCATCAGTTGAACCAGAATATAATTGGTTGTAAGTTTAAAAATACAGCTGGTTTAACAGCCTAACAAAGATATCGTAATAGCTTTTTTTGCCGAAACAAACTTATTAACATCTATTAATGATAGCTGCGACGTCTAAGATAGATATATACACCTGCAAAAAGAACTAAAAATAGTAATGAAGTCGCTAAAATAAAGGCTTGCCAGCTTGAGCGATCGTTAATAGTTTTCTCAATATCTAATGCCGGGAGGAGAATACTTTTACTTCGAATGTTAATAAGACCGGTATCGTCAAGGAGGTAGTTCACCGTATTGAGTAAAAATTCTTTATTACCGTATTCCTTGAACGTAAATTTATCGAAACCTAATTCAAGAGGTCTGCCATTTTGATCTAAATCATTACGTATTATATCACCGTCTGCGATTACAACAATTGCTGTTTCTTTATTTGATTTTTCTAAAAATTTAAGACTTGAAGATTCGACAGGAAGTATTCTGTTTTTAAAGGCTGAAGTAAAGTTTCCTTCTAATAAAACAGCTAGAGTTTGAGCTCCGCCTGCATAGCGTTCGGGTTTAGGTTCTGTAGTTATTGTTTCTAGCGAAATAGGAAGAGGAACACCACTTAACTTTGTGAGTAGTGAACTTTTTAAAAGTACTGTTTTGCGCGTTTCTGTTTCTAGTAAGTCAATCTGATTGGCATATCTTAAAAAAACAGGATTGTCAATATTTGTATTAATTGGGTGGTTTTCTTCCGTAGTAATTAATGGATAGTAAAACCATGGTAACTGTGTGTATTGAGAATTAGTGGTCTCACCACTAGCTAATACGAGCGGAGCGGCATATAAATCTTCTACTAAAACTGGATTTATACGTATGCCGTATTTAAAGAAAAAATCATTAAGGTTGAGCATGCGCGCGGTTGCCAGTGCCATACCATCATTTGCATAGAGGCTATCTGTTTCCATGGCAACCTCATCTATAAGATATATTGCTTTACCACCTTGAATCGTGAATTGATCTAAGGCATACTTTTCTACATCTGTAAAAGCTTTTGTAGGTTTTGCAGCAACTACAAGATCAAAACTGTTAAGTGCCTGCATAACCTGATCTGTATTTCCATTAACAGAATCTAGCGGAAAAGGTGCTATAAAATAGCTTTCTCTTAATGTTTTAAAAAAGTCTGCAATGTATTTGTCATCCAGTTCACCATTACCCTTTAGTACAGCAATACGTTTACTTTTAGGATTTAAAAGTTTATATAGACCATTAGAAAAAGCATATTCAAGATTTTGAACAGAACGGCTTACGAGTTCATCTGGGCTTGCCCCTAAAGTCTTTTTTAATAATGGTATAGGTACTGTTTTACCTTTGTAGGATGCTATTGCCCACGGAAATATAAATTCTTGTGTAACCTTACCATTATTACGTAGCTGTACCTGTTCTGGTCGCATACCACGATTGTTAAAATCCTGTGCTATAGTTTCTACTATAGCACCCTCGGGTACAGGATTTACAAAAGCAAACTTAATATTAGGGTTTTCTGAAGCATATTCCTCAAGCAGCTGGCGGGTTTCTAGTTGCAGTTTATGAAACGCGTCAGGCACGTTTCCTTCTAATAAAACATCAATTATTAAAGGCTCTGTTGCTTTAGCGAGAATCGTTTCTGAAGATTCTGACAGGGTATATCTGGCATCTGCTGTAAGATCTATTCTAAAGCTATAAAGCTGTGATAAATAACCAACGACTATAAGCAAGGCAAGAACTATAGGATATTTAGAATTTAACTTCATATTACCTTTTCTTTTCAAGCTTAAAAGTGGTCATTGCTATAAACGCTGTGGCTACACTTAAAAAATAAATCAAATCCCTACTGTCTAAAACGCCGCGACTAATACTTTCAAAATGGCGTTGCAAACTGAGCGTTTTCAAAAATTCGATATTAGAAACATCTGCTAAACCATCAAAACCAAAATAGAAAAGGAAGCATAAAAAAACTGCTATTATAAATGCGACAATCTGATTTTCAGATAAGGTTGAGGCAAAAATTCCAATTGCTGTATAGGCGAGCGCTAAAAAAAGAAGGCCCAGATACGAACCTATTAAAATACCAGAATCGTAATTACCCTGAGGATTTCCCAATTGATCTATAGCATAAATGTAAACTAGCGTAGGAATGAGCGTTAAAACAATTAATAGAAACGCGCCAAAAAATTTTCCCAGAACTAATTTTAACGTGGTTATGGGTTGTGTTAAGAGAAGCTCTAATGTACCCAGTCGTAATTCGTCACTAAAACTGCGCATAGTTACGGCGGGAATTAAAAAAATAAAAATCCACGGTGCAAGCTGAAAAAACGGTGTTAGATCTGCAAACCCATAATCAAATTGATTGAAGTCATTATCAAATACCCAAAGAAAAAGCCAATTGAGAATCAGAAACAGGCCTATCACGAGATAACCTACCGGAGATGCAAAAAATGAATGAAATTCTTTTTTTAGTATGGCAATCATATTAAAACGAGCAGTTTTGAGCAGTATTTATAAATCTGCAATAATTTTCATAGCAATACGTAATGCTTCGGTGCCCTGCGCTAAACTAACGACAGGAGTAGTATCTTGTTGTATAGATTGAGCAAAAGCTTCTAGCTCATCTAAGATGGCATTATTATCCTGTACTTCAGGATTGTCAAAATAGATTTGCTTTTTAATTCCTTCAGCATTCTGTAAAATCATCGCAAAATCATCTGCTTTTTCAGGAGCATCTTTCATACGTACGATTTCACATTTCTTCTCTAAAAAGTCAACAGAGATATAGGCGTCTTTTTGAAAAAACCTGGCTTTTCTCATCTTTTTCATAGAGATACGACTTGCGGTGAGATTTGCAACACAACCATTTTCAAATTCAATACGAGCATTTGCAATATCTGGAGTATCACTAATTACTGAAACTCCTGAGGCCGATACTTTTTTAACCTTACTTTTTACGACACTTAATATCGCATCGATATCGTGAATCATTAAATCTAAGACTACAGGAACATCTGTACCGCGAGGATTAAATTCAGCAAGGCGATGTGCCTCAATAAACATGGGATTGTCTATAAAATCCTTTACTGCGCTAAATGCAGGATTAAAGCGTTCTACATGACCTACCTGACCACGTACTCCGTGCTTTTTTGCAAGTTCACGTATGGCGACCGCTTGTTCTACAGTTTGAGTAATGGGTTTTTCAATAAATAAATGTTTGCCAGCTTTTATAACTTCTTCTGCACAGTCAAAATGATGTGTAGTAGGTGTAACCACGTCAACTATATCACAAGCTTCAATTAAAGCAGCCCTAGAAGGGAAACGGGTGTACCCAAATTCTTTTACGACAGCCTCGGCTACCGCATCAGAATCATCGTAAAAGCCTACTAATTCGTATGCTTCAGATTGTTGTAAAAGTTTTAAATGTATTTTTCCTAAGTGACCTGCACCCAGAACGCCGGCTTTTAGCATAATCTATTTTGTTTTACACAAAAATAGGCTTTCTAAGCCATAAATTATCTAATGGGCATTGTTGAAAAAATGAATGTGTTTTCTTAGCAAAGGCGGTCGTAGATTTTTAATTTAGCGTTATGAAAGATACTACGCGTCATCAGGGCAAACGCCGTCTGTTAGCTCAGATTCTCGAAAAAAAAGGAATAACAAATAAAGACGTGCTTGATGCCGTACGCAAAATACCGCGTCACTTTTTTATGGATAGCAGTTTTGAAGATCACGCCTATCAAGACAAGGCTTTTCCTATTGCTGCAGACCAAACCATTTCACAACCTTATACGGTTGCATTTCAAACTGAACTACTTGAATTAAAAAAAGGCGCTATAGTCTTAGAAATAGGAACGGGGAGTGGTTATCAAACAGCTGTACTTTGTGAAGTAGGCGCAAAAGTATATAGCATAGAACGCCAGCAAGAATTGTTTAGAAAAACAAAGAATTTTTTAGCAAAATTAGGATACCGTCCCAAGCGTTTAACCTTTGGAGATGGTTATTTGGGAATGCCTGAATTTGCTCCTTTTGATGGAATTATTGTAACTGCAGGAGCTCCTTTTATTCCTAAACCACTACTTGCCCAATTAAAAATAGGAGGTAAGCTTGTGATTCCTGTAGGTGACGAGGTACAAACCATGACCCGCATAATTCGCAAAAGTGAAACCGACTTTGAAAAGAAAGAGTATGGGGAGTTTAGATTTGTTCCGCTATTAGAGGATAAAAATTAAATGGAACTATTCTTTTGCCAGGATGTATAGTGAAACCATACCAAACCGGCAGCAGATACTAAAGTAATAATATAAACAGGTATGTACTTAAGCTGACCCAATTGAGAAATTGAATGTATATCTGATAAAGCCCAAAGTATAAATATTAATCCTACAAGCCATACAAGGCTTGCCGCACGCAATTGTTTTATAAACGTTTTATTTTTTTTAAAGTGTTTTGAAGATTGCATAATCTCTATGATTTTTAGTAAAAATTGGTAATAACTTACAAAAATCAAGACGAAAATCCAAAAACAATTGGGGTTTAAAATAAAAATCCGGATGTGTACTTGTTAGTAGTTAGCACATCCGGAGTATCAATTTTGTGATTTATCAACAGCGATAAATCCTATTTATTTTGCTAAGAATACCTCTTTAGAATCTAAAACAAGTTCTTCTTTACCATTTTTTATACGCTCAGCATTAATTTTAGAAACGTATTTCTTTTTAAGATTTGTATACATCTTCCAGGCATCTGCAATTTGTTGCTCATATGTTTCTGTATTTGCGTAACGTACCGGCGCAGGTTTTTCAAACGTACCGGCGACCTCATTATAAAGCAAATTCAGTTTTTCTCTTAATTCTGGTTCTGCTTCCTGTACATAGCGATCCCCTGTGGTTATCACCAGTTTTGCTTTTAACGCTGTTAATTCTTCTACTGCTTTAGTTGCATTTTTTGTAGCATCTTCTTTTAACAATTCTACTGTAGAATCTATGCGATATCCCAAATACGCCAGATCTTCTATTGCGTTAAAAAGACGAAGGGTTAATGCTTTATTTGCCGTACGGTCTGCATCTGTTACTATAGAATTAGGATCATTCTTAACACTTATACGATGTTCATAGATTTCTTTGCCTTTGGTGATAACGACGTTGTAGTCACCGGCGTCTACCTTAGGAGCTATTACAAATGAGGGTATTTTACCTACAGCAACTTTAGGGGCTTTCTTTAAATAATCCCAATAAACTATATTAATACCTTTAGATTTTCCAGGAACAGGTTCTGCAATGAGATTTCCTTCTAAATCTTTTATCTGCATACTCATTTTACCAAATGTATGGCGCTTTTTCATATAGTACATGATTTTAGCCATACTGCTGGGATTCTCCCCTACAAACTCGGTTTCTGTACTTGTACCACCAAAACCACTTTCTTCTTTTATAATACCTGCTGAAGTTTTAAAGAAGTGCAAATCTTCTTCTAAAACAGCATCATTAATTTGTCGTAGCGGTGAAATATCATCTAGTATAATAATTCCTCTTCCGTGTGTACCTAAAACCAGATCTGAAGTTCTTTTTTGAAGTTCTATATAATGTATTGCAACTTCAGGAAGGTTGTTTGTAAAATGAGACCAGTTTTTGCCACCGTTTGTTGTTATAAAAAGACCGAATTCAGTACCTAAAAAAAATAGATCTTTTTGCTCATAATCCTCTTGAATATTACGTGCAAATCCTTTAATATCTGAAGTTACAATAGACTCCCAGGTTTGACCATAATCTGAGGTTTTATAAGCATAGGTATTCATATCTCCTGTAGCATGTCCATCAAAAACAGCATAGGCAGTACCGGGATTATGTACACTTGCTTCTATGTGATACACCCATGTATTTGCCGGTAAACCGGTAATATTTTTAACTACATTATTCCATGATTTACCTCCATCACGTGTGATTTGTACATTGCCATCATCTGTACCCACCCAGATAACTTTTTCGTCTATAGAAGATTCGGCAATGGTAAAAATTGTAGTGTGGGTCTCTGCACCCGATTTATCTGCAGACAAACCACCTGAATTTAAATCTTGCTTTTTAGGGTCATTTGTTGTTAAATCTGGAGAGATTTTAGTCCAGGTATCACCCATATCTTCAGACTTATGAAGATACTGGCTCCCCATATAAAAACGATCTGGAGCGTGAACACTGAGTGCCATAGGTGCATTCCAATTAAATCGTAGCTTCTCATCGTTTTCTGCAGGCGGAGCAACATTTTTTGCCTGATTTAGCTCCGTATTAAAACGCCATACATTTTGAGCGCCTTGCATTTCTGAATAAATAATAGGTTTTGTAGCGTGTTTAAGCACTCTAAAACCGTCACCAGCTCCTATGAGATTCCAATCTCTGGCTTCAACGCCACCAGGAGATGAGGAAGGTCCATACCACGATTGATTATCCTGAAGTCCGCCATAAACATTATAAGGTGTCGCGTCATCTACGGAAACATGATAAAATTGAGAAACCGGTAAATCCTGTACCATTTCAAAATTAGAACCGGCATCCCAGCTGCGATACACACCACCATCTGTTGCTGTATACAGACGATTACTATCGTGAAGATCAAAAACAATATCATGTATGTCTGAATGCTGTGGACCTAAATCCTGAAATGTTTTACCACCATCTCTAGATAATGATCCAAAAAGGCCGCCTTTTACAAGGATATCTGGATTTTTAGGATCAACTACAAGTCTTGCAAAATAAAAGGGACGTACAGTAAGACCAAAATCATTATTAAGCTGTTTCCAGCTAGTTCCTGCATCTGTACTTTTATACAGGCCATTTGTTTTTTCTGATTCTGTTTCTACTGCAGCATAAAGAATAGAGGAGTCTGAAGGTGCAAGCGCTAACGCAATACGACCAAGTTTGCCATCAGGGAATCCATCATGAATTTTATTCCAGGTTTTACCAGCATCTTTACTTTTGTAGATAGCACTGGTGTTTCCGCCCGATTCAAAACCCCAAGGCGTTCTGCGGAATTTCCACATGGAAGCGTAGAGCACATTGGGATTTTTAGGATCAATTATGAGTTCTGCCGCACCAGTAGATTCATCTGTGTACAGTACTTTCTCCCAGGTTTCTCCTGCATCATTACTTTTATAAATACCACGCTCTTCACTATCTCCCCAGAGTGCACCCATTACAGCAACATACATCTCTTTATTATTTGTAGGATTAATAGCTATAGCACTAATACGCTCTGAGTTTTCAAAGCCTTTCTTTGTCCAGTTTATACCACCATCTGTAGATTTATATAAGCCATCACCCACACTAACCGAGTTGCGTGTCCAGATTTCTCCTGTGCCCACCCATACAGTTTTATCAGGATCTGTAGGATCTATTTTAATAGCACCTATACTTTGAGCGTGCTCGTCAAAAACAGGATTAAATGTTGCGCCACCATTAATAGTTTTCCAAACACCACCACCCGCAGCTCCTGCAAATAATATGCGGTTGTTTGTGGGATGCGCCTCAAGGTCGATAAAACGACCACTCATAAGAGCAGGACCTATGTGACGCGCTTGTATGTCACTAAATAGTTCTTTTCCTCCAGGTGTATTTTCTTGTGCTTCATTACTTGTGACAAAAAGTAATAAAGCACTAAATGTGAGTATTAATTTTTTCATTTTTTGTTAGTTTTAATTAAATAAAAAAGGGTGTCTATTATAAAAATTGACACCCTTGAAAAATTCCCATTACGGGTAATTAATGCTGAAAATTATTCACCGGGATATGCAAAAATTGTTTCGTCAACTTCAGGGTTTACGATGATTTCGCTCATTTCAAAAGGTTGTCCTGCCTGGCTCATGGCAAAAGGAAAGTATAGACCTTCTACTTCCTGATAATCGCTCATTACGATATTTACATCTTGTCCCATTTGAGAAGTCTCGATTACAATAGGAACAAAATTTTCTGTATCAAAATAGTAATAGCTTATACTTGGAGTTTCTACACCATTAACCATTACCGGCTCTTGTGTAATTTTTACTTTGTAAGTTTCTGCACCTTCTTTAGTTTCGGTACCTACATATTCTACAGCATAACCATTCTCTTTATAGTTAAGTAGTGGAGAAGGAAAATCATTCTTATTAAGTGCCATATTCTGGGTCATTTCTTCAGAAGACTTTTCTGGTTTCATAGACATAAAATTTGTGGTCCAAAGATTTGTACCATCATACGCCATTTGCGTTATTTTCTGACCATTAAACTCAATTACCACGGCTTGTTTACCATCTTTAGTGTTGTACACGGTTACCGGAATAGACATCCCACCTTGATTGACTGTAGCAGACATCTTAGTGGCATTTACTTCAGCCCAGGCTTCAGCACCACCGGTGTTTTCTACATAGTTCGCAATAATTTCTTCTGCAGTTTGTGCAGAAACCGTATTTACAATTAGCACAAGTGCTAGCGTAAAAAGAGATTTAAATACTTTCATAATACTGTAATTAGTTTTTTTGCTTTATCGTTAGACAATAAGTGCGCCATTATGTTACACAGATAATATCTAAAAATAGAAATTTATTTATAATGATTTGTTTTAATAAATACTTGTCTTGTTTTAAATATGGGATTTATATATTTAAAGCATAGCTGTATAAAGGGATAAATTTTTATACGCCTATACTTAAAACATCACTATGCAATTCGGTAAGGTAGAAAATCCTGAACATATTGACTTCACATTGCCAGCAGATCATCCGGATACTGAGGTTTTACTAAAAATGAAAGCCGTTTCAAAAAAGGCTGTACTCTATGTAGGATGTGCAAAATGGAACAAGCAGGAATTAAAGAACTTCTATCCTAAGGGAATACGTGATGAATTGGATTATTATTCGCGTCAATTTAATTCTATTGAGTTAAATGCGACGTTTTTAAGGCTTTTTCCGAAAGAGCAGTTTGAAAAATGGTATGCGCAAGTTCCGGCAGATTTTCGGTTTTTTCCTAAAATCACGAGAAACATAAGTCATTTAAAACGACTTGTTGATGTTTCTGAATTGATCCCTGAATATCTTGAGCACACTTTATTATTAAAAGAAAAGCTAGGTTGCATTTTTTTACAGATGCATAATAATTTTCAGCCTAAAAACTGGGATAGAGTAGGACAATTTATAGATTCCTGGCCAGGTGAAGTACCTTTAGCTATAGAGTTTAGGCATACAGACTGGTTTAGCGAACCTACAGTTTCTAAAAAGTTATATCGTCTTCTTGAAGAGAATAATATCTCTAATATACTGGTTGATACAGCAGGGCAACGTGATATTATGCATATGCGTTTAACAACTAACGAGGCATTCATTCGTTTTGTAGCGACTAATCATCCCTGTGATTATTATAGGCTTGATGCCTGGATAGATCGTTTAGAACATTGGCTTAAAATAGGTTTGTATCGAATAAATTTTTTTATTCATCAAAATCATGAAAAAGATTCTCCTTTACTCGCAACATATTTTATTAAAGAAATGAATAATAGACTTGGTTTTGACCTAACTATTCCCAATCAATATAAAAATAACCCTACTCTAGATTTATGAAAAAATTAATTGTTATCGCCGGCGTGTCTGGATCTGGCAAAACTACAATAGGCTTACTTTTAAGCGAAAAATTAAATATTCCTTTTAAGGATGCAGATGATTATCACCCACAGGCTAATGTAGATAAAATGAAAAGTGGTGTGCCACTTAATGACGACGATCGTAAGCCCTGGTTAGAAATTTTAGATCAGAAATTACAGGAGTGGGATGATAAGGAAGGAGCAATCCTTGCGTGTTCTGCATTAAAAGAATCCTACAGGAAAATTTTAGCAAAGCACGTAGATCTTTTCTGGGTATTTCTGGACGGCTCTTTTGAAGTATTAAAGTCTAGATTAGATGATCGTAAAGATCATTTTTTCGATCCATTATTATTACAATCGCAGTTAGATACGCTTGAAAGTCCAGACTATGGTATACACGTTTCAATAAATCAAACGGTAGAAGAAATTGTAGATGAAATACTCAAGAAATTAGATTTTTAAGTTATGGATTATCAATTACTATTTGCGGTAGTGTTTGGAGTTGCCTTACTGCTAGTTCTCATTTTAAGGCTAAAACTGCAGGCGTTTCTCGCATTATTAATTGTTTGTGTTTTTGTAGGTTCGTTTAGTGGTTTAGCGCCTGATTTTATTTTAGATGCGATCACTAAGGGAATGGGTGGCACGTTAGGATTTGTAGCTACTGTGGTAGGTTTAGGTTCGCTGTTTGGAGCTGTATTAGAACATTCTGGCGGTGCAAAGCAAATAGCACATTATCTCATACAAAAATTCGGAATAAAAAAAGCTCCCTGGTCAATTATGCTTACCGGGTTTCTAGTAGCGATACCGGTATTCTTTGATGTTGCTTTTATAATCCTCATACCTTTAATTTACGCCCTGCAGCGTAAAACTAAAAAATCACTGTTATTGTATGCATTGCCCTTGTTAAGCGGTCTCGCAGTAACCCACGCTTTTATACCCCCTACACCTGGGCCTATTGCAGTGGCAGATATATTGAATGCAAATTTAGGTTGGGTAATTGTTTTTGGATTTATTACAGGTATTCCCACTGCTGCTGTTGCGGGACCATTTTTCGCTAGATACATTTCAAAAAAAATACATATAGAAGCCCCTTATGAATCTTTAGAAGATGAAGATTCTAGTATTAATTTACCACCTACAGGGTTGGTTTTATCTATAATTTTTCTTCCTATAGTATTAATTGTAATCAATACCTTGATAAATAGCCCTTTAGCAGCTAACTGGAATCTTCCTGAGCAGGTATTATTTATTTCAACATTACTAGGTCATCCTTTTACCGCTTTAATTTTAGCAAACTTAATAGCGTGGTATTTTTTGGGAGTTCGTCGTAATGTAAGTAAAGATGAACTTCTAACGATTTCTACAAAAGCACTTTATCCCGCCGGAGTCATCATATTACTTACGGGAGCCGGTGGTGCGTTTAAGCAAATACTTATAGATACGGGTGCGGGATTAATGATTGCCGAATCATTAACGAGTGATTATTTTCCTCCCGTAATATTTGGGTTTATTATAGCCGCTATCGTACGTATTATGCAAGGTTCATCTACAGTAGCGATGATTACAGCGGCCGGTATTACAGCACCATTGTTAGGTATATCTAATTATAGCGAAATGCAATTAGCAATTCTTGTAATAGCAATAGCGGCCGGAGCATCTGTATTTTCACATGTAAATGATAGTGGGTTTTGGCTTGTAAAACAATACCTAGGATTATCTGAAAAGCAAACTTTTAAAACCTGGTCAATATTAACAACCCTTATTGCTTTTATGGGATTATTTGTATCTACGGTACTCTGGTATTTAGTTTAATTCTTGGGATCTGTATTTGAAGATTTAGATTCTTGTAAATCGGGTTGCTTTTGAGATTGTTCAATACGTAATGGGGAGTCTTTAGCAGCACCGTAAAGTTTAATTTCCTGAATATCTGCAGGCATATAGTAACCATTTTTTTCAAGAGCTTCTTTCACCGTACGCACAACATTTCCTTTGGTTATTAATGCCATACGACGAAAATCTTTTGTGTCTACCCAGAAAAACACTTTTAAATTTACCGTACTGGTAGCTAATTCATCTTCAATTACAAAATTCTCGTGCTCTTCATCTTCGATAACATTGGGTTCACGTTTTAGCGTTTCTAATATCACTTGCTTTGCACCATCAATAGTATCTTCATAAGCAATCCCAATAATAAAACTCCATCTGTAAAAGCCATCTTCGGTATAATTAGTTACCGGTGTAGTCAATACATCACTATTAGGTATGTAAACATCTTTACCATCAAAGGTTTTTAGTTTTGTGTATCTAAATTCAAGGGCTTTTACCTTTCCGAAGTTATTACCTATCTCTACAGTATCGTTAACGTTAAAAGGGCGATTAAAGGCCAGAATGATACCTGCTATAAAGTTTTCACCTATATCTTTAAAAGCAAACCCAAGTACTACGGCACTGGCTCCTGCAGCTGTTAAAATACCTGTAGCTATACCACCAAGACCCGCTGCTCTTAGGGCGAGCATAATTGCGATAATGAAAAACGTAATTTTGATTGCCTTACCTAAAAAGCGACTCATAAGAGGATCTGCAGTTTTTGCAGAAATACGTCTTCTCGCAAAATTACCAATCCAGGCACCTAAGAGTAATCCCAGAATAATTATTAAAACCCCCCAGGCAATACCCGGCAACTGATTTATAAAATTGTTATAATAATTAATAAAAGCATCAGATACCGTTTGTAAATCCTGAATTAAGAGTAATATCATAACAATTTCTAGTATTTATAACGTTAATTTTCTTTACGGGTATCTTTTTGGCCAGCTTCTTTTTTTATAATATCAAGAGCTCTTTTTAATTGATTTTCTGATGGTGGTTCAGGCACTTGCTCCTGAGCAATTTCTGATTCTAAACTCAATTTTGCATACGACGGAAAGTGATCAGAATTTATATCTTCACCCCTTTGAACATCAATAACTCTAAAATGTTCTGAAACAAATATATGGTCTAGAGGCCACCTCATAATTTGACTTTTTGCACTAAAGGTATTAAACAACCCACGGCCAATGCGAAGATCTAACAACTCACTAACATTTTTAAAAAGAGCCGTTGATTCTGACCAGGCGACATCATTAAAATCACCAATAACTAGCACAGGTAGTTTTGAATCTCTGCTTTTAAATGCAGTTTTCATCATCTCAGCATCACGATCTGTAGACATGGGGTTATGCTGGGGCATAGGCGGTGTAGGATGAATCGCAAATAACTGTATGGTATCTCCTGAAGCCAATTTAACCTTACTATCTATTGATGGAATACTGTCGTCTATAAGAAAATGAACTTCAGGATTTATTAATGGAATTTTAGAATAGAGGAGCATTCCGTAAGTATTATCAATAGGAGCTCCCTTGTAAAATTTATATTTTTTTGAAAGTGAAGGATCTACAAATCTGTGCCATTCTGTATTTGCTTCAAGAAGTAAAAGAATATCAGGGTTTTTTGCAGCAACCTCTTTTAAAAGCGATTGTTTGTCCTCATTTTTCTGAAGGACATTAGCTACCAAGATACTCAATTGTTTATTAGGATTATTTTGCTCACTTGTATTTACTTCAAATTGAGCTAATGGTGTATAGGGATATATTTTTGAGATTTGATATACAAAACATGCAATCATAACACTCATAAAAACATAGTCTTTAACCCATTTTATATCAAACTTTAAAAGATAAGCTAATATTGCTGTAGCCGTTAAAATGGTAAGCTGCGTATGTGGAAAATCAAAAACCCGAATCCACCAATAATCAGCAGCTATAAGTGGAACTAAAGTGAGCAATATAGCTATCGCTCCAAAAATGTGGAGAATATTTTTAAATCTCATAAATGATTGGTTAGTTGACCTGCAACCTACCTATTTTAGAGATTTCTATGCGTTAAGAAATTGGTAATATCTCGCGACGAAGGTTCTTCAAATATCTCAAGGTCAAAATATTTTACTGCAGCTATAATATGGTCAAAAATATCTGCCTGTATGTGCTCATAATTTTCCCAGCGTTTATCGTGACTAAAACAAAAAATTTCTAAAGGAATACCTTGAGAAGTAGGAGCGAGGTGCCTTACCATAAGAAAGAGATCTTTATTTATTGCAGGATTCTCATATAAATACGCATCTATATACTTTCTAAAAACACCAAGATTTGTTTGGTTAAGACCATTTATAGGTAGGCTGTCATCTACCTCGTGACGTCGGTTTGTGCGTATTACCTCTTTCTCCATATGTTCTATATAAGGAGCGACAAGCTGAATTTTTTTTAGTTGTACCAGATCTTCAGAAGTAAGAAAGCGTACAGAATTTTGTTTGATAAAAACCGATCGTTTGATACGTCTTCCGCCACTTTCCTGCATTCCTCTCCAGTTTTGAAACGAATCTGAAATAAGACTGTAAGTAGGAATCGTAGTGTAGGTCATATCCCAATTCTGAACACGTACCGTAGCAAGATTGATTTCGGTTACATTACCATCTGCACCGTATTTACTAAAGGTAATCCAGTCTCCTATACGCACGATATCATTAATAGATACTTGTATTGAGGCTACAAAACCAAGTATTGTATCTTTAAATATTAATAGTAAAACTGCAGATGCGGCTCCTAATTGGAGCACAAAATTCATTGCATTTTTGTCAAATAATTCAAGAATAAAAAAGAAAATCCCAATTCCCCATAAAAAGAGCATGGTTACTTGTAAGTAACTTTGTAATGGCTTGTCAAAATACTGCTCTTTAGTCTGAAAATAATTTCGGGCGGTACGCAGAAGGCTACGTATGATTTTTAAAATTAGAAGTATTACATAGGTATTAAAGGCCTTTAAAAGCCAATAGGTAGTATCAGGATAATCCTTTAATAACTCTAAGAAAAACCATCTAAAAACTAATAGCGGTATTATATGACCTATGTACCGCGGAAAGTTGGTTAAGATTAGAAAATCATCAAACGAACTTTTCGTTTTATTACTGAAGATTTTAAAGACTTCTATTATAAATCTTTTCAGAATCTTATCTACCAGGGTAAGTACAAGAATAAATATAAAAGCATTTATAAAAATCGTCACCAATTCTGCATATACCGGTGAAACGCCGAAATCTATAATATTTCTGGAAAAATCTTTTAAATAGCTATCTAGTCTGTAAGCCATAGTCTGGGTTTGAACGAGCAAAAGTAGTGATTAACTGCAAAGATCAAGGTTAATGATAAACCAACTTTTTAATTTGTTTTTTAGGCAATTTAAAAGAGAATTTTAGAATAAGACATAAAACCAGAAACAGCCCTAAATTAGGGCTGTTTCTGGTTTTATATAATTTTGCTTTACTGTTTTATTTCATATTAATAACAGAAACCTTTTTAGCAAATTCTACATTATCACGGGTGATAACTTTAATGATATAAATGCCGTCACTCCAGTTACCAGACGGAATTACAATTTTAGATTTTGAACCTTCGTTTAGTTTTGAAACTAAAAGTTTTCCAGAGATATCAAATACATTAATTTCTTTTAAATCTGTTTCTAAAGGGTTTAAAACTGTTAATTCAGCGCGATTGTTATTTTGGTAAACAGCGAATGATTTTTTTACTTCTTCTGCTACTTCTAAAGTTGCTGCTTTTGCATCTTTAAAAACAATCTCAAATCTTTCTTTGTACGTACCCTGAGGTAATTTAATCTCATAGGGTCTGTTTAAAATATCATGGTATTCATCTGTTTCCTTGTCGTGCAGGAAAATGCTTTCGTCTGGCACAAAATTAAGTTCTAAAACCTGCATTTTAAAAGTATTAGTCTCTTTGTTTCCAGATATTTTTAAAGGTAAGACAGCATCTATATCATAAGGAAAGAGATTGATGATAACATCTCTAGGAGATTTTTCTACAATAAAACTAACATCAGAAGGTAAAGCATTTACATTGTCGCCATCACCTGCGATATCAAATCCCATGGTAGCATCATCATAAAGTACTCCACTTATTTTTCTATAATATGTGTCATTAATATGTGTAGTAATTCTAAATTTTGGCATAACCAATAAACCTTCCTCATCATAAGTTAATTGATTTGGCTTTAATGAAGCAGTCGACTTTTCAGAAGATTTTTTAGACACTTTCTTAGGTTCATATTTGCTTTTGAATTGAGAGTTTGCACTTTGAGATTCCTTAATAAAATATCTAAATTCATTTTTAGCAGTTACCACTCCGTTTGCAATTGCCTCAACAAAAAATCCCTGGCCTACAGGAGCCCAGTATCTTGGTATATTTTCTCCCTCTAGACCGGTAGGCACAGGGTCCATAACATAAACAACGTTACCATCACTATCAAAAACTACATTACCATCAGTGTCACGTTCTGGGAAAAATGGATAAGGATTACCATCAGGGTCATTTATAGGCCCCCCGTTTTCCACTGTGTTAGGCCGCTCAGTTAAAACTCGCTCTCCATCATTGTCATAGGTTATAAAAACAGCCGGAGAGTATTCTCCTGCAGAATTACAAGCTAATAAAGGCGAAAAGGTGCCATAGCCACCTTGATAATCTTGTATGTAATGTGATTTTACATTAGGGTCTGATTCCCAAAAGTATGCAAGACCAGTAATTGAATTATTTACAGCCGTGGGTGCTGTTGCCGGATCAAAAGTACCTATACAGTCTGCCAACATAGCACTACTAGCGCCAGAATTAGATAATAAGTAAAAACTCAAGTTCATAGCAGAAGGATAAGGGTTTCCAACAAGAGATAAATTACTTGCTACTACGTCAACATTTATGGTACCATTGTTTGGGCGACCTCTAAAATCTATAGGTACAATTCCTGAAGGGCTTGTACCATTACCCAGTCCTTTCATAGTAAATCCTTCGCCCGCACGAGTAGGGTTAGTTGAAGAAACCTTGCTCCAACTACCATAACCATTACTTGCGACAAATTTGTATAACCAATAGGAGGATAAGCTAAAATCATTAATACTAGCTACACTACTATTATAATTTGTTGTGAATATAACTTCTGAAGCCCCTAAAGGATCTGATGCGTCAGTTTGATAAAGACCTCCATTATTATCACCGCCCATATAAAAATCAACATTGCCTGTATTTCCGTTACCAGAGGCTGATTTTGTAGGATCGCCCACAGGAGAAGTCCAGTAGTGGTAATCCCATAAATTTCTTGTATTAGTTTGTAGCAAGGAGATAACCCCATTTCCTGCATTTGGGCTAGCATCATTACCTTGTATTAATTGCCCTTCATCTCGCATATATAAATTACCGCCATCTTGAATAGGAGATCCTTCTAACTGAATATTTTGAGTTACATAGATAATTTCACCCTTGTTGTAAACATAGGATGAAGCCGTGTTATCACCTATATATAATTGACCCGAAGCCAAAATGGGTAACATCAAAAAGAAAAAATAAGAGTATAGTTTTCCCATAATAGAATATTTTTGTAAATATATGAAAATTAAGATATCTACAATACACTTAAAAGATATTTTTGCGCTTTTAAACGATTGCTTTTCAACGGTTTTATGAAAATAAATTTAAAGATAGGACAACGTATTTCCCTTATAGATGATAATTTATCTGGTGTTGTTACAAAAATAGTGGCTGATGAGATTTATTTCAGTACAGATGATGGTTTTGAACTTTCAGCGAACAGATCTCAGGTTATTAAGGATGAGGCTTTTGATGTTGCTATCCCGGAAGACATAGAATTATTATTAACCGAGAAAGAAAAAGTATATCAAAACAGGAAAATTCCTACTAAAAAATTAAAAGGGATTGTCCCTCCTATGGAAGTTGATTTGCACATACATCAACTTACATCTTCAGAGCGTGGGCTTAGTGCTCACGATAAACTCAATCTACAAATAGATACGGCAAGACATAAATTAGAGTTTGCCATAAGAAAACGTATTCAACGTATCGTTTTTATACACGGTGTGGGTGAGGGGGTGTTACGTGCCGAGCTTGAATATCTTTTTTCAAGATATGATAACATCAAGTTTTACGATGCTAATTACCAACAATACGGTTTAGGTGCAACCGAGGTTTATATTTTTCAGAATTAATGGCATTAAAATTTAATTAGAAAATACTGGAGTTATAGTTATTGTTTGATTGGGAGCACTATATTCACCAAAGAATAAATTCTGTTGACGTATAGTTTCTTCACAGTTATCTTTAATAAAAACAGCGTTAGTAATATTTATAGTTAGTGTAATCGTTTCTAAATAATAAGTGTGAATTCTATAAGAATTCACGTTATAATCTACAGCTACATTATTATTTAAATAATCCTGACCTATAGAAATATCTGTAGTGTCATTGTTTGGGTTTAAATCTTGATCTTTATCTTCATTTATCGTGAGAACTCCATCACCATCATCATCATTATCTATAAAATTAGGTCTGCCATCACCATCGGTGTCTAAAGAGGCTTCATAATTTATAGATCCATCTGTATTTAGAACGACACCCTCCTGATTTGTAGGCACGTTATCACCATCATCATCAAAGTCGTAAATATTAGGAATTCCATCACCATCAAGATCTTCAGTAAGATTGCCTTCTGCATCTTCTAAAAGTATTTCAAATTCGGCATCTATGCCATCACGATCATTATAATCTCCCTGAGTTACTATTGTAAGGGTTCCTTCATCACTTATATATTGTTCGTTAACTGTAGGGGTGGCAGGCGGTATTTTAGAGCAAAAATAGTCTGCGTCAACGGCTCCATTGTAAATTCGATAGGAAATAAATGAATCTGCACTGCTTCCCAAATTATAAGTGTAAGCACCACTGCTGTTAGGAGCTTCTAATATGGGGTCACTGGTACTTAATGTAAATGCTAAAGACTCGTTAGTATCGCTATTTATTTTATAAAAAATATAATTTGTAATTGCAGTATCGTTGTTATCTAGAGTAACTGTACTACAATAATTAATAGCTAAATCTGTAAAATCAAATGAAGTAACAATAAGATCTCCGTCATCACAAGATTCAAAAAATAAAACAGAGCATACTAAAAATAGGTACTTCTTCATAACAAAATCACTTTAGCGCAAAAATAGGAGAATTGCACATTACTAACGGTTGTAGGTGGTAAATAATTTTATTGTGGTTAATTTTGCAGTCTCTAAAACATACGAATGACTCAAGTTTATTTTGATAATGCTGCCACAACAGCTATACGTCCCGAAGTAATTACGCGCATGATGCAGGTAATGAGTGAGATACCGGGAAATCCTTCTTCAACTCATGCAGTAGGCCGTAAAGCTAAAACAGTAATTGAGCAGGCGCGTAAAACCATCGCCGCCTACTTAAATGTTACTCCAGCCGAAATTATTTTTACTTCAGGCGGTACAGAGGCAGATAATCTGATCATAAATAGTGCTGTTCGGGATTTAGAGGTGAGGCATATCATAACAAGCCCTATAGAGCACCACGCAGTTTTGCACGTAGTAGAACATTTACAATTAGCATATGATATAAAAATATCTATGGTGGCTATTAAAGACTGCGGAAGCGTAGATTTAAGTCATCTTGAAGAGTTGTTAGCTTCAAATTCTGAAAAAACGCTTATAAGTCTGATGCATATTAATAATGAGATAGGCAATATGCTCGACTTAAATGCTGTTTGTGCTCTTGCTAAAAAATACAGCGCACTTTTTCATAGTGACATGGTGCAGTCTGTGGGACATTTTGATTTAAACCTTAGTGAAGTTCCGGTAGATTTTATAGCTGCTGCTGCGCATAAGTTTCACGGACCCAAAGGCGTTGGTTTTGCTTATTTACGTAAAAACAGCAAAATTCGGCCGCTTATTTTTGGAGGAGGGCAGGAGCGCGGTAGTCGCGCAGGAACTGAACCTGTGCACAATATAGCAGGTATGGAAGAAGCACTTATTCTAGCGCAATCTAATCTTGTCGCAGAGCGGAAACATATAGAAGACATTAAATGGTATTTTAAAGAGCAATTACAAGCGCACATACCTGGGGTTCATTTTAATGGAAATTGTCATGACGGAACAAAAAGCACATATACCTTGCTAAATGTGTGTTTACCCGTTCCTGCTGATAAAGCTTTAATGCTTTTATTTCAACTCGATTTAAAGGGGATTGCGTGTTCAAAAGGAAGTGCCTGTCAAAGCGGAAGCGATCAGGGAAGCCACGTTTTAAATGCATTTTTATCTAAAGATAAATTAGATAAGCCTTCTATTCGGTTTTCATTTTCACACGAGAATACTAAAGAAGAAGTTGATTATGTAATTGAGACGTTAAAACAGTTTATTGCTTAATTAAAAGCGTGCACTCAGGCGTACGTTAAATACTCTGGGCGAAAGATAATTAGGGACAGCGTATTGTTGTTGAGACGCGGCATCGCGCACAAATGTATTGGTGATGCTGTTTTGGCGATCAAAAATATTGAAGATTTCAATTCCAATATTTAATTCTTCAATTATAGATTTTTCAGCTTTTAATGATTCTCGAGTTAGTATCGAGTACGCAAACCCTACATCTGACCTGAAATAAAATGGTAAACGTGTCTGGTAATCATAGGTATCAACATAGGAAGGAGAGCCACCAGGCAGGCCGCTTTGATATACCATTTTTATATAAAGTTTTAAATCTGGTATTGTAGGTACATAATCTTGAAACAAGACTCCTAATTTTAAACGTTGGTCTGTAGGTCTTGCTTTATAACCTCTATTATTTATGTTTTCTTCAGTTTTTAAAATTCCAAGACTAATCCAGCTGTCTGTACCCGGTACAAACTCACCAGAAAGTCTAAAGTCAACTCCATATGCATATGCTTTTGCATCATTAGCTGCCTTATAACGTATTCTAACGTTCTCTAATGTATAGGAATTAACGTTAGATAAATCTTTATAATACACTTCGCTGATTAATTTAAATGGTCGTTCCCACAGCTTAAAGCTCCAGTCAATTGCGGCTACAAAATGAATACTTTTTTGTGCTTTTACATTAGGTAGTACTGTACCCTGAGCATTTCGCAATTCTCTATAAAATGGGGGTTGGTAATAAATCCCCGAGGCAATTCTAAAAACCATATCGGCTCTCCAGTTTGGTTTAAGGCTAAATTGTGCTCTTGGGCTAATTACGTGTTGGGTATTTGAAGTAAGATTTGTACCGCTAACATTCCACACTTGAGAGCGTAATCCTAAATTATACCAGGCTTTTGTAGTATTCAGTTCTAAACGTTTACTGTATTGTACAAAGGCAGAAATGCGATTTATTTGAGCGTCATTTTGAGCGCGTACAGTCGTAAAAGCTTCTAATGGTGCATCAAAGGGTGTATAGGGTTGCTGGTTTTGAATACGATCTAAAGGTGGTCGTAAAGAAAATCCGGCAGAATCTACGATTTCATACTCCTGAACCCGATCGCGAATGGATTCGTGAGCAAATTTTAATCCCCAGTCTAATTGATTTGTACCTTTTGAAAACTGTCCCTTATGCTGAATATTAACAATTAAAGCATCAAGATTATTACGAGCATGGGTAAGTTGAGACCCTATGGCTTCAGTAAAATCAACTTCACCGGTATCGTTTCCACCTATATTGGAGTTCGGACTTCCTAATGCATATTGGGCAAATATGTCGTAATATTCCTGTTCTTTCGTATGATAAGCAGCACTTATAATCTTTAAATTTAAATTTTCAGTGGGTTTATAAGTTGCAGTGAGGGCTCCAAAATACGTCTCATACCGGTCAGATTCCTGCCCTTCATAATCTATAATTAAGGCAATAGGATTTGCTAAGGTGCCAAAATTAGTTTGTCTCGTAAAGGGTTTATAATCATAACGGTTTACAGCTAGATTTCCCAAAAATGCTAGTTCAAACTTAGGGTTAAACGTATAGATAAGGTTGCTTTGAAGATCTGTAAATCTTGGTTTGTAATTGGTTTCAGTCTGCTTAGCATCTACCAGTAAACTATTGTCTCTGTATCGCGCACCTACTAAGGCTGTAAATTTCTTATTTATACTTAGTCCTTCGGCGGAAAGACTAACACCTAATAAGCTTAAATCTGCTGAAGCCGCAAATTCTACCGGCCGTCTGTAGGTTATATCGAGTACAGACGAAAGTTTATCACCATACTTAGCCTGAAACCCTCCGGCACTAAAACTTACATCGCGCACAAGATCACTATTTACAATACTCAAACCTTCTTGCTGGCCAGAGCGTATAAGAAATGGTCTGTAGACTTCAATATCATTAATATAAATTAGATTTTCGTCATAATTACCACCGCGTACAGCATATTGCGTGCTCAGTTCATTATTGGCGCTAACTCCCGGTAGAATCTTGAGTAAATTTTCTACTCCGGGATTTGCTCCCGGTATTTTTCTAACAGTTTCGGGATTTAAATTCACGATACCTTCTATGCGATTCTGATTCTCTGCAGAAATTATAACCGTATTTATTTGTTGAATACGTGTACTTAAAACAGGGTTAAACTCAAGGAGTTCATCGAGTTTAAGTGAGAATGAAGCTGTGGTAGTTTTAAATCCCACATACGAAAACTTGATTTCTACTATAGAATTTGCCGGTATTTCTAAATAATAATAACCCGTATCATCTGTTTGTGTACCCAGATTATCGCTACTAATATTTACACCAGATAATGGTTTATTAGATTCATCAAATACAATCCCACTTAGTGCGGAACTTTGGGCATTTAATACCGAAAAATTTCCAAGGCTAACAAGAACTATAATTAAAGAAAGTATTTTCAAAAGCTCTATTTTCTAAAGAATGTGGTCTTAAATGTAGTACTATTTCCTACATTATCTGTTACAATAAGCTGAAGTTGGTTTTCTCCGGAAACACTTATACCATCATCAAAATTATAGGTTAGTAAGTTTTTCTTATACTCATATTCAAGCAATATAAAGTTACCGTTAATGGTAGCTCTGTAACTCTTTATGCCAGTATCCTCGTCAGTTATTTTAAAATTTAGCGTTTTATAATCTGAAATCCATTTACCATCTGTAAGGTCTATAGCTTCAATTTTGGGTGGTTTAGTGTCTAAGCCAAGTTTAAAATCGCCTAATGCATTTACGCTTGCAGATATGTGATCACCTTCTAAGGTAGCTCCTTCATAACGCAATAGTCCTCTGTAATTAACTCTTCCTATATATAATCGTTCTCGATCACCGGGCTGAAATGCAGAAACATTGTAACTCAATTTAATATATTTCTGAACCGGTATTAAATCCTGATCAAGATGCAGTGCGTCTGTATTTGCAGAAACATCTAAATAATAATCATCATAAAACGAACCTTCAGGAATAAACAAATCCCAATCACCTACTTTGAAGTTTTGATTTGCATCTGCCTGTACAAAATACGGAGTGACTTTTTTTACAGTTGGGGATAAAATAGGTTCTTTAGCAATAGTTATAGGTACAACAACTACAGTTTCATTACCCTTAATATCCGATACTTTTATAGTATAAATTCCGCTGGTGCCGTCTTGATTAAGTTGAAGTACACCTTTATTTTTTTCATACTTAAAAATGCTCAGCGGATTGTTACGCTCTATAAACAATTTTTGAACCCGATCCCGTTTCTCTTCAAAATAGGAGTAATCAATCATTCGGTTTATGTAGCGTGTTTCTGCAAACGAAAATTTATCCATTTCCAGATTTAATAATATTTCACCATTTAAACTGGTTTCAATTTTGTAGATACCATTATTGTTATTAGCAGCATCCTGCATATCTACCGTTCCTACAGCAAAACCTATAGCACCATAAGCTGTAAGGTTTTCACTTAAATATGTTCCATCAGGTTGCTTTGTAATGGTTAGTTTTTGACGTGCTTGCGATTGATTTACAGCGCTACTGTCTGAGAGTGTATACACAAGCAGGTCGTTTATAATGGGAGCTCTATGGTCTGCGACTTCTATTCCAAAAAGTTGGGCATTCATAGGTCGTTCATTTTTATCCCGTATTTCAAAATGAACGTGAGGGCCACCGCTACCGCCGGTGTTTCCGCTGTAAGCGACTAATTGACCTTGTGTGACAGCTAATTCATTTGGAGCCGGAAAAAGTTCAATCTCGTAGCTTTCGGCTTCATATTGTTTTGCTTTTACGTATGCCTCTAAATCAGGAGAAAATTTATCAAGATGACCATAAACGGTTGTATAGCCATTAGGGTGGTCTATATAGAGCGCCTTACCATACCCATAATGCGAAATTTTAATACGACTCACAAAACCCGAAGCGCTGGCGACTACATCAAGACCGGTACGCTGTTGTGTTTTAATATCAAGCCCACTATGAAAGTGATTACTGCGCAGTTCACCAAAACTACCTGCAAGAACGGTGGTGATACGCAACGGTGGTATAAAATCTTTTTTAGGAATATCTGATTGGCCGTTTACAAGAAGAGTACAACTTGTAAAAAGAGTAATAAGTAGTTTTTTCATAGAATCGCTAAGATAAAAAAAATGGTAATCATCGCACATTTGTAGGGAGCCAAGAACTTGATTATTTTTTAGTGTAATATGTCTTTTTTAAATTGAAAATATTATAAAAAGCTTCGCTTAAAATTTAAATAATAAATATTTTCAGAACTCTTTGATAGTTAATGTGGTTAAGATTAAATTATTGTAGCGTTACAATGACTTGTTTAAAAATAAAATAGAATGTATTGCGATATTAACCATCGAATGTTAACTTTGTGTGACTAAGCATTGTTAAAATAAGGTTATGAGTGAAATGTTGGAGCGTATAGATGCGTTGCAAAATGTAATTAGCAAACTAGTGCATCGTTATCAGAAACTTCAACGTGAAAACGAGGTCTTACAGACCGCAAATCATAATTTGAAGCAAGAGCAGGAAGAGCTGGTAACTTTACTAAGTAATTGGGAAGCTAAATACAGTACACTTAAAACTGCAAATGCAATGCTGGGCAGTAACGAATACAAACGGGAAACCAAGCTAAAAATAAATACTATGATGCGTGAGATTGATGCGTGTATTGCTCAATTAGCAGATTAGTTTAGGATATGTCTGATCATTTAAAAATAAAATTGTCTATTGCAGACCGGGTATATCCGCTAACTATAAAACCTCAGCAGGAAGAAGGATTGCGTAAAGCAGCGAAAGAGATTGAGGAAATGATTAAGAAATTTGAGCAAAGTTATGCCGTTAGAGATAAGCAAGATGTATTAGCGATGTGCGCTTTGCAATTTGCGTCTAAAACAATACAAAGGGATATTGAGGGAAGTGGTGAGAGTGCCGAAGCAATACAACAACTGCGAGACCTCGAGTTACTGGTTAAAAGCCAGTTGTCCTAACGTTCTTTAAAATAGAAATTTACTGCCTACATTGGTTATTTTTTTTGGTAAACTCAACACTATATTCTTTAAAAAGGATGAGTCTGAGTTGTAAAAGCGCGCCGTCTTTGAACGGATTCTTGATCAGCTCGTTAGTCCTATGATTTATTTAAGGAGTTTACGCAAAACCCGATCAATGTAGGCTTTTTTTATATATACACTAACTAAATGGGAAATACTGTACTTATAATCGTAGGCGTCATCTTAATCGCTGGCACACTGGGATTTTTACTGGCAAAATTGCTAGAAAAGAATAACGCATCGCAAATCGTAAGCAATGCAAAAAAAGAAGCCGCTAATATTATTAAAGAAGCAAAAAGCGAGGGAGAATCAATTAAGAAAGATAAAATTCTTCAGGCAAAAGAAAAATTTATTGAGCTTAAATCAGAACACGAGAAAGTTATTCTTTCTAGAGACAAGAAAATTAATGAAGCTGAGAAACGTACCCGTGATAAAGAATCGCAGGTAAGTAGCGAAATAGCTAAAAACAAAAAGCTTAATAAAGAAATTGAAGAGAAAGTTAAAGACTATGATGAGCGTTTAGAATATGTTGAAAAACGCCAGGTAGAGATTGATAAAATGCATTTTAATAAAGTGCAACAACTCGAAGTAATTTCTGGGCTCTCTGCAGAGGAGGCAAGGCAACAATTGGTTGAGTCTTTAAAAGATCAGGCAAAAAGTGATGCTATGGCGTACATACAAACCGCTATGGAAGAAGCAAAACTTACCGCTGAGCAAGATGCTAAGAAAGTTATTATTAATACCATTCAGCGTATAGGTACAGAAGAAGCAGTAGAAAATTGTGTATCTGTATTTAATCTTGAAAGTGATGATGTAAAAGGTAGAATTATAGGTCGTGAAGGTCGAAACATTAGAGCTATAGAAGCTGCTACCGGTGTTGAGATTATCGTAGATGATACGCCCGAAGCTATTATTTTATCTTGTTTTGATAGTGTACGTAGAGAGATTGCGCGTCTGTCATTACATAAACTGGTAACTGACGGACGAATTCACCCGGCTCGTATTGAAGAAGTTGTTCAAAAGACAACTAAGCAGATAGAGCAGGAAATTGTTGACATAGGTAAGCGTACCGTAATAGATTTAGGAATTCACGGCTTGCACCCAGAACTTATTAAAGCTGTAGGTCGTATGAAGTATCGTTCTTCTTATGGTCAAAATCTACTTCAACACAGTAGGGAAGTGGCAAAACTTTGTGCAACTATGGCAGCAGAGTTAGGCGTTAATCCTAAACTTGCTAAACGTGCAGGTCTTTTACATGATATAGGTAAAGTGCCAGATACAGAAAGCGAATTACCGCACGCTTTATTAGGTATGGAGTGGGCTGAAAAATATGGAGAGAAACCAGATGTTTGTAATGCTATAGGAGCTCACCACGACGAGATCGAGATGAAAACTCTATTAGCTCCTATTGTTCAGGTTTGCGATGCAATTAGCGGTGCAAGACCAGGTGCGAGAAGACAAGTATTAGATTCTTATATACAACGTTTAAAAGATCTTGAGGACATTGCATTCGGTTTTCAGGGGGTTAAGAAGGCATACGCTATCCAGGCGGGTAGAGAGTTGCGTGTGATTGTAGAAAGTGACAAGGTTAATGATGAGAAAGCATCTTCATTATCTTTTGAAATTTCTCAAAAAATACAAACAGATATGACCTATCCGGGTCAGGTTAAAATAACAGTTATTAGAGAAACCAGAGCGGTGAATATCGCGAAGTAGTAACTACATAGAGATATTATAACTAAGAAAGCCGGCACTGCCGGCTTTTTTAGTATTAAAAAGTTTTAAAGGAAAGTTGAATTTTAAGCTAAAAAAAACAGAAGCGCTAGCTTCTGTTTTTTTTATTATAAGGATGTTAATTATTCTTCCGTACTGCTTGAAGATTCATCCATAGAGTGATACACATTTTGTACGTCTTCATCTTCTTCAATTTTCTCAAGAAGTTTTTCAACATCTTCAGCCTCTTCAGGAGTAAGCTCTTTAGTTACTTGAGGAATGCGTTCAAAGCCACTAGATAATATCTCGTGACCTGCTCCTTCTAAGTAATTCTGAATTGCTCCAAAACTCTCAAAAGGACCGTAAATTAAAATTCCGTCTTCGTCTTCAAAAACTTCCTCTGCCCCAAAATCAATCAATTCTAATTCTAATTCTTCAGGATCTAAGCCTTCCGCGGGAATTCTAAAGTTACAAGTATGATCAAACATAAATTCAACTGAACCTGAAGTACCTAAATTTCCGTTACATTTATTAAAATAAGACCTAATATTTGCTACGGTACGGTTATTATTATCTGTAGCGGTCTCAATTAAGATTGCGATACCGTGCGGTGCATACCCCTCAAATAAGACTTCTTTAAAATCACCAAGACTTTTATCACTAGCACGCTTAATAGCACGTTCTACATTGTCTTTAGGCATGTTAACGCTTTTCGCGTTTTGAATAACAGCACGTAAGCGAGAGTTAGAATCAGGATCTGGGCCGCCTTCTTTAACAGCCATTACAATATCTTTACCAATACGCGTAAATGCTTTTGACATTGCGCTCCAGCGCTTCATTTTACGTGCCTTTCTAAACTCAAATGCTCTTCCCATAGTTTATTTTTTAACGGGTGTAAATTTAACAAAATTCAACATTAAGAATGTGCGTTTTTTAGATTAAATATTACCCTTAAAAAAGTGAATTATTTATGTTTTAACCTCCTATTATTTCTTCAATTGTATGTGCTAATTTAAAATCTTTAGCTGTCACACCATTGGCATCATGAGTAGAAAGACTTATGTTTAGCGTATTGTACACATTGGTCCAATCTGGGTGATGTTGTTGTAGTTCTGCTTCAAAAGCAATACGAGTCATTGTTGCAAATGCCTCTTTGAAGTTTTCAAATTCTAAAGACGTATGAATGGCGTTTTCTTTAAATTCCCATCCAGCTAAATCTTGTAATTGCTCTAGTATTGCAGCTTCTTCTAGTTTTTTCATCATTTTAGTTTTAGAATATGAATATAATAATAGGTTTAATGCCAGAATAAGGCTTAACCCAAGATTAACGTTTACAGGAATACCAGTTGTTTACTTACCAAAAGATATCCTGTACCTTTGTATAAACTGAATTTATGACAAATATGGAAATACGAGAGCTAGAACCCAAAGCGATATGGAAAAATTTTGCAAACCTTAATGCTGTACCCAGACCTTCTAAACAAGAAGAGCAGGTAATTGCTTTTATGAAAGCTTTTGGCGAGGGGTTGAATCTAGAAACTTTTGTAGATGAAGTAGGTAATGTGATTATTAGAAAACCTGCTACTCAAGGTCTCGAAGACCGAAAGATGGTTGTTTTACAATCCCATCTGGATATGGTACATCAGAAAAATAATGCAACTGAATTTGATTTTGCCACTCAGGGGATTAAAATGAAAGTTGAAGGTGACTGGGTGAAAGCAGAAGGTACGACCCTGGGAGCCGATAATGGATTGGGCGTTGCAACTATAATGGCGCTTTTAGAAAGCGATGCGATACCACACCCTGCTTTAGAAGCTTTATTTACTATAGATGAAGAGACCGGTATGACCGGAGCAATGGGATTAAAAGGAGGTGTTTTAAAAGGAGATATCTTATTAAATTTAGATACCGAAGAGGATGATGAAATAGGAGTGGGCTGTGCAGGGGGTGTAGATATTACTGCAACTCGTTCGTACAATCTAGAAGATGTTGAAGAAGGTAAAACAGGTTTTAAATTAACCGTAAACGGACTCCAGGGTGGTCATTCTGGAATGGAAATCATAAAGGGATTAGGTAACGCTAATAAATTTATGAATAGATTTTTGCTTGACGGTTTTGAAAATTATGGTTTACGTATTGAAGAAATAACTGGCGGTGGTTTGCGTAATGCAATACCCAGAGAGAGTGTATCAAAATTCTGTATCGACAGCATACATAGTGAAGCATTTAAAAGTGATATAGCAGAATTTGCTGAAATACTTAAAGAAGAGTACAAGACTTTAGAGCCCAATTTACAAGTTGAATTAGAAGAGATTGCTTTGCCTAAAAAGGTTATGAGTCTGGGAGTTCAGGAAGGCTTCTTAAAAGCGATACAGGCTGCCTGGAATGGTGTATATCGTATGAGTCCAGATATTGAAAACCTGGTTGAAACTTCAAATAATGTGGCACGTGTAAGCGTTAAAGATGGTCAAATTGAAGTATTATGTCTTACACGATCATCTGTAGAATCGTCACGTACAGATCTCGCTAATACACTTAGAAGTGTTTTTGAATTAATAGGTTGTGAAGTGGTGACTTCTGGAGAGTATCCCGGTTGGAAACCTAATATGGATAGTCCTATTCTCAAAGTACTAGTAGATAAATATAAAAAGATAAATAACGAAGAACCTCACGTAGCAGCTTGTCATGCAGGTTTAGAATGTGGTATCCTTGGTCAAAACTACCCAGATATGGATATGATTTCTTTTGGGCCTACAATTCGTGGAGCGCACTCTCCAGATGAGCGCGTAAGTATAGCTTCAGTTCAAAAGTTTTGGATTTTTATTCAGGATATATTAAAAGATATTCCGGTGAAATAATAACACTAATTAAATGGTAGTATAAAAAAAAGGAGATGCGCGAGCATCTCCTTTTTTATTTATACTATTAGAAAATTTAGCCTTTAGTTTGACTTTTCATCATTATTTCCTGAAATTTTTGTTGAAGTGCTTTATCATTTTGAAGAGCTATAGCAACCGCTTTGTAGGTTTCCATAGTTAGGCCGTGATCCTTTATAATCGCAAACATTTTAGATTCTAATTTTGGTTGCATACTCTTAATCTCGGTAATTACTGCTGCGTGCTGTTTTAATTCTTCTTTAGATGCATCTACCGTAGTTTTAGGATCCAATTTAGATTTTTGAATTTCATTAAAACGGTCTACTTCTAAACCATTATTTTTAATGATTACCATCATCTCTTGTTGGGCTACTTTGTTTTCTTCCTGTACTTCTATAAAGGCATCAGCAAACTTAGTAAGTTCTGCATTAGTTATTTCTGATTGAGTTTGCGTGGTTGACTGGCTAGGTGCTACTTGCGCTCTTGCAGTAAAGTTTACACCACCTATTAAAGCACCCGTGAGTGCTAACGCAATTATATCTTTTTTAAATGTAATCATTATGTTTCTTTTTTAAATGAAGTTTAATGTTAGGAAAGAAACATACCATAGCCGTTATTTTAAGAAAGAGATTGTTATTTTTTACAACAGCTTAACATAATATCGGGCAAATGTTAATACTATCTTTAAAGAATAAAAAAAAATGTCTGTTGTGATATCACAACAGACATTAATAATACTTCAATTCAGTATAAAATTAGAATTTAGTCTTCTTGCTCTCGGTCATCTAGAAGCTCAACTTCAAAAACCAGATTTGTACGCGGCGGTATAATACGATACCCGCGCTCGCCATATCCTAAATGATAGGGAATAAACAGCGTTGCTTTATCTCCATAGTTTAATTGCTGAATCCCTTCTTTAAACCCTGCAATCATTTGTGCTTCGGGACCGTATGGGATTTCTACAGGAACATACATATTTTCTTTGGGTCGCGTTTGAATGTCCCACTCATCTGCACACGCCTGAATATTACTGTCAAAAAGTTCGCCATCAGAAAAATATCCTGCGTAATTTACTTTTACTTTTTGAGAACGTTTTGGTTTTTCTTCAGAACCTTTTTCGGTTATGACTAGCGCAAGACCACTTTCTAATGTGTCTGCTTTTTTACGTAATTCTTCAAATAAGGCTTTCTGGTCATCTTTTAATTTTTGTTTGGCAGCCAAAGCATTTTCTTTTTCTTGAGCCTTTTTCTCAATCTCTTCAGTAAAAACTTCGGGTGCTTCAAAGTGACGGGCTTCTGCACCTTTTCTAATGATTTTTACAGATTGTATGGTAACCTTACTTTTTGGTTTTCCAGTACGCGCGTCAAGCATTTCGGTTTCAGTTATTTTCTTTAAAACATCAAAACCAGAAACCAATTGACCAAAAACCGTATGACAACCAATTTGTGGATTTTTACAATTTTTGAGATTATCTTCAGCATCGTAGCCATCTAAGTGTGGAGTAGGAGCATCTGTGATAAAAAACTGACTACCATTTGTACCATAGCCAGAATTTGCCATAGAAAGCACACCTATAGTGTCGTGCTTTAACTCTGGGCTAAATTCATCGTGAAATTTATAGCCAGGGCCACCACTACCATTACCTTTAGGGTCACCACCCTGTATTATAAAACCTTTCATTATGCGGTGAAAGGTAAGGTTGTCATAAAAGGGTTTGCCTTTGTAAATAGAATCTGCAAGCGGATTATTACCTTCTGCTAAGGAAACAAAATTGGCAACTGTAGCCGGCGCTTCTTTATAAAATAAGTTTATGATCATGGTGCCTTTGTTGGTTAGAACTTCAGCATAAAGACCATTATCTAAATCAGGGTATTTATCATCTGCGCAGGACACAAACGCAAATAAAATCATGAATGCAAGAACAGATGCTTTTTTCATAATTAATTTTCAGTATTATTTCTTTTTACTTGTATGAGATAAACCTTAGTTTGAATAGGCAAGTTAGAGCCTATTATATCTTCAAAACCGTAATATCCAAAGGCTTTATGTGAGGGAAGTAAAAAAGTGACTACATCACCTTCCTGCATTAATTTTAAGCCGTCTTTGAGTCCTGAAATAAGATCTTGATTGCTTTGTTCTATCTGATAGGTCTGCTCTCCTAAATCTTCCTTAGAAATTAAAAGATTACCATCGAGTGCATTTATTTCATAATTAAACGTTACAAGATCTCCCGTTTTCGGTTTGATGAGACTTGTAGTGTCTTTTACATTGTAATAATACCAAAAGCCTTTATCTGAAGAAAAATACTCGTGCTCCGGGTTAGCTTCCATAATTAGCTTAATGGCTTCTTCCTGAGCTTTATTCATTTTTTTATTGCGCTCAATAGACAGGTCTACATAAGAGCCGGATGATTGGCTAACCGGTCTTCTTGCTTCTGGAGTTTTACAAGCTGAAACAAGGACTAACAGTACAACGAGCAGGTTGAATTTATTCATGTAGCGCTTCTTTATATTGAGGTAATATACTAATAAAATAGGCAACTGTATCGGCTAAGGAAAGATCACTTTTACCACCTGCTGCATTTGTGTGACCACCTCCCTGAAAATGAGAACGTGACATCTCGTTAACTGAAAAACTTCCTTTAGAACGCAATGAGATTTTAATTATTCCTTCCTGTTTATTCTCTATGAAAATAAGAGCAATTTTGATAGAATCTAATGATAACCCGTAATTTACAAAACCTTCGGTATCTCCTTTTTGATAATTATGTTCATCAAGTTCTTCCTGAGACAAGGTGATATAGGCCGCATTATATTCTGGTAATACACGTAAATTAGTAAGAGCGGTGCCTAGTAACTGCATTCTTGAGTAACTGTTGGCATCGTAAATTTGCTCGTGTATAAAAGCATTGTCAGCACCTTTTTCTATTAAACCGGCAATTACTTTGTGAGTTAATGCAGAAGTAGATCTAAATCTAAAAGAACCGGTATCGGTCATAATTCCGGTATAAAGACATGTGGCAATATCAGCATCTATAAGATCTAGACCATCAAGCATTTCTATGGTGTGATAAACCATCTGGCATGTAGCGCAAACAGTAACATCACTATAGGTTACTACAGCATAATCATCAGGTTGTTGATGATGATCTATCATTACAAACTGAGCGCTGGCACTACGCAACGAATTTTCCATATCGCCTACTCTGGATAATGAATTAAAATCTAGAGTAAAAATTAAATCTGCTTCAGCAATTAAGCGGGTAGCTTGTTGATTCTGAAGATCAAATTTAACTACTGTATTTTCAAATGGCAGCCATTTTAAAAATTTAGGATAATCGTTAGGACTTACCACAGTTGCGTTGTGACCTTTTTTTATAAGAAATTGGTATAGACCTAAAGTTGATCCCATTGCATCGCCATCTGGATTTTTATGTGGTATGATTACAATTTTTTTTGGGGTAGCTAAAAGATCTTTGAGAAGTAGTATTTCAGAATTTTTCATAGAAGGCGAATATACGATTTCATGATATAGTGTTAATATGGGAACGTGTAATTTTGAACTTCAAATTTTAGTAAAAATGATATCAAGTATTCAAAAAAGACTTTTAATCGGTTTTTGTTTAGGTTTAGTGACATTCTTTACAAACGCTCAGGAAACTACCTACACATCAGATTTCACGATTGCATTTGGTTCTTGCAATAGGGTTGATTTACCTAATCCATTTTGGAATGATATAGCTTCTAAAAATGCAGATGTGTTCATATGGGGAGGAGATGTTATTTATGCAGATACAGAAGATATGACGGTTATGGAGGCTATGTATAAACAACAAAAAGCAAATCCTGATTATAAAGCATTTGCCGAAAAGACCGAGATTTTAGGAACCTGGGATGATCACGATTATGGAATTAATGATGGTGGAGCAGAATATAGTAAAAAGCATACAAGTCAAAACCTTTTTTTAGACTTTTTAAATGTTCCTAAAGATGCTAAAGTTAGGGACCAGGAAGGCGTTTATACTTCTAAGAATTATTATAAAGATGGAAAATGGATTAAGATTATTATTCTTGATACTCGTTATTTTAGAAGTGATCTTACAGATTCTGAAATAGCCGGGAAACGTTATGAGCCCAATACGACTGAGGCCGGAACAATTTTAGGAGCTGAGCAGTGGAGTTGGTTAGAAAAGCAATTTGAAGAGAAATCAGACTATTGCGTGGTAATGAGCAGTATTCAGTTTTTAAGTGCCGAGCACGGCTTTGAAACCTGGGGAAATTTTCCTTCAGAAATTGAACGTTTTGAAAATTTAGTGAAAAATGCGAATGCTCAACGTGTTGTTCTTTTAAGCGGGGATAGGCATATTTCAGAATTTTCTAGAAAAAATATTGAAGGAATAGATTACCCCTTAATCGATTTTACTTCAAGTGGTCTAACGCATTCTTATTCTTCATACAGTGGAGAACCTAATCAATATAGGGTAGGTGATGTAATTAGTGTACGCAGTTATGGTTTACTTAATATTGATCTTGATAAACACATCATAAATTTTAAAATTATGGGAGTAAATGATCAGATTTTAAGCGAATTAAGTCAGCACTATTAATTCTTAATTAAGGAACTAAAATTTCTAATTAAAAGAATTACTTTTGCAGCGATTTTAAAAACAAAAAAATCAATTGGCTCTTATTATGCTGATTGAAACAAAACAAAACAAAATGGCAACAAACAGAACGTTTACCATGATTAAGCCAGATGGCGTAGAGAATGGACACATTGGTGCAATATTAGAAAAAATTACAGCTTCAGGTTTTCGCATAGTAGCGCTTAAAATGACGCAAATGACTACTGCAGATGCAGAGGCTTTTTATGCAGTACATAACGAGCGTCCGTTTTTTGGAGAGCTTGTAGAATTTATGACAAGAGGTCCTATTGTTGCTGCTATCTTAGAAAAAGAAAATGCAGTTGAAGACTTTAGAACACTTATAGGAGCAACAAACCCTGCAGATGCTGCAGAAGGTACTATTAGAAAATTATATGCTACCTCTATGGGAGAAAATGCTGTTCACGGTAGTGACAGTGATGAGAACGCAGCTATTGAAGGTGCTTTTCACTTTTCAGGTAGAGAAAAATTCTAGTCAGTTAATGACTTTATATTAAAAGAGCGGCAATTGCCGCTCTTTTTTTGTTTTAATTAAATTTAAATTTTATCTCAAAACAATAGATTTAATAACTTCTTTACCTAATTCTTCATTGAGGTTACGTATTATTTTCTCTTTCCCGTAACATAATTCTTCTCGTAAAACAGACGAACTTAATTGTACAAATAACCTATCATTATCAAGTTTTATTTGGGTGGTGTATTTTGAAATAGCTGGCCCCATTATATCGCGCCAGGCATCTGCCACATTAACTTTATCAATACCGGTTTGCAAATTGTTTTTTTCAACAAATGATCCCAATACATCTCGTATTGATTTAGGATCTGCGTCTCGTTTTGCCATTAGTCTGTAATATCTATTTTTTCAAATTTATGATACGTATAAATCAATCCCCGATCATTTTTGAGTTGTAATTCATTACCATCTGCTATTAAAACAGTTTCTGACCAGGAGTCAAAAGGAGTAGTGTAATTGAGATACAAAGAATCATTCTTTATTATAGCAACAATATTTTCTTTAGAATCTGTGGTGACAAAGGTACCATCTATACGCGGCAAAACCTTAGTTCTAAATCCTAATGTATCTCTTAATTCTATAAAATCTACTTGCTCATTAAATTTATAGTCGGTGGTTTTTCCATTGGGGTTTTCAACCTGTTTGATTTCCCAATATCCGTTTAGATTTTTAAGTTGCTCCTCAGGATTGTTTTCGGCGCAGCCTAAAAGAACAAAGAAAATGCTAAGCGATGCTAGATAAGTCTTCAAAGTTTAAAAATTTTATAGGTTTGGTGAATTTCTTTAATAATGTCTTCGGTGCGATCTGCGTGCGTATCGCTAATAAACAACTGCCCAAAGTTATCATCATTTACAAGATCTATAATCTGGGTTACCCGGTTTTCATCTAATTTATCAAATATATCATCTAGCAATAATAAGGGTGTTGTATTGCTTTGTGATTTTATAAAGTCAAATTGTGCCAGTTTGAGAGCTATGAGATACGATTTTTGCTGACCCTGGCTGCCAAATTTTTTAATAGGATGCCCTTCAATTTTAAAACTTAAGTCATCGCGATGTGTGCCTACCGTTGTGTATTGAAGCGCACGGTCTTTTGCAAGATTTTCTTCAAAAAGAGTTTCTAATGAAGCATCTATTAATTGACTTTTATATTTAAGTTTTACTTCTTCTTTACCACCGCTAATGGCTGCATAGCGTTCTTTGAAAATAGGCGTAAAGGCTTCCAGAAATGCACTTCTTTTTTCAAAAAGAATAGCTCCGAGACTGTTCATCTGCTCATTATAAATACTTAGCGTGTCTTTGTTAAACGTATGATTGGCGTTAAAGTATTTGAGAAGGGCATTGCGTTGTGCTAATGTTTTATTGTATTTAATTAAGGTGTCTAGATATGTTCTGTCGCTTTGGGCAATAACACCATCCATAAACTTACGGCGCGTCTCACTACCTTCAATAATTAAATCTCGGTCTGCAGGAGATATAATAACAAGTGGTAAAAAACCTATGTGATCAGAAAAGCGCTCGTAAATTTTGCCATTACGTTTAATTACTTTTTTTTGACCGCGCTTTGCGCTTACGATTACTTTCTCTTCCCGCTCTTGTTTTTCATAGCTGCCATCAATTACAAAGAAATCTGCAGCGTGATTAATGTTTTGAGTGGTAATGGGGTTAAAGTAGCTCTTGCCAAAGGATAAATGGTAGATAGCATCGAGCACATTTGTTTTTCCCACACCGTTATTTCCCACAAAACAGTTAATTTTTTTGTCGAGTGTAAAAGACGCAGTTTCAAAATTTTTATAGTTAATAAGCGAAAGTGCTTTTAGAATCATAGCGTACAAGCCAATTTTTTAAACCCTAATTCCTTGATAAATAGCATATTGAATTAAAGTGTATTCATATGCAAATTATTGAAAAATAACAAAACAATACCCTGTTAATATTGAATAAAAATTTTATTTTTGCGCCCAACAAAAGTTTAAGAATGGCCACATATCAAAAAAGGGGTTACAAACCTAAGACCAAGGAAGAAGTAGAAGAAGTTGTGCAAGAAGAAAGTACAACGGCTGAAGTATTCTCATCATTAGACGAGGGAGCATCGCGTACTGAAGCCTGGGTTGAAAAGAATCAAAAACCTATTTTCGTAGGGATAGCTGTTATCGTTATCGCTGTTTTAGGTTATTTAGGTTATGAAAAATTTATACAAGAGCCTAAAGAGTTAGAAGCGTCTAATGAGATGTATCAAGCTCAGAATTATTTTAATGAGGCTGTTTCGGGTAGCGTTGCTAAAGATTCTCTTTTTACGCTTTCTCTTAACGGAGGTGAAGGTAAATATGGTTTCTTAGATATTATAGACAATTACTCAGGTACTAAAGCCGGTAATCTGGCGCATTACTACGCTGGTATGGCATATCTAAATACAAATAAGTATCAAGAGGCAATAGATCAACTTGAAGATTTTGATAGTGATGATATGATGCTTGGTCCTTTAGCAAAAGGATCTATAGGAGATGCATTTATGCAATTAGATCAACCGGAAGAGGCGCTTTCTTTTTACAAAAAGGCAGCAGATTTAAAAGCAAATGATTTTACAACTCCACGTTTCTTATTAAAAGCGGCAACGGTGGCTCTAGCTTTAGGCAAGAATGACGATGCGGTAACGTATTTAAACAGAATTAAAGAAGATTATAGTGAGTCTGCAGCGGCTCAGGAAGTACCTTTATATTTAGGTATGGCTAAGGCAGAATAAAAAATTTAAAGTATGGCTACAACAGACTTGTCTGTTTACGATAAAGCAACAATCCCAAATTCGAAAAACTTTCGGTTTGGGATTGTTGTTTCTGAATGGAATCGTGATATAACACAGGGTTTATTTCAAGGTGCTTTTGATACCTTTTTAGACTGTGGTGTACTCAAAGAAAATATTGTACGCTGGGATGTTCCTGGTAGTTTTGAGCTTATTTACGGATGTAAAAAAATGCAACAAAGCTATGATATGTTAGACGCTGTGATCGCTATAGGTAGTGTGATACAGGGACAAACAAAACATTTTGATTTTGTTTGTGACGGGGTAACTCAGGGAATAAAAGATCTTAACATACAAAGCGATATTCCTGTTATATTTTGTGTGCTTACAGATAACACAATGCAACAAGCTATAGATCGTAGTGGCGGTCAACACGGTAATAAGGGTGTTGAGGCTGCGGTTGCTGCTATAAAAATGGCTCAACTACGCAAAGATGCTACGTTCTAAACTGAATATATAATTCTCTTTTAATTTCTACATTCTACGGTATTAAATTGCTGTCTGTGTAATCTCTGAGAAGATATTGTAGTTTATAAAATTACAATATCTTCTCAGCTGTTGGAATACTTTTTGCTTTCATTAAGAAGCAGGTGGCTATCGCCTTTACTTCATTTATTGTAAATTTGAATTTTAGAAATTATGGGAATTTTAAAAGCACGCAAAAACAAAAAATATAGTTACAGTCCTCGTTATTACGAAGGCAGTTCAACTCCATTTAAGCTAGAGTCAAAGTTTGATAAATACCGTAAGGCTACTTTAGAAACTAAAGGTCTTAAAGGTAAGTTTACCACGGCCTGGGACGACTTTAGATATAATAATGATAAACGCGCAAACAGAACAACTATTCTAATTTTAGCAGTTCTTGTAATGTTGTTTTTATTTATTATAGACTTTGATCTAAGCATCTTTACGCAATTTTAATAAATGTCTGATATCATTAAGCTTTTACCAGATCACGTAGCAAATCAAATTGCTGCGGGTGAAGTCGTACAACGGCCGGCTTCTGTAGTAAAAGAATTATTAGAAAATGCCATCGATGCAGGTGCCAATCAAATTAAATTACTCCTTAAAGACGCCGGTAGAACGCTTGTTCAGGTAATAGATGACGGTAAAGGGATGAGCACTACAGATGCACGCCTTAGTTTTGAACGTCACGCGACATCAAAAATTAATTCTGCAGATGATCTATTTACATTAAGCACAAAAGGTTTTAGAGGTGAAGCACTTGCTTCTATTGCTGCCGTAGCTCACGTTGAGCTCAAGACAAAAACCGAAAATGAGGAAGTAGGTACGCGCATAGAAATGGAAGGAAGTACCTTAAAAGTACAGGAGGTTTGTGCTACCGTAAAAGGAACTTCAATTGCCGTTAAAAACTTATTCTATAATATTCCCGCAAGGCGCAATTTTTTAAAATCTGATAATGTTGAGCTTCGTCATGTTATTGACGAATTTCAGCGCGTAGCACTCGCTCATGAAGGCATAGGTTTTATTATGTATCACAATGAGAACGAACTTTTTAATCTTCCGAAAGCCAATAAACGCCAACGTATCGTTGCAATTTTTGGCGGAAAAACAAATGAGAAGCTTGTTCCGGTTGTTGAAGATACTGAGATCGTAGAAATAGATGGTTTTATCATTAAACCCGAATTTTCAAAAAAAACAAAAGGAGAGCAGTTCTTCTTTGTAAACGATCGTTTTATTAAACATCCCTATTTAAATCATTCGGTAAATGCTGCCTTTGATGGTTTATTGCCAGACCGTTCCCGTGCGAGTTATTTTATCTATCTACAGGTAGATCCTAAAACAATAGATATTAATATTCACCCCACTAAGACTGAGGTAAAATTTGAAGATGAGCATGCCATCTATAACCTATTGCGCGCTGCTGTAAAGCATAGTTTAGGGCAATTTAATATTGCACCCGTTTTAGATTTTAACAGAGAGTCTAATATGGATACGCCTTATTCCTATAAAGATAAGGCAGTACAGGCACCACGAGTAGAAGTAGACCGCAATTTTAATCCCTTTGAAACCGTTACTTCTAATCGTAGTTATGCTGGGACTGCAAATAATTATGAAAAACCCAATACTAAGGGTTGGGAAAATATGTATGCCGGTCTAGATAAGCGCAATTCTGAATCCTCATTTAGTTCTTTGCAAATTGAAGATGAACCTGAGATAGAATCTTTATTTGTAGAGCACGAGAGTAAAGGCTTCGGAGAGACTAAGCAGACCGATAAGGATGCTGCAAACACCTACCAGATACACAATAAATATGTCGTTAGTGCTATTAAAAGTGGAATGCTTGTTATAGATCAACACCGTGCACATCAACGGGTTTTATATGAAGAATTTCTTCGGAATATTACCGTTAAAGAATCTGTGAGCCAACAATTGTTGTTTCCACTTAGACTTGATTATTCAAATGCAGAATTAGTAATTTTTAGTTCGTTGAAAGAATCCTTAGAGAATACAGGTTTTGTATTGGATTTCCCGGAAGAAGGTTTTTTAGAAGTTTCCGGAATCCCGGCAAGTATTCAGGAAAGTGAAGTTTCTATAGTATTAGAGCAGTTACTGAGTGATGTCGAACAAGAAATACCAGATGCGGGTTTCAGTCAGACCGATGTTCTGGCTAAAAGTATGGCAAAGAGTATGGCGGTTAAAACCGGTGAAAAATTAGATGATTTATCGAGAGAACATCTCGTAAATAAGCTTTTTGCCTGTACAGAACCTACATTATCACCATTTTATAAAAAAACCTTTATTACGCTTACTGTCGATGAACTCGATCGTAAATTTAATGCATAATTAAAAACGCTTAGTAGCGTTACTAAAACAAACCTGATTAGATGGGTAAAATCACCGAAACTGTAAAAGTCCTTTTAATAATAAATGTAATCTTCTTCTTAGGAACAAAATTTCTGTTTCCTCAGGCTTTAGATCTTTTTGCGTTATGGTTTCCCGCAAATTCAAATTTTGAATATTGGCAGCCGCTTACGCATATGTTTATGCACGATCAAAGCAGTATTTTTCACATATTATTCAATATGTATGCGTTGTATGCTTTTGGAGGACCGGTAGAACAAGCTTTGGGAAAATCTAAATTTATATTTTTCTATTTTTCAGCAGGACTAGGTGCGGCCTTAATTCATACGTTGGTAGGGTATTATCATTACCAGTCTGGATATAATGCCTTGCTAGATGCAGGTGTAAGCCCTTCAGATATATCTCAAATACTTGAAAAAGCTTTTGCAAGTATTCAGCAAACTGGGCAGTACTCGTATCCAGATATTGGAGAGCCTGATAAAATACGCGGTATGATTGAGGCATTTTCTACCTCTGCAGTAGGTGCTTCTGGTGCTATTTATGGGGTTCTGGTGGCTTTTGGTATGTTATTTCCTAATGCTGAATTATTCCTAATCTTTTTACCTATTCCTATTAAAGCCAAGTTTTTTATACCAGCTCTTATTTTACTCGATTTATTTTCTGGTGTAACCGGGTTTTCATTATTTGGTCAGAATATTGCAAACTTTGCACACATAGGAGGAGCGTTATTTGGGTTTATAATGATGTGGTATTGGAAAAAGAACAGTTTTAATGACAAACGCTGGTATTAATTATGTCTGGAACTAGCTTAAGTTATCAGTTTAAAACGGCTTCAATAGTCGTTAAGCTTATCGTAATTAATGTTTTAATCTGGGTAGGCTTTATGCTTCTTGAATGGATTTTAAATTCAGGAAACATAATTACACAATGGTTAAGCTTGCCTACAGATTTAAGTAGGTTAATTATTCAACCGTGGTCTTTATTAACGTATGCTTTTCTACACGGAGGATTCTGGCATATTTTCTGGAATATGCTTATTCTGTATTGGTTTGGACAGATTGTTTTGAATCTATTTACTGAAAAACGATTTCTTACCGTTTATCTTTTAGGGGCTTTAGCCGGGGGTGTTTTCTTTGTTATTTCTTATAATCTGTTTCCGGTTCTTATTCAATCTACTGCTTTTCTGGTAGGAGCGAGTGCAGCCGTGCGAGCAATTATGATTTTTATAGCTACCTATACTCCTAATACAGAAGTGCGCATCATTTTTTTTAATGTAAAGCTTTGGCACATAGGTGTCTTTGTAATTCTTACAGATCTTATTCAAATTCCCTCATCTGATAATGCCGGAGGTTTGCTGGCTCATGTGGGTGGTGCTCTATTTGGTTTCGTCTATGCACAGCAACTGGGTAAAGGTAATGACATAGGCCTCTGGTGGGAGCGTTTTGCAGATACTGTAGTCGGTTTTTTTAAACCAAGGCCAAAGAGTGAGAAGAAAGCTAAAATGAAAACCGTCTATCGCAATACCAAGGCACACGCTACTGCTTCAACGGTTTCAAAATCTATGTCAAAAACCGAAAAACAAATACGTATTGATACCATTCTAGATAAAATAAGTAAAAGTGGTTACGATAGCTTATCTAAAGAAGATAAAGACTTTTTATTTAAAGCCGGAAAGGATACTTAATGAAAAAACTCGGACTTTGGAATAAGATTGTTTTTTTTATAAATAGTCTTTTTGCGATCGCGCTTTTAATAGGATATGCACTACCTTATTTTCCACCAAAAATTTTTCCACCGGTATCTGTTCTTACGCTTATCATTCCGGTTCTATTAGCAATTAATGCGTTATTTGTAATCTACTGGCTGCTGCTTTTCAAACGCCAATTTTTACTTTCAGGATCAATACTGGTGTTGTGGCTTTTTATAGGTACATCGCTTTTTAACTTTGGTTCTGGTGTGAAAATTAATGAGATCGTAAAAGCTGAAAATCAACTTAGTTTTTTTAGCTATAATGTTCACGTGTTTAGCAGTGATAACTATACAAAAGAAGAAATTAAGGAAGGATTAAGGGCACTTATAGAAAAGAATACACCAGATATTATCACGTTTCAAGAATTTTCAAAACATAGAGATCCTGAATTTAAAGGATATCCATATTCCTATTTTGGAGAGAATGGTACACGTAATTATGGTCAAAAAATCTATTCTAAATATCCTATAGTTAATGAGGGTTCTCTAAATTTTACCAGTACTTTTAATAATGCAATTTTTGTAGATATCGTTAAGGCAAAAGATACTATACGTATTTATAATATGCATATGCAGACGCTAACACTTACTCCAGAGTTAAATGCCTTAGAACAGGAAAATACAAAATCACTTGTAGGCAGGTTAGGCAGAGCATTTAAGAAACAACAAGAACAAACAAATTTATTTCTGGAACATCAGCGCAGTTGTAACTATAAAACCATTGTTGCCGGTGATTTTAATAATACCGCTTTTTCTTATACCTATAATAAAATACGGGGTTCTCGATTAGATGCTTTTGAAGAAAAAGGAAGTGGTTTTGGGCGTACGTTTATTTTTGATATTATTCCGTTACGTATAGATTTTATACTGCCCGATACCAGCTTTGAGGTATTGGCATTTGAAAATTTTAATGTTGATTATTCCGATCATTTTCCTATAATGGCTATTATGAAGTTATAATAATATTACAATTTTAAATCTAGTTTTTGTAAATAGGTGAGTGCCTCGGGGCCGAGATTAAATAGGAGATCTAAAACAGTTAAATACGGAATAAAACCATTTTTCTCTTCAAAAACCTGTCTATACTGCGGTAAATCAATTTTATTTTTTCGTTTTCCGTTTGCAAAGAATCTCAAATCAATTTTATGTGCATACGATTCTTTGTATTCTTCAGTATAAGAAATACTAAAATCTAAATCTAATAATCCCATTAAGCACTTAATTGTTTCGAGATTAAAGGCTAATAAAGAATTGTGTTCTTTATGGAATAAGGGGTAAATATCATCTTCATAAAACTCAAAAAACGGAGAGGTTCTATAGGCAATTACAAGTGATCTCCAATGCTGTCGTTGCCATAAGAAACTATTTTCAATTAAAGTGTCTTCTATTTTTTTTCTGCCTTTTCCTTTGTTATGGAGTATAGGAATATTTAACAGCAGTAAACCGTTAGACGTAGCAATGTACATTCTGGTTCTATAACTTTGTTTTTGATAATTTTCAGAAATTTCAAATGTTATTGATTCTGCCTGAACCATGGCAGCAAAAGATATGATGTCTGGAAAGTAAGTAGGACTTATAATAATATTACTCATATTGTAAAAGGTGTAAAGATACTTTAATTGAGCTTTTTGGGTGAATAAATACAATACTACATAAGTAAGAAAAAACTGATAAAACTAATTTTTAATTAAATTTAATATATTGATAATCAGATGATAATCTTTTTTAACATCTAAGTTTTTGTTATTTCATAGTTTATATTTGTTTTTAATCGGTTATTATTCGTAATATTACGGCGTCCAAATCCCCACTTAAGTGAAATTTAGTTACTTATTTTTTTTTATTGGCGTTAGCTTGCTTATAGGTAACTATTCCATTACTTACGGTAAATCATATTTACCTGCCGGAGACCTCTTTCCTATACTTCAGGATCAAACTTTAGAGCAACATCTCGATGCTATTTATGAATTTAGAGAAGAGAAGAAATATGATGTTGCTATAGAAAATCTTTCAGATTTAATTATAGATGCTAAAAATTTGAATGATTATACCTATGTATTTCACGGGTATAATTTGTTGAGTGTAATTTATGATGAAATTAATGACACCATACCTGCGTTAGCGTATGCAAAATCTGCTTTAGAGTTTGCAAAACAATCAAAAAATGATACTTTAATTTCCTGGGGCTATAATAACCTCGCAGCTAGTTTAGCAGATAATCCTGCTACACGTATGCAAGCTCTTGAGTATTATAAACAATCGTTAGAAATTCAACAGCGTTTGAATACGGGTGTTTTTTTAGATGCTGCGCTTAATATTGCAGAGCTTTATGGAAAAGAGGGCAACTATGTAATGATGTACCCATACTTAAAAAAGGCTACTGCGAGTTATGATCATTCATATGAGTATTATAATGATCCTATAATATATCTCGATATGACCTGGGGTGACTATTATAAAGGTCTTCACGTACCCAGTAAAGCTTTAGAACATTATGCTGAAGCTTATGAGCGAATTGAACGTGATAATAAGACTTCATTAGCATTAGAGTTTTATGAGAACTATGCACTTTTCCTTAAAGAACAAAATTATAACGATCGTGCATTTGAAGTACAACAACAGTATTTAAAGCATTATAAGCTTAGAGAAAAAACGTTAGAGACAGAAACTCTAAAACTAGCCCTTGCACGCGCAGAAACCGAAGAATTGCGAAGACAGCGTAATGATGCTGAAATGAAGCAGCAGCTGCTTGATCATGATCTACAACGCAAAAAAATTCAATTTATATTACTGGGATCTATACTCGGTTTATTGAGTTTATTTCTAGCCTATTTGTTCTATAGTGAAAAACTGAGATTAGGTCTTATAAATAATTTAAAGCGCAATAATAAAAATCTTTTAAAAGCTAAAAATCTTGCTGAAAAAAGTGAGCGTGCAAAATCTAAATTCTTTTCTACACTAAGTCATGAGATGCGAACTCCATTGTATGGTGTTACCGGCATTATTTCTCTTTTGGAAAAACGGAAAGAATTTGAAGCTTTTAAAGAAGAGATAGGGTCTTTAAAGTTTAGTGCAGATCATTTATTAGATATCATAAATGACCTCTTAGATTTATCAAAATTAGAAGATGAGTCGTTTAGTTTAATAAATAAACGATTTAATGTAAAATTATTAGCTGAAGATTTAATTTCAAGCTTTGATCAAAATAGTCTAAAAAATGCAGCTTGTACATTAAAATGCGTAATTGATTCTTCTGTACCCGATTATATTATAGGTGATGCCCGCAGAATATCACAGGTGCTTGTCAATATCTTAGGTAATGCATTAAAATTTACGCCTAAGGGCAATATTATTTTACGCTTACGAAGCGAGGACCTAGGTGCTAATAGATGCAGAATTCATTTTGAAGTTCAGGATGATGGTATCGGAATTCCTAAAGAGCGTCAAGAATTAATCTTTGATGAGTTTAGCCAATTAGAACAGTTGCAAAACGAAGAAACAGCTACAGACTTAAAAGGAACCGGCTTAGGATTGCCCATTGTACGTAAAATTCTAGAAAAAATGGATTCAGAAATTTATCTAAAAAGCGCTGTAGGTAAAGGTTCTACATTTATGTTTAGTATTGATTTTGAAAAGACACTTAGCACATCTAAAACATCAACAAACGAAATTTCTGGAAATTCATTGAAAGTTAAAAGTCTTAAGGGACTTCGCTGTTTAATAGTAGATGATAATAAAATTAATAGACTGGTAACTAAACGTGTATTAGAAAATTTAGAAATAATCACTTTTGAAGCTCAAAATGGGGAAGAGGCTTTAGAGCGTGCCAAAAAGCATCATTTTGATTTTATATTAATGGATATTAATATGCCAGGAATGAATGGTTATGAGACTACTCAGGCTATTCGTATTTTTGATAAACATATTCCTATAATAGCATTAACCGCTGCAGAGGCTTCCTTTATTACGAAAACTGCTCAGAACAGCGGTATGAATGATATAGTTACAAAGCCGTATAATGTAGATGATTTGTCTTCGACAATTTCTAAACACGTACAAATACGCAATCTTATTGCGAGCTTCTAAATGAGTTACTCTTTTTTGATTTGCTTTTGAATTTTTTCAATTGCTTGTTGTATAGACTTTTCAGGTTCGATTACGTTGTATGCTCCCCAAAACTCAGGATCTGCAAAACCAGAAACTTCATCTGCTAAAACGGTATTTTCTTTAAACTTTGATCTTCGGTTAATTCCTTCTTTACCTTGTAACTCTGTTTCCCAGTCTGTAATAAGCATCTCACTGTTAATGCGGTATTTACTATTAAATAGTTTTCGTTTCCAGTTTACTACAAATTCAAGTTGTACGTTGCTGTAGCTGTAATACCATTTCCCGTCTTTATTGCGGTAATCAACCCGGTAACTAATTTCGGTAGGATATACTTTAACCTGATTTGGTTTTTTCTTTACAAACAAGTCAGAAGCCGCTTTTCGGTTTTCAACATTTAAATTATATAATGCATTGGTAAGAGCACTTGTTTTTGAATCGATGTAGAGCTTACCGTAATATAAGGGTTCTAAAATGCTGCTCTTTTGTTTAAAATTAACCACATAAACAATGTTTCCATCATTAACTAAAGGCTCACCAAAAGAAAAGTCATAGTCTGAAAGTGTCTCTCTAGTAATAAAATACTTTTGATATTTAACTAAATCAGCATATAAAGCATTTAGAGGCCCTCCCTGTAATTTAATGGCAACAGTATCAAGGCGATCATAATTAGTGCTTTTGCGAGCTTTATACAATGCAATTAAGTCATTGCCAGCGTTTGTATAAGGTGTTTTTTGAATGGTAACTACGGCTTCAGCTAGAGAAGCGCTGCGGTTACGCTTATTAATAGTTTCCCGATAGAAGGCAGTCATAAAATTCTCTTGATCTGAATAGTTGTTTTCAATATTCGAGAAAACCTGTTCTACTAAAGTAAGAGCATTTTTAGGTCTTGAAATGTTTATTTCATCAAGTTCATATGCTTGCGGACTTAGACTTATAACAGATTTGTTTTGATCTAAATCTTTCAAAATAATGATTAGCTTTTCATAACCGGGATACGTCAAGGTCACTTTAGCATTAGGCATAGCTTCTTCTACCTTTAAAGAAAAATTCCCTTCAGAATTAGTTACTGTAGCAATGTTGGTACCTTCAATAAGTAAATTAACAAATGGCAGCGGGTTTTCTGAAGTTTTTGAAATTACGGTACCTTTGTATTCAAGATACTTTTGAGATTCCTGAGCGCTTAAAACGCCTGTACAACATAAAACAATTAAAGAAAAACGAATAAACCAGTTAGCTTTCGTGTTTAAAATGGAGATGTAATACTTTTTCATAGTATAATTTTATTTTTTCTATACAATTTACGATATTTTTGAGAATTCTGTATTACAAATTTTATTAGAATGCGTGTTGGCACGATTCCTGTTTGTAAGGATTAGGTTAAATTTGTTTTGCGATTTTGCAACACTTATTATGCTTTAACGTTATTAATAGAAAAATTGAAAACAATCGAAAGCACATATTTATACTGTACATCAAAACTCACCTTATTCTTGAGTCTTTGTATATTAGTATTGCCACTTCTAGCTACGGCCCAAATAGATAATACATCAGGGTCATTTAAAATACCGGCTGCCGAAAATCCTTTGGGAACTCCCACACCAGTTCCTGATAATGCAGTTTCTAAACCCGATATACCTAAATCGAGTGGTGGTTTAATGCTTGACGCTAACGGTAAATTAATAGAGCGCCCGCAACTTAGAGCTCCTGAGTCTCCCACATTCTATATGCTGAAACATGAATCATATGCTGATGCAGGACAGCGTTATACTGAAATGATGAATCAACGCGAGGCAAATCGTGATAGTGATAAATCTGACAAGCCAGCACATCAGTCTGATCAGGATTTGGGTACGTTTAAAAATGGGGGACAACAAGTAAAAATTGTATGTAGAGATTATGCTTATGTAGATGGTGACCGTGTTGCTGTTCTTGTTAATGACGAAATTGTAGTACCTAGTATTTGGTTAACTGAAGCCTATACGAGTTTTTATCTTCCATTAAAGAAAGGATTTAATAAAATATCATTTAAAGCGCTTAATCAAGGCTCTAGCGGTCCTAATACCGCAGCTTTTGTAGTTTACGACGATACGGGTAATGTAATAAGCTCTAATGAATGGAATTTACTCACCGGCGTAAAAGCAAATATTATTATTGTTAAAGAAAATTAGGTATAAAAAAAATCCATCACAAATGATGGATTTTTTTATGTGGACTATTTAATACATTTATAATTCCCCCTTTTGTTCTTCCAGATTGTTGTTACGAGAACCTCCCTGGCTGTATAGTTTATTTTCTTCATCTTTAAGCCCTGTAGTTTGCTTATTTGTTTGCTCTCCCGTCGGGATGTCTAAATCCTTTCCTGTAAAGTCAACTGCTCTTTCGCGATCGCGCAATTGCTCATCTGCACCACCATCTTTATGAAGATTTTTTTGATTGAGAATATCTAAGTCCTCTTTTGTTAAATCAGAGTTATACGTGTTTTCTTGTGTTTTATCAGTTTTCATAATTTTAATTTTCTACAATTTATTTAATTCGGCTCTCGGCCTTAATCTATTTAACTGCTTTTATAGAAAATTATAACAAGGTTTTAATAATTAGCATATTAACTACAACTGTCAATTATAGTACTTTTAACAACTTCAAAACGTGAACTAATTGTTACAGTTTTGAGCTATTGACTATGAAGAAAACTCCTAAACAAAAGTTCCTTAAAGTATTAAAGATTTTAGGTAAAATAGTAGGTGTTATTTTTATTCTACTATTGCTTTTAATTCTATTTGTTCGCAGTCCGTGGGGACAGGGTATTATTGTTGACAAAGCCATAAATTATATTGAAGGTAAAACCCAGACCGAGGTTCAAATAAGCAAACTGTTTATAACCTTTGACGGCGACATTGCACTAGACGGTCTTTACCTTGAAGATAAAAAAGGAGATACCCTTGTTTATAGTAAGCATCTTGAGGCTGCAGTACCACTGTGGTCAATAATTACTGGTGGCGCTATAAGTATAGATGATGTTGATTGGGAAGGTGTAAAGGCAAATGTTATTAGAAAGGATTCTATCACTGGTTTTAATTACCAATTTTTGATTGATGCTTTTGCAGCTTCAGATACCACAGTTGTGACAACTACTCCACAAGATACCACTGCACTTCAGCTAAATCTTGGTGATTTTAGTTTTAAAGATTTTGACCTGCACTTTAAAGATGATGTTGCCGGTATGGATGCTAAGCTCAATTTGTCTGAATTAGAGCTCAATATGAAAAAAACAGACCTTGAAGCGATGCGCTTTGAAGTAGGTAATGTTTATCTGGCAAATACAAAAGTTTATTATAAGCAAACGAAACCTTTACAACCATCTACTGATACTGCGGCAGTACCTATGCCTTTCTTAAAGGTTAAAAACCTTAAAATGAAACAGGTTACGGTTGATTATCAATCTATACCAGACGGGATTAGTGCATTTGCACTTATAGGTGATTTTGAAACTGAAATACCTTTAGTTGATTTAAAGACAAGTAAAGCAATAGTAGATCGTGTACTTCTTAATAATTCGGAAATTAAAGTAGCGATGCAAACGGTTGTAAAAGAAGGTATCTTAGAAACTAATGAGCCTTCTCCTGCATTTACCTGGCCTTCTTTTCTGGTAAATATAGGAGCTATATCACTTAATAATAATACAGTTGCATATACTCTTGATGGCGCAAAAGCTTCAAAAGGATTGTTTAACCCCAATGCTCTTTTTGTAGATAATCTTACTCTAAATCTTAAAGATATATTACTTGAAAATCAGCAATTTTCAGCAGAATTGGCGAATGCATCTTTTGTAGAAGCTTCCGGATTAGAGTTGAAAAAGCTGAATTTAAACCTTAAAGTAACCGATGAGTCTTTAGATGTTAACAACTTAGTTTTCAGTTTAAACGATAATTATTTAGAAGGAAATGCTAAAGTGGCTTATCCTAGTTTAGCAGCTTTTATTGAAAATCCAGGGGATGCAAAAATGAATTTAAACGTACCGCAGGTTATTGCAGATTTAGGTACTGTTTTTAAATTTCAGCCACAATTAAAAAACAATGAATACTTAGCTAAATTAAGTCAGCGTCTATTAACGGGTAGTTTAGCTGTTGAAGGAAAACTAGACGACTTAACTATAAGTCCCACACGATTTAATTGGGGTAGAAGTACCTATCTAAGTTTGCAAGGCACTGTTTATAATGCTACAAACCCCGATAACCTTTCTTACAATTTCCCAACGTATCGTATTCAAAGTACACGTACAGATTTAAGCAGATTTTTAAATGAAAAAGATTTAGGCGTACAATTTCCAGAATTGGTAAGAATGTCTGGTTCTTTGAAAGGAACGACCACACGCGCACTAACTAAAACAACATTAGAAACAACAGATGGTACCGTCGTTCTTAATGGAAATGCAGCTTTTGGCAATCGTATAAATTTTGAAGGCGTTGTAACCGCTACCGAAATACGATTGGGCAAATTACTTCAAAATGAAATGCTGGGAGTTCTAGATTTAAATCTTATCGCTAAAGGTTCTGGTGCTACTATAAATGATCTTGATGCAGAAGTTAATGCAACAATTAAGCGTCTTGATTTTAATGAATACACATTTAAAGATTTAAAATTAGATGGTTCTTTTAATAACGGGAAAGGAAATCTGGTCTCAGCTTACAGGGATGATAATTTAAATATGAAGTTAGATGCAGATATAACTTTAGATTCTGTAGCTTCTTCAGCGAATGTAAATCTAGTTCTTATTGGAGCAGACTTACAAGCCTTAGGTCTTGTTAAACAGAACATAAAAGCAGCATTTAATCTTACAGGTTACTTTAAAGGTACTCCCGAAGATTATGAAGTTAATACAGATATAAAAAGAGGTGTAGCAGTATATGATGATCAGGCATATCAATTAGGAGATTTAAAAATAAATGCATTTGTTAAGCCAGATACTACTTCATTAGATATTCGCAATCGCATTTTGCAGTTAGATTTAGAATCTAATGCGAGTCCGCAAGACTTTATTGCCGCATTGCAACGTCACGTGCAAACCTATTTAACAGAAGATCCACAGCTAGATACGATTGTAAAACCCGTGCTTATGAAGATACGCGGCTCTGTAGTGCAAGCGCCTATCTTAAGTGAAGTTTTTGTCCCCAATTTAAGAGAACTTGATACGGTAAACATTGCTGTTGATTTTGATGAATACAAACGTGCTCTTACTGCAGATGTTAATTTACCCTATATAAACTATAGTGGTTATACCATAGACAGCCTGGCATTTAAGCTTATTTCTAATAAAGATAATATGGATTTTGGCTTTGGGCTTAAAGAACTCATAGCCGGTCCTGTAAATATTAAAGATACGAGAATAGGTGGGCGAGTTACTAATAATATGATGTATTTAGATTTTCTGTCTTTAGATAAGGGTGAAAAATTAATGCACGTACTTTCTGTAATTACTCAGGAGGAGAATAGTATTAAAATTCATATAGACGACAAAGACCTTATTTTAAATAGAAATAAATGGAAGGTAAATCCCAATAATAGTATTGTCTTTAAAGAATTCAATACCGTATTTGAAGATTTTAAATTGTCTTATCAGGATCAGATAGTAGAGGTGAGTAATGATTTACCGGGAATTACTAAAGAACATCTAGGTGTTAACTTTCAGAATTTTAAGCTCTCCAGTATTTTAAATCTGCTAAATCCTGATGAATCATTAGTAAAGGGAATCTTAAACGGAGATTTTGTCGTTGAAGATCCTTTCACATCACCGGGAATGCTGGCAGACCTAAACATTACAAATTTTGAAGTACTGCAAACTAATATGGGTATTCTTGATATAAGCGGAAAATCGAAAGGTAGCGGTGGTTATGATTTTGATCTAAGCTTAAAAGAAGGGGTTGCAGATCTTGATCTCACAGGAGATTATATAGATAATCCTGAAGCAGCACAAATAGATTTAAATCTTGATATTAAACGTATTGATGTCAAAGCGCTTGAGAATTTTTCGCAAGGCGAAATAACAAATGCGAGTGGCTCTGTAAACGGAAATATTAAAGTAACAGGAAGCACATTAGCACCTGAATATGAAGGGACTTTAAATTTTAATAAGGCTAATTTTGAAATAGCCAAGCTTAATGCACCATTTTTACTAGCTAATGAAGCCGTACGCTTAGATAATAAAGGAATTTATTTTGACGGGTTTAAAATACAGGATGCAAGTTCAAATGCAATTACCGTTTCTGGTAATGTAGGTACAGAAAGTTTTATCAATCCCACATTTGATCTTAAACTGAAAGCCAAAAACTTTAAAGCTCTTAATTCTACAAAAGAAGATTTTGATCTGGTGTATGGTACTGTAGTTTTTGATGCAGATGCGACCGTTACAGGAGATCTCGATTTACCTGACGTTGACTTGAGTCTCAACGTAAATGCTGCTACAGATGTCACCTATGTTTTACCACCTTCAGAAGTACAAATAGAATCTAAAGATGGTGTTGTCATATTTGTAAATAAAGAGAATCCAGATGCCATACTCACAAATTCTGAAGAGGAGTCCTATACCGTTTCGGGATTTGCGATAGATGCAGATTTAAGTATAGCTAAAGGAGCGTTGTTTAAATTAATTATAGATGAGCAAACGGGTGATAACTTTCAGGTAACCGGTACAGGTGATTTTAAATATAATATGTATCCTAATGGAAGAATGACGTTAAGCGGCCGTTACAATGTGAACGACGGTCATTATGAGATGAGTTTATACAACCTGGTTAAACGCAGGTTTAATCTTGCTCCAGAAAGTCGTATAACCTGGTCTGGCGATCCTTTTGATGCAAATTTAAATATCAAAGCTTCCTATGAGGTAGAAACATCGGCAAGTGGTTTAATGGCGTCATCAACCAGTGGTACAGATATTAGCACGCAATCGCAGTTTAGACAGGAAGTTCCGTTCTTAGTGTATATAAATATAGATGGTGAACTTATGAAGCCAATAATAAGTTTCAATCTAGATATACCTGAAGCAAGTAGAGGAGCTGTGGGTGGGCAGGTTTATAGTCAGGTGCAACAATTAAATCAGCAAGAAAATGAGCTGAATAAACAAGTGTTTTCATTACTGGTACTCAACCGCTTTTTTCCTTCCTCAAGTAGTGATGGTAGTGGTGGTGGTACAGCTACAATTGCGAGAGATAACTTAAACGATGCGATTTCAGATCAATTAAATGTATTTTCAGATAAGTTATTAGGTAATACAGGCTTCGATCTAAATTTTGGTTTAGACAGTTATACAGATTATCAGGGAAGCGCACCTACAGATCGTACCACGTTAGATATCGCAGCACAGAAAAAGTTGTTTGACGACCGTGTGGTTGTGAGTGTAGGTAGTGCTGTAGATTTACAAGGAAGTGGTAATTCTGAAAATGGTACCGCTCCGGTTGTAGGTAATGTAAGTATTGAGTACTTACTAACGGAAGATGGTAGATATAGAATGAGAGGATATAGACGCAGTCAATATGAGAATATTATTGATGGTCAAATTATTGTAAATGGGATTTCGCTTCTATTTACAAGAGAGTTTAACAAGTTTACAGAGCTGTGGCAATCTATGTTTCCGGCTAAAACTGAAGAAGAAGAGATTAATGAATAAATCTGCAAAACATAAAAAAAATCTCAGATTTGCAATTTTGCTGGTTGCAATTAGTTTAATAAGCTATAGCTGTTCTGTAGATCGTTTTATACCCGAAGGCGAATTTCTATATACTAAGGAAACGGTGGTACTCACTCCAGATTCTATCGTAGATGATATAGATTTGATAGAACTAGATTTGAAAGCAGCTTTGCGACCCGAACCTGTATCTTCCTTGTTAGGTGGATATCCGGGTTTGTATTTTCATTACAAAGCAACGCGCGAAAAACCGGGATTCATAAACAAATTTCTCAATAAAAAATTTGGTCAGGAACCGGTTTATGCATCAGACATTAGAGAATATGAGATGGAGCAGATTTTACTGAATCGTCTTGAAAACAAAGGGTTTTTTTACAGTACAGTAGCTTCAGAAATAATAGAGGATACCACGAGCAAAGAGGCCGAAGCAATTTACAAATTACGTCTTTCTAAACCCTATAGATTACAAAAATACCAACTCGATTCAGACAGTTTGCTGGTATATCAAAGCATAAAAAATCAGCTTGATAAATCAAGTTTACAGCCGGGAATGCGATTTGATCTAAGTGCTATGAAGGCAGAGCGGGAGCGTATAGATCTTCAACTTAAAAGCGAAGGATTTTATAATTTCAATTCAGGATTCTTAATATTTGAATCAGATACCAATCAATATAAAAACAAGAAATTTGATCTATATCTGAGACTAAAAAAGGAAGTTCCCGAAAAATCAATTATTCCGTATAAGGTGGCTCGTGTTAATGTATATCCTAATTATACAGTAGAGCTGGATAGTACCGGTGTTGATACCGTTAAATTTGCCAATAAAAATTTTCTACAGGAGGAAGTTTATTTCAAGCCAAAACGTCTGGATCCCTTTATTTTACTGGAAGAAGGTAATTTATATAGCCCTGAGCAGTCTAAAGCTACAAGCCGTCGTTTAGGCTCTATAGGTGCTTATAAATTTGTAAATATTAGATATAACGAACTTGATACTGAAGCTTCTGGAGATAGTTTAGGACTGTTAGAAGCTAATATTTTCTTATCACCTTTAAATAAAAGAGCGGTACGTGCAGAAGTGAAAGCGGTAACAAAGTCGAACGGATTTTCGGGTCCGGGATTGGGGCTTACATTTGCTAACCGTAATCTTTTTCAGGGAGGAGAAACGCTTAATATTTCTCTTGACGGAAGTTATGAGTTTCAAGCCGGTGGTGGCACAGGTAATACAGCAGGTTCTACCAGTGTACAACTGGGTTTAAGTGGTGAACTCATATTTCCGCGTATGTTGTTTCCCTATAAATTTTCTAAAGATTATTTTAAGTACGACATACCTAAAACCCGTGTTAAACTGGGAGTCGCCTATTTAAACAGGTCTCAATTATTTACTTTAGGTTCTCTTGAAGCTAATTTTGGCTATGTATGGCAAGCCAATAAATACATTACACACGAGATAAATCCTATTGCCATTAATTATGTTTCATTAGCTAATACCACCCCAGAGTTTGATGCAATATTAGAGGCAAACCCTTTTTTGCAAACAAGTTTTAATCAGCAATTTATTTCGGGTTTAACCTATTCTTTTACCTATAACGGTATGGTAGATACGGGTGCCACACATCAGTTGTTTTTAAATGCAAATTTTGAAACCGCTGGGAATAGTCTAAGTTTATTTGCAGGTGGTGAGAAACCACAAAGTATTCTGGGATTAGAATATGCGCAGTTTGCACGTATAGATGCAGATTTTAGATATCATTTTAACTTTGCAAAAAACCACACACTGGCAACCCGCCTTTTTGCAGGGATTGGTGTCCCTTACGGAAATTCTGAAGTCGTACCCTACACAAAGCAATATTTTGCAGGAGGACCGTATAGTGTACGTGCTTTTAGAACCCGATCACTAGGGCCAGGCACTTTTGTGGCCGATGATAACACGGCTTCTAACTACTACGATCAAACCGGTAATGTACGCCTGGAGGCAAATCTAGAATATCGTTTTCCGCTTATAAATATTCTTCAGGGTGCGTTATTTGTAGATGCAGGAAATATCTGGAATACCACAGACAATTTAGCCTTAGAGGGGGATACTTTTGGTAGTGACTTTATTAATCAATTAGGTATTGGCGGTGGTTTTGGGATGCGCGTAGATATACAAAGCTTTGTAATACGGTTAGATCTTGCCGCACCTTTTCATGACCCTAGTTTAGAAGAAGGCAAGCGCTGGACGTATGACTTTGCAAATCCTATTTTAAACTTTGCAATAGGATATCCTTTCTAAATGTAACAGACTTAAAATCCTAAGTTTTAGGGTCTCTTCTAAAAAGTTCGATAATATTAAAAATAAGAATACAAAACACAACCCAGATAAAGCCGGCAATGTAACCACCAGCGATATCTGACGGAAAGTGAACCCCTAAATAAATACGACTTATTCCTATACTTAAAATTAGAACTGCCAGAAGCAAAATTAAACCGGCTTTTAGAAACGTATTTATACTGAATCGAAATACGAGGTAAATAAGAAAACCATAAAAGGCCATTGCGCTCATTGCATGACCACTAGGATAGCTTAACGTTTCTACCGAAACTAAATGCTCTATCCCCGGGCGAGCACGATCTATAAATCGCTTTAGAATTACGTTAGAGACCGAAGCTAATATTAAAACAGCGATAGTTTGTAAAACATACTTCCAGCGTTTAAAGAAGAAATAAGAGATTATTGTTGCAAGTCCTACCACGGTGAGATAACCATAGAGGTCACCCACATTAGTTACAAAAACAAAATACTGAGTGAGTAGTGGTGTTCTAAAGGAGATTACATAATCTGTAATTTGTGTATCGTAAGTCGCAAGAATTTCAGTTTTAAGTGTTTCTGTAAGTTCTATAAATGTATTTATGCAGAACACCACAATTATTAAGGCCAAAATTACAGTAATAAAATAGGGTAGTTTACTGTCGTACTGCTTGAATTTACGCTGTAAAAAGTTTTTCAGGTTTTTAATAAATTCAAATAAAGATTGTCTCATAATATGTGTAAAAACCGCCAAAAAATACTTGTGCAAGAATAAAGATTCAAAATAAAGAATTTGAAATTAGAATTTTCTTTCTTTTTCCTTAAAATGTATAATTCTGTAAACTAAATCTCGCCATTAAGTTTAGCAGGTTCGGTGTTATCAATACCACTAACGTCTACAGAAACTCTTCCATCTTTTTGAGAAATTAGATACGTAAATTTTTCACCCCATTTTATTTCATTGAATTTATAAGAAGAGCGGGAGTAAACAGATTGAGAAAAACTTTCATCAAAAGCTTTAATAACAATTATAATTTCGGCATCCCGTTTAAAAAGAGCTTCGGGTTTAATCTGGTGAAACGGACTCTCACGGGTAATAGGATGAACCAGCGTCCAGGTGGCCGGTAAAAAAGCAACTTTAGATCGCTCAAGGTCAAGAGGAAAAAAACTGCGTAATTGAGAATTTTCACGAAGTATAGAAAGCGACACTGAAGCTTCTAACTCTAGAAGTTGATTTCCGTGTGGATTAACTACTCTAAACATAAAGCCATTTATATCCTGATAGGGCGCAATGACAGCAAATTTGCTATATTTTAATTTTGCGGCGGGTTTTGAAAATCTTCCGTAGACCATACCGGTTGCCAGAGCAAAACCCAGTAAACCCATCATAGACTCTGTGGCAGCTAGAATATTAGTTAAAATTCCTATAGGAGCGACCTGCCCGTAACCCAACGTGGTAATTGTTTGAGCGCTAAAGAAAAATGCTTCAGTAAATTGTTCTAAAAAGGTGGTGCCATAAATCCCTGTAAGGTGCTCAATACCTACCAGCATATATAATGAGGCAAATAACAGATTTATACAAAAATAAGTACCCAAAATTATTAATAAAAACTGCAGCCAGGACATAGAAACCAGAACATGAAAGAAATTAATACGTTCTAATACCCCTACATTATCTTTCTTAATATTAAAAGAGCCGTTTTTATTTAAAACCCGATAATTACCGGCAGTGGCTTTTTCTCCCAGACCAAAGTCATTAAAGTTTTTCTGACTGTATTTTGAGGAAGATTCTTTGAGACTCATTATAGACTACGCTATTTATAAATGTTTTCTACCAACTTGAAAATATAATAAAATACGCTGTTAGTCGAACTAATATTCTATTTCTGACATTCAATAGTTGCTTTACTCATTATAGCTTCTTTCATTTAGATTAATATCTATAATAAACACAAGTGTATTTATTTTGATTTTTTTCTAAAAAGTCTGGCGATGCTTTTACCCAGTTGATCTAGCTTTTCTAAGGGTGCATTGAGTGTTGGGTTTTTAAAGTCTATTTTAGAACTGTTAAGCGCACCTGCCTGCATAGGATAGATAAGCATATAACTTGTTTCTTTAAAGTATTTATTGAGGTAAGTAGGTATTTTAGACATTGTATTATTATAGGACGGTTTATCTATTCGACTTAAAACAAGAATTAAATTATCATCCTGTTTAAAATTTTTAGCCAGAATTAAAAAGTCCTCCCAGTTGCTAAATTCTTCAAAAGTACAATCAAGTGATTGCTTAGATTGTAGTTGTGTTATAAAGCGAAGGGTTTCTTTATTTGCGTAAAAAACCAGTTGAGCTCCAGTGTTTTTAGCAATGTTCCAGATCTTGACAATCCAAAAGGGGAAACCCATATCTTTTTCTGAATTTTCTGGCACAATGATCAGGTGTCTTTTAATAGTATTTAAAGGTTGAGCAGGTTTGTAAACCAGCGTAGTGGTGTTACACTTTGTAAGAATACCTTCGGTTAGGTTGCCTAAAAAAGAATCAGAAATACCTTTGCTTATGTGAAGGCCTAATATTAAATCGGTTATTTTTTGTTCTTTAACTACGCTTGTAATTCCGTTAACAATACTGGAGTCGTAGCGCAAAATCTCCTGAAGTCTGTTATCTGTGGCAGAAGCGGTAATTGTAGCTTTATTTAAAATTTTCTGGGCCTGTTTGTCACTGGTATTATCTATTATGCTGTTATCAACAATACTTAAGGCATACAAGCCATCTTTATTGGTTTTTGATTTAACAGTAATTCCTAAATTAATGAGTTCGTCTATAGTGTCAATATTGCTAATAGGTATTAATACTCTTTCGTTGTTTTCAAGAATATCAGATTCAGCATTTAAACTTTCAGAAAGGGCTATATTTTTAGCACCCCGCTGCGCAACAAACGAAGCGATAGTACAGGTAAACAAAATCATTAAAATTGTTCCGTTTAAAATGTTTTCGCTGAGTAAGCGTATGGGCTCACCAGCTGGCGTTTCACCAGTAATAATATTATAACCTACTAAGACGGCTGCCAGTGTAGCAGCTGCCTGAGCATTACTTAAACCAAAAATTAACCGACGTTGATCTGCAGAAAATTGAAACGTTTTTTGAGTAAACCAGGCAGCTAAAAATTTTGCTGAAGTCGCAACAATAATCATAACTAGCGCCACTTTTATGGTAACAAGATCATTAAAGAATACGCGGTAATCTATAAGCATTCCTACCCCAATAAGAAAAAACGGAATAAATATGGCATTGCCCACAAACTCGATGCGATTCATTAAAGGAGAGGTATGTGGTATTAAGCGGTTAAGCGCTAAACCAGATAAGAATGCTCCTATAATGGCTTCTACTCCTGCCAGTTCTGCTAAAACAGCTCCAAGAAACACCATAACCAGAACAAAAATATATTGAGATACACTATCGTCAAATCGCTTAAAAAACCATCGGCCAATGATAGGGAAGAGTATCATTACTGTTAAACCAAATAACAAGATATATATGGTAAGTCTAATCCAAAATAATGTATTTACTTCTCCCGTTGTCATACCTACAATAACGGCCAAGACGAGTAGAGCTAAAGTATCTGTAATTAAGGTACCGCCTACAGTTATATTAACAGCTATATTTTTTGCAACCCCCATTTTACTAACTAACGGGTATGCTATTAAGGTATGAGAGGCAAACATACTGGCTAATAAAACAGATGTAGGAATTGAAAGTTTAAGAAGATACAGACCGGCGAGTGTTCCTAATAGCATAGGAATACAAAATGTATATAGTCCAAAAATGATACTCTTTTTACTATTCTTTTTAAAGTCTGCCAGATCTATCTCTAATCCTGCCAAAAACATTATATATAAAAGCCCGGCAGTACCCGAAAGAATAATACCATTATCCCGTTCTATAAGATTGATGCCTTTGGGACCTACCAGTGCTCCGGCAATAATTAATCCCAATAGATACGGTATTTTTATCTTATTCAGAATAATAGGAGCAAAGAGAATAATTACCAGTATTAAAAGAAATTTCAATACAGGATTGGTAAGCGGTAAGGCCAATTCTAGAAGCATCAAAATAAGAAAATGTTAGTTTTTAATACCTATTTATCAAGCCTGCAGCTCAATAGTCTCAGGAAGTAAATCTAATCTTATAATTGATTCAGAAATCTTAAAAAATGAGATAGCGTGAAATAATTTTCAGCCAAAATTTTTAACTAAACTTTTAATTTAGTCTGTATCATTTTAAGCCTTTTACAATCTTTTTAATACGGAAAAAGGCATTATCTAATTTTAAATAATGCCTTTTTTTTAATAAACGCATTTACTGGTAGATTCTATTATTAATCTCGTGCAACGGAGAAAACTATTAGATTACGTTAAATACAAATCCTAATAGCCAATATAAAATAGCAAACACGACTATAGTTCCTATACAGCCACAACGGCCACCACCTATTTTTTTTGCGCCATATCCGGCAATTAATGCTCTAAATAAATTTTTCATTGTATTGCTTAGTTTGTTCTGTTGCTAAATTACTTTTTTCTTTTTAGCCAAGTGTTTTTTACTACAGATTAACAATACTTTATACTCTCAAGCTAGAATCTGCAAGAGCACCTTTGTAATTTTAATCTAATCAAGTTGATGGCTAGACGTTGTTGAATGCTTACATAATAAATGAATTAAATACCTATGAAAAATAAACAATTAGGAAAGACAGATTTAAAAATACCACCTATCACTTTTGGCGGCAATGTTTTTGGATGGACAGCAGATAAGAAAACCTCTTTCTATTTGTTAGATGCACTGTTAGATAGAGGATTCAACTTTATAGACTCTGCTAATGTATATTCATATTGGGCAGCGGGGAATTCTGGTGGTGAAAGTGAAACAATATTAGGAGAGTGGATGCAAGCGCGTAAAAATCGAGATAAAATTATACTTGCAACAAAAGTAGGTAGCCCTATGGGGGCTGGTGCACCTAATCTATCTGCATCTTATATAAACGAGCAAATAGAATTGAGTTTAAAACGTTTACAAACTGAATATGTAGATGTTTATTTTAGTCATAAATATGATGACAGCACCCCACAACGGGAGACCTTATCTGTTTATAAGAATTTAATAAATGCGGGTAAAGTGCGTCATATAGGTGCTTCTAATTTTCCTTTAGCAATTTTAAGGGAGGCAATAGCACTTTCTAAAGAAGATAGTTTACCGCGATATGAGGTGATTCAACCTGAATATAATCTTATGGAACGCTCAGGTTTTGAAGGTGAATATCAACGTTTTTGTGTAGAAAATGAACTGAGTGTAACTAGTTATTTTACATTGGCCAGCGGTTTTCTTACCGGTAAATATGATTCAAAAGATGCGGCTGCTGGTAAAGATCGTGAACCTTTTTTAAAAAAGTATTTTAATGACAAAGGCGAGGCGGTTTTAAAAGCTTTAAAAAAAATTGCTCATAAACACCAGGTATCTGAAGCTGCAGTAACACTTGCATGGACGATGGCCCAACCTGGTATAACGTCTCCTATAGCCAGTGCAACGAAGAAAGAACATTTGCAGGCATTTGATGAGGCGCTTCTCTTAAATCTAGATCAGGAAGATCAAGATCGTTTAAATGCAGCTAGTAAATAATTATATAACCCTAACCTACAACCAATGAAATCTATATTTTTAAAATCTACAGCAATTCTGCTATTAATTACTTTTAGTAGTTGCCAGAATAGCACAAATAATAAGGAAAACACGGAAGTTTTAAACCTTGAAAAAAGTACTTCAGACTCACTTACTGAAAAAGCCAAAGAGCGACTAGAAAAAGTTCCTCAGGGAATGCGCAACAGCGATCTTTTTAGCACAGAAATTTTAAAACCAACACAACTTTTTGATAATGTCTATTACATAGGTTATGTGGGTGTGGGTGTGTTTTTAATTAATACAACAGATGGTCTTATTTTAATAGACAGTATGTGGAATCAAAATGATGCAGAAACTGTGATTGTTCCGGGTATTAAGGAGTTGGGTTTTGATCCTGCACAGGTGAAAAAGATTCTAATAACCCATGAGCATTCAGACCATTATGGGGGAGCACGCTTCTTTGAAAAAAACTACGGTTCTGAAGTCCTAATGAGTAAAACAGCCTGGGAGGGTTTGCATAGTAACGATGCTGAAGTATTAACTGATCCTTTTGGAAATTTATCTAGTGAACTTGAAGTTCCTAAACAATATACTGAAGTTAAAAATGGTGAGAACATTAGTTTAGGTGATAAATCGATAACCGTTTATCTTACTCCAGGTCACGCACCCGGTGGACTGTCGTTACTATTTTCGGTAGAAGAGCAGGGAGAGAAACATACAGTTGCATTATGGGGAGGCACAGGTTTACCTAAAACCTTAGAGGCTAACCAGAATTACCTTAACTCCCTTAATATGTTTCAGGACGCAGCCAACAAAGCTCAAGCAGATGTAAATTTATCAAACCATCCTTTTACCATAGGACTTGTACAAGACATGGAAACTTTAAGATCAAATGCTACTGGTGATACAAATCCCCTTATTAAGGGTAATGAAAATCTGAACCAATATTTTAATACCAATTTAAAACCCAAAGTCCTTGAAAAAATACAAGAATTAAAATCAGAAAAAGAAAAAAACAATTAAGGTAAATTAACATGCCTAAAGTTTTTTTTACCAAAATATGCACTTTATAGCCTTGATTTTAATGTAAACTGATGCTATTTTTTTATATAATCAGTAACAAATATTAAAAAAGGAAAAGAATTAGATAATTTATTAGGAGCCTAACAGCTTGTAATTACTATATTTTAGACGTTTTATTAAATTTTAACAAACGCTGTTAAGAACTTCTTAACAGCGTTTTTGTTTTAGGAGTTTTAAATTGTCGCAACTAAAAAATTAACTATGAAGATAAAACTTTACCCTATTGCAGCCTTTACGTTTGCAATGATGACGGTAGTTTCTTGCGCAAGTACTAAACAGACAAAAAAGGGAGCTGCAGCTGCAGCCTCAGAAAAGTCTGAAAAACCAAAAGGAGGCCTCAAACCGTATGACAAAGTCATTACAAAAGATGCTATTTCAGATGCAGGTCTTTTTACAGTTCACAAAGTAGATGATGATTATTTCTACGAGATCGCAGACAGTCTTTTTAATCGCGAGATGCTTATGGTAAGCCGAATCGCTAAAACCGCTTCAGGTATTGGTTTTGGTGGTGGAAAGGCAAATACTGAAGTCTTACGCTGGGAGAAAAAAGATAAGAAAGTATTGGTACGCGTAGTTTCTCATCAGATTTTTGCTGCAGATTCCTTACCAATTCACGAAGCTGTAACCAATTCAAATTTTGAACCGGTTCTTTTCTCATTTGATATTAAAGCAATTAGTAAAGATTCTACTAAAACTGTAATTCAGGTAAATGATTTGTACAATACAGATGTACAGGCATTAGGGATGCCGGGATATTATAGAGAACAGTTTAAGGTCTCTAATGTAGACAAAGACCGAAGCTATATCGAAAGTCTTAAAAGTTATCCGCTTAATATTGAAGCAAGACACGTAAAGACTTACAATGCAAAAAATGCACCTAGTAATGGTAGCTTAGGTTCTATTACCGTTGAGATGAATAACAGTATGGTTCTTCTACCTAAAGTACCTATGGAAAGACGCTATTTTGATGAGCGCGTAGGCTGGTTTGCCAGAGGCCAGGTAGATTATGGTCTTGATGCTCAAGAGAGTAAAACGGTACGTTATTTAGACCGTTGGAGATTAGAAGTAAAGCCAGAAGATGTTGCTAAGTTTAATGCAGGCGAACTGGTTGAACCAAAAAAACAAATTGTTTATTATGTAGACCGTGCAACTCCAAAACAATGGGTTCCTTATATTAAACAAGGTATTGAAGATTGGCAGGTTGCTTTTGAAGCAGCAGGTTTTAAAAATGCAATTATAGCTAAAGAAGCCCCTAGTGTAGAAGAAGATCCAGAATGGTCTCCAGAAGATATTCGTTTTTCTGTAGTGCGCTATTTAGCTTCTCCTATTCCTAATGCAAACGGTCCTCACGTAAGTGATCCGCGTAGTGGAGAGATTTTAGAATCTGATATCAACTGGTACCATAACGTAATGACTTTATTGCGTAACTGGTATTTTGTACAAACAGCGGCAATTAATCCTGATGCACGTGGCGTAGCATTTAAAGATGAGATAATGGGACGTTTAATTCGTTTTGTATCTTCTCACGAAGTAGGACATACCTTAGGTTTACCACACAATATGGGAAGCAGTGTAGCATATCCTGTAGATTCATTAAGATCAAAAAGTTTTACTGAAAAATATGGTACCGCTCCGTCAATTATGGATTATGCACGATTTAATTATATAGCACAACCAGGTGATGAAGGCGTTTCTATGATGCCTAACATAGGTATTTATGATAAATATGCGATTAACTGGGGTTACAGACCTATTTTAGATAAAAAAGAAAAGGCAGAAAAACCTATTCTTGATCAGTGGATTTTAGAGCACGCAGGTGATCCTATGTACCGTTTTGGTTCTCAGCAACGCGAAGTTGTCGACCCTAGCTCTCAAACTGAAGATCTAGGCGATGATGCTGTAAAAGCAAGTAATTATGGTATTGCAAATCTAAAACGTATTATTCCTAATCTAATAGAGTGGACTGCAGAAGACGGTAAAACTTATGAAGATTTAGGTACGTTATACGGGCAGGTTTTAGCACAATACAACCGCTATATGGGGCACGTTTCTAATAATATAGGTGGTGTTTATGAATACTATAAGACTTATGATCAGGATGGTGTTGTATATATGCCAGTTCCTAAAGAGCGTCAAAAGGAAAGTCTACAGTTTTTACAGGATCAATTATTTACAACTCCGGAGTGGATGATAGATACTGAGATTTTAAATCGAATTGAACACGACGGAAATATTGAGCGTATACGAGCGACTCAGGTACGTACTTTAGACAATGTTCTTGATTTTGGTCGTATGGGACGTATGATTGAAAATGAAGCGCTTAATGGTAAAGATGCGTATACATTAACGCAAATGATGACAGACTTACGTACCGGTATCTTCAGTGAACTTACAAATGGCAAGAAAATAGATACTTACCGTCGTAATTTACAGCGTGCTTATGTAGAGCGTTTAGAATATTTATTAACTAAAGATCAGAGTGGCCGTAATGCTACAGATGTTAAAGTGAGCCAGTCAGATATTAGAGCTGTTTCCCGTGCAGAGTTAAATACTTTAAAACGTCTTGTTACAACTGCAGCAACACGTTCTGGAGATACTTTAAGCAGATATCACTTGCAAGATTTAAAAGAGCGTATCGATTTAATTTTAGATCCTCGATAGCATCATATATGTTTTAATTAAAAAGACCGGCTTTATAGCCGGTCTTTTTTGTATTATAAACTTTTTAATCTAAATTATTAATTGATAAATAAGAAACACTTTAATTTTTGCTGAGTTGAGTAGTAGATAGATTTAAATGAAATACTATGAGTTGTCTGATACTTGCCTTAGCGTATAAGAACCTTCTATTTGGTGAATTATTTCTTCTTTCTGATTACGATTTACTTTTGAAAATTTTAAAATTAAGGGATAGATAAAACCCAACAGTAAAAGTAAAGATGCCAGCAAAACCAGCGTTGTTATATCTGCAAATTGATTTCCCGCAGTTAAAATGCCTAATATTAAAACGACTGACAGTGGAAACGAAATGGCTAGTATGCTAATAGCATAATTCTGATTGAAGGTTTTGCTGCCCTCAGCAACTTTTTTCTCATATTTATCAACGGCTGCAATATGCGCAAATGGCCAGAAACTACAGGCGCTCAATCCAAATGCAAGTAATAAAAGGCGATCTTGAGACAATGTTATTTCAGTAATCAAAATTATTCCTACACATAGAATAATAACTACACCCGCTCGTACTAAAAGTAAAGAAGCAATTTCAAAAAACTGACTTCGTTTTACATTCACAGAAAGTCCTATAAATAGTAATACTAAAGGAGTCATTAAGATACTTAATCTACTAAAGCTTTCACTTATTAAATAGGGTAGACTGGTTAAATTAAATCCTGTAAAAAGCAAAATTAAAGCGGCAACGATTAAAATATTTACAGGTTCTGAAATCATTGCAAGGCATAGATTTTTAAATTTTGAAACTTTTGACTTACCGGTAATGCCTTGTGTTTTGTAATGCCAACGCATAGCTACTAAATATAAAATAAGTAGAACAAATAACTTATTCCCTAAATCTGCCATAGCTGCCTTAGCTAAATATTCTTCACCCAGATACTCTAATATAAATGGAAAACAACTTAAGCCAGGTGCTAATGATGGTAGTAAGAGGTGTGCACTGCGGTAATTAGGGGAGTTCTTTCTAATCCCCAAAACCGGTAATACGAGTGGAGTAATAAAAAGTAATACTACATTTATTAGTAAAGCAATTATGGGTAAAAGCAGCAAAGAGGCTTCAACCTGTATACTTAATAGAGCAATAAATATGGTTGCCGGTAAGGCGAGATTAAGAATAATCATTTTTATACCTGCCAACTCTTGCTTTCCTTTAATTTTAAACTTCAGTAGTAAACCTAAAGCTATAAAAACCAAGAACAGAAATGTTTTCTGAAGGTTAACATCCATTTTAAACTAATATTTCATCTATAGCATTGGTGAAGTATTCCATTTCTTCCATTGTGCCCATACTCACGCGACACCAGTTTTGATTCCAAAATTTAAAAGCTCTAACAACAACTTTACGTTCATAGATTTGTTCTAAAAAAGCATCACCATCCATTTCTATAGGAAAAATTATAAAGTTTGTTGATGAGGGCATGTACTCAAATCCTCTTTTGTCAAGATAGGCAGTTGTGTAATCGCGCGCTTCTTTAATTTTAGTTTTACACATGTTTAGATATTCGGTATCATCCATGCTGGCAGAAGCAGCTGCAATTGTAGGTCCTGCGATTCCCATACCTCCACGTGTGATTTCATTTATTGCTGCCAGAGATTCTTTTTTGCCCAGCATATAGCCCATACGTAACCCGGCCATACCGTGAATCTTAGAAAAAGTACGGGTAACAAATACATTTTTACCTGCTGCAACAAGCGATGACATACTCGCATCTAATCCCTCAGGAGCCAGTTCTAAATAAGCTTCATCTACAAAAACAGGGACTTTCTCAGACACTCTACTGCAAAAATCTTTTAGCTTGACAGTATCTGTTAATGTTGCGGTAGGATTGTTTGGGTTTGTGATGTAAACAAGTTTTGTATCTTCATCAATAGCTGCTTCCATAGCCGCTAAGTCGTGTTGATAATCAGCGGTAAGCTTAATAGGTTTCCAGGAGCCGCCGGCAGCTTTGGCAACGCTTACTAAAGACATATAGCTAGGATCTGCGCTTACAACATTGCCGCCATTTTGAAATAATACCAAGGCCGTTTTCTCTAATAAATCTGAAGAACCCGGCCCCATCATAATTTGGTCTGTACTAACGCCTTCATACGTAGCAATTTTATTTACTAGATTATTTAGCGAAGACCACGAGTAATGATTACCATCCCAAACAGCATCCTGAAAAGCTTTTGCCGCTAGCTTTGAAGGCCCATATGGATTTTCATTCCATACTAAGCGTGCATTTACTGTGCTTAAGTCAGGAAATTTAGGAGGTGTAAATTCATCAAAAACCGGATTCTGATAAATAAATTTTTGATTATTAGCCTGGGCATTTTCCACTGCATTTGCCCATAGGGCTGTAGGAGCAAAGGCTAATGCTCCCATAGAAAATGTAATTTTTTTAAGCCAATCGCGTCTTGGAAGATCTGAAGAATTCATATAAATTTTTTTATTTATAAGTAATTCTTTAAAATTAGAAAAACACCAAAACGGACACTAAGATAAATTCGTAAAAATCGAATTATATTTATTGTTTATGCTATAAAATTAACATTATATTGAGAATATGATAATGTAATCTCAGTATTATAGACATCATAGTGCTATTTCTTCAACATGATTGTAGTAATATCACGATTTCGGAATGTATAAACAAACAAATGCCTTTAATTATCTGAATTAAAGGCATTTGTTTAAATAGGGAACTAATTTACTGCAGTTTTGTAATATCTTCCAACTGCTGTAAATCTTCGATTGTTCGGTAAATTTTTGAGAGTTGATTGTTAATTACAGTGCGTAAATGCTGAGGGAATTCATGAGATTGTAAAACAGTCTCATACTCGTGTGCACTATTTTTTTCACCTCTTAAGCATTCTTCGAGAACTGTAGAAACGTCAGCTTCCAGTATAGAGTTTTTTAATTCAATCCAGGTACGGTGTAAATCTGCTACGATAGTACCGCTGGTTTTTGGAGTTTCATTAAGGTTATGTAATTCGTGATCTAATTCAGTTGCAAAACTACTTCGTTTAGCTGCCTGACGTTGCATAAACCCTCTTAGAGCCGGGTGTTCTAAATGCTGCATAGCTCTAATAAAATCCTTTTCAGCATCATAATTTTTAACTAATAAACTTTGTAAACTTTCGGTTAGTTCGTTGTGAGTTATTTGCTTGTCAGATTCCATAGGTATACTTTATTAATGCAACTAGCTTGTAAAAGCTGGCATTGTTTTAATTGATTACTTTGTAAAGTTACCCTTAACATCTCTAAGTTTTATAGATTTTACAATAGGTTAACATAGAAATATGATCAAATAAGAAGTTGTAATTCTTATTTATCGTAATATTACGATAAATAGTATATGGGACTTACAAAAGAAATTTTATTTACTGAATATCAAAATGAGATGGCGCTGTATGCAAAAGCGCTTGCGCACCCGGCACGTATTGCCATTCTTCAGGAACTTTTTAAATCTAAGACCTGTATTTGTGGTGATCTGGTAAATCAATTAGGACTTGCCCAACCTACTATATCACAACATTTAAAAGAACTTAAAAAGGTAAATCTTATTAAAGGAACAATAGAAGGGGTGCGTGTTTGTTACTGTTTAAATCAAGAAACTTTACAATTATTCTCTGAAAAGTTTAAAGGTTTATTTGAACTGAATGAAATTAATGAGCAATCTGATTGCTGCTAAATCACTAATTATGTTATTATCTGAACTTAAAAAAAATGCATCTAAAGCCTTAAAAATAGGTTTTGAATTGCCTAACGGAAAACTTGTGCCCAGTCATTTTCATGTTACCGAAGTAGGATTAAGTACTAAACGTTTTATTGACTGTGGGGGTCAAAAACGAATTAAAGAGACCATTGTATTACAGTTATGGTCTGCTAATGATTACAATCACAGGTTACATCCTGAAAAATTAGTTGAAATATTAACGCTTTCTGAACGCGAATTGCAACTGCCCGATCTTGAGGTGGAAGTTGAGTATCAAGGCGAAACCATAAATATTTATAATCTAGGACATAACGGTAAGTATTTTACATTGACAGCTCAACTAACAGATTGCCTGGCAAAGGATGCCTGTGGTATTGATGAGCGTCAAACCACTCCGCTTATTAAAGCGGCTTCAGACCCTTGTATTCCCGGAAATGGATGTTGTTAGTATTATGAATAGTTCACTTAATAAATACATAAAGGATCTCGACATTTCTACACTAAGCAATGAACGTAGATCGACTTTAGATACAGTAAAAAATAACATTCAATCAAAAATTGAAAGAAGCACGCCTGTAAAACTTCATTTTATTTGCACCCACAATTCAAGACGTAGTCAACTGGCTCAAATTTGGGCGCAAACTATAAGTGTTTATTATGGCGTTTATTTAGAGGCATTTTCTGGTGGAGTAGAGGTGACAGCATTTAATGAGACGGCCGTTCACTCGTTGAAAAAGGCTGGTTTTGAAGTGGTAAAAGAAGGAATTTTAAATCCAGTATATACCTTTACTTTTGATTCAGATAAGCCATCAATTAAAGCATGGTCAAAGTTATTTGATGATGCTACAAATCCACAAACTGGATTTGCGGCGTTGATGACATGCGCTGACGCAGATGAAAACTGTCCCTTTATTCCGGGTGCAGAAAAACGTTTACCATTGCGATATGATGATCCAAAGATTTCTGATGGTACAACGCAAGAAGAAGAGGTATATGCCGCTAGAAGCAAACAAATTGCTACAGAAATGAAGTACATATTTAGTACTTTAAATAGCTGATAAAATTTATATTTTCATACAAAAAGCTGATTTTACAATCAGCTTTTTTACATTGAGGAGCTACTTAAAAGTATATTTGCGGCATAAAATAGGTTTATGGCTAAAAATGATCCCTACGCGGCATTACACTACAAAGAGTTCAATATTTTTTTACTCGTTCGCTTTGCTATGGTATTTGCCTGGTCTATGCAATTTGTAGTGATCGAGTGGGAAGTATATAGTATTACTAAAAATCCGTTATCTCTAGGTATTATAGGTTTAATGGAAGTTATTCCTGCTGTTTCTTTAGCTTTATTTGCAGGACATATTGTAGATCAAAATGAAAAAAGAAATCTACTTTTTAAATGCCTATTAGGTTTTTCGGTAATAAGTATTGGTCTGTTTTTATTAACCTGGCCACAATTTACAGCTTCGATTTCTACTAATGTAACCTTAAACTGTATCTATTTTTTAGTTTTTTTAGGTGGTGTAGTACGTGCCTTTCTGGGACCCACTATTTTCTCGCTGTTTTCTCTGGTAGTTCCTAAAAAAGTTTACCCTAATGCAGCCACGTGGAGTAGTAGTGTCTGGCAAATGGGGGCTGTTTTGGGCCCTGCTTTGGGAGGTTTTGCGATTAACTGGTTAGGGGTTCACTGGTCTATGTGTTTGATATTTGGTTTTTCTTTATTCGCTCTAATCTGTTTGTCTCAGATTAAGCGAAAACCCATATTAAATCCTAACATTGGTGAGCCTATTTTAAAAAGCTTAAAAGAGGGAATTCAATTTGTACGCAATAGCAAAGCGGTTTTAGGAGCGTTAAGTTTAGATATGGTGGCCGTACTTTTTGGAGGGGCAGTTGCTTTACTTCCTATTTATGCGCAGGATGTTTTAAAAGTGGGTCCAGAAGGTTTTGGAATTTTACGTGCGGCTCCTGCCGTGGGAGCACTTATAACTATGTTTACTTCGGCATATTTTCCATTGTATAAAAAAGCTGGCTTAAAATTATTAGCTGCGATTTTTGGTTTTGGGGTTTGTATAATCGTATTTGGTTTATCTACAACATTCTGGCTCTCTGTGGCTGCCTTATTTATGAGTGGTGTTACCGATGGTATTTCTATGATTATACGGCAAACCATTTTACAACTTAGAACTCCAGACTCGATGCGGGGACGGGTAGCTTCAGTAAACTCTATGTTTGTGGGTAGTTCTAATGAACTGGGAGCTTTTGAAAGCGGTCTTACGGCAAAACTAATGGGAACGGTAACTGCTGTAGTCTTTGGAGGAAGTATGACGCTAATTACAGTTGTTTTTACAGGGATTATTTCACCTAAATTTAGAAAATTAGACCTTCGGAAAGATCTGCAAGAACACGATACCCAAAATTAAATTTAAAATCCGGCAGGCTTCGGTAAAGTACCCACTGTATTTTTATTTACATTAACCGTAAAGCCGGGCACTTCCTTGGCTAGTAAACCTTTTCTGAATATGATTATATTCATATGTAAATCTATAGTAGTAACGGGGTTTGCTGAAGTTCTAAATATTCCCCCATTATTTATAAAGCATTTAATATACCATTTTTTATCTAACGCATTTTTATAGGCATAAACCTGATAGCCTTCAACAATATTATTTACGGTTCCGCTTGCGGTAATCACGCTAGTAGAACCGGTACCGTGTTCTACAAAATAATATCCCTGTACCGAAAGTATATAATCGTCTGTACTTATTTTTGTATTATAATCTGTAATACCAAATCGAGAAGTATTGCTAAAAACCAATTCAGCATAATTAATAGGACCATATTTACTTACTGATATATCATACTGAACAATTGAATTATCTGTTCTCTCAATTATAAGCTTAGATCCGCGTATTTGTGTTGAGTTTCCCGGGTTTTCTAAATAGAGCTTTTCATCTATAATCGCTGTACCATCTACATCTAATAATGCCGTAGGAGTATCTGTATTTATTCCTACCTGAGCCTGAATGCTAAAGAGGTTTATAAATACAATAAAAATAGTATGTAAAACGTATTTGATCATTTAGTAAAGGTCTGGTATTGTTATCGCTGTACCTGTGTTACTGCCATTAAGATCTGTGCGAATAACTGGCAATTTGCGATAAAATGAAGTGTCATAAACAATTAAGGTAAATTCATAAGCCACAGCATTAGTTTCTACAATAGTGTCTAAATATCTGTTTCTAATTTCCAAGTGCCAGGTTCCATTACTTTCAAAGACGCGTACTACAAACGCTCCTATAGAATCAAGATTCGTATTAATAGGTAGTTTTATGACAGGAGCACCTATATATCTAAAGTCTGCAATACCTACAATGTATTTATCGGTTTCAAAACTTATATCTATATCTATTAAGTTATCGTAACTCAGATTTTCAAACCGGTATTTAAAGATATTCATAGGAGCCACCGTAAGTTCATCTACATTAAGCCGGGTGATCTCACCTGTTACAGGTGTTGAATTAGTACGGCGTGTAAGTAGTTTAAAATCTTCGTCTGTTGCGGTTACAGTAGGGAGAACATTAGTTTTAAAATTTTCCTGTACAACGACAGAACCTGCAACATGCAAGTCTGCCAGGGGTGTAGTAGTACCAATACCTACCTGTGCAAACGTTTTGCCTAGTATGAAAAGAAGAATCAAAAAGTATTTTTCTTTCATAGTTAACTAGTTTATAAAAGGATTAGCAGCAGTTTGTGTTGTACCGCCTGCCATTGAAACATTTATGGTACCAAACTGTTTTGACAAATCATTAGAATAAATAAGAGTTGTAATCGTCCACGTTCCTTTTTCTGCGGGATATCTGTTATTAGCCGCAGGGAAATCTGCCTTAATATGCCATGTACCATTTTGAATAAATGCAGAATAGAAGGGAATAGTTGCATTTCGGTTTATATCTAATTCACGATCATAAGAAGCCGAAATTGCGTTCAATACAAAATCTGTAGCATTAACCTGCGTATCAAAATCGTAAACCCAATCTTCGTTAGGATTAAATATCTCATAAACTTGAATGTAACCTAATGCAGCACCTGTAGGATTACTTACATCTAAAGATTTTATACGTGCGTTTCCTTCCTGAACTAAAAAAGTAGAGGTGTCTTCATCCTGTAAATTATCAATTACACCGATAGTAACACCAGTTTGTATGCGCGCATCACCTGCTACTTCGAGTTTCATTCTTGGATTTACGGTTCCTATTCCTATAGCTGTTTGTTGAGCAAATACAGGATGTAACATTGTGGAGAATATAATAAAGAGAATTAAAAAAGTAAAAGCTCTCATTTGTAGTTAGTTAAGATCTAAGTAAAACTAACCAATATTTTTCAATTTATAATTAAAAACTATCGTTTAAAAGCAAATAAATACGTTTTTTAACTTTAAATAATCACATTTAACTTGTATTATAATAAATTTTGTAGGAATATTCTTTAATTTATTAATTTTAAATTGAATTTTATAACCGTGTAAATTTGATTTAGTTAAACATTTAATTGAGACTTAGCAGAATTATAAAATATGACTTTAAATTTGTATCTTTACCGAAGTTTAGATTTTTTGGCATTCCTGCTAAAGAAGTTACTTGATAACGACAGATATATAAAAAGGTAAAATAAATTACCATTCTTCATATCATACGTATCATTACCTCACAAAACAATCTAAGCTAGTATATATTCACCTAAAACAGATAATGGCTAAATCACAACAAACTTATAGCAAGACAGAAAGAGAGAAAAAGCGTATTAAAAAACGCGAAGAAAAATTAAAACGTAAAGAAGAGCGTAAAGCAAATGCAGTAGGCGGTAACTTTGAAGATATGATCGCTTATGTTGATCATAATGGAAACTTAACTGATACCCCACCAGATCCTTCATTACGAGTAGAAGTAGAATTAGAAGACATACAAATAAGTGTTCCTAAAACTACTGAAGAAGATAAGATAGCTGCTGAAGAAGCAAAATTTAGAAAAGGTAAAGTATCCTTTTTTGATCATTCTAAAGGTTTCGGATTTATTATTGATACCGAAAATCAAGAAAAATATTTTGTTCACGTAAGTGGTATTCTAGATGGCGAACTTAATGAAAATGACAAAGTTGCTTATGAATTAGAGCGCGGTCAAAAAGGTATGAATGCTGTAAGAGTTAGTAAAATTTAATTACCACCAGGTTGCAAAATGTCTATTACAGACTTTAGTATTGCAATCTTTTACCCAAAACATACACGAGCGTTGTTCTTCTAGAACAGCGCTTATTTTTTTGTAAAAATTTCTGTGCTTTAAAAATTCTTCGGTTTCAGAAGGTTTACTTACCCAGTCATTTTTAGGTGGAATATAAAAAGTAAACTCTTTATTTGATAAAAAGCTTAATTGCTCTTGTGTGAAATAATTTCCTTCTATGCAGTTCTGAATTTGAGAATCACCTTGTTCTAACTGAAATTCAAATGGTGTAAATATTTGTGCTTTAAAATATACTTGTTGATCTATTTTGCGATTTATTAAGTTTAAATCCTTCAAATAGAGCTGTGTATTGATGTTTTTTAAAATAGGGAACTGATGCTGAACCAATTTATCAAGTTTATAAACTAATTGATCTTTAGCATTAGGCCCTATAAGTTTAGCTCGCCAATCTCCAGCAATTTCTGGTCTGTAGAAATAAAATTTATACACCATTTCTAGATGTATCAATTTTTTCTGAATAGGGTCTTCTAATATAAAATCAAGTTCTCCCAGCGTTTGCTTGTTTGCAATAATCTGTAAATTTTTAGAATGTATTGTATAATCCTCATTTTTCAAGGCAGCATTCATAAAAACTTCCATACGCTGGCCTAAACGTATGTTCTCGGGCATTCTAAAATTAATAGGAAGTGTTTTTGAAAAATTTTTTAATTGAAAATTTGAAAACGGAAAATCAATCGGAGTAAACAAGAGTTGACCCGTATTTAAAAATCCGTTGTATTGAAGTTGTAGCTTATTTAATTCAGGCATCAATCAAATAAGTCTGAAGAAAGATAACGATCACCGCGGTCACAAATAATAGAAACCACAATACCTTCTTCTAACTGCTCGCAAAGTCTTAGTGCTGCAACAGTTGCGCCGCCGCTGCTCATTCCGCTAAAAATACCTTCTTCTTCAGCAAGACGTTTTGCCATGATTCGGGCATCTGCTTCACTTACTTCTAGTACCTGATCAACTTTTGTGGCATCAAATATCTTAGGAAGATATTCTTGCGGCCATTTACGTATACCGGGAATGCTGGAGTCATCTGTAGGTTGTACACCCACGATTTTAATGTTTTTATTTTGTTCTTTTAAATAGGTCGAAGTGCCCATAATAGTACCTGTGGTTCCCATTGAAGAAACAAAGTGCGTTACTTTACCCTGGGTATCCTTATAAATTTCTGGTCCTGTGGTGTTATAATGTGCTTTCCAATTATCAGGATTTGCAAACTGATCGAACATATAGTAGCCTTCGTTTTTCACTTTAGCTTCAGCAAAATCGCGAGCACCTTCAATACCTATTTCTTTAGGTGTTAAAATAACTTTAGTACCGTAGGCATGCATCGTTTGTACACGTTCTTTAGTGGCATTTTCGGGCATTACAATTTCTAAATGTAAGCCGTATATAGAGGCTATCATAGCAAGTGCAATGCCGGTATTGCCACTGGTAGCCTCTATAAGTTTTGTGTCTTTATTAATGTCACCCCGTTGCATTGCGCTCGTAATCATATTAAAAGCAGCTCTGTCTTTTACGCTGCCGCCGGGATTCTGACCTTCAAGTTTAAAAAGTAATTTAACCTTAGGATTTGTTTGTAAAACACGAGATTCTACAAGGGGAGTATTGCCAATAAGGCGTTCAATTGAATAATTCATAATTTATTTTTGAAATACCGCATTTATTTCTTTTCGAGTTCTCTAATCAGAATTTCGGGTTTATGAGAAACTAGAGAATATGGAGGTACAGATTTAGTCAACCAGACGTTTCCACCTATTAAACTATGTTCTCCAATTATGGTCTCACCGCCCAGAATAGTTGCATTAGCATAAATGGTTACAAAGTTTTCTATGGTAGGATGACGTTTTACTGCTTGCAGTTCTTTAGAAACGCTGAGTGCTCCTAAGGTTACCCCTTGATACAGTTTAACATGATCTTTAATTACAGCTGTTTCGCCAATAACGATACCTGTTGCATGATCCATAAAAAAATGTTCTCCTATAGTAGCACCCGGATTAATATCTACACCAGTTACTTGATGTGCATATTCTGTCATTAAGCGCGGCACAATAGGAAAGCCTTTTTTATAAAGTGCGTGACTCAATCTATAGATTGCTATTGCATAAAAACCGGGATAAGCAAGGTATACTTCTTCAATAGTTTCTGCGGCTGGGTCATTAGTAAAAATCGCTTTAGCATCAAGGTTAAGTTTTCTTAGTATTTCGGGAAGTTCGCTCACATAATCATCCCAGACTTTACTGCATTTTTTATCGAGTTCCCAACAGGCAAGTTCTACAAGGTCTTCAAATAATCGCTCCAGACGATCTAAATCTTCTTCCAGATTATTAGGAAAATTGAATAACGTCGCAAATAATTCTTTTGTAAAACGCTGTGCATCTTCCTTTAATTTAAAATTAAGGTTGGCGTTTTGTTTATGCGACCGTATTTGATTTACAATTTCTTTCTTGTTTACCATTGCTTATGTGTTACTGTCAAATTTAGAGAATACTATTTGCACAGTTTGATGTTCGTGTCAGGAATTTTCTCCTAAAATAAAAAGAAAATGCCCTTCTGGATAATAGTTTTATTTTTACAGCATGTTTGATAAAGAATATTACTACCTTCTCAAAATTCAATATCTGGGTTTTAGATACCACGGATGGCAAAAACAACCAGATCTTTTAACCATTCAACGAATGATGCAACGCACGTTACGTTATGTATTAGGTCGCAATAACTTTAAATTCATTGCAGCCGGGCGTACAGATTCTAAAGTTTCAGTAAATGAAACCTATGTCGAGTTAATTTTAAAAGAAGCACCATTAAATCTTGACACATTTCTATCAGAATTTAACGAGAACCTTCCGCAGGATATTAAACTGCTTGGTATCGAAAAAAAGGAACAAGGCGTGAATATCATTCAGGCTCCAAAATTGAAGGAATATATCTACCTATTTTCGTTCGGTTCAAAAAATCATCCATTTTGTGCACCTTTTATGATTAATGTAAAGGGAAGTCTTGATATAGACTTAATGCAGCAAGGTGCTTTAATGATGCAAGGGGAGCACGACTATCGCAATTATGCCTATAAATCTACGCCTGAAACACAAACTCTAATGCATATCAACACTTCATCAATTGAAGTAAATACCTTGTATTCTGCTAATTTTTTTCCGGAGACATCTTATGTATTTAAAGTCGTAGGTGCCGGATTTAAAAGACATCAGGTACGACTCATGATGGGGTCTCTTTTTGATTTAGGTAGTGGTAAAATGACTCTAGATGAATTTAAACTTAGTCTTGACGGGTCAAAACCTTTTACGCTAACGCATATAGCACAGGCATCAGGACTAATTCTACAAGGTGTAAAACTCTTAGAATAATCTTCACTTAAATTAACTTAAAGCTAGGCTGTCTTAACAAAGCTTAACCCTTTTACCGTAGGCTTTAACGGCGTATTAACCCGGGCTAATTGAATGCCTGTCTAAATTTGCTAGGAATAATTTAATGAACCAAAAAAACATATATTATGAAAAAGGTAGCAATTTTAGCAACAAACGGATTTGAAGAAAGTGAATTAAAGTCGCCTCTTGAAGCAATGAAAAAAGAAGGCTTTGAAGTTCATATAATAAGTGAAGAAGCTGGTACCATTAAGGCCTGGGATACAGACCACTGGTCTAATGATTATGACGTAGATAAAACTTTGAGTGAAGTATCAGCAAAAGATTATAATGCACTGGTGTTACCGGGTGGAGTAATTAATCCAGATAAATTGAGAAGAAATGAAGATGCCTTAATTTTTATCAGAGATTTCTTTAAGCAGAAAAAACCGGTTGCAGCAATCTGCCATGCTCCACAACTTTTAATTAGTGCTGATGTGGTAGAGGGGCGTACAATGACCTCCTTTAGTTCTATTAAAAAAGATCTAGAAAATGCAGGTGCACTATGGGTTGACCAGGAAGTGGTGGTAGATGAAGCATTAGTTACAAGTCGTAATCCTGATGATTTACCGGCATTTAATGCAAAAGTAATTGAAGAGATAAACGAAGGTAAGCACGATTTACAACACGCTTAATTAATAGTAGTATATAGAATTTTTAAAAGTCCATCATTTTGATGGACTTTTTCTATTTTTAAATTTCCTTAATCATGCATAATGTCTAAACGCGTAAAGTTAAAAAAGCCCAAATTTCCTAAACTGCCAAAAATAAGAGGCGCTCACCGGAAAATACAAAATGATATACCGGGAACACTTACTTATACCGGTATTAAAGATCAAAAGCACGTTACTATTGAATTGATTGATTATTCTCCGGAAACACATCGTTATGAGGTTTATAATGATGTTTCCAAGGCATTTAACAAGCACGTCGCAGGAGAAATATCCTGGATTAATGTAAATGGACTGAGTCAGATAGATCAAATAGAAATACTGGGAAAGCATTATAATTTGCACCCATTAATACTTGAAGATATTGTAGATACCCACCAGCGTCCTAAAATTGATGAATATCCCGATTATCTATTTATTGTGTTTAAAATGCTGTATTACAATGAGCAGGGCGTATTTATGAACGAGCATATAAGCCTTGTTCTAGGTGAAAATTACCTAATAACCTTTCAGGAAGCAGATGGTGATGTATTTGACTCCCTGAGGCAACGTATTGCCAACTCAAAAGGTCGCGTGCGTAATGCGGGTTCAGATTATTTGATGTTTGCAATAATGGATGCAGTGGTTGATCATTATTTTACGCTTATAGAAGCGATGAGTGACCGCATAGAAGATCTTGAAGATATTTTATTTTCTAATACCGCAGAGCAAGATATTACGCAGGATATTCAGGAATTAAAGCGCGAAGTACTGCGTATACGTAAAGCCGTGTTTCCATTTAGGGAAGTGGTAAACAGACTTGAAAAAATAGACAGCACCTTAATTGATGAAAAAACAATCAGCTATATACGCGATCTTTATGATCATGTAACTCAAGTGACAGATAGTATAGATATCTACCGCGAGATGACCTGGGGACTTATGGATATGTATATGACTACCATAAGCAATAAAATGAATGAAGTGATGAAAGTACTTACCATAATGGCGAGTATTTTTATTCCGCTAACCTTTATGGCAGGTATTTATGGGATGAATTTTGAATATATACCAGAACTCCATTTAGAGTATGGCTATTTCTATTTGTGGGGCGCGATGATTCTCGTGTTTCTAGGACTTCTTTATTATTTCAAAAGGAAAAAGTGGTTGTAAATACTATTAGTTTCATACCATTAGAATGCAAATTAATCGCAGTATCGCTTTTAAAATAACATTTAAAACCGCTTGAAATACTGTAATTTTGAAGCATTAATTTATGTTCCAAATTTGAACTTAAATGAAAATCTTCAGAATAAAAATCAAAAAACTTAATGTCAAAAACAGTACCCGAAGCTTATTTTAATTTTCTTAAAGAATTAAAAGAAAACAACAATAAGGAGTGGATGGATGCTCACAAAAACACGTACTTAAAACTTGAAAAAGAGTTTAAAGCATTTTGCGCTTCTACAAAAGATAGATTAAATACATTGGATCAAATAGAACGTGCAAAAGTCTTTAGAATTAATAGAGACGTACGTTTTAGTAAAAATAAAATGCCTTATAAGACAAATCGAAGTGTTATTTTCAGTAGGGAAGGAGTGCAACGTCGAGGCAGTTATTATTTTCAAATGGCACCCGGAAATAGTTTTATGGGAGGCGGTTTTTTTAGTCCGGAATCTCCAGATTTATTGCGCATACGCAAAGAGTTTGAATTAGATGCAGCGCCCATACGTACAATTTTAAAACAGCCTCATTTCAATAAAGCATTTAATGGTTTTAATACCGAAGATCAGGTTAAAACGGCTCCAAAAGGTTTTAGTAAAGAAGATCCTAATATCGACCTAATTCGCAATAAAAATTTCTTTGTGAATCATGCATTCACAGATGAAGAAGTTTTAGCCGAAGATTTTCAGGAAAACCTAATTATTCATTTCAAATTATTGCTTCCGTTTTTTGATTATATGAGTGAAGTATTAACCACAGATTTAAATGGAGAAAGTGTGTTGTAAGGTTATGGTAATCAATAGAATATTAAATTCTTAAAAACTTTGTTGATTACTTTGACTTTTTCACCTTTTATATACGTTTTTGAAGTCCTATATTAGCAAACATCCCTTCATTTTTATGGCAGAAGAAACTAAATATACCGAAGATAATATTAGATCCCTCGACTGGAAAGAGCATATACGTATGCGTCCCGGTATGTACATAGGTAAACTGGGAGACGGTTCTAGTGCAGATGACGGGATATACATTCTTCTAAAAGAGGTTTTAGACAACTCTATTGATGAGTTTGTTATGGGATCTGGTAAAACTATTGAAGTAAGTATTCAAAATAACCGGGTAATTATACGCGATTACGGTAGAGGTATTCCGTTAGGTAAGGTCGTAGATGTAGTGTCTAAAATGAATACCGGTGGTAAATACGACTCAAGAGCTTTTAAAAAATCGGTGGGTTTAAATGGTGTAGGTACTAAAGCCGTAAATGCACTATCAGAATATTTTAGAGTAGAATCTTCACGTGATGGTAAATCTGCTGCCGCAGAGTTTTCTCAGGGAAATTTAGTTAACGAGGAGTTTCTAGAAGAAACATCGCGCAGAAGAGGTACTAAAATGACATTTGTACCTGATGAAACAATCTTTAAAAATTATAAATACCGAAACGAATACGTTTCGCGTATGCTTAAAAATTATGTATATCTAAATCCGGGGTTAACCATTGTTTTTAACGGTGAAAAATTTTATTCAGAAAACGGTCTTAAAGATTTATTAGGCGATCGCATTGCAGAAAGCGACACCTTATATCCTATAATTCACCTTAAAGGTGATGATATTGAAGTTGCAATAACGCACAGCCGTACGCAGTATTCAGAGGAATATCACTCTTTTGTAAACGGTCAAAATACAACTCAGGGTGGTACGCATTTGGCCGCTTTTAGAGAGGCTGTAGTTAAAACCATACGAGAGTTTTACAATAAAAATTATGACGCTTCAGATATTAGAAAATCTATTGTTTCTGCGGTAAGTATTAAGGTGATGGAGCCGGTTTTTGAATCACAAACAAAAACCAAATTAGGTTCTACAGATATGGGTGGCGAATTACCCACAGTACGTACCTACATCAATGATTTCTTAAAAACAAAACTTGATAATTATCTGCACAAACATCCTGAAGCAGCAGATAAAATTCAACGAAAAATATTACAGGCAGAGCGCGAGCGTACTGAGCTTTCAGGAATTAGAAAACTCGCAAAAGATCGGGCTAAAAAGGCAAGCTTACACAATAAAAAACTAAGGGATTGCAGAGTACATTTAACAGATAGCAAAAAAGAACGCAATCTTGAAAGTACGTTGTTTATTACAGAGGGTGATTCTGCATCTGGTTCTATTACAAAGTCACGTGATGTAAATACGCAGGCCGTTTTTAGTTTACGCGGGAAGCCTTTAAATTCTTATAACATGAGTAAAAAAATTGTGTATGAGAATGAAGAATTTAACCTGCTTCAGGCAGCATTAAATATTGAAGAGTCTATGGAAGACCTTCGGTATAATAATATTGTAATTGCTACAGATGCAGATGTTGACGGTATGCACATACGATTGTTACTTATAACGTTCTTTCTTCAGTTTTTTCCCGAGTTGATTAAAGAAGGGCATTTGTATATTTTAGAGACACCCTTATTTAGAGTGCGTAATAAAAAGAAAACATTCTATTGTTACAGTGAGCAGGAGCGTAGAGATGCAATAGAAGAATTAACGGGCAAACCTGAAATCACCCGATTTAAAGGTCTTGGAGAGATTTCTCCAGATGAGTTTAAACATTTTATAGGTGAGAATATACGATTAGCACCGGTTATGCTTGACGAAGCGGTATCTATAGAACAGTTACTTGAGTTTTATATGGGTAAAAATACCCCAGACCGTCAAAAATTTATAATCAATAACTTAAAAGTAGAATTAGATCCGGTTTTAGAGAATTAAATTTCCAGGTTCTAATGAAGATTAAATACTAAACCTTTCCGAAGGCAACAATGAGCGAAAACTACGAAGATCCTAATTTAGAAGAGCAACCCGAAGAAGTAAATGCAGGAGAGACCATCACTCGGGTAACCGGGATGTTTAAAGACTGGTTTCTTGACTATGCATCTTACGTTATTTTAGAGCGTGCTGTACCCGCAATTGAAGACGGTTTTAAACCGGTACAGCGCCGTATTATGCATTCTATGAAAGATCTGGACGATGGGCGCTATAATAAAGTAGCAAACATTGTAGGTCATACTATGCAATATCACCCACACGGTGATGCAAGTATTGCAGATGCTATGGTGCAAATGGGCCAAAAGGATTTACTCATAGATACGCAGGGTAACTGGGGTAATACGCTTACGGGAGACAGAGCTGCAGCTTCTCGTTATATTGAAGCACGCCTTTCTAAATTTGCTTTAGAAGTATTATTTAGTCCTAAAATCACAGATTGGCAGGCATCGTATGATGGCAGACGTAAAGAGCCTATAAATCTTCCTGTAAAATTTCCATTGCTACTTGCTCAAGGAGCCGAAGGTATTGCGGTAGGATTAAGCACAAAAGTTTTACCTCATAATTTTATTGAACTCATAGACGGTTCTATAAAACATTTACAAGGAAAGAAATTTACACTATTACCAGATTTTCCTTCTGCTGGAGAAGCAGATTTTAGCGATTACCGAGATGGTAAGCGTGGCGGAAGAATACGTGTTCGCGCTAAAATTAATCAGCTTGATAAAAATACGTTAGTAATTACTGAAATCCCTTTTAGCACTACAACTACTTCATTGATTGATAGTATTTTAAAGGCAAATGATAAAGGAAAGATTAAAGTAAAGAAAATTGAAGATAACACCTCGTCTGAGGTAGAAATCTTAGTGCACTTACCACCCGGTTTATCACCAGATAAAACTATAGGTGCCTTGTTTGCATTTACAAATTGTGAAGTAGCGATATCTCCCTTAGGCTGTGTTATTGAAGACAATAAACCGCTTTTTGTAGGAGTTACACAAATGCTTCGTATTTCTACTGAACGTACTAAAGATTTATTACGCCAGGAGTTAGAAATACAACTTCAGGAATTAGAAAATCAATGGCACTACGCTTCTCTGGAGCGTATTTTTATTGAAAACAGAATCTACCGCGATATTGAAGAGCAAGAGACCTGGGAAGGTGTTCTTCAAGCAATTGATGAAGGTTTAAAGCCTCACATTGCACACCTTAAAAGACCGGTGATAGAAGAAGATCTTGTAAGACTTACCGAAATACGCATTAAACGTATTTCTAAATTTGATATAGATAAAGCCCAACAAAAAATTGAAGCTCTAGAGGGTGAAATTGCTCAGGTAAAATTTCATTTAGCAAATCTTAATGATTTTGCTATAGATTATTTTAAGCGTCTTAAAAAGGAATACGGGGCAGGTAAAGAGCGTAAAACTGTTATCAGACTCTTTGATGACATAGAAGCCTCAAAAGTTATTATACGTAATACTAAGCTTTATGTAAATCGAAAAGAAGGATTTATAGGTACTTCGCTCAAGAAAGATGAATACGTTACAGATTGTTCTGATATCGACGATATTATTGTATTTACCAAAGATGGGAATATGATGGTTACAAAAGTAGATTCTAAGACATTTGTAGGTAAAGATATCATTCACGTAGCGGTGTATAAGAAAAAAGACAAGCGCACGATTTACAATATGATTTACAAAGATGGGCCGGGAGGTGCCACCTATGTAAAGCGTTTCAATGTGACAAGCACAACTCGCGATAAAATATACCCAATGACTAAGGGTAAAAAAGGATCTCAAGTATTGTATTTTTCTGCTAATCCTAATGGAGAGGCAGAGCTAGTTACCGTGTATTTACGATCTATAGGCAATGTTAAAAAACTCAAATTTGATCTTGATTTTTCTGATGTTCTTATAAAGGGTAGAAATGCTAACGGAAATATTGTTACTAAGCATTCGGTGCGAATTATAGATCTAAAGGAAAAAGGGATTTCAACTCTGAGACCGCGTAAAATATGGTTTGATGATAGTGTTAATCGTCTTAACGTAGATGATCGTGGTGAATTGTTAGGGGAGTTTAAAGGCGAAGATCGCCTGTTAATTATAACTCAGGATGGTGTTGCCAAAACAATTGTTCCGGAACTAACGACACGTTTTGATGATAAAATTATCGTATTAGAAAAATGGATTCCCGAAAAGCCTATTTCAGCAGTTTACTGGGATGGTAACCGCGAGCGTTATTATTTAAAACGTTTTCTCATAGATAATCCTGAAAAAGAGGAAAAGTTTGTTTCTGAACACCCCAATACACAGCTAGAAATCGTCTCAACAGATTATAGACCGGTGTTAGAAATGGGATTTTATAAAGACCGTAATAAAGAACAAAAACCGAATGAGACGGTTAATGTAGAAGAATTTATTTCGGTGAAGGGAATTACTGCGTTGGGTAATCAATTATACCCAGAAAAACTAAAACAATTAAATTTACTAGAGTCATTGCCTTATGAATTACCAGAGCCAGAAATAGCAAATCCTGATGATTCTGAAATCGATTCATCAGAAAATTTTAATGATGATGAGGAACATGATGGCGATTTTTCACAAGGCAGTTTATTTTAAGTTATGGGTTTATTACAGGAATTTAAAAATTTTGCGGTAAAAGGCAATATGGTTGATATTGCTATAGGTGTTATTATAGGTGCAGCCTTTCAAAATGTAATAGATGTAATTGTAAAAAAAGTAATGTTACCACCACTTTCTTTATTGACTGATGGCGTAAACTTTTCAGATAAAAAAATAGTACTTAGGGAAACAATTATAGGAACTGATGGAAAATCTATTGAAGAAGTTGCTATAGGTTATGGCGATTTAATAACGGTAATGATAGATTTTTTGATAATCTCTATTGTAGTTTTTATAGTTGTGAAAGTTATGAATACGTTAAGGTCTAAAAGTGAAGATCATACAGATAAGACTGTAGAAACACCGAAAAATATTCAGCTTCTTACACGTTTAGGTGACTTAATAGAGGAGCAAAACAAAATCTTATCAGAAAGTAAGAATAAATTAAATTAGATTTTAAGACTGAATTATGTACTAGTATAAATTATATAGTTTCTGATAATTTATAATTAATTGTACAGATTTCTATATTTTAAGTTAATACTAACAATTGTAACTTTTTTTTATAGTTCCTTTGAGCCTTATATATGAGCAAGATATATTTCTTGCTTAACTTTCTACAAATGCCAGAAAACTTGACAACGCTAAACGTATTAGCAGTTGATGATAATAAATTAAATCTACTAGTACTCTCTCAACTTTTAAAATTATTGGGGTTATCTTCAGACTTAGCTTATGGCGGTGCACAAGCTATCGAGATGGCAAACCATAAAAAATACGATCTCATTTTTATGGATATTCATATGCCTGATGTTGACGGTTTTATGGCTACCGAAGAAATACGTAAAAATAATAAGGACACGGTTATATTTGCCTTATCAGCAGATACTACAAAACCTACTATAAAAAAAGGATTCTTGGTAGGTATGAATGATTATTTAACTAAACCTATAGGAAGAGAAGGCCTGCTTTCAATCCTTGTCGCTTACTTTGGCGATCGTATTACCGTTTCTAAAAACTAATGTAGCGGTAAAATTAATTTTACCTGAGTTCCTATAGCTTCATTATTATCGCTATATAAATCAATCACATCTAATTTATAGGAGTATTTTAAGTTTTTAGAGAAGTTCTCTAATCGCTTTAACGTTAAATTTATACCTATAGATTTTTTCTGAGTATTTAATTTTTCAGAATCTAAATGCATCGTTTTTGATCTTCCTATTCCGTTATCGGTGATTGTAATATTTACATAATTAATGTGGTGTTTATCAATCGCAATGCTTAATTTTTTATCGCCGTTTTTAGCCTGCAATCCGTGCCAGAGTGCATTTTCGACAAAGGGTTGTAATATAAGAGAGGGGATTTTTATTCTTTTTAGATTAAGATTTGGGTCTATTGTTATAGAATAATTAATTTCATTACAGAATCTTATGTTTTCAATGTTAATATAAAGGCGCATAGTCTCTAATTCTTCCTCTAATGAAATCTCTTTTTCAAGTGAACTTGATAATATAGATCGTATTAATTTAGAAAATTGATTTAAATACTCCATCGCCTCAGTAACGTTATGGTTTTGAAGATAGATGCGTATTGATAATAGAGCATTAAATATAAAATGCGGATTCATTTGAGAACGCATTAATTTTTGTTCTGCACTTAAAGTGCGTTTTTGACTTTTAAGACGATATTGTCGATACAGGATAAATAGAAGAACAAGAATTAAAAAAAATACAGCCAAAACGAGTATAAAACTCTTTCTGCTTTGTTCTAATTCAACAGCAGCAAAATTGTTCTGTTGTTCCAGTAGTTTAATAGTGTTTTTTTTCTGTTCACTATCATATTTCATTATTAAATCTGAAACGTATTTATGATTTGCTTCATTTAGATACTCTTCCTGTACTTTTTGAGATAAGCGCTGGTATTCTAAAGCTTTTTTATAATTACCGGTAGCATCTTTTAAATCTGACAGATGAAGATAGGCCATACTTAAAAACTGTTTCAAGTCATTTTCTTTAGCCATATTAATTGCCATTAAAAGGTATTTTTCTCCTAATGCATAATTGCCTAATTCACTATGAGCCCACCCCATATTGACGTATGCAAATGATATATAAAATTTATCTCCTATTGCTTCAGCAGTCTTTAAGGTAGGTTCAATAAGATCTAAAGCTATTTTTGATTTATTTTGTTTTAGATAAACCTGCCCTAAACTATTGTTACAAATAACACGTCCTAAATCACTGTCTATGATATTATTATACTCAAGTGACTTTTTGTAATTCCAAATAGCTTCATCAAATTTTCCGCGTTCTTCATAGGTAATTCCTAAATTTGCATAGTTAATAGCAAGGCCTAAATCACTTTTTAAAGTCCTCTCATAATTTATAGCTCTTTTAAAATATTTTTCTGCTGCAGTATAGTCGCGTAGTAATAAATAAATATTACCAATACTATTCAACGAAATCGATATACCCTTAGTTAAAGATAACGTCTGCACGCGTTGACTTTCGGCAAGTTGAAGTGCGGCATTATGTTTATCAAGCGCAGAGCGTACCGCATCTATACGCCTATAAACAACACCTGTCATGTTTAATGCAGATACCTGCATCTCAATATTATTTATATTGTTTGCGATTTGTAAGCTTTTATTGTGATGCTCTAGCGCTTCTTTATAATTAGAGATGTCTCGTAAATAAATTCCAAGCATATTCTCGCCAAAGGACTCGCCTAATCGATATGATTTACTGCGGCTATCTAGAATCAATTTTTTAATAAGAAGTGTATCTCTTTTAAAAGAACCAGAATATTTTTGAACAGAGTCGTGCGCGTTATACTGTTTTTTAAGAATATAACTCAAACTTTCATTGGGAGTCATTTGCGCATTGCTTGAGAATATGCTTCCTAGATAGAAGAAAAATACAAGAAGAGCTTTAACTTCTTTAAAGAAACACAACCCCATAGATGAAACATTTATGCTTAAATATAAACAACTTAAACTTAGGTCGCTAATCTAAGGGGTGTTAGCAATAGAGAAAATTTGTTAGCTTAGAATTATTTATAATTACTAATACCTAAGCTTTTTGAATGAAAAGAATAGGTATAACTGTGGAAGTAAGTTATTTAATTTTCTTAGCAGTACCTTTTTGCTTGTTGCTTTCACCCACGAGTGCATACTCAAATGTATATACATCGTCTTTTGTGGTGAGGATTTTAAAATGTAAAGCTTTACGATCACGCATTGAAGTAGGGTTTATTTTTTCTGCGATATACTCACAATCATTAATCCATCGTATACTAGAAGAATCAGCCTTACCTTCAAAAAAATCAATTTCAAGCGTATCATTACGCACAAATGTTGTTTTTACAACCTCACCGTTTAAATACGTTTCAAACTCAAATTTACCGGTCTTAAAATCGGTACAGTTGCGTTCTGGATTATAACAACCCGTAAGCATAAGAGCAGTTAGTAGAGACAGTGAAACTATTTTTATCATTGTGAAGGGAAAATTCGTTATTTCAAATTTACACCAGAAAGTTTAAGGCACGAAATTCTTAAAGGTACCATCTTTATAAAAAATCACAATTCGTTCTATAGCTTCTTCTTTAACCGATGCTAAGGTTTCTGTTACAGGATCTGTATGTGGCATTTGCGAGTTCTGTTGAGAACTTTCAGAATTGGAGGGTGAAATTGATTCAAAATCTGCCTGTAATTGATTTGACGATAATTTAGGCGCTGCAGAAAGTCCTCCGGTTTTTTTAGGAAAACTACCTTTACCATTTAATAGCCAATAGAGTTCTACTTCAGGAAAAGCTGAAACAATTTTCATGACAAATTCTAAGCTAGGCTTATTTCTACCCGAAAGAATATGTGAGATAGAAGAGCGACCTACTTCAATCTCATCTGCAAAAGAAGTCGCATTCAAATCATACTCATCCATTATACGTTGGAGTCGTTTACCAAATTGATCACTGTTTACCATTGTAACACCACTATCTTTTTTTAAGTGTTACAAATGTAAATAAACTAATTACATTAATCACATTACATTTGTAAACAATTTCAATTACATCTAAACTTTTTATTTAATTAAATGCTTTTAAATATCTAAAAAGCAAGTTTTTAAGTATTATATAATAGACGATAGGAATGTTTCCAATTTATAGATTTTACTAAGGCTATTAACGATTTACACTTGTAAACAGACGTACAGAAATTTGCTGTTTACATTTGTAAAATAAGTATTGTTTACATTTGTAATTCAATAAAAATGATGAATTATTCTGCTTTAAAATCCTGGCACAAAAGCCACAAAGTTGCTGCTCTAAAAGGACGTTATATTACTATTAATGACATTCAGCCACTTCTTGATGAACTTCCCACTCTTTTTACTGTAGAGGTATTGGGTTATTCTGTTGAGAACAGACCCATCTCAAAAGTAACATTTGGTACAGGTCCTATTACTGTTCTAGGTTGGTCTCAAATGCACGGAAATGAGAGTACCACCACAAAGGCGCTGTTTGATATTTTTAAATGGTTTGAAACTAATAATGCTACAGATGCTGCCAATAATCTTTTAAATGCCTGTACTTTTATTATGGTTCCTATGCTTAATCCTGATGGTGCAGCGGCATATACACGAGTAAATGCTAATCAAATTGACCTTAATAGAGATGCACAGGACTTAACCCAGCCAGAAAGTGTCATTTTAAAAGATTTATATACTAATCTAAAACCAGATTATTGCCTTAACCTACATGGTCAACGAACCATTTTTGGAGTAGGTGATCCTGCAAAGAGTGCAATAGTTTCATTTTTATCTCCATCCCAGGACGAATTACGTACGGTAACGCAATCCAGAAAGATAGGAATGGCATTAATATCCGATATGAATGAAATGCTACAGGAGTTTATACCTAACTGTGTAGGACGTTATGATGACGGATTTAATATAAATTGTGTGGGAGATACGCTTCAGCATAAGAATATACCCACGGTACTTTTTGAGGCTGGGCATTATCCAGAAGATTACGATAGGGAGGAGACCAGGAGTTATATGTTTTTGTCACTTATTCGCATTTTTGAATCTATAATTTTGCTTAAATCGAAAAAAAGTGCCTCCAGTAATCCTTATTTTACTATTCCGGAGAACAAAAAATGCTTTTTTGACTACTTAATTCGCTCAATTGAGCTTCCTGGTTTTGGAGTTGTAGATATGGCAATTCAATTTGAAGAAAAACTAGAAATTGGAGTACTCAATTTTATTCCTAAAATACATCAAATAGGTGATCTAAAGGAGTTTAAGGGTCATTTAGAAATAGACTTTGATGGAAAATCACCTCTAAATAAAGATGATTTTAACTGGAAAGAAGGAGTGATTATTGAGGAAATCCAAACAAATTCCGGTTTACCTACAACGTTTTCGCTAAAAAGGAACAATTTGTTGTGAATTATTCAGTGATTTTGTATTATTTTTGATTTATATATAATTTAATTAACTAATAATGGCAAAATTCAAATTAGACGAAGTAGATCATCAGATTTTAGATATGCTGATTGAGAATACAAGAACTCCGTTTACAGATATAGCAAAGAAATTACTGATATCGGCTGGTACTGTTCATGTACGAGTTAAAAAGATGGAGGAGGCCGGCATTATTGTAGGTTCTTCATTAACTCTTGACTACGCTAAACTGGGATATTCCTTTATTGCCTATGTAGGCATATATATTAATAAAACAAGTCAAACTACATTTGTTTTGGAGCGTATCAATCAAATTCCTTATGTTACGGTAGCTCATGTTACTACAGGGAAATTCAATATTTTTTGTAAAGTAAGAGCAAAAAATACAGAACACGCTAAGAATATAATTTTTCAACTTGATGATATTGAAGGCGTTTATCGTACTGAAACTATGATTTCTTTAGATGAAAGTATCAACGATAAAAAACGTTTAATGCACAGTATTTTTCAAGACCTGTAAAGTAAACCAAAGAAGTATTTTATATATACCCTTTGGCTCTTTTGGCAAAGGGTATTTTTATTTTAATCAAAACTAACTTATGTCCAGACAACCCAAGCTAGAACGTTTTAACAATCTTGTAAAATCAAAGTATCAGGTTTATAATAGTCTTTTTATGACTTTGCCGTTTCACGGCATTACAGACACCGGTGTGCTGTTACCGCTTTTTGATAGAATCTGCACACGTGGTTATGATAACAAATACAATCCTGAGAAAATAGTCAACTACTTTTTTGATAAATACCAACGAGATGTTTCTGAAGATGATCGTTACGATCTATTATTTCGTTTTATACAATATATAGAGCGGCAGGTGGTTCTTTTTGATGCAATTGAAGATGCTGCGTACCGTACTGTCAATAATATGGATGGGCGCGGTACTTTACGAAACATAAAAGAGGAGGCAGAAGCACAATCAAAAACAGGAGAACTGCAGGAGTATCTACAGGATTTTAAAATACGTCCAGTACTTACCGCACACCCTACACAATTTTATCCGGGAGCAGTATTAGGCATTATCAATGATTTAAGTAAAGCGCTTAATGATAATGACCTTGAGATGATAAAAAATCTTTTATCTCAATTAGGTAAAACACCATTTTTTAAGAAAGAAAAACCAACGCCTTATGATGAGGCGGTAAGTTTAATCTGGTATTTAGAAAATGTATTCTATAAAGCTGCAAGTCATATATATAACTACTTACAGCAAAATGTATTTAAAGGTGAATTTTTTGACAATCAAGTTATTGATTTAGGCTTTTGGCCGGGTGGTGACCGTGATGGAAACCCTTTTGTAACTACAGAAATTACACTTAAAGTTGCCTCTCGCTTAAGGAATACCATTATTAAAAATTACTATCGTGATGTACGTAATCTAAGACGTAGAATAACTTTTAATGGTACTGAAGCTCCATTGGCAGATATAGAACGTAGACTTTACGACAGTATCTTTTTGCCGGGTGATCAATTAAAAATAACTGTTGATGAATTAAACAGCACGCTAATACGCATACGTCAAATAGTTATTGAGCGTCATGAAGGTTTATTTGTTGAGCAAATAGACGATTTACTGAATAAGATAAAGATGTTTGGTTTCCATTTTGCAGTATTAGATATTCGTCAGGATAGTCGGGTACATATGCACGTAATGGAGGAAATTGTTAAGCAAAGTGCTAAAGACAATTTGGGGATTTTTCCAGATAATTTTGCAGAACTTTCAGAAGCTGAGCAAATAACTATTTTGCAAGATGTAAAAGGTACAATAGATCCTGCTACTTTAGAAGATGAGATTGCCCGCAAAACGCTAGAAAGCATTTATGCGATGCGCGAAATTCAAAAACACAATGGCGAGCGTAGTTGTAATAGATACATTATAAGTAACAATCAAACGGGACTTAATGTGATGCACGCATTTTCTATGTTTCATCTAACCGGTTGGGAAAATCCATTTGTTGATATCGTTCCGTTATTTGAGACGGTGCCAGATTTAAAAATTGCTCACGAGGTTATGCGTAAGTTGTATACAAATCCTGCATATGCAAAACATCTAAAGCAGCGTAATATGAAGCAGACCATTATGTTAGGTTTTAGTGATGGTACTAAAGATGGTGGATATTTAATGGCAAACTGGAGTATTTTTAAAGCTAAAGAAGAGCTTACCAAGGTTTCTCGCGAATTTGGAATTAAAGTAATTTTCTTTGATGGTAGAGGAGGACCTCCAGCTCGTGGTGGTGGTAAAACACACCAGTTCTACGCTTCATTAGGAGAAACTATTGAAGATGAAGAAATACAATTAACAGTACAGGGTCAAACCATTAGTTCAAACTTTGGTACACCAGACTCCTGCCAGTATAACTTAGAGCAATTATTAAGTTCAGGTATATTTAACGGTGTGTTTTCAGAAAAAGGAAAAGCATTCCCTGAAGAAGATCGTTCTACAATGGAAGAATTGGCTGAATTGAGTTATAAAGCCTATTCAGACTTTAAGGAGCATCCTAACTTTTTAGGATATCTAGAGCGTATGAGTACCTTAAAATATTATGCAAAAACGAATATAGGTAGTCGCCCTAGTAAACGAGGAAAAAGCGAGAAGCTTAATTTTTCAGATTTAAGAGCGATACCATTTGTGGGATCTTGGTCTCAACTAAAACAGAATGTTCCCGGTTTTTATGGTGTAGGTACTGCTATTGAAGTTTTTGAAAAACGTGGTGACTTTGAAAAAGTACAAGATTTATACAAAAACAGCTTGTTTTTTAGAACGCTTTTAGAAAACAGTATGATGTCGTTAACCAAGTCTTTCTTTGGTCTTACAGCTTATATGCACGATGATCCTGAATTTGGTTCTTTTTGGGATATCATTCACGATGAGTACGAGCGTACAAAGCGATTATTGTTAAAGGTAAGTGGTTATTCTGAATTAATGGAAGAAGAACAGGCAGGTAAAGCATCTATTCAAGAGCGGGAGCGTATCGTATTGCCACTCTTAACGATACAACAATTTGCGTTGAAAAAAATTCAGGAAATGCAACGGGAAGAAAATCCTGATCAGGCGAAATTAGAAATGTTTGAGAAGATGGTGACTCGTTCTTTATTTGGGAATATTAATGCTAGTCGTAATTCGGCTTAATTATGAATGTGACCGCACTTGAGGAGAATGAATACAATGCTTTTTACAACACTTATATTAGTAAGGTAAATCCCGAATATAACTTAGTGGAAGCTTTAGAATATGGTTATGAAAATTATTGTTTGTTTTATGAACGTATTCCTGAAGAAAAATGGACTTATGCATATGACACCGGTAAATGGTCTATTTTAGAGTCGCTATTACACGTGATTGACACTGAGCGCATTTTTGCGTATAGAGCATTGCGAATCGGTAGGGGTGACAAAACTCCATTATCAGGTTTTGAGCAGGATGATTATATTTTACCTTCAGGAGCTAACTTTCGTACGATGCCAAGTTTGCTCGAAGAATATCGTCAGGTAAGATTATGCACTATTAACCTGTTTAAAAATTTGTCTGCTCAGCCACTTCGTGAAATAGGAACCGCTAGTAATAGTGCACTATCAGGACGTGCAGCAGGCTTTATAATTTGTGGTCACGAGATACACCATGCTCATATTATTAGAACCAGATATTTAGAATAAAGTTAAAGTGATTATTTAAATCAGAAAGCTGTAATGAATTAGTATTACAGCTTTTTTTATTGAATATCATTTAAGAGTAATACGTTTTTAGAATTACATATAATTAAAGATGTTTAGGGTTTAATTATACATAACTCTAAATAATTCTCACTAACTTTAATAAGACCTGGTAACTATTCTTATGAATCGGCAAGTAGATGAATTTATTGCAGACGCTAAACCCTTTAGTACTATTTTACAGTTACTAAGAACATTAATTCTTAATTGTAATTTGGTTGAAGATTTTAAGTGGCGGAATCCTTGTTATACGTACAATTCAAAAAATGTTATTTTATTAAGTGTTTTTAAATCTTATTGCGCAATTACTTTTATAAAAGGAGAGTTGCTTAACGATTCACAACACCTGTTACTTAGTGCAGGGCCTAATACAAAAGCCGCCCGGGTGATTAAATTTACTTCAGATAAAGACGTTTTGAATTTAAGTGAGATAATTAAGTCATACATATGTGAAGCAAGAGAAATAGAAAAATTAGGGATTAAAGTCAGCCATAATAAGCCGATAGATTCTATTTTTCCCATTGAATTAGAACAAGCATTTAACCTTGATTTTTCTTTTAAAAGTGCTTTTTACAAACTTACTCCAGGAAGACAACGCGGATATCTGATCTATTTTAGTGGGGCTAAACAAGTCAAGACCCGTATTTCAAGAATAGATAGCTATAAGATTAAGATATTAGATGGTTTTGGATTAAATGATTGCATTTGTGGTTTATCAAAGAAGATGCCTGCCTGTGATGGGGCACATAAAATATTAAATAAATAAATACGTCTAATTAGTGGGTAAATGCCATAATTAGAATGATAAACAAAACCTGCAATTTTGCAGGTTGCTTAATTTAATCTTTTAATGCGGCATCAAAATCCTGCATCCATTTGCCGTGTACTTTGAGAACTTGCTCAATTACATCGCGAACACAGCCTTTGCCGCCTTTTTTGTGTGAAACATATTTAGAAACCTCTTTAATTTCTTTTACTGCATCCTGTGGACAGCAAGGTAAGCCCACTTTTTGCATTACAGGGAAATCAGGAATGTCATCGCCCATATACAAGATGTTTTCCGGGTTAATTTTATGTTCTGTAATAAAATCATTGAAAAAATCTATTTTAGAATGGGCTCCCAAATGAATATCTGTAACTCCTAGTGCTTGAAGTCTGCTGCGTACGCCTTCATTAGTACCGCCACTAATTATACAAATTTTAAAATTATGATTGAGAGCTGTTTTCAATGCATAACCGTCTTTTACATTCATACTCCGCATCATCTCACCCTGGGTATTAATTAAAAGACTACCATCTGTCATTACGCCATCTACGTCAAAAATAAATGTGGTAATGTCTTTTAAATGTTCTTTATAACTCTTATCGCTCATAATACTTTAAAATTGATTGGGTTAGTGTTTTGTAAATAGCTTTTTGTGCGTCATTGGTTAGCGCCTCAGACTGTTTATTTATTGTAATTGTGTCACCGCGTTTTGCTGGTCCTGTTTGTGAATTTTCGGGTCCTAATTCAAAGGCTTTTGCGATGGTCTCTTCCATTAATGGTTTTAATAAATTAAAAGAAACCCCGTTGTCTTTACATAACTGTTTTGCTTCAGTAAGAATATGATTGCTAAAATTATTACTGAATACAGCAGCTAGATGTAATGCGGCACGTTGTGTTGAATTTATAGTATAACTTTCCGCAGATAGACAAGCTGAAAGATATTGTAAAGTAGAAAAATCATCTTCAAGCTTTACTTCAATACAAAATGGTATTTTACTGTAATTCAGTATTTTTGACTTTGTAAATGTTTGTAAAGGATAAAATACACCACAACGCTTAAGTGTTACTAAAACTTCTAGTGAAGTGCTTCCTGAAGTGTGTACTACGAGTGACTTAACTCCTTCAAGTGTATTTACTATTTCTGAAATGGCACTATCACTTACTGCAATAATTATTACGTCAGATAGGTAGGTATTAGATAGTGAAGTAGTAGTCGTGGCAAACGGAATAAAGTCTATCAACGATTCTTCACTTCTCCCTACAATAAATTGCAGATTAACGTCTTGCGCTAAACTAAAAGCCTGTGCAAGGTGAAAAGCAACATTACCGGTACCTATTATAGAAAGGGTTATCACATTTCAAAAGTACATAAAATAGACGTAAAGTATTAGTAATAGCAAGCGTTAAACCTTTATTAATGCTCTTTTGTTTTGTACCTTTGCGCCATCAAAAAAATGGCTTTTTTACCATGCAAAAACGTATCGCAGATTTCCTGTTTTCTACTCGATTAATGGCTCTTTTATTTATTGTTTACGCGGTGGCTATGGCTACAGGAACAATATTAGATGCTGGCCAAGAAACCTCACCAACTCCCTACACTAGAGAGCTTGTTTATGAAGCCTGGTGGTTTGAGCTTATTCACCTTATGTTTATTATAAACTTTGTGGGTAACATTGCACGCTTCAAGCTGTGGCGCAGATCAAAATGGTCTACATTAGTATTTCACTTATCTTTTATTTTAATCATTTTTGGAGCAGCCTGGACACGATATGTGGGCTTTGAGGGTGTTATGCCTATACGAGAAGGAGAAACTGAAAACACATTTCTAAGTGACCGCACGTATTTAAGTGTATTTATAGATGGAGAAAGAGATGGCCAGCCTATGCGTCGTAAACTGGAGCCAAAACGTTTGAATTTATCTACCCGGCTTAATAATGACTTTAATTGGGAAACAGATTTTGCCGGTAAGCCAGTAAATATTTCATTTTCAAAATTTATAGATGGGGCAGAAGAAGGTCTTATAGAAGACACCGATGGTCTCAATCAATTGAAAATTGTTGAAGCAGGCGACGGGCAAAGACACGAGCATTATCTTGAGGAAGGTCAGGTTGCAAGCATACACAATGTGCTTTTTGCATTAAACACGCCTACTGAAGGTGCTATTAATATAGGTTTTGACGGTGAGAAATATACCATACAAACACCTTATGGTGGGAGTACACGAGTTATGGCTACTCAAACGGATTATGAGGTTGTTAAAGACTCTGTGCAGGAATTAAAATTGAGATCTCTTTACCAGTTAGGCGGAATGCAGTTTGTTATACCTGAGCCGGTGATGAAAGGTAAAAACGGTATTGTAGAAGCCTTCCCAAAACAAAAAGGACAGGCAGATGCTCTTTTTGTAACCATTAAAACAAAAGATGGAGAGGAGACTCTGGGTCTTTTAGGTGGTAAAGGTTATAATAATGAAATGGAATCTGTAAAAATAGGAGATCTTACCTTTCATATGAATTACGGAAGTCAGGCTGTTGAACTTCCTTTTGGTATTACTTTAAACGATTTTATTGCAGAACGCTACCCGGGTACTACCAATGTGTATTCTTCTTATAAAAGTAAAATTACAGTTGTTGAAGGTGATGACTCTACATTTGATTACGACATATTTATGAATCACGTTTTAGATTACAAAGGCTATCGCTTTTTTCAGGCGAGTTTTAGTCCAGATGAATTGGGTACTGTTTTATCTGTAAATCACGATGCTGTAGGTACGTGGATCACCTATATAGGGTATTTCTTATTATATCTGGGACTTATGATTATTCTTTTTGATAAAGGAAGCCGTTTTGGTGATTTAAAGGTGAGACTAGACAAAGTAAAAGCCCGCAAAGCAAAACTTTCTGTTGTGGTTATTCTTTTCGCCCTTGGCGGAAATATTCTTACAGCACAGGAAGAGCAGGTGGTTGTAGAGAATGGTAATACCGAAGTTGTACAGGAACAACCTCAGGATTTCATTCCCGGTACTGCAGTTGTAGATGAGGAAAATCATACGCTTCCTAAACAAGCAGAAATAGATTCCATTTTAAAACAAAATACCATCCCTGCAGCAGAAGCTGCCAAATTTGGTAAAATGGTTATTCAGGATGATAAAGGTCGTATGATGCCGGTAAACTCATTTGCCAGTAAATTACTGCGCAAATTAAGCCGAAGTGATTCTTACCAGGGAATGACTGCAGATCAGGTTTTTCTTTCTATGGTAGAATCTCCTTTTTTCTGGTATAATGTTGATTTTATTTACTTAAAACCTGCTAATGACAGCTTGCGAGGTATAATAGGTATTCCTAAAGACCAGAAGTACGCAAGTGCACTTGATTTTTTAGATAGTCAGGGGCGCAATAAACTAGATGTATATATTACAAATGCCTATCAAGCTGAAGTTAAAAATAGTTTCGATAAAGATTTTATAGATATAGCAGAGCGTTTAGGTCTGTTAAGTCGTGCCGTAAGTGGTGAGATTTTAAAGATTTTTCCGTTAATAGATGACGAGAACAATAAATGGGTTTCCTATCCTGAGCTGAATGAAGCAGGTTATAAAGGGATGGATTCTTTATACACGAAGCAAATTCTTCCTCTTTATTTTTCCGCTTTGCGTGAAGGGAAAGACACGGGCGATTTTTCTAAAGCAGATACGTTTTTAAAAAGCATTCGTAGTTTTCAAGAAAAACATGGTGGTGAGATTATGCCTTCTCAGGATAAAATAGATGCTGAAGTTTACTACAACAAGCACGATATTTTTACAAAGCTGTATTGGATGTATTTACTTGCCAGCGTATTTATGTTCGTGTTTGTAATCATACGCATATTTAAAGAAACCCGTTTTGTTAAATGGATGGTTTATGCCGGTGGTGGAGCAGTTACTATACTTTTTGCATTGCACACGCTCGGTTTAATCTGGCGTTGGTATATCTCTGGTCACGCACCGTGGAGTGATGCGTATGAGTCAATTTTATATGTAGGTTGGGCAACTATGTTTTTTGGTTTGGCCTTCGGCCGAAAAAGTTCGCTTACTATCGCCAGTACAGCTTTTGTAGCCGGTTTCATATTATGGGGAGCTAGTATGAACTGGTTAAATCCGGAAATTGCAAATCTACAACCTGTTTTAGATAGTTATTGGCTAATGATACACGTAGCAGTAATTGTTGCGAGTTATGGGCCATTTACTTTAGGGATGATTTTAGGGCTGGTTTCATTATTACTTATGCTACTTACAAACAGTAAGAATAAATTAAAAATGGAACTCAACATTAAAGAGCTCACCATCATTAATGAGATGGCATTGACCGTAGGTCTTGTTATGTTAACAATAGGAAACTTCTTAGGTGGACAATGGGCTAATGAGAGTTGGGGTCGCTACTGGGGATGGGATCCTAAAGAAACCTGGGCGCTTATAAGTATAATGGTTTATGCATTTGTTATACATATGCGCTTAGTACCTGGTTTACGTGGTAGATGGTTTTTTAATCTAATGTCTATTTTAGCATATGGTAGCATTATGATGACCTATTTTGGGGTTAATTTCTGGCTTTCAGGATTGCACAGTTATGCGAGTGGAGAGAATATTTTAAATTTAAATAGAGCACTTGGTATTATGGGTGGTGTGATTGTATTTGCATTGATCGCTTATCCTAAATACAAGAAATTTTATAAAAAGTAAAATTGTAGTTGTTGATACTATAAAATTGAATTTTGAGATATAAAAAAAGGGAGATCGCGTAAGCTTTCTCCCTTTTTTCTATTAATATGTTTGCTAACTTATTTAAAGTTCTCCTACCATATCTTCAGGTTTAACCCATTCATCAAATTCTTCGGCAGTAACATAACCTAGATTTACGGCTTCTTCTTTAAGCGTAGTGCCATTATCGTGTGCTGTATTTGCAATTTCCGCAGCTTTATAATAGCCAATTTTAGTGTTTAAAGCGGTTACAAGCATTAATGAGTTATCAAGCATCGTTTTAATGCGAGCGTGATTTGGTTCAATACCTGCAGCGCAATGTTCTTCAAAAGAAATACATGCATCCCCTATAAGTTGAGCACTGTGTAAAAAGTTTGCAGCCATTACAGGTTTAAAAACATTTAACTCATATTGACCTTGCATACCACCTACAGCGATTGCCATATCATTTCCTATTACCTGAGCGCAAACCATTGTCATAGCTTCACATTGGGTAGGGTTTACCTTACCCGGCATAATTGAAGAACCTGGTTCATTTGCAGGAATCTTGATTTCACCAATTCCTGAGCGTGGACCACTGGCAAGCATTCTTATATCATTTGCAATTTTATTTAAAGACACCGCAAGTTGCTTAAGCGCACCATGAGATTCTACAATTGCATCGTGTGCTGCAAGAGCCTCAAACTTATTGTCTGCCGTTTTAAAGGGCTGTTCAGTAAATTTAGCAATATAGTCTGCTACTAGTTTGTCATACCCTTTAGGAGTGTTTAATCCCGTACCTACTGCGGTACCACCCAGAGCCAACTCAGAAAGGTGATCTAGTGTATGTTCAAGAGCTTTTATACCGTGATCTAATTGAGATACATATCCCGAAAATTCCTGACCCAGAGTTAGGGGAGTAGCATCCATTAAATGTGTACGACCTATTTTAACCACTTCGCGGAAATCATCTGACTTTAGCTTAAGCGTATTTCTAAGTTTAATAACACCCGGAAGGGTGACTTCCATCACTTTTTTATAGGCGGCAATATGCATTCCTGTTGGGAAGGTATCGTTTGAAGACTGAGATTTATTTACATCATCATTTGCCTGAAGAGTTTTCTCACCATCTCCTAAAGTCTTACCGGCAAGTATATGAGCACGGTTAGCGATAACCTCATTCACATTCATATTACTTTGAGTCCCAGAACCCGTTTGCCAGATTACCAGCGGAAATTGGTCATCGTGCTTACCTTCAAGAATCTCATCGCAAACTTGAGCAATAAGGTCTCTTTTTTCTTCAGATAAAACTCCTAATTCTGCATTAGTATAAGCAGCTGCTTTTTTTAGATAAGCAAAGCCGTAAATGATTTCAATAGGCATCGACGCCGGATTTCCTATTTTAAAATTATTGCGAGAACGCTCAGTTTGTGCGCCCCAGATTTTTTCTGCTGGTACTTTAACTTCGCCCAGCGTATCTTTCTCTATTCTGAATTCCATAAGGTTATTTTAGTAGTCTTACAAAAATAATGGTTTGTCGTTAAATACCGCAGTTTAGGTTAGTTATAAATCTCTTTATAAAATCAAATTTGAGTTGCATATTATGTAAGATAATCGCTAAATTTGCAACAAGACAAAAACCATATTATGTTCGAATTTGATCAATACTTAGGCTTCTTAGCGTTTTTAACCATTTTAACTATAGGTTTCTGGTTAATGATATTTTTAGTTTCTATTCTTCCATACTGGATAGGTGGAGCTTTCGTAGAGCGTATGAAAGAAATACGTGAAAAGAAAAAAGCAGAACGTGTGAATTAAACTTACACCTTTATCATACTAAAAGCCCTGATTTTAATTAATCAGGGCTTTTTTATTTGAAATAATATTAAAGTAACTATTTGGTCTTTAAAAAAATCAACCCATGAGTTCCTAAAGTACCGTATAATACGTTAAGAGCATCCTCTTTTTTTAATAGCTGAAATTTTTCAACCTCTGCATTTGTATATAAATTTAAATCTTTAATCTTTGCTGGTTTACCATTAATAACAACTCCAGGATATTCCCAATGATTAGTAGCTTCAGTTATAGAAAATTCTTTTCTTATCTCTTCCTCAGCATTTGTATAAAAATCAGTTTTTTTAATTTCTGAACCAAGAAATCGGTCAATTTGTATACCAGACATTCCCCAGCCATAAGCTCCCGGTTTCAAAGAGTTTAAATACTCATTTCTTAGTTTCTTAGCATCAATTGTTTTGTTGATCATTTCAAGTAATGTATTGAGCGTATAACACTTCTCACAATTACGATAATATGGAGACCAGTAACTTACCATTCTATAAGTTGTGGGAGTAGCTAATTCTACATAAACAAAACTTCCATCAATGCCCCGATAGGAATCGCCGGTTATTTGATTCAAATCTTTTTCAAGAATTTTATCATAAATCTCTTTTGATAAGTCTGAAGAAAAAATTGTGGTTCCAATTGCTGCATCATTTCCTTGTGTAACTATTTTATAACTGGAAGAAGCCGTGTCAGCATAGTTTAGCGTGTAAACTTGATGATTTCTCCAAATCCTAATATTGAAAGAATCAGTCGTTTTTCGCAAATCTTTTAAATCAAATCGAATTAGTTTATCAGATAATTGTTTTTCATAATTAACTGTTATCTGATTTTCAGATTGTTCTATCTTCTTTTGACTAAATACTAAATTGCAAAAAAGCAGAACTAAAATATATGGATAACTTCTCATATTTAATTTTACAAAAAAAATACGAGCCGTGTTCAAAGACTCCTTTTTTTTTAATTTCATTGTAAATCAAAATTCCTTTTTTAAAGTTTTATAATTTTTACCTAAAATCTCCATTAAAAAAGCCATCTTGAAAAAGATGGCTTTTAGTAAATAGGAATGAAAGGTATTGTCTTAAATTATCCTTGAAAATCACCTTCATCGTCACCAGTATTTTGTGGGCGAGAAGGTTTTTCATTTTTACGTTGATTAAAACGGTAAACAAACGATAAGTTTATTTGACGCTGTCTCCATTGAAATTCACTATCTCTGGTGAAGAAGTCGTTAGTTGTAAATTGATTACGTTTTCTGCCGTTAAACAAGTCGCTTACGTTCATAGATACCGTACCGTTATCACCAAAAACATCTTTGCTAAATGCTAAATCTACAGATAGAATACCATCGGTATCAGATTGTGCGTTTTGAGAAGCACCTCTGTAATTAGCATTGGTTTGCCAATCGATTTTGAAAGGCAATGATACTTTTGAACTGAAACGCGCAAAATAGCTTGTGTTTTTAGCGCTGTAATCAACTTCGTTAAAAAACCCTTCCGTATTAAACTGGAAAAAGTTGAAGCTACCATTTAATCGCAACCATTTAGCAGGATTGTACAACAGGCCTAATTCGGCACCTATACGCTCGTTACTTGATAGATTAATAGGAATAGTACGTATTACCGTATTGCCATTTGTATTAGTTCCCTGACCTTGTAATTCAATAATCTCATCTACGCGCTCAAATGAAGCTTTTTCTTTTTGGTAGTAAATAGAAGAAGTTAATGTCACTTTATCCCAACGTTTTAAATATCCTACATCATAGGCGTTAGAGAATGCAGGTTGTAAATTAGGATTTCCCTGAAATACGTTATTTCTACTACTTCTATCTGGGAATGGATTTAAAAACCAACCACGAGGGCGATTGATACGACGGTTATATCCTAAAGTGATATTCTCGCGCTCTGCAATTTCTAAAGTAACATTTAGGGTAGGGAATAGACCTAAATAATTATTGTCAAAGTCTGTATCAATTGGGAAACCAAAAATACCCTGTAGTTGTTCTTCATTTAAAGAAGAACCTATTTTACCTTTTAACTGTGTGTTTTCTAAGCGCAAACCGGCCAATACTGATACTTTCCCAAATTTACTACCTAATTGGGTATAGACAGCATTTACATTCTCTGTGTAATCAAATATATTACTTAGGGTGTCATTGCGCACAAAATTATTTGTGTTTGCAATTTGTTCTTGATTTACAGCAAAATCTGTGATTTCATTTTGAAAACTTCCGCGATATCCTGCTTCAAATTGCCATTCTTCAGCGAAGGGTAAAACATAATCAGCCTGTACTAAATATTCTTTTTGCTGCTCATCAGTAAATAATCGTTCACCTATGATGGGCGTTGTATTTTCAGTATCTAAAGTAATATCTTCATTAATCCTGGTATTCTGTTTTTCTTTAGAATTTTCATATTGAAAATCTGCTGTTAGTTGATGACCTTCATCATTAAATTTATTGATATAGTTTAATGAAAATTGGTAGCTGTTATCTTTTTCTTTTTGATTTTCTACACGTGTCGTCTCAAGCACTTTTGCAGCGTCTCTAAAACTTTGAGTAAGGTTTGTCGTCTCATCTACATCATTACCATTTCTATAAAATACAGAAGCAGTTAAAGAGGATTTATCATTAAGATAATATTCAATGCCCAGATTGGTATTAAAACCTCTGTTTAAACGCTGTATATCACGGTCTTCAATTATGCGATCATAAGTAGGGTTTATGTCTGCAGAAGATAAATAGTTAGTATCAAAAAAACCATTACCAGGAGAGCTTGAATATCGATAACCTGTAGTATTAAAAATATTATATTTTTCGGTACGTAAATTTAAGTTAGCAGAAACACTTGCTAAATCAGGGTTTCCAATGCTTGTATTTACTGAACCATTAAATCCTAACGTTTTTTCTTTACGTAGAATGATGTTTAATATACCCGCCGTACCTTCTGCATCATATCTTGCGGAAGGAGATGTAATAACTTCAACACGTTCAATAGCATCTGCCGGAAGCTGACGTAGAACATCTGTGTTTCCAAAACCTGCTATTGCCGAAGGTTTACCGTTAATAAGAATACGTACATTCTCATTTCCTCTCAGACTTATGCCACCTTCAACATCTACAGTAACCGAAGGTACATTATTTAAGGCGTCACTTACTGTACCACCTGCGGTGGTTAAGTCTTTACCTATGTTGTAGATTTTTTTATCTAACCGAATATCTACAGTAGTCGTTTCTGCAATTACAGTTACTTCATCAAGATTTGAAGCTGCAAATTCTAACTGAATTGTACCTAGATTAAGATTTTCGGTAATGGTTTTGTTTAAAATTAAAGGTTGAAAGGAAATGTACTCAATTTTAATCGTGTACTTTCCGGGAGCAACTTCAATTTTAAAAGAACCAGATGTATCTGTGATTCCTCCTTCAACATCTGTTGAATTATTAGCATCTGTTACAGTAACAGTAGCATACTCGAGAGGTATACCGGCATCTTTATCTACTACTGTACCCGAAATGGTAAATTTAGAAGAAGAGGATTGTGCAAATGTGAATGCTGTAAAAAGCAACAGCATGCATAGCGTAAGCGTATTTTTCATAATCAATTTTTGGTTTCGCAAATTAGACTATGATGACGCAATAGGTTTAAAGTGATAGTGGTTAAACTTCTGTTAAAAGAAAAACGTTTTATCTTAACAAGTTCTTAATGTTTTCTAGGGGTCTGCCTACAACAGCTTCATTGTCAAGTATAACAATAGGACGTTCAATTAGCTTTGGGTTTTCTACCATAATTTGAATTAATTCTTTTTCAGAATATTCTTTCCCTTTAAACTTTTCTTTCCACACGGCTTCACCCTTTCTTATGAGTTCAATGGGTTGTATACCTAATTTGCCTATGACTGCAGCAAGTTCTATATAAGAAGGTGTGTCTTCTAAATATTTTACAACATCAAATTCTTTTCCTGATTCTTCTAGTAAGGCAAGACCCTGTCTGCTTTTTGAACAACGCGGATTGTGGTATATTTTTAACATATTATAATTCGTTACTGGTTTCTTTTTGACCGCTCATCATTAAGAACGCTTTTAAAAATAGATCAATGTCACCATCTAATACGGCATCTGTATTTCCGGTTTCTGCGCCTGTACGTACATCTTTTACAAGTTTATACGGGTGTAAAACATAGTTGCGTATTTGTGAACCCCACTCAATACTTTTCTTTTCAGATTCTATCTCATCACGAGCCGCTTGTCTTTTCTTCAGTTCTATCTCATACAACTGTGATTTAAGCATTTGCATCGCTTTCTCGCGGTTTTCTAACTGAGAACGAGTCTCACTGTTGTGAATGATAATTCCGGTAGGGTGGTGGGTAAGTATAGCTTTAGTTTCTACTTTGTTCACATTTTGACCACCGGCACCAGAAGATCTTGCAAAGTCCCAACTAATATCGGCAGGATTTATCTCAATCTGTATTGTATCATCTACTAAAGGATAAATATATACCGAAGCAAAGGAGGTGTGGCGTTTGCCATTACTGTCAAACGGAGATATACGTACCAGTCTGTGTACACCATTATCTCCTTTTAACCATCCAAAAGCAAATGGTCCATCAATTTCAAGTGTTACGGTCTTTACACCGGCAACATCACCTTCCTGATAATTGAGTTCTTTAATTTTGAATCCATTTTTCTCACTCCACATAAGATACATACGCATAAGCATTGCTGCCCAGTCACAACTTTCGGTACCACCGGCACCTGCAGTAATTTGTAGAACGGCACTTAGATCATCACCTTCTTCAGAAAGCATGTTCTTAAACTCCATACCCTCTATAAGTTTAACTACCGTATCGTATTGCTTTACTACTTCAGTCTCTGTTGCGTCGCCTTCTTTGTAGAATTCCAGTAAAACACCTAAATCTTCTATTAAGGATAATGACTTTTCAAAATCTTCTACCCATTTTTTCTTTTCGCGTAACGCGCGCATAAGGAGTTCGGCTTCTTTAGGATCGTTCCAGAAATTAGGGTCAAATGTTTTTTCTTCTTCGTTTTGTATTTCTATTCGTTTCTGATCTATACCTAAATGTAATTTTAGCGCATCAGTGCGCTGCACAAGATATTTGATCTGATCGCTAGTTACCATGATTAACCTGTTTGTGGGAAAGTTACTATTTTATTGTCAAAATAAAATGACCTGTAACTAGTAAGGCTTCTGTATTTGCTGCTGTTTTTGTTGTTGCTGCTGCTGTTGCTGTTGTTGCTGCCACTGCAATTGCATATCCTTTTGCTGAGTAAAAGGTAGGGGATCAATATCTTGTGACTGTGGGATGACATCTGGTTCACTTTCATTATGTGAAATAACTTCTACAGTATAAACGGTTTCATTTTTAGCAGAACTGCTAAAAATAATTCCTTTAATAGGAGCACAGTCATTATAATCTTTCCCGTGAGCAACTTTAATATGATTTTCTAAAGCAATTAAATCATTAGTAGGGTCAAAACCAAGCCAGCCTTTTTCAGGAATGTAGCATTCTGCCCAGGCGTGCATTTGAGAATCTCCTATGTAGCCATTACCCTGATGTAAATACCCCGAAGTATATCGTGCAGGAATATTATTAGCACGAGCAATAGCAATAAATAAATGTGTAAAATCCTGACAAACACCTTCTGAACGTTGCAAAAATTCATTTAATGTTGTCGTAACAGATGTAACTTTTTGTTTGAATGTAAAATTGGTAAATATGTAGTTATTTAAATTTTGAAGATTGTCAAAAATTGATTGCTCTTTTGAAAATTTAAATGGCAGATTTCCTGCGGAAAGTAATGTTAAGTCTGTTGAACCTAAAAAACGTTCATGTTTAATTTTAAAATCCAGATTTTCTATAGTTGTATAATGCTCCTGATTTACAAAACTATCTAATGCAGAAAATGGATTGACAACAGTTTTACTTACGATATAGTTTGCCTCAAAAGTAATTTCTGAAAAGGGTTTTTTAGGATGTATACGTACAATTTCAAAACCGTAAGTATTTGTAGTTTCTTCTAATGCCGCTCCCAGAGAATTTTTAAATTCTGCAATGCGAATGCTTTGTTCTTCAGATTCTTCCGGTTTAATAAGAAATTGCCAAAGGGCCTCATTTACCTGAGCTTCATACTTATTTTCAGCTCTATATTTAATTATATAATCCAAAATGTCTGGGGTTTTAGTAACGGGTAAAATTAGCTATTTAAAACTTAGAAAAATATTTATTTAATATTTAAAGTACTCGTTTTCAATCTTTTTTGCAATTTCTATAAGTGTATCCTGTATTTCTTCAATAAACAATTCTACGTTTTCTTCAATCTTATCTACAGTCTTATAACAGTATTCACCATGTGTTTTGCCAATTAAAAATGCAGCAGAATCACTTTTAGGGTGTTTCTCTTGATTTAATAAACTAATATGATTATTAACCTGTACGAGACTATTCATTACAGAACGTGGACAATCGCGATTAAGTATTAAAAACTCTAATGTACTTATGCTGGTAGGTGTCTTTTTATAATATCTACGCATCATATCATACGATTCAATACATTTTAGAAGCGTTACCCATTCATAACTTTTACTAAACTTGTCGCCATAACTTCCTTGTGATTTTAAAGCATCATAATATTTTGATTGTATAATACGTACAACCTGCGTTGCACGCTCGATATTAACACCAAGCATAATTATCGCATACACTTCATCGTGTAGCAAGGTTCCTCTTATTTTACCACGTATAACTGCTGTAGATTCTGCTACCTGAGTTGAAAAATCATACAAACCCTTTTTTACAAAAAAGTCTGCATTGTAGTTTAAAACGAAGTGATAAAATTTATTCAGAGATTCATAGAGCTCTGTAGAGATCAAATCCCGGGCTCCATTGGCATTTTCACGTGCAAACTTAACACAGTTAAGAATAGAGTAGGGAGCATCTTTATTGAGGCCCATATCATAAAATACATTCTGTTCGGTAAGTTCATAGCCATCGGGAACAGGACCATTTGCCATAAACAACAACGAATGAAGTACGAGTTCACGAGATTGAGACTTTTCATTAGGTGCGTCTAAAGAAGAGAAGTAATTAACATTGAGGTATCGTGCAAGGTGTTCGGCACGCTCAATATATCGTCCCATCCAGAATAAGTTATTTGCTACTCGTGCAAGCATAAGTTTGGTTTTTTCTTAATTATGATTAGTTGGCGTATAGGTGTGTGGGTATTCTAACCTTTTAAAACCCAGGTATCTTTAGAACCGCCTCCCTGTGAGGAGTTCACAATTAGATTTCCTTTTTTCAGAGCTACACGCGTAAGACCGCCTTTGAGAACAAAATCTTTATTGGCTCCCAGCAAACAATAAGTTCTTAAATCTACATGTCTGGATTCAAACGACTGGCTATCTTCAATATAGGTAGCGTGCACCGAAAGACTCATAATAGGTTGGGCTATGTATTTTCTTGGTGCAGCAATTATGGTTTTCTTTACCTTTTCGATCTCCTCTTTAGTAAGTGTATTTCCTATAGATATACCATAACCGCCGGCTTCATCAACTGGTTTAATAACTAGCTTGTCTATGTTTTCTAAAACATATTTCATCTCATCGGGTCTGCTGCAATGATATGTATGTACATTATTCAATATAGGTTCTTCGCCTAAATAGTACTTGATAATTTCAGGCATATAGGTATAAACAGCCTTATCATCTGCAACGCCGGTTCCCGGAGCATTTACTAAACATACATTGCCATTTTTATAAGCCGAAAATAAACCCGGAACGCCCAACATAGATTTAGGGTTAAACTCCAGAGGATCTAAAAATTGATCATCTACGCGACGGTAAATTACATCTACTCGTTGTGGGCCGCGAATGGTTTGCATATACACAAAATCATTTTCTACAAATAGATCACGACCTTCTACAAGTTCTACACCCATAGCTTTTGCCAAATACGAATGCTCGTAATAAGCAGAATTATAAACTCCCGGAGTGATTACTACACAATTAGGCTCATCTACACCACGGGGTTTAACAGACTCCATCATTTCTAACAAATTCTGAGCATAATCTGTAACAGTGTGTGCATTGTAATGATTAAATACACCAAAGAGTGCACGCTTTAGAGCTGTACGATTACATATAACGTAACTTACCCCTGAGGGGCAGCGAATGTTATCTTCAAGAACATAATACTTACCATCAGAATGTTTGATTAAATCGGTTCCCGATACGTGATTGTAAATTCCGCCCGGAGGATCTACACCTATCATTTGATGCAGATAGTTTGCAGACGAACTTATAAGATCTAAGGGTACAATACCCTGTTTAATTATTTTTTTATCGTGGTAAATATCCCAAATGAAATGATTTAACGCTTTGCTGCGCTGTAAAACACCACGTTCTATGACATCCCACTCTTTTTGGTCTATAATACGAGGAAACAAATCAAAAGGAAATATTTTTTCCTTGGCTTCTTTATCATTATATACCTGAAAGGTAATTCCTTGATTAAAAAAAGAGGCTTTTGCTTTTTCATTTAATTTTGCGAAGTCCTGACTAGAATGGCCACTGTATAAATCAAACAAGGTTTGATATACCTTTTTTACATTGCCTTTTTCATCAAATATCTCATCGTAAAATTTGGTATCTTTTTCATAAGAAGCAAAAATAGATTGTTGGGTTTCTGACATAGGTTGATTTCTTTGATGTTAAAATAGCAATTATATAGTAAATCGCTTATAATTAAATCTTAATTATTCCGGTTTTAATTCATATAAAAACAGTTTTTAATTAAATTTTTAGGAATCTTTCAATAGGCTTTATTATACCGATACAGACTTGTTTTTGATTTATTTGGCTAATTTTAGAGTTCAATACTTTTTATGAAAAATATAATTACTCTCGCACTCCTGGTCTTTGTTTCGGTGTCTCATGCGCAGTTCTTAGAAAAACTAAAAAACGTACAAACTCAAAAGGGCTTATTCACATTTCATAACGATGAGAAATCAGATAATATCTATTTGGAAGTAAGCAATGTAGGGGAAGAATTTATCTATGTTCACGCACTTAAAAGCGGTTTAGGATCTAATGATATTGGTTTAGACCGGGGTCAACTGGGAGGTACAGCGATCGTAAAATTTATTAAAGCAGGTAATAAATTATTATTAATTCAGCCCAATCAGGATTACAGAGCGATTACAGCTAATGTGGCAGAGCGGGAATCTGTAGAAGAAGCCTTTGCTAAATCGGTTCTGTTTGGTTTTGAAATTAAAGAAACCAAAGGTGACACCTATATAATAGATTTAACACCCTTTTTAATGGAAGATGCACACGGCGTAGCACAACGTTTAAAATCAAATAACGAGGGCACCTATAAATATGATAATGAGCGTAGCGCTCTTGCGATGAGAAATACTAAGGCATTTCCTAAAAATAATGAATTTGAAGCCTTGCTTACTTTTAAAGGAGAACCTCAGGGAAGAAACCTGCGATCTGTTGCACCTGATGCTTCATCAATATCAGTTATTCAGCATCATTCGTTTGTAGCCTTGCCCGAAGCTGGTTATCAAACCCGCAAATTCGATCCGCGATCGGGAGCGATTCACATTTCGTTTAAAGATTATGCATCTCCGGTGCAAGAGTCTATAGATAAGAAACTTATCATAAGACATCGCCTCCAAAAGAAAAATCCTGAATTGGAGATTAGCGAACCTGTAGAACCTATTATTTATTACCTGGACCCCGGTACTCCAGAGCCGGTTAGGTCTGCTTTATTAGAAGGAGCTTCTTGGTGGGATCAGGCTTTTGCAAGTATTGGGTATAAAAATGCATTTCAAGTAAAAATGCTTCCCGAAGATGCAGATCCTCAAGATTTAAGATACAATGTAATTCAATGGGTACATCGCAGTACCCGAGGATGGAGCTACGGCGCCAGTGTAGTTGATCCGCGTACCGGTGAAATCTTAAAAGGTCACGTAAGTCTGGGAAGCTTACGTATTAGACAGGATTTTATGATTGCTCAGGCTCTTATGAATAAACCCTTTGCAGATTCTGATGCGAATTATGAACCTATGCTAGAAATGGCAATTGCCAGAATTAGACAACTTGCTGCGCACGAGGTAGGACATACGCTGGGCTTTGCGCATAATTTTGCCGCCAGTGTAACCCATAGATCTTCAGTGATGGATTATCCGCATCCTACAATACGTTTAAATGGAGATAAAATAGATTTTAGCGATGCATATGCAACAGGCATTGGCCGTTGGGATAAAGTAACTGTGGCATATAGCTATAGTGATATTTCTAAAGGAATGACAGAATCGTGGTATTTAAATTCGCTATTAGAAAATGCAGAACGTGATGGCTTACGATTCATTACAGATAGTGACTCAAGATCTGCAACCGGCTCACATCCTGATGCGCATTTATGGGATAATGGTGCTAATGCTTCCACAGAATTACGTGAGGTATTAGCACTTCGGAAAAAAGCGATTGAAAACTTCGGAATTGATAATATACGTACCGGAGAACCCTTATCTGTTTTAGAAGATGTGTTTGTACCTCTGTATTTTTATCATAGATATCAGACTGAAGCGGCAATTAAAAGCATTGGCGGTTTGCGTTATAACTATGCTGTAAAGGGTGATGCCAAGCAAGAAGTACTAAAACTTGTGTCAAAAGAAGAACAGGAAGCTGCGTTAGAAACTGTTCTTATAACCTTAGATGCTAAAAATCTTGCAATACCTAAAGACAAACTAGATTTATTTCCGCCCAGAGCATATGGTTTTGGTAGAGATCGAGAAAGTTTTAAAGGCAATACCGGGATAACCTTTGATCCGCTTGGCGCTCCCGAAACCGCTGCAGATATGACCTTAGATTTTTTATTGAATGCAGAACGTGCAAACCGAATCGTAGCTCAACACGCCTGGGATTCTAAGCAAGCTTCTTATCAGGATATTTTAGAAGATTTAGTGAAAGCTACCTTTAAAAACGTACAACGAGATTCCTATCTTTCCGAAGTACAACAAACAATCAATTACCGAGTGCTTGAGCATTTAAAACAACTTGCCGTGAATACAAATGCAATACCGCAGGTAAAGGCAGAAACTATGGCCATTTTAGCAGATTTAGCCTTAAAAATGGCAGATGCTGGCGATGCGAACGAGCGCTATATGAGTCAGGAAATTACACGCTTTATAAAATATCCTGAAGAATTTAAGCCGGTTTCAGCCCCTAAAATTCCTGATGGTTCACCCATAGGAAGCTATCAATGCACAAACAATTAAAATCGTGACATACCAAGAACTCGTAGAAAAACTACCGTACTCAAAACCTTTTTTATTTGTAGATGCGATAACTGAAGTTTCAGATAATCACATAAAAGGTATCTATACATTTCCAGAAGATTCTGATTTTTATAAAGGTCATTTCCCAAATTATCCCGTTACACCGGGCGTTATTCTTTTAGAATGTATGATGCAAATAGGCTTAGTAAGCCTCGGCATTTATAAACTAAGAGATCAAAATATTGATCTTAACAATAACGCTACGGTGGCAATGACCGAGAATAACGCCCAATTTTTTAAACCTGTTTTTCCTAATGACAAAGTTACGGTAGAGTCTGAACTGGAGTATTTTAGGTTTCATAAACTAAAGGCAAAGGTTAAGATGCTTAATGCAGCCGGTGATGTTGTATGTAGCGGTGTATTTTCAGGAATTTTAAAATCAAATTAATGCAGACTCCCAGAGTAGTAGTTACCGGTTTAGGCGTTTGCGCTCCTAACGGCGTAGGTGTCCCGGCTTTTAAAGAAGCTATAGAGCATGGTAAAAGCGGAATTCGGTTTTACAGCGAATTAGAAAAGCTCAATTTTTCTTGTCAAATAGGAGGGATGCCTCTCATTTCTGAGGCTGTAAAATCTAAATACTTCACACCGTTGCAACTGCGTAATTTTAACGCAGCAGGTATTTTATATGGTGTTGCTGCCGGTATGGAAGCCTGGCACGATGCCGGTCTTAAAATAGATGAAGAACACTGTGATTTTGATAGCGGAACCATCTTTGGAGTAGGCACACTGGGAGTAGATAAATACAGAGAAAGTATTTATAAAGTTGATGAAGGCAATACCCGTAGACTGGGTAGTACAAGCGTTCAGCAAACCATGAGTAGTGGCGTAAGTGCTTATTTAGGAGGTATGCTTGGCCTTGGAAATTTGGTAACATCAAATTCGTCTGCCTGTTCAACAGGCACCGAAGCGATTCTATTAGCATACGAACGCATAAAAAGTGGAAAAGCAACTCGTATGCTTGCAGGAAGTACCAGTGATGGCGGTCCTTATGTGTGGTGTGGTTTTGATGCGTTACGTATTTTACCTTCTAAATACAATGCTAATCCTGCACAGGCATCACGACCTATGGCTGCAGACGCCAGTGGTTTTGTGCCTGGCAGTGGGGCAGGAGCGCTAGTTCTGGAAACCTTAGAAAGTGCACAAAAACGCGGAGCAAAAATTTATGCAGAGATTCTGGGAGGAAACAGTAACAGCGGCGGTCAGCGTCAGGAAGGTTCTATGACAGCACCCAATCCTATTGCAGTTAAACGCTGTATTTCTGAAGCTTTAAAAGATGCTGATATTACCGGCGACCAGGTTGATGTAATTAATGGTCACTTGACGGCTACGTCAAAAGATGATTTAGAAATTAGAAACTGGAGCGAAGCTTTAGATCGTAGCGGGGCAGATTTTCCTTATATAAACTCTTTAAAAGGAATGACGGGCCATTGTCTGGCAGCTTCCGGAAGTATAGAATGCGTTGCTTCGGTTCTGGAGTTGAAGCATCAGTTTTTGTTTCCGAATATAAATCTGCAACAGGTTAACCCAGAAATTCTTAAAACAATTTCTGAAACCCGCATTCCAAAAACCCGAATAAATCTTGAGTTTAATATTTTGGCAAAAGCGAGTTTCGGCTTTGGGGATGTGAACTGTTGTCTTATTTTTAAAAAAATATAATTTCGCTTAAGCGGAAAAAACAACCTATATGAATCAAGAAATTTACGAAAAACTAACTCAAATTATTAAGCCTTATTTACCTGAGGATGTTGAAGCTTCAAGCATTTCTGAAGACAGTCATCTGGTAAGCGACCTCAATATAAACTCTACACATCTGGTTGACATTGTACTGGATGTAGAAGATGCATTTGATATTACAATTGAAGATGACGAACTTGATAAAATGGAAACGGTAAAAGCTTCTATAACACTTATCGAACAAAAGTTAGCAGCGAAGTAAAAGCGATTTAATTGCGTTAACAAGCGTTAAAAATGCTTCTGTTTTAATTATAACTTTTAACTTTCTTTCAAAAATTAAATTATGGAAGAGATTAAGAAAATTACACCTACAGATTTTGAAATTATGGACGAGATTAAAACACGCTGGAGTCCGCGTGCGTTTGATGATGTGCCACTTTCTGTTTCTGAAGTTAAACAACTACTAGAAGCCGGTCGCTGGGCATCCAGCTCGTACAATCAACAACCCTGGAGAATTATTTACGGTATAAAAGGGGATGCTGTGTATGATCGTATTTTATCCTGTCTGGTTGAATTTAATCAGAGTTGGGCAAAAAATGCTCAGGCACTTTTAATTACAGCTTACAAGAAAACCACTAAAGATGGTGACGAGTACACACATGCCATGCACGATTTAGGTCTTTTTATGGGAAATGTCGTTATACAGGCTAATCATAAGGGTATTGCAGCCCATCAAATGGCTGGTTTAGAGCCAGAAAAAGCGCATAGCGAATTTAATTTTACTAATGAGTATGGTATTGCCACAGCAGTCGCATTAGGACGTTACGGTGGTGACTTAGATACTTTACCAGAAGATTTAAGAGATGACGAGCGCAAAGAAAAACGCGAGCGTAATACAGTGGATCAATTTGCTTTTAATGGTAATTTTGAAAATAAAATAGAGTAAACTTTTAAACTTATAAAACTAAAAAAGCGGATCATTTTAAAATGATCCGCTTTTTTTAGTTAAAAACATTTGCGTTTAATTATGATCGCCATTATCTGGCTTATCTATAAAACGTTCACTCTTGGTTGTACTGCTAATAGTTGGCTCTTCATGCATCATCTTTTTATCAAGACCGGCACTATCTACGCCTAGAAACTCCTGAGCCTGTGTAGGATTATTTATTTGTTTAACCGTATCCTGATGTATAATTACAGGATGTGCAAATAACTCGGGTCTATTTTTGAGGATGTTTACATAGTCATTCTCATCAAAATCGCCATTTTTTATTTCGTCATCATCGCTAACATCTTCAAAACTTAACAACTCCCGCATAGGTTTATTAAGTTCTTCAGCAAGCTCTGCCCACTGCGTACCTGTTAAAGGGTTTTTAGCAATATCTACGGTTTGTAATTCTTTATCTTTTACTGCAGAAATATGACCATAAGTACGCTCACCTATACGGCTCGTACTGCTATAGATCAATGTTATCTGATTTTCATTTCTGGCTATAGATTTCATAAGTTATCTAATTAATGAGATTTCATTTTATCCTTACGCTTAGCAAGTTGAATATTTAATTCGCGAATTGCTTCTTTGACAGACTCGTGAAAACTCTTTGAACTGTGATCTGCATACAGACGAGGTCCCGGTGCACTTAAACGGATTCCTGCAATTTTACCGGTATCGTCACTAGATGTATTTTCAGTTTTAAAGAAAATATCGGCACGTACGATAAAATCATATTTATGCACTAATTTATCTAATTGCTCTTTTGTAAATTCTTCTAATGCCGCACTAGCAGCTACATCGTTATACTCAAAGTTATAATTCATAATCTGTATTTTTTATTAGTTTCCTAAAATTACGCAAAGCCTAACAGCATACCACATACTTTAGGCTTTCTTTGACAACTAAGCGTTAAATAAACTTAATTTTAAAGTATCTATTTAGAATTTAAGCTTCGTCTTCAGGAGTATTTGGGCCAGCGATATAAATAGAAGCTAAAATTCCGCCGGCAAGAGAAAGTACAATAACCGCTAGTGACATCCATTCGGGCACTTCTATCATATGCGAAAAAATCATCTTAAGACCTACAAACGCAAGAATCACTACCAGACTATAATTAATATAACGGAATTTCTGAAGCATTCTCGAAATTAGAAAATACATAGAACGCAAACCTAAAATCGCTAATATATTAGAGGTAAATACTATAAATGGATCTGCGGTAATCGCAAGAATTGCAGGGATGCTATCTAAGGCAAAAAGAATATCGGTAAGCTCAATAACAATCAAGGCAAGAAAAAGGGGAGTGGCAGCGCGTTTTCCTTGTTCAACCAGAAAAAAGGCGTGACCTTCAATGGTTGTGGTAACGGGAAATAATTTTTTAACGGCTTTATACACGGTAGAACCCTGCGGATCGTAATCGTCATCAGATTTAAGCATTTTGAATGCTGTAAATAATAAGAAAGCACCAAAAACATAAATAATCCATTCAAACTTATTAATAAGAGCCACACCAAAAACTATCATCAATGCTCTAAAAACAATAGCTCCCAGAATTCCCCAGAATAAAACACGGTGTTGAAACTTTGGTGGGATAGCAAAAGATGAAAAGATCACTGCAATCACAAAGACGTTATCTATACTTAAAGACAATTCTATAAGATAACCCGTTATGTATTTTAGTACTGCCGTATTTGCAGTAATATTAGTAGGATTTTCAATAAGCTCTGCGCTAAAAAGCCAGTATATTATTCCGCTAAACGCCATTGCGATACTAAACCAAACTGCGGTCCAGATACCGGCTTCCTTACTTTTGATAACGTGGTCTTCTTTATTAAAAACACCAAGATCTAATGCTAAGCATATTAATATAAAAACGATAAATAAACCCCAAATAAGCATAGCTATTATATTAAATTGAATGAAACTAAAGGAAATTTTGGCTTATGTTTTTCCTATTAAATTTTACGCATTAATCTTCTAAGGCACAAATATACTATAGATTACATGCCCTAATAATCTAGAGATTCTAAATTGCTGTTAAATAATTGTGGTCTCTTTTCTTTCTATATAAATTCTATTTTGATAAGGGAATATTTAGAACTAAAAGATTATTTTCCAATAGAAATTTAAGTATTCTAAATGGGTTCTCATTTTTTGGTCTAATAAATAGAAAAACGTTTACAAGAATAATTCTAAAAGCTATGGAAACGAGTACTCACGAAGATTTTATGCGGAAAGCCATTGCCTGGGCTCAAAAAGGTAAAGAAACCAATGGAGGAGGAGCCTTTGGAGCTGTTATTGTTAAAGATGGTGCTATTATCGCAGAAGGCCACAACCAGGTAGGGAAGTCTACTGATTGTACGCAACACGCAGAATTAGCAATGATTCAAGAAGCTTGCAAAAAATTAGCTACCAAAAGTCTTGAGGGTTGTATCTTGTACACGAGCTGCGAACCCTGTTTAATGTGCCTGGGAGCAACGAGATGGGCAGAACTTGAGATGGTTTACTATGGGGCATCTGCATCAGATGCTAACGAGGCAGGATATATTTACAGCGAACTCTTTTACAATTCGCACACTGGTAAAAGACATGTAGAATTTAATTTAAAACAACTATTACGCGAAGAAGCTGTAGCAGTTTGGAACAACTAGAGTATGAGCGAGGAAGAAGAAGAAAAGCAGAAAAATATAGATAAGGAACTAGAAAAGTCTGAAGTTTCTGAAGAATCACAGGCAAAAAGTCACGGTGAGATATTAAAAGAACAAATCTGCGAGGGTAAAAAAATATACAGTCTTAGTACCAGCAGTATCATCATGAGCTCATTAACGGCTGGTCTTGAGATTGGTTTTAGCTACATGATGTTATGTAGCGTATTCTATTTCTTTTCAGACAGTTTACCGGAAGAAAGTCTGTTCAAAATAATTGCTCTGGTATATCCATTGGGATTTATTTTAGTGGTTCTAGGCCAATCAATATTATTTACAGAACAAACTTCGTTACTCACCTTGCCCGTATTAAACAGACAACATAGCGTAGTAAGTTTATTGCGTTTGTGGGGTCTGGTAATTTTTGGAAACTTACTTGGCGGTACTTTGATAGGCTTGGTTTTAGTTTGGATAGGTCCCAAACTAGGTATTTTTGATGCTGAGACGGTAATAACTATAGGAACCCATGTCGCTGGTTTTGGTCTTCCTACCATTTTAGTTAGTGCGATTCTAGCTGGGTGGATGATGGGATTATTATCCTGGTTAGTGACTTCGTCTAAAGACACGGTAAGCCGTATTATCATAATCTTTTTAATTACCGCAACCATGGCATTTACTGGGTTGCACCACAGTATTATAGGCAATATTGAGGTTTTTGCAGCCTACATAAGCGGTTCTGAAATTACTATAGGGCAGTATATAAGTGTGCAAAGTACGGCTTTAATAGGTAACGCAATAGGAGGTGCCTTTTTTGTAGCTTTATTAAAATACCGGGCTTTTGTAAATAACGTCAACTAAAATAGTAGTTGTTAGAATTTAATTTACTAGAATTATGAAGACAATTTATCTAATCGTTTTGAGTATTCTATTCGTTAACTGCGGAAGCTCAAAAAATACTGATGCTACTACAAATGCAGATTTAAATACGTGGCTTGAAGCAAGAGAATATCAGATTGAAGCGACCTATGCAATGCCTATGAATACTGCAGCTGTAAACGCTGTTTTAAACAGTAATATATTAGGACCCGGTAACAATTCTGCTCAGGTAAGTTTAATAGGTAATCCCAATTTTGTAAAGATTGATGGCGATAGCATTCACGCAAGACTACCTTATTTTGGCGAACGCCGAATGGGTGGCGCATATAGTACCCGAGATGCAGGAATAACGGTAAACGGATTGATACGTGATTATGAACAGGAAATTAAGAAAGGAATGTATGTTATCACATTTTCGGCACGTGATACTGAAGGAACCGAAAGCTATGATTTTATACTCAATTTAAGATCTAATCTGGTTGCAGATCTTTCTGTACAAAGTACACAACGCACAACAATACATTATCGCGGAACTGTAGATCAATTAAAACCTGAGGAATCTAAGAAGTAGGGTTAATAGAATATTAGGTCTAAATATAATTTCCTTGAAAACGTAATGTGAAGCAACTCTTGCTTGAAAAAGAGGCTTCAACATATTCTATTTTACATAATGTAAATTATAGAACAAATATATAGATTAGTATATTAGTGTTAAGAACTCATTTTTCTTAGTTTTTCCTTTTAGCTATATTTAATATATCGTTTTAAACTAACTGTCATTACGAACGCAGTCGTGCAAGATTTCAATAATCTTAATGTTCCCTTTAAAGCATTAGAAAAATTAAAACAACCTTGATGTCATTTTGAGCACAGTCGAGAAATCACAAATCCTAATGATTACTAACTCATTATATAGAAAAACTATAATTCTCAAAATTCGCGTATTCCGTACAAAGACTTAGAAATTTTCAAATACGCGATTCTTAGAGCTTGGGATTTTTAAAATCTCTGCAAATTTTCATCAGTAATTAAAACTAATTTTTTAGTTAATGATATAGGTGAAATCTTTTTTTTGTTTAACTAACTATATATTTTCTAATACTCTGTCTTATCCATTTTCTTCGTCCATTCTTGAAATGGTTTAATGGCGACTTCGGGAGACAATTGCTCAAAAGGGATGCTGCGTTTCTCATACGGCAGAGGAATTTCCTCATAAATAAACGCATCATCAAACCCTATATTTGCTGCATCGGTCTGGCTGCTTCCATAGTACACTTTATCGGGTCTGGCCCAGTAAATGGCTCCCAGACACATTGGGCAAGGTTCGCACGAAGTGTATATAGTACAACCATCAAGTTGAAACGAATACAGATTTTTACAAGCATCACGTATCGCCGTAACTTCAGCGTGTGCAGTGGGATCATTTGTAGAAGTAACTTTATTATTTCCTTTACCTATAATTTTTCCGTCTTTAACAATCACACAACCAAAGGGTCCGCCTTCATTGTTTTGCATTCCTTTTATAGCTGCATTTACAGCTTCTAACATAAATTCTTCGTTGCTCATTATTTTTTGTGTTTGCTGTAAATATAGGAGTTTATGTTACTTTGAGAATATTTAATTTTTCAGGTAGTAAGCAGTATTTGTGTATTTTTCCGTTAGAAATAGTACAAACTTTTTAAATAAATACCACTTCCCTCCCACCGGTTTATACAACATCAAGCGAATACCCACATTATAGAAATATTAACTTTTAAAGTAGGATATATTGTAATTGCTAGAGTAATTTTGCGCCCTTAAATTAATTATCCAGAATCTCATAAGGGAGATAGCAACCTGCAATAACGAGCAAGGTGCTAAAATAGATAAGCCAATTACTTGGAAACCTTGTTAACACATACATCTATGTAATTACTGCTATTGCCTTTTTGAGTATAAAATTATAAAATGGCAGAACTTAAGATTACTCCAAAATTCTCAGCACTCATTCCTTTATTGGTTTTTGTAGTTACCTTTCTCGGTGTAGGAATTTATCAAGATGACTTTTATGCACTTCCCGCACCTATTGCGGTTATTGTAGGGATTGTAGTCGCATTTCTAATGTTTAGACAGTCTATTAATACTAAGATAGACACGCTTTTAAAAGGCTGCGGTGATGATAAAATCCTCACGATGTGCTTAATTTACTTGCTTGCCGGAGCTTTTGCCGCTGTAACTAATGCCACGGGAAGTGTTGACGCTATTGTAAATATGGGTTTAGACTTTATTGCGATTGAGTACATCTACGTAGGTATTTTTGTTATTGCTGGTTTCTTATCTGTTTCTACGGGAACTTCGGTAGGAGCGATTGTTGCGCTGGCTCCCATTGTTGTGGGTTTTGCAGCTAATAGCAGTGCAGACCTGGCGATACTTTGCGGTGCGCTTTTAGGTGGTAGTATGTTTGGAGATAACTTATCGGTTATTTCAGATACGACTATTGCGGCGACTCAATCACTGGGCACCAAAATGAGTGATAAATTTAAACAGAACATAAAAATTGCCGTACCTGCAGCTATAGGCACAATCGCTATATTAGTTTTTCAAGGGACAGATCTTACAGCTACTGAAGCTACAGCTGTAAGTTATAACTATGATGTACTCAAAATTACACCGTATATTTTGGTGATTTTACTTTCTATTCTTGGGCTTAATGTTTTTATAACCCTGTTTGTTGGCGTGTTGGCAGCAGGTATTTTGGGAATTAGCTACGGCGATTTTACGCTTATAGAATCTACTAAAATTGCCTATGAAGGTTTTACAAATATGACCGAAATCTTCTTACTATCCTTACTCACCGGCGGACTCGCAGCTCTGGTTGCCCGTAATGGCGGGATTGAATATATTCTAGTAAATATCAAAAAGCTAATTAAAAATAAAAAGACTGCAGAACTGGGCGTTGCAACCTTAGTAAGTACGATTAATATGGCTATTGCAAATAATACGGTATCTATAATCATTGCGGGTCCTATTGCAAAAACAATCAATGATGAGTACCAATTAGACAACAAAAAAACAGCATCTATTTTAGATATTTTTGCTTGTATTGTTCAGGGCTTATTGCCGTATGGAGCGCAAGTGCTTATGATTTTGAGTTTTTCTAACGGAAAGATTAATTACTTAGATTTAATGGGCAATACCTGGTATTTACTTTTGTTGCTGGTTTACACGCTTCTTTTTATTACGTTCAACCCGATGCATAAAGCAAAATCATAATCTGTTTATGCAGAAGACTTCTTTTAAAACGAAAATCAAATGGAATTTAAATATTGAGGTATTAATTTTTTTTGAAACAAGTAAAACAACCTTCAGTAGCTCATAGAAGGCAACATACTAGTAATACATTCTAAAATCTAAAAGTTTGCATATTGCATAGTGTTTCTCATGTAAGGTCTCTACGACATTAAAAAGATCATCATCTTCATTAAATAAATTGAAGTACACTTTATCAAGATTAGAACTACTTATCCCGTCAACGGCATTTCCATAGCCAGAAACTGCTTTTGCGTTTGTAATATCTAAAAAATATTGCGCTTCTTCTTCGTCAAGATCCAGTACTTTAGCATTCGAAAAATGAACGATTTTCCCTCTCAACTTTCCTTCAAATAACTCTGCAATTTCCTGAAAACTGTAATAGTAATCATTTAAACATATACTATTAGCTTCCCCGGTCATCACTAGATAGATAATCTCGTATTCCTTAAAATAATGATCGTCCATAACCAGCGCATTTAAGCTCGCTTCGAGTCCTTCAATAGTATCACAAGTTTGATATATGCTTGCCACACCGTATTGAAGCGCCAACTCCTCCAGGCTTTTTTGAACTTCAGTAATTTGATCTACATCTATATCGGGAACACCTTCTAAACAATAAATAAATTTATCAGGATCTAAATCATGTTTCTGCGGTACTTGCGTTCTTTTTTCCAGCACTTTTAAAATAGTATAAGTAGTCAGCAAATTTAAAGACTGTTATAACATTTACAGGTATTGCCTTTGTTAATTTAAACCAACATATGTTTTCAAAACAGGTAACCTGCTACCATCTAGCGGAATAAAAAATAGGTTTTTAAATTGTGAATATCTATCTCTTTTTTTGCGAATTTCCATAGAGCCTATACCCTATTTTTGAATTTTTAAAACAATATATTATGAGTGCAACCTGGTACGAATGCAAGGTAAAATATAGAAAATTTGATGAAGCGTCTGGTACGCAAAAGGTTAAAACCGAACCTTTTTTAGTAGATGCAATCTCGTACACTGAAGCAGAAAGTAGAATTACCGAAGAAATGGCTTCGTATTTAATGGAAGGTGAAGAAATTAAAATCACCAACATTAAAGTTGCTAATTATGCAGAGATTCATCCTTTTGAAAATTGCGATCGCTGGTTTAAATCAAAAATCTCGTTAATCGCTTTTGACGAAGAAAGCGGTAAAGAACGTAAAACCAATATGTATCTGTTGGTACAGGCAAATGATGTCAAAGAAGCCTTTGAAAACACTGTAAGTACAATGCAGGATACAATGGGCGAATACACTATTCCGGCAGTTTCTGAATCTCCTATTATGGATGTCTTTCCATATTTTTCAGGTGATGAGGAGGAAACAGAGCGTCTGGAAGAGTTTAATCGCTTAAAAGAATCTACACCTAGCTATAACGACGATAACGAAGAATTGGCAATGGCAGATTCGCTCACTGCTGAAGCTGAATAATATAATATTGTAGACCTTAAAGTTTACCTTTTTAAGGAATCTTTACTCAAAAAGCTACATTATTAATCAAAAAAAGTCTCGAAAAATCGGGACTTTTTTTTATTATAATAAATAGTGATTCTTTCAGTACAAAAGATTTTAATTCAGTGCAATTCATTAGAAGTAATCTTACTGTAAATTGCAAACCTATTGAGAAATCAGAAATCGATTATACAACCAGGCTCAAGATCTTCCGAAGAAAACCTTTAAAAACTTTAACCACCAACTTATTGCAACATCAAATCGCTTAAGCACGCTTCAAGCCTATATTTGCAAACGCATCGGCTCATTAAATAATTATATATGATAATACCTAAACTACATTACAGATCTCAGGGTAATTCTTCAGAAGAGCATTTAGAAAATATTCAAAAGGCCTGTACATCAGGTATAGAATTAGTGCAATTAGATTTTGAAAAGGCTACCGAAAAACAATTGCTTAAATTGGCAAAACAGGTACGCGAAATCACTTCGCATTTTCAAACCCGGTTATTCTTAACTGATCATCACAAAATAGCGAGGGAGATCAAAGCAGATGGTGTGTATTTAGAAAAAACAGATCTTTCTCTCCTACTTTCAGTACGCAATCACCTGTATACCTGGCAAATAATAGGTGCCGGTGCGCATACGTTGCAAGAATGTGAGGCGTTAATCGCTAAAGATATCGATTATATTAATCTAAATCCGTTTAAAACAAATACCAAACTAGTTACCGCAAAAACAGGTTTGGGTTTAAATGGGTATAGCCTCATTACTGAAGCTTTAACTACTGAAACTCCTATATTGGGTGCAGGTGGAATAACCCCTGAAGATGTGAAGGACTTGATGACTGCCGGAATTTCAGGAATAGTAGTTTCAGATTATATTACTCAAGATTTCAATTCAATTAAAACATTTAATCAGTTATTAAAAGCATCTTCGACTGAAGAGCAACGTCACACTTTTGAGTAAACATAAATACGGATAACCGAATAAAAAACAAAAAGCCCGTCAATTTATTGACGGGCTTTTTTAAAACTTTAAGATATATGTATTAGATAACCTTTACGTTTACTGCATTTAATCCTTTGTTACCTTCCTGAAGATCGAATTCAACTTCATCGCCTTCGCGAATCTCGTCGATTAATCCTGAAATGTGTACAAAGTGGTCTTTTTCAACACCTTCTTCTGTAATAAATCCAAATCCTTTGGTTTCGTTGAAAAATTTTACTGTTCCGTTACTCATAATAATATTTAAAAAATTTAATAATTACTTAATAGTAAGCAATTACGGTGCCAAAGATACACCTTACTTCAGCTAAAGTCTAATAAAACAGCATTTTAAATAATTTAAGTGCTAATTAACTGAGTTTAGCGGCGTACTTACAGACCTAAAAAATTATTTTTGCGCAATGTGGATGTATTTAGGGCTACTGGCCGCACTTTTTTTAGGATTACACAACTTATGTAAAAAACACGCTGTACGTGGCAACGAGGTTCTTCCTGTTCTTTTAGGTACCCTTTGTTCAGGATTTTTAATGTTTTTGCCCTTTTATTTGGGATCTATTTACTATCCTGAATTTACTAAAGAATTGGACTTTTATATTACCGAGATTCCCTGGGAAGTTCACGGTTTTATTTTCATCAAATCAATGATTATGGCAGCATCGTGGATTTTAGCCTATCAGGCTTTAAAGCACTTACCCATCACCATTGTTACACCTATACGGTCTGCGGGTCCTTTTTTTACTTTTATTGGAGCTATTTTTATTTATAAAGAACAACCCAATTCTCTGCAATGGATTGGTTTCTTTGTGATTATTCTTTCGGTGGTGTTGTATTCGCGCATTGGCAAACAAGAAGGAATCATTTTTAAAAAGAATAAATGGATTTTAGCCATTATTGCCGCAACCTTTCTGGGTGCTTCCAGCGGTTTGTATGATAAGTTTTTAATTCAGAATCTTTCCTTAAATCCGCAGACATTACAATTTTGGTTCTGCTGGTATACTATTCTAATTTTAATATTCATACTCGCCATACTCTGGTTTCCGAAGGCCGAAAAACGAAAAGCCTTCACCTTTAGATGGTCTATAATCGCAGTGGGTGTGCTTTTGCAAACCGCAGATTATTTTTACTTTAAGGCGCTACAAGATCCTGAAGCCCTGATTATGCTACTTTCTGCCATTAAACGCAGTCAGCTAATTATTGCGGTTGTAATAGGAGGTTTAGTTTTTAAAGAAAAGAATAAACGTAAAAAACTTATACCCCTAACCGGAATTCTAGTAGGTGTTTTTTTGATTTTGTATTCGTAGAATTTAGGGTTTGTGATGAGATAAAGCGTTACTAATATAGTCACGGTTTTTTTTGAATTTAACTCTCCAATTCTCAATAGCTAAAAAAATCACTTGCTAAAATTTCAGTTTACTTTATTCCTCTTCGCACGTATAATACAAGAGGGGAGTTTCGTTTTTAGTGAACTCAGGTCTGGGAAGTACACGTGCTTCTAAACGTATAAAAGGTATTGTATCAGTTGATTTAGGTTCGTGATATTCTGGAAAAAAACGATCGTCAGGGGTTAGTTTATCAGGAAATAAATTTGTGTTTAAGTAGTTTTCAATAAAGAGTTTATCTTCTTCGGAAAGATCAGAAACTGGTTTTCTGGAACTCGCTGACAAATCAAATAGTAATTGGCCGTTTATAAATGGAAAAGAAAATTGTTGACTCGTAGTATATTCTTCTCTCAGATTAATTATCAAAAATTGATTAAACTCCTGATTATTTGAAAAATGATATAATGGAGAGTCCGGCAGGTATTCTGAACTTTGCAGCAAATAAAGCGCTGTTGGCTGTTCCTCAAATACAACATCATAAGGTCTTAAAAAACAATTAGCTCCTTCGTTAAATAGCGGTTTCATTTCAGTATCTAACGTATTAAATTGAATTAAAGTTTCATTTGTTTCTTCTACATTAAACCGAATTTGTATTCCCTCTAAATCTGGAATATATCGCCCATAACACACATAATGCGGAGAATTATCTGTCGTTAAGTTGATGTTTTCACCCTGTTGCTGCCACGTTCCTTTTAAAATTCCTCCAAAGAATGTAATTACAAATTGATGATTGTCATTTAAAATATACGTGGTTCCTCCCTCAGGACTTGTTCCTTTTTGATGATAAATACCTGCTATTTGATCTACCGGTGTTTGTTGTGCCGTAATTTGAGTAAAACAACTAAGAATCAAAACTAGAAGTGCGCTTTTCATAATACGTGTTTAACAGCTTAATTGCGGCACAATACTAATAAAAAAAGAAAGCCGAAGGCTAGTTTTTAGTTTTTAATTTAGCTTCTTTATCTCCTTTTCCTTTCCCTACATTGATAAAGTAAACACCGGTTAGCAAAATCGCCGCTGCGATTATAGATTGTAGCGTAATCGTTTCATCTAGAAAATACCAACCTAAAAACATAGCGATTATAGGATTTACGTAAGCAGATGTAGAGACTTTTTCGGTATCTACATTTTTTAGTAAATAATTAAATGCGGAAAATGCTGCGATACTTCCGAATAAAATAAGACAGGTTAATGCGATTTGAGTGCGACCAGACCAGCTTAGCGGACTGCTCCACTCCTCGCCTATAAATAAGCTTGCCAGAAGTAAAACCACGCCGGCTGCGGTCATTTGATATGCGGTAGATACAAAATGATTTTTAGGCGTTTCTACATGAGCAACTATTAAACTTCCCGAACTCCAACTCAATATAGCAGTAAGAGCCAGACCTACGCCTAACCAAAAATTAGGTTCTATGCTTAGTTGACGCTGGGTAACGAGCAATAACATACCTATTAAGCCCAGAAATACTCCCGCAATGGTCATTTTTTTGAGTTTTCGTTTTTGAATAACCATCATCATTAGAATAATAAATAATGGGTACATCGAGGCGATTAATGCTCCAAAACCACTATCTATATATTTTAAAGCCCAGACAAAAACCCCGTTTCCTACCGAAAGAAATAACACACCGGCAAGAATAGAATTACCCAGTTGCTTACGGCTTATGCGTAAAGAATGCCCTAAAGATGCAGCAATACCAAAAATAATAAGACCTGCTGTACAAAAGCGAAAACCTCCTAACATAAACGGCGGCAGCTCTGTAACGGCCATTTTATTCCATAAATAAGTAGATCCCCAAAACACATATATCGCAAAAAAAGCAAGGAAAATAACAGTAGGATTCTTTTGTGACATAGTAAAAAGTCGTTTAAAATAGAGCTAAAAAAAACCGACAATATAATCTATTGTCGGTTTCTAAATTGAAAAAAATGCTATTAGAAATTTTATAAATAAGCTGTTTTTACAGGCGCTTACATTTAAATACTTTTTTTTCTTTATAAAGTGCTTTATACAAATAGTAAAATAACAGTTAAGACAATTCCCGCCGCTGCAAAATACATTCCTTTTCTAAAAATACTGGTTTTAGGTAAAAACATATAGAATGACGAAATCACAAAAAACAGCAAAGAAACTCCGAAAAATATATTCATAAAGAACAACGGGTCACCCGATTTTGCTTTGTGAAAGTTGGTCATATTTTTTAAAATAGAAGGTAACTCTGCTTTTGTATATTCAGCCTCTCCTGTTTTTGAATTGTAATTTCCACCTTTAAAATAATAAGTACCGTTTTCTTCTTTATCAATTTTAAGATTGCGCAGACCCAGTGGTTTTGCTATTTCGGTGGTGCTTAGGTTTGCAGCTATAGTTTTTGTTTCTATAGTTTTAATCTTCAGAAAATCTGAATCTCTAAAAATTAATACGATACCACTTATAGAATAAACAGCCATTATACCGGCCAGGAAAAAACCTAAGTAACGGTGGTATTCTCGCATTTTTAAAGAAAGTTCACGTTTTGAAATCATAGTTTAAATTAGATTAATTGTAATGTGTTCAATTAGACGCTATCAGTTACTCCAGGTTTAAATACCTAAAAATTTTTGATATAATCTGATATTTAATGCCTTTTAAATATTGATTTAATATATCCCCGCACTCTTTTTGAACGATTGCTTTTTAAAAATTAGAAATAATTGCAATTATACAGAAGTTCTTGAACTAAATTTCTCTTTTAGAAGTTTAAGTTTTGGTTGTATGTAGCGTTTGCAAAAAGGTTTATCAGGATCTTTTAGATAATAATCGTGTAGACTTTCACGCGAAGCCTCAAAACTTGCAAAGGGAAGTATTTGAGTAATAAGCTGTTCTTTAAACAGAGGCTGTAAATCGATTTTTATTTGAGAAATAATCGCTTCTTGATATTCTGAAAAATAATAAACCGCAGATCTGTATTTAGTTCTAAAACTATGATCTGAAGTACTTTTATGTGTGTAAAGATGTATTTCTATAAGCACCGCTAATGGAATGATATCAGGATTATAATGCACGATTACCGCTTCAGAATAATCCGTATAGAATCCCGTTGATGCAACATAGCCCTGATCTACTTTAAGAACACCATTTAATGATTGAAACACGGCTTCTGTGCACCAGTGACACCCGCCACCTAAAGCTATTTTTGAAATAGATTTGCGCATCAACTTTTAATTTTTTTTTCAGTAATAAGTATACTTTCTTTTAAAAATGCAATAACTTTTTCTTTTGGCATTTCGCAAGGTTTTAGAAGTGTGCCATTAGTGGTTATATAGTAGTTAAGGCTTATAAAGTCTGTGCCGCCTAGCTCTTTGGCAAAGATTTTTATGCTTTTTCCGTTGTTAAAATCAGTACGGGTTACGCCGTATTTTTTAGCGAAATACTTGACTTCAGAATAACCGATAGGAATTTTATTAATATACTTTAAAACGCTCACTACGAACTGCACGAAAGCATGGAACAGCCTACTTTATCTCGCGCCCAGTCTGGCCGCTTCGCAAACCATTGTTGGTATTCCAGTTGCTCATCGTAAGGTTTTTTTAGCATTTTATAAAACGTATCAATAAGCGTATAATCTCCTTGATCTGCAGCATCTATTGCCAGTTGCGCCATATAATTGCGTAAGACATATTTAGGATTTACCGCATTCATAGCAGTTTTACGCTCAGCATCAGACCGCGAGTCTTGCTGTAAACGCTTTGAGTAGCTTAAAAACCAGTCATTCCATTGTTTTTGAATATCATCACCTGGTGTTTCTTTTGTGTACAATGCAGGGGTAATTAACTCAAATCCTTCGGCAGGCTTTTCTTTTTTAAAGTCAGCAAGATTTCTGAAGATTATAGTCATATCGGTCTCCACAAGCTGTAGACATGTTTCAAAATTTGCAATTAATTCTAAATCTGCTTCTGTGGCTTTTACAATACCTAACTTGTCTGCCATCATTTTAAGAGACTTCACGGCATACTCCTTTTTATAAATATCTAATATTTCTTCAAAACCTTCTGAGGCTTCCACAAGTGGATATAAAGCATTAGCGAGCTGGTATAAATTCCACAAACCTATATTGGGTTGGTTGCCATAACGATAGCGCTTATGTTGACGATCTGTCGTGTTGGGTGTCCATCCCCAATCAAAACCCTCTAACCAGCCATATGGACCATAGTCTATCGTAAGTCCCAAAATAGACATATTATCGGTATTCATTACCCCATGTACAAATCCTACGCGCTGCCAATTTATAATCATAGCTAAAGTGCGCTCTGAAACTTCGGCAAAAAATTTTAAGTAATTTTCTTTGGAAGGTTTACCCAGGTAGGAGAAAAAATAAGTGATGGTATAGTCTACCAGTTTTTGAAGACTCTCTTTATCATTTCTGTCTGTAAAAATCTGATAATTACCAAAACGTAAAAAGGATTCAGCCACCCTACTTACAACGGCACCTTTTTCATAATCAGGATTACCATCATACATCATATCCCGTAAAACTTGATCACCTGTTAATGAAAGTGAAAGTGCACGTGTGGTAGAAATACCTAAATGATGCATCGCCTCACTCATTAAATACTCGCGTATAGAAGAGCGTAAAACGGCAAGCCCATCTGCAGATCTCGAGTACGGCGTCTCCCCCGCTCCTTTAAGTTGTAGTGCCCAGTGGTTACCCTTATGATCTGTTTCAAATAAATTTATTGCTCTACCGTCTCCCAATTGCCCGGCCCAGTTTCCAAACTGATGCCCACCATATAGCATAGCATAAGGTTTAGTTTGGGGTAAAACGCTATTACCAGTTACCATTTTTAAAAATTCCTCAGATTGCGCTTCTTCCTGCGAAATGCCTAATTCTTCAAGCATTTTTTCAGAAACATGAATCAATTGCGGATTTGCGGTGGCCTTAGGTTCTACAAATGAATAGAACCCTTCAGTTACCTCCCTGCGCGCATTCTCTGTAATGGGATCTGCCGGAAGATTATCTGTAAAGAGGTTATTAAACTTAAACTGCATCTGATTTATTTTAGATTTTGGCTTACGCCGAAGGCACTACAAAGGTACAGATGATGAGTCGGTTTAGGTACTAAAACCTGTCAGTTAAAAAACTTATGAATTTTATGACAGAGCTTTCATTTTATTTAAAGTTTAAGAATATGATTTCTAAGATTATGGATTTGAGTTAGGTATACAGGCATTACGACGTATTTCTAAGATCACAGTATTAAACTTATATTAAAGTATACTGACAATCAGAATAATGGAATATACTTTGCACCTATAAATTTGAACAATTAAAACCTTTGAAAATATGAATTCATCTAACAAAAAAACAGGATTAGTAGCACTTTTAGGACTTGCCGGTGGTCTTTTTGCCTGGTATAAATACAAAACAGCAACTCCTGAAGAGAAAGAAAAAATCAAAAATAAAATTAGTGAAGCCGGTACTAAATTGAAAGAAACGTATCAGGAAGCTGAAGCTCGTATTAAAGATACCTATACAGAGGTTGAAGATACCGTTGCAGACAACTACGCTAAGTTGAAAAATAACGTTAAAAATGAAGCTGATAAAATTTCAGGATAATTTTTAATCACCTTATTATAAGCGCGATCTTTATAGTTCGCGCTTTTTTTATGCCCAATTTTTTAGAGATGTGATTACATAATTTAATTTATTTTCTGAATTAATAAGGAAAATCCAACCTATTCTTAATTTAGCTATATTCGTTTGATGAATATTAGAAACCTCTTAGTAGCCTTGCTGGTAACAATCACCTCGCAGGCACAAAACTATATAGATCTGGCAAATCTTTCCTATTCTACAACACCTCAAAATGATTTTGAAAATTCTGAAGAATCAACGGCTGTAAATGAGCTTGAATTTCAATTTACGTTTCCGAAGGTTTTAGACCAAAAAAACACATTTATATCTAATGTAATGATAGAATCTAATGCATTACGCTTAGATCCTACTTACCGTAAGAAAACTACATTAGCCTCTCTTAGTTTAGCTCTGGGCTTAAATCATAAGTATTCAGACCGTTTAGCGATAACGTATTTAATAATTCCTAAAATAGCCTCAGACCTTGATTTAATAACTTCAGATGGTTTTCAATTAGGAGGTTTGGCGTTGGCTACGTTAAAGAAGAATGAAAATTTTAGCTGGAAAATGGGTTTATATGCAAACACAGAAGAATTTGGTCTATTTCTGGTACCCTATGCAGGATTTTACTATTTGAGCCCTAGCAAACGTTTTGAAGCCTATATAACTACGATTAACGGAGATATCAATTTTATGCTTACCAATAAAATAAATATAGGTGGCGATGTAAACGGACTAACATCTAGCTATGCCTTGTCAGATCCCTATTTTGGTTCTACAACCGAATATTTTGCAAAAAATACAACCGAGTTTTTTGCATACCTACGCTATCCCCTATATAAAGGATTGTATTTAAAAGCCAAAGCTGGCTACTCAATAACCCGAACTTATAAAGTCTTTAAAGAAAGTGATCAGGTAGATTTAGGATTGAGCCTTTTCTATCTGGGTGACGACCGAAATCAACTGAACACACCTTTAGCTAAAGGTGCGTTGTTTAAATTAGAATTACTCTATAGATTTAATCTTTAGCTTCTACCCAGTTTACGTACTGCAGCCCATTCTCTCAGCTTATCGCGAGATTCTGTTGCAGGGTAGCCCAGCATAGTTTTACCTGCAGCGACATCACCCATTACACCAGATCCGGCAGCAATTACAGCTCCAGAATGAATTGTTGTATGGTCTTTAATTGAAGCGCTTCCGCCAATTATAACGCCATCGCCTAGGGTAACAGAACCGGCTAAACCACTATGACCTGCCATTATACAGCATTTACCTAAAATACAGTTGTGTCCTATTTGTACCAGATTATCTATTTTACAGCCATCGCCAATAATGGTAGAATCAAATTTTGCACGATCTACACAAGAATTAGCGCCTATCTCTACCCCATTACCAAGAATTACATTACCTATATGTACAATTTTAATTAGACCACGACCGTCTTCACTAGGTCTGTAACCAAAACCATCTGCACCTATGCTAACATTGTTATGTAAAATACAATATGCGCCTATTTGAGAACGCTCTCTTATTACTGTACCCGGCCAAATTATAGTTTTAGTACCTATTGTAGAATCATCTAGTATCGTCACATTAGGATAAATCACTACTTCATCCCCAATTATAACGTTAGCGCCTATATAACAGCCTGCCCCTATAGATGCATCTTTTCCTATTGTAGCAGAATGATGTACGGTCGCAAGCGGATGTATATCAGCCTCGATATAAGGTGCATCGGGTTCAAATAAAGACAATAATTTTGCCATTGCCAGATCTGCATTAGGTACGACTAATAAAGGAATTTCACCAGAAACCAGGTGTGCCAGGTTTTCACTAATTACAATCGCACCTGCTTTTGAATTGTTGTATAATTTTGCGTATTTACTAGATCCTATAAAACTTATCTGATCATTTGATGCTTTCTCTAAATGGTTAAGCCCGGTAAACTGTTGGCTAGAATTACCTAATTGTTTGGCAGAAAGTAAAGTGCTAATTTGCTCTAATGAGAAGTTGATCATTATACGTTTTAAGTTAGTTTGTAATAATTTTTTGACACTACCAAGAGGAATTATCCTATTAAAAGCAGTGGAAGATACTTATAAAAATTAACTCCTAGATTATTGAAAACTTTATAGAGCGCTATTTTCTATAAAAAAAGCAGCTTACCTGTAGTTAGTAAGCTGCTCGCTGTAAAATATAAGGGGAATAGTTTATTAATTTCTTGATAGATTAGAAATCTCCTTTGTTGGAGCCAACAATTTTTTAGTTTGGCGCACAACCGAAGCATTAATTTTTAATTCGGCTTTCAGATTAATAGTTTTTGAATCTGTAGCAACGAGAATTTTGTAAATACCCTCATCTAATTTCCAGGCATTAGTTGTACTGTCGTAGGAAGCTAATTCTTCAGGAGCTAACGCAAAGCTAATAATTTGTGATTCGCCGGCAGCCAATTCCTCTGTTTTAGCGAAAGCCTTTAATTCTTTATTTGGCTTTTCCAGACCGGTAGCGGGTGCGGCTACATAGAGTTGTGCAACCTCCTTCCCTGCTCTATCGCCGGTATTAGTAACCTTAAAACTTACATTGATTCCATCTTCATTTGTTACTTTTAAATCAGAATAGGTAAACGTACTGTAGGATTTCCCAAAACCAAAAGGAAACGAAACCGGTACCTCAAAACTATCAAAATAACGATATCCCACATAAATATCTTCTTGATATAGTTCTTCTGAAGGCACGCCCTGCATTATATTCTGGGGCTTAGGAGCATTTGGATCAAGTACAGTTCCCGGAAAATTCTTGCTAGATGAAACATCTGCTATTTGAATGGGGAATGTAACCGGTAATTTCCCGGAAGGATTAGATTTTCCGCTTAAGATATCGGCAATGGCATTACCAGCTTCCTGACCCGGCTGCCATGTTAATAAAATAGCATCTGCATAATCTTTCCAGGAAGCTGTTTCAATAACACCACCTATATTCAGAATTACAATAAATGATTTTCCCTGAGCGTTAAAAGCGTACTTAATATTTTGAATTAAATCTTTTTCTAGTGTTGTTAAACTAAAATCACCTTCATCTGTACGATCTTGAAATTCTCCCGAAGTACGTCCTAACGTAAAAATGGCAACATCATTTTCTTTAGCAATTTCTGAAAGTTCTTCCTTAGTCCAGCTCTTTTCAGGGACTAATTCATCTTTTAGAAAAAACATTGCTTTTGGTGGAATTTTAGCACGTTCTTCTTTCATATATATAGAATACGCAGAGGTCAAATGCTCATCAAGTTTAAGATTAGCATTTTGTAAACCTTCTAAAAGCGATACACTGTAGGCCTTATTTACATCACCACTTCCAGTACCTCCTGCAATGGTCTCATAGGAAGACGAACCAAACAAAGCTATTTTTACATCTGCAGCTAATGGAAGTACAGCCTCATTTTTTAATAAAACCATTCCCTCTGTAGCTGCATTGCGGGCAATTAGTTTATGACCTTCTAGATCTGTTTTTCCCGAAGGATTGTATCCTTTAAATGCAAAAGTGTTTTTGTATGCATTTAAAATGGCAATAACATTTCGGTCTAAAATAGCTACATCCAATTCTCCATTTTCTACAGCCTCTTTAATTGTATTTGCCTGGAGGTCTGTTCCCGGCATAAGCAAATCATTACCAGCTATCATTTGTGCAACAGGATTAGTACCTGCAAACCAGTCGGTCATCACAAAACCATCATATCCCCATTCTTCTCGTAAAAGCTGATTAAGTAACTCTTCATTTTCAGAAGCATAAGTACCGTTTATTTTGTTGTAAGACGACATTACTGCCATAGGATTACTTTTGTCTATTGCAATTTTGAATCCTTTAAGGTAGATTTCACGAAGTGCGCGCTCACTTACAACAGTATTTAATGCAGTTCGGTTAGTCTCTGAGTTATTAGCTACAAAATGTTTAATAGTAGCACCTAAACCTTCAGCCTGAACCCCATTTACAAAACCTGCTGCAATATTTCCTGACAAAACAGGATCTTCTGAGTAATATTCAAAATTTCTTCCGCCTAAAGGGTTTCGTTGAATGTTAAGTGCCGGTGCCAATAGCACATCTACCCCATAATCACGACCTTCAATACCAAAAGCTTTTCCTATTTGTTGCGCTAAGTCGACATTCCAGGAAGATGATAAACTACTCGCTGTAGGAAAACCGGTAGCATAAAACGTTTGATCTGGACTATCTGGACGAGTAGGACTAATACGAATTCCCGCCGGGCCGTCTGCGAATACAACTGCCGGAAAGTTAAATTTTTTAATGGGATAACTTGTTCCCGCAGCACCTGCAACTTTATCTTGGGTAGCGCCTACAATTGCTTGCGGAGCTTCTGCCCCTTTGGGAACACCAGGAACATTCATACCGGTTCCTATTACTAAATAAATTTTTTCTTCGAGGCTCAATTGAGCTACTTGTTCTGCTGTAGTTTGCTGTGCAATAGCACTACTACAAATCAAGAGTAAAAACGCAAAAGACTTTAATTTCATAATTAGAATATTAATTAGATTCTAAATATGTAAAATTTAATAGCCAAAACCTTTGACAATTATCAAATAATCAAATGCTATATTTTTGATCTGATACGACTTAACGTTTCCTGAGTAATTCCTAAAAAGGAAGCAATGTGTGAGAGTGGTACTTTGTGAAGGATTTTAGGTTGTTGCTCAATGAGGTATAAGTAACGTTCTTTTGCACTTTGAAAATGGATACTTTCCATACGTCGCTGAGATGCGATTAGTGAATTAGAAAAGAAGTTTGTAGCCAACCGGGAGATTTCTATATTATTTTTATCTAGGCCCATAAGACCTTCTTTAGAAAGAAAAATAACTTTTGAAGGCTCAAGGGCCTCAATAATTAAATTACTGGGCGTATCATTAAAATAACTCTCAATTGAAAAACAAAAACTTCCGGTACCCGCAAACCATTCAGTGACATCCTTGCCTTTTTTAAAATAGTATTCTCTGGCAAATCCGCTTTGTATATAAAAGAGATCTCGACAAATTTCTTCCTGCTTTAATATAAAATCACCTTTTTCAAAAAATTTGATACTTATAAACGGTTTAAGCAAATCTCGTGTGGAATCACTTAAATAGCTTAGGCTGCTCAATTTATTGAGAAATTGATCTATCATAAAACCAGTATTTAAAAATAGATTTAACTAAACTTAATTTAAGAGTCGCTAATATTTTTAGTCTTTAAATATAAGTTTTCTACTTTATTTCTAGCCCAGTCTGTCTTTCTCAAAAACTTTAAACTAGAGTTTATTGAGGGATTTGTCTTAAAACTATTTATTTTAATGCGATCTGCTAATTCTTCCCAGCCATAATGAGCAACAAGACGTTCAAGTATAACTTTTAGAGTTAAACCGTGTAAGGGATTATTGGGTTGTTCCATAATTTACCAGTCTATGGGGAAATAATCTTTTAAAAATTTACCGCTCCAGTGTTTACCGGTATTAATACCATCAAACAACGGGTCAATTACACGGGCAGCACCATCTACAATATCAAGTGGCGGTTGAAAATCGTGTTCTTCAATTTTACGCTTTGCCAATTCTGCAGGGTCTTCATCTGTTACCCAGCCTGTATCTACAGCGTTTATAAAAATACCTTCTTTAGCAAGACTCCCGGCAGCAGTATGTGTCAACATATTCAAGGCTGCTTTAGCCATGTTAGTATGTGGGTGACGATCTTCTTTAAAAAAGCGATGAAATTTACCTTCCATAGCAGATACATTTATGATGTGCTTTTTGCCAGTATTTTCTTTCTTCATTAGTTCTGAAAGACGGTTACACAAAACAAATGGAGCGACTGAATTAACCAGTTGTACCTCAATCATTTCTGTAGTTTCTATCTCTCCCAGCTTTAAGCGCCAGCTATTTGTCTTACGCAAATCTACCTGCTGTAAATCTGCATCTAGTTTACCTTCAGGAAACACTTCTGAAGCTTGCAACGAGTTGTCAAAACTATAGGGTATCTGCGATAATTTTGCTGAAGCCCGTATTCCTATTCCCGGTTCAGGACCATGCCAGGTTACAGGCATATTTCGGTTTGCACTTGCTGTAGTCCCCAAGGACTTAAGTTCATCAAGACATTCTATATGATCCTCTAGAGTTTGTCTAATAAATTTAGGTAGTTCTGCTAATGGTTTTTCTTCATTAGGCATTAAATGCTGATAGAATCCTGCAGGTCTTCGCACAGTTTGTGCTGCATTATTTATAAGAATGTCCAGACGGTCATAGCGCTGCTCTATATAATTACAGAAAATTTCAACACTGGGAATATGACGTAAATCAAGCCCGTGTATTTTTAAACGATCTGCCCAGACGTGGTAATCATCTTCTTTAGAAAAACGTATTGCAGAATCTACTGGAAACCGTGTGGTTGCAACAACTGTTGCCCCTGCACGTAATAACATTAATGTGATGTGATAGCCTATTTTAAGACGCGATCCGGTAATTATAGCTACCTGCCCAGTCAAGTCCGCATTTTGAAAACGCTTGGCGTAATTAAAATCTCCGCATTCGGTGCACATAGTATCGTAGAAGTGGTGCAATTTTGTGAATTCAGTTTTACAAACATAGCAATTGCGAGGTGTCTGTAATTCTTGAGTTTCTATAGCACTAAGATCTGCTGCAGCAAGAAGTTTAGGAGCCGTAAATATTGAAGCCTCACGAGCGCTGCGAATACCGGTTTCTTTGCGAGCCGCTTTATCTCGTGCAGCCTGTTTGCGCTTTTGCGCTTTTTTAGCATCTTTTTTTCTACGTGAAAACTCGTCACGGTTAGGCCTTGACAATTTTCCTGTAGACTTTAAAAGTGCAATACGCTGCTCTTTAGGTAATTCAAAAATGAGGTTTGTATTGGTATTTAGATGTTCTAAAACTTCAATACATTTAGCAATATCTTCTGCAGAATATGCATTAGATAATTCTGATTCTTGTTGTGACATTGGCATTATAGGGTACTAATAAAATTTCAAAATTAACTGAAATTATCGGGTATTGTAAACAAAATAAGGCATAAAAAAAGCCCTCATAAAGAAGGCTTTTTAGCATTTTAATTGTCTATATGATTAGTCAATCACACGTACATTAATCGCGTTGATTCCTTTTTTACCTCTTTCGGTTTCAAATTCTACACGGTCGTTTTCGCGTACTTCGTCAATAAGACCACTTGCGTGTACAAAAACATCCTCGTCAGACCCTTCAGGTTTAATAAATCCAAAACCTTTAGCGTTATTAAAAAATTTTACTGTTCCTTCTTTCATTACGTTTACTCTATTATTAATTAATTTATTTACAAATCGTTGTATTGCATTCATACTTAAAAATTACAATTAAAACCTATATATGCTTTCTGGTCTTAATTTTTATTTTACAGGGATTTTAAAAGGTTCTGATGTATTTAGAACTATGGAAGAAGTAGTATTTGAATCTCATAAATGAAGAAAGATCTTCACCCGTATTTAAATTGAAACTTGCCTCGAGAGCTTTTATTTACTTATAAAATATGTACTGCACTATTGCTATTAAAAGATTTATTTGCAGTTTTAAATTGTCACTTAAATAATTTAACGATACAAATATAGTCTAAATATACTACACACAACAATTAATTCTATTTATCTGTTTTTTAATACACAAAAGAAATTTTAAGATTCTAATTATTCCCTTTTAAGCCTGCTCACTGGTACGCTTTAGTTATTATTTAACGACTTCTTTAAAGTCACTTCTTTAACTTTATCAACTTATTAAAGAATTTTAAATTAAAAAACCTCACATGGCAAACATACTCACCGAAAAAGATCAAAAAAACTGGTATAAAGATGCAATCATATATGAGTTACATATAAAAGCTTTTTTTGATAGCAACGGTGATGGCATTGGTGATTTTGAAGGCTTGTTACAGAAGTTAGATTATCTTGAAGATTTAGGGGTAACAGCAATTTGGTTACTCCCATTCTACCCCTCTCCACTACGTGATGACGGTTATGATATTGCAGATTACTACACCATTAATAAATCATATGGTGAGATTGATGACTTTAAACGCTTTATAGAAGAAGCTCACAATAGAGGATTAAAGGTAATTACAGAACTTGTTATCAATCATACATCAGATCAACATGAGTGGTTTAAATTATCACGACAAGCCGAAAAAGGTTCTAAATACAGAGATTATTATGTGTGGAGTGATTCAGTAGAAAAATACAAAGACGCACGTATCATTTTTACAGATACAGAACCCTCAAACTGGACCTGGGATGCCGAAGCAAATGCATATTATTGGCATCGTTTCTTCTCGCATCAACCTGATTTAAATTTTGATAATCCCGATGTACAGGAAGAGGTTTTTAATATTATGGATTACTGGTGTGAACTGGGTGTAGATGGTTTTAGACTGGATGCGGTTCCTTATCTATTTGAGCGAGACGGTACTAATTGTGAAAATTTACCCGAAACGCATGTTTTTCTAAAAAAACTAAGAGCACGTATAGATGCTAAATATGATGGTAAATTACTGCTTGCTGAAGCTAATATGTGGCCAGAGGATTCTGCTGCCTATTTTGGTGATGGTGATGAGTGCCATATGAATTATCACTTTCCTATTATGCCACGTATGTTTATGTCGGTTAAGATGGAAGACCGCTACCCTATTATAGACATTATAGATCAAACCCCAGAAATACCCGAAGCTTGCCAATGGGCAATTTTCTTAAGAAATCATGATGAGCTAACCTTAGAAATGGTTACCGATGAGGAACGGGATTATATGTATAAAGTATATTCTCAAGACCCTAAGGCAAAAATAAATGTGGGTATTAGAAGACGACTAGCTCCCTTACTCGATAATAACCGTAGCAAAATAGAATTGATGAATGTGCTGCTGTTTTCATTACCGGGAACACCGGTTCTCTATTATGGTGATGAGATTGGGATGGGTGACAATTTTTATTTAGGTGATCGCGACGGTGTGCGCACGCCCATGCAGTGGACTGCAGATCGTAATGCCGGATTTTCAATGGCAAATCCTCAGAAACTGTATTTACCTACTATTATTGATCCGCAGTATCGTGCAGAATCAGTTAACGTAGAAGCTCAGCAAATGAATCCATCTTCCCTCTTGTGGTGGATGAAGCGCATTATGAATATGCGAAAAAATTTCAAAGCATTTGGGCGTGGGGATATTCAGTTTTTAGCCCCTTCAAATGCCAAAATCCTTACATTTACACGTACTTACGAGGATGAAACGATTCTTGTAGTTGCCAATTTATCTCGTTTCTCACAAGCAGTAGAATTAGAACTTGAAGACTATAAAGATTACATACCGGTTGAAGTTTTTAGCCGAAATAAATTTCCGAAGATAACCGCTAACCCTTACCTATTCACGTTGGCTCCTCACGGGTATTATTGGTTCTCTTTAAGTAAACCCGAGGCAGAACATCAGGATAGACCGCTATCGCAATTAAAAACAAAAAATTGGGATACGTTATTCAATACCAAAAACAGAAAATACCTAGAAGAACAGCTACTTCCCGGCTATTTTAAAGGTAAATATTGGTTCGGTGATCGGGAGCGTACCATTCAATCTATGCATATCACTAATTTTTTTGATTTACCTGTGGAAAATTTACAGGTTAAAAATCTAATTGTTGAAGTGATTTTTAATGAAGGCTTACCTGAAATTTATCAATTACCGGTTTGCTTTATTGAAAATATACACGAGAGTTTATTAGAAGCTGTTCCTCAAAATGGAATTCTGGCAGAACTAATACTAGATTCAGCAGAAGGCCTGTTTGTAGATGCGGTGTATATTGAGCCATTTAGATCCTATTTATTTTACAGTTTGCAACACGGTAAAACGCTCAAATTAGACAAAGAAGCTCTTCTGTTTGAGAAAGGTACAATTACTCCTGATGCAGATATAGAGCACGTAGGGTCGCGACTTATAGAAACTAAACAAAGTAATACTTCTATAATTTATGATCACCGTTACTTTTTAAAATTATATAGAAGATTAGACAGTACCATAAATCCCGATGCTGAAATCGCTCGATATCTTACGGAAGTCGTAAAATTTGAATATACCCCAGATTATATGGGTAGCTTGATTTACGCAACAAAACATAAAAACAGAGCCGTTTTAGGAATGATGCAGGATTTGGTTAGTAACACCGGTACTGGTTGGGAAAATACGACAGATGCGGCCCACAGGTATATGGAGCGAGTTGAGACTCAGGAACATCCACAGACACCAGAACTTGATGTTTCTAAACGCACGAAGGTGCTTGTTTTTGAAGATTTGAATGAACAGGACCAACTCTTAATAGATAATATTATTCCTGAAAGGCTGAGTTTATTAGGTAAGCGTAGTGCAGAAATGCATATTGCGCTTTCAAATTTAAAAGGATTTATGGGCGTTGAGCAAGAAGAATTTTCTTTACACTACCAGCGATCATTGTATTCTGCTTTGCAGAGCCTTACGCGAGAGGCCTTTGAAAAATTGAAAAAAGCAATACCAACACTTCCGGAAGCTATAAAACAGGAAGCAAAAGTAGTTTTTGCTCGCAAAGGCGAGGTGCTTTCTTGTTTTAAACGTGTTTTTGATCACAAAATAGATACGTTTAAAATACGTACTCACGGTGATTTTCAGCTTCAGAATTTATTATGGACCGGGAAAGATTTTATCATCATCAATTTTGAAGGTGATCCTTCAAAAGCTTTTAGTGAGCGTCGTATACTTAGATCAGGCTTACGCGATGTCGCTTCAATGATTCGCTCATTACATTATGCTGCGTATTCGCCAATTTTAGAACAAAATTATATAGACTCGTACACTCCTTCAGATTTGGAGAAATGGGCCGAAGCATGGTATTATCATACGACCCGTTTTTATTTAAATGGTTATAATGAAACCATGCAAGATTCGCAATTAATACCGCAAAATGAAACTGACTATAAGGTGGTGCTCAACACTTTTTTACTAGAGAAATCACTTATAGAACTTACTACCGAATTAGAAAATAGACCACACTGGTCTCTGGTAGCATTACGCGGTATTCTGGCAGTTTTAGATAGCTGTAAAAATTAGTTAAACCAGAATTAAAGAACAAAAAACCCCCGATTCTCAAAAGAATCGGGGGTTTTTAAATTTACTTGAAGGATAATTATTCCGCTTTACGCAAAGATTCCATATCAATTACAAAACGATATTTTACATCACCCTTAATAACGCGTTCGTAAGCTTCATTAATAGTGTTCATATCGATTATCTCAATATCACTTACAATATTGTGTTTTCCACAGAAATCAAGCATTTCCTGAGTTTCTTTTATTCCACCTATTAGCGATCCTGCAATACTTTTACGTCCTAAAATTAAGTTACCTCCATGCATAGGCTCGAGCGGCTCTACAGCTCCTACCATACACATTGTAGAATCAATTTTAAGTAAATTTAAATACGGGTTGGTATCGTGTCCTACAGGTACAGTATTTAATAAGAAGTCAAAAGTACCGTTATGTTGCTTCATTGCTTCGGCATCCTTAGAAATCAACACTTCATCAGCACCTAAACGTTTTGCATCTTTACCTTTTTCAGGACTTGTGGTAATCATCACAACATGTGCTCCCATAGCGTGGGCAAATTTGATACCCATATGTCCTAAACCACCTAAACCTATAACGCCTACTTTATCTCCTTTTTTCACATTCCAGTGATTTAGTGGAGAAAATGTGGTAATACCAGCACATAATAAGGGTGCTACGGCTTTTTCGTCTAGATTTTCAGGAACGCTTAAAACGTAATAGTTATCTACAATGATTTCTTCAGAATAACCACCAAAGGTATGCCCTCCTAGATGCTTATCTTTGCCGTTATAAGTACCTACCATTCCCTGCTCACAAAATTGCTCTAAATCGTGTTTGCATGGTTCGCACTCACGGCAAGAATCTACCATACATCCTACACCTACCGTGTCACCTACTTTAATGTTAGTAACCTCGTTTCCTACTTCAAGTACTTTACCTATAATTTCGTGCCCGGGAACTACAGGGTATTTTGAACCACCCCAATCGTTACGTACCGTATGTATATCACTGTGGCAAACACCACAATATGTAATTTTAATTTTAACGTCACGAGGCTTTACGTCTCTACGTTCAATTATTATTTGTTTTAATTCCGCTTTGGCATCTGCTGCGCCATATGCTTTTACTTCGCTCATACTAATATTTATTTTAAGTAAAATAACGCTATTACAAAGCGAAAATTAAAATGAATAGATCTATTTAAATTAAGTTTAACGCATATACCTAACCTAGGTTAATAAACCAGGTTATTGTAAGTTATTTTTTAGGAAGTAACCTTTCGGTTGAGACGGGAAATAAAGAAACTACTTATTAAAATTAAACTTCCTCCTAGGTAGGTATTCCACGTTAGTTTCTCATCTAAAACTAAAAAACTTAGAATCACAGCACTTAAAACTTCTAGATACATTAATGAAGTTGCTGTTGTGGCGTTTAAATGTTTTAAACCAAAGAAAAACAAACTAAAAACAACGATACCAATGAGTAATGCATAAAAAACTGCAATTCCTAATTGTGCCGGTACGGGTGTTTCCATAGTAAACAAAAAGGGTAGAAATAATAAGGCTCCACCTAAATTTTGAAAGAAAAGTAATTGTTTTTTATTATAGTTTGGGGTCTGTCGTTTAAAAATACAAACAAAAAAAGCATAACCTACAGCAGACATAATAGATGCCATCATCCCTACAAAATCATTAGATTCAAAACTAAATGGCTTGTTGAGATAGGTAATAGCTATGCCCACAAAGGCGAGAACCATTAAATATATCTGAGTTCTTTTTATTGGAGATTTATAAACTAAAGTTTCAATAAGCGTAACAAATAATGGGTAGACATAAAAGAGAACCACCGCATTACCAATTGAGGTATAAATAAAGGCAACTAGGTAAAAATATAGGCGTACAGCATTAATCACTGTCGCAAGAATGAGCATTTTATAATCTCCTGTAATCTTAATTTCTCTGTTGTAAATAAGAGAGGGAAGTAAAAAAAGAACGGGTACCCCAACTCTAAACCAGCCGATGGTACCCGTTGTTAAACTAGGCATTGCTTTTATAAGTATACCATTAAAACCTGCAATACAGGCCGCTATTACCACTGCGAATATTGCTTTTTTAGTCACTTATAAAATATATAGATTATGCTTCCTGCAATTCGCGTTTAGATTTGCGATAGGTATAGCTTGTGTAAATATTACGTTTTGCAAAACGCACTTGATTACCTGCATTGTGAAACTTTAAAAAGACATTACGCGGTACACCAAAATACTCATAGGTACTGCCATCTGTAAAGGTAATTTCAAGAAGAACTCCCTTATGCTGATAATCAACAATACCTTCAGAATTAATTACTGCTGTATAATTTTCTAAATTGGCAGCTGTAGTTTCTGGAGCGATACTTACTAAAAAGTGATATCCATCTATAATCTCCCGACTTTTTAACTCTGCTTCTTCTTTTAGTACGTCACCATCCTGAAATTTATCTGGATGCCATTCTTTTACAAGATTCCGGTAAGCCGTTTTAAGTTGCTTAAGATCAGCATTCTTATCTGTGTTAAATAATTTTCGGTAGGCTGTAATACGTTTCATTGCGTCATTTTTTAGAAGCCGCAAATCTAAGCTTTTTAAATCACGTAAAACATAGGTGTCATTATTATTCCCAAAGAGTTTATTTAAAACGATTAATGATGCTTATCAATTTAAGTTCAAATAGTTAACGTTGCCTAATCTATAAAGTATTTATGATTAATGAATAGCACATAATAAAAGGCTGTTGGGTCTAGTCTAAATCTTTCCACCACATATGAGTTTGACAGGTATTATTTAGATGCATAAGCTGTCCCAGTCTGGGTAATGTGTAGTTTAAATTATTTTCTATCGCATACCTTACAAACAAATCAGCTGGTTCTGTCCAACTGTGAAAGGCTAATTTAAATCCTGCCCAATGATAAGGCGTGGCAATTTTTACTTTTGCGTCTATTGCAGCTATAACACTTTCTCTAGGAAACATATGAATCTGGCTCCATTTCTCTCCGTATTGACCGCATTCAATAAATCCAAAATCAAAAGGTCCTAATTTCTCTCCTATATCTTTAAAATGAGCTCCAAATCCCCCATCACCAGAATGAAACAGGTTTTGGGTAGCTGTCTTAAAAACCCAACCACCCCAAAGAGATTTAGCACGATCCCGTAAACCCCGTCCCGAAAAGTGTCGGCTTGGGGTAAACGTAATTTTAATACCACTAAAAATTGAAACATCCCACCAGTCAAATTCTGTGATTTTATGATTAGGAACACCCCAGGCTTCCAGGTGTCGCCCACAACCCAGGGCGACATAATAGGATTTAATCTTTGGGATAAGTTTTCTAATACTGGCTAAATCTAAATGATCATAGTGGTCGTGCGTTAACAGCATCAGATCTATTTCGGGGAAATCATCAATTAGGTCTAGTGGATTTGCCGAAAAACGTCGTGTTTTCGCCGGAGAGATAGGTGAAGAATCCGGTCCTAGCATAGGATCTATTAAAAGTGTTTTGTTATTTATACGCATTAGATAAACCCCGTGCCCATACCAAATATATTTTATATCGTCTGAAGGTTTTAAGAATGCATCTAAATCAAAACTTTCAATTGCTAAATCTTGATTAGGAGCAGCCTGAGGGTCTTTCTCAAAGAATAATTTATATAACAGTCCAGGCATTTCAGTAATACCTACATCCATTGAAGTTTCTTCTAAATTTTGAAAGCTGCCATTGCGCCAATTTGGAGACTTCTCGTATCTGGCTTTTAATTCTGCAGTAATTTTACCACCAAATTGTTTAAACATCATTTTAAATTTAAGATCTGGATTTTCGCATACGTTTAGGACCATACCATAACCAGAAGCCGGTAATGGTAAATAAAATTAAAGAGAGACTCATAATAAGCGTATAAATAAGTTTTACATATCCGCCGGTACCTAAATAACTATCAATTATAGAGCCGTCGTGAATATTTTCTACCACATCAGATCTACGCTTTCCTATGCTTAAAACAGCTCCCGTGGCGCCATCTAATTGAATACCGTAATAGTGATTGGCAAAGATAAATTTGACAATACCTTTTTCATTCCGCACATCTATCCTATCTAATTCTTGAGATAATTCTGGTGATATTGATTCTCTTAGTACAGTCATTGCTTTTTCTTTTAGCTCTGATAATGGTAACCAGCGACTTAAATCTGAAGTAGTGCCCGTTTGAGTTTTAGGTAGTAATACATCTCCGCTATTCTTTTTAACACCTAAAAGTAATCCTGAAACTGAAATAATAAAAAAGAATACAAACAACACCGCTCCCATTGCTCTATGTACAGCGCGAAATTGCCTGAGTATCTTAGCCTGATTCTTTCTTTTTTGTTGTGAAGGCATACTTAAAAAAACACTTTTTATAATTTAGAAAAATCAAAAATAAATCATTGGTACAAGCCAGATTCCTAGTTCGTGTTAAACATCTGTACTATTCTGATTAATCTTAATTAGATTACTTTCGTAAAGCGAAAAAACACGTATTACATTGACAGATCATTCTCATTACTTACTTTTTAAACCTTACGGATATATTAGCCAAATAAGCAGTAATGATGAGCGTCAGGCTCGCAAAAAAAAATTTCTCGCAGAACTATATCATTGGCCTGATGGTATTATGCCCATTGGCCGTCTAGACGAGAAATCTGAAGGTTTATTGTTGATGACTACAGACGGTAAACTAAGTGATTACATAAACCGAAGCGGCATTGAAAAGGAATATTATGCGCTTGTAGATGGTGATCCTAGCGAAGAAACACTTGATTTATTACGCAGGGGCATTGAAATAGGTTTTGACGGAAAAAAATATACGACAAAACCGGCGGCTGTTAGGCGTCTTCAGGAAAAACCAAATTTTCCGGAACGCACAAAGAAAATACGCGATGCGCGCCACGGCCCTACAACCTGGTTAAGTATCACCATAAAAGAAGGAAAATTTAGACAGGTGCGTAAAATGACATCGGCTATAGATTGTCCTACATTACGCCTGGTACGCGTGCGCGTAGGTGATTTAAAATTAGAGAATATGAAGCCCGGTGTAGTTTTGATTTGGGATGGGGAAATATAGTTAAATGTAATACTATTATTTCTCTCAAATTAAGTACTAAAATATTTTAGGTATATTAAAAAACTTATTAACTATACAGATGAAACTATTAAGGTAGAGACTATTCATTTAGTGATGAATAGTCAGCGTTTTAATTACAAAATTCAAAGCTGAAATTAAATGTTTATTTTTTCTTGAATATCTTTAAATGACTCGCCAGTATTAGTTATCCATTCTGTCAAGCCGTTTGAATTTCTACCTAAAATCATATTGGATGCAGCGCTAGGACTATTAAAGACTGTGTCTTCTGTAAAGATTAGTTTATCTTCATAGTTGATTAATACATTAGTTTCCAAAAGTCTCTTCCTCATATTTCTATATGTTTCAGTACAAGATGGTGAAAGTTCTTTTTTGGCCACACTTCCCTTCTCTACTATAAACCCTTGATCCGTTTCTTTCATAATTGCAGAGTAGCTACTAGATTTAATTTTATAACTCTCGTGAACTTCAGGTTTATTATATTGTTCGAGAACAGTATTTGACTTTACAGTTGATGATATTAAAAATTTAAAACCCATTACTGGGAGTATTAGTTTCATTTGTTCTAAAAAATATTCCATATCAGAAATATCGGCCTCGTGAAGTGTAGGTATGCTAGGCGAATTTCCATTATCTATTTGAGCAGTTTTTGCATCAATAGCTAATTGAACTAGTCTTGATTCTAAGTATCTAATTTGTGTTTTGGTTAAAAGTTCATCTTTACTTATAAAAAATATTAGTTCTTTAAAATCCTTAGTACCGTCACCTAGGTGCTGTTTCAATCTTGATTTTACATTTTCAGCTTCACCTATATAAATTTTTTCATCAAATGCCTCGTCGGTAGGATCACCTTTAAGACAATAAATTCCAGGATTATTGAACTCATCACGATTAATTATTTTATTTATTGATGCTCGCGAACAATAAATTGCTTTTCCAACCCAATTACCTATTTCAGCTAGCCGTGGTCCATATGCTGTTCCATCAATCATAAAAACAGTTAGTTTTTTTCCCATATTTACAATTTCCCTGCTTCTATTTGTTTATGTGCATAATCAACTGCTCGCGCCGTTAATGCCATATAGGTAATACTAGGATTTTGGGTTCCGCTGCTGGTCATGCACGCACCATCGGTTACAAATACGTTAGGCACAGCGTGAATTTGATTCCATTTGTTAAGTACACTGGTCTTAGGATCATTACCCATACGAGCCGTTCCCATCTCGTGAATGCAAGCTCCGGGAGCCGTTACATTATTGTAATAGCTAATATCTTTACAACCTGCCGCTTCAAGCATTTCTACAGCGCATTTAACGCCATCCTCTCGCAATTTCATTTCATTGTCACGCAATTTTGCATCAAAAGTTATTATCGGGAGGCCGTGTTGATCTTTTTTATCGTGATTTAAAAACATACGATTCTCGTGGTAGGGTAGCATCTCGGCAAAACAAGCTACATTTATCTTATAAGGCCCCGGTTTAAAGATTTCAGCTTTTAGCGCTTCTCCTATTTGTTCTGGTGCAATATCAGTTTGTCTGGCAACCTGACCCTGATACCCAAACCCTCGTAAATATTCTTTTTGTTCTGTTTCTTTATCAATATTTCTAAATCGCGGAATATAGAATCCGTTAGGTTTACGGCCTTGATAATACGTATCTTCAAAACCTTCAAAGGTAGCGCTGGCTCCCATACCGTAATGATGATCCATAAGATTATGACCCAATTCACCACTATCATTGCCTAAACCGTTAGGAAAACGCTCAGAACGGCTGTTTAACAATAAAGCCGTGGTACCTATAGTGCTCGCGTTACAAAATATAATTTTTGCGTTGTATATAAATTCTTCTCCTGTATTTGCATCAAATACACGTACGCCGGTTGCACGCTCTGTATTGGGGTCATAAATTACTTCTGCTGCAATACTATCTGGACGTATGGTAAGATTTCCGGTCTCTTTAGCTACGGGTAATGTAGCTGACTGACTACTAAAATAAGCTCCAAACGGACAACCTCGCCAGCAACGATTGCGCGTTTGACATTGTCCTCGTGTTCCTAAATGTATTTCGGGATTGTATTCAGATAAATTAGCAACACGCCCCGGAGTAATAATACGCTCAGGATATTTTTCTTTTACCTTTTCTCTAAATGATTGCTCTGCACAGTTTAACTCAAAAGGCTTTAAAAATACACCGTCAGGAACCTGCTTTAAGCCTTCGGCCTGCCCGCTTACTCCTACAAATGTTTCTACTTGAGTATACCAGGGTTCAATATCTGCATAGCGTATAGGCCAGTCTACCCCAATGCCTTCTTTAGCATTTGCTTCAAAATCTATATCACTCCAGCGGTAGCAATGACGCCCCCACATAAGTGAACGACCACCTAAATGATGACCGCGAATCCAGTCAAAACGCTCTATCTCATCATAAGGATAATCGCTGTCTTTATTTATAAATGGTTTATTGTCTTGATTTACCCACCAGTTTAAGCGGTTTTGTTTAGTATAATGATCGTTAATCTCCTCTACCGGTACGCGCCCGTTATAAGGTAATTCCCAATTATCTTTATGTGCAGTATCATAATCTGTTATGTGTTCTATATTGCGACCACGCTCCAGAACTAGTGTTTTGTAACCTTTTTTACACAACTCCATTGCTGCATAACCGCCGCTGATACCAGATCCTACAACGATTGCATCATAAGTTGTAGGTACGTCTTTTTGAGTACTCATATTGCCCAGGCTTTTCCGTTAAGTTCTTCTAAGGATACACACGGCAAATAAGGACCGGGAACCGGAAGATAATTTAAATTATTTTTAGCTACTTTTTCTGTATTTAAATAGTAGTTAATTGATTGATTTTTAATATTATAAAACGACTCACGCGCAGTTTTAGTTGAAGTGTTTTTTTCTGAAAGTAAAGCGGTAACAATTAACTTTTGATCCTCAGGTTTTAAATCAATAAAATTTGAATCCTTTGCTGAATTTAAATAGGATTTTAAATCTGAAAATTGTGAATTAAATACATCTTGTTGCTTAGAATCATAAACTCCTGCAATCATATGGTCTATCATAGTATCTACCCCTACTGTAGATGCAGCCGGACTATCTTCACTTTCGGGAATAATAATATCTACCAGAACAGATACGATTGCAAAATCTTCTTCAGAGAAAAATTCAAGATTTGCATATTTTGGCTTTGTTTCTGTCTTACAACCTACTAGAAGATTGCTCACTAAAGGTGTAACAAAAAAGGCTCCTGTGCCCAAAGCCATTAATTTAATTGTATTCCTACGTTTCATAATTTACTTAAGATTCTAAACAGATTAAAAAGTACAAATATTAATTGGAAACCAATGAATAGGTGAAAATTAAAAATGGTTAATCTACTAAACCACCTTCTAGAACTTTAATTGCTCCTAATGCTGCTCGTTCTCCACTTATCATGGCTGCATTAAGCGAACCATTAAGCTGCTGATCTCCGGCTAAAAATATATTACTACTTAATCTGGTTTCAGTAGTTGCCATACTATAGCGCAAGTTAGATAGTTTAGGTAAGGCCTTAGTAATGCGGTAACGTTTTAAAAATCTACAATTCTCTATTTTGGCTTGTTGACTAAGCTCTTTTTTTATAGCATTTACGAGCTCTTGTTCAGAAAATTGATGCTCTTTAACCACCGACACCGAAAGTAAAGTCTTTGTCCCTTTAGATTGTGTTGCTATTGCTGTAGGATAGAAAATATTATTAATCAAACTATTTTCTTCTTGAAATAAACCAATTATAGGTTTTTCTAAAACCATTGTATCTACTTCAAAATATAAATTATCTACGCCTTTCCATTCAATTTGTTGGTTACTCAAATTGGCAATGAGAGGGCTTGCCTCGGTCGCAATAATAGTGCTGTCTGAATTAAGTAGACTACCATCTTCAAGAATTATAGACTCATTAGTTATCTGTTTAACTTTTGTATTAAATTTAAACGTTGTGTTCTTTAAGTTCGATTTTAATTGCTCTGAAATCGCTCCTATGCCCGCCTTAGGAATCACAGCAAGACCTTCACCAAACATTTTATATACAAACTCAAACATACGGCTTGAGGTCTGTAAATTTACTTCTAGAAAAATACCGCTAAAAAAAGGCTTGAAGAATGTATTAATTATGCGATTTGAAAAACCAAAATTTTGTAAATATTCTAAAGTGGTTTGCTCATTTGTACTAAATATTTCTTCCAGACTTTTAGCTGCAAGGTCATAATTGAGTTTTAATATTTTTATTTTATCTCGTATACTCCCTGCTGAAGCTAAAACTGTAGGTATTGCAAGACTTAATGCTCGTAAAGGATCGCCTAAGGTTTGTGAAGTACCATTTTTAAAAATTACTGCACCCGGCAATAATTTTTGTAAATCAAGTTTCTCATAATCTAAATATTCTTTGGCTTTAGGATATGCTTCTAGCATAACTTGAAAACCGTGATCTAATTGGTATCCTTCAATAATATCTGTCTTAACCCGCCCACCTACACGGTCTGTAGCTTCTAAAATTATAGGTAAATAACCGTGATTTTCTAGAATTTGAGCAGCAATTAAACCACTTATTCCTGCACCTACTATATAAATATTAATTTGATTTTTACTTTTCATAAAATGTGTGAGCTCTTTTTTTCTTGGGGTAAGCAACTAATAATTAAAGACCAATTTAACAATCAAAATCCGATTTTGATATCAAAAATGTATAGAAATAAATATTCATTCATTTTATTTGAAAGTCTTTTAACTAAAGATTAATCCTAACTTATTGACCATTAGAAAACATATCAATAATTTCATCAAAAATTATAACTTATGGATTTACTTGCTACTATTGCACAAATTGTTATCGCCGTTTCAATTGTTATCGTTTGGGTTTTTAGATGGGATAATATAGTAAAAGAGTTTAAGCAATATGGTTTATCAGACCTCACTCGTAATTGTGTAGGAGCATCTAAAATCGCATTATCTACTTTATTAATTGCGGGCATTTGGTATGAAGATTTAGCCGGAGTTCCTGCTTTGTTAATGGCCCTTTTAATGGTATGTGCTCAATTTGCGCATATTAAAGTGAAAAATCCTTTTCATAAATACATACCATCTCTTTTTCTTCTAATTCTAAGTCTATTTGTAGCTGCAGTACACTTAAACGTAATTAACTAGTGATCGTATATCAAGGTTTAGCATTAATTTCCGGTTTTAGTTTTTTAATTTATGGTATAAGCTGTTTGAGCACAGAGCAAATGAAAAATGAATTCATTCGCTTTAAACTTGCGAAATGGCGTACGCTCGTAGGTTTATTGCAAATTTTAGGAGGTCTGGGTCTTATTATCGGGGTTTTCATAAGCAATACACTCGTAGTGATTAGTGCCGGCGGGCTTGCTCTACTAATGCTTATGGGTTTTGTAACTCGCCTGTATATTAAAGATAGCGTGATTGCTTCATCCCCAGCTTTTATTTTTATGATTATCAATAGCCTGTTAGTTTTTGCATTTTCAACAACCTAAAAGAATTTAAGTTAATGAAAACACTTAATATTTACGGAAAACCATTACAGGCCTGTTGTTTCAATCCTAAAACAGGTTACTTTAGAGATGGTTACTGTAGAACTATTGAAGAAGATTATGGTACACACATACTTTGTGCAGTTGTCACTGAAGAGTTTTTGACATATTCTGCGTCTAAAGGAAATGACCTTATGACACCTATACCACATTGGGATTTTCCCGGTTTAAAACCCGGTGATTCCTGGTGTTTATGTATTAGCAGATGGCTTGAAGCAGAAAAGAAGGGAGTAGCTCCCAGATTAAATCTGGAAGCCTGTCACCAGGATGCTTTAAACTACACTACGCTAGCTAAATTAGAAGCGTATGCTATTTAACTAAAATTATTTTTTATTCCGGCGGTTGTAGTTTTTATCACCACGGGTCTTTGGCTTTTTATACTTTTTAGCGATTTCCCTGCGGTAGCTTCCACCCTGATTAACTTTCTTGTTTTTTTCACTTTTCTCGTGAAAACTTGCACCTCGCTCGTCATTGCGTTTTGAAGGATTATTAATTTCAACATATTCTGGCTCCTCTTCAGGTAGCAGACGTATTGAAGTTTCTAGATCTTCAGGCAACTCATATTGGGTAATTTTCATTCCCATTAATGCTTCAATCTCTTCTCGTTTTTCAAGCTCTGAAGGAGTACCCATCAGAATACTTTTTCCGGTCTCTCCAGCCCTACCGGTACGACCTATACGGTGCATATAATTTTCAGGAAAACGAGGTACATCCATATTAAATACGTGGGTAACCTGATCTAAATCAAGACCACGAGCCATCACATCTGTCGTCACCAGAATTCGGTAACTTCCTGCATCAAATTGCCCAATTGCATTTATACGGTAGTTTTGAGTTTTATTTGCGTGTATTACTCCTACTTCGCTTCCGTAGACCTCTTGTAGAACGGTGTATAGTCTATCTGCGTGCTTTTTATTAGAAACAAAGACAAGGTTTTTAGAATATTCTTGTTTGTCTTTTAAAAGCTTTATAAGCAGATTTGCTTTTGTGTAAAAGTTGGTCAATTCATAATATCGTTGCTCAATAGATTCTAGTGGAGTACCACTTAACGCTACCTGAATACGTTCTGGAGCCGTAAAAAAAGTGTCCATTAGTTCATCAACTTCATCAGTCATGGTTGCAGAAAACATGATATTTTGTCTGCGCGGAGGCATTAGATCAAAAATATTAACCAGTTGATATCTAAAACCAAGATCAAGCATTACGTCTACTTCATCTATAATAAGCTGTTTAACAGACTTAAGTTCTAGATTACGACTTACAACAAGATCATATAAACGCCCTGGTGTGGCAACTACGATATCACAACCCTGCGCCACCTCTTGCCTTTGTATATTAATATTTGCACCACCATAAATACCTAAAACTCGAATTGAGCTGTATTTACCATAGCTTTCTATCTGCTCCACAACCTGTATAACCAGTTCACGAGTGGGAACCATTATTAAGACACGCGGATTAACTTGCTTTGAAAATTTTAAACCTTCAAGTATAGGTAGCATGTAAGCAAAAGTCTTACCAGTACCTGTTTGAGCAATACCTACAACATCGCGTCCAGAGCGCACAACAGAAAAGGCTTCTTGTTGTATAGGAGTGGGTTGTGTAAAGCCAAGATCTTCTATGGCGTATCGTAATTGCTTATTTATTTTAAAATCTTCAAAAGACTGCATGTAAGTAATTTTGCCGCAAAGGTACGTTTTTAAACCTGTAGGTTTTTCCAGAATTTAAAACCCATTTATCGCTAAAGCAGAAACTAGCCTAAGAAGGAATCTGTTGACTCAAACAATGTAAGGTTCCCAGTCCCCAAATAAGGTCAAGTGCGCCAATGCCTATTATCTTTTTATCTGGAAAGATTTCTGCAAGCGTATTTAACGCAATTCGGTCATTAGGGTCATTAAATGTAGGGACCAAAACAGAATTGTTAAGTATCAAAAAATTAGCATAACTCGCCGGAAGCCTTAATTTATCATAATCTATTCGTTTAGGCATAGGCAATGTTATGATTGTAGGACTGCTTCCATCCTCAAGCTTTGCCTCTTTTAAACGTATGAGATTTTCTTGTAATGGAGCGTAATTAGCATCTGAAGGATCTTCCTCTACCACAGCTACAATAGTTGTAGCATTAACAAATCTGCAAATGTCATCTATATGGCCGTGTGTATCATCACCTGCAATACCTTTATTTAACCAGATGGTATTTGTAATCCCAAAGTAGGTATTAAAAATAGCCTCATAATCTTCTTTAGTGAAATCGGCATTACGCACTTGAATCTCAGTATCGAGCAGGCATTCTTCAGTAGTGATTAATGTTCCTCTACCATTTGTGTCTATTGCGCCGCCTTCAAGAATTACAGATTTACCGTTATAAACTACAGGTGTTAGTGGTATTCCTAAAAATTCTGAAACCCGCTTCGGTATTTGCTTATCAAGGCGGTAATTTCCATACTTTGCCCACCCATTAAAGTTGAAGTTTAAAGCTTCACGTTCTCTATTATTTTTAACTATAATAGGGCCGCTATCGCGCATCCAGCTTCGGTTTGTTTTTTGTACAATAAATGTAACCTTACTTAAATTAGCGTGTGCAGCCTCGAGAAGTTCGACAACCTTAGCCTTAAGGTTTTCACTCTTTACAATTAGAAAAACTGTTTCAGTCTCTGCTATTTTTTTAATAAAATCTGCAAACACAAACTGAATGGTTTGATATTTACCCGGCCAGTCGTCTCCATTGCTAGGAAAACACAATAAAATTCCTTGCTGATTTTCCCATTCTGCCGGTAAACGTCTGGTGTTTTTCATATTTAATCGAGTGCTCGCTTAGTTATTTCTCCGTAAAAATCTATTCTTCGATCTCTAAAGAATGGCCAGTTTTGGCGCACATTTTCTTGTAAATCAAGATCTATTTCAGCCATTAAAATCTCTTCTTTATCTGCAGAAGCCTGTGCTAAAATTTCACCCTGGGGCCCACAAATAAATGATTGCCCCCAAAACTCAATACCCTTTGTACCCGGTACATATTGCTCTAGACCTATGCGATTTGCTGCCGCTACATATACCCCATTTGCAACGGCGTGACCTTTCATAACATTCATCCATGCTCCGTGTTGATTAACCCCGTACTGTTCTTTTTCTTGCGGATGCCAGCCAATTGCTGTGGGATAAAATAAAACTTCAGCCCCTTGAAGTGCGGTTAGTCGAGCCGCTTCCGGGTACCACTGATCCCAACATATTAAGGTACCCAGATCGGCCTTTTTAGTTTTTATAGTTTTAAAACCCAGATCTCCCGGTGTGAAATAAAATTTCTCATAAAAATGAGGATCATCGGGAATATGCATCTTTCGGTATAACCCTGCCTCGGTACCATCTGTATCAATTATATAGGCACTATTGTGGTAAATACCACTCATTCTCTTTTCAAAAAAAGGGACAATTAACACTACTCCCAGTTCTTTAGCAAGCGCACTAAATGCTGTAAATGAAATATCATAAAGAGGTTCTGCATATTTAAAATTTGCTACATCCTCATCCTGACAAAAATAATGGCTGCTATACAACTCTGGTAAGCTAATAACTTCAGCCCCTTTAGCCGCAGCATCACGCACCCACGATTTACACTTTTCAAGGTTATTTTCTGGAGTGTTATTTAAGTTCAATTGCAATACTGCAATCGTATATTTTCTAGCTTTCATATGAAACAAGTTTACTAATTAATTTGATTCTCAACTCAAGATAAATATTGAATATTAAGGCTCTGTGCAATAATTATTTTATTATTATTTAAACGCAGTAAAAATGCAAAATGTTTAAAAAGAAACAACTGTTTTTAACTAATCTACACTTCAAAACATGACCTGATGATTTTGAAATGTATTTCAAAGTCAAAAAGAATGCGGTCTGCAGAAAAATACCGTTTTTTACAAAAAAAGTTTTTATGCAATCCCAGATAGATAAAACCACACTTTTAACCACGCTAAAGACCTATTTTGGTTACGATAGTTTTAGAAATCAACAGGCTGAAATTATACAAACGGTACTTGATGGGAAAGACGCTATCGTTATTATGCCTACTGGTGGTGGAAAATCTATTTGTTTTCAGCTGCCTGCATTGTTATTTAAAGGTTTTACGCTGGTAATATCTCCATTAATCGCGCTGATGAAAGATCAGGTTGATGGGTTAAAAGCTAATGGTATTGAGGCAGACTTTTACAACAGTAGCCAGACTGCACAAGAACAGCAAGATATTATTGCACGTGCTGCAGAGGGTAAACTGAAGCTTTTGTATGTAGCTCCAGAAAGTTTATCTGGTTTAACACCATTATTAAGTGAAACCTACATAAGTATGATTGCCATAGATGAAGCACATTGTATTTCTTCCTGGGGACACGATTTTAGGCCTTCATATCAGCAATTGGGTTTTTTAAAGAAATCCTTACCAAATACGCCGGTAATCGCTTTAACGGCTACAGCAGATAAAGCAACACGACGTGATATTGCAGACCAACTTACGATCTCCAATGCGCAGCAATTCTTAAGCTCTTTTGACCGTCCTAACATAGAATTAGAAGTACGCGCAGCAGATAAGCGTTTAGATCAAATCAAACAATTTTTAAAAAAGCGACCCAACACCAGCGGTATAATTTATTGCCTAAGTAGAAAAACCACCGAGAGCGTATCAGACTCGCTAAATGCTATAGGTATAAAATCTACTTCATATCACGCAGGTCTAGATTTTGAAGAGCGCACTAGTGTACAGGAAGACTTTATTTATGACAAAACTCAGGTAGTCTGTGCAACTGTAGCCTTTGGTATGGGTATCGATAAATCTAACGTTAGGTGGGTTATACATTATAATATGCCTAAAAACCTTGAGGGATATTATCAGGAAATTGGACGAGCAGGACGTGATGGTTTAAAGTCAAACGCACTGCTTTTTCACAGTTATGCAGATGTTTTACAATTAAAGCGATTTACGCAGGGTGCAGCTAATGAAGAAGTACAAAATGCAAAGTTAGACCGTATGAAGCAATATGCTGAAGCTACAACTTGCAGAAGAAAAATTTTATTGAGTTATTTTGGTCAGTTTTTAGAAGAAGATTGTGGCAATTGTGATGTATGTAAAAATCCGCCTCAATTTTTTGACGGTACCGTAATTGCACAAAAAGCATTGTCAACTATCGCCAGAGCTAAAGAAACTCAACCTATAGGAACCTTAATAGATGTGCTTAGAGGAGCTAAAAATGCAGCTGTATTGGATAAAGAATTAGACACATTAAGTACTTACGGTATAGGTGCAGATATATCGTGGAAAGATTGGCAACATTATTTTTTACAATTAATAAATCAGGGATATTGCGAGATAGCCTTTCATTTGCGTAACAGTTTACATCTTACTACATCTAGTAAAGCCGTTTTATTTGAAGGAAAAAAAGTAAGACTCACGGAACCGGTTGATAATCCTACTCCAGAAGTAATCACCTCAGATAAACCAAAGACTAAAAAGGCTAATGCCCTGTTTGAAAAGTTACGCATGCTTCGGGCGGAAATTGCCAAAGAAGAAAATATTCCTGCATATCTTGTTTTTAGCGATAAAACACTTCAGGAAATGGAGCGTGCACGACCTACTACTGAAATGGAACTTTTAGAAATAAGTGGTGTTGGCCAGCGTAAATTAGAAGTTTATGGTGATGAATTTATTAAAGCAATTTTAAAATTTCAGTCTGAAAAACTAAAGAAAAAGGGAAGTAAAACCGCTACCCATCAGGTCACTTATAATCTTCTTAAAGAAGGCCTTTCTATTGAAGAAATCTCCAAAAAGCGTGACTTAAAAGACACAACCATTTATTCACATATTGCTAAATTAGCTTTGGATGGAGAACCTATTGATTTGTTTCAATTTGTAAGCAATACTGAAGTAGAACAAATTAAAAAAGCAAAAATTGCCCTTGAAAATCCTGAAACCTTAAAGGCCTATTATGAATATTTTGAAGAAAAGATTGAATATTATAAGATAAGATTGGGGTTATCTATTTTAGAAATGTCTAACCTTTAACGCACCTGTTCTATAGTACAAAACGAGTCGTAGCCTGCTGCAGCACCCGCAATACTCACATTCACTAATGAGTATAACCTAAAATCTATTTTTTCACCGGCGGTCAGTTGTACCAAGGTAGATACAGAACGTGTAGGTGGTGAGACATTAGTTAAAACCACTGAAACATTAACAAAACGCTCTTCGGCTATTTTTGTTGAACTTGTGCCGGCAGAATTAGTTTTATAAATAGCCAAACCCAAATCACCCACACTAAGGCTTGAGGTTTTTATCTGTGCAGCGACACGATATATGCCCGCATCGGTTGCTGTAAAAACACCTGTTGTAGCATTAAATTCATCTTTAATATCAAAATCTTCAGAATTAAAAACAATCGGAATATATGATAATAGAGCTACAGCAAAATTTGACGTTAATTTTGCTTTTACGAGCGATTTTTCAACATTAGCTAATATTTTTTTTGCTGCCACACGATGTAATACACCCCTCCCATCAAAAACAGCTATAGAATCTTTAGCTGCAAAATCATTACCTTCATTATAATTGCGCACTCGTAGTGCACCATTCACATCAAGCATAACATCTGGATGAGGCACAGTCGTTCCGATTCCTACTTGAGAAAAAAGTGAGGCAGAATACAGAGTAAATAGTATTAATATTTTACGCATAATAGCAGTATTTAATAACTACTCTAAATTCTCAATAAATGCGTTTAAAAGCAAATAATACAGTTTAAGTGCTTTATTGATTCAAAAATGATTAACTAAAACATTTTACTAAACACGTCTAGCATTTGAGATTTTCCGAGTTAAATTGGGAGTTCCCTGTTTGTACAAGTATTAATTTAGATTTGTAGGCATATTCTTTCGTTAATAATTCATAAAAAACGCAATTTTGAATATTTTACTTGTAATTACCTATGAATTTTTAGACTTTCCCTAATTTGTATGGAATTGGCCTAATTTTTATACTACTCCACTACTCTTGACTCAATTTTATGCTTATTTAAAATCGGATTCTGCCGTAAATCGCAAAATGTGATTGTTTAATTTTAAGATTACTTAACGGAGTTTTAGCAAATAATTGACTCTGCTAAGATTTTGCATGAATTACTTTTAGAAAAAATAGACAAATGATAAAGCCAGATACACAAGTACCCGAATTAGAAATTGACTTAATTAATGACACTACCTGGAAATTAAGCGCACAGAAACCTGAAAAATATACATTAATTGTATTTTACAGAGGTCTGCACTGTCCTATATGCAAAAAACAACTTCAGGATTTAACTTCTAAAACAGAAGATTTTAAATCTAGAGGTGTAAACATTATTGCAATAAGTATGGATACCCAGAAAAGAGCCAAACTTTCTCAAGAAAAATGGGAAACCGATAACTTACCAATAGGCTATGGATTAAGTGAAGATAAAGCTCGTGAATGGGGATTATACATTTCACACGCCGTTAAAGATGCCGAACCCGATGTATTTTCAGAACCCGGTATGTTCTTAGTTCGTACCGATGGCACACTATATTTTTCTTCTATACAAACCATGCCTTTTGCAAGACCAGATTTAGAAGCCGTTTTAAAATCCATAGATTTTGTTGAAAAAGAAGATTATCCTGCTCGCGGAGGAAAATAGAAGATGTTTTTATAAAATAAAAAGCCCTGTAAATATGATTTACGGGGCTTTTTTAGTTTTACAATAAACTTTTCTTGGTTTACTTCTTTCTATTTAACAGTACCTGTTCAATATCATTGAGACCAAAACCTTTTGCCTTAAGAAGTATTAAATAATGAAAAAGCAAATCTGCACTTTCATTAAGAAATAAATTATCGTCATTATCTTTCGCCTCGATAACTACTTCTACGGCTTCTTCTCCCACCTTCTGAGCTATTTTATTGATTCCTTTTCTAAACAAATCTGCAACATAGCTTTTCTCGTTATCCTGGTTGGCTTTACGTTCTGCAATGGTTTTTTCAAGATCGCTAAAGAACCCAAAATCTTGTGTATTTGTATCACCCCAGCAATTATCTGTACCTGTATGACAAGTAGGTCCTTGTGGATTTACAGTGATTAATAAAGTATCATTATCACAATCATTTTTTATAGAAACAAGATGTAAAAAATTACCACTTTCTTCACCTTTTGTCCATAAGCGTTGCTTACTGCGGCTAAAAAAAGTAACCTTCTTAGTCTCATTTGTTTTGAGATAGGCCTCCTCGTTCATATAACCTAACATCAATACCGTTTTGGTTTTGGCATCTTGTATAATTGCAGGAACTAAACCCTTCTCATTGTATGTAATTTTCATAATACTGGTATTATTTCGCCGCTGCGAAATTTCTAGTTATATCCTTACCGGAATATTTTTATTTTTTAATTCGAGTTTTAACTCGGGAATATCAATCTCGTGAAAATGAAATACACTTGCAGCCAGGGCTGCATCAGCTTTCCCATTTATAAATGTATCTGTAAAGTGTTGCATATTTCCTGCACCACCCGAAGCGATAATTGGAATGTTAAGCAAATCGCTCAATTTTGCCAGCGCATCATCTGCAAATCCATTTTTTGTACCGTCGTGGTCCATCGAAGTAAATAAAATCTCCCCGGCTCCACGCATTTCAACTTCTTGTGCCCACTCAAAAAGATCTAATTCTGTTGGCACTTTACCGCCTACTAGATGCACCGTCCATTTACCTTCAATCTGTTTTGCATCAATGGCTACAACAACACATTGCGAACCAAACTTAGCCGCAAGATCATTGATTAACTGCGGATTTTTAACTGCGGAAGAGTTAATAGAAACTTTATCTGCACCATTCTGAAGCAAAATATCTACATCCGCTACAGAAGAGATACCACCACCTACTGTAAACGGTATATTTATTTTTTCAGCAACTCGCAAAACCAAATCTGCTAATGTTTTACGACGCTCCTCAGTTGCCGAAATATCGAGAAAAACGAGTTCGTCTGCACCTGTTTCAGCATACTTCGCAGCCAGTTCTACCGGATCACCGGCATCGCGTAAATCGACGAAATTAACCCCTTTTACAGTTCTGCCGTTTTTAATATCTAAACAGGGTATGATACGTTTTGTAAGCATTTTATATCTATTCTTTAATTTCCGCTTGGGCGGAAAACTCATTTCTAACCGTAATTATTTATTCAGAATAAAACCTTCCAATTGCTTCATTGAGATTCTACCCTCATAAATAGCTTTTCCTATTATGGTTCCTTCGCAGCCCAGTTCTGCAAGTTTAGGAAGTTCATCAAATGTAGAAATTCCTCCTGAGGCGATAAGTTTTAAATTTTCAGTTTCTTCTAAAATACGCTTATATAAATCAAAAGAAGGTCCTTCTAACATCCCGTCTTTACTGATGTCTGTGCAAATTACATAAGAAACACCTTCTAACTGATAGCCTTGTATAAAAGGAATCAATTCTTCTTTTGATTCTTCTAACCAGCCACTTACCGCAACTTTTTCATCTTTAGCATCTGCTCCCAAAATTATTTTTTGATTTCCAAATTTTGACAACCAACTCTTAAAAGTCTCCCGATCTTTAACGGCAATGCTTCCACCGGTAATTTGGTTTGCTCCACTTTCAAAAGCCACTCGTAAATCATCATCAGTCTTTAAACCGCCACCAAAATCGATTTTAAGGCTGGTTTGCGACGCTATTTGCTCTAAAACCTTATGGTTTACAATATGCTTGCTTTTAGCACCATCAAGGTCTACCAAGTGTAAATACTGTATTCCGTGGGCTTCAAATTCCTTTGCTACTTCAAGCGGATGTTCATTGTATATTTTCTTGGTATCATAGTCGCCTTTAGAAAGACGCACGCATTTACCATCTATGATATCTATTGCCGGGATTAATCTCATTCTATAATCTATAATTCATTATTTATTGTTTCTAATTCAAAGTGTTAGGCTCTAACGTTTAAACTTTGAACCTTTAAATTCAGAATTCTTGAGGTAATTCATAAAACCACCTATTTTATTTTGTAATTCTTGGCATTTAGAGCTGCATTCATCAAACTGATTTTTCGAAATTAATGCTTTATCAGAAGATCTATAAAGTTGAGATTTCAATTCTCCGGCACTACCTTTTGAGTAACTTAAAAAAACAATAAACTCTCTGTTTCCATCACGATCAAAACCTTCGGCTATATTATCCATAATTGAACCTGAACTTCTTTCCATTTGATTTCTAAGCGAATAATTTTTTCCTAAATCAGTATTTAAAAAAAGCTGCTCTATATCAATACATATTAAACGTGCAAGTTGCCATATTTCTAAATCCTCAAAGCGTTTAATCGTACCCATTTTTTAATAACAAATTAGAAATAATAAATTCTAAATATTTAAAAAATTCTTCAAAATCTGTTCTCCTACAACACCTGACTTCTCGGGGTGAAATTGCACGCCGTAAAAGTTATCTTTTTGTAATGCGGAAGCATAATCTACCTCATAATGCGTTGTCGCGATCATCTCCTTGCATTTTGGTGCATAAAAACTATGAACCAAATACATATGCGCATTCTCAGAAATATCTTTAAATAATTGACTTTCTAAACTCGAAATTTCATTCCATCCTATTTGCGGTACTTTGACACTTTTTGAAAATTTAATAACTTCTGTATCAAATATTCCTAAACCACTTGTATCTCCTTCTGTAGAATGTTTACACATTAATTGCATACCCAGGCAAATACCTAAAACAGGTTGCTTTAAAGTTGGTATTAATTTATCTAATCCGGTAGATCGCAGTTTTGCCATTGCACTACTCGCCTCTCCTACTCCCGGGAAAATCACCTTATCGGCTGCTTTAATTTCTTCAGCATCATCAGATAGAACTGCTTCAATACCCAACCGCTGAAAAGCAAACTTGATACTTTGTATGTTTCCGGCACCGTAGTTTATAATTACTAATTTCATTTTTAAATCTTAGGTTTTGCTTCTGCTTACAACATCCCTTTAGTGCTGGGTAATATCATTTTTTCTGAGTCACGTTTTACAGCCACTTTTATTGCTTTCGCGAAAGCTTTAAATATCGCTTCAATCTTGTGATGCTCATTGGTTCCTTCTGCCTTTATATTAAGGTTTGCTCGTGCACCATCTGTAAACGATTTAAAAAAGTGGTAAAACATTTCAGTAGGCATTTCACCTATTTTCTCTCTGTTAAAATCTGCTTCCCAAACCAACCAGTTGCGACCACCGAAGTCTATCGCTACCTGCGCTAAGCAGTCATCCATAGGTAAACAAAAACCATAGCGCTCAATGCCCAGTTTATTTCCTAACGCTTTAGCAAACACCTCTCCCAGCGCAATTGCTGTGTCTTCTATCGTGTGGTGTTCATCAACTTCCAGATCACCATCTACGTAAATTTTAAGATCCATAGAACCGTGACGTGCAAGCTGATCTAGCATATGATCAAAAAAGGCCAGACCGGTTTTAATATCGCTCTTTCCTGTTCCGTCAAGGTTTAATTCGATTTCAATAGCCGTTTCATTTGTTTTTCTTGAAATTGAAGCGGTACGCGCTTCTAATTTTAAAAACTCATAAATCTTTTGCCAGTCATTACTCTCAAGTGCAATTACTGCGTCGAGTTCGTCACGTTTTACGGTTATTTCTCCTGTGCCTAATTCGGTATTATCGTTGATAAAAATCCCTTTAGCACCCAGGTTTTTGGCTAATTCTATATCTGTAAGACGATCTCCAATAACAAAGCTATTAGCAAGATCATACTCTTCAGAAAAGTACTGCGTTAGCATTCCTGTTCCCGGTTTGCGGGTATTTGCATTCTCGTGCGGAAACGTACGATCTAAATAAACTGCATCAAAAACAACCCCTTCATTTTCGAAGGATTTCATAATAAAATTATGCACCGGCCAGAAGGTATCTTCGGGAAAAGAGTCGGTACCCAGACCATCTTGATTCGTAATCATAACCAACTCGTAGTCGAGCTCCTGAGCAATTTTACTCATATAGGTAAAAGCTTTGGGGTAGAAAATCATCTTTTCAAAAGCGTCTATTTGTTCGTCTACAGTTTCTTTAATTAAAGTTCCGTCACGATCTATAAATAAGACTTTACGGCCGGTATTGTATGGGTTAGAATTCATTATTGTATTTTATGCAAGTTCTTTAAGAGCAGCTATTAATTTTTTGTTTTCTTCTGATGTTCCCACGGTAAATCGCAAGGTGTTCTCACACAATGCCTGCGTACTTCTATTGCGAACGACAATTCCTTTTTGTATCAATTGATCATATCTTTTGTTAGCATCGTCTACACGTGCCAGCACAAAATTGGCTTCAGAAGGAAACACAACTTTTACAAAATCTACTTCAAGTAATACTTTAGATAACTCATCTCTTTCTATTAAAATTGAGTTGATTTCTTTTTCTACATTATCAGTATCCAGAATACGCTCTAAGGCTCTTTTCTGAGTAAGTTCGTTAACATTATACGGTGGTTTTATTTTATTAAGTACTGCTATAATTTCTGCGGAAGCATAACAAATACCAAGTCGAATTCCTGCTAAACCGTATGCTTTAGACAGGGTTTGAATAATTACCAAATTAGGATATTCATGGAGTTGAGTTGACCAGCTTTCGCCTTCTGCAAAATCTACATAAGCTTCATCTACAATTACGAGTCCTTTAAAAGATTCTAACAGTGTTTTTATAGCTGCTGCTTCAAAGCTATTTGCTGTAGGATTATTAGGCGAACATAAAAAAATCATTTTTGTCTGATGATCTACCTGATCTAAAATCTTAGTAACATCTGGCTGAAAATCGTGAGTGAGTAGTACTTCTCTGTTTGCTATGGCATTTGTAGCCGCTAAAACACCATACATTCCGTATGTGGGAGGTAATGTAATCACATTATCTACATTAGGCTCGCAGAAAGCTCTAAATAGCAAATCAAGCACTTCGTCACTACCATTACCTAACAAAATTTGATCTACGGGAACACGTTTTGCGGTAGACAAATGCTGCTTTAAAGTGACCTGCTGAGGATCTGGGTACCTGTTTACTCCATTATTATAGGGGTTCTCATTTGCATCTAAAAACACCATATCATCGTGAAAATCCTTAAACTCATCTCGAGCCGAGGAATAGGGCTTCAATTTAGCTACATTATCACGTACCAATTTTTCTAAATAGAATGTTTGATTGGGCATTAGTTCTCTTGTTTAAGTTTATTTAAACGCAGCGTAACAGCATTCTTATGAGCTTGTAAACCTTCGGCAGCTGCCATAAGTTCTATTGCGTTACCTATATTTTGTATTCCTTCTGGCGACAATTCCTGAAAGGTCATATTTTTCATAAAACTATCCAGATTTACACCGCTGTATTGTTTTGCATAGCCATTAGTGGGTAAGGTATGATTAGTCCCCGAGGCATAATCACCGGCGCTTTCAGGTGTGTAATTACCAATAAAAACAGAACCTGCATTGGCAATATTATCTACATAATACGCGTTATCATCTGTTGCTACTATAAAGTGTTCAGGACCATACTCATCTATAAGTTCAAGTGCAATTTTATGCGTTTTAACAAAAATTAATTTGCTGCTAGCAATGGCCTTTTCTGCTATTGCTTTTCGAGGAAGCACTTCAAGTTGTTTTTCCAGTTCTTTTTCTACGGAACTAATTAGATTTTTTGAAGTAGAAACTAAAATTACCTGACTATCAACTCCGTGTTCTGCCTGGCTCAGTAAATCTGAAGCTACAAAAGAAGCATCTGCAGTATCATCTGCAACTACGAGCAATTCGGAAGGGCCGGCTGGCATATCTATACTTACATTATATTTCGTAGCCATTTGCTTAGCAACCGTTACAAATTGATTACCCGGGCCAAAAATCTTATATACTTTAGAAATGGTTTGAGTTCCAAAGGTCATCGCGCCAATGGCTTGAATGCCTCCTACTTTATAAATTTTGTCTATACCACATAAGTGTGCGGTAAATAAAATCGCCGGATTAATATTCCCTTCTTTATCTGGTGGGGTGCATAATACAATCTCTTTACAGCCCGCTATTTTAGCAGGGATTGCAAGCATTAAAATTGTAGAAAATAAAGGCGCTGTACCGCCTGGAATATAAAGACCAACTTTTTGTATAGGTCTCTTTTCTTGCCAGCAGTTTACACCAGCAGTAGTTTCTACACGTACCGGAGCAGTTTTTTGAGCTTCATGAAATCTTTCAATATTACCCTTAGCTAAACGTATCGCCTCTTTTAAATCAGAATCTAAATTTGTTACGGCAGCTTCAATTTCAACAGCAGATACTTCAAAATTGTTTATTTCAATACCGTCAAATTTTTTAGTATAAAAATTTACAGCCTTGTCTCCTTCTGCCTGTATCGCTTTAAAAACTTCAAGAACAGTACCTTCTATCTGATCATAGGTTTGAGTAGGTCTTTCTAGTATAGTGGCCCACGTTGATCGTTCTGGATTATCTATTTTAATCATAGCAATTGATTTTCAAAATAAATTATAAGACCATTTTTTCAATATCGCTAACCAAAATACCCTGTGCACCGGCATCTTTAAGATTATCTATTACCTCCCAGAATGCCTGTTTGTCAATTACAGAATGAACACTACTCCAGCCTTTTTCGGCAAGAGGTAATACGGTAGGACTTTTCATTCCCGGAAGCATTTTTATGATATCATCAAGACGTTCATTAGGTGCATTGAGCAATACGTATTTGTAATCACGCCCTTTTAAAACTGCTTGAATTCTAAATAAAAGTTTATCTAAAATTACCTGACGCTCTGTATCTATCTTAGGAGAAACAGCAAGTACTGCCTCAGATTTCAACATTACTTCTACTTCCTTGAGATTGTTCTTAAATAGCGTACTTCCACTTGAAACAATATCACAAATCGCATCTGCAAGGCCAATATTAGGTGCAATTTCTACCGAACCATTAATGATGTGTAAGTCTGCTTTCACCCCAAATTGTGATAAATAATTAATTACAGTATTGGGATAGGAAGTTGCTATTTTCTTTCCGTCAAAATCTTTAACCGAATCATATTTTGTGCCTTTAGGCACAGCAAGTGAAACGCGACATTTTGAAAAACCTAATTTTTGTGCGATTGAAATATCTTCCCCTTTTTCAAACAATACATTTTCTCCAAGAATAGCGATATCTACTACCCCATCTCTTAAATATTGCGGAATATCCCCATTTCTTAAGTAAAAAACCTCTAGAGGAAAATTTGCAGCACTTGCCTTAAGTTGATCGCGGCCATTATCTATAGAAACTCCGCAGTCTTTTAAGATTTGTAAAGATTCTTCATTAAGTCGACCCGACTTTTGAATAGCAATTCTAATTTTTTGTGTCATTTTTTCTTTATTATGCTTAAGCTATTCAAACAGAAAACCCGTTTGAATGACTCAAACGGGTTACTGTTATTTATAAGCTAGCTATACACAACATTTCTACCTCGCCTGAACGCGTGAATAAAAATGATGATGATGTAAAGCTGTTCTTTTCATATAGGAATGCGAATTTATAAAAAAAAAGAATAAACCTATATATGATTCGGATTGTTTTTAGAAGTAAAGTAAATTATTTAGTGTAAAGTATTATTTTTGAATAAATTCAATAAGGATGAAGAATTTTTCTATTGCTTTTTTAGTGTTTTTAGGGTGGTGTGCTATAGGCTTTTACTTTTTAAAAGCAAGCGATGCATTAAACAGAAGAAGTATCTTTAGCAATTATTTGCCACCTTCGCAAAATTCAGGTGTTAATTTTAATCAATTAGATAGTTTAGAAAGTCAAAAAACACTAATTAAGCAAGAACTTGAAGATTCTAATATCAATTCTTTTGTAGAAAGCAATTTAGCCCGTGGGAATGAGCAGCTTATAGAAACATTAAGTAAAAGCATAGAGGCAAAAACCCGTGCTATAGAAAAAGATAAAGAACGTTTAAGAGAAGCAAAATTAAATGCTGAATCGCGCAAAAAAAACACTGTACCGCGACGTGTAGATTATACATTTTATCCCGAATTTTCTATAGGTGGTAGAGTTGTGGATGATTATTCTTCTCAGGAGTTTTTAGACTATATTAAAATAAGACTTGAGAAAAAGCCGAACGCAAAAATTAAAATAATAGGGTACACAGATTACGTGGGTAGTGATATAGATAATTATAAAGTAGCCTTTAAAGAGGCAATTCAAGTTAGAAATTATATCTTAGTACGACTAAAAATACCTGAAAATCAAGTTTTTGCATATTCTAAAGGTGAAAATGATCCTATTGTTTTAAATACAAATGAATCTGAGAGAAAGAAAAATAATAGAATAGAAGTAATTATAGAATGACCCATTATATACTTTTTATCCAGAAAAATTCAGATATGATTTCAATTCCATTGATTTACATTGAGGTCTTCTTTTTAATGTTAACCTCTTTTTTAATTGGTTATTTTTTCGCATTTTTTTATCAGAAATCAAAATATCTTAGAAAATTAAATAAGCTTCAACGCCTAGTAAATCTTGATAAAACGGAAGACGATTTTGCACAAGCTCCTATTAGCGAAGAAGACCATCTTGAAAAGTTTCGTAAAGTTGCTAAACTTAAACAATTAGGTAAAAGCAAAAAGAGTCACGTAAAAGAGAAGACTGTTTCTGTTGTTAATGATGGTGAATTAGATTTTGAGAGAATTGGTAAAGCAGATGAGACCGATGCTGATAATCTTCAAAAAATAATAGGTATTGGTCCCTTTACGGAAGAAAAATTAAACGATATAGGTATTTATACGTTTGAACAAATAAGTAAGTTTAATTCTAATGATATAGAGATTGTTACAGAGCTCATACAGTTTTTCCCAGATCGAATTATAAATGATCACTGGGTTTCTAAAGCTAAAATGCTAGCCGAAAGCAAACGTAGAACGTTTAAGGAACCTATACGTATGAAAAAAGCATAAAAAAAGCCCCGAATTTTTTCCGGGGCTTTTTTTATACTAGAATTTAGGTTTAATCATTTCCTAATATAATAGGCAAACCACCATCACCAGCGCCTATAACAATAACTTTAGAGTTATTAGATTTAGCAAGCATTAACGTTGCTTCTATACCTTTATCTTTTAAAATTTGATCATTTAAAGACTGACTCAAAATACGGTTTGCATCAGATTTACCTTGCGCTTCAATAACTTGTCTCTGTGCCTCTTTTTGTGCAGATATTAGTCTAAACTCGTACTCAAGAGATTCTTGTTCCTGCTTTAATTTGCGTTCAATAGCTTCTTTAATTGTAGCAGGTAATGTCACATCACGTACAAGAACTTCATCTAACTGAATGTATTGATTTTTAATTATCTTTTTGGTCTCATCAAAAATTTCAGCCTGTATAGCATCTCTTTTAGATGAATACAATTGTTCTGGTGTATATCTACCTACAACCGAACGTGCTGCAGAACGTATTGTAGGTAACAAAATCCTATTTAAATAATCACCGCCTATTTCCTGATGTAATTTACCCAGATTTTTAGCCTCGGGCTGATACCATACTGATGCTTCTAACTTTATATCTAGACCATTAGATGATAAAACATTCATAATCTCTTTTAATTCCTGTCTACGTACTTCATATATAAAAACTTTATTCCAGGGTGCAACAACGTGAAAACCTTCTCCTAATGGAGGAGCATCTGTTACGACACCACCACTAAAAGGTTGATACAGTACACCTGCTTCACCAGAATCAATGGTAACCGCAGATTTAGCAATTATGATGACGAGAATAATTATTCCTATAATTATAGGTATTCCTACTTTTGGTAATCTATCCATATATTTAAAATTTCAATTTATATTAATCCGTTGTATTTTCTGAGAAACCACTCTGCTGTAAGACTAGAAATAATAAGAGCCAGCAGGTAAATGAAGTTGACTAAAGGTACGCTTTTTTCCACGGCTCGCTGAATGGGTATAAAACGATCATCATTAATAAGTTGATTTACTAATTCATCAACATTATCTAAAGTATTTATATATCCATTTGTCTCCGTAGTTACCACTTGCATCTTCGCAAAGTCAGCGTTCAGATTTTGGCGCTCTAGATTAAAAGGAATTAATGTAAAAGCTCCAGAAGTTTTAATGCCGCTAGATAACTCGCTAATAATAAAACTATATTCGCCAGCTTCTAAATTTGTAAGGTTTGATTGATAATCATTCCCCTTAACAACCATAGGAGCTTCATAAGTATATTCAGAATTCTTATTTTGCAATTTAATTTGTAATTGAGCACCGGGATCAAATACATAATTCTGATCAAAATAACGAGCATTAAGTTTGATAGCGTTTCCACCGTAATAAAAACGCTCATAATCCACTAGTAACCGATCTCGTTTTTGATTTGAAGCAGCATATTGAACAAGTTTATCTATCAAATTATCAAAATCTTCAAAATTAGAATTGTTTAAAAAACTTTGAATACGCCATTGAAAAACACCCATTCCAAACAAAATAATCTCTCTTCTACCATCAGTTTCTGTTACAGCTAATAAGGGGTTTTTAGTAGAAACACCATTAACGCGTTGATAAAATAATACATCGCTATTACCGGCAATTTTAGAAGTTCCAAATTGTGTTTTTACAGGAGGATAATTTGAAAAATCCAAATCGTCTAATTGAAATGAAGTAAAGGATTTGTTTAGCAGTGGTTGAGATTCTTCAGTTTGATTATTTAACGGTAGGGAAAATGACTTCTGAATACTATTTGTATAAGTACGATTGGTTACTGTACCAATTATCGTAAATCTATTTTTATTCAGTTTATTTAATTCAGCATATACACTTTTAAATTTAGTATCGGGTTCAAATAAAATCACCAGATCTGATTCATTTATGTCTTCTGATTTGATGTTGAATACTTCTTTTAATTCTACAGAACGTAATTGATTGCTTTCAATACTTTTTTTTAGTGTACCTAAATCAGGGTGCAACACCGAATAGACTATCAAAACTTTAGAGCGTTGATCAATCACTTCAACAGCAAAATTCTTTGTATTGTTTTCTGTGTTTTTTTCATTAGAAATCGCGCCTATAGTAACAGCATAATTCTGAACACCTATTGCGTTGGCCTTTAGAAATAAATTAAAGCGTTGTGTATTTTGCGAGGCAGAAAACTGTTTGTTTTCTTTAAAAGCTACAGAACCATTTTTTGTAATGGAGAGTTGCGCATTTATTTCATTGTCACCCTGATATTCAGCTATAATCTCAACTGGAAATTCATTATCTAAGTAAGCATATTTATTTACATTAGTACGTATGATTCTTAAATCTTCGTATTGCGTGGTGTCCCCCACAACTAGAAAATTTACAGCTGTATTCTTTATGTCTGTTGAAATATAACGGTAGTTGCCTCCTAAATTAGCGTTACCATCTGAAATGAGCAGCGGCGTGTATGTTTGATCTTTATATATTTTATTTAAGGTCTGAAGGGCTTTTGATATGTTTGTCTGCTCATCTGTAAAATTAATACTATCAAGTGGTTTAATATTTGCACCAAAAATATATTGATCTATATCAAAGCGTTTGTTTAGTTGCTCATTAGTAACTAATTTTTGAACCGTATTATTTACATCTTTTGAAAAACCTAAATAATCTATAGAATTAGAATTATCTACAGCTAGAGCCAGATTAGGTTTAACAGTTGTGTAGGTTACCTGTTTAAATTCAGGATTTAATAATAGTAGAAGTACCGAAAACAAGGTAATAAAGCGTAAGCTACTTAAAATAAGCCTAAGCTTTTTTGAGCGTTCCGGTTTGTAGAAATAAAAAAATATGGCAGTAACCAATGCTATTATCCCAATAAGGATAATGTATAGAATAGTGGATACTGCCATAAATTAGTACATTTTATTTTTGAATTTAGGTAAGCATACCTCCGTCTACCTGTAGTACTTGTCCTGTTACATAAGCACTCATATCACTTCCAAGAAATACACAAGCATTTGCAATATCTTCTGTGGTACCACCTCTTTTAAGTGGAATTGCTTCGCGCCATCCTGCAACGGTTTTCTCATCAAGTTTTGCCGTCATTTCGGTTTCTATAAAACCGGGAGCCACTACGTTTGTACGTATATTACGTGAACCTAATTCCAAAGCCATAGATTTAGAAAAACCTATAATACCTGCTTTAGACGCTGCATAGTTTGCTTGGCCGGCATTACCTTTTACACCTACTACAGAACTCATATTTATAATGCTACCTGAACGCTGCTTAAGCATGGTACGCTGTACTGCTTTAGTCATATTAAAAATGGACTTCAGGTTAACTTCAATAACCTGATCAAAGTCTGCCTCGCTCATACGCATGAGTAAATTATCTTTTGTAATTCCCGCATTATTTACAAGAATATCAATAGAATCAAAATCTTCTGATATCTGCTTAATTAACTCTTGACAATCGTCAAATGAAGCAGCATTAGATTTATAAGCTTTTGCTTTTACTCCTAAGGCTGTAAGTTCTTTTTCAAGTTCTTCTGCGGGTCCTGCAGAAGAGCTGTATGTAAATGCAACGTTAGCTCCGTTTTGAGCAAACACCTTTGCGATACCATTACCTATTCCGCGGCTGGCACCGGTTATAATTGTATTTTTTCCTTCTAAAAGTTTCATTCTAAATTTGTTGAATGGTTAGTTTCGACGAACGAGAGTAAATATAGCAAACTTGAAGAGTTTGCGCATAAAAAAACCGACACATTACGTGTCGGTTTTAACGTATTTGAAAAAAAGCTTATGCTAAAAGTTCAGCAACTTTTTTACCTATTTCTGCAGGAGAATCAACAACGTGTACTCCACACTCTCTTAATATTTTTTTCTTATCTGCAGCAGACTCACCTTCACCAGAAACAATAGCACCGGCGTGACCCATTGTTCTTCCAGCGGGAGCAGTTTCACCAGCGATAAAACCTATTACCGGTTTTTTAGTTCCACTAGCTTTAATCCATCGTGCAGCTTCTGCTTCTAATTGACCACCTATTTCACCTATCATTACAACAGCATCTGTATCGGGATCATTAATTAGTAACTCTACAGCTTCTTTTGTAGTCGTACCTATGATTGGATCTCCACCAATACCTATAGCAGTAGTGATACCTAAACCTTGTTTTACAACTTGATCTGCAGCTTCATAAGTTAGGGTTCCTGATTTAGAAACGATACCCACTTTACCTTTTTTGAAAACAAAACCTGGCATAATACCTACTTTTGCTTCACCCGGAGTAATGACACCAGGACAGTTAGGGCCAATTAACCTACAGTCTATATTTTTTATATAATTAGAAGCCTTGATCATATCTGAAACCGGAATACCTTCAGTAATTGTGATAATTACTTTAATACCTGCATCAGCAGATTCCATTATAGCATCTGCAGCAAATGCAGGCGGTACAAAAATAATAGAAACATCAGCTCCTGTTTCTTTTACTGCTTCAGAAACAGTATTAAATACAGGCTTGTCAAGATGTTTTTGACCTCCTTTACCGGGAGTTACACCACCAACTACATTAGTGCCATAATCTATCATTTGACCTGCGTGAAATGTACCTTCACTACCGGTAAAACCTTGTACAATAATTTTGGAATCTTTATTTACTAAAACGCTCATGTGTTGTTTAAATTTTGTGGTACAAAAGTAATTTTTTAAAGGAGAAACCTAAAGGAATTTTAGGACTTTATGCGTATGTGTGCATCTAAATTTTGAGGGTCCTGATCACTAGGCTGACTTATTTGATAGCCTTTATAGAGTAAACTATCCTTTAGTTCCCAGATAGCCATAAAATGAATAATGCCTACCTCTTCTTCAGGATTTTCTACAGTTTTTATATAATATGTAAGGCGTATACTTACCTGATTTTTATCTGCTAAAAGATGTGTTATCGAAGATCTTAAAGATATAAACGATTTGCCCATCTCCGAAGACATTTCTGTGATGTCCTTGTAGGTCATTTTAGAAAAACCTGTAGATGCGTTCCAATACAATTCTGCATCTTTATGCAAATATTGCTTTAAAACACTTGAATCATTAAAAAAGTCTGACTCATATAAACCTCTTACGAGATCTTTAGCTGATTTACTCATTTTACTTTTTTATTTGTTCTAAAATATATGGTATTTGACGAATTGATGCCAATTCTCTAAATTTTTTCTTGCTGTCTTCTGCGGGTGATCCCAGGTAAGACTTACCTCCTTCTAAGGTTCTTCCTACACCACTTTGTCCAAAAATAACAGCCTTTTCTTTAATAGTAACCCCACTAGCTATACCTACCTGACCCCAAATTACAACATCATTTTCTACAATCACGCAACCGGCAATACCTGTTTGAGCTGCAATTAGCACGCGCTCCCCTACTTGCGTATCGTGACCTATATGAACCTGATTATCTAACTTAGAACCCCAACCGATTATTGTATCTCCAGACACACCTTTATCTATTGTGCAGGCAGCACCTATATCTACGTGATCGTGTATAACAACTCTACCGCCAGAAAGCAGTTTATCAAAACCAGTCTCGCGCTTTTTATAATAAAAGGCATCTGCACCTAAAATGGCACCTGAATGAATGGTCACATTATTCCCAATTATAGTGTTGTCATAAAGAGTAACACCAGAGTGTATTAAACAATTATCACCAATTTTTACATTGTTTCCTATAAAACAGTTGGGTTGAATAATAGTATTGATGCCAATTGAAGCTGTTTCAGCAATAGCATTAACCGCCTTTTCAAAAGGTTTAAAAAATTTAGTTAACTTATTAAAGTCGCGAAAAGGATCATCAGAAATAAGCAAAGCCTTTCCACTAGGACAATCAACTCGTTTATTAATTAGAATAATTGTTGCTGCAGACTCTAAAGCTTTATCATAATATTTAGGATGATCTACAAAAACGATATCACCGGGCTCAACAACATGAATTTCATTAAGACCAAAAACCGGAAATTCTGAATCGCCTACATATTCTATATTTAGAATAGTAGCAATTTGTTCTAGTGTATGTTTCTGCGGAAATTTCACAATTATTCTTTAATTCGCTCTTTGTACGTTCCTTTTTCAGTCTCAACCTTAATCTTATCCCCTTCGTTAATAAATAAGGGAACATTAACTTCTGCTCCTGTTTCTACAGTGGCAGGTTTTGTTGCATTAGTTGCAGTATTACCTTTAAGACCAGGTTCTGTAGCAGTTACCGTAAGTATTACGTGTGCCGGCATGTCTACCGAAAGTGGCATATTATCTTCAGTATTAATTGCAATAGTTACTACTTCACCTTCTTTTAATAATCCCGGTTGATCTAATGCTGATTCTAATAAGCGTATTTGTGTATAATCTTCAGTATTCATAAAATGAAACCATTCGCCATCATTATATAAAAACTGATAGCCTTTAGTTTCTACACGTACTTCTTCAATTTTATGTCCTGCAGAAAATGTATTGTCCAATACTTTTCCGTTAGTTACACTCTTTAACTTGGTACGCACAAAAGCTGGACCTTTACCCGGTTTTACGTGCAAAAATTCTATAATTTTATAAATATCGTGATTGTAATGAATACACATTCCGTTACGAATATCTGAGGTAGTTGCCATAATTTTAATTATTTCTTAAGTTTTCGCCAAGGCGAAATTTTTAATTAGTTGTAAAATATCCTTTCATAATACCACGCTGCGAATTGCGTATAAATTGAAGAATCTCATCACGCTCTGGTGTGGCTTCCATCTCTACTTCAATAATATTAACAGCTTGTGTATTATTATAATTTTTCTGGTATAATATTCTATAAATATCCTGAATTTCTCTAATCTTTTCAGTTGTAAAACCTCTTCTTCTAAGACCTATCGAGTTAATGCCCACATAAGATAAGGGTTCTCTACCGGCTTTCACATAAGGTGGTACGTCTTTACGCACTAAAGATCCTCCCGTTACAAAAGCGTGATTACCTATTGTACAAAATTGTTGCACAGCTGCCATACCGGCAAGAACAACATAATCGCCTACTGTTATATGTCCTGCAAGAGTACTGTTATTTGAAAAAATACAATTATCTCCTACGATACAGTCGTGAGCAATATGGCAATATGCCATAATCCAGCAGTTTTCACCTATTTGTGTTTTCATACGGTCAGAAGTACCTCTATTTATTGTAACACACTCTCTAATCGTTGTGTTATCACCTATAATAGTAACTGTATCTTCATCTTCAAACTTTTTATCCTGAGGAACCGCAGAGATTACTGCACCGGGAAAAATATTTACATTTTTACCTATTCTGGCACCTTCCATTATGGTCACATTCGATCCTATCCAGCTGCCTTCACCTATTACTACGTTATTATTAATAGTTGTGAATGGCTCAATTACTACGTTTTTGGCAATTTTAGCTCCAGGATGAACGTATGCTAAGGGTTGATTCATAAATCTAATCTTTCTTTACTTTAACTATCTGAGCCATAAGCTCAGCTTCAGAAACTAATTTTCCATTAACATAAGCGCTACCCTGCATATGGCAAATTCCTCTGCGTATAGGAGAGAGTAAATCTAATTTAAAAATTAGTGTATCTCCCGGTAGAACCTGTTGTTTAAATCTAACATTATCTATTTTCATAAAATAAGTAAGATAATTCTCAGGATCTGGCACGGTACTTAAAACAAGAATACCTCCTGTTTGAGCCATTGCCTCAACCTGCAAAACTCCTGGCATTACTGGTGCGCCCGGAAAGTGACCTACAAAAAATGGTTCGTTCATAGTCACATTTTTTAAACCGATTACCTGAGTGTCTGTAATTTCTAAAATTTTATCTACCAATAAAAACGGAGGTCGATGTGGCAACATAGCCATTATTTGATTCACATCCTTAACAGGAGGTTTATTAAGATCAAAAACAGGGAGATTGTTCCTTTTCTCAGTCTTGATAATTTTCTTTAATTTTTTTGCAAACTGTGTATTTACATAGTGTCCCGGTTTGTTTGCAATAACCTTACCTTTTATAGGCATTCCTACAAGAGCTAAATCACCTATTACATCTAGTAATTTATGGCGTGCCGCTTCGTTAGGATGGTTTAAGGTAAGATTATCAAGTATCCCATTAGATTTAACAGAGATAGATTCTTTATTAAAGGCTTTTCTCAATTTAGCCATTGTTTCTTCAGATAATTCTTTATCTACATAAACAATTGCATTATTTAAATCACCTCCTTTAATAAGACCGTGCTCGAGAAGCATCTCTATCTCATGTAAAAAACTAAAGGTTCTAGAATCTGATATTTCATCTTTAAATTCTGTAATACTCTTAATGCTCGCATTTTGAGTACCTAATATTTTTGTTCCGAAGTCAACCATAGTGGTCAACTGGTATTCATCTGCAGGCATAAGTATAATCTCACTACCAGATTTTTCATCGAGATAGCTAATTACTTCTGTAACAACAAATTCTTCTCTACAGGCTTCTTGTTCTACAAGGCCTACTTTCTCTAATGCTTCTACAAAGAATTTTGAAGAACCATCCATAATAGGTGGCTCTGGAGAATCTATTTCTAAACAAATATTATCAATTCCTAAACCTACGCAAGCTGCAAGAACGTGCTCGCTGGTTTGAATATGAACTCCCAACTTCTCTAAATTAGTGCCACGTTGCGTGTTAACAACGTAATCTGCATTGGCTTCGATGATAGGTTGCCCTTCAATATCAACACGTTTAAAATACATTCCTGTATTTTCTTCTGAGGGTTTGAATGTAAGTGTAACATTCTTACCCGTATGTAAACCAACGCCGGTCAAGGAAACCTCACCGGCGATTGTTTTTTGCTTTCCTATAGCTTTACTTATCATTGGATTTTTGTTTTTCCAAATTATTTATTTGTTGAACCAGACTTGGTAAATTTTTAAAATGAACATACGATTTGTTGTAATCGCTATAGGCTAACGCAGGAGAACCCTGCACTGCCTCATCATCCTTTAAATTACGACCTATACCTGATTGTGCTTGTATTTTTACGCGATCTCCTATAATTAGATGTCCTACAATGCCTACCTGACCACCTATACGGCAGTACTTTCCTATTTTAGTAGAGCCTGCAATACCTGTTTGAGCCGCTATAGCAGTATGTTCTCCTATTTCAACATTATGAGCAATTTGAATCTGGTTATCAAGTTTAACTCCTTTTCTAATAATGGTAGATCCTAATGTTGCCCTGTCAATCGTGGTGCCTGCGCCTATATCTACATTGTCTTCTATTATAACGTTTCCTATTTGTGGTACACGACTGAAGCTTCCTGACTCATCTGGAGAAAAACCAAAGCCATCTGCACCTATTACAACCCCGCTATGGGCGTAAACTGTATTGCCGAGTATGCAATCTGAATATATTTTTACTCCAGAAAATAAAACGCAATTATCACCTATTACACAATTGTCACCAATATATACATTAGGATAAATCTTCACATTATTTCCTATACGCACATTTTCTCCTATGTGAGCAAAAGCTCCCAGATAAATGTTTTCCCCATAAGTAGCACTATCTGAAATGTAAACAGGACTTTCAACACCAGATTTATTTAATTTTACCTGATTGTAATATTCTAAAAGTTTAGAGAATGATGAGTAAGCATTTTCAACCCGTATGAGTGTAAGAGTTAACTCATGTTCTGGTTGAAAATCGTGATCAACTATAGCGATTGTAGCTTTAGTCTTATATATAAATGGAGTGTATTTAGGATTAGCTAAAAATGTTAGCGACCCTTCTGTTCCTTCTTCAATCTTCGAAAGTCTAGAAACTTCAACATTAGGGTCTCCATCAACAGAGCCTTCTAAAATTCCTGCAATCTGTTCAGCGGTAAATTTCATCTTGACAAAAATAGAAAAAAAGCCTTAATTTAAATGCTTAGGGTAACATATATAGTTTTTGGTGATCACCTTAGATAAAGCTTTTAAACTTAGTTGATCACTGGCAGAAACCACATCTATTACCTTTCCTTTTCGGGTTAAAATAGTTATCGCTTCCTTTTTAAGAGTATAAGCCTGGTTTGTAATTGTACCTGTAAAAACAAAATAATTCACTTCATGATCATTCAAACCGCACATCTGTTTAACCCTATTTTTCTCTGCTTTCACAAAATCTTTATCAAAAGGTTTCTTTTTAATTTTGATTCTGGGAAGGTTGCGGTAAATTATAATTTGAGACAATCTGCTTAACACGTAATCGTCGTGATCACACCATGCTTTCATTGCAGCTATAATATCATAATCATCAAGAGACGAGAAAATATCTAAGGCTTGGGTATCAAAAATACCTTCTGCATTTTTCTTTTTAAGAAAAAATGCGAGTGACTTGCTGGCTTCAAGCTCTATACCAGCATTAGTAAGTTCTTTAGCTCGCTTGAGAACACGCACTAAAACCTGCTCTGCAACTAAACTTGTTTTATGCAAATAGACCTGCCAATACATTAATCTTCGCGCTACGAGAAACTTTTCAATGGTATAAATCCCTTTTTCTTCAATCATCAAAACATCATCCTTTACATTTAGCATTGCTAAAATGCGATCTGTATTGATATTTCCTTCCGCCATGCCGGTATAAAAACTATCTCTTTTAAGATAGTCTGTACGATCCATATCAAGTTGCCCAGAAACCAGTTGATGTAAAAAAGGTCTGGGGTAACTTCCTTTAAAAATATTTAGGGCAAGGGTTAAACTTCCGTTAAACTCTCTATTAAGTGTCTCCATAAACTGGAGCGAAATTTGCTCGTGATGTACATCTTCAACAATACTGTTTTCCATAGCATGAGAAAAAGGACCGTGTCCTATATCATGCAGCAATATTGCAATCATTGTCGCTTCTTTTTCCTCTTTTGATATCTTAACACCTTTCTCATCAAGCTTTTCAAGCGCTTTTTGCATAATATGCAAACATCCTATTGCATGATGAAATCTTGTATGATGTGCTCCCGGATAAACAAGATAAGACAATCCCATTTGAGAAATACGGCGCAAACGCTGAAAGTACCTGTGTTGTATCAGGTCAAAGATGAGACCCTTGGGTATAGTAATAAACCCATATATAGGGTCGTTAATTATTGTAAGTTTGTGGCTGGTCTGCAAACAGAAATCCTTTTTAGTTTTTATAAATACTTCACGTATTAAAATTGGGGTTTTAGACCAATTATTTAACAAATATACTATTATGAATACTATAAAAATACTTTGGGTAGATGATGAAATTGATTTACTCAAACCACATATACTTTTTCTAGAAAAGAAAAATTACGAAGTTTCGACCTGTCAAAGTGGTACAGAGGCTATTGAACTTGTTGAAGAAGAAAATTTTGATATAGTTTTTTTAGATGAAAACATGCCGGGCTTAACAGGATTAGAAACCCTAAGTGAAATTAAAGCCAAGCGCGACACCTTACCGGTAATTATGATTACTAAAAGTGAAGAGGAGTACATAATGGAAGAAGCAATAGGTTCTAAAATTGCAGATTACCTTATAAAACCGGTGAATCCTCATCAAATTTTGTTGAGTTTAAAAAAGAACTTAGATACAAGTAGATTAGTTTCAGAAAAGACTACACTCAATTATCAACAAGAATTTAGAAAAATAGCTATGGACATGGCTCAGGTTAATTCTTTTGAAGAATGGTCTGAGTTGTATCAAAAACTTATTTACTGGGAGTTAGAGCTTGAAGGGATTGAAGACCAAAGTATGCAGGAGATTTTAGAATCTCAAAAGACCGAAGCTAACAATCAATTTTTCAAATTTATAGAGCGCAATTATGAAGACTGGTTTACAGACGAGGAAAAACCTACAATGTCTCATACACTTTTTAAAGAAAAAATTGCTCCGCATTTGGCAACCACAGAAGCTCCAGTTCTTTTAATTGTAATAGATAACCTAAGGTACGATCAATGGAAATCTTTTGAACCTATTATTAACAACTATTATAAAAAAGAAAGTGAAAGTACTTATTACAGTATACTTCCTACAGCTACACAATATGCACGTAACTCTATATTCTCTGGCTTAATGCCTAGCGAGATGGAGAAAAAACATCCTGATTTGTGGTTAAATGATACTGAAGAAGGTGGTAAAAATATGAATGAAGACAAATTTCTGGAAGCTCAACTAAAGCGATTGGGATTGAATCTGAAATGGGAATATCATAAAATCACCAACTTAAAAAGTGGAAAAAAATTAGTCGAAAATTTTAACTCACTAAAAAACAATGATTTAACAGTTTTAGTTTATAACTTTGTAGATATGTTAAGTCATTCTAAAACCGAGATGGAAGTTATAAAAGAACTTGCTTCTAATGATAAATCATACCGTTCATTGACAGAAAGCTGGTTTAAAAATTCACCATTGCTTGAAATGATTCAAAAATCTCAGCAATTAGGATTTAAAATAATTCTTACTACCGATCATGGTACTATAAATGTAAAGAATCCTTCAAAAGTTATTGGAGATAAAAATACAAGTCTCAACCTACGTTATAAAACGGGTCGAAGTCTTACCTATGAAGAGAAAGATGTACTGTCTGCAAAAGACCCTAAGGCAATACACTTACCCTCGATAAATATGAGCAGCTCATTTATTTTTGCAAAAGGTGATTTGTTTTTTGCATATCCTAATAATTACAATCACTACGTGAGCTATTACCGTAATTCATATCAACATGGGGGAGTTTCACTTGAAGAAATGATTATTCCTTTTGTGGTTTTAAATCCGAGATAGAATTAATTACGTAAATAATTAAAAATATGGAAATAACGTATGATCTGTCTGCCATTAATGATGTGGCAAAACAGCTTATAGAATCAGCTACTCACAAAATCATTCTATTTTATGGCGATTTGGGAGCCGGTAAAACAACGTTAATAAAGTCATTAGTAGAACAATTAGGTTCTAATGACACTGTATCGAGTCCTACATTTTCAATTTTAAATGAATATTTGGGAAAGAATGAGGAATCAATATTACATTTTGATTTATATAGATTAAAAACCGAAGATGAAGCTTATGATTTAGGAATTGAAGAATATCTGCAACGCGATTGTTGGAAATTTATTGAATGGCCTGAAAGAATTAACATTTTTGATCAATATGACGTCCATTCAGCGAAAATAATTTCGTTGAATGAAAACAGTCGTTGCCTATATTTTATTTAAAATGTTAAAATTTAAAAAATATATAAATTCGGTTTTGTAAGATTTTACTTACTTACATTCTTTTTTTAAAGTTGGAATGATTTTTTTTTCTGTTAAAACTATAATTGTTAACTTGGTTGAAATTTATAAGCTGTTTTAAATATTTTAATGTATTCTAAACACTTGCGAAAGTAGGCATTATTTTGAATTATGTATTGTGTTCTGTGTTGAGCATCTTTGTATCAACAAATCATTAACACTCAAACACATTACATTATGAAAATTAAAGCTTTACTCCTAGGCCTTTTAATTGCAGGTGCAACAGCAGTTACTTACACGGTACAAAACGACAATGCAGATTATGCAGCAAAAAAAATCGAAAAAAGTAGAATCATTGTCCCTACTCACGGGTAGTTTCATTGCGGCTATATTAGTCTCATCACCCTACTTTTTTTATTTATATGAAGGCTTCCCAGATGTCAAAATTTGGGAAGCTTCTTTTTTTGGATTTCACCTTAAATATGATAGTGCTCATTACCAGAGCATTTATGTTGTTGCTTGGACACTAACGGGAAAAGTTGTACCGTTAGTATTTATGCTTATTTGGTTTTTTACGTGTAAACATTGGTGGTATCACGCTATTTTAATTCCCATTATAATGTTATCACTCCAAATCTATTATACTCTAAATGATGATTTATCATTTGTTGATAGTAATGAAATTTTCATATTAGCGCCCTTAATTTTAATAATGCTAATATTTAGTTACGGTATTAGAATGAAAATTTTTGATCGCATTCACAATATTGACTTATCTGAACTTGAACGCGTAACTATTAAAGGAGAAATCAAAGACGAAAACCTAAAAAGTTTCCAAAATGAGGACATTGACGATGACGATGATGAGCCTTTATTTATGGGCTAATTCAATTAAAATATCCTTTCCTTAGGTCTTTTTTCCTTATTATATTTATCCGTATTTTGAAAAGTAGAATACGATAAACTCTCAGATGATATCAAACAGTCCGTTTACTCGCGAAGAATTACTTCCTCAAGAAGAAAAACTCGAAATAGAACAGCGTAAAGGCTCACTTTTTATTGGGATTCCTAAAGAAAATCACTTTCAAGAAAAACGTGTTTGTTTAACACCAGACGCTGTAGGAGCTCTTGTTGCACACGGCCATCGTGTACTTATGGAAACGAATGCCGGTGAAGACGCTCGGTTTTCTGATCACGACTATTCTGAAGCTGGGGCAGAAATTACTTCCGATAAGGCAAAAGTTTTTGGATGCCCTATGGTTCTTAAAGTAGAACCTCCTTCTCTTGAAGAATTAGAATTAATAAACCCACAGACGGTTCTAATTTCTGCATTACAATTAAAAACACAGAAAAAAGAATACTTTAAAGTCTTAGCTACAAAGCGAATTACTGCTTTAGCATTTGAATTTATTAAAGATGCTGATGGCACCTACCCTGCCGTTCGGGCTTTAAGCGAAATTGCAGGAACTGCTTCTATTCTATTAGCTTCTGAGCTTATGTCAAGACAAAATCAGGGAAATGGTCTTATGTTTGGCAATATAAGTGGCGTCCCTCCTACTGAAGTCGTTATTGTAGGTGCAGGAACCGTAGGTGAATTTGCAACGCGCTCTGCATTGGGATTAGGAGCAAATGTAAAGGTGTTTGATAACTCCCTCACAAAATTAAGAAGTTTACAAGTAAACGTAGGTAGACCTATTTACACCTCTACCATTCAGCCTAAAAATCTTTTAAAAGCCTTAAGACGCTGTGATGTGGCCATTGGTGCCGTTCGTGGTAAAGACAGATCACCAGTCATTGTTACAGAAACGATGATTGAGTATATGAAACCAGGTTCTATAATTATTGATGTAAGCATTGATATGGGTGGCTGTTTTGAAACCAGTGAAGTTACAACACATGATAAACCTACTTTTATCAAGCACGGAGTTATTCACTATTGTGTACCCAACATACCTTCGCGATACGCACGAACTTCTTCAATATCAATAAGTAATATTTTTACACCGTATTTACTTGAAATAGGCGAACACGGAGGATTAGAAAATAGCCTGCGTATGAACAAGGGTTTAAAAAATGGATTGTATTTTTACCGCGGAATCTTAACCAGTAAATCTGTTGCAGAATGGTTTGATTTACCCTTTAGAGATATCAATCTCTTGTTTTTCTAAATTCTATTTAAACTTACGTATGAGAGTTCTACATCGCACCGGTTATTATTTAGGTGGTTTTTCTATTGGTCTAATCTTGCTCGCTTTTTTTGTAAAAGGCAGCGGTGTCGAACTTCCGTCTTGTGACTATATGCCAAATGCACGTGTTTTAAAGACTATAAGAAATAACGGATATTCGCTATCTGAGAATGCCGAAAAAGAACTCCAGGCATTACAATTAGACACAACAGATTTAAATGTATTATTTCTTCAAGGAGAGGTAGACTTTAGTAAAAGTGACACCCGCAGAGAGCCTTGTGGTTTTTACAGTATTTATTCTCAAGAATCTGTAAAAATACCTATTACAGCAACTCTAGAAAATTGTGATGAAAAATTTACAGTGCTTAGCGTAGAAAAAAAATAGACTGTTTAGGTTGCTATCTAAACAGTCTATAAAATTTTTTAAGAAATATTTTATTTATTAAATATCTCTTCTTTTACGCTCTTGCTTTAATAAACTTAATTCCCGGTTAGTTTGACCAGCCACAGATGTATTTTCTTCCGCTCTGCGTATTAAATAAGGCATAACATCTTTAACAGGCCCAAATGGAACATATTTAGCTACATTATAACCATTTTCGGCAAGATTAAAACTAATATGATCACTCATACCGTAGAGTTGTCCAAACCATATACGGGGGTCTTCATGAACAATTCCTTTTTGTTCCATAATTTCTATGGCCAAATAGTTGCTCTCTTCATTATGTGAACCTACAAAAGCCCAGATATCATCTAGATTATCTAAAACATATACGAGCATCGCATTAAAATGTGCATCTGTTTCGGGTTTATCTTTACAAATAGGAGATTCATATCCTTTCTCTTCTGCACGAGCTCGCTCTTTTTCCATATAAGCCCCACGTACAATTTTCATTCCCAGTTTATATCCTTTCTCAATAGAATCTAAATGCAATTCTTTTAAATAAGCAAGACGATCCCAGCGATAACATTGTAACGTATTAAATACAATAGGTTTTTCTGTATTGTATTTACGCATCATACTTAAGACCAAATCATCTGCAGCACCCTGCATCCAGCTCTCTTCAGCATCTACAAGCAATTTTATATCACATTCCTTAGCAATCTTACATATGCTATCAAAACGAGCTACAATACGTTCCCATTCTTGTTGTTCTGCAGATGTAAGTTCTTCTTTTTCGGTAACTTTTCTAAAGACTTCAAATCTTCCAAAGCCGGTAGGTTTAAATACCGAAAATGGCATACCCGGCTTATCCTTAGCAAAACGAATAAGACTAATAACACGATCTAAGGCCTCATCAAATAAATTTTCGGTCTCTTTACCCTCAACTGAAAAATCTAAAACAGAGTGAACACCTTTGTCATACATCTTTTCAATAACTGAAACACAATCTTTTTCACTTACACCACCACAAAAATGATCAAAAACAGTTGCCCGTATAAGACCTTCTACAGGAAGATTTGCATTAAGAGCAAAACGCGTAACAGCGGTCCCAATTTTTACAAGAGGTTGCTTTGAGATCATCTTAAAAAGAAAATAAGCACGCTCTAGCTCACTATCTGTTTTTAAAGAAAATGCATTTTTTGTATTATCAAATATCTTTTGTTCTAACATAATTCAACTTTAGGCGCCAAATATAATCACAATCGCAAACCTAGTTTTACAAAAAGATACTAATTTCACATTTTTAAAGTACTTTAACATGCAAGCTATAAAAGCAAAAAACTACGATGTAGTTTTTACAGATTCCGGTTATCAAAATTTAAATACGCTACTAAAGAAAAAAGAATATAGTATCCTCTTTATATTAGTAGACAGTAACACGCATGAAAGTTGTCTTGCACATTTTTTACAGCGGGTTGAAACCTCACAAACAATTGAAATTATAGAAATTGAGCCGGGTGAAGAATTTAAAAATCTAGAAACTTGTGAAGGCGTATGGAGTGCATTATCAGAGCTTAATGCAGACCGCCAGAGTCTACTTATAAATTTAGGTGGTGGCGTTGTTACAGACTTGGGTGGATTTGTTGCGTGTTGCTTTAAAAGAGGCATAGACTTTATAAATGTACCTACTACCCTACTTGCAATGGTTGACGCTTCCGTAGGAGGAAAAACCGGAGTAGATCTTGGTGCTTTAAAAAATCAAATTGGGGTGATTAGTAACCCTCAGTTAGTACTCGTAGATTTTACTTTTTTAAATACATTGCCCGTAGAAGAACTACGTAGTGGTTATGCAGAGATGCTCAAGCACGGTTTAATTAATTCTGAATTGTATTGGAATGCTGTCAAATCTGCTACCTATTCAGATATTGATAGTTTAGCAGAACTTGTTTATCAATCTATTAATATTAAGAATGAAGTTGTATTAGAAGATCCTTTCGAAAAAGGAATTCGTAAAAGTCTTAATTACGGTCATACACTGGGTCACGCCATAGAATCTTATTTTATGGAGTCTATAGATAAAACCAGATTATTGCATGGAGAGGCCATTGCCATAGGTATGATTTTAGCTAATTATCTTTCTACGCAGTTAACAGGATTTGACACACAAAAAGCTTTAGAATTATCTAAATCAATTTTAAGTTTTTACGAGCCCGTGTCTTTTAACGATTCTGATATTGAAGCAATCATTACTTTGCTTAAATATGATAAAAAAAATAGCCACGGAAATATCTATTTTGTTCTTCTGGAAGAAATAGGTAAACCAAGATTAAATCAAATAGCTTCTAATGATTTGATTTTCAATGCTTTTGATTATTATAAAAATTTAAGTAATAAATAATACAATTGTGTTGTCTATGCAAAACGTTTTTTTTTACATTTAACCTCAAATAGGAATAACTTTTAAATACTATATATGCGACGCGTTATCGTTGATTATAAAAAGCTTACACCAGAAATACTTGCTCTCTTAGTAGATAAGTATCCTTACGGATATGATGATGATCAGATCATCTCTTTTAAAAATGCTAAAAATGAGCTAATAGAGTGTGTTGAAGTTCGTACAGCTGATACAATTTACCTCGTGAAGGTGAGTAAAAAATTAGAAACATCTATGGAGAATTATGATGTAGATGATTATGATGTTGATGATTTAAATGAACCCATTGTTGATTTACCAGAAAAGATAGTTAATGATGACGATGATGATATCGTTGAACCTATTGATGAGGATATTGATGATGAAGATGACATTGATTAATTTCATTTGAATAAGATTCATAAAAAAAGCTCCCAATATTTTAAATATTGGGAGCTTTTTTATTTAACCTGATTCGAAGATTAAGCCTCCACAGGTTTTTCTATATCAGATAAATAACGCTCGGCATCAAGAGCGGCCATACACCCGCTGCCCGCTGCTGTTATTGCTTGTCTATAATCTTTATCCTGTACATCACCACTGGCGAATACACCAGGTTTTCCGGTTTTAGTTGATTTAGGTTCGGTTATAATATAACCAGTCTCATCCATCTCTAATTGACCTTTAAAAATGTCTGTATTTGGTTTGTGTCCTATCGCAATAAATAAGCCGGTAATTTCTATTTGAGTAGTTTCTTTAGTCTCATTATTAATCATTTTGAGACCTTCAACAACTTGTTCTCCTAGAACTTCTTCAACTTCAGTATTATATAGAACTGTGATGTTTTTACGAGAATTTACACGGTGTTGCATCGCTTTTGAAGCGCGCATCTCATCTTTACGTACCAGCATGGTAACGTGCTCACAGATATTAGCTAAATAAGTTGCCTCTTCTGCTGCTGTATCACCACCACCTACAATTGCTACGCGTTGATTGCGGTAGAAAAACCCATCACAAACTGCACAGGCAGATACGCCCCCACCACGTAGTCGCTGCTCACTAGGCAAGCCGAGGTAACGAGCTGTTGCACCAGTAGAAATTATTACTGATTCTGCTTCTATTTCAGTTGTATTATCAACAACGGCTTTATGAATTCCGCCTACTTCCTGAGATAATTCAATTTTAGTTATCATACCTATACGTACTTCAGTACCAAAACGCTCTGCTTGCTTTTGCAACTGCATCATCATGGTAGGGCCATCAATTCCGTCAGGATAACCGGGAAAATTATCAACTTCAGTAGTTGTTGTTAATTGCCCTCCGGGTTCCATCCCGGTATACATTATAGGTTTTAAATCTGCTCTTGACGCATAAATTGCTGCGGTATATCCCGCCGGGCCAGAGCCTATAATTAAACATTTAATTCGTTCTACTGCCATTATATATTTTTTAAACTCTTACAAAAGTACCCTTTTAAAAACACTTTCTAAAAAGTACGTTCATCCTTTTGTAAGTCGTTATTAACACTATTTATTTACAAATTTTAGCCAATTACACTAAAAGTAACTTTGTACTTATTTATATTTAAACAAAAAACTATGAAAGTATTTACACTCTTCTCCTTTGTATTTCTCTGTACGTTTATAGCATGCGCTCAAAATCCGAAAGAGACTAAAGCCAATGATATAGAAATTAAGGTTTCTAATAGTTACAGTTACGAAGTACTGGTCCCCGATCTTATCAACCCCTGGGGAATGGCATTTCTTCCAGATGGAAGTTTATTGATTACTGAAAAAGAAGGAAAACTTATTCATTTTAAAAATGAGACGAAAACCGAAATTGAAGGTATTCCTGAAGTATACAATCGAGGTCAGGGTGGTTTATTAGATTTAAAATTAAGTCCAAATTATACTAATGATGGCTATATCTATATTACCTATGCTTCTACACAAGGTGAGGGAAAAGGTGGTAATACTGCCTTGATGCGCGCTAAGATCACCGGGAATACGCTTACTGCTCAAGAAGTTTTATATAAAGCATCTCCTAATACTACAAAGGGACAACATTTTGGCAGTAGAATAGCTTTTGATACAGATGGGCATGTATTTTTTAGTGCAGGAGAACGTGGCGAACGCGATATAAATCCGCAAGATATCACCCGTGATAACGGCAAGGTTTACCGTCTCAATTTAGATGGTAGTATTCCTAATGACAATCCGTTTGTAAATAAAAGCAATGCTAAAACTGCAATTTGGTCGTATGGTCACCGTAATCCACAGGGAATGATTTTTAATTCTCAAACTAATGAAATCTGGGTAAATGAGCACGGACCTCGTGGTGGCGACGAAATCAACATCATTAAAAAAGGAGCAAATTATGGATGGCCAGTTATAACTTATGGCATTAATTATAGCGGAACAGATATTACAGAGGAGACTAAAAAAGAAGGGATGGAACAACCCTTGTATTATTGGGTTCCCTCTATCGCTCCCAGCGGTATGGCTTTAGTAACGAGTGATAATTATCCTGAATTAAAAGGTAGCTTACTCGTAGGCTCACTAAAGTTTGTGTATCTGGAAGCTCTTTATCTCGACAATAATAAGGTTGTCAAACGCGAAAAGCTACTAGACGGTATTGGTAGAGTGCGCAATGTAATACAAGCAGCAGACGGCTTTATTTATGCTGGCGTTGAAGGAGTAGGAATAGTAAAACTTGTGAAAAATTGAAAACAACAGTACTCATAACAGGAGCGATTACATTAATAACTCTATTGAATTTAAAAGAAAATAAACTCAAATTTTCTGAAAAATCTCAAGTAAACCAAACCATCATTGATACTGTGCTTACAAATAGTATAAAACGAGGTGCTGTACTTTATGAAGATTTCTGTATGCAATGTCATATGGCACAGGGTGAAGGTATAAAAGGAACCTTCCCACCTTTAGCACAGGCAGATTATTTACTTAAAAACAGACAGGCAAGTATAAGTGCCGTTAAATATGGTTTGAACGGAAAAATAATAGTTAATGGAACTCCTTACAACAGCATCATGCCTGGTTTAGGGTTGTATGATGATGAGGTCGCAGACGTTATGAATTTTGTCTTTAATAGCTGGGGCAATACTGGAACCCGTGTTACCGAAGAAGAAGTAAAGAAAATTTCAAAATAATTTATTCAATACGTATATAATTTTCTGAAAATATGCGGTTACCTTCAGCATCTGTACTTATTTGGCTATACTCATTTTGTGAGAGTTGAAGCTCAAATGTAAATATTCTTAAAGTATCTAAAACTTCCATCATACTTTCAGATCCGTATTCGAGAGTTTCAATCAATTTATCTTGTTGAACACTATACGTTCCGTAGCCAAACCATTCTACTGAGTCTTTTGGTACATAACGTGTCCACATAACTCGATTTTTAGTATACATTTTAATCTGGCGGTAACCATCTGTAGCTCCTACAGTATCTATGATTATATTGTTATCATAATAATAAAAGTTTTTTAGTTCCCAGGTTCCCTGAATACTTGGTTCAATCTCATTTTTAATTGTTGGAAAAACTAATGTAATTGATGATAGTAAGACTCCGGCGATGATACTTAGAATATAGGGTTTCATAATGTAAGTGTTTAGTAATTAGCACTATTAAGTTACGTAAAATAAATATCCATTTAACGAAAACGTTATAATTAATTACTCCTTTAAAATTTCTATTAAACTATGTTATATAATAATGTCATTTTTACCAGCTACCTGTTTTGAGAATAGAATCAATAAATTTAAAATAGTCACGGTTTCTTCTACAATTTCACTTTGTGGTCTTCTGCATTTATTTATATTTGCACTCCTTTAAAATGTAGCTGATTTATAAGAATTCGGGATGTAGCTTAGTCCGGTTAAAGTGCGCGTCTGGGGGGCGCGAGAGCGGAGGTTCGAATCCTCTCATCCCGACGAACTGTTAAAGTAAATTTAACACAAATCAAAGGTAATTATATGAAAATCATATAATTACCTTTTTTTATGACGCTAATTTAACACAAAGAATGTTAAGGAAATCGTGAGCTAATCGTGAGTTATTTGCCTTAATAGTGAGTTAATCGTGAGTTCTTTTTTTGTAAATTAGTGGTATATCTCCTAGAGATAAATCTTGTTTGACTTTCGTAATTCAATCAATGTTTAATTAAACAGAATTGGTTATGCGCAGCAAGCAAACATTTTCAATTTCATTTTTTGTTCGAAAAAAGAAAAACCAACCAGAAAAAGCGTTACTCTATACAAGAATAACAATCAACGGAAGAAGTAGAGAAATAAGTTTAAAACGAGAAGTACCCACAGACAGATGGAATACTTCAGGATCCAGAATGATGGGTAGTAACATAGAAAGCCAGCAGATAAATCGCAAGGTTGATGATGTTCGTTCAAAACTATACCAATCCTACGATGATTTAAAAAAGGAAAACCAAATCATAACCATTGATGCACTTAAAAATCGTTTTTTAGGTAATGATATTAAAAACATCACTTTAATAGAATTGCTAAATTATCACCAGTGTAAAATGGAAAAGGTTCTAAAATATGGTACTTTAAAAAACTATAGCACCACAAAAAAATATTTAATAGAATTTCTGAAAGTGGAACTCCGAATCGATGATATTTACCTAAAACAAATCGATTATAAATTCATTCTAAATTTTGAAGGTTTTCTAAGAGTAAAACCAGGACTTCACAATAACGGAGTCATGAAGCACATGGAGCGTTTCAAAAAATTAATGCGTCTGGCACTAGACCTTGATTGGATTGATAAGAATCCAGCCGCTAGATTTAGATTAAATTTTAAATCTGTGGATATGATTTACTTGAGTAAATCAGACCTTAAACGTATTGAAGAAACGACTTTTGAAACAGAAAAATTAAATCTTGTAAAAGATATATTTCTCTTTGCGTGCTACACGGGCCTGGCTTATGTCGACGTTAAAACCTTAACCAAAGATCACCTTAAAATTGGTATAGATGGTAAGAAGTGGATCTTTAAAAGAAGAGTGAAAACAAACACCCCAATTAGAATCCCTCTTCTTAAACAGGCGGATTTGATACTTCAAAAGTATTCAAACCATATAAAAATTTTGGATTCTGATATACTATTACCTGTTTATTCCAATCAAAAAATAAACAGCTATTTAAAAGAAATTGCAGCAGAATTAAATATAAATAAGAGATTAAGCTTTCACGCAGCCAGACATACGTTTGCTACAACAGTAACTTTATCAAATGGTGTTCCCATTGAAACAGTTTCAAAACTTTTAGGACATCATAATATTACTACTACACAAATTTATGCTAGGGTTATTGATTCGAAAGTTTCTAGTGATATAGATTCTTTAAGAGAAAAATTAAATCAATTATAAATATCACAACAAATATTAATGCTCTGGAATTAAAACAAACCTTCCCTCCTATTAGGATCGATACATCCTCTAAGAACAATTACCATTATCTAATGGGGTCTCAATCGGTCAGTAAAATGCTCGATCATAAAACGGGATAACACCTCATTATTATACGTAAATATGAGCTGAAAATCAGATGAAGATATATTTACTTTGCAAAAAAAAAATCAAATTGATGAATGAGTTTGAATTTTAAATGTCGTTAGAGTTCGTACAAAACGGCTTTAATCATACTCAGAGTTATAAAATAAAAGAGGCTATACCTAACTAGATCATTGATAACTAATTTTATTTCCTGTCACCTATGTTTATTTTTATAATGGAAATTTATGCACCTGTTAATTTCGACGCAAAAAATTTATTTATTGAGAGTTTTGTAAGTATTAGTAATATAAAAAAACCTTAAAATAAATTCAATAAGAAAGGCTTCCATACTAGAAGCCTTTACTTTTTTACTAAAATGTGATTGTTTATTTTAAATCTATTTTAATAGTATCTTTTGACGACCAGTCTGAATAATTGACTTTACCATCTTTTACTAAACCAATTCGGTATTCGTGTGCAGTTTTACGAGTACCTTCAGTTTGTTTTACGCTTACTTCTAAGGTGTTTTTAGCATTTTTAGAAGCTGAAAAATCTAAGATTGCATAATCTCCTTCTTGATAGCCAAAACCTTCACCGGCATCGTCATACAGACTTCCGGAAGCATTTCCCATTTCATCGGGGTTTATCAATAATGTCAGTTTTGCAGTACCGTAATCTTCAGTGCTTTGAATCACTGGTCCTACAGGAACAATCGCTCCATCACGTAATTTTACTATCGCCTGATAGTTATCATCACTTTCCTCAAAGGCTATATTTTGCCAGTCTCCTTCAGGCATTTTTAAATCTTTTGCCCAACGTGGAACGATCAATAGATTTTCACCTAACAGAAAACTTTGTTGTTCTTGACGAAGCTTTACATCTTGAACATCGGCAAAAAAGGTAGGTCGCATAATCGGCATTCCTGTAGTTGCTGCTTCGTGAAACAAAGTATATAAATAGGGCATCAAACGGTACCTGCGGTTGATCGCTGTTCTCGACACGTTTTCGATCTCTTTGCCAAAAGCCCATGGCTCTTGACCTTCGGTTTCATTAGAGGTGTGATTTCTAGAAAACGGGTAATACGCTCCCAAAGCAATCCAGTTTCCGAATAAATCTGCACTCGGACTTTTGGTAAATCCACCAATATCAGGACCGTTAAACGGCTGACCTGAAAGACTAAGGTTTATTGACATCGGGATAGACATTTTTAAATTGTCCCAAGTTGCAGAATTGTCACCTGTCCAGGTGGCAGCATAGCGTTGCCCGCCAATATAGTTTGCTCTGGAGAGTACAAAAGGACGCTTCTCAGGATTCACTTCCATTATACCCTCACGGCTAGAACGCACCATTAAAAGTCCGTATACATTGTGATAGCGCAAATGCACATCTTGCGGCAAATCACCTCCACCTCGGTGAATATTGTTATCTGGCATAGAACCTCCCGGACCGTCAAAAACTGCCGGTTCGTTCATATCATTCCATACCCCGTCGATTCCCAGATTCATAAAATCAGTATATAAAGAAGCCCACCATTTTTGAGTTTCAGGTCTAGTATAATCAGGAAAAGCAACCTGACCCGGCCACACTTCGCCGTTATATTCATTCCCTAAAGAATCTTGAACCCAGTGATTACCGGCTTTTCCTTCTTGATAAACCGAATAGAGTGAATCTTGCTTTACACCCGGGTCTATCATAAATACCGACTTGAAGTCTCTGGCGTGTAAATAGTCATTCAATCCTTTTGGATCCGGAAAGCCTTTAGGATCAAAGGTGAATACCCGGAAACCTTCCATATAATCAATATCCATCCAGATCACATCTGCCGGTATTTTTCGATCTCTAAACTCGTCTGCAAGTTCCTGTACATTCGTGTCCGGAAAATAAGAATAACGCGACTGCTGATACCCCAAAGCCCATAGTGGCGGCATTGCCATCGTACCGGTAAGTTCGCCAAGTGCTACCATAATCTCCTGCGGAGTTTCCTTCTCGATAACAATAACCCTAAAAGAAGGTCCTTCACTGACTATATCAACTCCGTTTTCTAAACGAATTTCCTGTCTCCAAGAGTTATCTGCTAAAATACCAAAAGAGCTTCCGTCTGCACGTACGCCCAAAACCCAAGGGTGTGCCTGATACAATTGTTTTCCTTCAAATTTACCGTACTCGTAATTATCGGTATTCCATAACGTAACATCAGAGCCGTTGCGGCGTAAATCGCCTATAACTTCTCCGGTTCCATATAAATCTGTTTCTGGATTTAAGTCGAAATGAACCGAGCTCTTTCCATCCATCTGAATGAATTTTGGCTTCACCCTCCAGGCTGCAGGAAGCGAATCGCGCTTTGGTAAATCTTTAATAACTGCCAGAGAAGGAAGCGTATGAATCGAGTCAAAATCTTTTGGATAAAACACAGCAACGCCTGGTTCTGCTAGACTTGCCGATTGAGCAAAAACAGTTTGTAATCCTGCCGTTAATGCTAAAATATATAGTAATGTGATTTTCTTCATTTTAAAAAACTAGTTTAATTGAATGATCAATGGTGTTTTTGCCGCTACCGTAAGTGTTTTGTTTAGCGTAATATTTTGAGAGGTAATGATATCTGTTCCGTTTGTGGTTTTAAGATCTGCCGCAAAACGAGCAAGATCTAATGTTTGATCGGCTTCATTATTGTTCAAAACCACCATCACTTTATCTGCACCTAAACTTCTGAAATAGACATAGACATTATTCTCCGGAATATACTGAGTAAGTTCTCCCGTGTGCACAGCTTTTGATGATTTTCTCCAGTTTAAAACCTTCTTGGTAAAATCAAAAAAAACTTTTTGTTGCACTGTTCTTCCTGAAGCGCTAAAAGCATTTTGCGCGTCGGCTTCCCAGCCCCCGGGAAATTCCTGGCGAATTGCGCCGTCGCCTTTAGACTTATCTCCACGCATCCCTATTTCTGAACCATAATACAACTGCGGAATTCCTCGGGTGGTCGCAATAAGCGTAAGACCTAATTTATAAGCACTCAGGTTTTTATCGTAAATATCATTGAATCTACGCGTATCATGATTCTCTAAAAAGACTAAAAGATTATCTGGATTTGGGTATAGAAAATCATTTACAAAATTGTCGTAAGCTTTCATAATACCACTTCCCCAGCCACCACCTTCGGCAAACATGTGTTCTACAGCATTATGCAAGGTAAAATCCATTACAGAAGGCAAATAGGTATTGTAATTTTGAATCGCTCCGATCTTACTGTCTTTTTGCCAATAAGCGATCTGTGCTTGGTTGTGCAACCATACCTCACCTACAATGTTGAAGTCAGAATATTCATCCATAATGGCTTTGGTCCACGTAGCTATACCTTCTTTATCATTATAACTATAAGTGTCTACACGCAAGCCGTCAAGGTCTGCATATTCAATCCACCAGATTGCATTTTGAATAAGATAATTCAACACTAACGGGTTTTTCTGGTTGAGATCCGGCATGGTTTTTACAAACCAGCCGTCAACGCAGTATTTAAAATCGCTATCTGATTTATGTGGGTCAAATTGGGTTTCCATGCGGTAGTTAGATTGCTCATAACCTGGAAACTGATTGATCCAATTGTAACTGGGTAAATCTTTAATCATCCAGTGTTGTGCTCCCCAGTGATTGGTCACGTAATCCATAATGAGCTTCATATCGCGTTTATGCAATTCTGAAGCTAGATTTTTATAATCTACATTGCTTCCGTAGCGGGGATCAATTTTATAAACATCGCTCTGCGCATACGTGTGGTACGAATACGCGGGATCATTATCTTCAAGAAGTGGGGTACTCCAGATAGCCGTAACGCCCAACTCCTCTAAATAATCCAGATGATCTATAATCCCCGTGATATCACCACCGTGTCTTCCACCGCTTTTGCTTCGGTCTAACTTATCTTCTAAACCTTTTACAGAATCATTATTAGGGTCTCCGTTAGCAAAACGGTCTGGCATCAGCAAATAGATCACATCGCTGCTGGTATAACCTTTGCGATCTGCAGAATTTTCAGCTCGCTCCTTTAGCTCATATTCTCTTGTAAACTGCAACTTTCCTTTTTTCTTAAATTGAAAATGAATAGTTCCGGCTGCTACATTTTGAGTTTCGATACTTACAAAAATGTAATTGGGATTTTCGGTTTTTACCACTCCGGTAACCAGAATTTCTTCTTGTACCGAAACACTAAAATCTGCAATATTGGTTCCGTAGAACATCACCTGTATTTCAGACTTTTCCATTCCTGCCCACCAAAACGGTGGTTCTACTTTTTCTAGTTGCGCGTAAGTGCCGTAATTAAACACACAACTAATTGCCAGCAGCATAAAATATCTTAATGTACTTCTCATAATTCTTGCTGTAAATGCAGCCTCTTGTTTTTAAAAAATGAGAGACTGCATAATATTTTTCTGTCCTGAATTATTGCATAACAGACCATACCGCATAACCATTTGCAGGGGCTTCTAACTGTGCGCCGCCATCTTCACCAGTGATTGGTGAGTAGGTTGAGTTTTCAGAATAGTCCATCAACTGTACATCATTCCATCCTGTAGCGATTGTACGTCTTTTTGTACTGCTGTTAGACGTGATATATACAATCAAACCGGGATTGTCTCCTGTTCCTTTTCGCTTTGCGATATACTCATCTTCATCTGTGTACAAAACTTCAAGATCTCCGGTTGCTAAAGTATTGTGAATTAAAATAAGCTTATTCAATTGCTCCTTAAAAGCTTCGTTCTCATAATCCAGATAAAAAACCGTAGGATAACCGGGATGCGTCATTATAAAAGCATAGGCCTTTAATTTGTTTGAAGACTCAATGTAGTTATCGATGTTTCCATCTTTCTCTGTATCGTGATTTGCTGTAAAGGTCACCGCTTTGTCAGGGTGCGTTTGCCATACCTGATCTCTGGTCAAATAGGTTAAATCATCATTACGGTCAAAGGCTTGCTCCATTCTGTAAAAAGCTGAAAAATCAAAAGCATTACTCCCGGTAGCTTCTATGTGCTCACGGATAAGATCTGGATCTCCATCCCACAATTCACTTACTGAAAAACCACCAACTTCTGCCAGCCAATCTTTGATCACAAAAGATTCAAAACCTAATACATAATCAAATCTCCAACCGTCAAAGCCCATTACGTTTTTATAATATTTAGCTACGGAATTGTCCTGTTTCCACAACCAGTTTTGAACGCGTTCTCTGTGGTGATCTAAATTGGTTTCTGCATAAAACAAACTACCCGGATCATAATTACTCACGCTATTGGGGTAAAAATCTTCATAGTTTCTATTGAACATTCCCGAAGCATTGCCATGGGTTTCATCAAACAAGCTATACGTTTCTTTGTCGCGATACGGATTGTATTCCAAACCACCACCTGAATTGTGATTGAGTACAATATCTGCAATAACCTCAAGGTTATTTTCGTGAGCTGTAGCGATCAAATTCTCCAGATCTTCGCGAGTCCCAAAACGGGTTGGAGTTGTTCCGTGTTGCTCAAAATTCCCGAAATCAAAATAATCTGAAACATCATAGCCCATAGAATAACCACCTGATTGTCCTTTTGTAGCGGGCGGCAACCAGATACGGTTAATACCGGCTTCACTCCAGTCGGCAACTTTACCTGATAAAGTATTCCACCATTCAAAACGGGGCTCAACATCCCAGTAAAAAGCCTGCATCATTACACGACTACCGTTATCGTAGTCCATCAAATTAAGAGCTGTAAATTCTACAGGGTTTGTAACTCCACCATCGTCATCAGTTGTAACATCGGTGCCTTCATCTGATAGACATCCTACATTAAAGAGCAAGATTAACAGATAAAGCAACGGGTTTTTTAATACGTTTTGTTTCATATTTTCTGTTTTAAAAAGGCTGCACTGGGCAGCCTTTTATAATTAGTTTTTAGATATAGAATACTTGTATTGTCTTGGGTTGCTCAAATCTAAAGTGATCGTATAGTTCCCATCTGCCGGGACACCGATATTTTGATCCGTATTAAATTCTAAGCTACCATCTGCATCAGTATCACCAAAATTGATCTCCCAAGCATCGTTAGCTCTAAATTTGATACCGTTATTTGGAGCTTCTTGCTCTGTAAGGTCAAGAGTTACACTCCATATTTTGGTTTTTGAATCATAAACCATATCGGTATCGCTATCCCAACCAGTAGGTGTAGCATTACCTATCACACCCCAGCTAGTTTCAGTAAGGTCATAAGTCAATGCATTAGTATCTACATTTACTAAGTAATAACCCCCAGTTCCATCTGGAGTGCCCGCGTTTACTTCACCTTCTTGCTCAATAGTCCCCGAGAACGTACCGTTGTCTGCTCCGGTATCCCCATAATCCCCATCAAAAGCTTCGTTTGTAGGTAAAAATTTAAATTCTGGCGTAGCCGAATTGATAAATACAAAACCTTCATAATCTGTATTTCCTTCAGCAGAAGCTGCAAGTGGCACTGCATCAGCCGGTGTCCAGTCTGATCCGTAACCGCCAAGTGATAAGAAATTACCCACAACAAATAGTTTAGGTAGATCTAAATTCTCTTCAGCCTCTTCTGGTAAGGTTACAGAAATTGTAAGCACTTCAGAAAGCTGTTCTACAACATTACCTGCATCTGCTCCTACATAAGCACGCACTCTAAAGTAAACAGAACCCGTGTTTGGCTCTGCCGTAGTAGGATCGTTATCTAGACCGACCTCTTTAGCCAGTGCCAACATATTTGCCACAGTAACAGCCTGATTGGTTTGAGTACCTACCCCTATTACAGAAAAACTCTCAAAAGTCTCAACAGAAGATCCTTGAACTTCGTAGTTTACTGGAGTTTGTACATTAAAATTAGCGGCATTCCACACAAAGCGTTCTGCAATATTAGCGGAATTTGAAGCTGTTAAATTATAAGTTTCTAAGGTTGAATTTGTAAACGCAATACCTTCAGGATCTGGCTTTGCTGTAAAGGTAAAACCATCATCGTCTGAACAAGCAGTAAAATTAATTAGTGCGATAAATGCTATGAATACTAAAGTTATTTTTTTCATTGTAGTTCGTATTTATTAATAACCTGTATTTTGAGTCAGGTTAGGATTAATCAAAATGATGTTACTAGGTAATGGGAATAATTTTCTGAAATCATCAACAGCAGTTCCTGATTTTGAACCGCCTTTAAATGGCCACAGGTAATTACCGGTAGTATAGTCGTTGAAGCGAATCAAATCTGTTCTGCGTTGCCCTTCCCAATACAACTCTCTTGAGCGTTCATCTAAAATAAAATCAAGGTCTAGATCTCCGGAAGAAATATTACCTGCTGTAGAACCAAATGCACGGGCTCTCAACTCATTTATATAACTGGTAGCTGTATTGAGATCACCACCAGAACCTCCTCTTAGTAAGGCCTCTGCATAGTTTAAATAGATCTCTGCAAGTCTGATGACCGGCAGATCTGTATCAACAAAGTCACCCCCTTCATCTACACCGGCGGCACCGTTAGAATCAACATTTTTAAACTTAGTAACCGCATAACCATCTGTAAAGGTGTTTGCGATAGTATTAATCTCAAAGCTTTGCCCGTCTGTATAAAACAAGGCTCTGCTATCTTCCCATTCAATAGGGTTACCGTCTGCATCTGTATTGGTAATTGAGTAATCAAACTTATTCACCAAAGCTTTTGTGGTACGTAAACCACTCCAACCCCCATTTACGCCAAAGTTGAAGGCATCCATTGCCCCCCTATTGCAGCGTGAACCAAAAAGGTTGTACCCCCGTAGGTTCGGGAATTGTTTCCGTCAAAATTGAGTGTAAAAATAAATTCGTTCTGTGCTCCGTTACTGTTATTATCAGCTAAGAAGAGTTCGTCATAAGCAGACCCGTTTCCGTTAGCATCAGTCGTGTTGATGCTGTACGAAGAATTGATCGTAAGGTTTGAGAACGTAATCGCATCCGTATACCGATCTTCACCCGTGAATACTTCAGCATTCAAATACAACTTAGAAAGTAAAGCCCATGCCGCAACACGATCAACCCGACCGTATTCATTGGCGCCGCTATCTTTAAGCAGATCTTGAATTGCTAACAATTCAGACTCCACAAAATTGAAGATCTCTGCTTTTGTGTTTTGCTCAGGCAAGTCTGTAGAAACTACAGTGACTAAAGGTACTTCACCGTACAAATCTAAAAGATTATAATAGGCAAATGCACGTAAAAAACGAGCTTCAGCTATGTAGGCTTCTACTTCTACATTTTCATTAAGCGCCGACGCGTTTTCTATAAATGAATTGGTAAAAGATACTTCTTGAGCCAAACGGTAATACATACCTGTGGTAAAGTCATTGCCCGCACCCCAGTTCATTGCGTGTAGATTAGGCAATCCCGGATCCCCCCATCCTATTACAGCATGGTCTGTTGTGAGTTCATTTAAGCTAAAAAGCAAACGGGAGTATTGAGAAGTACCTTCATCAATTCCGGTGATATCGGGTTGTCCCGAAGGTCCCTGCTGACCGGTTAAAGCTAGGCTCGCATAGAGTTTTGCCAAAGCTCCTTTAGCTTCGTCAGCATTCGCAAAAACATTGGTTTCCGTAAAACTGTCTGGATCTATAGGGGATTGATCTAAATCATCATGGCAAGACACAATTAGGAGCGTTGGAATAACGAAAAGTAATTTTTTTATATAATTCATGTTCATTTTTTTAGAAGTTTAGATTTACACCAAAAGTGAAAATTTGCGGTCTTGGATAAAAATTGTTATCTATACCGCCATTGATTTCCGGGTCTAAACCTTCATAATCAGTAATGGTAAACACGTTTTGTGCAGAACCGTATAGTCTAAGATCTGAATCTTTAAATACCTGAGCAAAGGTGTATCCTAACGTGATGTTATCTAGTCTGAAGAAGGAAGCATCTTGAATATAGTAATCACTTTGTAAACTGGTTTCTGTTATAGACTGAAAACCTGTATTGAAATAATCCCTGTGAAGGTTGGTCAAAATACTATTTTCGGTAGCACGCACTTCATAAGACTTACTTGAAGCCATGTTGTTGTAAGCATAATTCCCTAAGCTAGCTCGAGATACGATTGCCAGATCCCAATTCTTATAATTAAGATTTGTATTTAGACCCATCGTTACGTCTGCAAACGGACTCTTATACAAATAGCGGTCGTCATCATTAATCTGACCATCCCCGTTGCGATCTACAAATGCACCTTCAATAGGTCTGCCAGATTCATCATAAACTTGTTTATACACCCAGTAGCTAAACGGGGAGTAGCCTTCCTTATGGAGTTGTACATTGTTACCAGTACCCCCAGAAATACCTCCCACTTCTACCTGATCAGGTAGATTAGTAATCGTGTTATCGTTATACGCTATGTTATATCCTATTCTCCAGGTGAAGTTCTCAGTCTGAACAGGCGTTACGTTTAATTCAAATTCAATTCCTTTGTTCTCCATATCACCAATATTTTTATTGATCTTGTTAGAGAAATTAGTAAATGGATCAACCGTTACAAAACTGATTAAGTCTTCTGTTTTCTTTAGATAGGCATTAATAGATCCGCTAACTCGGCTATTAAACAAAGCATAATCAATACCCGCATTAAACGTCTTTCCCACTTCCCAGCGTAAGTCTTCATTATAAGCATCCGGGCGATAGGTCTGGTAATACGTATTTCCAAACTGATAGTTCGCATTAGAACGACTGCCGGTATAGTTGGTCAAGAATAAATAATCACCCAGACCATTCACGTTTGCAATCTCACCATAACCCACACGCAACTTAAGCTGATTAATTGTTTTGGAATTGAAGAAATCTTCGTTATTAATATTCCACCCGACAGCAAAAGAAGGGAAATAACCCCAGCGATCATCTGGATTTAATTTTGAAGAAGCATCCGCTCTCACGGTAGCGGTTAACAGATAGCGGTCGTCATAATTGTAATTTGCTCTTCCAAAGTAAGAAAGTAAGGTACTGCGCCATTTATCAATGAATTCTGCATCGTTTCCTTCTTCTTGTGCCTCGCTGTCAAAACTATAATTATCATACTCAAAGCTTTGATACGAATACCCCAAAACAGCGTTTAAAGAACTCTTACCGAAGTCTTTGTCATACGTAAGGTAGGCATCAAAAAGCTTATTGGTAGCTTGATTGATGTAGTTAGAATAAGAGCCGTTCCAGTCCAACTGAGAAGAAGGCATCTGGTCAGAAAGAATCGTTCTTCCGTGGCTGTTTGTTTTGTCCATTCCTACATTTACCGTAGCTGTTAGATCTGGAAAGAAGTGCAATTTGTAATCTACTTTTGCATTACCAATAAATCTTCTAATTTCTGCAGAATCGTTTTTCTCGTTAAGTAATGCAATAGGGTTTGTAGGTGCAAGGCTATTTTGAATAAACCGGTCTGCATCTGCGCTATATACATACCAACCGTTGTAGTTCGAAAACGGAGAGTCGTCAGTGTAAACACTTTTAGTAGGGTCAAAATCTACCGAGGATCCAATAGCATCCCGGTTAGCAAATGTATTTTCGGTATACATCCCTCTCCCATTGATTTCTACTTTAAGATGACCGTCCATAAACGTAGGTCTTAAACTTACAGAACCTGTAGTTCTAGAGAAATTATCTCCTCTTAGAATACCGTCTTGATCCGTGTGACCTACCGAAGCTCTTACTGGCATAAAACCGCCAATACTTCCAGTAGCACTCAAGTTATGCTCAGAACCAAAAGCCTCTGTATAAATCAATTGTTGCCAGTCTGTAGAAGCAGTCCCTAAACGGGAAATTGCAGCATCAGAACCTACATTGGTAACTAAAGATCTAAACTCATCCCCGCTCATCACGTCTACATAATTAGTAGGACGATAAGTCGTTGTAGCACCCGAATAGTTGAATTTAAATTCTTTTCCTTTTCCCTTCTTGGTTGTAATCAGAATTACACCGTTTGCGGCTCTAGAACCGTAAATAGCAGCAGAAGAAGCATCTTTTAAAACCGTCATGGTCTCAATGTCTGCAGGGTTGATAAAGTCTAACGGGTTTCTGGACCCCCCCACATTAGTATTATCTAACGGAATACCATCTACTACATACAAGGGCGAACTATTTAATGAAATAGAACCAATACCACGTATGTTGATGTTTTGACCTTCTCCAGGAGCACCGCCCCCAGAGGTTACCGTTACCCCTGCAATTTTACCGGTAATCAACTGCGTAGCCGTATTAACCTGACCTTTATTAAAGTCTTCTGTAGAAACCTGATTAACTGCACCTGTCGCATCTTTTTTAGTCACAGTTCCGTAACCGATTACAACAACCGCATCAAGACTGGTTTGGCTCTCTTCTAACGCTACATCAACAGTAGGCTGACCAGCGTAAGCAATCTCAACTTCTTTAAAACCAAGAAAAGAGAACATTAACACATCTCCTTCTTTTACATTGTTAATAGTATAATTACCATCAAAATCTGTTGTAGAACCGTTGCTCGTTCCTTTTAAAATAATGTTTGCTCCTGGTATAGGAATGCCGGTAGCACTTTCGGTCACTGTACCCTTCACAACATTCTGGGCAAAAAAGCTCATAGGCAGTATGAAGAATAAGAGCCGTAAGCTTTTAAATAATTCTCTCATAAATTTCTTAATCATTTAATGAATTTTAAAATTGTTTTTACCCCAAATAGACCTTGCAAACGTTTGCGCTATGTAGATCAATAGCTCGTGATTTTTTACAAAAGCACAAGTTGTTTAAAGTGAATACTGAGATGGAAAATGTATTTGATTAAATTAATAATCAACTTACACCACAAAAATGAAGAAATAAGATGCTCTTAAAACTGCTCTAAAATATCATATAGAAAAAAGAAGGATTTTTTTTAATTAAAATATTGAATATCAATTATTTATTAATATAAAGAACCTTTTTTTATATAGAAATTTATACCATGAAATGTGCTTTTTTAGAACTTAAGGCGGGTTTTTTCGAGAAGCATTTGGTCAAAATCTTTCTTATCTAAGAATGATTTATTCCTAATTTTTGTTTTATAGGCATAAATAGAATTTACAGAATAGCCTAAAACCTGGGCTATAATTTCATTATGTTTAATTCCCAAACGAATTAAAGCGAATATGCGGAGCTCTTTATTTAATAATTGCCCTTTTTTGATTTCTATTTGTTCTTCTTCTTTTAAAAGGGAATTGAATTCATTTATGAAATCAGGAAATAATTTAATAAAAGCTTCATCGAAACTCTGCAAAAGTTTCTTTTTTTCTTTCTTAAGGTCATAAGCCTTAGAAAGGTATTTTATACCTTCCAGATTGTTGCTTTTGAGGTTGTGGTCAATACGCGTTTTGAACTCTTTAAACTTCTCAAAAATATCTGCATCCTGAGTGAAAAAGAAGCCTATATACTCTTCTTTAATCTTATTTGCCTCCAGTAGCAAATCATTCACTCTGTTTAGTTCTCCATTTTTATTATTTATGGTCTCGTTGACCTCAACAATTCGCTCATTTTTGACTTGAAGATCTTTATGCGCTACTAAAAGTGCTCTTCTTGCAAGTTTCAATCTGCGTAATTGAATATAGGTTACAATTGCTAGCATTAATAAAATAGCCAGTAAAACACTCAGCATTATGTTTTGTTGTGATAACCTTTCTCGTTGTTTTTCTACTTGATTAATTATTTGCTCTTCAATGAGCGGTAAGATTGCGCCCACTCTTATTTTTCGTTGCTGAGCTCCATAAGCTTCGGCATCTTCATTAGCTTTTTTGATAAATACGGAAGCTAATTTTACATCTCCTTTTTGGAATAGAAATTCTGCCAGTTGAATCATAGACAGATTCTCTTTCGCAGAGGATTTGATATCTGCTATTGAAGATTGTGAAAGGTATTTTATAGCTTTTTCACGATCTCCTAATTGTACATAAATATCTCCTAAAACCGAATTCACTACAGCCTGTGATCGGAGGTCCTGACGCATATCTAATGATGGAATAAGGTCTTCAAGTGCTTTTTGAAGTTTTCCATATTTATAATTTAGATAGCCTCTCAGCATAATATAATCCCAAGTATCTGGAGTTGCCAGTTCTAAAGACTTCTGATGGTATTCTTTAGCCTTTTTTCTGTAAAGATTAGAGAAGTAAGTTATAGTACTGTAATCTGCCATATCACTATAACAGCGCCCTAATAGTCCATATAAGGAAAAACGTATATCTTCTGGAATGTTGACAAGATCTGTACCATTTAAGTAAGCTAAAGCTTCGCTAAACGCACCGGCAGATACACAAACATTAGCAAGATCTAAAGTTGTCTCTGCTATGAGCCGCTTATCTCCTAATTTTTGAGCTAGATTTTTTGATTGTATACCATATTTAAAAGCAGAGTCTTGTTTAAATATTCGGTATTCAAAAAAAAGGGACCTATTCAGGTCAAACCTGTTTTGTAAAGCTCCAGCTCTTTGTGAAACAAGTTGATGATATAAAGAATCTATTCGTTCTACTTTAATAGCATCGTATTCAGCAGACTTTTCAATATGCACTAGTAGTTCTGCTAGATCCTCGTTTTGTTGACTAAACCCTATCCAAGACTGAAAAAAGAAAAACAAAACTAAATTCTGTAAAAATAATTTTCTAGTAATGTTCATATAAATGGAGTCTCATTAAAATTCAAAACAATATAACAAAAATGCTTTCTAAAAATTACGTTGAAGTATTATGGGCTTCAATAACACCTAACCATCGTTCAAAGTAAATTAGGTTTGGGTATTAAACTAATTTGAATTATGTTAAAAAAAATCCAAGATTAGAGCTAAAATACACGGCTTGTCTTTGGAATTAAAAACAGTATTAAAGGACTTCATAAATCTATTTTAACAAACCTAAGAGTGCTATGAGACAAATTAGATGACTTAAGAAGTGAAATATCGTCGTAGGCACTAAACTGTTTTATACAAACCGCTTTTAAAGGCAATAGGCCTTTAAAACGATCTATTCTAGAATCCTAAATAGAGTTTGCAGATGCAGCTCAATAAGTTGTGTCGCAGCTGAATTGACATTATACTTCATATAAACAATCCTTAGAAAGTCCCGCCATCGGTGGTATTTATTGAATAAAAGATTTTCTAAATTGAAGCGGAGATAATTCTGTTTTTCTTTTGAAGAGCTTATTAAACGATTGAGGATGTGCGAATCCTAAATTATAGGCTATTTCATTTACTGATTCTTCTGTGCTTGATAGTTTGAATTTTGCGAGTTCAACTACCTTTTCTTGAATATGTTGCTGAGGACTTTGTCCTGTAATTCCTTTTAAAAGCTTACTTAAATATTTAGGCGTAATATGAAGCTGTTCAGCTAAAGACTGAACACTAGGCAGACCATTTTTCAGCGAGACATCTGAGTTAAAATAATCTAATATCAGATATTCAAATCGCTCGACAAGTTTACTATTAATGACTTTTCGGGAAGTAAATTGGCGTTGATAAAAGCGTTCTGAATACTGAAGTAAAGTTTCTATGTGAGCCGTAATAATATTTTGACTAAATTGATCAATATCAGTTTGATATTCTTTCTTTATTCCATTTAAAATGGGTTCGAATGTTTCTTCCTCTTCTTCTGAAAGAAATAAAGCTTCATTTATTGAATAATCAAAAAAATCATATTTAGATATTGTTTTAGCCAGAGAAGTATTCCAAATAAAATCAGGGTGAATTAATAACATCCATCCTGATCTATCCTCATTAGGACTTGGGTCTGGCTGAATACGAAAAACTTGTTTAGGTGCCACAAAAAACATAATACCCTCGTCGCAATCATACTCCTGCTGACCGTAATACATTTTCCCCTGCAGACCACGTTTAATGGCAACAAGATAGAATTCAAGCATCCATCTAGAATCTCGTTCTTTTTGGGAGATGGTCAAACCAGAATAATTAATAATACTTACCAAAGGATGTTTCGGCGACTCCAGCCCCGATAAAAAATGAAATTCTTCTATCGTTTTTACCTTGCAAATGTTTTGCATCTGTATACTATTCTTTTTTTAGGATAAAGAGTAAATCTACACATCTAATTTTTACTATTCATAAAAATCAAATCGGGATCCATACAAATTAATTTACCAGCTAACTTCCCCTTGTTCTCCATAAAATTTTCCGGAAGTAAAACGCGATGATTCAGTCGCTATTATAACAATAGGGGTAGCGCCTTCTTCTACAGTTTTTGTTCCCTGATGATCATTAAGATCTGTTGCTGTATATCCTGGTGTTACACTAAAAATTTTGAATTTACTACCTTCTAATTCATTTGCAAGCATTACGGTAAAAGCATTAACTGCTGTTTTTGATGCTCCGTAAGCACTCCAAATTTCTAAGTTAGGATCTTTACCTGATGACGAATGAATTTCTAAAGATCCAACTTCACTAGAAACATTGATAATGATGGGCTGTTTTGCTTTTTCTAATAATGGTAAGAATTGTTGCGTTACTTCAACAGTACCAAAGAAATTAGTATCAAATAGATTTCGTAGGGTTTCAATATTAGGTGTAGAAAACTTTTGGGGTTGAACGCCGCTTATACCAGCATTATTGATTAATAGATCTAGAGAATCGATTTTGGAGGCTAGTTGCGTTTTGGCCTGTTTAATTGATTGGCTGTTTGTCACATCAAGCACGATCCAATTTATACATTTCAAGCCTAACTTTTCAAGCTTCTCTACAGCTTCCTGTCCCTTACTCTTGGTTCTACAACCTATATAAACCTTGTAACCCAGTTCACCCAGCTGCTTAGCTGTTTCAAATCCGATCCCTTTATTTCCTCCTGTAATTAATACTGTTTTCATTTTTTGATAAATCTTTAAATTGATTTGCAAATTTATCCGGTATGAAATGCTTAAAAGTAGTTCAACAGCTCAAGTTTGTAGCCCAATGTAACTTATATGGGTTTGCTATTAACGTGTAAGAGCAAAATCCTATCTCAAAAAAGATTGTAAATAAGTTAAAGCTGAAGTCCAGGTAAGGTTTTCATACCGCCGGTAAGCTAAGTGCTGATGCTGAGTTGAAAACATTGAATACATATATTGACTTTGCTGCCATTTAGCGTACAATTCCATTTCCCCGGCAGGATTATCTGCTCTTTGTTTTTTAATGAACACCGCGAAATTTTCCATACTCGATAGTAGCCTAAGATTAAAACTTTTGCCTGTTAGTTCTTTTACAGAATCCTGCAGCATATTAGGGCTTATTTGAAAACTTGCAATCTGCAAGTCTCTGGGAGCCTCATCGTCCAATGCTACTTCCGCAGTAAATGCAGCGGTATCATCCATCGTAGTAAAGTCCAGTTTCCAGTCGGCTTTCTCCCCCCAATAACCAATGCTTAGTTCCTTCCGGTTTAATACCGGAGTATCGTATTGAAGTATATCTGCAAAAGCACCGTTAAACACGGAAGATGCCTGAATGGAAGTGCTGTCCAGATAGGTTCTGAATACTCGTCTTAGATCAAAGTTCCGGTTTTTGCCCGGTAATAAATCCGTATAATTGGTACAAAAATCAGAAGGAATAAATCGCTTCACTTTTGCTTTTAGGGCAGCATCTAAGATTCTTTTTTGTAAATCAACAATCACATCCTCGAGGCCTGACAAAGCGGAAACAACCAGATCTTTCCCTTCGCACGCATCGGCTATTTCTTCGGTACTATTGAGGTCTACCTTTTGAATAAGTACACCCATTTTGGAAAGTGCTTCTATTTTTTGAGGGGCGGTCGTGGGACGTACTATAGCAGTCACGATGGCCTCTCTGTTTAACAGTTCCCGGCATATTCTCATTCCTAAATTACCGGTAGCACCTGCTACTAAAATTGATTTGTTCATAATATATCTTCTTATTTTTAATTTTCAGTTAAGAAGTTTACCACCGCTTGAATAACCTGCTCCGGCTGTTCCTCGTACATATAATGGCCGCTATCCAGAATTCCTATAACTTTTAAATTGTTTGCTACGTATGGCAAAGCCATCTTCATATAATTATAGCTTACATAACTGCCGATGCCTAATACGGGCATTTCCAGTTGCTGATAGGATTTGGAATCGTCTATATCTTTTGCAAAAGTCTGATACCAGGCATTAGATGCTCTAATGCTCTCGGGATCGTTGTAAACGGCAGCATAAATTTCACGCTCAAATGAACTCATTTTCGTTCCATCTATCATCACATATTCAAAAAGGTAATCAAGCAAAAATTGAAAACGTCCTTCCAATAATTTTTCGGGCAACCCTTTAACCTGATTAAACGCCATCCACCAGGGGTAGGGCATTTTTGCATCCATCTTACTCGCAAAAGTACCTTTGGCCGGTATCAGTGGCATATGCAGCATTCCCTCGCCGGGATGTGCTCCATCCAATACGATAAGCTTATCACAAAATTCAGGATAGTTAAAAGCGAAACTCATGGCTACCATTCCGCCTATGTCATGCCCCATCAGATTTACTTTACCAAAACCTAGATGCTTTACCAATGCTAAAATATCGGTCGCCATAGATTTTTTATCATAACCCGATTCCGGTTTCTCAGAGCTTCCCATTCCTCTAATGTCCACGACAATTACCTGAAACGATTCTGAGAGTTTCTGGGCAACAGGACGGTAAGAATACCAGGTTTGCGGCCATCCGGGCAGGCAAATCAGCGGTTTTCCCTCACCTCCTGTTACATAGTGGAGTTGTACCCCGTTTACGGTAGCATAGTTATTGACAAAGCCAGGCCAATTTTTTATGAGCTCAGCATCCGCATATTGATTTTGCATATTCATCATTTGTAATTTTAAATTTTTACAAATGTATAACGGTAAAATCCTGTAAAAACTACCAAATGGTAGGTAATGAATCACTTGATTTCTTTGCGGATTCTGCTAAGTGCATTTGGAGTGATACCCAGGATAGAGGCTAACTGCTTGATGGGTATTTTTTTTACAAAATCAGAATTTTTGAGTAGTTCGAGGTAGATCTGTTTGGCAGATAAGGTTTGATAATTCAGGTTTTGATCTACCTGTCTGATACACATCTCTTCCCAAATTTTTCTTCCGAACTCCTGCCAAACCGGAAGCTTCTCGTATAGCTGATCCATATCAGCCTTACTGATTACCAAAAGTTCTGTGTTTTCTATCGCCTCAATGTTGAAACGCGAAGGTACTTGAGCGTGTAAACTCGATATATCGGTAAAAAAGTCATTTTCAAAAAATACCCAGGACGTATGTTGCTCCTCAAATGCTCCGTAATGAAGTCGCAACCCACCAGATTTTATAAAAAAGTATTGATTGGCAATTTGTCCTTTTCTTAATACAAGCCCCCCTTTCTTAACTGTTGTATTCTTAAACTTTGAGAGAACTCGTGTTAGGTCGGCTTGGCTAATATGCACCCGGGATTTTATAAAGCCTGAAAACTCTTCCATTTATATTTCTTAGAGCTAAACTTGATAATTTAAAAACGGGATTTTAACCGCTAATGAGACCTTGTCTAAAACCACCTGTGTATTCTTAAAGTTATTGTAGTCGCGAAGCTATCCTATTATATTTAATTACGGAAAGTCTACAAACTTTTTTGAGGTCCTTAAATATTTATACCATCCCAAACCTCAAAACCTCGGGTTTCAATCAGGTAATTACAGCTATTTTGTAATTGTGAAATACCCTATCGTTTCCAGGTGTCAGAGTCATGATTTCCCAGTAGTACGATCTGAATTTCTTATTCAAAGCGTTGTTGATGATCTCGTGCAGCATTTCTTAATACTCAAGTACAGATGGTTTCTGACGCTATAAGGTCAGCAAATGTGATCTTATCGCGTTTCTGAGATTTACCTTGACTACTGAAGGCAAAAGGTTCCAGAGATCTTTATTTTTCCAAACCGCTTCGCTATCCCATCCTCCACATCCAGTGCTGCTGCCTATGCTTTTTTTACTAAATACCACAAAAAAAACTGGGCCTGCCCTAAAAAATTAGAGCTTTGTAAATTTCATAACTATTCTAAAATTTAAGCTAGCTCAAAACCTAAAGATTCCTTAATCCTTATGATTGTTTCGCTTTCGTTTCCAAATGATGTAACCTGCAATAAGAAGTACGGGTAGTATAACATATACAATTAAATCAAAGGGATCTTTGAAATCCACAGGAAGATTATCATCCGGATTTTGAGTGCCCGGAGGTAATTGAAGAATTGCTAAAAAGATTTTAATCAACATAAGTTTAAATTAAATATTTTCAAAATACCGTAGTACTAAAGAAAACACAAACTTAAAAAGAGAAGCTCAAATAAAACTAATCTCCTTTCTTATGATTATGTTTCTTTAGCGACGGAGTATTTCCTGGAGTGCTTTTATTATCGCGTTGTCGTCGGTCTGGTTTGCCTGTTGAATCGGCAATACGCTTAGGTCCTGGTTTGATTCCCATGATGGTTTTATTTAAGTTATAACATGACCCTATTTAAGGCTTTATTTAAATATACAAAGAGAGAAATTCACAAATAACTAAAAAACAAACACTTACCAACAAACATATTAACACTAGAATAGTTTAAATGCCTTCAAGGTTTTCTTATATCCCACTCCTCAAAACCTCGGGTTTCAATCAGATACTTGCAACTGTTTTGTAATTGGGAAATACCCTTTTGTTTCCAGGTGTCAAACCCATGATTCCCTAAAAGAGCCACCTGAATCTCTTTTTGAAAGCGCTGTTCCTGATTGTGATAAAGCAGTTCCCAATACTCGAGTATATGTTCTTTCTGACGCGCTATAAGGTCAGGAGATGGAATCTTATCCCGTTTCTGAGCATTCACCTTGCCCGCTGAAGGCAACAGGTTCCAGAGGTCGTTATTTTTCCACACCGAAAATGGAATGACGTGATCTATAGCATAGCTGGTGATACGTTTCCCGGTCCATACGCAATATACCTGACCTTGGGTGTTGAGTATATCTTGATACAGTTTTTTAGACTCTGCAATATGACGTGCGGTTATCGGACTTTTTAAAACTTCGTTTAGTACACGATTTACAGAAAGTTCCTGTCCCGAAGCTGTAACCGAAAACTCCGCCCATTTAAACAATATAGCATCTTGCCCACCAATAAAACTACCCAATACCTTAAATGCCTCGTAATACTCCAAGGGAATGGTAAAAGAACCGAATTCCGTAATCAGGTACTCCAAATCCAGATGTTGCGATTTTCTCAGCGGTTTATTTTGATACTCAAATAGGGAATAGTATTCATTAGTGATCGACCGGCCTATATATTTCATAGGCATCTTAGTCACCGTATCCCGTATTTTTTTAATTAGTTTGAAGAATACATCCTGTAAATCTTCTGGAATCCCTGTAATCTTCAAGTCGTTGTAAAATGCAGAAAAACCACCTCAAGAACAATAGCCCTCAATCAATTTCTTAAAGGGTTCACTAAAGGCCAGATTCGCACTCCCGTTAATCTGCGGGATGCTGGTATCTGATTCTAAAATAGTATAATAATACAAAAGCCACTTTTCGATAAGTAAGCCTGTAGGGATTTGTACTCGGTCGCCGCTTACAAGAAGATAGGGAGAGTTTTCCTGTATGAGATCAATCACCCCCCGTAAAGTGCAAACTTATACGTTGTACTTTTACTATCCCGGGCTATAATTTTGCTGATGTTGTAAAAGGTCTGATTGTCCAAAAAAAAGTCTCTGTGGTTAATGGATTGATAATTCTATAATAGAATTTTTAATCCTTAATTATTAATGTCAATTCCCATTCATTCTTGAATTAAAACCAATTACTAATTTTCCTTAGAGATCTACGAACTGTTTATAAATGAATAGTTTGTTTTCAGCTTCTTATTTTAGCCTCTCAAGCTTATCTATATACTCATCTATAGAAATATTTGGATTTTCTTTAAATAGGTTAATAGCCTCTTCGGTACCACCACTAAAAAAAACTTTCATTTGCACTTCAATCATTTCCTTAAAATCGGAAGTTTTTGATAGCTCCATAAAGTCTTTAAAATTTGGCACATATTCATTTTTGGGAATTAAGGAAATAAATATTTCGTAATACTTTTTATCAATTTCTCTTAGAACCTCCGTAAAATCTTTCTGGAGGTAAACATCGATATAATTATTTATTTCTTTTGCCGTTTTTTTACTTATCTGTTTAGCAACAATTCTTAAATACTCTTCAATATCTTTTAAAATCTCATCGATTAAAACTTCAGATCCTGTGTTTAAAACTTGATCTTCAAAATTAGGGGTTTTAAAAAAAGGAAGTAAAAATTGTTTTCTTAGAGAATCTAATCTTTTTCCTACCCCTTCTAATTGATAGTAGGTAATTGGATCATATTTTTTGAGTTGATTATTTGCTTCATCTAAATCTTTAAAACAATCATCATTTATAAATTCAGTATTTAGTATTAAGCCAGGTAAATATTTTTTAGGGAGAATTGTTTCTATTTTATCATCAGAAAAAATCCTGCTTAGAGATTCAAGCTTTGTTAGATAATGCCATACATTTAAGAGGTTGGAAAGGATTGTATTCAATTCCTTTTCTTTCTCAATGTCAATATCCTTTCTCTTGCTTTTTATACCTAAAAAATAAGTCAAAAAAGCAGCTATAAAAGGGCCAATAAGTGCAACAATTTTAAATGTAGTTTCGATCGTTTTTATTTTTTTAAATATTAAGACTCGCTTTCTAAATCAGAAATACTTTAAACCTATTATTCTTGAATTTTTTTAATTAAATGCCTAATAAACAGAATGGCTACAGGTTATTTGCTAAATTCCATTATCTAATAACTATTTTTCAACCTGATCAATCACTTTGTTTGCCGCACCTCTGAATTTTTGAGTTTTGAGCATTTTATCGAATAGAGCTATGGTTTTGTTTAGGTACTTTGGATTCTTTACTTCTAAACTAGATAGTGAGTTGTAAATTCCGATCAGGACTTTAACAGGTTCGTCATCATAATAGCCTGCTTGAGAAATATCCGGTTTGTCGTAGGTGTTCACGTGTCCTAGAATTTCAAGACATTCAACTGGATGTTTTTTGGCACATTTAAGCAGATATTCGAAATAGTAGTGCGGCTCTTTTCTGGCGACATTTGATCGGGCGTATTTTTTAAGCAATGGGTAAACCTCTAAGAACATTTCTGGCGTAAGGTCGAAAAATGTAGACGAATACTCTTGTATTACTCTTTGATCGGTGGAGTGACGAAACCTCAGAAAGATTTGGCGGCATTTTGCCCGAACACTTTCTTTTTTATCTGCAAGATTTTTGACGGCCATATCGACCAGCTTTGCTTTTGCTTCATCACTGATTTTAAGCAGTGAGTTTAAAAGTTGATAGCTTCCTTTTTTTTCTTTCAACCATGCTCCGCCCAAAACAACGGCAATTGAACCGTGTATGGACTCTATTTTTATTGCTCGTTGGAAGTAGTCGCTAAGCTTATCGAAATTGTTGTTGATTAAGTATTGAACCGACCAGATGGAATGCTTCATGATTTCTGGCTCGTTGGTGTTTACCAGTTTTAGAAATATTTCTAGCGTTTTTTGCTCATTGAGGTGCATAAGCATCGCAAGACGTGGCATTATTGCAACGCGAACACTAAGATTTGGGTCCTCTGCTATTTGGTTAAGTGCTTCAAAAACAAGGTTTTCAAAAGTGGGGTTGAAATAGACCTCACTGATTCTCCCTGCGGCTGATCCGCGTACACTATTTGCGCCATCCATTAATACGTCATTGCGTATGGTGTTCCCTTCCGGGTCAGGGTGATTCTTGGCAATTTCGATCAAGTATTTCAGTACTTGCTGATCCAGAATTTTGGCTTCTATGAAGTATGAGGATACCCAAACGAAGTAAAGCGTGTATTCCCGATCAAATGGAATGGACATGGCTTTTTTGTAAATGCGCTGCACTTCGGTGGGGTTGTATTTCGAATCTTTTAAACCCGTAAGGCCTGCGATTATATATTGGTAGGGTACTTCGTTCTCGTCAATCAGTTCTTCGATGAAAGGAAAGAAATGTGACCCCTTATTTTGTACCTCTGCCTGAAATGCTCGGGAGTGCTCTGAAAGTGACCCTCTGGAAGATGCTAACTCGGCTTTATATTCTGCATTATATTTTTTAAATGTTTGCTCCCATTGATCGAATGTCATCTTATCATATGCCGAACTGTCCATTGGCGGACCAACGCCATATGTTTTAATCTTATTTGGTTCTTCATCCATGACAGTCTTAAACTTTCTTTGAAGTTCTTGGAAGCTTTTTTTTAGTATTGGTTTTGCCATCACTTCGCTTAGTGGTAAGGAAGTTAAATAGAGGAATTGATGGTAACCGTACCACTTTAGCCTATGATGTTTTTTCCCGTTTTCATCCTGATAAATATCCAGTTCATATTTTGATTTAATAGAAAGCAGAATCCTGTCTATTTGATCTTTCTGAGAGTTATCAAAATGTGGATAAACTGTAGTTAATACCTGCCGGAACTGGAATTGAATCTTATCGTCACCATCCAGTCCATCTTTTTGATGAAATAGCTCCATTAGCTGAAATATATCGTTTACGTAATGGGCGGGGTTTGCCGATAACCCGTAGAACAATAATCTTAATATGGTAATGGAATTACTGTTCAGATGATCAGCAAAAAACTGGTCGAACCACGGAGTAGTCTGTTGTGCTTGCTCTTGCACTTTATCTACAAGCAGATGATATATAGCGTCGTATCCATGAGAACGGCCATTAAGCTCATAGTTGAACAACCAAAAGCTAAAGTCAATGTATAGTTTTGATTTATCTTCGCCACTTGTCTTTGCTATAATCTGATTGATAATGTCCAGAGTCAAGTCAAGCGTTTTATTAGTGTCAACCTCGAACATCCTTTTTAATAGTTTTTCGTCTTGATGTTCAAAATTGGGTTTGTCTTTTCGATCCTTGATTGCTTGAATTTTTTTAAGGCAAATATCCTTGTACTTCTGTTTGACCCAATCAAAATCAAATTTTAATGCATCCTTGAGTATATTATAGTAACCAAAACTATCAAAACCAGCTTTGACATCATTTTTTTCAAAGAGCTGGAAAGCCGCTGGAATATCCCACTCTTTAACGTGATAGAGCAAACGTGAAACGAATCTCGCTTTTCCTTTAAATTCAGGACAGTTCAATAGAAAGTCACAAACAGATTGTCTGCTTTTTGGTAATTGTTTAACTAAAATCTGCCACAACAGGTTTATCTGTGCATCCCATTTTTCAGAGGTATTTTTATAGTGTACAAGGGTTTTGATTTTGTCCACAACCTTATTCGCTTTTCCCCAATCGCGTTCAGCGAGTTTGTTGTGCCAGCCAATCTTTTGAGTAATCAGCTTATTCAGTTCTCCTTCTCTAATAAGGAATGAAAACCAACTATTGCCTGCAACCGATTCTAAAAAAGGCAGTTTCAGCTCTTTGCTTGGTAGAATTCGCGATTTCACAAGCTGCTTTTCCTCTAACGTTGGGGCTTCTTCAAAACCAAGCAAGTTTAACAGCATTAGCTTAATATGGAAGCGATACTTTGAGGAAAATAGGATAGCATTAAGGGCTTTTATAAATTGAGCGTGATCCTCTTCGCGCAGAAAACCCAAGATCATTTTCAGGCTGGACCGAATGAAAAGACCTTGATGGTTTTCAAGTATATATCTTGTTACTGAATTTCCATTCTGAACGAACTGCTTCGCAAAGACAAAATCAAAAAATGTTTGATGGAAAAACTGGACTTCCTTATCCGTTTCGGTTATGATCCCATTGCTTCTTAAATAGTCGAACTCGTCTTTGAAAGACAAAGAAAATTGCTTTGCGGGGGTGCTAATTCTCTGCTCTTTGTGCATCTGATCCGCGATGGCAAAGACTAGGCTTGTGCACTTGTCAGAACAGGTTGGTGATGTAATTGTAACCGTAGTTATTTGTTGAACCCAAAGACTTTCGTACAGGTCATGCAGCGTGGTTATTGATTGAAGGTTCGTTTGGGAGTCGTACACCTTGCAAAACACATTTAGATGATGTGGCGTTTGCAGAAGGTTGAGCAATTGCCCGGGTAGTTCATTCTCTCTTATTCCGAGCTTTGCAAGCACTTGCTTAACATCACCCACATTTAATAAATCAACTTTAAAGCTTTTTTGATTTTTATAGAACTTTAGCTCGTTGTCATAATAGAGATCGTAAGCTCTAACGGAAATAACCACTCTTACTCGATCAATATCAATGAGCTTCCTTACAAGAAGATTGTAGGCATCGAGAAATTCCCTTTTAGCTGATAATGATTGCGAAAGCGCATCTATCTGGTCAATTAGCACAACTACCCGTTCGCTGGCTTCGCTTAGAGTTCGAACTACTTTTTCAAATGAGTCTCCGAGATCAATTTTATTTTGCAGTTCATTAATACTTTCAGCATAAAGCCTATCAGCTTTTAAGGCAATTGTAGGTATGCCGGTTTCCTTAAGTCTCAGAAACACATCCTTTATAATAACCGTTTTTCCACTTCCAGCACTGCCAACCAGTAAAACTACAGCTTTCTCTTTTTCTCCCAATGGTGATTTAATCCAGTGAAGCAAATCATTCGTTTCTTTTCTTTTAATGTGCGAATTAGCTACCCCTTCAAAAGAGCTGTTGTAATCCGTTAGGTAGTGGGAGGCATGATCAAATTTTTGCAGAATAACCTGAACTGGAATATTGGAAGTGTTTTGGTATTTGCTCTGCTTTTTTAGTTCTTCCATTAGCTTTTCTACTGGCTCCGACTCAACTACCATTTTAACCTCGAAAAAGGTTTTGATTATTGATTGGAAACCGTTAGAGTTTAGCAACGTGTCTAGGTCTTGTGGAATAACCTTCTTAATTGCTATTGACGCGAGTACTGTTTTTAATTCCTGTTCAATGTCGTTGTATTTGAGGTGTTTAAGTTCTTCATTGGCATTTATTACAGTTTCTGTCCAGTCTTTTAGTTCTGTCTGTTTTAGTATCTCTCTGTTGAAGTCATCCAGTAAATCTTTAGCCTTTTCATTGAAACCGTATGAGACGGCAAACCAGTATGTAAAATTCTTAGGGTTGTAAATCAACCGCTTGTCCAAAAGATAATGCAGCACAAACTTGATGATCTCCCTTGCACATTCTGGCCTCGAAATTCTGTTGCCGCTATCAATACTATGCTTGCACTGAATCAGCCCAAGTGAGTTGCCATTCAAATGCAAACTACAATCTCGCCCTCGTTCTCGAACTCCTTGCAGAAGGTTGATTTCGTCATACTTATCTTTCCAGTCTTTTTCAAGTCGCAGTTTGCCAATTGAGTATAGCAGTTCTTCAAACCTTCGGTGGTCAAGGGCAGAATAAGGGTAGCCTTTATTGGAGGAAGTAGCAGGCCTATTTTTTGCTTCACTTATTTCTGGTTGATTGTAAGATAAGGCCATAGAGAAAGCTACATGTTTTTTTTAGCTACTATCAGAAGGTTATTAAAATAATGACAATTGATTATTTCCCGATAATCTACCTAATTTTTCAGGTAATTCGGAACTTGTATTCCTATTTATTAATTGATAACACTAAAATACCACATCCCTACAAACCATATTAGGTTTACTTTAATAATTTATAAAGTAAGCCTAATCTAACAGTCGATTAAGTTAACACGGCGTTCATGCTAGGTCGTACCGACCGCACGAACGCTAGTTATTGTGAGCAGTTTTTTTCGCTATGAATTGAAACCAATCGATACAAGTTTATGTTCAATACAATCACTTTCAGGTATTACATTATTCATTTTTAATATTAACTTGAAAATTTGCTCTTGTAATAAAATTGATTTTTCAAAATCCAATGAGTTGGCTGAATTCAAAGTTAAATCGATTATTACCTTATTCTTATTAATAACCGAACTTGCGTCGTTAATTATTAATTGTTGGTCAGGTTTTGATTGAAATCCCATATTGTGTATGGTATTTCTTAAGTAGCAATAAAAGTCAAAAAGTTCTTTGTCCTTAATATTCAAATTTGAGAAAAATAAGGTTTTATTTGAATTCATTAAATTTTTAAAAGTTGTTGATATTGAGTCAACTTTAATTTTGTTTGTTGAACTTTCGTAAAATTCAGCAATCTGTCGAATATGGTTTTCTGCCAATGCAAAAAGTTTAATAAAAAATGAATCTTTCAAAAATCCGTCGAACACATATTCGAGTACAGGCAAATAAGAATCATCTATGGCAGGATTAATCTTTTCCTTGCAATATTGTAAATCGGAAAGATTTTCAGATAAAATCAGACCTATCATAAAGCTTTCACTTATTTGGTAAAATGAATAAGCAGTTACACTTCTAATATCGTCTTGATTCTGATAATTATCATTCTCTTGAATAAAGGTTATCAGTTCTCTTACCAATTTAGTTTTTGATTCCAAATCCATTTTTTACTTGTTACGGTTTTTGTTCAAAATTGTTCACAACTTGTAATATCAGGTATATCCCCACAAAATCCACAGGATATCAATCTTTTAGCGGTTTGTTTATAAAAATAGGCCATTGTCTTAAAACTATTTTACAGAATCCTGTATTCCCCTCATTCAAACTAAAAAAAAGGGGATAAATCCCATAAAACACCTTTCGTTCAATACTACTTCCAGTTTCCTTCGGGTGTTGTTCGAGAAACACCCCCTTTTACCGAAGCCCTCTCGAAGGAGACCCGAACTAGACTCGAAGCAAACCCCTCTAAAAATCGAATTGCTATGCGGGAGGAGGCAGTAGTATGTAAAAGGATGCTCCAATATGCAAGACCGTGCAATTGCGTGCAAGAGCATGCATTTAAAATAGCTTATCGTATTGGGAATTTTAGAAATTGTATTTCTTAAAAAGGTAGCATTACATCCACAACTATTGGATGAGAACCGCTACCCTGCCGTTCCCATAGCGTTAGGGTACCGTTACCCTGCCTTTGCTATGCTTTATCCTTGGGTGAAACACCGGTGAACCTCGGGTGAACTTCGGGTGAACGGAGTTCTGGGAATGTTTAAAATGGAATACTTACAGCACGGTGTGCTCTTGGCAGGTAATTGGGTAAGCTCGTCGTGAAGAACCAACTTTCCCCCTACCCTACTGCGTGCTGGTTAAGCGAAAGGCATCTTTATCTTACATTTGCTAATATAGCGTATTTATAAGGCCTTGTCAAGAGGTATAGCCCATAGGCTAAATATATTTTTTTAACTAGCAGCGTTAACTCAAACGCTGCATATCTGCCGGAGCGTTAGGGTTCCCGTTATGCAACGGGACCGGCTGTACCGACCGTACGAACGCTAGTTATTAGGCAATCGGTTTTTATATTTTTTGAATTAGATTTAATGTCATATTTACATATATCTTTAATTCTTCGTCATTGATTAAATCTCCCCACGGATTAGTTGGGTCACTATGATGAAAGGACTTAGAATAATCGTTAATATCAATTAATTCATCTAAAACTGGCCTTAGTCTATACATTGCATCTGTCTCTGAAGATTCTCTAATTTTCTTGATAGCATCTCCTAGCCATTCATTATGTTTTATATGCGTGAAAAACTTAATTCTAATTATTCCTTCAATTATTGGACGAATACACCTAATAACATCTCTTTTTTGAATATTTGAATCAACTCCATTTTCGATATAGTTTTTTAAGATACTAATATCTTTAAATATACCAGAAAGGGTTTCTTCTTCTATGTCTTGTTTTGTGATGACACTTGAATCTTTTGATTTAACTATTTTTAGATTCAGTACATTCTTGCTTCCAAACCTACTGGATAAAGTTTTTGCGAAATTAATATCGTGTGTTAATACAATAATTTGATTACACTTTTCTCCAAGTCTTTTTAGATGATTTATTGTTGCATTTCTTCTTGAGTAGTCAAAACTTGATATTGGATCATCAAAAATGATAATTTTTTTCTCAAGGTTACCAGAGATATTTAATTTAGCTAAGAAAAACGAAAATGCCAAGGCACTTTTATCTCCTTCGCTTAATGTATATTTTACTGAAGAATAGGTTTTTTTGTCCTTTTCAAAGCCAACGCTGAAACCACTAACATTAAGATAATAAGAGAGAAGTTGTTTCCCGTGTCTATTGTTACCTGTGAACTTTTTTATTTGTAGATACGGTGTAAAAAAAAGTAATTGCTTATTGATTTCTTCAATATGATTACTGAATATATCTTTTGTGGATTCTCCAATTTTCTTATTTAGGTCTCTTATTTTCAGACCTCTTTTTTTTACTTCCTCTTTGATAAAGTTTAATTGAATTTTTATTTCAGAAATGTCATCACCTGTAAGTTCCTGCTTTTTAAATTTCAATTTATTATTTAATGATTTTCTCTTTTTTTGAAATGTTTTTTGTTCTTGAATTAAGCTAAGAGCTTCTTTCTTCAATTTAATACCTTCTTCTCCAACAACTATTTCAAATAAATTTGACCTGCTTGAATCTGGTAAAAGAGAACCCGTGATTAAGTTATCCTCAACGTAGTGAATATCGAAAACCTCAATATTTTTGTTGGATTTATTCCATTTTCCATCTTTAAATTGAATAATTCCCTCGTCGCTTAATATTTTAATTTTTTGTTCTTCTTCTGTTCCAAATGTTTGTTTCTTTTTAATAAGTTCATTATTACCTCGTAAAGATTTTAGAATTAAAGATAGAGTAGTCTTTCCATTTCCGTTATTTCCGTAAATAACAGTATTGTTGGATAATTCACTAAATGTATTATCAGCATTATAATTTTTATATCTACCAACATTTTTAATTTGAATTATCTTTTTTATCATTTTTGTTATTCTTTGCTAGCTTTTTATATCAACACAAAATATATACTTACCCCTTCAAAATTTACAGAATATCAATACTTTAGAGCTGTATTTATAAAAATAGACATCTAGATTAAAAGAAGTCTACAGAATCCCGTAAACCCACCCGTTCTTATAAATAATCATACAATCTAAAATTTAAGGCTAAATTCATCTTTTCTCAGCAACCTTAACTCAAACGCTACTTATTTGCCGGAGCGTTAGAGTTAACGTTATACAACGGGATAGGTTGTAACGTCCGCAAAGAATCTTAGTTATTAGCCGCGGTATTTATTCAGGTTTCACCTCTGTAATTTTAACACTTGCTCCTTTTCCCTCAATTTTTGCAATAAATTTATTCTCTAAAACATCTTTATACTTTACCTCAATTTGGTAAGTAGCATCATTTATAGATTTCCCATTTACGGCTCTACCGAATATAAATCTTTCCTTCCCCTTTTCAAGTTCATAGGGTAGGTGTTTACTATGTAACTCTATTTGGCCTGCAATCAAATTAAAATCAGTTAAAATTGCTGTCTCTCCTTTATTGTTAAGCCAAATTTTTAATTCGCCAGTCATACCCATAGTGGTCGCTCCGTTTAGCCATAAATTTGGTCTTACAGATAATTTCATCTTCTTTTCCTCAATCTCCTTTAATTCTTGATAGGCCTGGTCATTTTGTTCTGTTAAAAGAGATGTATTTCTAAAAATATCTATTTGTTGACTTAATAAATCATTTTGTTTGTTCAGAGATTCAGCTTGATTTTCGAGAACAGCAGCTATTGATGTCAACTTATTTATTTGAACCTCTTTATTCTTGTCTCTTTTGAATAACATTAGGAACGCGCCGAATGTTGCAAGAGAACCAATTGCTGCACATATTTGAAGAAATAGCTCCATAGTTTATTTTTTAGTTTGAGTGTATTTGTATTGCTGCGAACTAGTTATATCAACATTACGTTATAAAATATAACCTCATTATTTTCTGAATTTTAACATTTTATATTTATAAAAATAGACCTTTATCTTAGAAGTAGTTTACAGAATCTCGTAAACCATAAAAATAAAGGCAAAACCCTCTCAAATCCCCAGAATAGGATATAAAGAGTCCATGAAAACTAATTTTAAAAAACGTATTCAAAAATTTATTAAATTACTGAATATTAATGCGTTAATAATTTTAGTATGATTAAAGAACTAACGATGTCCTGTTTATTTATTTTTATAAGTATCAGTACTACATTTAGCCAATATCAGGCTAAAACAGATTTAAAAAATAGAGGTATTGCTAAAATCATAGAGAATGATCAGGTTTTAGCAAAATCATTTAGAGAAGAAGCTGTCTATACTATTGAATACTTGAACCAGCTAGAGTTAGAATTAAAAGGCTATGCCAGTTTTTCGTTTGAAGAGAAAGGGAGTACAGCTGAAAAGATTTATAAATTAGTAAGTGGTAGATTCAAAGAAAAGTCTCCACAACCGGTCTCCTTTACTACACTTAAAGGAGTAATTAGGTTTGAGTATGGTCTATCAGAAGCAGACTCCATTGTGGTAAGATTAGCACAATACAACCTAAATAAAACTATAGAAGCATATTCGATATATCTTACAAAAGCTAATTTAAAACAACTTTTTGATCAGTAGTTAAATAGATTTTATTTTTGATTTTTATAAGCCTGCTTTACTAGTTTACCTTTCCTTTCTTCTTTATATTTTAAAATCTGATTTTCCTCCTCAACGAGTTTAAAAAATTCTGAAAGAGATATTTCAAGAAAATCGCAAATAGCAAACAACTTACTGCACGTAACATTATGATCAGTAGAAGTATATCTTTCTAATCCTAAACTTTTACCTATCTCAGTGTAATAGCTATTATTAAGTTCTAGAAGAGCTTGTTCACCTTTATTTTTGTATAGCCTAGTTATCACTGCTGAGATTGCAGTAGTGAGTTCTGGTATTTTTATTTGTTTACCCATTAAAACAAATGGACTAATAAAAAATAACTACCACAATTACACATGTGTAATTGAATTTTATTATATTTGATTTAGAATTATATATTTGCGAAACTTCTTAGTATAAAATATTAGAAGCATTCGCTTTGAATCTCGCATTAGAAAACTGGTAATTTTAATAGTGTACGAGAGGATAAGCATGAATGCCTACGACCCGGGCGTAGGTTCATGGCTTATTTGTACACAGGTATACCAGTACCTCTAATGCAGTAAGTTGAGCCACGCCCTTTTTTGTATTCAGGGATTTGCAACACTTCAACTTCCATTTTCAAAGTCGTATTCTTCTCTAAAAGCTTCGTAAAAAAGCATTCCCCCCTACTTTAAAAAGACCATAATGGTCGCCGCTCGTTGTAGCGTAATGTAAAATTGGGTATGCCTTAGCATCCTTAAATTAAATAAAGTATGACAAACGTGCTAACGGGAGCACACCATTCCGCTAATGCACCCGTGGGTTATGGGTTGCTTCTCTAGGAAGTAATCTGTAATTGGGTTGGGAGCCGCCGCTGTCTTTGGTCAGTAGCGCGGGCTTATACCGGGTACGGTTTAAGCGCACCGGTGAATTAGCCATAAAAAAAAAGCTGCAGACCTTACGGTCTGTGAAGAAGAGAAACACCCGGTTGTACGGGTATTAAGCTCAAAAACCTTCCCCTACGAGTGGAATCCCGGGGAAGGCGTGAGCTTAAATAAAACGATTGTTTCATTTATTAACACGACGAAGATATGAAAATTTTGACTACGCGCCTTACGGGGGCTGCGTGGATACTTGTTACCCTATTTTGGGCAACAGGAAATCTACTCTGGGCAGCAATGCCTCAACAACCAATACGCGGTACCGTTACCGATACGCAGCGAAATCCCATACCGGGCGTGAGCATCCGACTGCTCAACAGCAACACGGGTACGCAAACCGATCTACAAGGGGTCTTTAGCATTCAAGCACAACCTACTGATACCTTAAGCATCAGTTACCTTGGTTTTAAAACCTTGACCCTGCCGGTGGGGAATCAAACCACATTTACTATAGCATTGCAACAAGACGTTACCGCTTTAGGCGAAGTGACCATCAATGCGGGGTATTACAACACCACCCGTCGCGAGCAAACGGGGAGTATCGCCCGGGTAACAGCCGAGGAGATCGAGCGGCAACCGGTGACCAATCCGCTGGCCGCCTTGCAAGGCAGAATGCCGGGGGTATTTATAACACAGAATACCGGAGTTCCCGGTGGAGCATTCCAGATACAAATACGCGGACAGAACAGTCTGCGAGCAGAGGGTAATGCTCCTTTGTATATTATAGATGGGGTTCCTATTTCTAGTGACGACCTGGGTGACAGCCGTACAGCCGTCGCATTCCCTGGTGGCGTGAGCCCACTAAATAGTATTGACCCTAATGCAATAGCCAGCATTGAGGTGCTTAAAGATGCCGATGCTACGGCTATTTATGGCTCTCGTGGTGCTAATGGTGTCGTGCTTATTACGACAAAAAAAGGGAGTTCCGGTTCAACACAATTCAATTTGGGATACCGCTATGGGATTGGTACGGTTCAGAGCCACTTAGAGCTCTTAAATACCCAGCAATACCTTGAAGTACGACGGGAAGCTTATGCTAATGATGGCATTACCGAGTACCCCGCCAATGCGTATGACGTAAACGGCACCTGGGATCCCAACCGGTATACAGACTGGCAGGAGGTCATAATTGGTAATAAAGCCAAGTATCTGGATATTAATGGATCGCTATCGGGAGGAACGGAGCACTTACAATTCAGACTCGGTGGTAATTATCACAGAGAAACCACGGTGTATCCCGGTGATTATGCCTATAACAAAATAGGTATTCAAACCCGTACCAGTTATATCAGCAAGGATAACAAATTCAACGCCAGTCTTTCCGGGAATTTTACGTATCAGACTAACAACCTACCGGAGATGGCAACGTTGATGACAAACATTTATCAATTGCCTCCCAATGCACCGGCCTTATATAAGGCAGATGGAAGCCTTAACTGGGAGGGTGGCACGTGGCAAAATCCATTTGCTTTACTCGAAAACAACTATAATTCGGATAGTTATAACTTGATAATGAACACCCAGTTGTCCTATCAACTTGTAAAAGGTTTAGAATTAAAGACCAGTTTAGGATATACCAATACGTATTTTTTGGATCAATATATACAACCCTCCACGAGTGCAAATCCTGCCTTTGGGTACACTCCTGCTCAATCTAGTATTCGCAAAAACCAGCTTATACGCAATTCTTGGATACTCGAACCTCAGCTATCCTATACCCTTAATTTCAACGATTTTAAAATTCAAAGTTTAGTAGGAAGCACCTTTCAAAGCAATACGGCTTCTCAACTGCACTTATTTGGTCTAGGCTTCTCTAGCAATCGTCTTATTGAAAATTTAAGCGCCGCAGACCGCCAATTCATCAGCACAGACACAGAGACCAACTATAAATACATCGCTATATTTGGACGCGTTAACTTTTCCTTACGTAACCGCTATTTTTTAAATCTAACAGCACGAAGAGATGGCTCCAGCCGCTTTGGACCGGGCAAGCAATTCTCAAATTTTGGAGCTGTGGGTGCTTCTTGGATTTTCTCATCCGAAAATGGAATCAGGGATTTAGCGTTTTTGAGCTTTGGAAAATTAAGAGGAAGCTACGGCATAACCGGTAATGATCAGATTGGAGATTATCAATACCTCGATACCTACTCCTTGAGTGCTTCCAGTTATAATGAGACCACTGTACTAGAACCTTCCCGATTATTCAATCCCGATTTCAGTTGGGAGATGAATAAAAAACTGGAATTAGCCTTAGAGACCGGTTTCTTTAAAGACAGGTTGCTTCTTACTGCAGCCTGGTACCGAAACAGGTCTTCTAATCAATTAGTGGGAATCCCTTTGGCCGGGACCACCGGGTTTTCATCAATTCAGGCCAACTTAGATGCTACCATTGAGAATCGTGGATGGGAATTTACACTCCAGTCTAAAACTATAAATAAAGCTGATTTCTCTTGGGAAAGTACCTTTAACCTGAGTATCTCCAGAAATGAGTTACTGGCATTTCCTGATCTAGAGAGCTCTACCTATTCAAACAGATACGTTATTGGCGAGCCGCTGAATATTCGAAAGACCTATAATTATGAAGGCCTGGATCCTGAAACAGGCTTGTATCAATTCACAGATTATAATGAGGATGGCCAATTGACTTTTCAAGATGACCGAGAAGGAATTACAGATCTCAATCCCGTCTATTACGGAGGATTCCAAAATAGTCTTCGTTATAAAGGATTTACTCTTGATTTTCTTTTTCAGTTTGTCAAACAGCAAAACTATAATGCGTTGTACTCCCTGGGACAGCCGGGTAGGATGGGTAATACAATTCCCGAAGCTTTTGATCGCTGGCAACAGCCCGGTGATCAGTCTACCTATCAGGCCTTTTCAACAGGCGCTAACCGCCCCTTGTATTTACGGTACCTCAATTACAATCAAAGTAATGCGATGATTACTGATGCTTCGTATATACGGCTTAAAACCCTGGCCTTATCCTACAGCCTGCCTGAAAACCTGATACCGGGGGTTAACTGCAGTATTACCGTACAAGGTCAAAATCTGCTCACCATTACCGATTATAAAGGTTTTGATCCGGAATCTATTTACCCCAACAGCTTACCTCCTTTGCAGGTATTTACTACGGGGGTTCAATTAAACTTTTAATTTCTAAACTATAATTTGATGACCACACCTATATCTAAAATTATTCGGAACAAATTACGAGAATTCTCTACCAGTAGTATGGCTTTTACAGTCGGTTTGGTTTTGATGCTGAATCTATTAAGTTCTTGTGAACAATTTATTGAAGTAGACCTTCCGAATTCACAATTAACGACAGAAGCTGTTTTTACCGAAAAGGCTACTGCAGAGGCTGCATTGCTGGCCATTTATGCACAGATGCGGGACAGGGGTATTTTGAGAGACCTCTATTACGAAATGGGTCTATATACAGATGAGCTTGAATTTTACGGAAGCTCAACCTCCAGTAAAGAGGCCTTTCATAAAAACAACTTGATTCCCTCCCACCCTACAGTTAGCAGCTGGTGGAACACTACGTATACCCAAATCTATGGAGCTAATGCATTGCTCAAAGGACTGGAAGAATCAGCATTAGATGAAGCGTTTAAAAAGCAGCTTAATGGAGAAGCTCTATTTATTAGAGGTTTAAATCAGTTTTACCTCACCGTTCTCTATGGCGAAGTACCTTATGTTACATCTACAGATTATCAGCAAAATACGGTACTGTCAAAAATCCCGATACAAGAAGTTTTCAAAAAGGTTGAAGCGGACTTGACACAGGCCATTGCCCTGCTTGATTGGGAATATTCCACGGCAGACCGCACACGGGCAACTAAAGGGGTCGCCTTGGCAGCACTAGCACGGGTATCTCTTTACACGGGTGATTGGCAACAGGCGGTTGATGCCACAACTGCGATTATCAACCATTCTGATTTGTATGAATGGGAAACCGATTTGAACAAGGTTTTTCTGAAGGAAAGCAGGTCTACGCTGTGGCAGTTTTCGCCTAGAGGAGCCGGAGTCAATACCCCGGAAGCAATCTCTTTTATTTTTAATACAGCTCCCCCACCTACGGTTGCCTTAACCCCTAACTTGGTCTCTAGTTTTAAGGATGCTGACCAACGCTTAGCACAATGGATTCAGGAGGTGTCTAATGGTTCGCAATCCTATTACCATCCTTTTAAATACAAAACCCGGGGAAATACCAGTAGTTCTGTAGAGTATTCCATTCTATTTCGAATGGCCGAAGTCTATTTGATTCGCAGTGAGGCCTATGCGCGCCTGGACCAATTGGAACTTGCTAGCCTCGATTTGAATATCGTACGCGGGCGTGCAGGCTTGACTGATGTGGAGTATAGCACTAAAGAAGAACTGTTAGAACAAATACTAATCGAGCGCAGGCACGAACTTTTTACCGAAGCAGGACAGCGCTTTTTTGATCTGAAACGAAGCAATCGTTTAGATGCTGTTTTAGAGCCTTTAAAAGCGGGTTGGAAACCCACTAACCAACTCCTGCCGCTTCCTGAAAACGAATTGATTATCAACCCAAACCTGGCACCTCAAAACCCAGGCTATCAGTCCGGCAATTAGTCTTAAACTATGCAATTTAAACAGGCACTACTATACATACAGCCAGCAATCCTGATTATCGTTTCAGGATATTCCCTGTGGGCACAGCAGCCCAAAAGATCTATTCCTCGGGAGGATTATAAACGCTGGTACACGCTGAGTTCGACTTCTTTCTCGGATAATGGCGAATGGATAGGGTATACCAAGTATTATGATGAGCAGGAAGATACGCTTGTGATACAAGATACTTATTTAAAGCGCAGGTATAGCTTTGCGGCCGCATCTCTTGGAGGATTCATAAGTTCAAAAGCGGTAATGATCAATAGTGGTGATCATTCTCTACACGTTGATTTGGAGACCGGAAAGACCATTATACTACCCAATAAGGCGAAGCTTGTGGACGCGATGCCAACAGGTTGGTATGCCATTTATTATAAAGGTCTCGGAAAATTGATCATTACGAGCACGACTTCAGCCGAAAACTTAACTATTGACGGGCTTATAGCTTACGAATACGCACCCACTGCACGGTCGTTTTTAATTACCCGTCAAGTAGACGGTTCGCAACTACTGGAATTAATTTTACTAGATCGATTACAGGAAGTTGTTCCAATTCAAGACCTCAAAGGTTATAAACTGATGGAAACCACTTGGCAGGACAACGGCGAGCGTCTGGCCTATACCCTAGTACCCAAAACAGAGGATTCAGATCCTGTAGTTTTTGGAAGACTAGCCGTCTACACCTTAAAAACCGGGCAAAAAAAGTGGTTGCCACAGAAATTAGATTCAGCAGAGTTTAAAGGTTATCAACTTAAACAGGAGTGGCAAAATCCTTTACACTTGGCTTCAGACGGCACTAAAGTAGCCTTTAGCTATAGACGAAAACCCCTACTAGAATCTGATGAAATCCCGGAAATCTGGCACAGTACAGATCCCTATTTAGTAGCAGGAATGCGCTACCGCATGGGGGGTGCCAACTTAAACCGGGTGGCATTATGGGATTTAAGCACAAACGAAATTACAGCAGTTACGAATGATCGCTTTACGGAAGTGGTTTTTGATCCCGGTTTAAACTATGCAGTAGTATACGATCCCAGCTCCTACCGCCCCAGTGTGCTACAAGAACCACCGATTGACCTCTATTTAAAGAACCTTAAAACCGGAAGCACACAGTTACTGGAAACGTCCTACACGGGGCATAAACTGGATATTGCATTTAGTCATCAGGGAAGGTATCTGGCTTACCCGAGCAAAGGAAAAGTAAATATCTATGATCTTTCTGTACGGCAAGATGAGATGCCTGGTCTCTGTATTGCTCCAGACCAAAACGATTTAGGAACTAGCGAGCTGGTTGCGTGGTATTTGAATGAAGAGTCGGTGCTTTTACAGGGTAAGTTTGACCTTTGGAAACTAAATCTAAAAACTCAAGAGCTCAAGGCATTAACTCAGGGTAGAACCTCTGGAATTGTTCACAAACTGATTAAACCCAATCGGGAATGGATGCCAGAAAAAGACGATCCACTTTTCTTGGAAATGAGCCGGGACTATGCTCAGGGTTATACGGTAATTAATCCCGGGAAGGAGCCTAAACTGATTACCTTCGGAGCAGATTATGTAAAATGGCCTAAGATATCACCTGATTCCAAAACCCTGATTTATTTGTCTGAAGCTTATAATCGCCCTAAGGCTTTGGAGGTATTTCACTTAGGAGCATCTAAACCACAGCGCATCTTTCAAAGCAATCCGCAGTATAGGGACTACGAACTTCCGAGGCAAGAACTCATCCACTACACGAATGCGCAAGGTGATAGCCTTCAAGGGATTTTACGCTATCCTACCGGTTATAATGAAAATAAACACTACCCCATGGTAGTTTATGTGTATGAAAAGCAGAGTCAAACCTTTAATCACTATACCAACCCGGGATTTAACACCACTATTGGATTTAATCCGGCCAATATGGTCAACCGGGGGTATTTTGTATTACAACCCGATATTGCATATAAGCCCGGAGAAACCGCTTTTTCAGCAACGGATTGTATTCTCGCAGGTACACATAAAGCCTTGCAACAAGTTCAGTCCATCGACCCGCAACGTTTAGGCCTTATAGGGCATTCGTTTGGCGGTTTTGAAACCGGTTTTACCGTGACCCAAACTGATCTGTTTACCACGGCTATTTCCGGAGCAGGCATTTACGACAACCCTTCTTTTTACTTATTTGTACAAGATCATACTAGTCCTGCTTATTATCAATATGAAGAAGGTCAATTGCGTATGCCCAAAAATCTATTTAATGATTATCAAGGGTATCTGGAAAATTCAGCACTCTATCATGCACGAGATATGAATACTCCCCTACTCTTATGGTCTGGCCGGGAAGATCATCATGTTGATTTTAACCAGACAATTGATTTTTATATGGGGTTGAAGCGCCTTCAAAAATCGGTAACCATGTTGCTGTATCCCGGGATGGGTCATTCTGCAAATAAGCCAGAGGACCAAAAGGATCTCAGTCTAAAAGTAGAACACTGGTTTGATCATTATCTTAAAGGTATTCCTGCCGAAGATTGGATGCGTTAAGTAGTAAGTAATATAAATTAGAAAGGTGAACCAAGAGGTTCACCTTTCTTTTTACACAATCAGTTTATAAATCTACTGATTGGGACGATACAGAACTACTGTACATCTTTGCGCCTCATCTAAACCAAAAATTTGGGCATTAGCAGGATCAAGATCTACCGTACACAGATTTCCTGTGTTGATCGTGGTACAGATGTCGTGAGGTTCACATTCCATCTGGTTTCCGTTTACGCGCTCATAACCTTGCTGGTCTGTCGCAAGTTCAGAACGTTCAGCCATTGCCTGTGTGGCAAAGGCACCGGTTAGGGCTACTACAACAGCAAGTGCTCCTAAACGTTTTTTTACTTGAATTTTCATAATACTAAAATATTAATTAATGATCTACTCTATATTTTAGCAGGTTTTCGATCTTACCCCTGCAATCATGATTATCGTTAGTGGGTGACATTCAGTAATGGGTTGAGATCATAAACGACCAGATGCTCTCCAGAAAATCCGTAAAACGCTTTATCGCTTACAAAAAAGCGGGTCAGTCGCTGCTCCTTTTCCGGGTAAACATAAAAGCTGCTGCGGTAACTGCCGTCTTTCAGACTATACACATCAATGGTTTCGGTCTGCTCCCAGGGTTTGGTCGGTTCATACCTTCCCTTAACTTTAGAGAGTATATACAATAGGTTATTATGACTGTAGGTAGTTGCATTAACAAGCAAGGAACCGGTAAGTTTATGCTGCCCGGGTTTAGAGATGGAGTCTATACGCAGTTGCGCTTGTTCCAGTGTATCAAGTGTATGACCCGTATACTGCAGATTTACATCCTGATCCAATACCTGGAAACTGTTGCGGTAATTGTAGGTATATACCCAGTGCTCCGTAACGGAGTCATAATTCAAATGCCCGTCTACATCAAAATAGCCATCAACTTGTTTTTCTAAGATTCCCGTTAGGAACTGATAGGGTAAAGAATCCTTCAGTTGGATTGATAATAAATCCTGTTGGAGGGTTTGAGGATGATAAGCTCTTGCAACTATTGCCGTGGTATCCCGAAGTACATACTCATTAAAAGAAATTTTACCATTAAAGTGTTGGTAGCTTTTCCACGCTCCTACATCCCCTCTTAGTACCTGTGAGATTTGTCCGTCAATCAAATAAAAATAAGGTGGGTTTATCCGCAACTGTACCGCTGTAGAAGGTAAATCGGCTTCGGGAACTTCAATGGTTTTCACCATCAGACTATCGGTTACCCGGTTTAATAACCCAATTCTAAGGGGGGTGCGGTAATTACCCAGATAGAAAAATGCAGAATCCTTGCCGGCTAAGTAATAAGATGCACTTTTTAAATCAATGCTTTTCATTTTTTTAACACCGTGAGAATACCGGCGTATAAATGGGTTTTCGGTGTGCATCAACTGTTCTGAATTCCAAAACAACAGCAGGACGCTACTCGTTGATAGCAGCATAATACCTAAAGACAGGGAGATTGAAGTGATACGAGTTCTACTACTCGTTCTGTCGCCTTTACACACCAGAGCGATCAGGACCAATACAACACAAACCCCATTAAAGATTAAATGTTCCGTCCATCCCAGAGATTCCAAAATTCCCCCGCATGAGCAAGGAACAAAATCAGCATAGTTGAGGATGATCACTATATAAGCTGTAAAAGCGCTCATCAAACCCAAACTTCCGTATAAACCTACTTTACGTAAACTGGAAAATAGCAACATACTACCTAGCACATATTCACTAAGCGGTACTAGCCAAGCCAGCACTCCGGCATAGGCACTTAATAGCGGAGATTGCGCCAGTTGCACCTGAAACTGCTCACAGTCTATAAGCTTACTCGTTGCCGCATAGACAAAGAGCAGGATATAGAAGTAACAAACCAGATCAATAAAAATGTGTGAATAGTTAGTTTTTTGAGTGCTCATCCTAATTAGTATTAGGTCTCAAAGTTCTAAATACTTGTTGGTTATGGGGTTGCCCCATACGGCCTCAAAATAGTCTAAATAGCCCTATTTTAAATTAGTGGAACGAAACAGACGTGGGGAACTCGAATAAAACTCTTTAAATTTTCTTGAAAAATGGGCTAGGCTTTTATAACCACATTGATTGGAAATAACACTTATAGGGAGTTCTGTCGTTTTTAATAACAATGCAGCCCGTTCTAAACGTTTTTTATTATGAAATTGATGAATGGTTAATCCATAGGCATTTTTGAATTCCGACTTGAGTTTCGTTTGATTGGTTTGGTGTAGCAGACCTATTTGTTTTAAAGCGGGTAAAGGTTTATTTAGGTTACGTAAAACGTAAAGTCTTACATTTTTAACCAGAATACGATTTGAAGCACTTTTTGATTTTAAGGATTTATAATTTAATTCACCTTGATGCGTATTTGATTTGAGGCTTTGATTTTTAAAATCCTCATATATACTCAGTACATAGGCTTTCTTTTTATTCTTTTTAAAAAGGATTCCTAGTGTACAATTTGCTCTTAGAATACGATTGTCGGCAGTTTTAAAATCAAGTGAAAAAAGGTCCTGATTTAATGGTTCACTCATACTACTTTGCAGTTCTTTCTGGAGTAAGGGTATTGAATATTCCGTTAAAAGCTGATTGATGGAAGTATTGATGTTTTTACGTAATTTTTTATGTCCCAACCTATCTAAAAAGGCAAATGAATAGTTGCTAATTTTACCTTCTTGATCAAAAACCACAAGTACGGGTCTCGTGTTTGTAGCTAATTGGGATACATTTTCGTAATTGAAATAGGCAACTTCTTCCGCCATTATATTTAATAACTCCCCTAAGGTATCAAGTGCATCCCTACGTCCAGAAATTTTATGGCGGTATTCAAAATTCCCTCCAGCGATTTCAATAATTTGCTCAAATAGCTGATTAAAGCGTTCCTTGTCATTGCGTTCCATAAAATGTAAAAACTAAAGTGAATACCATCACTTGAATTTTTTCAAGAATTCAAGAGCCTCTATTTTATTCATAAAAATTTGTGTTGGGATTTTCACTGTGGTAGTATGCAGATACATTCTTAAGATCAATAAAGAATGTTCATCTTTCACTAAAAAAGCCAAGGCTTTAGTCATCAATGAACCTTCTAATGCCAGATAATCTCTAGCTTCCTTTTGTGCGCTATGGACTTCTCGTAAATCACAGAAAATAGGATAAGCTATTTCATTCTGTAATTCTAAACGCTGATGCACTAAAACTTTAGCGCGTTTAATATCAATTAAACATACAGGCTTATAGACGAAAAATAATATTCCGTCTACAATCCACATTTTCGCAAATTCTCCATCCACTACCATCCCGCTAAAGTTTTGGATTACTCGAATTTATAAAATTCTATTTAATATCAATTTGATCTAAAAGTCATCATACTTCTTCAAAAAGACTTTTTGCTAATTTAATTTGCGAGATTTTGATTCTATTTGACTTATTGGTCTTAAAACTTGTCTCAAAAGACCAACTTATAAAAGCTTAACGCACTGCTTGTGAAATAATATTTAGCTTCAATTAGACAATCTAAAACCTATTAAAATGGCTAAAATAAAACACAACAATTTTTTGGACACCGTAGATAATGTTATTGCGGATGCCAAATCGGCTGGAATTATACATCTGCATGCGGAAGACTCCAGGTTAAGTGGAAGGTATATTACAATCAATGGAATTCAATGCTATCATTTTGGTACCACGGGATATTTAGGTTTAGAGCAGGACAGCCGAATTAAAACAGCTGCGGTACAAGCCATATTAAGGTATGGCACGCAGTTTCCACTTTCTAAGACCTATATCGCTCATCCACTGTATGCCCAATTGGAAGAAAAATTAGAGCTGCTTTTCAATAACCCGGTTATCGTAACCAAAAACAGTACGTTAGGGCACCTGGCCGTGATTCCAACTGTTGTTCGGGATGAGGATGCTGTTCTTTTAGATCATCAGGTTCACTGGAGTGTTCAAAACGCAGCTCAACTTTTAAAAGTCCGAGGAATTCCCGTTCATCTCATTCGGCATAACAATTTGGAAATGTTAGAATCGCTGCTGAAAAAACTCTCTTCCAAAGTTTCTAAAATCTGGTATATGGCAGACGGGGTTTATTCTATGTATGGCGATTATGCTCCGGTTAAAGAACTTTTAGCACTTTCTATAAAATACCCCCAACTCCACCTCTACTTCGATGATGTGCATGGAATGAGCTGGAAGGGAAAAAATGGAATGGGTTATGTGATGAGCCAATTGGAAAGTCTTCCGGAACATGTACTTGTTTTTGGCACCTTGAGTAAAACCTTTGGTGCTTCTGGTTCCGTCTTAGTATGTTCCAACAAAAAATTATACAATCAGATTAAAAATTTTGGAGGCCCTCTAACCTTCTCGGCACAATTAGAACCCAGTGCTGTAGGTGCTGCTATCGCTTCAGCTGCTATTCATTTATCGGATGAAATTTATTCTTTACAAGACGAATTAAAACAACGTATTGATTACTTCAACAGGTTGCTATCCAAGACTAAATTACCGCTGATCGCTACAAATGACTCTCCTGTATTTTATATCGGAACGGGTCTGCCTGCAACCGGATACCAATTGGTAAAGCGCTTGATGGATGGCGGTTTTTTTGTCAATTTAGGGCTGTTTCCTGCTGTACCTGTTAAAAATACCGGAGTGCGCATTACCATTTCCACTCATAATCGTTTTGAAGATATTAAACTTCTTACAGAAGCATTAGTTATTCATTACGATAAGGCCTTAGCCGATACGGGCAATTCAACCACCCGAGTAGGCAAGGCGTTTCGAATGAACTTTCAAGAAACACCGCCACTTCCCATAAAACACGAGGTATTGAGGCTTGAAGAATTTACTCGTATTTCTGAGGTAGATAAATCCCTTTGGAATGATACAGTAGGTAAAAACAATATGATGGACTGGGACGGGCTGCAGTTTCTGGAAAATACGTTTCAGGGCCAAGCAGCTCAAGAACACAATTGGAACTTTAAGTACCTACAAATTATGGACGACTTGAATCAACCGGTTTTAATGGGTTTTGTGACAGAAAGTTTATGGAAAAACGATATGTTATCCCCACCTGCAGTTTCGAAAAAACTGGAAGAACAACGCGAACAAAACCCTTATGCACAAACTTCCCGAGTTTTGGCCTTGGGTTGTTTATTTACAGAAGGAGAACACCTCTATGTTAATTCAAAACATCCACAGGTAAACGAAGCGCTTGCCTGCTTTTTAGAATACCTAGAGGCCTTAAGTCAAAAGCTGGAAGTATCCCTTACGGTATTACGGGATTTTGATACGGGTTCAATCTGGTCTAAAACCTTTCAAAATCAAGGATATATTCCTATTGATATGCCCGACTCGTGTGTCGTATTTGAGTTGGATCAAAAAAACGATGCAGCCTATTCGAACTACCTCTCTAAACGCTCTCAAAAACACTTTAAAAAAGATATTCAGCCCTATGAAGAGCTTATTAAAATGCAAATCATATCAGCTCCAGGTACTAAAACGATTCAACTCTTTTATGGACTTTACAAGCAGGTAAAAGCTAAAAATTTTGGTTTGAATACGTTTACCTATCCTTTGGCTGTTTTTCAAAATATGTCCAAACATCCCAATTGGGAGTTTATCGTTTTAAAAGCGAAATCTGATGATCGGATTCTGGGAGTGATGTTTTGTTATAAAAATTATTCGGGGACCTATGTGACCAGTTTGATTGGAATGGATTACAGCTATCTTGAGGCGTTTCAAACCTATCGCCAACTGCTCTATCAATCGATTCTAAGGGCACGACAACTGAAATTTACACAGATTGATTTTGGGGTAAGTGCCAGCTTTGAAAAAAGAAAACTGGGAGCTACTCTTATCCCCAAACAGGCATTCCTGCAAACCGACGATAACTTTCTTTTGGAACAATTGGAAATGATGAGAACAAGTAACTAAGTGAATGTAGCGTTGAAAAAGTCAACGTGTTTGATTGTCAACTAATCCATTGCTCTTTGAACATACTTCTCCCTCATTATTTATTAACCCGCCTAGTTAATAATACGATGTTTGACACTGAAATACACAACTTTCACACGATGCTAAATACACAGGTATTGTGTATTATAGACCCGTTAAAAAAGGCAGATGCAGGTATAGAGATTGCTAATACCTCCCTGTCCAAATTAAAAGAACTGGTGGAACAGGAAGATTTTGAAAACGTTCCTGAAGAAATTGATTTTTTTAAAAATATCAAGCCTTGTCCGATGAGTTATCTCATCTATTTCTCAGAGATGCGTTCGTGTGAATCGCGAAAACCAAAAGCCGGAGAAAGCTTTCAACTTCGATTTTTTGAAAAAGAACTGCGCAAGATCAATAAATTTTTTTACCGAAATAATGATTTCGTTCAATATATGGAACAGGGGCATTCCTATATGGACCATCAACTTTTTACACGCAATCACCGCAAAAATTTCCCATTTACTCCAACTATCAATTATTACCAGTATCCCGAGTTTTCGAGTTCTCATGATATGCTCTGGGCAAAAATACAAGCGATGTATCGTTTGATCCATTATATCCGGGAAGCTATAGCATCTTTAAAGCCCGGGATGATTGAAAATTTTGCTTCGCAACAACATCCCGTACTCTTATGGTCAGGCTCCAAAACAGCTTTGGTCGAATTAATCTATGCATTATATGCCTCTGGAGATCTCAATCACGGTACCTCAGAAATAAGTAGTATCGCAGCTTCTTTCGAAGACTTCTTCAACATCAAACTCGACAACATTTACAAAACCTATTCAGAAATCAAAGCACGTAAAAACAGACGTTCAAAATATCTTGAAAATCTCATAGTGAATTTAGAAGCGAAGATGAATAAGGATGATGAGTAGGCATATTAAAAAAATCCCACCGGTTCGTAACTACGAAAAATAATTGTTTTATAATATTCCTTAATTTCTGAGGTTAAGAGGATATTTCTAGATACTAACCCCCTGTAAAACCATTCAAATTTCAGGATTTTTAAAAATGTTAATTTTTTTCCCACTACGAAAGCCCTTGTGAATAATTCCAATCAAAACCCATCAATTTCGAAGAACGAAAGTCAAACCTTGATGGGGACTATCAAACAAAATAACTGAATTCAGATAGTCCCCTTCTTTTAAACCGATGTCTTATGCCAGCAACACTTATTACCACAGACGATCTTCGCGAATTCAAAATGGAATTACTGGAAGATCTTAAAGCCCTTCTTTCCAATCAAGCTCCCGGAAAACTCAAAAAGTATTTAAAGAGTGCTGAAGTAATGAAGTTACTTCAAGTAAGTCCTGGAACCTTGCAAAACTTGCGCATCAACGGGACACTACCCTATACCAAAGTAGGCGGAATCATTTACTATGATGCTCAGGAAATTCAACACGTGATGGATACCAATCGTGTTCAATAAAAAGTTCTTATGAATTACATCAAACATCTAAATGCTGTCTTTCAGGCTTTTTATACCGATAATCGGTTGAATACGGCACACATTAGTCTGTATATGGCAGCATTTCAATTTTGGAACGTAAGTCGGTTTTCACCTCAATTTTATGTCAATCGAGAGGAACTGCGGCGGATGGCTAAAATAGGATCCAATCGCACGTATCTGAAATGTATGAGAGATCTTCATACGTGGAAGTATCTCAAATACACCCCTTCCCATAATCCTTTTAAAGGAAGCGAAATTAAGATGTACACTTTTGCACCAACTGCTACACCAAGTAGTGCACCAACAACTACACAAACTGGTAGTACAGTAGAGCACCAAGAAGTGAACCCTTATATAAAACATGATAAAACAGATAAAAACGATTTAAACAAACCTAAACATGCCAAGGCGGTTTTTGATTTTTTTAAATCTAAAAAATATCCTGTAGAAGAAGCAGCAGCTTTTTTATTACACTACGATCAGGCAGATTGGTTAACCTCAGGAGGTGAACCAATCCGAAACTGGGAGGCTATTGCGGTACACTGGATGGCTCAAAGTAAAACTGCTGATGAAAGAAAAAAAAGAAAGCCAGACGTAAACTTTAACGATCCATTACAGGTCAACAATTTCAAAAACTATGGAGAACCCTTGTAAAATAACCGAAGGTGGAATTACGTATGAGCTTGGAAAAATGCAAGGCAAGAAAATTATTTATGATTTTCAAAAAATGCTCTTGTTTTTAGATGCCAAAGGAAAACTGCTCTTTGGAGATCACTTTAAAATTTTTGAGCAAGACCATCCCCTTTTATTCAAACTCTGTAATTATTATATCGCGGATAAAACCAATTGTGAAGCACTGCATATCGACCCTAAAAAGGGGTTGATTCTTTCGGGTCCTGTTGGTTGTGGCAAAACCAGTCTTATGAAATTGCTCCGTTATTTGGTGCCTCATCAACGCCAATACGAAGTAATACCTTGCCGAAATATCACTTTCAGCTTTAATCATTTGGGCTACAAAGTTATCCAAGAGCATGGGGATGGCCATTTTTATTGCTTTGACGATCTGGGAACTGAAGCTATTGGCAGGCATTATGGTAAAGATTGCAATGTGCTTGGAGAAATCATCTGCAATCGCTACGAGCTTTTTCTAAAAACAAGAATCAAAACGCATATCACAACCAATTTAAATGCCAGTGAACTGGAACAACGCTATGGTTTAAGGGTACGCAGTAGAATGCGGGAGTTATTTAATCTGGTAAATTTTGAAGAGGGTACTCCAGACAAAAGAATTTAATCCTCCCATCCGCAAATTCCCCTACCCATTTCTTTAGCTTTCCCTCTTGTCACTTCGCTAATAGCAGTAGAGCAGTTACTTAAACCCCTACAATTCTTTTTCAAATGATACTTCTTACTGCTTTTGCCTTTGCAAATATAAACAGTATCCGTAGTTAAAGAGACCGCGCTTAACGAGCAGACAACTGTAATACCTAAGAGGAAGGATTTCATTTGATTCTAATTGATCGGAAAGATATAGTATTTATTCTAGTATACTTCAATTAGATACAAAACCTAATTCCACCAAAACTGCTGGACAAAAATCCTGTAAATCTCTTAGTACTTGAAAATTTGCAAACTTGACTCCCCTACTTTTTTGATGGGTTAATTGTATGAATTTCTGTTCTATCATAGGTACTTACTCTTGTACACTAAGATTGACAAGAACATAAATCATCTTTCAATGTCTTATATGATAGGCACTAAAAACGAGGGTTATTTGACCTAGACGCTTAAAGATAATACTCGAGTTAGCCTATATATAAAAAAGGCTGCCTGAATTAACAGGGCAGCCTAAAAAAACTAAATAAACAAACTTACTAGTGCTTTAATAAACCGGGATAAACAGTTCCTGAAGAATCTTTTAATTCCAAGTTTAATAATTTTGCCACAAGTGGTGCTATATCTTCAAGTTGCATATGTTTAATTTCAATACCACTTTTAAAACCAGCTCCATAGCCAACAAAACCAGTATATATATTATAAAAGTCTGGAAAATAGCCGTGCTTACCTCCTACTTTACTTTTCAATAATTCACCATCAGTATCATTATCAAAAGAGAAACCTTCGTTAGCAGAGATAGCTAACTTAACACGGGGATCACTCTGCATTTCTCTTAATTGTGACTCTTCAATAATGCGAAACATATTCCGTTGTGCTAAAGGTAAACTGTCTAAAACGGAATGTATCTTCTCTAATATTTTTGGAGAATTCCCATTTTTCAAATGTAAAAAAGCAGATCCTCCAGTAGAAAAGAAAAAGGCTTTATCTGACAAGCCATGTTCTTTTAACCACAAATTAGCAGAAATACTGGTATGAGTAGTTACAAACCCATGATCACCTGTAACTAGGATAGCCGTTTTTTCAGCTATCCCTGCACGTAAAACGGCATCATAAATTTGCCCCACTACTTGATCTGCTCCTGCAATCGCCCGTTCAACCTCAACACCCTCTCGTCCTACACTGTGCTGTGCTCCATCTGTATTAGGCAAATGAATGGTCAATAAATTAGGCTGATACTTTTCAATAAGATAAGTAGCCATTCTACCTAAATTTTGGTCCATACGCAGACTACTCAAATTGTATTCCTCCTTTTCCAAAGTTCCTGTTATTTGTGAAGTAATTTCCTCGAACAAACCCTTAGGATTTGCTGCTTTTGAAGTTGCTCCTCTTCGATCTGAAGCATCTTCAAAAGACCAAATTTCAGGTATATTGTAATCGATATACGGATTATTCATGGTGATAGGCCAAGAGATCGAAGCTGTAGAAAGATTTTTTGACTTTGCAACTTCCCAAATAGTTTTACTAGTTATTTGGTTATAGTCGTAAACCCATCCACTTGGTTGTCCATCATCTCCAATAGTCGTATTATAATAAATCCCATGTTTTTCAGGAAAAACCCCAGTTACGAGGGTTGTATGCGAAGGATAAGTTACTGAAGGAAAAATGGTTCGTACCTCATCGGCAAACACGCCCTCTTTAGCAAGCATTTTTATGTTAGGTGTAGGCCATTTAGCATCGGTATAAAAGTCAGGTCTAAAACCATCTATGCTAATAAGAATTACGTGTTCTACTTCCTGCGCATTAACCGTTCTCATGCTCGTAATTGCTAGTAGCAACAAAACATATTTTATCGTATTAATCATAATTATTTTGTGTTTAAAAGAAGGGAATAACAAAAGGAGAGGTTTTATTTGCAACTAGGACTATATTTAGATCTACGTCAATAATTACATTTCCTGATTCATCGATTACAAAATTGTCAAGCTTACCACTACCACTAATAAAATCTGGTAGTTGTGATTTTGTAAAATTGGCTGTTACATTAGGGTTATTTTCTTGCTCTATTTGAGAAATAGGATATTTAATTCCTAAGTCGGTTACTCTTCGACCTTCACTCATAAAAATTTCCTGCCTTAATCGGTAAACCAAATACAATAGTTCATCAACCGTCTCTTTATTAGAAATGTCAACAGCTTTAACAAGAGTACCTGAAATAGTATGTGCCTTTATAGGTCCTTCTTGTCTATTCAATACATAACCGTCTTTAAACTCATCATTAGCATCAAATTTGATTTTAACTATAGTTAATGGGTAATCAGTGCGGTTTCCACCATTTCTAGTTTCATTACTATCATCGATTTCCACTACCGGTCGTGTTGCCACCAAGTCAAGCAAATCAGTTAAAGCTTGTTTGGCTTGTGTTACCTTATTTTGAGACAGGTAAGCTTCTGCCAGAATAAGATAAGCTTCTTCCGCTTTAACTAGAGTAACAGGCTTCTGATTGGTTTCTGGTGTACCTACGGAATAATATTTAGGGTCTAGAAAATCTAACCTTGGCAAGGGCGCCAGACGATTAGGTAACGCGTCGAATGTTGCTGTCTGCATAGTGTTAGATATGCCATTCTGACCATCAAATTCAACCTGATAAACCAACTGTGGTGTTTTCAAAGCATCTGTCGCTAGATTTATTGCATTAGTTACATCTCCCAAATCATAATAAACCCGTGCTTGTAACAGTTTGTAAGCTGCTTGTTTAGCACTTGAAGTTTCTAAAGCATATGCACTCTCAAGATTTGTTAAGGCTAATTGAAACATTTCTTCAGAAGTAATTACCGTTCCAAGATTAGAAGCCGGTAATCCCGTAAAAAGCTCCCCTCCTAAAACATTGGCATATCCCAAACAGAAATACAGATAAGCCTCATCCTCAGCTGTTGCTGATTCATCTGAGGGTAGGATCGTTTCAATACCATAAGTAGCCATTTCCCGTAAGGCTTGTACATCGGCCTGTAAGGTATTTACATCAACATCTATATAGGAGATTTGAAGCGCATCAAAGACTTTACTGTACTGTGTGTAATTATTAAAATAGTTATCTGAAGTAATGGCAACGTTTATATTTACCGTATTTGTTGTAATAGCGAGTTGCCGTTTTAGGCCTGTTACCCAGCTACTAGTCGCATTTGGATTTCCTAAATATACCTCCTCTGTTACGTTTGGATTCTCGACACAGGACGTAAATAAGAAAGCACATAAAATGGTGTTAATTATGTATTTTTTCATTTTGGTGAGTTTTAAAAATTAATTTTTACTGATCCTAAGAATTGTCTCGGTGCAGAATATGTAGCATACGAAATACCTCCGGTACTTGCTCCTCCCTGTCCTTGAGCTGCACCACTTATAGTTGCTTCCGGATCAAAAGTAGAAGAGGTTATATTTATTGGATTTAGAGCTGAAATACTAAACACGATACTTTTATAAAAGCTAGGGCCACTAGGAATCAGGGTATAGCTAGCTCCAATAGTCCTAATTTTTAAGAAGTCTGTTTTCTCAACAAATTTGTTTGTAAAGTTGAGCCAATTAGATCTGCCGTTTGCATCAATCTCTCCCTGGGGTATAAAATCTTCAGAAGCCCCATAATAAAATCGAAACTGTGCATCCCAGTTATGTGCATAACCTCCAGCTTGATAAGATCCGTTTGTGAATAGATTAAAATGCTTGTACGAGAAATTTAGACCTACATTTCCAAAAACGTCAGGAATAGTTGATCCTAAAAAAGACTGAGGTGTTGTTTTTTCCAAGGTACCATTTGTATTAAAGGTTCCTAAATTACCTCTTAAAAAACCGATAGGATACCCTTCCTGTACCACGGTCTGAAGTGTTCTAGAACTAAACCCGTTAATATTAAAAGCAGGAGCCCCTCCAGAATCAATAACCTCGTTGTGTAAGGTATTAAAGGAAGCGTTTATACTTAGGGAAATATCATTAGTTTGAATAGGCACAAAAGTGGTACTTAGTTCAAGACCATAATTTTCGATCTCTCCAATATTATAAAGTTGGCTTACCGAATATCCACTAGAAGGAGCTGAAGGAACGTAGAAGAGCGCATCGCTGGTTAAAGATCTATAATATCCGGCAGAAAATTTAATCCGATTATTTAACAAGGCTAAGTCCACCCCACCCTCAAAGGTTGTTGTTTTTTCAGGTTTCAAATTAGCGTTACCAGGTTGTCCAAAGTAAGCTGCTTGATCACCAAGATATCCGTCAAATTGAACCGTCTTTTCATTAGCAAATGCTGGAGGCAAATTTCCAGCTCTACCAAAACTACCTCTTAATCGAAGGGAGTTTACGAATTCAGAACTATACCAAGGTTCTGAGGAAAGCATATACGATACTCCGGCTTTTGGGTAATATTGAGTCCCTATATTATCACCAAAAGAGGGGTTTCTATCTCCTCGAATTCCTAGATCTAAAAACAATTTATCTTTATAGCCTAGATTCTCCTGAACATAAACACCATAATTAAGTACTTGAGCTAAATACTCATCACTATCTTTTACCGCAGCATCACTTATCGTTTGGGCACCATCTCTTATGTTTGAACCACTGTATAAAATTTGATGGTCATTTGTTCTGAAAAATTGCCCCCCTACAGTAGTTATAAAAGAGAAATCATCCACCTCATAGGTATGTTGAGCTGTTAATTCTAAAGTAATTCCAAGATAATTTCTTTGCACATTTTGTATACTTCCTTCATCAATAACTGCTGTTCCTCTCGTTGCAGATAAATATTCGTTGGTTACTACCACACTTTGATCTTGGGCTCTATAATCTATACCTCCTGTAAAACGTATAGATAAGCTTTCGATAGGCTTGTATTTAAAAATTTGGGAAGTCGTAAACCTATTGACAACGATTTGATTGTCCTGTAAAGATTCTGCATTGGTTACAAACTTTTTAATTACTTCAAATTCCTCTGGAGAAAGTTCATCCAACCTGTTATTAAATCCTGGGCCTGTAATTTTAGAAGCTCCATCTTCAGCAAACCAGAGTCCTGTGTAACCTCCCTGATTCCCATTTCTATTCCGTTTATATTCGTTATGCACATAAATAAAAGAACTCTCATAATCAATTTTATCTGTAAGGGATGCTTTGAAACCAGTGCTAAAGTCTGCCTTTAGGTTATTATTCTGATCTTGAATTTGAACACCCGTACTGTTTCTATAACTACCGGAAAACGTATATCTGAAACCAGATTCACTCTTTCCATTTAAGTTTACACGGTATTTTTGATAGAGTCCATTTCTAAATAACAAGTCTTTTGTTTTTTTGAAATGAAAAAAATCTGCCGTCGGAGTCTCAATGCCGCTTTGTGCCTCTACGGTTACACTCGTACCTCTACTACCTCCTTTTTTAGTAAATATTTGAATCACTCCGTTGGCTGCATCTGAACCATATAATGTTGTTGCCGCTCCCCCATTTATATACTCTATTTTATCAATATTATCCATCGGAATATCTGCTATAGCGCTTATAGCAGCACCTTGGGAAGTTCCTCCTAACTGCATCTGAGTATTTAAATTATCCATCCTAACACCATCTAGATAAATGATAGGTGTGGAACTTAAAAAAGCTGAATTAACCCCCCTGGCTCTAATGATAGATGTAGCTCCTGCCTGACCTCCTGTTAAGTTAATTTGGGCATTCGGCAATTTTGCTGCTAATTGTTGATCGATACGTTGTGAAGGGATTTTTTCTAATTCTTCGCTGTCTATTGTAGTGACTTGAGTAGGTAATCGTTTCTTTCTAATATCTGCGCCCTGCCCGGTAATTACGACCTCGTTTAAACTTTCTGTATTTAGAACAAGTGTAATCTCCAGTTCTTTAGCCAAATCAACAACATCTACAAGTTTAGTTTCATAACCCAAATAAGAAATTTTAAGCGTTATTGGGAGGTCTGTAGCAGAAACTTTAAGGCTGAATTTACCATCAAAATCTGAGACAGTACCCTTAGCATGTTGAGTATCTAAAATGGTAGCTCCGGGAACAGGATTACCACTATCGTCTATCACAAATCCAGAGAGACTAACTTCTTGTTGACTGGAACTCCTTAATTCAGAGGCTATTTCTTTTACAAGGATCCCATTTTTAGTTACTTTAAAATCTAAGTTAACTTGATTTTTGAGACGTACCAGAACCTCTTCCAAACTGGCATTAGTTACATTAATCGTGATTATTTTTTTAAAAATATCGCTATCAGATCTATAAATGAATTTTTTATCTACTTGCTGTTCTATCAGCTCAAAGACCTGTTTTACTTTTGTGTTTTTTAATTGTAAGTTGATTTTTTGATAACTACTGGAGCTTTCTACAAAGGCTTTATAGCTACCTTTATTAGGCGAAGCGCTTAGCCCAAAAAGACAGCATAGACTAAATGCTAGGATTACTATTTTTTTCATAAAGAGTTATTTTAAAACGTGTTTAGTTTGACCAACTCATTTGGAGAGGTCTCTTCTTTACTATTTTTTAGTTTTATAAATTTAGGGTTATGACTTTTTTACTGATAAGTCGGAGTGCAGTAGCAATATGATTTTCAACAGTTCGGGGAGAGATTCCCTTTAGTTCTGATATTTCTTTATATTTCAAACCGTCTACGCGACTCATTTCAAAAATCTCTCTGGATTTTTTAGGGATCTCCTTCAGGATTTGGGATAAGGCTCGTTGATATACTATCTTTTGCTCCTGATCGATTACCTCTTCTTCAAAGCTTGGGTGCACTTTAAAGACTAATTGATTTTCGTTTTTATCTTCTAAATAGTGTTTGTGTTTTACATACGTACTCTTTTTAATTAGTTGGTTTCGGGCTATTACATACATGTAGGATTTAGGATTATTAATAGTTCTAAGCGTTTCTCGTTTATTCCACAAGAGCATGAATACATCAGAAATTTGCTCTTCAATGATCATTTGATCCTTTTCAAAGAGGTTCCCGAAAACACACAAACGATCATAGTATTTATTGAATAAAAGTTCTAAGGCTTTATACTCATTTTGACTTATTCGTTCAAACAAATGCCGATCTTCGGATAGGGATTTATCATCTGCCTTATTTTTCAAATCAATCATTCTGTATAGACTTAATTAAATAGCTTTCACTAGCCTTATGGAAGGTCACCTGAACATTGGTAATGAATTCTAAAGAGGTAATAAACTCTTCTAACTTTTGGTCTTTGAACGCTCCGGTAATACGCTGGTGCTCAATCTGAGGATCCTCTATTACAAAATGAACACCATAAAAGCTGTTGATTTTTGATAAAGCCTCCTTAAAGGTTAGATTCTCTAATATGAGCAAGTTATCAATCCAAGAAAATTCATTTTCCACATTGAAATTGCGCTTTATTACCTTATTATTTGAAGTGTCTAGAAGTAATTGTTCCTTAGGATAAAGCGTAATTTTATCGTTATTTTCGTTGAGTAACACTTCTACCTTTCCTTCCTTAAGAGATATTTTCTTTTGATCGGTGCGGGTATTGACACAAAAAGATGTTCCTAGAACTTTTACATCAAACCCATTATTATGAACTATAAAAGGATGATCTGCATCTTTAGCAACTTTGAAATACGCCTCTCCTTTTAAAGTCACTTCTCTAACCTCCCCAAAAGTTATTGGATATTCAATGCTGCTTTCAGCATTCAGAATGACTTCACTACTATCAGGGAGCATCACCCGTACGCGTTCATTCTTTGCTGCAATGATTTGGTTGGTATATAAAAAACTGTTTTCATAATAGAAAAAGCACCCTATTAAAACCAATAATATAGCAGCAGTGCTAAGAATAACTTTTCCAATTCTTAAAGTTTTAATTCGATCTGATAGTGAATTTTGAGGCGGTTTAGTTACATTATAACAAGTATTTTCAATAGGATATAAACTCCAAATTTTCTTATAATTTTCGAATAGAAGAAGTAGCTCTTCGTCTAAAGAGAGTTCTATCTCAAATACAAGCCTATCCTCAGGCCCCATCTCCCCGGTAAGGTATCGTGTACATTTAAGTTCCTTTTGGGTATTCTCATTCATATAAAGACTGCCTTTATTATAAAGAGTAGTAAAAAGAAAAAATCCCCTATTCAGAGATGTCACCAAATTGTAAAATAAAAATCAACCTGCTTAACATACATTTAATACGCACTAAGGAACTTGAATAAAGAGAGGTTACTAAGTCTACAAATCATAGGTTTCAAAAAGATACTTAACCTCAATTTTAGTGGATACTAGATATACTACAGGTGTCTATAAAACCCAATTCCACCAAAACTGCCGGACAAACCTCTTTTAGATCTCGCAATACCTGAAAGTTTGCAAATTTGACACCTCTACTTTTTTGATTGGTTAAAGAAACTATCCGCTGTTCCAATAGGTGACCCAGCCAAATGGATTGTTTTAAATATGGGTTTTCTTGGTTATACGCATATACCTCTACTCCGCTTGCTTTTTTATCAGGTGCATCATTAAAATGCAAAGAGATAAATAAATCTGCTTGAAGTCTTTTGGTTAATCGGGTACGAGCTCCCAGGGACATCAAGGTATCTGTATATCGGGTTAAGAAGTATTCTGCCGGTCTACCGTCATAACTTGATTTTGAGTGTGCCAGAAGCTTACCCAACTCCAATACTAAATCTTTTTCTAAAATGCCGTTTGTACCCACCGCACCGCTATCGCTTCCTCCGTGCCCAGGATCAATTACAATTCGTAGAGGTCTCTGGTTTTCCTGAGCAAAAAACAAGCAAAATTTAAATAGCAGAAAGAGAAATAGGACGGTTTGGAGCTTCATTTTGGATTCTTGTTTTAGAGTTATCAACAGCATCTCATTGAAATTCAATAGGATTTGGAGCTTTTTAATTTCAAATAAATACAATACTATTTAAATAATATTTTATTCACAATATACTGATTATCAATTATATATAACCAAATATATGTATTTTTCAGAGAGTTCAATCAGTCATTAATTAAAAACAAACTCTTATGAAAAAATCAAGCTACTTCGCAGGGATGCTTCTATTAGTTTCCACCTCACTCTTTGCACAAATTGGAGGTATTGAAGACTCTGTAAATGATGTTTCTGAAACAATCAGAAATGTATTTCCCATAATACTAGGGATAATCTTTCTGGTAGGTTTCCTGTTTAATGCGGGACATTTTTTTGGAGAAAATGCCGATCTCAAAAAAGGGATTACCCGGGTACTGGTCTTTGTACTTATAGCAGGAGGTGTCGTAGGCATCTTTACCTACCTCATAGGCATTGTAGTATAAGTCGGTAAGCGACCTTGATCAATTAATAATCAAGTTTATGAAGAAGTATGGAATCTATAAAAATATTAGGAAAAGGGCGGTCATTTTTGGACTGCCTATTTCCTTGTTTGCATTATTGATGTGTGTGGTGATCTGTTCGCTGTTGGTACTTATTTTTTCCTTCAGCTTTGCACTAGTTATCGGAGTGTTTTTCGCTAATGCAGTACTCTATTTCGCTTTAACCCGCATCGCTTCTAAAGCATTACTTCTTCCGTTTAAAAGTTCTTTTCCTTCTCTTATCAGTAACAAAAGAAATTCCAATCTCAATTATGGAAACGATTAACCTTTCACTAAAAAACCCCATAATGGCCATTGATGGGCACCTCCTTTTTAGTAGCAACGGCAATGTCATACTTTGCTATGAAACTGCGTTGCCTGAAATCTATTCCCTTTCAGAAAACGACTTTGAAGACTTGCATTCAGCTTGGTTTCAAGCATTAAAATCCTTACCTACCGGATGTGTAGTTCATAAGCAAGATGTCTATCAAAAAAAAATCTACGACTCCGATCAGCTCTCCCGTTCCACGTTTCTAGAAAAAGCAACCCACAAACATTTTAAAGGCAGGGAGTATCTGCAGCATACGAGCTATTTGTTTTTCATTCTTACCAAAAACCGAACCCATGGAAAATACGTCAACCCTTTTAAAAAAATCAGCAAAACCCTTCCTACAACTCTGGATGATGCTGTACGCTCTTTTAGCGCAGCTGTTGAAGATGCTGTTTCGTATATAAATAACACTCGTAAAATAGCGCTCAACCCCCTAACCCCAAATCAAATTGCCCAGCTTACGAATTCCTATTTTAATGGTTTTAATAATATTATGGATACCGATATCCTCCTTGACAAAAATCAAGTAAAAATTGGAAAATACTATTTTGATGCCCTAGCCGTCAACAGTGAACTCTGCTTTGGTCAACATGTGCAGAGTAGTAAAATTAATGAGCGCTTTACAAGCGACGATTTTAAGTTTCATCAAGGGTTCATCGATGGCTTGGGATTAACACTCCATGAAAATCACATCGTCAATCAGATTCTCTATCTGGATGATAAACACAAATGGCGCAAAATACTAGACAAGAAAGTGGAAGAACTCCACAAGAGCTCCAATTTTGGATCTCAAAATAAGGTGGTACTGGGTAAAGTTCAGCAGATCCTCGAGCAGATCAATACCGATGAAAATTCCCGGGTTATTCGTGGACATCTCAATGTGATTTATTGGGATCAAGAGCAGCGTAAGCTTGATCAGATCGCCTCTAAAATCAAAACTGAATTCAAAGAGTTGGATATCACACCCTACTACCCTGGAGGAGAAGAACGCAAACATTACCTTCTCAATAGTTATTGTGGCTATTCTTCACATTTCTCAGATGCAGATCTCTATGTAACTGATTTAAAACACGCGCTTTGTTTACTAATTAACAATACGAATTACCAATCGGACACGACCGGAATCATCTTCAATGATCGCGAGCATAATATTCCGGTTTTAAAAGATGTTTGGGATGAAAAAAAGAAACGAATCAAGGCGCGTAATTTTGCAATTTTCGCACCTACCGGTGAAGGAAAATCCTTTTTAGCTAATAATATTTTACGGCAATATTTTGAATCTGGTGTTCGTCTGGTCATTATCGATTTGGGGGGATCCTATACCAAGTTTGCTAAACTCTATCCCGATACACATACGGTATTGCGCTATGAAAGCGGTAAAAATTTAGGTATTAATCCCTTTTACATTAGCAATTCAAAAGATCTCACTACGGAACGTCTGGAAGATCTTTCCGTATTCCTTTTTGAATTGATGGCTTCTGGTTTAAAAGTGACCAAAGCACAATCGGTATCGTTGAAAAAGATACTGGTTTACTACTACAACTGCATCTCCATAAACCATTCGCTCGATAGCTTTTATTCCTTTATAGAGCAGCATCAAAAGGAGCTTTTAGAGCACCTAAAGATCCATCCGGACTACTTCAACATTACGGGTTTTTTACATGTGATGTCGGAGTATGTTGGAGAGGGGCTCTACAGTTATTTATTTGAGCTATCGGAAGACCAGACGTACAAGATAGAAGACAAACGGCTCCTTATTTTTGAGCTCGATGAGGTGAAAGATAATAAAGAACTCCTGTCGGTGATGCTTAAGCTGATCAAAACAGCCATTCAACGAACCATCTGGAGAAACAAAGCTGAAAAAGGAATTATTCTCTTCGATGAGTTTGCCAAACAACTGAAGTTTGAGAATGTATTGGAAAGTGTTGAATTCTACTATCAAGCTATTCGCAAGCAAAATGGCGCTATCGGCATCATCCTGCAGTCGATCAATCAACTTCCTGATACTGCCACATCTTCTAGCATACTTGAAAACACGCAGGTTATCTATAGTTTGAATAATGAAAAGGGTTATAGCGAACTAGTCAAAAGACTCCACCTTTCCAGCCATGATTTAAACCAGCTAAAATCCATAAAGAATAACTTAAGTGGCGCGCGCAAGTACACCGAAATCTTCATCAAAATAGGAAAAGAGAGTAACATTTTCAGGTTGGAAGTTCCTCCAGAAGTCTATGCCGCTTACCTGACGGACGGATCCGAAAATGAAGCCATAATGAGCCTTTATCAAAAGACCCAGAATATGGAAGAAACCATTAAACAATTCATCAATCTAAATCGAACCTTATGAAAACAACAATCCGAACCTTATTCTTTGCTTTACCGATTACCATGAGCCTTTTAATGCCTGCAGGCGCTGTCTGCCAGGGGATGCCAGTTTATGACAACACCAATTTTGTAAGCCTGGTAAAATCCCTTGTAGAATCTGCAAAGCAAACCACCCAACTTCTCAAGACCGTGGAGTTTCTGAAACAGCAGAAAGAAAATTTAGAAAAAGTAACTAACGTCGTCAAACAACTAAAGGCGGTTAAAGAAATAGGACGTAACAACTCCAGACTTATTCAGGTAATGCAGACCGATCTAAAAGCCATTTTAGACTCACCGTATATTAAACCTGAAGAAGTAACCCGGGTTACAAACTCCTTCAACAGTATCGTTGAAAATTCACTAGCCACGATGGACTTTATCGATGAGATCCTTTCCAGCAATTATTTAAAAATGTCTGATGCAGACCGGGCGCGTATTCTCAAAGAAAAAGAAGCGCAATCCAATGAAATGGTAGCGGAGATCAATCTAAAGACCAAACGGTATCGGGATATCATTTCCTTTCGAAAAATGCAGGATAAGATCAATAATCGAGAAACAGGGTATTAGTAATGACTAGTCAGATACTATTAGGAATCGGTTTGGAGTATGTGGATACTATTTTTGAAACCATCAAATACAGTGAATTTTCACGGTATACCTTAACGGGAATGAAAACCCTTGCGGTACTGTTCTTTCTGGTAAACGTTCTTAAAAAATACAATGAAGGAATTGCAGATCGCGATGGATATACCTGGGGATTAAGTCCCGGAGCGTTGGCCATGAATTTTGCGGTGGTACTTCTGGTGATTTTTTCAACTCAGGTTCTAGGATTCTTTGACAACCTATTGGTCGCCGTAGAATCTCAATACCGAGATACTGCTCCTGCCCTGCTCCCTTTACAAATGCAGGATATTCCTATTGAAGAAGAAGTAGGTATGTTTGAAGCTGCCAAAGCCGCTATGGCTTTGTTATATGAAGCCCTGGTCACACCGCTGTTTGGGTTTAAAATCTTTGCCTTTATCGGAAGTATACTACTCTGGATTCTCGACCTATTCATTTACCCGTTGTTTCTGGCAGAGCGTTTCTTTTTGCTTGGGATCATGCAGGCCTTTTTCCCCTTGATTATCAGCCTTTCGGTATTTGAGAAGTTTCGCAGCTTGGCGTATACCTTTTTTAAACTGTACGCTGCGGTCTATATGCTGGTACCGGCATTTTTTCTGGTCAATGTATTTGTCAATGCTATCTATACCGAGATAAATGACCATATCTGGGTCAACCTGTTTGGAACTGATTATGGTCAGGGATTTTTCGCTCCGGTGGTTCAATTGGGCTCTGTAGGGTTTATAGTATTTCTCAAATTCAAACTCTACCGCCGGGCCACTTCCTTTACGATCCGACTATTCACCGCCTAATTTAAAAACTATGAAAACACCCTATACCACTATCTATTCGGTTTTAAAACTCAACAGGTTTATTGTCCTTGCTGTTATTGTTTTTGCTACCCTATCGAGCGTCTTTTCTGGTTGGGTGGCTTATAACATCCACCAGAAATCCCTGAACACCGCATTCGCCATAAGCACTACAGGAGAAGTCATTCCTTTAAAACTTGTTTCCCAGAAGGAAAACTTTAAAGTAGAAGCTCTGGCACATCTGGAGCTTTTCCACACCTACTTCTACAATATTGATGCAAGTAATTACGAGCGCAACTTAAAAAAGGCGCTTTGGCTAGGGAACAGCTCTGTAGATAATATTTATAGACAGAAAAGAGCTGACGGGGTTTATAATCGCTTGATTCAATATTCTCTGGTTCAAAAAGTGTTACGTATTGAATCTACACTTGATCTGGACACCAAACCGAATCGATTTAAAACAACGGTCTTCTTTGAAATCAACCGCGGATCAATAATCGACACCTATGAATTAACGACCACCGGAAACCTGATCGAGGTTGACCGCAACTTCCCCAACAATCCCCATGGGCTGCTGATTACAGATTACTTTGAAAACAGCCTTCGAAAAATCACTAATGAAAGCCTGTAACGGGCATTTAAAACAAGCACCCATGAAAGTTGAAAAAAATAAAATCGTATTTGCTGCAGTACTTGCGGTAATCCTTCTTTTTCTAATCTCGTATGCTATGCTGCTTACGGATAAAAGTTCTGAAGAAAAACAACTGAAAGAAACGTTAATTCCAGAGCTACAAACAGACCAAAAACAATACAATTCCAAGCTTGATGCATTAAATGATTTAAAGGAAGTTCGTGAAACTACGGCTCCGAGTATTTATGATGAAAGGCTTTTGGATTCCTTAGGCTATTTTGATTCGGATTATCCGGAGAAAGAAAAAAGGCGCATTGTGGATAGTATTTATGCAACAAGTAGCGTGGCCTCTTCTTCAAAAACGCCAACAAAGAGCACTCCTGCGGAACATACTGAAACGCTACCTTCCATTGATTCTACCACCAGAGATCAAGAACGAAAAGTAGCTGTTCAGGAACTCGGATTAGCACACCAGCTATTCTTTGCTGCCAATCCTACAGTAAACCCCAATTTCGTTACTGATTCTCCAAATTCGCATATTATTGCAGTAGTTGATGGTACTCAAGTAGTCAAAGCAAATTCCAGACTTCAGATGCGACTATCGGAAGATGCTTATATCTCAGGGAAAACCATCCTTAAGAATACACCTGTGTATGGTTTTGTAAGCTTCCAAGCCAACCGGGCGATGATTGCTATTGAAACCATCAACCACGCTCCTACCTCATTAAAAGCCTATGATTTTCAAGATGGAAATGAAGGAATCTATATCGAAAATAATTTTAGAGCGGAGGCGACCCGTGAAGTCTTTGATGATGTGATACAGGACATCAATATTCCCAGTCTCCCTCAAGTGAGTGGAATCACTCAGGTACTTAGGCGTACGAATCGAAACGTAAAAGTTACGGTACTCAATAATTATAAACTGCTTTTAAAAGCGAACTAATCCAAACGTTATGAAAACGCTATTTATTTTTTTCAATACCCTCTTCGTACTTCATTTTGGAGTTGTAAACGCTAAAGATCATTCATCAGGCGCTGCATTTGTTTTGGATACCATTTATGCCAATGATTATACTAATGTCGCCTTATTTTTCCCCAAACCCATCCGTCAGGGAATTACCGGTTCGGAACATTTTATTTTTACGTTCAATCGGGAGCGTGGTCAGCCCTTGGGACTGTTGCAAGCCAAACCCGGTACCGAAAGTAACTTGCTAGTTATCACCACCGATGGATTGATTTACTCCTATATTATTAAATACAAATCAGAACTTACCAGACTCAATTATTTTGTTAAACCTGAAGCAAGTATAGGTAATGAGCTGCAATCTCGAGAACTTCTTACACCCATAGCCGTAGATCCTGTTCCGGAAGTTAGGCTTTCCCGTTTTGAACGTATAAGCGCAAAATTACTCCAACGAAAACAGCGCTTAGGGCATTTAAAACAGCGTCGGTATGGTATGCTATTAAGCGTTAAAAATATCGTGTTTAAGGATGAAGAATTGTATTTCGTGATGGAGCTTGAAACTAAATCCGGATTGGATTATGATGTCAATTTTCTAAATATTACGGTAGAATCCCGTAGTAAAGGCAAGCGTAAATCCTCACAGCGTGTTTTAAAAAAACCAAAACTAACCTATCAATTACCTGAAAAAATCAAAAAAGGAGAGCAAGCACACTTTGTTTACGTTTTGCCCAAATTCTCTTTGAGTTCTGATCAAAGGATATTGGTTCAACTCAATGAAAAAAATGGAGAACGCAATTTAGAACTGAAGATTTCACATCGGTTTATTAATAATCCTAATTGATACATTTTCCTCCTGATGAAAGACTAGTCAAGGTTGAAAGCACCAGCCATTAATTCGATTTCCGGGTTTTTGATTCCTATTTTATGTGCTATACTTTTCCAATCCTTCACTACACCGAGCACTTCCTCAAGAATGGTATTCATTTCATTTTCGCTTAAGCGAAAATATTCCCCAACACTTTTAGCTAAATCAAAGTCTAAGGAATTATCATCCATATCTATATTTAGTGATAGGCCATCTTTTTCAATAGAAGGATTTAAATCATAAGCAGGAGCTAAAACCCATCCTTTTTGAGTCAATATAAAACCGTGATTTCGCAAATGATCATCCGTATTAGAAATTGCTATGTTAAATACGATACGCCTCCATAGCTGATGTAAATTAGCCTTTACATCAGTACCATAATTTTCTATAAACTCTACAATTTCAAGATAACTCGGTGCTGATACTCTAATGATATCTTCTGTATTTCCAGTCATCGTCATCGCTGAAGCAAAATGAATACGCTTTCCATTAGCTCTATCAAATCGTTTGGTAAGAAATGTATGATATTCACCATTAATTTTTTCTATTTTAGAATCTGCCATGTGTATCCCAGAAGCAATGGCTAGTTGATAGGCTAAAAACTCCCAAGCGGCTTTATCGATGGTATCTGTTTTTGAAGGAAATTTAGCGATCCATAAACTCTTTTGAGCATCAAGTATATTAGCTTTTGGTCTTGCGCCTCCTAAAGAGGAACCAGGTGCAATTAAGATTGCTATCCACTTTCGAATGACATCACTTTGTTCCTCATTCTCTAACTGATTTACTGCTTCCTGTAGCTCGCCAAGCGATGACCACGGTGGTGTTGGGCTGAAGGTATCATTATCTAAGAAATCACCATCTAATTCCGTTTTAAAGCGTAACGCACCCATTCGACTTTCATCAAAAACTCCAAGTAAATAATCTATTTCGTAAAGTGTTCTGGCTTTTTCGTTATTCGCTCTAGCATCTTGAGCAGCTCTTCGTTTCATCAACGTCTTACCCCAGGTATCTGGCATACTATCCAAAAATATCCCGAAATTCTCTTTGTTCGCTGGATACTGTGGCCCGGAATAAAAAGCGATGTCTGGATCTAATATGCGTTGGTCGTCTGTTTTTAACCAATCCTTGTCATATTCAAAACTGAATGCTTTTTTTCCTTTGGCAAAGTGAGCAGAAAGTACACCAACTAAGGTTGGTTTCCCTAAAGACTTCCAATCTGCAAATACGTATATATCAAATTTTCCGGTTGCCATAGTCTTTATAATAAATCAAGATCCTGCAGTTTCCTTCCGAATTCATCATCCACTGCCAGTTTCAAAAAATCATCTTGAAGATTGAGTACCCTAAATACATTGAAATACAAACCAATCGCCACCGCAGGATCCCCTTTTTCAATTCGATACAGGGTAGCCCTATGAATACCCGCACGTTCAGAAACTTGCTCGGTAGTAAGCTTTCTTCGCTTACGGGCAAGCTTTACATTTTCCCCGATTTGCTCAAAAATCTTAAGATATTTCGGAAGAACTATAGCCTTCTTAGAATTCATAATGTTGCTTATTTACGACAAATATATCATTTTAGATATAAATAAGCGACAATATCTGTTAATTACTGTATGTACTAATTAAATATAGCCCTTGCTTCCTCATAAATACGTTCAAAATTAGCCTTTAAATCAGATTCAGAAAATGCATTCATTTGTTCTGGAAGCTCGCGCTGAATCTTTGCCAATTGAAACTGCACTTTTTTATCCGTTCCATCGGCATAGGTAATAAACTCCCCTTGCTTCAATCGAAAGAAAACATCCGCTCTAATTTTAGGGATTTCCTTTTCTCCCGTGGTAACTCGAGTGTCAAAATCAAGATTACGTCCACGGCTCACACTTTTTGTAGGATCCTTGATAATCTCAAAAAAGCGCTCGTAATATTTTGCGGTGTCTGGGTCATTGACCTTTCCAAAAAACTGATAGGATAAATTACTCAATATCGCCTTGCTGGCCTTATCTCCGTACATCATATCGTTTTGAATTTTATCCTGCATCACGTAAACTGTGGACACATTATAGCTGCGAAGTGTCGCTGGAATACGATGCATATTCAACAAGCGTAGGGTAGGTGCTTCTTCCATCAACAGAAAAGAAGGTTCTGAATTCCGGACACTCATTTGTTTGATTATAGTGTGTATTATAGTGGCAATAACTGGTGCATAGGAAGTCTCAAATTTCGGATTGTTCACTACCGAAATCACACACGGATTTTCTTTATTATTGATATTGAGTGGCACGTCATCTGCAGACAGTGCCATAAAAACCCGCTGGGTACTGATGCGTTTTAGGGCATTGGCCAAGGTGCTTTTCACACCAGCAGTTTGCCGTTCTGAATCTTTACCACTAATAAAAGCATCTGCCATAGCTCTGGATGTCGTATTGGTCTCCAAAAACTGAATCAGACTATCTGTATCCAGATATTGGTAAATGGCAATCAAATGGGGAAGCGTACAAAATTGGGGGTAGGTAGTTTTGAGTTTCCAGATTAGCCCACCGATCAACCCTTCTGCTGCATCATTGAAAAATTTAGTCGTTCCGGTTGTACCCGATTCCCGTTGCTCTAGTAGATTTTCAATCAATACCCGAGATACCTCGTTTACGCTCTCCTCATGCTCCAAATACCTAGGCGCAATAGGATTGACCCTGTGGATGATGCTATCGAAGGAAATAACTTTAAATGGGATTAAACTACTCTTAAAAAGTGGATACGCCATTTCGGTTAATTCAAAGTCTTTATAATCGTGAATGATGCCGCAAAACCCTTCTTTGCGGAAGTGCTTTAAGAATCCGTACACGACGCTTTCGGTTTTTCCGCTTCCTGCAGAGCCAATGACCGATGCACCCCGCTTGATGTTGTCAAGCTTAAAATTTCCTTTGGTAGTTTTGAAATTAACTTGATAGCGTCCTTCACTATTTTTTGGAGCTTCTGTTTTATGTAAGAAAACGTACAACGCCGTATTGATCAGTAGTAGTGGGCAGACCGCATGCAGCACCACTAAAACCAAATCGTTCCATTGCAGTAAAAAATACGCCAGTATACACAACACAATACTATTTAGAGCAAATGCATACCGTGATATTTGGTAGCATCCATAAAATAACATGCTGGTTAAACCAATGATAAAAAGAGCGGTAAAAAGGGCATCTATGTACATCCTATTTGTCTTAAATACCGATTGAACTTGATTTGATAGCCACCTCTAAACCCTTTCGGAGTCGGTTAAAAATTTTCATAGCCAGTTGAGCTTGCGTGACTGGAATGCTTGGCAGCATGGGAACACCGCTTTCTTTTATCATTTTAAAAGCAATTGCCTTTTCATTGGTAGGCAGTTTCATCAGCGTGGCAAAATAGATTTTGGGATTCTTTATAAAGTTTTTCCGGGCTTTGTAGGTCTCCGCGAAGTTTCGTTGATAGCCAAACGTTTTGTCAAAGGTCTTTTCTGCACGTTCAAAAAACAGGTCCCGGTCAAAGCCTCTTTTTACGGTCTTACCGTGCATCTCTACTTGCGATGCCTTGTGCTTACTCCCGGGAGAAAGACTAAAGGTATTGGACGCATCCTTTCTACTTACAATGATGTGAATATGACTTTGGTTTCCTGCCTTGGGCATCCCCTGAACAATTCGCTTCCCATCTTGCTGGTGTGGAGCTTCCCTTTCCAATTGCTCCAGTTTATTCCGTAGTAACTTAATGTTACCTTCCCTAATGCCTTCTTGAATCCTTCTGATTTCTGTATTGAGCTGGAGTATTTTGGTAGCATAAGGCTGGTTGGCTTTAATCTGCCAATCCGTCCCCTTGAACGTTCTTTGGTGTTCGATTTTCGCATAATATTTAATAGCATCAATGGTAATCTGCTTGCCATTGATCTCCCGATTGAAGGAGGCCACATAATCCTTCATCAGTTCACGCGTGTATTTTTTTAAATCTTCACTACTGTTCTGTAAACGGCTCAGTTCGTATTTAGAAGGACTGACTGTAATCGAATAGAACTTAGGCTCCGTCTTTTTTAGTTTAGCTCCGTTGTTATCGATTTCGGTGGTGACTTCTTCGGCAGTTATTTTATCAGCATATTGATTAAAAAAGTACTCATGGTCTTGTAGATTCAACCCTTGATTTTCCTTCTCCAGATAGCCCACAAAATCCCCTGAACTTTGCGAATAGTTGTTTCCTAATTTTTGAGGGGTGATGGTTATGTACATAGCTCAAAAAATTAGCGTTCGTTATTCCCTTTTTCCTTTTCAACAAAACGTACTTGCTTCTTTTCCTCGCTGTTTTTCTTTTCTAAAATCAAGGGTTTCTTTTGGGGTTGCTCTACTTGAAAAAGCGATTCTAACATGGCTACCGTTGGTTTGGATTGCGTCTTTTCAATATCCCGCATTATGGCAATAACGGCATTGATGCGTTTCTTTAAATTTGCTTCGATAGTTCTTCCTGTAGGTCCCAGTCTTTCCTTTGGAGAGATCTCATTGTAGAAAAAAAAATCAAGCATTGAATCCATAGCCTGAGTATGTGTTTTGAAATGCGCTTTTGAAAATTTCTGAAACCGTTTGGCTGTGGCTCGTTTAAGACGGATGGTGATAAAAGTGTCCATTTGACTTTCCTTTTTAGTGAGTTTGACGTAAATCCATCCCTATTTACAGGCATTACAAAGGCATTTGACGTAAATCGCAACTATTCAGTTGATTTTCATATTTATAAAACACTGATGTGTAGTATTTTATAAATAGTATAAGGACCATAACAGCGCGTAGCGTGTTACCCTCTTGCTAGTCCTTTTCGTTCGCCCCGGGCGAACAAAAATTCCATACAAGCTGACCTAAAGTCAATTGCCTTTTTCAGGGATTTTTATCCCTTTGCTTAAATAAATGATGGATACAGCTACCAGCGAAAGTCAAAAATAAGGATAGCTATATGTATTTTAATCGCTGTAATTCAGCATTCTAAAGATACACTTTTTTGGATAAAATCTAATTTTTAGCCAAAAAAAAGACCTCTGCTTTAGAGGTCCTTTCAATTGTATATTTTGAGTTTATAAAATTCCTTCATCTGCAAAACTGTAGTATTCCCCATCGGGATTCAGGATTAAATGATCTAAAATTTTAAGGTCTAAAACTTCTGCTGCCGTTTTAATTTTACGGGTAATGTTTCGATCTGCCTGACTCGGTTTTAAGGTACCACTAGGATGGTTGTGCGCTAAAATTAACGCCACAGATAAGGACTTTAAAGCCACTGCAAAAAGCAAGCGCATGTCTACCAAAGTACCGGTGATTCCTCCCTGTGAAATTTGATAAATCCCTTTGATTTGATTGCTGTTATTTAACAGTAGAATTTTAAATGATTCATACACTGCAATGGTGTCGTTATTCCAGTTTTCAAAGAGTACTTCTGCAGCGGTACGTGAAGAACTCACCCTGGGCCAATTTACAGCCTTAACCCGATGCACATAGCTTATTTTTATTTCGTTGATACCTGATTCCATAGTACTGATTTTAGTATTAATATTCACTGGGAAGCATCAACGTATCCTGTACAAAGAACAGCCGAAGTTCATCCAATGGCAAGTCTGTAAATTCATAATCCTGTTGATACAGTATGGTTCCATTTCCATCACCATAGGTGATTTGTGCTTCTGTATTTTGTTTTTGCTGCAGCTCTTCTGATAAGCGATTAAAATAGATTACCAAGAACGAACTTTTAGAACGTAGCCTTTTAGCGATCACCATCACATCGGTTACTAACCAATAGCAGTTGGCAGCTTCGGCTAAATACTTAACGCCTTCGGTATATCTGGTCTTAAACATCGGGATCGTATATAAGATTTCACTTCCACAAAATCTGTGTAGCTGTTCTATAATTTGATTACTTTGTGTGCTCATTTTATTAAAATTTAAAGTGGATTTAAGAGGGCGCTACTTCTCAAGGGAACGCCCTCTTTTTTAATTAGTTTTACGCATTGGATTTAGATCCCAGCAAGAGAATTTCACTGGCTTCTACTTCGGTTACATAGCGTTTGATGCCGTCTTTATCCTCATAGCTTCGGGATTTAAGTTTACCGCTTAAGGCGAGCTCTTTACCTTTTGGAGCGTAGCTTTCGATGAGTTCTGCAGTCTTTCCCCAGGCTACAACCGTATGCCATTGGGTGTCCTGGACCTTCTCCCCTTTTTCACTTTTGTAGTATTCATTGGTAGCCAATGAAAAACGAGCTACTTTTTTTCCGCTCTCTAGCGTGGTTAGGGTAGGTTCCTGTCCTACGTTTCCAATTAACTGAACTTGATTTCTAATCGTACTCATAACAGTAGTATTTAAAGATTAATTAAAATGCTGCCTAAACTATTCAGACAGTTGACCTGTATCTTTTTAAAAATTGATTTACTTATTTTATCCTGAGCGTTTTCCTTTTTTGTTTTAGATCGTTTTGATCCCGCTTCTTTTTGGATGTTTTGAATTGAGTTCATAGTGCTTTATTTTGATTTACTTCCCTTAGTGCCTATCGCTGTTCCCTTTTTTTGTTGCTGATACATCTTCAAGAGTTTGAATTAGGTAGGACATATAAAAGCGCGTATGCAAGCGGTTATGCTGTCCGTCTAACTTCAAACTATTGGTATTTTGCTTTCAAAAAAAGAGAAGGATAGCGATGCTACCTTGAGGGAATTCAAAGGGAGAGATGGGAAGTTTTAAAACTCAAGAAGTGGGAACAAATACTAAATGAAAATCCCCCTAAAGCAGACTTCATTTACAATTTAACGATACAATGAAGCGCATCTTACCTGTCCAGAAGTTTATGGACGGGTAACATAAACGTATTGGAGATTGTGTCCAAGGCCTGCCTAGGGAAGCTCTTTTCCCGTAATGAAGCTTTCGCGAAATGTAGTGGGAATGTGCTTGCCGGGATTACGGTAGAGAATCATTTTAGATTAGTAGAATTTAAAGCGGACTTGACTTTGAAGGTGTAGCTTAAAATGAAATTTGGCCGCTTCTCAATTTTTATTGGGATAAAGCGGTCAAGTGAAATGGAAAATGGAAGCTTTGAAGTTTTGTCCAAGATCTGCCTAGAGAAGCTCTTTTCCGGTAATGAAGCTTTTGCGAAATGCAGAGGGAAATTGCTGACCGGATTATGATTGAGGATCATTTTAGTTTAGTAGAATTTAAAGCGGACTTGACTTTAAAGGTGTAGCTTGAAATAGAGTTTGGACGCTTCTCAATTTTTATTGGGATAAAGCGGTCAAGTGAAATGGAAAACGGAATCTTTGAAATTGTGTCCAAGACCTTAGTCGGGAATCTTTTTTCCCGCAATGAAGCTTTTGTGTAATGTAGTGGAAATGGGATGAGTGATTAGTACTACTTACCTTCTCATATATTCCTGCCACTGAACAATAAGGTATTTGTCTTTACCTGACTTTTTAAGATCTAAGAATCCATAATCGTAAACAAATAGATACACGTCCCCTTTTGAATTCTTCCAGTAATGGGTGAAAAAATTCGGATTAAACCCATCATTTAAAAGTGCTGCTTTTTGAACCGTAGTAAATCCTTGATAGTTATAGGTTTTTAATAGTTTACGATTGGTCTTCAGCTGTCGGTCTACTTCCATGTAAAAAATCTCTTTTTCCTGCCTAATTTCGTACTGATTAATCGACTTGCATTTAGTAGAACAAAACTTCTTATCTGATCTTCCTTTTATTGGAGATTCACAAACGGGACACATTTTCATATTAAGCACCTCTAAACGTATATTATACGACTAATATACCTCTTATATTCTGATTCCGTTGTAGTATTGAATTATGAGTTCGCCTAAAAATATTACGCTATACAATCTTATGATTAATGATCAGAAAATGATTGGTATTAAGTTTGCGCCAGATAAGGTTATACAAGCGCTTATAAAAAGCCTCGATACACCAAAATGGAGTTCAAAACACAATTTAGCTTATATCCCCAATACCAAAGACAATCTAGCCCAAGTCTACAATACGTTTAAAGGAGTTGCCTGGATCAATTACAATCGGTTTTTAACCAATAAACCTATTAACACAAGTAATGAAAAAGTAGATGTGGATTGGTTTCGTAAGAGAACGCTTCCTGAAAATTATCGTCGTTGTCCTGAAGAATACTTACTCAAGTTAGAACTTAAGAGATATGCCAAAAATACGGTGCGTACCTATGTGCTTTTTTTTGAACACTTTATAAATTACCACAACGATAAAGATTTGCATGCGTTAAATGAGACGCATATTCGCGCGTACTTACAAAGACTCATTCGTCAGGATAAGTCAAACTCCTACCTCAATCAGGTCATTAACTCCATAAAGTTTTATTATGAAGTTGTATTAGGTATGCCCAACCGATTTTATGAAATAGAACGTCCTAGAAAAGAACATAAACTCCCCCAAGTCATTTCAAAAGAAGAAGTCATATCTCTAATAGCTCACACTAATAATTTAAAACATAAATGTATTGTAGAATTAATCTATGGTTCTGGTTTACGAAGAAGTGAGTTATTGAATTTAAAGATTGAAGATATAGACAGCAAACGAATGCTTGTAAGGGTAAAACAGGCTAAAGGAAGTAAGGATAGGCTAACCCTATTATCTCAGAATGCATTATTAGATTTGCGAAACTATTATAAAAGCTGGAAACCTAAAGAGTATCTTTTTGAAGGTCAAAGAGGAGGTCAATATAGCGGACAAGCCGTTGTCAATATTGTAAAAAATGCTTCTTTAAAAGCTCGAATTAAGGTTTCTGTAACCCCGCATACGTTGAGACATAGCTTTGCTACACATCTACTTGAAGCCGGTGTTGATCTGAGACAGATACAAGTATTATTAGGACATCAATCAACCAAAACCACCGAAATTTACACGCACGTGGCCACAAATACTTTTAAAACAATAAAAAATCCCTTAGATTAGTACTTTAACTAAAATGGATATAACACAACTTGTTGTGTTATCCGTACGTTGTACGTAATATTAAAACTGACTAATATTTTACTATGAGTATAAAATTTGAAGTATATAATAGAGAAACTGAGAAAATACTTTATTTAAAAAATAATTCAAATCAAAATATAGGAAGAATAAGTCCAAAATATATTAATTGGAGTTTTAAGAATACTGATTATTTAATATATTCAGAAATGGTTGCAAAAGCTTTATTTATTGGTGAAGAATATATTTTAATTCAACATAGAGGAAAAACTTTTCGTCCGAATATAGATTATATTAATTTATATGACTTTTATTGTAATATAAAGTACAAAATTGAACCTCCAATATTGAAAACTAAAGAGTTAAATCCTGATAATAAAAACTTTAAGAGCAGTTTTAGCGGATTTAATAGATTAGAGAGAAAAAATGAAAATTCACCATATGAAATTTCAATTGATGATCAAGATTATGTTTTAGTTTGCTTATATGATGATATTCACTGTTCTCATTCGCCAGAATTAGATGACCGAGGTGGAAAATTACACGAACTTCAAGCACTAAATATTAGAACAGGGAAGTTCCACGACAGCTGGTGTAAATTCTATGGTAGGCTATAAAATACTACGTACAACAACGTATAACAACAATTGCGGCTTTGTGTCCTGCGGACACAACCGCGCAAGCATAAAAGTCGATAATTTTAGCTATCTTAGTTTTCAACCAATCCGCAACTGATTGTTATACAATACCGTTACCCACAAGCTGAAAACCAGCCGCATATTTTAGCACTTTCGGTTTTTCCCAACACATAAATCCAACGCTCTAAAAACCAAAAGAGCTAAAACTTTCCCAAAATTCGTAATTATGTATTTAAGTATTTGCTTATATACGTAATTAATTATATGTTTGTACGACAAAGCAAATAACTTTAATAAAAATATATACACAAATGAAATTAGAAATAACCTGTACAAGAGCGGAAGCCAACCATAAGCAGTTACAAAACTGTATGGAGGCATTGGATAATATGGAAGGGAGTTTTCAAAAAATGACAAAACTTTTATCAATTGCAGGAAGCGATGTAAGATTGAGAATTCTTTATTTATTGAATTTAGAAAATGAACTATGTCCTTGTGATTTAGCTGATATACTAAAAATGAGTGTTCCTGCGATCTCACAACATATACGTAAAATCAAAGATGCAGGAATAATCAATTCAAGACGAGATGGTCAAACACTTTATTATTCATTAAATAAAGATGAAACAGAGATATTTATTAGCATTTTTAAATCTATCGAATTAATTAGAAAAACAGCATAATTTATAAAGAAATGAAAACAGAAAAAACATCAAAAAATGCAGCATACACAGGTTTATTTGCTGCTGTAGCAGCATCATCTTGTTGCATACCACCTGTTATAGCATTAATAGCTGGCGTTGGAGGAAGTGCATCTGCACTATCTTGGATGGAACCTTTTAGACCCTATTTAATAGGTTTAGCTGTAATAGCTATTGGCTATGCTTGGTATGCTTACTTAAAACCCAAAAAAGCCGATGACTGTTGCGAAGTTGATGCAAAACCAAAATGGTATCAAACCAAAGGCTTTTTAATAGGCATTACATTGTTTGCAGCTATTTCAATTAGCTTTCCTTATTATTCTCATATATTTTATCCAGATAACAAAAAAGAGGTTATTGTCGTAAATCAATCAGACATTCAAACTGTAAATTTTGATGTAAAAGGTATGACTTGCGCTTCTTGTGAAGAACACGTTAAGCACGCTGTTAACGAATTAGAAGGTATTGTTAATGTAGCTGCTTCTTATGAGAAAGCTAATGCCGAAGTGGAGTTTGACAATACAAAAACATCTAAAGAAGATATAGAAAAAGCTATAAATTCAACGGGTTATAAAGTTATTAATAAATAAAAATAAATCTTATGAAAAAATTATTAGTTATATCAGGATTATTCCTTTTATTATTTTCATTTAATGCACAAGCACAATCGTGTTGTTTGCCGAAAAATGACAAAAAGGTAGAGAAAGCCAATATCAATATGCAAGAAACTAAAACAGTTACTTTAAAAGTTACAGGCATGACTTGTATGTCTTGTTCAAACCATGTAATGAAGGCTTTAGAAAAAGTAGAGGGAGTTATAGAACCGTTGGTCGAGTATAAAGAGGATAGAGCGGTTGTGACTTTCAATCCAAAGTTAACTACAGTAGAAGCCATTATTGAAGCCATTAATAAAACACCTTATAAGGCAAGTTTGATGGAGCCAAAAAGCTAGGGAAACTAAAGTCGCAAAAAAAGTTGGGGTATAATACCTCAATTTTTTTCAAACTGTATTTAAGTATTTAATTAAATAATTGTTCTAATGAAACAGTCAAAGAAGGAAGTTTTCAATCCGGACCACTTGGATTGTTGCATAGAGATTGGCGATTGCGAATTGCAAAATCCGCCACAGGAACTGATAGATAAACTAATTGGACAGCCTATTAGTGATTGTAAGAAAATTATTGAAGAGTTTCTTAAACCTAAAGAAAAATTAGTTATAAAATTTAAAAAGAAAATAGGTTTTGAAACCAAAAATGATAATAGATAATGTTAATCTAAATCTAAAAATCATGAAAAAATTAATAATCTTATTCGTAGTCATAACGTTAGTATCAGCTTTCACTGTTGGTTGTACAATTTATGATGACGAACAGATTCAAGAACAAGCTATTGATGAAAATGGAAATGATAACGGGGATGATAACCCAAACTCAACAATTGAATATACAAGCTTAATAGCAGATGAAACAACCTTACCTACTGGGGAGAGTACACTTATTACAGCAACTGCTACAGGAGAAGGACTTGAGTATTATTGGTCTGCCAGCCTTGGTGATATTGTTGGTAGCGGTGAGCAAATAACTTATACAGCTGCCATTTGTTGTTCGGGGAGCAATACTATAACATGCTCTATTAGAGATAGTCTGAATACTTGGAAGCACAAATCAGTGACTATTGAAGTTAGTTTTTAGTGACTATTACAGTTAATTAAATGAAGAAATTAATTTTTATACTTATAAGTTTATTGTTTATGTACCAAAGTGTCAATGCTCAATGTTGTTCCGCAGGAATACCTGTTGGAGGTAGTACAAATATTGGTATACTTGAAAAGAATAATTTTCGATTCACTTCTTATTTTAGTTATAGTGAATCTGCGGGCTATTTATCTGGTAATGATAAGTCTAAATTTAATCTCGTAAAAAGGGCTAGTTATCAATATGCTGGAACTATTTTGTCTTATGGACTATTTAATAAGCTCACAGTAGAAACAGAGTTTGGGTATTATTTAGATAAAACACAAATTTATGATTTTCAATCTGATGTAAACATCAAAAACCAAGGCATTAGCAATGGTATAATTTCGGCAAAGTATAATGTTTTAGCAAATTTAACCAATCCTTTTGAGTGGACTATTTCAACAGGTGTTAAGTTCCCTTTTATTTTAGATTATGCAAGAGAAAACAATGTAGTATTGCCAAGGGATGTTCAAACATCATCACACGCATTGGGAATTATTGGTCAATCTTTTTTATACAAAGGCTATCCCATTAATGGCATTCAATTATTCTTAATTAATAGAATAGAGATTAATTACAAAGATTATAAAGATTATAAATTTGGACCCGCATTGATTTCAGCATTCTTTTTTTCTTATAATTTGGAACAATCCAATTATACGGGAATTGCCCAGATAAGACACGAATTTAGAGGAAAAGATGCGTTTGAAGACAGAAAGCTCGATGCCACAGGAGGTCATTTGGTTTTCCTGTCACCGCAGTTAAATTATTCAATAGAAAAATGGAATTTTTCACTGCTTGTTGATATCCCTGTTTACAGATATTATAATGGCACACAACTGGGAAACACTTTTACGGCATCGTTTTACGTTACAAAAGATTTCGATTTGGCTTCTAACAAAGCCGAATTGCCATTTTTAAACAATAATACTGCTAAAAATTAATTTGAATGAGGCAAATAAACGATGGTTAAGAATTGAAGCTTATGTAGCCAGTCTTTCAATTAAACTTTATCGGTATAGTCATTTAACTTTTAAATAAATTAAAACATTTCGCCAAAATGGAAGTTTGTCACACAAATAAACAATCTCTAATTCTTATTCCGGACATCAGCGGATTCACAAAGTACGTTGCTTCGTGTAATATAGAACATAGCCAAGATAAAATTGCATTGCTGTTGGAATCCTTATTGGAAAACAATTCCCTGAAATTTAAAATTTCTGAAATTGAAGGCGATGCTATTTTATTTTACAGTTATGATTTTCCATTTTCCGCAGCGGAAATAATTAGTCAATGTCAATTGATGTTCGACAAATTTCATCAAAGAATAGATGAATTTAAACGATCGAAATGTATGTGTGAGTCTTGCCAAAATCTATATAACCTTTCACTAAAATTTGTGCTTCATTTTGGACAACTTGGCTCTGTAATGGTAAAAGACTATTGTAAACTCTTTGGTAAAGATTTAATAATAGCACATCGGCTTCTTAAAAACAAAATTAGCTCAAATGAGTACATACTTTTCACGGAAAATTTTAGCAATCAATTTCCACTTATAGGCACTCATCTTGATAACCATACGGAATTGGTCAACGACATTTTCAATTTAGAAGACATCGGTGATATTGGTATTACTTATTTCGATTTGAAGGCATTAAGTTTAAAGAACAGACAAGGTACGACTTGTTAAAATGATCAGCATTTTCTTCGTGCGGAAAATGAAATAAACATAATCTAAATTATATACAAAATGAAAACAGCAAAGCAATATTTGGGCAAACAATTAAACACCATGTTATCTGAAATTCAACTTGATGATAATAATTTTATCGTGAATGTCCAAAGGGAATTACTTAAAGGCAATCCACTGCCAAAAACAACATTTTATGCACTTATCGATGCAACTAAAGAGAAAGCTGATTCACTGTTGGAATTATTAGGAGAGCTAAATGAAAATAACCAAATTACAGCCTTTTCTGGTTTGTCGATTACACCTACCAACCACAAGTTTATAGTGCAAGGCAAAACACTTTATACTTGGTGTGCATTAGACGCTATATTGTTTACCGAATGGCTGGATGTTTCGTCCCAAATTATATCTCAAGACCCAATTGACAATTCTATAATTGAGTTGAATATTGAATGCGATCATTTGATATCATCTAATCCATATCCAATATTTCTCTCTTTGATTGAAAAAATGGACTCTTGCAATATCAGAGGTTCCTTTTGCAATCACGTCTTTTTTTTTGCAAGCGAACAAACCGCAAAACAATGGCTTGACAGCAATGTAAATGGCAAGATATTAACCATGGAAGATTTATTTGAATCGAATAAAATTGGCTTAAAATGTTGTTAAAAATAATCACCTATATTTATTAAGCACCACATAAAAACAAATCATTTTTAATATGAAGAATTTATTTAAAAAGAAAAACGAGTTATCTCAAAAAACAGAAACTGTTTCATTACAGATAGAAGGAATGACCTGTAGTGGCTGTTCATTACATATCGAAAAGGATATCAATAAAAAAGATGGTATTCTAATCAGTTCTGTGAACCACGAAACTGGTAAAGGAGAATTTACTTTTGATACTGCCAAGTTGAATAAAGAGGAATTGATTAACGCTGTAAATAGCATTGGTAAGTATACGGTTGTTAAAGGCAATGAAAAAGAGGATTGTTGTGATTCAATTTCGGATAGCACGACAGATAAAGCGTCCAACAAAGGAAAAAATCAATTCGATTTAATCGTAATTGGAGGTGGTTCTGCTGCATTTTCAGCAGCCATAAAAGCCGAAAGTTTAGGGCTTACCACGCTTATGGTAAATGGTGGTTTAGATTTTGGTGGCACTTGTGTTAATGTAGGTTGTGTACCTTCTAAAAATCTAATTCGAGCTGCCGAAACAGCTTACCACGCTACACATTCTAATTTTGCAGGAATAAAACCAAAAGGCGTTGACATTGATTTCGCACAAGTTATCAAGGATAAAAAAGCTTTAGTTGCTGCATTACAACAACAAAAATATATGGATGTGGTCAGTGATTTTAAAGGCTTGACCATGCTCAAGGGATGGGCAGAGTTTGTGGATACTAAAACCATTCTTGTAGATGGAAAAGACAAGTTCACTGCAACCAATATTATAATAGCCACGGGAGCAACCACCAACATACCTAATATCGAAGGATTAAATGAAGTTGGGTATTTAACTAATGTGTCTTTGTTCGATTTAGAAGAAAAACCAGAAAGCCTAACCATTATGGGCGCAGGTTACATAGGGTTGGAAATAGCAATGGCCTATAATCGTTTAGGTGTAAAAGTGCGCATCATAGAATTTACCGATAGGCCTTTACGAAGTCAAACCGAAGACATTACTGGTGTTTTAGTTGAACAAATGAAAAGTGAAGGCATTGAAATTCTTCCAAATTTTAGAGCCTTTAAATTTGAAAAAGAGGGCAACAATACTATTATTCATTGTAACTGTCCTGATGGTTCTACAACACAAATTGTTGAAAAAGGACATATTGTTGTTGCTACAGGAACCACGCCAAACACGTCTAAATTAGGTCTAAAAAAAATAGACCTAAAATTATCAGAAAGAGGGCATATTGTGGTTAATGAAAAAATGGAAACTAATATTTCCAATATTTATGCAGCTGGTGATGTCACTAATACACCGCCATTTGTGTATACAGCAGCAACCGAAGGCAGTACAGCCGTTAATAATGCATTTTCATTATCAAAACAAAGTGTAGATTATGCATCATTACCTTGGGTAGTATTTACAGACCCTCAAATTGCGGGAGCAGGTATGGATGAAATTGAAGCTGAATCAAGAGGCATTCCTTTTGAAGTATCAAAATTAGATCTAACACATGTACCAAGAGCTTTAGCTGCACAAGATACCAGAGGATTTATAAAGTTGATTCGTAATACGGAAACGGATAAATTAATTGGAGCAAGAGTAATAGCACCAGAAGGTGGTGAACTCATCCAACAATTAAGTATGGCTATTAAATTTGGAATTACAGTAAAAGATTTGGCTGAAAGTTTTTATCCATATTTGACACTTGGAGAAGGAATCAAATTAGCAGCAATTACTTTTGGAAAAGATGTTTCTAAATTGAGTTGTTGTGCAAGTTAATCCCTACTAAAAGCCATACACATTTGCAATTCGCTCAAAGCCACCACGCCATCAAAAATTGCAAAAGAGTATGTCTTGCCAACGCTCAATCCGAACATTTAAGAAAATATCGGAATTGAAAAGCAGAACGGAATAAAGCCAGTGGGTAACAACGTATATAAAAAATAGCAGTTAAGAGCTAAACTAAAAGTTTGGTTCTTTTCTGCTATCTTTGTTTTCAACTGAAAAATTGCACATACAAATCTGCTACTTTTCATATACAAGACCGTTGTGCGCAATTAAAAAAACCGTCATTTCCTGAAATAGGTTGACTAAAAATCAATCATTTAATTCAGGATCAAGATGAAAGACAACAAACCTCCCTGCCCAAAAAAACAGTATCAAAAAGTAAGCTTTGAACTCAAACTAATGATCATTGACCAAATCCAAAATGGTCAGATCTCCGTTAATTATGCTGCTAAATCCTACAACGTTTCAAGATCTTCTATTGACTATTGGCTAAAAAAATACAGTACCTTAGAACAAAAGAAACGTGGTATGAGTAAACAAGATGAAATCAAAAAGCTAAAAGATAAAATTAAAGAACTGGAGTTTGTAAAAGAGTTTCAAAGGGATTACATCGCTAATCTCGAGAACTTATCAGGACTTGATCTAGCAAAAAAGCATTTGCCCGAAGCATTGGCCAAAGAGATAGAAAAACGCAAAAGAGACCTTTTAAAATGAAATGGGTTTATCAATGTTTCGGGATATCTAAACAAGCTTTTTACAAGCGTCTGGCAACACATCAAAAGTCCAACAAGCAAGAACTGGCAATTCTTGATCTTATTGAACAGGTCAGAAAAGAAATGCCCAAAACAGGCGGTTTAAAACTATATAAATCAATCAAACCGGCTCTTGTTGAAAAGAATATTAAAATGGGCAGAGATCGCTTCTATTCACTTCTTAGAAGACATCGACTGCTCATACCCAGAACCAAAAGAGCACATATCACAACAAACTCTAAACATCACTTTTATAAATATCCTAATTTAGTTAAAGACTTCATTCCCCAAGCTGCAGAGCAGCTGTGGGTAAGTGATATCACCTATATCAAAACAGATGGTGGTAATGCATATCTGGCACTGGTAACAGATGCCTATTCTAAAAAAATAATGGGTTATAAAATTGATGATCATATGAAAACAAGTCTTTGCATCGATGCATTACGAATGGCCTTAGCACAACGAGAATATCCAGACCAAAAGCTAATTCATCACTCCGACCGCGGTTTGCAATACTGTAACCCTACCTATACTAACTTCGCAGAGAGAAACGGAATCAACATCAGTATGACTCAGCAATACGACCCTTATGAGAATGCCGTAGCCGAACGAATAAACGGAATATTAAAACAGGAATTTGGATTGGGTAAAACAATTGTGAGTCTGAAATTAGCTCAGAAAATGGTTAAAAAAGCAGTCAAAATCTATAACTCAAAACGAATGCATTACAGCCTGGAGTTTAGAACTCCGGAATTTGCTCACAGTAATCAAAATCATAATTACAGACAATACAGAAAAATACCGATATTAGTAACTCAATAAAAACAAAATAGTAAACCGACAACTGGTCAACCTATTTCAGTATAAGACAAACTTATGGGAATTCATTATCAGCAGTCAAATATTCATTGGAATTACTTCTTATCTATTGAAAGAGATTTTGAGAATTTATCCAGATATATAGAATTTACTGAATCGAACAACAATACTTTTTCGATTGAATTAGCTCGACTTTTAATGACAGCAACACAAGAAGTTGATGTTATTATGAAAGACTTGTGTAAACTCGTAGATGAAAACTCTACTGCTGACTCTATCGGTGGATATAAAGCCATAATTAATGAGAGAATTCCGGAATTTAATAATGAGAACGTTTACATACCGAGATTCGGAATGAATAGCAAACCTTGGAGCGAATGGAAAGAAGCAAATAATCATCCTATTTGGTGGACTGCTAATAACAAAATCAAACATCATCGAACTGAATTCTTTGAACGAGCGAATTTTAAAAATACTTTTAACGCTATTGGTGGTTTATTACTTACTACCTTATATTTCTACAAAAAGAAAGCAGAAAAAGAAAATGGAGCAGAAATGGATTGGATGGAATTAACTGGAATGTTATTACCTAAAACAAGTCTATACAAACTGAACGATGATTACTATTATGGAGAAGTTGTGGCTGGAAGAAATGAGTGGTAAATAACTGCGCACAACAACGTATATATCTCATAGCTAGTCAGTTGCTTAATAGAAGTTAAAGCATATTTGCTAGTCCGCCAAATTTTTTAATTTGGCTTATTGAGAAAAAATAATAAGAAAAATTTAAAAATTTGGCTCGTGCTTAATCCGAAAATAATCGATTATTTCACGCTACGAGCCATATACAAGACCGTTACAGGCAATTCAAACCAAACTTATGAGAATGCTAATTATTATTGGAGTTTTACTACTAACAAGCTGTAAAAACGAAAGACAAAAGGCGGAAATAGTAAATAAGAAAAGTAGTGATTTAGAAAGGTACGATAAGCTAAAGTGGAGCGGAATGTTGCATTACAAAGATGATGAATATCAACTTGCTCTATCCAATTTCCAAGATGCTTTTAAAATTATCCCTGACGAATCAACAAACGACTACTTTTATGCTACAGCGGCTGCGTTGAATTTAGGTCAAGATGATAAGGCTGAGCAACTTTTAATTGATGCAATCGAAAAAACAAATGCATCAGAAAGTTACTTTCTAAGATTTGAAGAATTTAATAGTTTCAGAAACAAAGAATTATTTAAAAAAATTAAGAAAGATTACAATAAATACAAAAAAGTCTTCTTTGACAATCTCGAACATCCAGAGATTTATTATGAAGTTGAGAATTTAATAACAAAAGACCAAGAAGTAAGAACTGGAGATTATTCGACAGAGAAAATGCAAGAGGTTGACTCATTAAATATGACACGACTGATTGAAATCAATAAGGAATATGGCTGGCAAGAAAAGCAATGGTTACTTCTTTGGCATCAAAGAGGGTATCACCGAGAAGATAATTATATTTGGAACTATTTCAGACCTTATATAAATAAAAAGATAGAAAAAGGCGAGCTGCGAAAAAGTTTTTGGGCAAGGTTCAGTGACGAGCATTCAATGTTCGTTGGAAATGGTAATCAAATTTATGGCACCTATTGGAACAATTATGATCAATTCCCAATTGACGAAATAGCGAAGGTCGATAGTCTGAGAGAAACTGTTGGACTTCCACCATTAGCTTATTTAAAAAAAGTTTATGGAACAGTTCCACCAAAAAAATATGATAAAGAACTGCCTGTAACAATGTATATAAAAAATAGCGCAAATGATTGATAAAACGAAGGTTCGAGCACTTTTTTGAGATCGCCAAATTTTCAAATTTGGCTATTTGAGAAAAGAAAGATAAATTTAAAAATTCTGCTCGAGTTTAACCGAATGGATAGCGCCCTTTTTTAGCGCAACTTTTCATATACTCGACCGTTACTACACATTTGATCGGCTAGAAATTAAAGCCACTTCCCTCCTGCTAATTCCTTCTAATCCCAAAGATAAGGTCTCAAAAAACGGACAGTTTAAAGTCGGTGCTTATTAAAATCTATTCGTTATTTCCGCTTTTAAAGTAAATCTACTAGAGCTTGTCGACGGAATTTTTCACGCCAAATTTTCTGTAAGTTTTCTAGATATCCTGGCTCGCTCGGTGTAAAAAAAGCGTAGACTCGTTGAGGGATTCGGCTGTAAAAATACGGGTTAACCTCGCTTTTTTCTTTCTTGGCCTTCTTGCAAATTCTGGCTCGCTGTCAATGAAAACGTGCAGTAACAGAGGGTATAAGGCATTGCTTCGGATTTTTCTGCCGAAAAATCAACCATTTTACTATCTTCGAGTAGCGCGGAATTGTCCTGCGGACAGATTCCGCAACGACTTATACCCTAAGCGTTGGCAACAATATTTATAAAATGAAAACAATTAATTATGAAAAAAATATCTAAAAAAACATTAGCCATAATTTTGATTTCCATTAGTTTATGGATAATAGGTAGCTTCCTTTTATACCCAGAAAAAAATGGAAAAACTACAATAATGATTATATCAATCATAATAATCGGCGGCTTGTATTCTCAAATTAAAAAGGATAGAAAAGCATATTCAAAACTTTAAAATAAAATTTTATTGTCTTCCTTTGAGATGATATTTGAATAAAACGTAAAAAATATAACGGAAAGGAACTCTATATATTCCTTACATAAAAAGTGATTTATAATTGATGAATAAAATTAGGATTTTAGGATTGTTGTTATTAATAACTGGATTAACAATAATGTACATATATGATAATAGTGGTTTAGATTTTATTTCAGGTATTCTTGTCGGAGCGGGCTTAATTTGGACAATTACAGGTCAAATTAAATTCAGAAAAGATGGAAGATAGATTCTGAATAATAAATACATAAAAAACCTATAGCGGAGAGAGAGATAAAACTGACAAGGAACATAAAAAAATATGAAGAACAATAAATACAGTTGCCAACAACGGTTATCACAAATAACGGGTTTTATCGGAAAAGTGTAATTTAGTATCCTAACAAGAAAACAACTAAGCCGACAAGTTCGCGTCCCTACTCCCGCAACTTGTGTTAACCGAGACCGTTGCCATACATTTTGAAAAAAATCTTACTCATATTAATAATCCTTTTAATAATCAGTTGTCAGGAAAAGACGACCGAAATTCGATTTTATCCAACATATCCGGTTTCACCACAAGATTCGATTGAAAAAATGGACTTGGACAAATCAAATATGGATTTTAAAGATCTTACCAATTGGATCAGCAAAAATCAATACCACGATACAAGGTCAATTATTGAATTTAAAGATGGTGGAATTTTAAAAAAAATAATCCCTTACGTTCGTGGCAACGGATTAATCAAAGAACGAAGTATTTTAAGTATTACATCTGATTCAATCCTCATTGACGATGGATATCCAATAAGCGCACTAAAATGGGTACTCAAACGACACTATACAAACAATGGAAAAGATTTTCGTTATCCTGATTCCCCAGAACGTGCTGGTGTCGAAATTACCTTAGACACCAACAAAACTGCATACGTCCTAAAACAATGTTTAATAAATCTAACACGAATATTTGACGAGGTTAATAGCGAAGTAAAAGACACACTTCAATTAAGGTTTATTTTCGATTATTTTAGGCAAATTCCTCCTCCACCGCCGCCGCCAATACCAAATGAAATTCAAAGCGTGGAATAAAAAACGTATGGCAACAATATATATAAAAATTAGGTCAAATCTTTGATTTTTAGAGTATTAAGGTGTATTTGGGAAGTCCGCCATATTTTTTGATTTGGCAACTAAAAAGAAAAAGTAGTCACAAAATGCAAAAAATATGGCTTGTGCTTTGTTCAAAGGTAATTGCTTATTTCTGCCCTACTTTTCATATACCGAACGTTGCCAGTAATTTGAATGAAACACACACAAATAAAAATATTGCTATTTCCAATAATCGCTTTAATAATTTCTTGCTCGACAAATAAAGGGCTGATTAAAAGAGACAAATCGGATCACGGAACTTTGAAATACTATGTGCAAACAGACTTGAATGACGAAAACTATAAAAAACGAATAATAATAAAAGTTGCGGATTCTGTTTATTACAGTTTGTATTCAGACGGAATTAATAAGCTTACGAAAAAGAACAAGAATTCGGTCTATCGATTATTTTATGGCGAAATACCAAAAGAAATGGATGCCCAGATTGCGTATCAAAAATTATCGGAATTGGATTCATTGGTATTATCTAAATCGGACAAAATATTAGACTCGCTGAAATGGAATGATTTTAAACGTTGGAACGGAGCGTCAGCTTTTGAAATAGAAGTCGTTTATTATCACGGATTTCCTAAAAATGGAAAATTTGAACCCTATTAAACGGAATAAAAAACTACTGCCAACAAAGAACTGAGGTAAAAAACAACTCTTTTCTACATTAAATTTGTAGACCTATTTATCCTTTGCTAAAATCTGTAACTACAGATCTTAACTTTTTCATTTATTCCTTTTTTGACCTATCCTTTGGCTAGAACAGATACATAATTTTCATCGTAGGGTAATCCAGATATAGCAATGGCAAAGGCCTGTTTTAAAAGGGTATTAGCTACCGCGATCAATGCCAGTTTCTTACTCTTGCCCTTGGCTACTATTCGTTCATAGATTTCCCTGCAGCCCTTGTTGTGTTTACAAGCATTAAACGCACATAAAAACAACAGATTTCTGAGTTTCTTGTCACCCACTTTACTAATCCTACTTCTACCCCTTACACTACTCCCCGATTCCCGTATCGTTGGGGTGATCCCTACATAACTGCACAGCTGTGAAGCCTTGTCAAACTTAGAGAAGCCATCTGTTATCACAACTAAAAACAAAGCCGTCTTGATCCCTATTCCAGGTATACTGGTTAGTAAAGTTAGTTGCTGCTGTTGATCCTGTTTTACAAGCTCTAGCAGACGATCTTCGATCCCTTTTACCTCTTTGTTTAAATGTTTGAGATCACGCTTTAAAGACCTGTAAACATACTTCGAAGGGAGGCCAAGTACTTCTTCTCCATGAAGTTTATTCTTTGTGGCCGTGCGCTTCTTTAGGTAACTATCCATAAGCCTGAACAGCTGCAGGCATTCTGCCTGTACATCGCTAAGAGCATTATACAATGGGACTTCGTTAGACAACACATAATTACAAATAGCTTTGGAATCGCTCTTATCGGTCTTTACCTTAGCTAGTTTCATCTATATGAAACGCTTGACTGACAAAGGGTTTACTACAGATACAGTAATACCATTTTTGTAAAGAAACTGTGCAAGTCGATAGTGGTAATAGCCGGTGGCTTCCATAACTACCAAAGAGTCTGCAGCTAATGTTTTGACAAATAATTTAAATCCCTTCTCATCATTCTTAAATTGAGAATGACCACATTCACTACCATATACATCCTTACTGATATCAACTCCAAAAGTTTCTTTATATTTATTCATAAGAACTGATTTTATGAAAGAGCATACTACCTTAATCACAACAACTTGAAAACGAGGTCTAACCTCACAGAACTGAACGTGCTTGAAGTAGTAAAAGAGAGGGGATTATCAATGTTGTCGAAGTCGTAAGCTTCACCGTATATAGTAACCTTAATCCTCTCTTTGTTCTTTCTGATTATACTATCAATTTAAAGAGAATCAAACTTAAGTTGTATATAAAAAATTGCTGGTGCAAGCCTACTTACGAAAATCCTCGTGGATTTTCTATTCAGCTTGTATTTGTTAAGCTAGGTGCTTAAAACACGCCACTATTTAGCAAATAAAAACCGTTGTACGCAATTAAAAAAATCCTGCCCGCACTCAAAAATTGACTTATAAAAATTATTAGCGAGGCAACCTTTTATGAAAATTTTACGTCTTTATTATATAAGGCTAATTTAAAAATTCAAAATGAAAAAAATCTTTATAATTATTTGTTTACTTTTTTTTTCGGTTAATATAACCGCTCAAAATAACCTAAAAAGTAAAGATAGTATTGCTACGTTTTATGACGAATTAGTTTCGATTATGAAAGCTGAATATTTCTTTAAAGACCAAGTAGATTGGACTCAAATAGAAACTGAATTAAACGAAAGGCTTTATGATTCTAAAGGTTTTAAAAATTCACTTGATGAAGTAACTTTCCTTTTTGATAAACTCAACGCCTCCCATTGCTCTGTGCATTTTGAAGAAAATATTTACAAAGATTCCAATAAAGGTCCAACTTCTTCTGATTTTAGTGAGAAATGGTTGAAAAAATATGCAACAAATCCAAACTTCGAAGTAAAGGTAATTGATAATCAATATGGATATATTTTGATGCCAGGTATAAATATTTTAAATGATAAAGAAAGTCATAAAATAGCACAACCAATGTATAATCAAATCAATGAGCTAAAAAATTCTAAGACCATAAAAGGTTGGATTATTGATTTACGGTTTAATACAGGTGGTGCTGTTACGCCTATGCTTTTAGCATTATATGATTTTTTAGGTGATAATGATGTTTGGGGCGTACTTGATATTGACAAAAAAAGAACTGACATAATAGAACTCTCAGAGGGTAACTACAAATATAACTCTAAAAAATCATCTTATATAAACCCTAAAGGAGAGCTATTAGATAAGGTAAAAGTTGCAGTTATTACTAATATTGCCACAGCTAGTTCTGGAGAAATAACTGCACTATCTTTCAAGGGAAGAGAAAACACTATTTTTATCGGTGAAAAAACTTATGGAGCGACGACATCGAATGTTATAAGAAATCTACCTTTTGGAGCATATATGGCATTAACTGTTGGTTATGATTGTGATAGAAATGGGAAATTCTATAAAAAAATAATTCCAGATATTAAAATTGCTGGAAAGGACGATTTTGATAATTTACTTTTAGACGGCAAAATACAAGAGGGAATCAAATATTTTAACGAAAAATAACTACGCACAACATTATATAAAACAATGCCAAATTAGTTCTTGAATTGAAACTTTTTGCGTCTTTGCAATGCTTGATTACCTCGGAAAAATCATCGCTTACAAGCTCGCACAGTTTTTATAACAGACGCTGGGAACAAGCAAAGTGCAAGAATTAATAAAAAAAATCAACTACAAGAATGAAAACAATTTTAAAATCGGTACTCACTGCCTTTTTTGCTTTAGGCGGAATTTATTCTCTACAAGCGCAGGATTGCCAGTGTATTGAAGCGTTTGACAAGGCTACAGACGCCTATGAGAAAAATTATTCGCTATTTATCTACAAGGTTACAGACGACAACAGAGCCTTATATAACGCCCATAAAGAAATTATTAGGGACAAAGCAATTCAAACGACTGATTTAACTGCATGTCAAACGTTGCTCGAGCAATATCTTGAATTCTTTAGAGATGGACATACGTATATTATAGCTTCTGATAGCCCAACAAGGGAAACTTCTATCGAGCAACTGGAGATAAATGAAAATCAATTCAAAGAAGATTACAAAAAAAATGCGTACGATCTAAATCCACTTTTAGGAATTTGGAAAAGAGGCAGCTATACGGTGGCGATCACACCAGATCTAAACACCGGTGAAACAGAACGCGATTTTGTAGGCGTAGTGCTAGAAAGTAGTAATCCCAATTGGAAGAAAGGCCAGGTTAAATTTGAACTGTATTCAAATTTTGGCACCTCATATGAAATAAACCATATGATGGGTGATCACAGCGCTCAGAAAACCTCCGGAGATCAAATAAGTATCGGCGTACTCAATATCCAAGAGATAGGCGAATGGGAAAAACTGTGGCCAGAGGTTGAAAACAAGAAACATCCAAGTGAGATAGAACGCAAATACGATGAATTTCATCTGAGTTACATCGATGAGATACCGTATCTAAGATTACCCGATTTTTATTCGGTAGAACCAAATCATGTAGATAGCATCATGAAAGCAAACCACGATAAGATTCTAGAATCTGATTTTATGGTGGTTGATATACGCGGAAATACCGGCGGAAGCGATGCGACGTATTTTCCGGTTCTTCCCTACCTCTTAGATGGTCCTATCACCTTACCATCCAATGGCTTTTGGCTTAGTGAGGATAACACCGAATATCTAATCAATGCATTTGCAGCCTCTAATGATTTAACTGTTGAAGAATATGCAAAACAAGAGAAAGAAGAATATGAGATGTTTATTAAAAATAAAGGAACCGCATATTTTAAAGGAGCCGAAACCGGAAACACATCCTGGACCTTTGCTACAGACACCATTTACCCAGGCCCTAAAAAGGTTATTGTATTAACTGACGAAGAAGTATATAGCTCTGGCGAAACCTTTGTATACCGTGTGAATCAAAGCGATAAAGTCGTAGTCTACGGGGAAAATACGGCTGGCGTTGTAGATGGCTTTAATGGATTTCCTTTAGATCTGGGATGTTTTACAGCATTCTTCCCTACTTCCTATCGCGCGCCCGATATAAAAGAAAACCCTATTGATCCTTACGGTATTGCACCAGATGTTTATGTAAATGAGAAAGAAGATGTTTTGGCTTATGCTATTAAACATATGACACAATTGCTTAAAAAGGATAGCCGAAAATAGAAACAATAAAGCCAGTAGCCAACAATCTCTATTGCCTATAAGTAATGGCTTGTTCTTGTCTACCTTGAAATTCCTGCTGAATTTCGAACTTGGTTTCTGCCTGAAAAGTTAATCGCTAAACCACGCAACTACTCATAGCCGAAACCGTTGTAGCACATTTGATAAAAACGTCCCGAATTCAAGAACTTAACGCAACAAATCAAAATTTTAGATTTGTTGTATGCCTATCAAAAACTATAATCGATTAAGCCTAAAAGAGAGAGTCATATTACAGACCCTTTTAGAAGAGAATAAGTCTAAATCATTTATTGCAAAAAAGCTTTCCAGATCAAGATCTACCATTACCCGTGAGATCAAGAAATGGATCATTAAACCCGGAGATAAATACGATGCTTCACTATCGGATTGGAATGCCAAAGATGACTATCTAAACAAAAGAAACAAGGATAAAATAAGCACCCTTCCCAGACTTAAAATCTATGTCTATAAAGGACTTTTAAAAGGGTGGTCTCCAGAACAAATAGCAGGAAGGATTAAGAAAGATCATCCCAAAGATCCTGGGATGACCATTTCCTATGAAGCTATTTATACACATATCTATTCACACAGACAAGCAAGGCTAAACAAGAAGCTTATCAAGCTCCTACCCTATCAAAAATCACTGCGAAGAAGAGCCTGTGCAAGTACAAAAAGAGGCTCTAAAATCAAAGATCAGGTAAGTATTGAGCAAAGACCCTTGCACATTGAAAACAGGCAGGAAATAGGTCACTGGGAAGGTGATTTGGTGATTGGAAAAGCACAGAAAAGCGCTATAGGAACTATCGTAGAAAGAAAATCAAGATACACCTGTATTGTAAAACTAAAAGATCGTAAATCAGCTACAGTAAGAAAGCAATTTGTAAAAGAGTTCAAAGCTTTTGATAAACAGCTTACAAAGACACTTACCTATGATAATGGCGTAGAAATGGCTCAGCACGCAACACTTACTAAACAGACAGGAATGCCCGTTTATTTTGCTCATCCATACGCATCTTGGGAACGCGGAACAAACGAGAATACTAATGGCCTAATCAGACGGTATTTTCCTAAAGGAACTGATTTTTCTAAGGTATCAGAAAAACAACTCAAAAGTATCCAGATAGCACTTAATAACAGACCCAGGAAAATCCTTAATTACAGTACTCCCATTGAAGCTTTAAAACTAGAACCTTGTGATTTTTTGAGTTCAAAAAATCAAGCACTTTTAAAAAGAAAAAAGTAAATTGAATAACCTAATAATAGTAACACTTGTTGCGCTAGAACCTTGAATGCACCCGTCCCGAATTCAAGAACCTAACGCGATAAATGAGAATCAACTGCCGAAAATGCAGACATTCAAATATTGACTAATAAGATCGAACTCAAACCTACTGCAAAATAAGTTGACAGCACTATTTTAAAAACTGAACTTATAATCAATTTAGTGTTATTGACCACATTTAATTTTCCCACTTTTCACCCCAGCTGTTTAGTGCCAATATTATCTCAATAAGATCTTTACCTTTATCGGTAGCTGAATATTTCAATTGTTGGGGGTTGGTGCCTGGTATCTCACTTTTGCAGATCAATCCCTCATCCTGCAATTCAGCGATTCGTTTGGCCAGTACCTGATCGGATATAGTCGGAAAAACTTTCTTTAGTTTGCTAAATTGGTAGACCTCTTCTGAGATACAATATAACAACTGCATTTTCCAACGTAAGCCTATTCTTTTTAAAATACTATTGACATTGCAATATTCTGCCAAAATTTTCAAGTTCTCATAATTTGTCGACTGTAATTTGAGTTCGCTCGCCATGGTATCTTTTATCTGTGTGCCTTTCTAACTCACTTTCGGGTGAGATATTGACCTTTCTATTTGTTAAAACTAATTTTGTCAAAAACTAATATAATGAAAAATACAAAGAGAGTACTTCTGTTTTTAATCCTAGCCTTTACTGTTCAAATAAATTTTGCACAATCAAAAAGCGATGATCCTACCTTTGTTCTAATACACGGTGCATGGCACGGCGGATGGTGCTGGAAAGACGTCAAAGAAAATTTAATTAAGGAGAATTTTGCGACTTATACTCCCAGCTTGAGTGGTATGGGCGAGAACAGGCATAATCTAAATGATAGTATAAGTTTGAAAACCCATATCCTCGACATCATTAGCTTGATAGTGATGGAGGATTTGGAGAATGTTGTTTTAGTGGGCCATAGCTATGCTGGTTCTGTAATTACCGGTGTAGCCGATAGCATACCTGAAAGACTGAATAAATTGATCTTTCTGGATGCCATGCTCGTACATGATGGAGAGAGCCCGATAACTTCAGAACCTAGATCAGAACAGCTCAAAAAGAAGAAAATTTTTGACAAAAAGGAACATTTCGACCCTATATCTTCAACATATTTTGGCGTTTCTGATATTGAAAAGGTTGAATGGGTCAATGCAAGGTTAACCCCTCAACCTTATATGACCTTTGGCCAACCATTACAGCTACAGCACGCTTTTGGCAACGGGCTCCCAATGGTTTACATCGCCTGTAAAAATCCTCAACTTTCGGTTTTAAAAGATAGAAGTGACAAGCTCAAAAATGAACCAGGTTGGAAATATTTAACATTGAATACAGGTCATGATGCCATGATTACCATGCCCAACGAGCTTTCTGTAATGCTTATGGAGTTGGCTAAATAGAACAAACGTAATTGCACCTGGAGCAATTGAAACCGATTTTGGTGCTGTAGTGGCTTTTTTATGTACAGAAGATGCAGAATGGATAAATGCTAAACGAATTGAAATTTCAGGCGGGCAAACGATTTAACGAAATATGTAGCGGATTAAAACACACCACAACATCGGTCAAGTGCAAATAGTGGGCATTCTGATGAAAAGTGTTATTTAAGATACCAAGAAACAAACAACTAAGCCGACAAGAAAGCGTCCCTACTCCACGCTACTTGCCTTAATCTAGACCGTTATTGTTAATATAAACTCAAGCTCAACCCAAAAGTAGATTTGACTATGCTCTTCTTAGATATGGAAAAGTAAATACTTATCCATTAAACCAACTTTGTATCCTAATTTAAATCTAAAGAAAAATGAATACAAAAAAAGTATGGTTTGTTACAGGAGCTTCCAAAGGCCTGGGGTTAACACTAACTAGAAAATTACTCGCTCAAGGTTTTAGGGTAGCTGCTACTTCAAGAAGTAAGAAATCCCTTATTGAAGAAATTGGAGAAGAAAATGAAAATTTCTTATCTATCGAAATGGATCTGACCAATAACCAAAACGTTAAAGAAGGTATAGATGCTACCATCAGTCATTTTGGTAGCATTGATGTTCTGGTTAACAATGCGGGCTATAGTCAAATTGGAACTTTAGAAGAACTTTCTGAAAAGGAAGTAGAGACTAATTTTAAGGTGAATGTATTTGGCTCTCTAAATGTGATTCGAAATGCTTCTCAATACTTACGAAAGCAAAAATCAGGACATGTTTTTAACATTTCTTCAATAGGTGGCTATACCGGAAACTTTGCAGGTTTTGGTATTTATTGTTCTACTAAATTTGCAGTAGCTGGATTTACAGAAGCTTTGGCAGAAGAAATGAAGCCATTTGGAGTGAACACCACTTTAGTGTACCCTGGTTATTTTAGAACAAATTTTTTATCAGAAGGCTCGGTTCAAACTCCAGTTAATCGCATTGAAGATTACAAAGCTGCTAGGGAAATGGAACAAGCCCATATAAATGATATCAATGGCAATCAACCCAATGACCCAGAAAAGGCAGCAGACGCATTTATCGCTTTAAGTCAACAAGAAAATCCTCCTGTACATTTCTTTATGGGAGAAGATGCATACCATTATGCAAATCTAAAAATTGAAACCGTCCAAAAAGCGATGAAAGCAAACCAAATTTTAGGAACATCAACAGGTTTTACCAATTAGTTTATGGAACAAGAAAAAATCGAAGCATCAAAAGAATATATTGGAATGTGGGTTACAAAAGACGGCAATATTCGCCACGAATTATTGCCCAATAAACGATATGATGAAGCAAGAGGTACTAGAAAAAGTGCTTATCAAGGAGATTATAACATAACCGATAATCATATTGATTATAAAGATGACAAGGGTTTTACAGCTGATGGAGATTTTAAAAACGGAATTCTATATCACGCAGGTATGGTGCTTTACAAAGAAAACTAATTATTAATTTTAAAGAATGAAAACAATATTTCGATTTAAATCTCTTGGTGAATTTCATAGTTATAGTAATTTAACTAAACCAGAGCACCCATTAATTAGTCTGGTAGATTATAGTAAAGTGAACTATCCAACAGATGCCAATGAAATTAAATGGGTGCAGGATTTTTATTCCATTGGTTTGAAACGAAATGTAAGCGAAAAGTTCAATTACGGACAACAAAATTATGATTTTGACGAAGGGGTGTTGTCTTTTGTTGCACCCCAGCAAACCCTGAACATTCAAATAAATCAAAATGTAAAAGTGAAAGCTTCTGGGTGGTTATTATTGATCCACCCAGATTTTTTATGGAATACAGCCTTAGCGAAATCCATTAAAAAGTATGATTTCTTTGGTTATGCCGTTAACGAAGCCCTTTTTTTATCAGAAAAAGAAGAAAATAATTTAGTAGAACTATTCAAAAACATTCAAAGAGAATATCAATCTAATATTGATAAATTCAGTCAGAACATCATCATTTCGCAGATTGAGCTTTTATTGAATTTTGCTGAACGTTATTATGAAAGACAATTTATTACAAGGAAAATTACCAATCACCAAATCCTCATCAAATTGGAAGAACGTTTAAACTACTATTTTAATAATCCAGAAATTTTAGCGAATGGAATTCCCACTGTTATTCAAATTGCAAATGATTTAAATTTTTCACCTAATTACTTAAGCAGTGCGCTGAAAACTAGTAGCGGTCAGAGCACCCAACAACGCATACATC